>JAXHVD010000018.1:0-92397 GCA_034189385.1 Thermodesulfobacteriota bacterium
ACTTCCTGAGCATAGGGGTGCTGCAGGGATTTTCAAGCTTGGGCTCTACGGTGTTCTTGATGAGGTTGAAAAAAGACCCGAGGCAGCAATAGCGGGTTCTTTTGGTTGATTGTTTGGTCCCGTTAGTGACTGTGTTCAGAAATGATAGGACCTCATCTGGGGTTATGGAACTGAGGTCCCGCTCTCTGAACCGGCTGGTAAACTTCGATAGGACGAATTCCATGGCGCGGTTCGTATTTTTTTTTGGAATGCGTCCCGTGGTACTCCAGACAATAGTTGACGGCCTGTGACACTTTCATGGTGCACCTCCTCATTCTTGGGTTGATAAGATGTGGGCCAATACCTTGACAAAGCTTACACTATTGTGTACAAATCTACAATAAAATCATTTGCTTGATCACACCTAGACCTGATAGGCAATCACACATCGGGCTGCCCCGTTTCCGAGGTGCCATCTGGCAGGCAAACCTGTGTTCTGTCCAGGGCTGCCATAATCGTCGAAGATCTTTCATTTTTGATGAACCGTTTTCGCTGTGCTCTTGGCAAGAAATCATCACTGGCATTATACGTGACGTCCGTTGTGATATTGGAAAAGCCAAAGCAGTCCATATGCAGAGGCTATGAGGTGTTTCTGTCATAGATGCCCAAATCACTTATCTCGGTCGTAATCGCCGTTTTTCTCGGCGCTTCTATTCTCTCCTGTAAAGAACCGGGTGTTCCCACTGCAACGGAGAGACCTTCGAGCGAGAATACACTTCATTATGATGTGAACGCCCCCTTTACTTCGCTCAATCCAATACAGGTCTATGCCTCAGGTTCAACTAACATCTTTCCACTCCTTTATGACTATCTTTTTGTTCCAAACGCACAGGGAAAACTTGAACCGGTTCTTGCACGAAAATGGAGCTATGATGAAAAGAACTTCACGTGGACCATCTCTCTTCAAGAAGAAGCCCTGTTCCATGACAAAGCGCCTGTCACCGCTGCGGATGTGAAATATTCGCTCAAGGAGCAACTCAAGGAAAAACACTTTGCGATTTACGGTCTCATCGACCATATCTCCCTTTTGTCTCGGGAGGCAATCAGCATACGTCTTAAGAAAAACGACAGCCGGTTTCCCGAGAAGATATGGACCACAGACATCGTTCCGAGACCGGGTGGCGGCGAAACCGACTACTACAACCATCCCGTGGGTTCAGGCCCCTTCCGGTTTGAATACAGAAAAGGGGAGAAGGAAGTCGGCCTTGTGGCCAATGCGGACTACTTTCAAGGTCGCCCCACAGTGGATAGGGTTGTCTTCCATTTTGTGCCGGATAAGGAGAAAACATGGACACGGCTCCTTTCAGGCGAGACCGACTTAGGCCAGGAGATCTCCCCAAAAAATTATGAGATAATAAAGCAGTACGAAAAGAGGTTTTATTTCGATCTCTACACGCTGAGGTGTTACAGTATCCTTCTCTACAACACAGCCGATTCTCTTTTTTCCGATATAAGAGTTCGGCAGGCCCTCGCTCATGCCATTGACAGGGAATATATCGTAGAAAAAATCCTGGGGGGCTTTGGAGTCGTTGCAGTTGGCCCCATGGGTGTGAATTCGCCATTTCACAACCCTGAAGTCAAGCCTTTACCCTATGACCCGAAAAGGGGATTGAAGCTTCTTGAAGCGGCGGGTTGGTCTTACGACAAGAGAGGCCACCAGCTTGTTAAGAACGGAGAGCCTTTTGCATTCACCCTCCTTGTCTTTGAAGAAAGCCAGGTTCAAAAGCAAGTGGCACGGTACATAAGGCTTTGCTTAAACGATCTTGGTATAAAGGTAGGCTTGCGGGTGCTTCCCGGCGCGTTTCTGAATCAATGACCCGAACAGCGGATCTATTACACTACAAGGCATGGGGTTAATGATGTGGTGAACCCCTGGCAGGGATCCTGCGACGGATCTCGGCCGTGGCGGTTCACGTGCTTTCGCCACTTTCGTTGTTTGTCGAGCTTAGCCTTGCGTTCGGCCACAATCTGATCTCTGAGCCCACGATGACATTGCTCAGGGGTGACATAATCGATGCCGGAGTGCAAGTGCTCGGTGTTGTACCATCGAAAATATTCATTGAAGTACCCCACAGCGTCTCGCCGGTCAAGGAATCGTCCTGGGTAGGCGGGGGCGGTTTTTGCGGTACCAAATGCTGATTCCACAAAGGGATTATCATTGGGGGTTCGCGGCCGAGCAAAGAGCTGAGGCATGCCGTGCAGCTCGAACATGGTCTTTATCGAACTGGCCTTCATCTGCCGACCCCGGTCATTGACAATCTCTGGCCGTTGGGATTCAGGCAAAGCAAGAATGTTTTCTGAAAGTAGGCCGTTTTCAAGAAGTTCTTCCGCCTGTTCAGCCCTTTGATGCCAGCTGATCAGCCAGTAGATGGCTTTTCGGGAGAACTCATCGAGCAGCAAATACAGATACAAAAACACACCCCTCTCGTAGGTGGGCAGGTAACTGATATCCCAACACCAGCGCTGGTTCGGCCCGGTAATCTCCTTTCGGACCGGGGGCAAGGACCGCCCATTGTGATGACGGCAGGGCCCCCTAAGGCTCATCAACCCTTCGGAACATAGAATGCGGTACACGGAAGAAAAAGAGACAAAGAACATGTCTAGATCCCATGCCGTAACAGCTAGGATACGGTGTGAAAGGTCTGCGTATGCTTGCTCGGTGGCCATGGCTACCACGGTCCTGCGTTCCTGGGGCAGAAGGCTGTGGACAGGGGCTTTGGGGCCGGGCTTACCGTTAACCAGGCGCTGTCCCTGTCTCCATAGACGCCACCATCTGCTCACCCGTCTGCGGCTGACCATCCACATGGCACAAGCGCGGCTCTTGGAGATCCCCTTGGCTTTAGCGTTTTCGATAGTCATCAGCATGGCAACTTTGTGCTCTTCTTCAATCCATGTGCCCTCTATCTTTCCCACGAACCCCCATTGGTTTTTTTTCGAAGAATCGCCAATTCCACGGCCATCTCAGCTATCACACGTTCTTTTTCTTGGAGATCCTGCTTCAGGGCATCGTAATCTTGCTGGCAAACTGTCTTTTTGGCAGGACCGGGCCGCGCTGCCAGGCGGTCCAGGGCGCCTTCCTTTACCATACGCTGGATCCTTGCCAGGTCGCTCGAGTATAGACCCTCGCGGCGCAACACCTCTCCAACAGGGGTCTCTGATCTCTGGGTCTCAAGGAAGAGCTGATACTTTTTTTCAGCGGACAGATAACGGCGCTTCTTTTTTCCGGAAGGCGATGAATCTTCAACAGGCTGATTCTTGTCGGTCACACTCATGGTATCTTCCTTTCTCTGCTGCCTGCTGGGGAACTCCGGTCGCCCTATGGGCTCCCTCCGTTCCCCAGCCCAGCTCATCATACCATGTAGTGTAATTCAATCCCACTTTTGGGACACAAAATCGGAAACGGGGGGTTCCATATGGTGAAATCACTAGGAGATACTTTCGCAATGATGAGTTTCAAGCAGTGGTTACGGAGGTTAAAGGCGCCTTTAGCGCTCCCGAGTGCCTGAAGGAGCAATGGTCCTCTGATGGCATAACGGCAGCTGAGGTTGGCTGTTTTCAATATCCCAAGGTCACTTCCCTTGTCGACAAAGCCCTAGACGAAAAAGACCCCTTAGTACAAAAGGCGCTTTTATGCAAAATAGATGCCCTGATCACGTGGCTCCAGCCTGGTACGTTTCTATTCCACAAGACAGCCATCGATGTAATGTCCAAACGTTTCAAGATTCATCCGCCCTTTTCTCTCACATACGAAGGAATTTATCGCCTCCGGTATGCCTCGTTGAATCCAGATTGAGTCTTGGCCCTAGTGTCGTAAACCATAGATAAGTGACATTAGTCACTGTGCAGTACCGACGCGTCGGGAATTGAGGGCGTTAGCCCGGGTTTTTATGATTCAGCCGAGGCAGCAGGGATGAGGGGCTCCGCATTGAAAGCACCATGGTGCCACCAATGTGGTGGATTCTACAACTATTGAGGTTAGTCGGCGAAAGACGCCGTGCCTATCAGATCACGTTGATGCATGACATCTTTTGAGGATGCTGATTCAGTCGAAACGCCTAGATATCAAAAGCGGTCTGAACATCCCAGAAAGCTCAATATTGTCTATCGATCTCTATTTTGAACACTTTGTAGATTTTGCCCGACTGTCCTCAATTCCCAAGACTCTCTGAAGTGCGAGGTCTCCTCTGCATATATAAAGCGGTTGTTTGATCATGCCGATTGGCGATTATGCTATGCCATCGCTACCCTGCATTTCAAGGGGCCGAGTGTACATAATGCTATATGATCTAACATATTGACCCCACGAGCTATTACTAGATATACTTCCCCTATCCTCACGAAAGTTGGGCACCTCACCGGTAGAATCTGAACGACGCTTGGCCATACTGTGTCTTGGATCTGGGTGAAGCTGATCCATGCCCAGACCTTGACAAGTAGTTCTTCAGACGCCCTTCTAGGGTCACATAGATCCCCCTGTCAATAATCCGCTTCCAGTCTCTATTGAAATCCGACGGATAGATTTCAATCAGATCATATTTGTTCTCCCGGTAAACAATCCGCTTGTACTCGTTGAGGCGTGCATTCTTCTCGTTTCCGTTCATACCAAGGTATTCGATGAGAATATGATAATCGTTGAGGCTGAAGTCAGGATACCAAATTCGCTGCTTCCCGCTGTCAACCACTAGCACTGGCCTTTCATAGGTGAAGTCTATTCCTCGGTCCTGTAAATAGGTCCCGATTCTTCTCTCGCCATCCGACTTGTAATTGTTCCAGAGCTTGTTCTGGTAGGCCGCCATCCTGGGGCCCTGAAGATCATAAAGCTATAAAAAACTTGTGGTTTTCATAGAGCACCTAAATGGTACCAAAGATTTGGCGATCTGTGGTCGAAGTCCCCAAGTGCCGGACTAAGGCGATTGAACAGCCCGTCACCAACAAACCCAAATAAACCATAACTATTTGGCAGAACACGACATTTTAGCAACTGCAAAAAATATTTAAACCCCGTAAAAAATATATTGACAAGACACTTGAGGCAGAGTATGAAGGATGAATCGAGAATCCGGATTCGGCCTTCGAGCCTCTGCCTCATGGTCTGTTCTCGACAAACGACGGACAGCTTGAGATCTCAGGTAAAACCCAAGAATTGAGCACTATCGTTATCGATAGTGCTCAGGGGGGAAACTCATGGACTCCCAGATCCAGAGATTAGATAAGCTACCGTACCTATCGATATTTTCGTCTGAAATTGAGGTTATGGCCGGACTTGCCGTTGAGTGTGGCCAAGTTGAGACCGGAGGCGAGACATATGCCCTATTGAGCCAAGCTGGATACCCAGTAATCATGCTGGTGACCCCCCCTGGTCCGAATGCTGTGCACGAGTGGGCGCACTTCCGACAAGACCTTGAATTCTTTCGGAAGGTAAATCCGTTGCTTGAAAACGATTTTGGCCTGCAATACTCCGGCAGTTGGCACTGCCATCATTATCTTGGTATCAGGGGTCCTTCGGACGGAGATGTTCGGAGCACACACTCCATAGCTTTAAGGAACGGATACCGCATACAGAGCCAGATAGTGCTGACCTTTGAAAACGGCTACCATGGGCCGCCGCTTTCCCGGGGAAGCGCACCGTTCCGCCAGGAGCCGGCTGCTGAGACAGACAACAGAGCTGTTAAGCAAAACACTTTTGTACGTCTAGTCAAAAGACGGCCTCTCCCTCCTGCCCCCAATGCATACGACCCTGCAGCCGTGCAGATCCACGCCTTTCTATATTTAAATGCCGCCAAAGGCAAACCCATGCGGTGCCCAATTCGAGTAATCCCTGGTATGAGCCCTTTCAGGGAGGCCATTGTAAAAACGTTCCCAGAATTACCTGAACTGGCTAAGGAAAAGTCATTTCCCATGTCGCGCATTGTACTGGACCACTTCCGGCAGGACGGGTTGGTGGGCACCCCCTCCGAGTTGCCTGCATCCTTGGCAACCCAGTACCTTGAACTTCCCATCCAGGTGAGAGAACGGGCCGGAGTTGCGTTCAAGTCAGGATTCGTCATTTTCTCACTTCCTTTGCCGGTACAAGGTGGCAGAGTCATGGTTTCGTGCAGCAACGCCCCACCATACGAAGCAAAAGCAGTCTACGCCACCTCGGTTTTGACGGCGAACAAACCTGTAGAGCTAACAAAGGATGTATTGGGACAGGCCTCTCGTGTAAGCCTAAGTGCTATTTACACCCGGGCTGTGGACTATGTGCGCCTCAACAGTCGCCAAAACGAACAAGGCAGCAATTTTGAGGATAATCGTCACAGGTTTCGCCGCCTTCAGCTGAAAAGAGTAAAGAGAAAGCTGCCTAGGCAATGGAAACAGCGGCTTTCACGTCAGACCTGTGAGGAGATACAGGATTGTCAGCCCTAAGCTACAAAAAGAGACTCAGGACGGAGGCGGCGATCATGGCTGAAGAGATGCCCCAGTTCCGGCTGTTTCAAACAAGAAGCGGTGCCCACTACTTCAGGGGCTGGCAAAAAACCACAATCGGGGGAAGGAGCTATGAATTCAAGCTTGTCATACCCATGCGATACCCGAATGAAATGCCGAGGTTGTATGTGATTTATCCAACAGAACTGTGGCAGCACGGCTTTCGGCGCTTGGTGAACACGGAGGGAGTTTCTCACGGTTTTCACACCTTGGGAAACGGACCCGGAGGGTGTGTCCAGATCTGCCATTTCAAACCTGAACTCTGGGACGCATCCAGAACCTGCGTAGGCGTCTTCGCCAAAGGCCTACTCTGGCTTGAGGCGTACGAGGTCCACTTACGAGGCGGTAGGAGTATTGCCGATACCCTATCCGAATGGAAAAGGAGTCAACGATGAGCAGAGAGGAGGACAGAATTCGACGAATTATGGAAGACATGGCAAGGGGGGATGATATTGGTCACAAGCTAGTTTATGACCGCGACAACAAAACGGTGCGCCCGGTCTCTCGCTTTCATGACCCAGACTGGGCCACATCTATAACGCCCTCTGATGCGGATTTGTTCTAAGAAAGCGAAGGATCCATTGTGATCGTACTTTTCGGCGAAATGTTGCAGGGGCTTCGGGGAAACCGAGAATGCAAGGATGCCTACTTCGCATGCTGGCACGAGGAACTCGTGTATACCCTGCTTCCTGATGCGAGAAACAGCCGCGCAGTTCCCGGTAGTATTTGTGCAGCCAGTGATGACGAAGACATCTCGATCCAGGGCACCGGAAAACCCGACGACGAGGTAAGGGTTGTCGTGCACAGGGCAGGAAGTACGTCCGAAAAGGAAACAACTTCACTGCCGATAAAGGCTACTGGCCACGTGCGTGACAAGACAGGATGGAAGCGGGTACCAGTTCAGATTGTTCCTGTCAGAGCTGAGCTCTTCTCCAGGTTTCGCGGCCTGCTTGAGACTCCCATTTTTTCCGACAAAATGGTGCTTGTGTTTGGCCAAGGGTCAGGTGGCTCTTTGGTAGCCCTGGAGCTGGCGAAATCAGGAGTCATGAACTTCAATTTGGTGGATGATGATCGTCTCGAGGTCGGCAACGTGGTCAGGCACGTGGCAGGTTTGTCACACGTCGGACGTTATAAGACCAAGGTTATGGCCGATTTGATACGAGAGAAGAATCCTTACGCGACAGTGGAAACATGGGAAGAGAAAGTCAGCTGGAAGAATGCTGAAGCGGTCAGAGATCTGGTGAGGAAAGCCGACATCATCGTCTGCGCCACGGACGAGCGTCAGTCGAAGCTTGTCATCAACAGGTTGTGCGTGGAGGAGAAAAAGCCTTGTGTCTTTGGCGGGGCTTTCAGACGGGCCTACGGAGGGCAAGTTCTTCTGCTCAGACCTTATGAGTCACCATGTTATCAGTGTTTCCTCATGCTGTTGCCGGATCATGCGGGGGACGAAGAAATATCCAGCCAGGAACAGGCAGATGGCCTCGCCTATACCGATCGACCCGTTCCGGTAGAACCGGGTCTTTCGACAGATATCGCACCCATCAGCATCATGGTGGTCAAGCTCGTGATCCAGGAACTGCTAAAAGGTACAGAAACCACCCTCCGGTCCCTTGACGACGACCTAAAGGCGTCCTGGTATCTGTGGCTCAACAGACGTGAACTCGGAACCCAGTACGAGGGACTCCAACCTTTGGAATTCAACGTGGGTGGCATGCATATTCTTCGGTGGTATGGGGTTGATGTGAAACGACATCCAGCCTGCCCGGTCTGCGGCAATTTCGAGGAGTGGCTGGCGAAGCAAAGGGATGCGGAGCCCCTTATCGCGTATGACTGATCACGGTAACCCTGGACCGTTAGCAAGGAAGAGATGACGGAGCAGGTTCTAACATACCAGGTCTCAGAACTGCCAGATCCAAGGTATCCCCAATATCAGGCGATGGCAAGAGGAGACGTCTTGTCCTGTGCTTGTTCTGATATCGAGCAGCTACTCCGCGCGGTTGTCAACCTTCCTGCCGGTTCCACGTCGGTGGCGATCAGGTTCGTGTTCACTCCAAGACCAACACTAGCGGAGGCACAGAGCCGTCTGGCAATCTACGTGATTTGTCGAGCTCAAAATGAGACGATCGGTGATTGCCTGAGAGTGCTGTTTGAGAACGGACCGTTGACTAAGTACTACCGTCTTCAGCCGACGGAGGAATTGCGGGCGCCGTCTAAAAGTCTGCAGGCAGGCTGCAGACTTTGCCGGCGCGAGGACGCCGTCGACCCGCTTCACACGTCTGAATTCAACAATAGAATTCCATCTTATTACTATACGGTGCGCTTGTTGGAGCCCAACGCCCACAACGATTATTCAGACCTTGATCGAACGCTCGGAGGCGTGAAGTCGAATGCTATTATAGATGTGTGCGTGGAACCAACAGATATGTCACCAGAACTAAAAGCACATACCCGATACCTGTCCCGACTGCAGTCCATAAACAGGGTGTGGGATGTCGATGAGGATGAAAGTTTCGAGATGACCGACTATTTTATGAGCGGTCAAGACTGGGCCACTATGGGGAATCAAGGTCTCAAGCCGCTGCGTTACCGGGACCCTCTGGCCGACGACATCCTTCGCTGTCAGCAACACTTCCATGAGAGCCTTCGTCAACCTCACCTGCTGTTTCACATTATGGTGCTGGCAGAGACTGCCGCTGTTGCGCACCTGATAGGATCAGTGGTGGCGGAGTCAGCCTTTCAAAATGGGAGCTATAGACTACTAGCATTCGGCAAGGATGCTCAGTTGTTCGATGAGGCCATTCAAAGTCTGAAGGTGACCCGCGTTTCATGGTCCTCCATTCATGAGTTCATCTTTCCGGGAAGAGATGTCGCACCCTACTTGGAACTTGCCCGCCTCAGCCATACTGCCACCGTGGATGAGCTTGCGGGCGCCTTCCGCCTGCCTGTGGCCGCTAGCGAGTCGCCCAGCTGCATTCGAAAAAACACCGATCCACCATATGAAGAAGTCTCAGACCTACTTGTGGCGGGTTTCGATCAGGAGGGCTCCCACGTTGGCAGGGGGCCACGTACCCGGGGCATGTGCAAGCATATGACAGGCACTGGCGCCTCCGGGTTCGGCAAGACCACAAACATTTGGAACATCGCACTTCAGCTCTTCAAAAACAATATTCCATTTCTAATCATAGAGCCAGTTAAGACCGAATACAGGATACTGAAGACACTTCGAAATGAGGAGGACAAAAATGCGCGAGGTCTCGCCAAGGCGCTTGAACTGTACACGCCGGGCGACGAACGTATTTCCCCATTCCGTCTGAATAGACTGTCACCCCAACCAGGCATGTCACTCGAAGAACACATCGAAAATACTCTGGCCTGTTTCCTGGCAGCCATGCCTGTCTCGGGACCGTTACCAGCGCTACTCAGAGAGGCGCTTGAGCGTGTCTATGAGGAATACCCTGATCCGGACAATCCTCCAATCATCGCTGACCTAGTTGCTTCCACCGAAAAGGTATTGGCGGAAAAGGCATACTCACCGGAGACGAGCTCGGACATCAGAGCAGCATTAGAGGTGAGAATAGGCATTCTCACGCACGGCAACGTTGGTAAGATCTTTCAATGCCGCAAGAGCATCCCCTCCATTGACCACTTAATGAAAGTTCCGGCTATAGTAGAACTTGATCGGCTCCATCCCGAGTGGAGCTGCTTGTTGACTTTCTTTCTACTGACAGGCATCCGGGAATACTTAAGAACTGTTCCGAAGGCGGATAATGAGCCACGCTACGTAATCATTATCGAAGAAGCTCACAACATTGTAGGCCGAACCAGCCAGGCCGCGGTGTCGCCTGACGTTGCTGATCCGAGAGCATTCGCTTCAGAGTATGTCTGTCGCATGCTTGCCGAACTCCGAGCCCTTGGCGTTGGGATTGTCATTGTGGACACACTTCCGTCAGCAGTTGCTCCAGAGGTTATCAAGAACACAACGACAAAGATCGCCTTTCGCCAGGTGGCAAAAGAGGACCGTGAGGAGCTGGGTGCTTCCATGCTGTTGAACGAACTCGAGATGGAAGAGATGGCACGTCTGAACGTTGGCGAAGCATTCATCTTCACTGAGGGCTACCATAGGCCACGGAGGATCCGGACGGTGAACCTCTATGAGCAATTTGACTTCACGACTGACACCATGAACGAGAACATCCTTCCGTATGTTCAGGATGACGCGTGGTTCTGTCAAGCCGAGTCTGAGAGATTGATCTCCGAGCTGACGCAGCTTCGAGAGGACATGGATCACTTCGACGACCAGCGATTCGAGATTGCCAAGGACCTGGCGATCCTGCTGGCCCGTTTTCCTGCACTGTTAGCACAAACCGCCGGGGATAAGAATCCCACCGTAATGGAACAGCTGAAACACGAGACACACGGTTTGAGAAGGCGCCTGTTATTTTCCTACCGGTCCTTCTTGAGGCGCTCATACAAGAAATACCTCGTCCCCGCGGGCTTGTGTGAGCGCCAGGCTCCAACGGTCCGAGAGATGCGTGAGCACTTGGTTGACCGTTTTGAGTCCTTTGTCAAGAAAGACATACAAGAGGTTCTCGGTATACTCGGCACATTTCTTCGCCGTTTAGAGACGAGCATGCTTTAGGAGGATGTGGTTATGGCAAAACGGAGAGATATTCCTTCAAGACGCGATGTCAATGAGAGACTTGAATGTGACAAGAGGAAGATGGAGGCCAAAGAGACTGATCTGGACAAGATAGCATCAGATGTTGAAACGGTTAGAAGAACCTTGGAAAGACTCGATTTTCGCGGAACCGCAGAGGGCTCCAGAGAAGCAGAAGAATCTATTGAAGGCGCAGAGGATGTTGCAACAGATGCGTTCGATAAAGAAGACGGCGCCTTGGAACGCATCCAGACTCACAATCGGGAGTTCGGGGCAGAGCTTGATGACCGAAAAGGGGCGTCAGAGTCTGATCTGAAAAAGGTGACTGATGTGACCGCCAGCATCAATAGAAATGAGGTTGGAGATAAGTTGAAAAAAGCCAAGGAGGCGGTTTTGAGCGATGTCAATTTTCTTGCTGCGCAGATTGAACGGGCTCGTGCAGCAAGGGAACGAAGTGATGCGATCCAGGAAAGGCTTAAAGGCCGGGTTCAGAAGGGAAGAAGGAAACGCTAGCGTGCCATCAATTAAATACAGGAACCAGAATAGCTCTGGGAAAGACCACGACCTTTCCTTTGAAGATGTGGGCCCCTTCATGACCCATACGGACAAAGTGCTGGCCCAACTAGCCCAAAAAGTTAGGGTGTTGCCTAAGGTCGATGAAAAGGGTCGTTCTGAATGTCCGTTTGCAGAAGACCTTTATGCCGCCAAAGAAGAGGCTGCAGAAAAGGTCCGTGAAGTGCTCGATAAGATGCCAGGATACCTGCGCGCGGTAGACCGAGAGATACTCAGATGCAAACGTAATCTCGCTCAGGTTCGCAGCGACGCCGCTTCCCTTCATCTGGATAAAGCACAAGGGAAGTACCACAGCGCACAGGAAAATTACCGTTTTCAGCACAAAAAATACATGCAGGTTCGGCAGAGACTGATTGATCTGCGATCCCAAGCTCAGAAGGCACTCCAGAAGGCCTGTGCCAATAAGTGGCCGGCAGGTAAACCCCAAAAAAAGTTTCATGGTTCAGCGCCAGCAAGAATTGCACCCGCTTCACACGCCAAGGGATCACTTGGACCATCGTTGGCGACCGAGGTCAATAGCCTGTTGTCGCTGGATCATTTCAGTCGAAAGGACGTTTAAGGTGGAAGCCTGTTCGACGACAGACCAAGAGGATACACCAAGCGGAATCTGGCTATTAGATAGACTACTACTTGGAGTCGGAGGTAAGGATCCACTGCTTGTAAGTCTTCATGTCAGTTCAGGCGACGTTCAGCAGCTAATTAAACTGCCACCCGGACATAGTGCATACGCCATCGACATAGATCTGGATGGCACGTCAGCTGCTGTAGGAACCAAGGGGGGGTTGGTCTACTTGATTGACGACTTGAACGACTGCGGGCCTGACGGAGCTATCAGGCCGAAGGAGCTGGTCCAAGGAGGACCAGTGCTGTCAGTCTGCTGGCTGAACAGGACACTTCTGGCTGTGAGTGATGCACTTGGGAGGTGCTGTGTTTGGAACTCTCAGGAACAGTCACCTCCTCGGCTATTTGAAGTTATTGATGGTGTCGTGTGCAGCTTACTGAGGTTGCCGGACGGGCTGTTAGTGGGGATTACTTCAACGGGTCATCTTCTCTTCTGGCACCCACCGGAGTTGTGCCTAGTTCATATGGTTAAGATAGCACCCCCCCCTTCTATGAGTGGCCTGGTACGCATGGTCTATTGGCCCTGCGAGCATGCCCTGGCCTGCCCTGGTGCTGGAGGACGTTTGACATTGTACGATCTGGAAAAGCGAGCCGTTGTTGAAACGTCTGCACACCAAGGCGATTTTTATGCAATTTCAGTATTGGGAAAAAAACTCTTCACGGTCGGCTTCAAGGAGTCTCAGCTAAAAACGTGGGATGGGGGGCTGGAGGATCCTACGTACAGTCTTCGCGCACCTACAGGAGTGATTTCTGCTGGAGTCGGAGGATGCCCGCCCGCTGAGATACTGCTGATTGAGGCGCGGGGTGCTGCCAGCGCTTGGACGCTCCAGGCAGGAAAGCTAAGGCTTGCCCGCCAACATGCTGGGCAAGACTATCGTGCTGTCTGTTGTCCACGGGCAGATAGGGTACAGATAGTTTACGCTCAACAGAGAAGGGAGGAAGTGCAGCGAATAGTAACGAAGATCGGGGAACACAGCGCTCAGGCAGATGCTGATAACACCGAGGAACTGCACGCCCGGTTGATCGATTTGAACTGCGAACACGTGTCTTTGGCTCTTCGCGCTGATCAAGCCTATCAGAGAGGAAACATCGTTCAGGCACTGACACTTTATTCCTCTTTGATACGCATACTGCCGACTGATGATCCAAATGCTTGTGCATCAATGGAAAGATATGCAGCCATGCTTGCAAAGGCCTGGCAGATCCCAGAAGCCGCACAAATTCTCACACGGATTCAAAAACTTGATCCTGACTATCAACTTACCGCTCAAACTGAAAACCTCGTTCACTTGGCCAAGATCTTGCGCGATAGACACTGGGTGATCAACCCCGGCATGCCGATAGAGGACATCATTCAATCGGCTACTGCCATTGGCAGGGGCTTCATAGGTCGCTACGTGATTAATAAGGGGCATCCGCAGGGCTGCGGCTCGACTCAACTGGAGGCAGCAGAAATTGCTGAGAAGTACGAGCAGGCCCGGCGGGAATCCGGGGAAACAAGTCTGCCTCCAGCAGGCGCCGAAAGAGTGTGGTGGCTGTCGGAGATGCAGGTCCAAAAGATGGACCTTGTATCCTTCGGAGAGGGCCGCACCAACCCAATCAGAGGGCTCCAGCTTGCTTTGCAGGTACTGACTACAGCATCAAAGACCACCGTAATCCTCACGGTTCTATTCGACTGGCGTGATGCGTCGAAAGCTGTGGATCTGGAAGCACAAAACGACCAAGCACACAATGCCTTGACCCAAATCAGGAATAGAACACTGTCTAATTCTTATCTGGGAGGAATACACAAGACACTGCAGCACTGTCTCCGCAGACTTCTAACCGAGAGATCGTCATACCAAGGAGCAAGTTAATGCTCAAGTTCTGTTTGACCTGTAATAGCCTCGTAACACCTGAAGACGATATGTGTCCGGACTGCGGCTTGAGATTCAGACAAAACACTGACCACAATTGTTTCTTATCGGGTCCGTTTGTGCATCGGGCCCCACTGGTGAGGCTTGCCAGGGGTGCCAAACTGATGAGTCGCTTCCTGATAAAGGGGCATCTTGGCGAAGGTCGTTTCGGCACTGTTTACGAGGCCGAAGACAAGATTCGTTCGACGGACGTAGCCTTGAAAGTCGTTGAGGCCGAAGCCCGCAACAACGACACCGCTTGGTCCAGAGTTCAGCACGAGATGCTGATCAATAGAAGCGTCTCTGACTTCTCCCACGTTATCCAGCTATACGAGCTGCATTGTGTGCCGTGGGGAGCAACCGGCTTGCTGGTTTTGTCAATGGAGTATGCTAACGGCGGCACTTTTAGGAGATGGTTGTCGGAACATGCAAATGATTGGCAGGCTCGCACCGATGCAGGGATTGGGTACTTCAAGCAGGCATGTCACGGTGTGGCAGCCTTTCACGACGTTCAAATAGCCCTACTTGATGTTAAGCCAGAGAACATGCTCCTTCATGACAGCATTTTAAAGATTGCGGATTTCGGGGCGGCCAAGAAAGATTATCCTACCCAAAACCCAAATGATTTCTGCTCAGAGAAATCTTCACCGAGGGAAAGTACACCGTCCTACATGAGTCCAGAACACTTCACTGCTCACGACGCAGACGATGTGGACCATAGGGCTGACATATATTCACTCGGTATCGTTCTATATGAAGTGCTTCACCCCAAGTGCAGGCTGCCTTTCAACGGCTCGTGTCAACAGCTTCAACGACTGCATCTGAAAGCGCCGCCGCCTGACCTGCCGGCTGATTGCGAGAACCTGACTCGTGTGGTCGCTCGATGCCTTCAAAAGAATCCATCCAGTCGATACCAGCACGTCTGGGATCTCCTTGAAGACATGGAGCACGGAGCCTCTGCCGAGCCTAATCCAGCTGTTTTGGCTGGGGCGGGTATGAACGGAAGTGGGAACGAATTGGAGGAAAGTTTTAACAGGGCTTCTCAGTGTCTTTCCGATGGCATGCTCAACGAAGCTGCGACGCTGGCAGAGGAGGTGCTTCGTTTGAATCCTGACCATGCTGGGGCCAAGCGACTCAGGGGAGAGATTGGCACAAGATTTAGCCAGGCGGAAGAATTCTATCGGGATATTTTGCAGCATGTCGAGACCGGAGATCTGGGCGAACTGACAACAATGGTTGAAGAGGCCGTCAGGATTTATCCCGGTCACCCTTCGGGGGACTTGGCCCAGGCCAGGCTTGCAGCTCGAGTTCGCCGATATCGCGAAGCCATGGAAAAGGGTGAAGTTGCCTTAAGAGCAGGTCATTGGGGATTCGCACTCAACTGGTTTCGGAAAGCACTGCAACTTCACCCCGGAGCGGTTCAATTGGGAAAGATAATAGAGTCTCTGGACCAGATCGATCAAATGACTCAAGCGGTTGATGAGGCTCTCGTGGCAAGACATTTCAATAAAGCCCAGTCTATTTCTCGTTTTATGGATGTTTTAATAGATGAGATGGAAGCCAGCATACCGATACTGAGAGAAGCGGGAACTAGATGACGTTAAATGTTCATAGAAAGCCACGGGTTTCTGGCCCAACTCGGAGGGTTCGCCTGAAACAGTTGGAGCCCGACCGTCGGGAGGTACTGAAAAGACAGTCCACGGTCGAACTAGTGCGGCGTATCGTTGAAGATTCAGACGAACTAGCTCTCAGGGTTTTCCTAGAGACACGCACCCTGTTTAGATTTGGGGACGAACCGCAGCTGTTGCTTCACCAGTTTCTGATGAAGTTGCGGGACAGATCGGCTTGTGCCGAAGGTTACAGCATGACCGATATTGATCTAGCCGATTGTGCCTATGATATGACCCTTTCAAAGTACTGCAATCTGCCCGGCGCATCAGAAAGCGAGTCCAGTCCAGAGAGCTATATCGTCCGGGGAAGAAACGTCGACTGTAGAAACTATTACCGTGCTTTCCTGCTCACAATGCAATGGATAATGGATCAGGGGCACTTGAGCACCCAAGCCGATGAAGAACTGCAAGCCGGCAGGCTCCTCCAGATAAGGGTCTATAAGAGTTTCAATTTGTCAAAATTAGAATGTCGGCGTCACTCACCGTTTTCGATCAGGTACACATGGGAGGTGGATGGAACGAGGCTGTATCTATACTATCCGTCATACATGACATCAAAGAAGTTTAGGGCGTGGCTTGAGGAAAATACTGAGGGTATTGACCTGTCGTCACCAAATGCTCAAGCACAAGTCCAATTCCTCATTGACGCCAATTTGGCCAAGGGCTACCATATTTCGTTTGATCAGTTGGGAATATGCCAAGTTTTGGCGGAAAAACAAAGGCTTTCCTTGATCGAGTTCCAAGAGGGCGTGATGTTTGTAAAAAGCCTCGCCGTAGCCGTCGCCAAAGAGAAAGCAAGAAACATTGATCGATTGCGTCCCGCTATTAGGGGGCTTGGTAAAAAAACCCTCGAACACTTAATCTTAGAGATATACTCAGACGTTACGGACGATGAATACTCGGTGTCCAGGATGGCACGCCGGTATGGATTAAGCAAGGCCACTTTGAGTCGTTTCGCAGGGAACACATGGTTCAGAGAATCGCAGGAGGCTGGAGCATCAAGGATCCCTGACTTATGGCAGAATACCGCAGAGACACTGGCGGGAAATCCGGCATTTATGGAGACGGTCATGAGTTCGGGCGTTGGTGGTGGTATAGAAAGAGCACTGCAACTCATGGAGCACTCGGAAAGTCTGAAAAATGCCAAATAGCAAACGCCTGTACTTCATTCCCATCATAGCGCGTGCGCTTGAGAGTGACCACCCACGCAAAGCCATGCGAGAGGCCTTCGACAGAATCTACAAACTCGGCAAACAACCCGAGTACAGGCTGGGATTTCGTCAGTTCCAGGACTTTGCACAGGCGGCGCTGAAGTCATTGGTCCAAAGACCTCAGAAGGGAGATGAACAAACACTCGATGTGGTCTATCCTTTAGTATACGATCTGGCAACCGATACCTTCGAGGGGAGGGAAAAGCAAAAGGAAACCCTCTTAACCGCACTGAGTAGTCATCCTGAGTGGCTCGCACAGTACCGAAGCATCAAAGAAGAGGCTCAAGAGCTTCTAGCCACCAAAATGTTGATTGAGGTTGAAGTTTTAAGAGAGGAGGTGGTTGTCGGCTCATTTTCTGTTTCCGCCACTCCAGCGTACCTGAGTTCGATTATCCCAGGCGAATATACGGTTCGTCTTTCAAACGGAAGAGTTCTCTGGCAGGGGGAAATCAGCAGCGAGGACGTCATATGGGCTTTCGCATTTCCAGGCAAAGACCTGGCCATGGCGGCAGAGACTGAAATGCCCAAGCAGAAACCAACGAGAACGCTGTCTCTTATGGCCGGAGAGCTAATTCTGGACTTCTTTGCTGGGCTTGAAAGTGGCAGCATAGGACTGAGAAAGGCCCAACGAGTCCAAGAGGAATAGGCAGACTATGATCGGCAGGGCAAAAACGGTAGTTATTGTCCTACAGCCGGCGGATGAGCGCCCGGCCTTGGTGACTGAAATCATAGCACGGATTTCTGATAATGGTGAGGGTGATCGTCTGGTCTTTCGCGGGCCAGTCAGCTTCAAGGCTGGAACCAGGCAACATTTGCGCTCAGTGGTCCTACCTATCATTGACAACATCAGAGATCACCTGGCTGTACCAAGGATGAATTATAAGATCTCAGCCGTAAACCTAGGTGCCACGGCATCGCATGGCCTGGGGCTTGAGATCTGCGGATTCTCTGCAGATCTTCCCGTGTTGCTTGCTCTACTGTCTGCTTCGTTTAGGGTGACTCTTAAGGAAGATATAGTGAGCACCGGGCACGTTGCGTCGCTGGATGGTGACGTTGTGCCTGTCAGCGGAATCTCAGTGAAGCTTGAAGCAGTACTTGCGTCGCAAGAAGTGTCCGCCTTTGTAATTCCTGACCTGGGAAAGGACCGATCCTCACAGTTGCTGACACCTGTAGAATACAAATCAGCACAAGAGAGTCTGCTTCGCCACAAAGGCGACATAAAGATTCATACCATCAATGGTGTGGACGATGCCGTACGGATCTTCATGACCGATGAATCGATAGTCCTGGGCAGTTTAAAAGCCGGGTTCTTTGATGCCAAACCGGCTGTGGCTGACCCCCAGAGTCCGGTGAACAGAAGCGTGAAGTTGCTTGTTGATGACAATGAAAAGAGGTTCTGGAAACTTGTTTCAGATTCTCTTTTGAATCGGCGCATCGGAAAAGCCAGGTCTGCTCTTCAAGACTATGTTGATTTCCACATCACAGACCACTGCTATCCCAAAAGGTTTGGTGAACATTTGCTTCGCCTGGTGATCTCTCTGCCGCCCTCGATACTTAAGCTTGATGATGTTTTCCCGCTGGTTCCGATGGAGTCATACATCAGGCTCACTCAGTTTGCTCAAAAATGTGATTACCAGGATGTTCGGCAGCTTCACAAAGCGCTATTCGGCGAGGGAGTTGGGACTGTCCGTCATTCCACAGTCAAGTCCGTCGCGAAACAGCCATGCGAAGGTGATAACCAAACCGAGTTGTTTGAAAGGCTCATGGCCGAACTGAGCGAAGAGAACCTCGCCAAGAAGGTCGGGCAGCCGCTGGACAAAGCCCGGGCGAGTTACATAGCGGAAGCAGTTACGGTTAAGGACAGCTTTGAATTCAATGATACGATCACCAGCTTCTACGCTCACATGTTACGCCACACGTCCTCACCGGCAGGAACCGTGAAGAAAACTGCCATTTCTGCTGAAGCCATTGACCTAGTGTCAAAGGCTTTTAACCCCAAAGGAGGCTACAGGGCTGCTCTCGCCGAGGGGCGGCACGCCACAAATGGCGGGATGCGCCGGGTCTTCGATGGCATGACGGAATGTCTCAAGCAAGTAGCAAGAGAGAAGTACATCAACAGGATTTTCAAAGAAACAGTGGACCCGCGCGACTGGGATGCCAAGGTTAAGCTCATGGAGGCATTCATGGGCGGCATCGGAAAGGAGTTGCCAGCTGACCTGCAAGGGCTGCCTGCAAAGCAGCTTGCAGGTCATTGGGAGACGATCATAGAGCATTACGGCAGACTGAAAGCAGAAATCTCAGATCTGCTGAAAAGGCTTTGAAGAAAAGCCAGGGAGGAGAAAATGGGCTCACTGGAATATCTGCTCACCGCAACAGATGAGATGGCTATCGCCAGAAGCGTGGGAAGTCCTCACGATGAGGCACGCATGCGTTATGCTCTCCACAGCAACAGTGTAGAGAGTTTTGAGGAATTCACGGACGTGATTACCGATTACTACAACTACCACGTCGGTCGATGTGTAGTCCATGGGGGATATCTATCTCGTACTGAGGCAGCCGGGCGAGCCAAAGAAATCCTGGATCGAGAATACCGACGTCAGGGCGGAGACATAATCTCTGCCTACAAGGATGCCCGTGACGGCACCAGCGGCGGTTTGAGAGTGGTGTTGGATAGAATAGCAGAACATCTTAAGGCGGAATCAGTGGAGCGATATATTCGAGAGGCCTTTGACAGGTACGTGGAACCCAATTCATGGGAGCAGAAAGTGGATATCATCCACCAGTTTATCGCCCAATGTGGCCAGCATCTCTCGTCCTCGATGCGCACAGACCAACCGGAAAGGTATGCCCACAATTATCAGGAACTCATCAGGACGTATGTGGAATCGTTGAAGAAGACATCATCCGTTTTCAGACGGTTGTAATTTAAGGGACTAAAATGTCAACAAAACTCGAGCAACTTCTGGAAAGCATCGACCCGTCCCGGACCGTTGACGAAGTATCAGCCAGGGTAGACCAGGCCATTAATTCCTTCTCCGTGCAGAGAGCTATTATAGAGGACTGGAATGAATACGAGAGTTTTCTCTCAGACTTCTACCGTCACCTGTTGACAACGGTGCTGAGAATCGGCTCCGGCGTCCCCGAAAACAGGGAATTGTACTGGAGTCAATGCGCAGATCTTCTCAACAAGGCGTTTGGTACCAGCGGGCACAAGGCAGCCTTTGAGATGGTGAGGACTGGAAAAGAGGGGGGTCTGTATCAAGTCCTCAAGACCATTGGCGACCTGGTGGCGGAAAAATATGCGAAGAATGAAATTTCGGCGCGGATCTCCGACTACTGGCAAAGTCTCACCGTTGACGGACAGCTGGCAGCATCAGATGAATACCTGCAGCGATACGGTCACTTACTCCCCCAAGAACTGACTGAAGGGAGCGCTGCCAGGATCAGGGCGAACTTCCCAAAGGTGCTTGAAGAACACCCCAGCATGGTTCGTCGGATGAGACAAATTGGAAGGTAATATGCAGCCTCCTTAGACTTCAGCTGAAACACACGTCCCCTTTCTGCCGCTTACAGGTCACAAGCCACACTTAGGCGTAGAAAGGAGGAGGGCCGTGTCAGTTGAACAGTCTCTCATCGTCCAGGCGAGGCCCCATATGATGGCGGCAAGAGCAGAAGCGCTCTTGCGCCAGGAGGTTGCCAAGGGTTGTTCGCCAGACATAATGACAGGCCCTGTCGCCCTTGAACCACGTTACCTGCCCTTCACTGAAGCCCCCGAGCTCTTGTCAGGCCAAGTTCATGACAATCCCGTCCCCGAAGCGCTTTTCAAGCCCGGCGAACTTGTGCGAACCCAAATCTGGCTCTCCCCTGAAGAGGAATTCAGCTGGCTTCATTCAGAACTGTTTCTGAAACAACTTGGTAGTGCAAGCCACCGAATAGGATTTGAGATACTGGGTAACGTCCAGGGAATCCGGCTTCAGTTTCTAGTGCATCACAGAGACCTGCCCATCCTGGAAACGGCTTTCCGCGGGCACTTTGAGCGGTGCGAACTATCGGCTCCATCAGCTGTCCACTCTGCGGGCATCACTGGAGAGCGCGGCGATGAAATCACATTCCTGGATTGCTATCCACCCCCTCCATATTCGCACCTCTTAACCCGTCCGGATGAGCTCAAGATTACAACGTATCAATCCCTGGTGGTGGCGCTGATGGGTATCGAACCCCCGGCCACGGGCTTCTACCAGGCACTTTTCCAGCCCGTCAACGCCCGCCATTGCTGGCACCGTAACGTCAGGGTGCTGCTGGATATCGAGTATAACCTCAAACTAATCAGCGGCGTACAGCTACCCCAAAGGTACCTCCAGCAAGCCCCTTCCGGAGATTTGCACCACATGGCCCGGGAGCTGGAAACCAAGGCCCACAACGACAAGCCTCTCTACGCCCTGGCTCTGCGCATAGGGGTGGCATCGCCAGGCAAGGACGGCTCCGACCATGTCAAGGTTCTTGCCACATTCCTTAACCTTTTTCAGCACGGCGGCAGGCCGCTCAAGTACGTGACCGACAAAGACTACAGCGCAGTGCTTTCTCGGGACACGATTACGGAGATGTTCACCATTGGCGCCACCTATCGTCCAGGGTTCCTGGTCAACTCCGCAGAACTGACAGGGCCGGTGCACATCCCACCAGCGGAGATTTTAGAGTATCATAACCCGCCACTGCCAGTCCTTGAAACACTGCCTGTGCGAAATGCCAACCTCCATTCCGGGACTCCAATAGGGACATGCGTGTATGCCGGTATTGAACAACCTGTCTGCATACCTCTTGATGTCCGCTCCAGGTCCACACACATTATCGGTAAACCCGGAACCACCAAGTCCACAACAATGGCCAGGATGGTGCTCGACGATATCGACAAAGGAATAGGTGTGGCGGTACTCGATCCCCACGGCGATTTGGTTGAGGCGCTTCTCTGCTTGATAAAGGAGAAGCACGTTGAAAGAACGATATACTTTGATCCTGGAGACCCTAATCATGTGCCGATATGGAATCCGCTGAAAAAGAGCGCCGGCCAGGATTTGAGTCGAACCGCAGACGATCTGGTGGCGGCCATCAAAAGCGTTGTTACGGGCTGGGGAGATCGTATGGAGCACCTGCTCAGACACGGCCTCTATGCGTTGCTTCAGCTGTCCGACAGCACGCTGCTTGACCTATCCAACCTACTTCGTCGCAAGACCGACGAGAGCGAGCGCCTGCGAAAAGAGATTCTCGATGTGGTTGATAACCAGACTGCTTACCTGTTCTGGAAGAACGATTTTAACCGTTATTCCAATGAGGCTTTGGATCCTCCCAAGCATAAGCTGAGCAAGCTTCTTGTCGCCGGCACAGTGTCGCTCATGCTCTCTCAGCCCGAGAGCCTGATCGACTTCCGCCAGGCCATGGACGAAGGGAAGGTTCTCCTCGTCAATCTTGCCAGGATTGGTTCCGAAGTACGAGAAATACTTGGATGTTTCATGCTCTCGCAATTCCACCTTATGGCTTTAGGCCGGAGCGACACTTCTGCTGCCAACCGCAGGCAGTTTCACATCTATGCCGATGAGGCTCACCGATTCATCACGGAAGCGCTGGAAGACCTCATCGCTGAGACAAGAAAGTTTGGCGTAAGCCTCACGCTTGCCCATCACTATCTGAGGCAATTCGCCGCCAGGCAGATTGACGCCCTGTCGAGCACAGCAGCTACCATTATTATGAATGTGGATTCAAATGACGCACGGCACTTGACCAAAGACCTGCAAAATCTCGTTCACCGTGATGACTTAATCACGTTGGAGGTAGGAGAGGCAATAGCACGAATCGGCACAGATATTATCAGGTTTAAGACTCACGGTCCCTTGCAGATTCCCGAGCGCAACTTCAAAGCTGCAATCATCAAGCGCTCTCAAGATCTTTATTATAAGCCGGTGCACGCCGTGCAAAGCGCCATACGGCAACAGGACAATCGCTGGAACAGGACATTCTCACCGCTTACAGCCGCCAAAACCGGGGATGTCGAGGAGTTTTTCTATGATGAATTCTGATCACGCCAAGGCGCTCAAGAAGGTTGTTAATGTAATTTTTGAGCTTCTTACGGAGGAGCGGATCTCCAGTGAAATAGATGAGCCCATCGAGCTGGCCGCTCAGAGTTTTCGCTTCAAAGCCCCGAAGCGTATTTCCCATCCGGTCTTCAACAGGGTAATTGCCGGATTTGTCCGCCACATCTACGAAAAAGGGATTCGCCTACGACGGTATCTTTCTGAAAAAGAGGCTCTGGGAGAAGCCATTTTTCTCGTTCAACATGTCTCAAACCTTGATCAGGCAGCGGATTACGAGACAAATTTGGTCAATGTGACGAACAAGAAGCTGGAAGGCCTTGAGCTGGTTCTGTCAGAGCTGGCAGAGACGATAAAGGCCTTGGAAAGGCAAAAGTATATTGAATGGGTCTTCGCCTACCACGTTGATCAACTGGACTGGAAGACACGCTGCTTTATCGTCGAGACCTATTTTGAGGAAAACAAAGCAATCCTTCCCCCTCAACTGCTGGACTTGGATCCTGCCCAACTTGCCTTGCACTGGCGCGACCTGATCATTAACCACCTGTCCACAGATCGGCTCGTCAAACAGGTCCTTGGTTCTGATGGGCCCATTCGATTCGACTGAAACACCCTGCCCATTTCATCCGCAAACAGGGGAAAAGCCCCGAACCCAATTTTCTGGAGGTTCGGGACTTAGCCCAGCGGATGAGAAGATGAGCACATCAGCCAAAAACGAAAGAACAACAGAGGAAAAGGTTGCGCTTTTCAGGTCATACTTTTCCGGGCAGACCGACTTTTACGGGACCTATGACCCGGCGACTGGGCGCTCATGGCAGGAGAAAAGGCCCATTACGTATGACACGATCCTCGCCCACCTTCAGGGCAGACAACCATGCGGCATTTATCTTCTGGTTGGAGACCGTACCCGGGCAATTGCAGTCGATTTCGATGATTCGGACAATTGGACACCAGTTCAGTTCGTAGGCGTGGCCAAGCATTTAGGGCTGCCTGCCTATATTGAAACCAGCAAATCCAAGGGGTTTCACGTCTGGATTTTCTTCTCAGAAAAGGGTGTAAAAGCCTCAAAGGCAAGGATCGTGGTCAAAAACATCCTCCACGAAATCGAGCGGCCTGACACAGAGGTATTCCCCAAGCAGGACTCCCTGGGCACACAGACTTCGTTTGGCAGCTTCATAAATGCTCCACTTTTCGGGCGCCTCGTGAACTTGGGAAAGACAGTCTTTATCGATGCAAAAACGCTCGTTCCCCACGCTGACCAGTGGGCCTTTCTTGAATCGATTGAGCGGGTCGGCGAAGACGTTCTGGACGGCATCATAGATATGAATGATTGGCCAGCGCACGAAGCTGTGCCTCAGCCCTCAACAAACGGCCCTAACAATGGTGGGGCTAACCGGTTCGGTCTTCCCCCATGCGCCCGCAAGATGTTGCAAGACGGTGTGGAAAAATTTCAAAGAGTAAGCTGCTTCCGTCTCGCCGTCCATCTTAAGAGGATCGGGTTCCCGTACGACATGGCACTGGCGGCTTTAACCAAATGGGCGCGGAAGAACAGACCCACTGACGGCAAAGGAGTTATCCGGGAGTCCGAAATCCTGGCTCAAACATCCTACGCCTACGAACATGCATACACCGGATATGGATGCAAGAGCTCTGCCATAAAACCCTTCTGTGAATCATCTTGTCCTGTAAAACAATGGATAAAGGACAGGGATAGCGTTTCACCTGACCAGACGGAACACCGAAAAGGGGTTTCATGAGACCTAAAGGTTCTTTCCGCTAACTACCGAGGCTGCTTCAGCGATGGCTATTATGGAAGAATACCTGACTGTAAGGGAACTGAGCGAGCGGATCAAATTCTCAAAACGGACTTTGTACAACTTGATCTATGAAGGGATTCTTGTGCGAGGGAAACATTACATAAAGCCAAGGCCTAAGAAGATTCTATTCAAATGGTCGGCCATCCAAGCATGGATCGAACAACCCCTAGGCTCAGAGGACGAAGCCCCCTGTGAACCTCGCCTAGGAGACACTCCTGCTGCGTCAAGTGAGATGCTTTGTTCAAACCAGCCCAAGAGCTCGATCAACATCTAAAACCTCCTTCCCTTGCATGTGGGTAAGTTTCTTGCTAGAACCGATTCGGTGAAAATCAGCGGAAGGAGGTGGTAATAGGAAGGAGTGCAGCCATGGTCATTGGTAATGATTCAATGGCACGAGTCATCCCTTTTCCCAAATCGAGACAACCCTCCAGACCCAAACGCCATAGAGCCAGCCTGAACGTGAATAGGGAGGGCTCGGTGCGTAAGATCAACGGGAAGGTTTGGGTAGACTTCTGTTATATGGGAGAAAGGGTAAGGGAATCATCAGAACTCGCGTGGAATGAAAAGAACGCCAAGGCAGTCAGACAACAACTGAACAGGATAACGGTTGCGATAAAAAACGGGTCTTTTATCTTCGCCCATGTCTTTCCTAAGAGCCAAAAGGCGCGTTATTTCACTGAAAAAGAAAGGGCTTTGTCTGATAAAGAGGAGATTTCAGATAAAGGTCACTTAAATCCAAATCAAGTTCTTTTCAAAGACTATGTGTGGACATGGTACGACTTGCTTAAGAACTCTGGGCGGGTGTCAGGACGCACATTGCTGGGATATAAGGCCTATATTAATCTCTATTTGGCCCCCTTTTTTGGTGAGATGTCATTTGAAAGCCTCGATATAGGCTCTTTTGAGAGATTCATTTCATGGGCTCGAAAACAACGGTACAGAAAAAGACCCATCTGCAACGCAACCATTAACAAGTGCTTTGTCCCCTTAAAGACAATCTGCAAGAGCGCGGCTGTCCAATATGGGTGGGGCGAGACTTACAATCCTTTTTTTGGCTTCAAAAAGCTGCCTGAAGGAGATCCTCTGGAAAAAATCTTCCCCTTCTCCTTCGAAGAACAACGCATGCTCTTGGCGGAACTCCCGGATCATTGGAAACCCTACTTCCAATTTGCATTGTCATCGGGACTTAGGCAGGGCGAATTGATCGCGCTCAAGCCGGAAGACATTGATTGGTCACGAGAGCTTCTCCACATCCGCCGCGCCATGACCTTTGATGAGAACGGAAAAAGGATCGAAGGCGGCACCAAGAATCGGTACAGCAGAAGGACGATCAAACTGATTCCGGCAATGCTTGAAGGCTTGATAGCTCAAAAAAGGATCCATGATCAGCTGCAGTGCAGATACTTTTTCTGTGCGCCTAGCGGAAATCCCATAAACACCAGCTACTTAAGGCAGAGGGTTTGGATTTCCGCACTGGAAAGGGCGGGTGTTACGCTTAGGGCGATGAAGCAAACCAGGCACACATTTGCCACACTAGCCTTAAGCTGTGGCGAAAATCCTTTGTGGATAGCAAGGGTTATGGGCCATCGGAACACAGAGATGCTGATCAAGGTCTACAGCAAATATGTAGAAAACGTCTGTGGATCTGCGGACGGGAGCCTCCTGAACAGTGCCTTTCAGGGGAACTCCGGTAAACAAAAAGAAGCATCGGTAAAAACACTTTAGGCATGATTTAGGCATGATTTAGGCATGATTTGGGTGCAGAAAAGGAAATAGGCTAGCAAAATCTTTGCTAACCTATTGAAATTCTTGGTGCGCCCAGCAAGATTCGAACTTGCGGCCTACGGATTCGTAGTCCGGCGCTCTATCCACTGAGCTATGGGCGCACGATTCTGTTTCACACATCTTATAGTGTCTTTGGCTTGTGCTGTCAAGAAAGTCGCCGCTGTATCTTAGGTACCCACATTGACCCACGAAGCATTCATGGAAGAGGCGATTCTGGAGGCAAAGAGGGCTGCCGCCGAGGGGGAGGTACCCGTGGGGGCCTTACTTGTCTCCGGCCAAGGCATGGTGTTGGCCAAGGCCCACAACCAAACGATTACCCTGTCTGACCCCACGGCCCATGCCGAGGTCCTGGCCCTGCGATCGGCAGGGAAGACCCTGGGCAACTACCGCCTCGTCAATACCATCCTCTATGTGACCATGGAACCTTGTGTCATGTGCATGGGCGCCTTGCTCCATGCAAGGATTGCCAAGCTCGTCTTCGGGGCCAAGGACCCTAAATGGGGCGCTGCCGGCTCCCTCTACGACCTTTCTTCCGATCCCCGGTTGAACCACAAGATGGACGTGCAGGGCGGCATCCTTGAAAAGGCATGCAGAGAACTGATCCAGGCGTTCTTCAAGGAGAAACGTCTGGTCAGCAGCGTACAGAGCCCGTCCTCAAGGTCTTCTTATTGACAACCCGCCCCCCCTCTGGTAGGGAAACCAGGGTTCTGTCCCTACCTTGTGCCCATCCACCCATGCAGTGGAATAAGCCGGGCACTGGCAAGTCTTTCCAATTCAGATGACACTTTCATGAGGAGTTGGCCGTGTCTAATGTTGTGGTGATTGGCACCCAGTGGGGTGATGAAGGCAAAGGAAAAGTCGTAGACGTCTTGGCAAAAAAGGCCCAAGTCGTGGCCCGTTTTCAGGGAGGAAACAACGCAGGCCATACCATGGTCGTAAATGGGGAATCGTTCATTAGCCACTTGATCCCCTCTGGAATCCTCCATCCGGACAAGCTGTGTGTCATTGGAAATGGGGTGGTCGTGGACCCTGCCGTATTGATCCAGGAAATAGAGAACCTGAAAGGACGAAACGTCTCCGTGGGCCCTCACAATCTTCAGGTCAGCGAACATGCCCACCTCATCATGCCCTATCACAAACTGGTGGATCACGGCAGGGAGAGACTCCTCAAGGGGGACAAAAAGATAGGAACCACAGGCAGAGGGATCGGGCCTTGTTATGAAGATAAAGTGAGTAGACGGGGGATCCGTTTCTGCGACCTTATTGATCCTGTCCGCTTCAAAGAACGGCTTTCGTCTTTCTTGCCCGAAAAGAACTTCTATCTAAAGGAGTTCCTCAAGTCTGACGTCGTGGATGAAGAATCGATCCTGGCAGAGTTTCTGCCCTACGCAGAAACCCTTCGTCCCCATGTGGCAAATGTCTCTGTCACCCTGCGCAATGCCGTGAAGGCTGGAGACAACATCCTCTTTGAAGGGGCCCAGGGCACCCACCTGGATATCGACCATGGGACCTACCCCTTTGTCACCTCCTCAAACACGGTGGCAGGAAATGCCTGCTGCGGTGCCGGCATCGGTCCCACGCAGATCCATGGCGTCATCGGCATGGTCAAGGCCTACACCACCAGAGTGGGGGCAGGGCCTTTTCCCACGGAGCTTCATGACCAAATCGGCGACAGGATTCAAGAAAAGGGAGCGGAGTTTGGGGCCACCACGGGCAGACGGAGGCGGTGCGGTTGGTTGGATACCGTGGTAGTGCGAAACTCTGCACGCATAAACAGCCTCACCGGTCTTGCAATCACCAAGCTGGATGTGTTGAGCGGTCTGGACACCTTGAAGATCTGCACGGCCTACCAGCATGGCCAAGATAGGATGTCAGAGTTTCCGGGAGCCTTAGAGGTCCTTGGAAAATGCGCCCCCGTCTACGAGGAAATGCCCGGCTGGTCTGAGGATATTTCAGGGGCCAAGAGCCTGGAGGACCTGCCCGAGAATGCAAAGGCCTATCTGGAGCGCATTGAAGAGTTGACCGAAACGCCCATTCAGATCGTCTCTGTAGGGGCAGGCCGTGAGGCCACCATCGTTCTTGAGAACCCCTTTGATGTCGTCTAGGGGCTTGGCCTGGTGGCTTCGTAAAAAGTCAGAAAATCGACTTTTCCCTCATACAGGCGGCAGCCGGCATCCAGTTTATTCAGATAGTTATAGAAGCTATGTGCCCCGGACTCCGATCCGGGGTTCACTGCGGTGACGATTCTTGACGAAACCGTGAAGATTGACAAATCTAAAGAAGTGGCTTAAAAAATAAGAATCGGTCGGGACGTGGCTCAGTCTGGTAGAGCACAGCGTTCGGGACGCTGGGGTCGCTGGTTCAAATCCAGTCGTCCCGACCAACTTCTTCTTTCCGCCCTCAACCCTATACCCTACCTCCCCATCTTCTCCGCGCACTGAACGCAAAGGACACTTTCCGGAAGGACCACGAGCCTTTTGAAGGGGATGGGTTCTTCACACTGTATGCACAATCCAAAATCCGGATCATCTATCATATGCAAAGCACGTTCCAGCCTTGACAGGGTATGCTCTGCCTTTCGCAATGCCGCCTCATGAATACCTTTGTTGCTTATGGCCTCCATGCGGGTAAGCCGCCCTATGGCGTTGTCCGGTGCCACGGGCCTGGTCAGCTCTTTATAAGATACAATATCCTTTTTCAGGACACCAATCTTATCCCTCATATGCTCCCTGAGCTTTTCTCGTTGCTCTCTTGTCATGGCTTTCATCATAGCACCTTTGGCAGAATGGTCACAGGCCCCAAAGGCTCTTCAGTCTCTCGGAATGGGCCACAAGCAGTCTCATGTAAAGGGCCTCAAGGTCGATCATGTCTTGGTCCTGGTTCCGAAGCCACTCAGACATCCACGCAAAGCGCATGGCCACCACGAACTCACACAAGTGCTCCCAGCTCAAATCGGATATCATGCCTGCCCCTCTCAATTGCCTGACAAGCTCCTTGACCAGGTCCCCTGACAGACCTCCAGGGTCCTCCATGCCGCTACAGCCGATGAGATTGGCTATATCGTATATCTCAGGCTTGTATCCCGAAAACTCCCAATCAATCACTGCATGGATACTATCTGAGGACCATATCACATTAAGCGGATGATAATCCCCATGACAAAAGGCCACGGGCAGCCTGTCGTGAACGGCCATGAACCTTTTTTCAAGGAAGGCCACCACAGGAACCATTTCTTTGAACAACTCGGGCTTGTGCCTTTTGATTTGAGACATGAGTCCGTAAATATAGCCCTTTATAGAAAAGGGTTCCAACGGGCTAAAGCCCGGAACATCCCTGGCTTTTTCTCTTAGGTCAATCAGGAAACCAGCCAGGACGCTGCCGCGCCAATTGTCAAAGACATACCCTGGCCTGTCCAGGGGGGCGCCTTCAATGTAGGGCGCAAGCTGCCAGAAGCGATCATCACAGTTTACAATGCAGCCCTTGTTCTTCGTGCAAAGGTACGGCCGTATTGCCGGTGTGCCCTGCCGGGAAAGATAATCAAGAAGACCTATGATCCTGTGCTTGTGGCCAACATGGTCTTTGAAGAGGCTTTCAAGGACATAGAGCCGGTTGTCATGGCAGTGAACAACAAACCTCAGCTCGTACCGCTCCGGACTCCCTGCCATGGGCATGTCTTCTCGAATCTCTTTGACCTGGAGATTCCAATGCCTCGCTGCTCTTCTTACGGATGCGTCGATTTGCACCTGCTCAACCATATTCTGGCTTGGGCTGTTTCACGATATTTTATGGCAAATGGTTCGTCACTCATGATGATGAAGCAGGGTAAAACCAAAGAAGGCAGGTCGAAACGTCCCTGCCTTCTATCAGTTCCCCTTTGGTTCAGTCAATTCTTAGTCATAGGTGCCCAATTGACAGCATCTGATCGCCGGCCATTCAACAAACCGCCCTAATCCCAGGTTGCCCCAGTTCCACTTTCTTGTCCAATCAACATCATCATTGCCGATATTCATGCCTACACTGAGCTTGACAGCGGCTCCATCTCCCTCCAGAAGCCCACTCGTTTCCAGGCCCCGGATATGGATTCGGCACCAGCATGTGCGAAAGTCGAGGTAGGCATGAACAAACCCCACATTCGGGATATGTCCTTTGAAGCGAAACCGTGCGGAACGGTTTTGCACAAAGGATCCTTTGGGGATGGTCACTGCCTGACTATCGATCGTCACAGTGACGACGTCCTGTTCCGGATCAAAGGGCATGGCGTCATAGGCCAACTTCAGACTGCCTTGAATCTCGATCCTGTCTTGTTTTGCGCCCCGCCTTTTCCTATCTGTCACCCTCATGCGGTTCACCTCAAAGCATTCCATCTCTGAGGCAACGGAGATCACAACCGTCTCCCGGGTTACGTTGTCATCACTATCAAAGACGGTCAGGGTCACTTCATGGAGTCCCCCGGGCAGCCTGGCATGCACGTTTCTACCCTGTCCAAAGACTGTTGAGCCATATGACCAGGCAAAGGATGTGTCGGCGATGAACTCATCTTCCAGGTCATGGCCATCTCCCTCGAATGCGATCACCTCGCCTGAAGAGAAATGGCTGTTGGGACTTGGCCCAATGATGAATGCCTTTGGCGGTTTTCCCGGCACCATGAATCTCCCGTCAGAATCGGCTTCGCCCGTGTTGAAGCCGTCAGTCACAATGACCCGAATCTTTCCCTTATCTCCTCCAGGCAGCATGGCTGTGTTCACTTCATAGGATTCCCCTTGGACGAGCCACGCCACAGGAAACCAGGAGTTGCCGTCATCGGGAGAATACAAGATGGTGAAGCTCAACAAAGCCTCCTCGTCTTGATCTTCAGCTCTCCATTCGATTGTCTCAAGCCCTTGCCAGTATTCGCCACCCTTCGGGGCCACCACGATGACGGACGGAGGGTTCTCAGACACCACGATGTCATCTAGGATCTCCTCCTCTTGATGGACTGTCCTCTTCAGGACGATCTTCGATATCTTTATCTCATCCGGGAGCTGTTCTGACTGGGATGGGAGTTGTATTGGCGATAGTGGCAGGGGGAGCTGGAAGTTGAAACCGATCCTTTCAACCTCTTCCCCTTGACGGCTGCTGAGGACCGCCGAAAAGCGCCTGGTCAGCAGGGGGGATCCGTTAGGGTCCTGAACTTCTACGGCATACTCGCCGCCGGGGGCCATCTCTTCTGTTGGAAAACCATCTTGAATGAACGCAGGGTGTAAGATGCCTCCGTCTAACCCTATCTCCCCTGAAACGTATATGACGGTCATGGGCTCGAGGGCGTATGGTGGATCGGGGGTAAAGAAGTCGAACAGGCTTTCCCACCTGTAGGGAGATATCCAGCTTCCGGGATATATGTCCACCTCCTCATCGTCCACCACCATTTTGGAATCACAGTATGACATGAAGTCCGGACACGTGTCTGGAACCACCGTAAAGCGTCTCTCTTCAAAATCCTCGGGATAGCCACCGGGGTCCAACATCCGTCCAAGTCCATCTACCCAAGGGAGACGGGTATCAAAGCCGTATTCGTGGATATGATCGTCCATCCACGGCCAGTCAGGATCCGGCGAGTCTCCACCACAGCCCCAACCATTGTTCTCATAATCCTCGCAGTCTCCCGCGCCCCCCTCACAGGCTGGGAGTCCAAGCCTTGCGCAGTCTGCCACGGCATCACCATTGAGACTATTTCGATCATCGGCCTTGCAAGGGCACCCGTGCCAGGTGCAGGGATCCGGGTTCCCCACATGGCGACCCCACGTTGCCAGTGTCCAATCTGAAGCCCTGTCCAGGTTGTGATTGATCTCGTGGGCTATAGCATGCTCGTTATACCAGTCGTGTTCTACCCCCAAAATGCCGGGGGTAAAACGGACATTTCCCACTGACACGAGTCCACGCCCCGGCTCATACGGACTCCACGTGGGATCAGAACGTCCTCCTCCTTCATATACCACGCCATACATCTGATCTGGGGGCGTCTTGCCCTTGAGAGCCCAAGACAGCAACAGATTATCGTAGTAGAGGTTCAGCTGTAAAATGGCGTTTGCCTTAATGCAGCTACCGTCCTCGCAGAGGCGCACGAGGGGTGTGAACTCTGGGTTGAGCCTCACGAACCTTATGTCCGGTACGGGATAGACGGCCTTCAAGTAGCTTTCCTGCCGGGCTATATCTATATCCATGGGCAACGTCTCCCCATATGGCTCTGGCAACGCTACGCGTAACGGCACGGTCCAATAGAGCGGGATGTCCCTGGTCTCAAAGGCGAGGGTAAATGGGGTCGACATGTCCTGACGACGATCAAACAGGTCATAGACGTGGCTGTGGAATCGCACAGTGCCTTCTGTCCAGCCCCGTGGTAGGCGCAAGTTTGCCGTATGAGACAGCCTCCCCCTTTCAACGGCCGCAGGAGACACATGGAGCATAGACAATGGTGAGCCCGGCAGATCATCGCCATCTCTGGTTCCGTAAAGATAGACGATGGCCGGTTGGGGAGAGTCGATACCGTCGACTTCAACATAGACCCTTGACGCTGTGGTCTTGCCTTCCACCAGGGGCAAGGTGTTGAGTCTGTCCTGAACGGCCTGGGTCACCTCTACGCCGTACGCGGTGATGAGCCCTCCAGATTTTTCTTCGTCAAAGCGCAAGGACGCAGCTGGATCAGCTTCGGGGATATCATCACGAATCTCTTCTGGTACAGATGCCAGCCGAATCTCTATGAGGTCTGAGAAGTCCGTATCAAAGTCTTCCGGGACATTTTCTGTAAAATCGGGCGTCTCAGAGACAAGCCGCAGGCCCATTCTGACGAGTCCTCCAGGCGCTGCCCCTATCTCACTGAGGTCTATGGCGAACTCCCAGACTCGATGTTCGTTGCACACGGGCGCGAGACCGGAGTCTGGAATATATATCACCTTGGTGCCATCCCAGAAGAAGCAACCGAAACCGGCACCAAGACTTGATCGAATAGGGCCTGGGACGAGGGGCGTCAATACCGCAGGGTCCGCGTAGTGGGCATAGCGCATGTTATGGGTCCCGGGGACTTGAGAGTAGTTCAGGTCCACTCCCTCTGTGATGACGCCGTCTCCATTCACGTCGAAGGTCAGCCAGAAGTCGTCGCCTGGGTCATCTCCTGTGTCGTCGAGGACGTCCACCAGAATATAGAGCCTCGTTGCGTCGTTACATACGGAGATGAAGCCGTGATCCAAGGCATACCTGGTCTCGCTTCTCATGTCCCATTCAAACCATCCCAGAGATCCATCAATATGCGGGGGCCAGTACGTCCTGTAGGGTGAGAACACGTCAGGAACCACCGGTCCAGGTGGTGGTCCCGGCAGTGGCGGTTGCCCGAAGGCAACCCCGTCGTTTGGAATCAAGGGAGTCGCCACCAAACCCGTCCCAAGGATGATCAAGGTGGCCTGTAGCATGAGCTTCATCATTTGAAAAGCCTTCATGGTTTGCCTCCCTCCTTTGCGTAGGAGCCATGGAAACCGGATAGAACAGCGCCTTTCTGATGACCACAACCCCCGCCGTGAAAAGAATGGGGCGCCTTTTTTGTGAAAAGCCGACGGTGCTCTTTGTGACCCCCGCAGGCCCCACGATAGTCATCTATCAAGGCCATCCCAACAGAGTGCGGCCATGGGGAACTCACGGTGGTGTTTAAGATTTCGTTGAAGTTGAAGTGTAGGTGAGGGCAGAATCAGCGCAATGTGAAGATAAGAAACACTTCCCGTATTTTGCCGATAACACAACGCAAAGAGGAAGTCAATCCGAAAGGAGACGGTTTTGTAAGGCAACACTACACAGTTGATCGGCCATCCACCCTGGTGGAGCCACTTGTTTCTATTCTAAAAAATGCTTTGCCAAAGAATACCACTAGGAGATAACCCTCTTCAATCAGGGCTTCATACGCTCACCAAAACTCAGGCAGAGGATATCAAGGCTGTCTGTGCATGCCTTGGCAATCTTCAAGGTACGGGGTGTTTCAGCCAGGCGGTAGGCCGCAGGAAAGAAGATAAGGGCTTTCATGATGACGCTTCCTAATCGGCCCTCCCATATATTGTTCTGCCATGTGAGCGGCTTCAGCTACTCCACGGAAATGACAATCCTCTCCTTTTTCTTATGTTCCTCAACCTCGACCAGAGTGCCGTGGACATCCGGCTGCTGAGACAGTTCAATAATCTCCTTTACATCAATGCCCTTTTCCTCCAAGAAAACGGCAGCCTTCTTAGGCACGAGCCTGGACGCGAGTTTCAAAATCCCCCCAGGGACCGTAATGGTCTTTTCTGGCTTCTTCTCTTTGCCTTTGTATATCCTGATTTTCAGATCCGCCATTCCCAGCTCCTTTCCTTTCTTAGAATCTTCCTAGGTACTCGATCTCAGAATCAGCCTTTCATTGTCCCTCCTGAGTTGGGGGCAACGAGACAAAAGCTCATACATGAATGCCATCTTGTCTTTGGGAGAAATCAGTGCCCCAAACTTGGCGCCCTTGAACTTGACACGCAGCCGGTCTAATGAACAAGCCGGAGCAGACAGCGGATTGCGGGTCGGAAAAACCTCAACGATGTCACAAAGCGGTATGCGAGATTCCCGAGACAGGCACCGAATGATCAACTCTTCTTTCGTCAGGATGTAGCATGTTCCAAAGAGGATCCAGGGGATAACAGCAGCCATGGCGACAAAAAACAGGCTGCCAAAGATTTTAACTAGGGGATGGACAGGCTCTGAGAAGAGGCTTACCGGAATATATAGAAAAAAGACGGAAGCAGAAAGAAGAAGAATGAACAGCCACCAGTCTATCTTGGTAGGATAACGCGCGTCAGAAGCATGTGACAGATGATCACGATTACTCATGTCACTCAAACCGCAGGGTCGTGCCGTTGGCATTCCTGCCACGGGTCATTGCTGCCCGGTCCGGCAATGCCCTTGAAAGCGCATAGGGCCCCAATCTCCTTGATAAGCTTAGATCCCAATTGATTACGATTCCCAATTGTTACTTTTACGCGTTCTACATCAGAACGGCTCTTTAGGCCATCCACAAAAGGATGGGAACGGGACATGACCGTTGCCAGAACTACCTTTTCCGAATCCAGGCATTCATGCACCACCTCTTTGAATCGCTCAGAGAAGAGTTCCATCTTGCCTATTTCATCAATCAGTATGACACTGGCTTCCGAAAGCGCCCTTTTTAATCCCTCCACGCCAATCCTCTCAAAACGAGACACATCAACCCGGTACTTGCCTACCCTTGGCCCAGTCTTGGACTTGGTGTGCGAGAGGGTGCCAGATGCACCGGAAAAGGTTTCAATCCTGAAACCAACCCTTCTGCCTTTCTCCCGAATCTCCTGTGTATAGAACCCTCCAATACCCAGATGCGAAATACCTTCCGCTATGTGACACAACAGCGTTGTCTTGCCTACGCCCGGTTCTCCCTCAAGCAGAATATTTCTCATGATCCTGTGACATGAATCTTTGAGAGGCAGCCCGTTGGCTAAATGTCACGATCTTGGCTGATAGTGCCTTCGAAGCCAAGAAGCCAGCCCATCAAGACCTGGGAAGAGCATCCTTTCTGTGATGTTTGCCTGATCTAGTTTGTCTCTGATTTCCCACTTCAGTTCCTTTGGGATGATAATGCGTCTGTAAAGCCCTGGATGCTTGTCCAGCCAAGCTTCCAGGCCTGCGTTTGGGCTTGACATGAAAGAAAACAGGGCAAACTGGTTCACGATTCGTGCATCTATGGATGGTGGCTCAAAGAAGGCAACCAGTGTATCAGACGTTAATTTGTCAAAACTGCGAATATCGGGCAGTGCTCTTTCCAGCATGCCGACGGTGATGGCATTGGCATTGGCCGCCGTGAGTTGGTTGATCAAGGGCTCCGGAAGAAGATGATTCGCCGCCACGAAATCGACTTTCCATATGACGCCGTCCACGTCATATTTGTTGGTTTCGCAGGTTGCGTAGTGCATGGCCACAAAAGGCGAATAGGTCCAATCAAGCAGTCTCGTCGGCAGGCCGTGATGCTGGGCAAGGGTCATCCATCTCCAGGGGGAGTCACGCATATCCACGTCATCGTGCCGTGCGTATTTCCTGAAATTCCGCAGCAGGTGATACTCCAATTGCGTCAAATCCCCGCAATTCCGCTCGAAACTGGTCACCAGCCTGTAATCCTTATTCGATAGGCCCCTAAAGGCATAGTTGGATCGAAAGCGTAAGATATCCTCTTGCCATGACCCTTCATAGACCCCTTCGCACAGATCGGACCAAGACTCGATGACCACATCATTTTGTTCAATCGACTTCGTCATTTCCTCCTCACCGAACGATGGCCTTCATGGACAGGGGCACCGTGCCACGGCCCAAGCAAGACAATCGCATCATTTCATAGACCTCTCCTTGCTATCTGCTTCTTGCACCCGTCCATAACAGGGGGACAAGCAACGAACAAAAAGGGCCTCACAGCCCCAACAGGGGCTCCTCTTTAGGATAGCTTACCACAAAGGAGACGTCTATCTGCTTTACGCCTTTTGGTTGAAGCACAAATGACCAACGGTGTACGCCTTCCCTGTCCTGGTAGTTTTTCTCCGTAGGCTCCGGCCTTATCTTTAGATCTTCCACCTTGATCTTGTCCGTTCTCGACACAGGGATGCTCTCAAGGATATTGATGGTCAGAGGGTTGTTTTTTAGGTTTTCCGCAGTGATCTTAAATGCCATACTTCGAACAACGGTATCCCTCTCAAACTTGCCAAAAAAGGTCTCTTTGACCTTGTCCGTGATCTTTTCCCGCTTGACCTTCACCTCTCGATCTGCGCCAAGATTCAAATCAAAGGTCTCGCCAGGCTTCTTTTCCTTCAGAAAGGTCTTGCCCACAAAGTGGGTACCAAAATGCACATTCATGGGGCCGCCAAGGAGTTCCTTGTCGGCGATGGCTTTGCAGACCAAGAAGGACAAAGGGGTGATCTTTGGCGCGGCATAGTGCAGGAACTCTCCCTTCAAGGTCTTAGTGAAAAGGGGCAACAGGGACTCTTTGTCCTTGGATTCGATGGTAAGCTTCCGGGGCATCTGGTATTCAAAGGATAGAGGCAGCTCCTTTCTCCGGGCCATCACAAAGCCAGCCTCTCTTTCGGCCTTGGTCTCCTCAGCAACCGTTTTGTCCATCTCGTCAGAAGCCATGGGGGCGGCAGTCTTTCGGCTCAAACCAATATGTTCGCGGCGATACACTCCTGTCTCAGGCCGTTGAATGTCCAGGATCCAACTTGGAAGCTGAGGAAGACCTGCGCCTTTGAGAGGGACCACATTTGAGACAAAGAGGTCCACGTTCTGCCAATCTTCCCCTGTCTTTTGATGAATCTTTGAGAACATGGTGAGATTCACTGCCTTCAAATCCAGCGGGACGGCTGCCTTGTACAGGGGCTGCCAAAAGGCATTGTACACGAGATAGCTGGCTTGAATCTTGATTTGCTGCTCCTCCTTGGCATTGAATAAAACCTCGATCGTCTTCTTTTCTCTCTGTTGGCGAGCAGTCAGAGACGCCAGCTCCCTTTCTACGACTTGAATCTCCTTGCTTATTGATTCGGTCTTGTCATTCAAGCTTTGTCTTTGATGGTGAATCTGCTCAAAGTTGTTTCCCAAAAAAGCCATGGTCTTCTCCAGGTCTTCCGTCTGTGGAAAGGAGGTTTTGATATCCTGAGGAACCTGGGTTTTTGCAAAGTCAATGACCGAGCCCAAAAACTGCTCCTTGTTTTTTAGGACAGCCTTGCTGTCTTCCACCACCTTCAAAGACGCCTGGAGCTCCCGCAGCTTCTCTTCCAGGGCCCGGATATTCTCCTGCGGGGCCTCCTCCAAATAAATCTCCTTCAGTTGCACGCTGTAGACCTCGCCGTCTCCCAAGACCCTGGCAGAAACAGAATCAGAGTCCACGCGAAAGGCTTTCACTTCTAGCAGGATTTCATTTAAGCCCTCACGGACTTGCACCTGTGCCTCCCGTGTGACCAAGGCCTGATTGGAAAAAAGGGTGACCGCCTGGATCTGGGACGGCACGGTCTCCTGGGCAGCAGACAGCGACACTGCGAGCACAAGGCCAAATGCTGCCAGGAGCAACGTCATGGCTCTTTTTCCAAGTGACATGCCAAGCAATCCATAGCCGACTGCCCCAATTCGCTGACAGAGAGTTCCCTCCCCCATCCTTTTTGAAACGCGACTCTTCATTTTTCCATGCCTCCTCCCCCTGAAGAAATCTTTCTCCCTTGCACTTCCCTCTCTGAAGTCCCCATCTGGAAAACAGCCCCAAAATCGCCCAAAATCACTTTGTTTTCAGGCGAGCTGTCCTCTATAGCCCGAACACCGTCTCTTATGGCCGAAAAAATCAGATCCAGGTGCTTTTGCCGCTCAAGGGCGCCATCTTCTCCAATGACGACGTATGCAGGGCTGATGGAATTCCTTGGGGCGTCCGACCCGAAAAAAAGGGAAAAAACTTGAGTCTATCAAAAGCCAATAGAAGACTCGAGTCCAAGCGCTTTATCAGGACCAGCGAAAAAGCTTGCCCCCATTGAGCCGAAGGTGAGACAAGCTCTGTTTTGTGCGTGGGAGCAAACCCTCATTTGTAAATCAATTGATTCTGCTTCTTGGTCACCCTCGTTCTTAGGTGAGCTACCAAGGAACGGTAGGAGGGAACTATTCTCTAAGACCTGCAGCTTTCTGGAGTATGAAAAACACCTCTTCTAAACCAATCTTGTCATCTTTGTTAATATCAGCTTCTTTTTGGACAGGGGTGGAAGGTTCCAGACCTGCCAATACCTGCAACGCCAAGAGCGCATCTGTAAGATCCACGTTGCCGTCACCATTAATGTCTCCTTTGGGATCCTTACCAGTAGTAAAGGACCACTGATAATCAGTCTCCATAGGATTTCCAGCCAAGTCCTGGACTCCAGTCGTAATGGTAGCAGTGTAAATGGTGTTGCATGCCAGGTCGGCTCTAGGAGTAAACGTGGCCGTCCTATCATCATAGGTCACCGTGCCAAAGATGTTGCATGAACCATCATTTACCAGAAAGGTCATGTCATCCAGTGTAGAGGCATTCATGGCCTCCGAAAAACTCGCGCGAACAGCTGTCTTCACAGGCACGTCCGTGGAGCCGTCTGTGGGGGCAGTCGTCAACACCGAGGGGCCAGTCATGTCAGCCGCATACCTCCAGACCTCGGCCCCGGTGACGTCATTGCTTGTTCCAACAAAGAGAGCATTCTTATACACGGCCATACCGTCCTCTTCGATCATGACATTGTTCCCATCCCCGAACCCATCAGTATTGGCCTGCATCCACAGTGCACCGTCATATTGCCATAACTCCGCACCACTGGCTTCATTGCACGTCCCCACATAAAGGAGGTTATGATAGACGCACATTCCCACGGCAGCCATGTTGCCTGTGTCTCCATCCCATCCGTTGTCTACCTGGATCCACGTGGCCCCGTTATATTGCCACACCTCAGCACCTCTGGCGGCGTTCACCGTTCCCACGTAAAGCTGATTGTTGTACACGGCCATGGCAGCGGCCTCATTCTTCGCATCGCCAAAACCATCATCATGTATCTTTGCCCAGGTCGCCCCACCATACTGCCAAACCTGCGCGCCCGTGGGATTTTTTGTTGTCACATAGAGATGCCCGTCATATTCGGCCAGATCTACGGCAATGAAGTTAAACGGATCGCCAAAACCATCAGAATTTGCCTGGCGCCACAATACCCCATCATATTGCCATACCCTTGCGCCCAAAAGGCCTCCTCCTGACCCTGCGTAGAGATGGCTGTTGTAGACGGCCATACTGTCGGCTATATGGTTTTGCCGATTCCCGAAACCATCGCTATTGACCTGAACCCAAGCTGCGCCGCTGTACACCCACACCTCGGCGCCTCTGGCATTCTCCGTTCCCACATAGAGATAGTTGTTATGGACGGCCATACTGTCGGTCGTCTCATTATCAGGATCCCCAAAGCCATCGGTGTTGATCTGGACCCAGTTTGTCCCATCATATCGCCATACTTCCGCACCTGAACCTGTCCCCCCTGGCCACAGAGCATGGCTGTTCTCTGTTCCTGCGTACAAACAGTTATTGTAGACGGCCATACTCGTGGCACGTGCGTTTCCGGCATCTCCAAAACCGTCAGTGTTGACCTGGGTCCAATTCTGGGCGTGGGCCAAAGAGGAAAGGACAAAACACAGCGTAAAAAGCAAGGTGGTTGGGAAAATGGTGATTGGATTCTTCATCTATGGGTTCCCTCCCTTGGACTCGGAGTCTGTGAAACGCGACATACATTGCCATGTTGAGACCCCTTCTCAAAATTAGACTGTTGTCCGGGGACGCCCATGGCCCGAATCGCGGAAAGAGGATGTGGAGAAGCGCTGAACAAGAGATGCCTTCTGGCCTATCCATACAAGACCTGCGGGCCTCTTTGCAAGTATAATTTTATATAAATACATATAACTTATATGCATAATAATATTAATATCACAACCAGTGTAAAAATCAACGGAAAAATCAAATATTTGGAGGTTATCTTTCGGTGGTTTGGGAAAAAATCAATATATAGACAAAAAAGGCACTGGTGCTACAACATGTAGACTGCAGTGCCATCGGAACCCAAGAAGCTGCAAAAAAATGGACAGGTACAAAGGAAAGGCAGTGCCATTGGCAGATCAAGCCCAAAATCCGCAGATAGCGGCCACGACATACTCCTTCTGCTCGGAGGTCAGCTCAGGGTATATGGGTAAAGCCAGGGTTTTCTTTGCTGCCTCTTCACTGACAGGAAAGGAGCCATAGGGATAACCCAAACTGGCGAAGCACTCCTGCAGGTGCAGAGGCACGGGATAGTAGATCTCTGTGCCCACCCCCCTGTCCGTGAGAAAGGCCCTCAGTTCATCACGATGGGGGGTGCTGATGACGAATTGATTGTAGATATGGTAGTGTGATTGAAAGGCTTTGCTATCGGAATCGGTGGGCCGACTTTCCTCAACTGTCTCTTTCCACACGGCTTTTGGCAAGGAAACGCGTCCTTTTTCAACCAGACCGAACGACTCCAGTGCACGCTGATACCACGCCGCGTTTTTTTGACGCTTGGCAGTCCATCTATCCAAATATCTGAGCTTTACAGACAACACTGCGGCCTGAATAGCATCCAGCCTAAAATTGCCTCCCACAACCTCGTGATAGTACTTGGGCTCCGATCCATGGACCCTTAGGATTCGCAGCCTATGTGACCGATCTGGATCACTGGTGGTCACCATGCCGCCATCGCCAAATCCGCCCAGGTTCTTGGAAGGAAAGAAAGAAAAACACCCGTAGTGGCCCATAGAACCGGCTCTGCAGACCCTTGAACCAGAGGCCGTAGTGGAAACATACTCCGCACCGATGGCCTGGGCCGCATCTTCAATCACCACAAGGCCATGCCTATTGGCAATCTCCAAAATGGGATCCATGTCCGCACACTGCCCATAGAGATGAACAGGGATAATGGCCCGTGTCCGCTCCGTAATTCTTTCTTCAATCAAACGCGGGGCCATGTTGTACGTATCGGGCTGGATATCGACGAACACCGGAGTTGCGCCAGTACGAGAGATCACGCCCGCTGTCGCAAAGAAGGTGTAAGGTGTTGTGATCACTTCATCTCCTGGTCCGATCTCTTCTGCCATGAGACAGATCAACAAGGCGTCAGATCCGGAACTGACGCCCACGGCATGGAGGCAGTTGCTATAGGCAGCCACCTCTTCTTCCAGGCGGCTCACCTTGGGTCCTAAGATGAAATACTGACTCTCTAAGACCTCTTCTAGGGCAGGTACGACTTCATCTCGGATAGCCTTGTATTGGGCCTTAAGGTCCAGCAATGGAATTTTCATGGTCTATCTTCCTTTCACAGCTTAAAAGCTCTTCACGCTGTTGCCCCATTCCCCTGGGCAGAGGGCTCTGCCTCTGAGCGCCTTAAAAAACAAAAAAGGCCAAGTAGAGGCCTTTGATAAGCATGGACACAGGTGGCAACCACTAAACGAACTGGGCGAAAATGGTGCCACCACGATGTCCCCCACCACCAGGGCGGGGCGCAAGAGGCACTATTTCTTTAGGATTTCGCTAATCCTTCACCACAATGTAATGCCGGATGCCGGTAAAAGTCGACGCCCCTATCCCTTGAACATGCCTCACATCATCGATATGCTGAAATGGGCCATGGGTCTTTCTGAACTCATGAATCCTCACCGCCGAGACAGGTCCAATGCTGGGCAGCCGCACCAACTCTTCCAGGTCGGCCTTGTTAATGTTGACAAGGCCAGTCATCTCCTCTTTGACCTGTTTGAGCTTCAGTCTCTGGTAGTGCTCCTCTAGGTGCTTCCTCGCCACCTCTTGGTGCCTCGGCTCCACCCAGGATTCGTGGCTAAAGGTGCCAAGACAATAGATCAACTGGTTCATGTCCACGAAGCCGTTCATGTCCCGATAGGGAAAATGTCTTACCTTTCTCCCGTTCTTGTCTATCTCCACCAGGGCAAAGGAGCTGTCCGGCAAAGACCTCACCGTAAGGTCCGACCACGGCTGGCCACACACGGGTTCAGGGAGCGACCATGACAACACCAGCATGGCCACAAAAACAGCACCAATAAGACCTTTTCCCAAGCCGCCTTCTAGCCGCATCACGGGGCCTCCAAATGCTCTTTTTGCACCTACGTTGAAAAAAGGGGGGCTTTGTCAGACTAGTGGATAGTGATCTTATCCTTGTTGGCGTCAAAGGTCTTCGAGCCAATGCCCGGGACCTTCACGATGTCCTCTACCTGCTTAAATGGGCCGTGCGCTTTTCGGAACTGGACAATCGCCTCTGCATATTTTTCTCCGACCCCTTTGAGCTGAGTCAACTCTTCGATGGAAGCGGTGTTAATATTGATTTTCTCACCTGCCGTGGCATGTGCTTCGGACCCTGCCTTTTGTGTCTCTCCCGCCATAGAAACAGTAGGAACAAATGCAACAACCAGCGCTACGGCCAGGGACAACACTAGAAAACGCTTACATTCTTTCATGTCCCTCTCCTCTCCTCAGCCCCCCTTTTTTTCGACTGAGCCAGCCCGGTTCATCCTGTCTTGTCTTACACCAACCCTAAATCAGGGACAACGAAAAAGGCATTTTCCCATCGTTCACCATGGCAACATGGGTCGGACTGCCATGGCCACACTTCCAAAAGGTCTCTCCCCCTTAATCATCCCCATATCCGTCGGGATGGGCCCTATGCCAATTCCAGGCAGTCTCTACGATGGTCTCAAGATCAGGGAACTTCGTGTGCCACCCCAATTCCTCGGCCGCCTTTCGACTTGAGCTAATCAACACGGCCGGATCGCCTGCCCGTCTCGCCGTCACCTTGGTGGCAATGGGCCTGCCTGTGACCCGTCGGGCCACATCCACGACTTCTTCCACAGAATAGCCCTTGCCGTTTCCAAGGTTGTATTGACCTCCAGGCAAACCGTTTAGCAGCCTTTCCAGGGCAAGGAGATGGGCCTTGGTCAAGTCCTCCACGTGGATGTAGTCCCGGACACAGGTCCCGTCTGCAGTAGGATAGTCATTGCCGAATATGTCTACACAGGGTCTTTGGCCCAAGGCTGTCTGAAGCACCAGGGGGATAAGGTGTGTCTCGGGACGATGATCCTCGCCCAAATCACCGCCACGGTCTGCCCCGGCCGCGTTGAAATAGCGCAGACTGATCGATTCCAACCCGTAGGCTGTCCTGTAATCCTCAAGGATCTGCTCAACCATAACCTTGGTTCTTCCGTACGGGCTGATCGGGCTTTGAGGATGTTCTTCGTTAATAGGGATTTCGATAGGCTGACCATAGGTGGCACAAGAAGAGGAAAAGATGAACCTACGCACCTTCTTCTCCACCATCCCCTTGAGGAGGGAAAGGGTATGAGACACATTATTCTCGTAATACTTGGCAGGACTTGTGACAGACTCTCCCACGTAACAAAAGGCAGCAAAATGCATGACTGCTTCAATAGGATAGTCTGAAAAAACCTTGCTGAGTAAAGCTGAATCGTTCATGGGGCCTTTGTACAAAGGCCCCCACTTTACGGCCTGTTCATGGCCGTAAATCAGGTTGTCCAGGACGATGGGCTCGTAGCCCGCCTTCGAAAGGTGCTTGCACATGTGCGAGCCGATATAACCGGCCCCGCCTACGACCAAGATACTCCCTGTCATGACAACGGCCTCTCCACGATGCCGTAAGGCCCTGAGTCGCCCCAAGGTCTCAACGTCGCTTCCAATGCAAAGAGGATGACAGGAAGCATCATGTGAACAAAACAGAGCATTTCTTTTAGAAAAGCGTCCATATGCAGCCTCAATAGCGGCGGCTGGCTCATCGGCCCCTCCGCGGCATCTTGGTCCGCCATGGAAGGGGGAAATGGCTCAGGGCCACAAAAGGCGTTGACGCAATGGGCCAAATTTGCCTCTTTCCCACAGCCTTTGTCATTTCGCATCCTGTTTTGCTCGTTCCACGTAAGAACTGGTCCGTGTGTCCACCTTGACCCTGTCACCGGTGTTCAAAAAGATGGGCACAGGTATCACGGCCCCAGTCTCCAGGGTAGCCGGCTTGGTGACCTTGCTGGCTGTGTCGCCCTTTACACCGGGCTCAGTTTCAGTAATGGTAAGTTCCACAAAGAGTGGCAGATCAACCCCTATGGGCTCTTCATTGTAAAACATCACATTGACGGTTGTGTTCTCAGGGAGAAAGAGGCGGGTGTCGCCCATCTGTTCTTCCGTCAGAAAGACCTGGTCATAGGTCTGATTATCCATGAGACAGTAGCTCTTGTTGTCCTTGTAAAGATATTGCATCTGCTTCTCTTCAAGGTCTGGCTTGCCAACCTTTTCCCCTGACCGAAAGGTTTGATCCAGCATCCGACCTGTAAGCATGTTCCTGAGCTTGGTGCGGACAAAGGCACCTCCTTTTCCCGGCTTTACATGCAAAAATTCTACGACCTCAAAGGGTTTCCCCTCTATCTCTATCCTTAAACCTTTTCTGAAGTTTGACGTGTCATACATGACTACTTATCCAGCCCCTCCTTTTCCTGTTCGTTATGAAAGCCCCCCTGCGGCCCGTCTCAAGATAGGCACGCAAGGCCCGCCCGGACGGGGGATCCAGCGGCCCGGGCAAAACTGTTTCTGCGACTATTTGAACGTGGGATGGGAGCATACCGCTTGGGGTGTCAATCGAACACGGAAGCCGACAAACGAGACTCCTTTTTCCGAGAGTTTTGCATGCCGACTTCAAGCGACCATTATAAGCTTTTTGGAGGACCCATCCCCTCCATGTGAACGGAGCAATCAAAAAGCTTATGTAGACAAGCGATAAGAGATTGCACAGCTCTCTTCTCTATCGCTCAAGCCTTCCGGGGCAGATTTGCCGCAGCCCGCACGGCCATGACGTATCCCTCTTTCCCAAAACCAGCCAGTTGGGCTGTCACCTTATCTGCTATCAACGATTTCTGCCCAACATTGCCCTTGGCATGGACGTTAGAAACATGCACTTCAATGATAGGAATGTCAAGACCTGAAAGGGCCTCCCTGATGGCCGCACCCTCGTAGGTATACCCTGCTGGGTTAATGATCATGGCATCATAGCCTTCAGCTGAGGCCTCTCTTATTCGCCGGGCCAGCTCCCCTTCATCGTCCGACTGAAAGGTGTCTACCTCTACGCTGCAAGCTGTGGCAGTCTCTCTGATCTCTTCGTCTATTTGCTCCAGTGTCACTTCACTGGACACAACAGGGGCTCTCTGCCTGAAAATGTCTGCCCGGGAGCCGTGTATCACCAGAATCCTTCTTTGGTGATGAAGCTGACGTCCACGTGTCTTCTTTTGCCCACCGATGCCCTGCTGCCACCTTTGGAGGCGGGAGAAGACGGCCTTTGTCCCAGATTCCAGGGATCCTCGTTTCTGCCTGCCGAGCCGTCTTTCAATATCCGTTAGGGCCTCCACCAATTCCGTTCTGTCCGGCTCCAAGGCTATGAGTCTTTTGTACACGTCGGCTGCCTTATTCAGAAGGCCTTGCTTCTCGTAGACCTTTGCCAGTGTCACTGTTGGGGTGACATCAGGAGGCAGGTCCGTGTTTACACCCATTCCAATACCCCACAAGTTAGGCAAGTTGTCACCATCAATGTTTTTCGCAAATAGGATCGTGCCGGCTCTATGGGCTAAATGGAGGCAAAACGATGGCCAGGAGCAATAAACTGAAAGCCTATTCCTTCTTCTTTAGAACGACTACCTCGTCTTCTCTTGTCATCCCGTGTTCTGTCCTTGCGATATCTTCAACAAAATCCATATCTTTTCTTAGACGCTCTACGGTCCGATACCGTTCCTCGTTCTTCTCCTCAAGCACAACGTTGTCCCTATGCAAACGATCCCTTTCCTGCTTGAGGTGATAGAGATCAACAGCACCCCTATCGCCCAATCCGATGACAACAAGGAAGCCAAGAAGGATCACGATACCCCCCAAAATGATGAGCTTGGCCTTCATCCCCATAGGAAGCCCCTATCCTAAAAACGTGGGCATTGTGCCTAAAGGTGCGTCTTGCGAACGGTCGTCCTCACCAAATCAACGACCGCACCGAGTTCTCGGCATTTGAAAAGGTATGCGCATCCGCCATAAAGGGCCACGCCGGCCACAACACTGGCTAGGACCCACGCCAAAAGGTGCCATGACTGGCCACACTTGGGGGCCGCCCACACGGCCCCTGCGGCGACAGCGCCCCCCATGACCACTGCCGAGGCCGTGGCCCTGAGCACCGACCCGACCATATCACGAGCACTTATTCCGCCCAAACGTTTTCTTAAAGCCCTGGCAAGCAGCACCAGGTTCACCATCGAGGCCAAAGACGTGGCCAGGGCCAATCCACCATGACGCATAGGCCCCATCAGCACCACACTTAAGGCAATGTTCACCAGGAGTGAGACGACCGCTATCTTTACCGGCGTCTTGGTATCCTGAAGGGCATAGAATGCTGCGATGACGATGCGCGCGCCCGAAAAGGCCCACAGGCCCAAGGCATAATAGACGAGCGCCTCTGCCGTCCCTTGGGTCGTGACTTCATCAAAGGCCCCCCTTTCAAAAAGGAGCTCCACAATAGGGTCCCTCAGAATGATGAGCCCCGTCATGGCTGGAATGGAAATGAAAAAGACCAACTTCAGGGCATAGGTATAGGAGGCGCGGAGCCCATCCATGTCCTGGACCGCCGCCTGCCTGGAAAGGCTGGGTAGCACTGCTGTGGCAAGGGCAATGGCAAAGACACCAAGGGGAAACTGCACCAAGCGATCGGCATAATAGAGATAGGACACACTGCCTTCTGGAAGGAGTGATGCGAGAAATCTCCCCACAATGATATTTGTCTGATAGACTGCAGCCCCAAAAACAGCGGGCGTCATGAGCAGGGCTATCCGTTTGATGGCCACATGGTACAATGGGCTCCGCATCAAAATATGAAAACCCTTTCGGATCATCACGACGATTTGAAGGGCCAATTGCAACCCCCCTCCGATGATCACACCGATGGCAAGACCTGCCGCCGGTTTTTTCAGGTGGGGCGAAATGAAAAACAATGATCCGATCATGGCTACGTTCAGCAGGACGGGAGCCAAGGCCGGGGCGGCAAAATGCCCCAGAGCATTCAGAATGCCCATGGCCAGGGCCACCAGGCAGATGAAAAAGACGTAGGGAAACATGATCCGCATCAACAACACCGTCAAATCAAACTTCTCAAGGGACCCATAAAAACCGGGGGCCACGATCCTAACGATCAAGGGCGACAGGAGAATCCCCAGCGCGGTCACCAAGACCAGAATGAGGGCCAGGAGCCACCAGGCAGATCTGGCCAACTTGAATGCTTCCTCCCGGCCATGCCTCTGGAGGTATTCCGTGAAGACGGGGATGAAAGAAATGGTAAGCGAGCCTTCTGCAAAGAGACGCCGCAAGAGGTTGGGGATGGTGAAGGCCATGAAAAAGGCATCTGCGGCAAGCCCGGCACCAAAGAACCAGGCCACTGCCACATCTCGAAGGAATCCGAGGATACGGCTTACGAGGGTGGCCGCCCCCACAATGCCGGCGGCCTTTGTCATGCGAGCAGTTTCAGACATGAAAAACAGTGGTCAAAAGTTCACCGCAACAACCGGATACGCCCCACAGAAAGACAGGGCAAGAAAAAATAGCGCTTGACAAGTCTTCGTCAGAAACCTAAATATACAAGGTTAAACGAAAGCTAGAAAGGAGCAACATAACCTTGGCAACACACAAATCGGCCATCAAGCGGGCCCGGCAGAACCTAGTCAGGAACCTTCGGAACAAATCAAATCGGACACGGGTGAAGAACGTCATTAAGGACGTGAGAGGCGCTATCAAGGAGAAGTCACCAGAAAAGGCCAGGGCCGCGCTGCTGGTGGCCATCCCCGTCATTGACAAGGCAGCCAAACAGGGCGCCATCCATCGCAAGAATGCTTCCCGAAAAATATCCCGCCTTGCCAGGCAAGTAAACGCCATTACAGCATAATTTGGCTATTTACAGGTGGCTGCCCCCCGTTAGAAATCCTGAAGGACCCGGTTATGAACCTTCTCGGCCAAGCGTTCTGACAAGGCCTCAATAGCCCTTCGCCTGTTTCCCTCTGTGGTCAACTTGTCTAAAGAAACCTGGTACTCTTCCCGGTCCGACAAGGCGCGGTCCGACCATAGGACCTCGCCATTGGCCCCTGTCAGGGCTAAATCAAGGGTGATGGTGACACGACGCTCGCTAGAGTCGTAGTCTGCAGTGTGGGAAATGGTGTCTACGTTCAACGACACAATCGTGCCGCTTAAGACGGCATCGGCACCGTCCGGGCCGGCCACTTGGAGTACCTTGCTTCTGGTAAACTCATAGAGGAAATCATTGGTAAATACCACTTCAATCCCCGACTCCAAGGTCCGGTTTTCCAGCATCCTTACGCTAATGGTATGGACGCCCGCAGGCGCTTTCAGGCCGCCCTTGAACTGGTACCCACAGCCACCTTGGACAGAGAACATGACCAGGGCCAGAAGAACCGTCCCTATTTGCCTAAAAGGCAGACTCTTTTTTTGATCATCACACCCCATTTTGGTCCATCGTCCCTGAGCGAAACAGCGCAGCCAAGCGCCCGTCTAGACCACAATGTTCACAAGCTTGTTTTGCACCACAATGAGTTTCTTGACCGGCCTGCCGGCCAGCCGGGCCACCACCCTCTCATCGGCAAGGGCCGCGGCCTTTATCCTTTCCTCATCCGTATCTGCCGACACCTGAAACCGGCTCCGCACCTTTCCGTTCACCTGCACCACGATCAGTATCTGGTCTTCCTCAATGGCCTCTTGCCTGTAAGTGGGCCAAAACACTTCCAGGACGCTCCCAGTGTGACCCAAGGCCTCCCACAACTCATCGGCAAAGTGCGGCACAAGGGGAGAAAGCAACACCACCGTGGTTTCTAGGGAAAACCGCAAAACAGCACATCCGGTGGCATCAGAGCAAAGGTCCACTCTCAGGGCCTGTATGGTGTTCACCAATTCCATGACGGCACTGATGGCCGTGTTAAAGTGAAACCTGGTGTCAATATCCGTTGTGACCCGTTTGATGGTCTGGTGGGTCTTTCTATAGAGGTCCTTTGACTCACCGTCAAGCTCCTGCCCCCCGTCATAGGGCTCTATCCCCTTTAGAACCTCCACGTGATCGGACACCAGTCGCCACACCTTATTCAGAAATCGGTAGGCACCTTCCACCCCTTGATCGCTCCAGTCCAGGTCTCTTTCCGGAGGCGCGGCAAAAAGGCAGAAGAGTCTCAAGGTATCGGCCCCATACTTCTCCATGAGGAGATTGGGGTCCACCACGTTCTTCTTTGACTTGGACATCTTCTCGATCCGGCCCACCTCAACGGGACGGCCGCAATGCTTGCACGTGGGGCGCCCTTCTCTCTGAACGACCTCTTCAGGATACAAGAAACCGTGGTCAGGACATTTCTTGGTCTCCTTGCAGACCATGCCCTGGGTCAACAGTCGGGTAAAAGGCTCCTTGTAGTCAACAAGGCCGAAGTCCTTGAGCACCCGTGTAAAATAGCGTGAATACAGGAGGTGCAGGATGGCGTGTTCCACGCCGCCGATGTACTGATCCACCGGCATCCAATACCGCACCGCCTCTTTGTCAAACATCCCCTCTACGTGGCGGGGACTGCAATAGCGCTCAAAATACCAGGAAGACTCCACAAAGGTGTCCATGGTGTCCGTCTCCCGACGGGCCCGGGCGTTGCCGCACCTGGGGCACTGTGTCGTCAAAAAGCTTTCCAGGGTGGGAAGGGGAGATCTTCCGCCTTCCAACATATGTGTCTCTTCAGGCAGTACGACCGGAAGATCCTTCTCCGGAACGGGCACCACCCCGCAGGTCTCGCAATAGACGACAGGGATGGGGGCGCCCCAGTATCGTTGACGGGAAATACCCCAGTCTCTGAGCCTGAAATTGATCGCCCTCTTGCCAAGCTCTTTGTCTTGCAGGTAATCGGCAATGGCGTCTAAGGCCTTCACGTTTTTCAAGCCGTCAAAGGGGGGGGATCGGACCAACAAGCCTTCTCCCACATATGCTTCCGTCATGGTCTCTGGGTCGAGCGTGGCCCCCTCCGGCTGAATCACCACCACGATCTCCAAGTCGTATTTCCGGGCAAACTCGAAATCACGCTGATCATGGGCTGGCACGGCCATGACCGCACCTGTTCCGTATTCCATGAGTGCGAAGTTGGCCGTAAAAATCGGCATCCGCCTTTTCGTGAACGGGTTGATGCAATACGTCCCGATGAACACGCCTTCTTTTTCATAATCCTCAGAGGTACGTTTGGCTTTGTCTTGGCGGGCCATGCGCTCAACAAAGGCGCGCACTTCAGCCTCTTGAGGCGTCCCAGCGGAAAGCTTCAACACCATGGGATGCTCAGGGGCCATGCACATGAAGGTAGCACCGTAAACCGTGTCCTGACGGGTGGTGAACACGGAAATGTGGTCCCCGCTCTTTTCCAAGGGAAAGTAGATTTCAGCGCCCACACTCTTTCCGATCCAGTTTTTCTGCATGGTCACGACCTTGTCGGGCCACCCTGGAAGGTTGTCACAATACTCTAGCAGGTCATCAGCATAGTCAGTGATGCGAAAAAACCACTGGTCCAACTCCTTCTGGACCACCACGTTGCCGCAGCGCCAGCAGAGACCGGCCTCGACCTGCTCATTGGCAAGGACGGTCTGACAGTCCTGGCACCAGTTCACGGAAGACCTTTTCCTATACACCATCCCTCTTTCAAGCATCTTCACAAAAAGCCACTGTTCCCAGTGGTAATATTGAGGCTGGCACGTGGCCAATTCTCGGTCCCAGTCATAGCTGAAGCCCAAGCGCTTGAGCTGGGATTTCATCGTTTCTATGTTCTCATAGGTCCACTTGGCAGGATGGACACTGTGGGCAATGGCCGCATTTTCTGCCGGCATCCCAAAGGCATCCCATCCCATGGGATGGAGAACATTGCACCCTTTCATCCGTTTGTATCGAGCCACCACGTCTCCGATGGTGTAATTGCGCACATGGCCCATATGGATATTACCCGAGGGGTAGGGAAACATCTCAAGGAGATAGTATTTCTCCTTGTCTGGATCTTCTCGCACCTGGAACAGTTGTCTCTCTTGCCAAATGTCCTGCCACTTCAGTTCTATCTGCTTGGGATCGTATTTTGTCTCCATTGTCCCCTCGTCTTCCAGTAGATTCCGATCATGTAAAAATAGCTGTCCTTAAAGCCCTCAAAGGGCGAGACCTTTGCAAAAGTCTTTTGAACGTTCCTTGCGGGCTTTTTAGGATTGCCGTTCCCGACTCCGTCGGGATGAGCGGTCCGCCCTGGCGGATCAAGCGGCCCACAGGACCAAAGTAGGAATGGGTCGTGCAAAGGTCTCAGGGCCATGCACGAAAATATGCAGCTCCCCATTCTGCACCCGGCTGTGGGCTACATGGCAACGGCACGGGAGTCAAAGACCGGCCCGTCTGTGCAAACATGAAGGTAGGCTCCCGGGTTCCCTGCCCTTTCCACGGCACACCCCAGGCAGGCCCCGAAGCCGCAAGCCATGACCGACTCTAGCGAAATCTGACACCTCACATCATGGGCTACCCCTAGGTCACGAACCGCCTTGAGCATGGCCTGGGGCCCGCAAGCATAGATGACATCCGGTTTTCCATTATCCTTGAGGACATTTTCCACCATGGAGGTGACCAGACCCTTTTCCCCCAGGCTGCAGTCTTCTGTGGTGACCCATATCTTGGCACCCATAGACTCGAATTCCTCTCGACATAGGATGTCTGCGGCAGAGCAGCCGCCCAAGAACACCGTGGACCTGCTCCTGCCCATCTTCTGAAGGTAAAGGCCCAGATAATAGAGACCGGCCACGCCAACCCCCCCGGCCACCAGATAGGCATGGCGGACCTCCTGAGGAAAAGAGAAGCCATTTCCAAGAGGGCCTAAGACGTCCAACTCGTCGTCGGGTTCCATTTCAGACATGGCCCCTGTGCCTTGGCCCACGACCTTGTACAGAAGCTCGAAGCCCTGCACCTGACCGTCTTCCAGAATCGGACAGTGCACAGAGAAGGGCCTGCGCAAGAGTGGAAGAAGCCTTTCATTTGGCTTAACCATCACAAACTGTCCCGGCCGGGCCTTTTCGGCCAACTCGGGAAATGCCAGGCCCATCTTGAAATAGACTGGCCCCACTTGTAGGTTGTATAGAATCGGCACCCTTTTCTGAAAAAGATTCATAAGGTTTTCGCTGTCTTGACAAGAGCCTTCGATTTTCTTAGATTCTCACAGTCCAATGTCGCCTTGAGTTTTTTTTAACCATGAATCCTTTGTCCGGTCTGGGAAAAGTTCTCATTGTCACGGGGCTGGTGATGGTAGGCCTCGGCATATTCATGATCCTTGCGCCAAAGGTGCCGTGGCTTGGGAAACTGCCCGGCGACATCCTGGTGAAAAAAGAAAATTTACGCATTTACTTCCCCATCACCACCTGCATCATCATCAGCCTTGTCTTGACCATCCTTTTTTACCTCTTTAAGAGGTAGCCACTGTGGCCAACTGGGCCGACAGGTCGTCTCCAAGGCACCCTGGCTAGCCTTGGAAGTCTGTTCAGCCATTCTCTTTCCCGCCAAAATTGGCCAGAATCGTCTCAATGACCTTGGTAGTAGAGGCCCCTGCCGTCAATGGAACGCGGACCACCCGCCCTCCGGCTGCCTCCACCACATCTCTTCCCACAATAGCGTCCTCTGCCCAGTCCGCACCCTTGACCAGGACATCGGGCACGATGGTCCGGATGGTTGTCAAGGGGTCCCGTTCCTCAAAGATCGTCACCACGTCGACACAGGTCAAGGCCGCCAAGACTTCGGCTCGCTCATTTTCAGGCACCACCGGACGGTTCGGCCCCTTGATCTTGCGAACGGAGCTGTCAGAATTGAGCCCCACCACCAGGATGTCCCCCTGGGCCCTGGCGGACTCCAAATACTGGACATGCCCGATGTGCAGCAGATCAAAGCACCCGTTGGTGAAGACAATGGTCTTGCCCGCTTTTTTCAGGGCTTGGGCCATCCCTTTGAGGTCCCCTCTTCCAACGATCTTCTCAGACATAGGCCTCAGGTACCCGATCCCGCAGGCAGGGGATATGCTTTCTGGTTCTTTCCAGCACAGAGAGATCAATGGTAGCAAAAAGAGTGGCTGGACGCCTTCCAGCCCTAGCCATGACCTCGCCGTAGGGCGATAGGATGCGTGAATGACCGGCATAGGCCAGGGCCTCGTCCCTGCCGCATCGGTTTGCCCCCAGGACAAAAACCTGGTTTTCAATGGCCCGCCCCCTGAGAAGGACCTGCCAATGGACCACCCTTTCGGTCGGCCACTGGGCCATGACGGCCAGTATGTTGGCACCCTGCAGTACAAGAGAGCGACTCAACTCTGGAAATCTCAGGTCATAGCATATGACCAAGCCAACAGGACCAAGAGAGGTCTGGGTGACGACAGCCTCGTGGCCTGCTACAAAATAGCGGTCTTCGCCCGTTAGGGTAAAAAGATGGACCTTTCGATAGGCATCTGTGATCGATCCGTCCCTGTCCACCACGTAAGCGGTATTGTAGACCCTGTCTTTCGCCTTTTCAGGCAGGGAACCAATGGTCGTCACCTGGAGTTCTCTTGACACCTTTGACAGCTCATCAAGGATCCCAGGTGTGGACCCGGCCAGCTCCCTCAGCCGGTCATTCGCAAAGCCAGTGGCCCACATCTCCGGCAGGAGAATGAGCTGGACGCCCTTCTGGACAAGGGACGTGATCCGCCTTTTCACAGTGGCCACATTCCGGTCAAGGTCACCTAGGCGAACATCGTACTGTATCACTGCAGCCTTAAAACGCCTCACTGAAGCCCCCTAGAGACCTTGTTTGATTTTCTGATCCATTAGACCTATGCCATACAGAAGGCAAGCCATGCAATCCGGCGTGGCCACCTTACCCACTTGCCCCATCTCCAATGTCCCCCTTTCCCCCTGGCCTGCTTCTCCGGTCCCTTATTCTAACTGAACAAGATTACAGATGATACCACCGTGGGAGATGTCGCTTGATAGCACAGCTTGCAGTTTGCATCAAGGTTCTTGCCGCCACAAACGCCGGGCTCTTCTGGCAGGAAAGGTCTGGCCTTGATAAACAAAGGCTTTGAATCACAGTATGTTGCACCGCCCCGGCCGTTGACACAACACAGCATTTCTTCTATACTGGATGCCATCGAAAAGGATATGGTGTAAAAGAAAAAGCTCCGTGATGCACAACTGGAACGCCCGCTAAGGGCGTTCTCCCTTCTTGGACCATTTGAGGAGATCTTTGTTCAGATCCGTTTTCATGGGGAGGAAATCCATGGGGAGACTATTTGGGACCGACGGCATTAGGGGAGAAGCCAACCGCTATCCCATGGACGCCGCCATGGCCTTTTCTGTAGGTCAGGCCGTCACCCACTTCTTTGGAAAACAAGGACACCGTAGCCGGGTTGTCATAGGCAAAGACACACGCATTTCCGGCTACATGCTTGAAAGCTCCCTGGAGGCAGGGATCACCTCTATGGGCGGTGATCCCTACCTGGTGCGTGTGCTGCCGACTCCGGGCATTGCCTTCATCACCCAAAGCATGCGCGCAGACGCCGGCATTGTGATCTCCGCGTCGCACAACCCCTACCAGGACAACGGCATCAAGATCTTCGCAGGAAGCGGTTTCAAACTCTCTGACGATCAGGAAGAGGCCATAGAAGGCCTCATCTTGGAAGCCAGACTGCCGGAGATGACCCCCCCTGCCAAGGAGATGGGCCGAGCATACCGGGTGGACGATGTCAAGGGGCGCTATATCGCCTTTCTCAAGAACACCTTCCCTCGAGACCTGTCAATGGAGGGGATGAAAATCGTCATGGACACGGCAAATGGCGCCACCTATAAAGTGGCGCCAAAAGTGTTTGCCGAACTTGGAGCCGATCTTGAAGTGATCCACAACAGGCCTGACGGGATCAACATCAATGACAACTGCGGATCTGAACACACGCAAGATCTGGAAAAAGAGGTGCTCAACAGCCAGGCGGCCATCGGGCTCGCCTTTGATGGTGATGGGGACCGCTTGATCGCTATAGATGAAAAGGGGCGCAGGATAACGGGCGATCAGATCCTGATCATTTGTGCCAAGGTGCTCAAGGAAAGGGGCCAATTGAAAAATGATCTGCTGGTCAGCACCGTCATGAGCAATCTTGGCTTGACCATGGCCTGTAAGAGACTCGGCTTCAGACACCATGCCGCCCAGGTGGGCGACCGACATGTCCTAAGAGACATGCAACGGCTCGGCGCGGTCATCGGCGGAGAGGATTCCGGCCACATGCTCTTTCTGAATCACCACACCACAGGCGACGGCATCCTCACTGCCATGCAGCTGATTGCCTCCATGATACAAGAGGGCAAGCCCCTTTCCGAGCTAGCTGCCATCATGGAGGTCTACCCCCAGAGGCTCGTCAACGTGGGAGTGAAGAGCAAGCCGGCCATCTCCACGTTACCTGGGGTCATGGGGGCCATCGAACAGGCGGAAAGGGAACTAGGGGACCAGGGCCGTGTATTGGTCCGCTATTCTGGCACCCAGCATATCTGCCGCGTCATGGTCGAAGGGCCGACTGATGATCTCACCGAGAAGTATTGTCAGGCAATCGCCAAGGCCGTCAGGGCATCTGTAGGCTGACCCGGAACCCGCCAAGAACACTCTCCCAATTCACATCAAGCCACAGACTGCCATCGATACAATCGAAAATATAGCCCCTCTTTGGCCATGAGATCTTCATGGGTGCCCACCTCCCGAATGCGCCCTTTGTGTAGCACAACGATGCGGTCGGCGTGGCGAATGGTGGACAGTCGATGGGCCACCACAATGGACGTGCGGCCCTGCATCAAGCGCAAGGTGGCCTCCTGGATCAGCCGTTCTGTCTCTGTATCCACACTGGAAGTGGCCTCATCCAGGATCAAGATCTCAGGATCACGGGCCAGGGCGCGGGCAAATGCCACCAGTTGTCGCTCCCCGCTCGACAGGGTGCGCCCCCCTTCAGTCAATAGGGAATCGAGGCCATGAGGAAGGACCTTTATAAGCCGATCAAGATTACAGGCCGCAATGACCTCTTGGAGACGGTCATCGGAAAAGTGAAAATCCCCTGGGACAATGTTATGTCGCAAGGTGTCTGCAAAAAGAAACACATCTTGCGTGATGAGGGCCATGTCGGCCCGAAGTCGGGTCTTTGGAACCTGGCGGATGTCTTTGCCTCCGACAAAGATACCCCCTTTGACGGGATCGTAGAACCGTTCAAGCAGATGAATAAGGGTAGACTTGCCGGCCCCAGTAGGACCCACAATGGCCACGGTCTCGCCGCCTTTGACAGTAAATGAGACATCCCTGAGGATCCAGTCTTCCCCTGCATAGGAAAACCAAACGTTGTCAAAGGAGACAGCTTTCCCTTTCCTGGGCAGGGATCGTCCCCCATCTGCAGGGCCGAAAGTTGGGTCAGCCAGGCTCTCCAGAGAAGGCATCTGGTCTCCCGTTGCCGGCGGCATCGTATCGGACAAGTCCGGATCGGGTATCCGCTCCTGGCTGTCCAGAAGTAGGAATATCCGTTCAGATGAGGCCATGGCTGACTGCATGACATTGTACTTTTCGGCAATGTCGCGGATAGGACGGAAAAACATTCTCATGTAAGAGACAAAGGCCACCAGGGCCCCAAGACTGAGGGTCTCAGAGACGACGCGCCCTCCACCATACCAAATCACCAGAGCAATGGTCACGGAGCTGAGGAGTTCAATGGCCGGCATGAAGACGGCGAAGATGTTGATCTGACGAATCTCTGTAAGATAATTCTCATGGTTGAGACGACGAAAGCGCCCCTCGTTTCTCGCTTCCTGCAAGAACAACTGCACAATGCGAATCCCATCGATGCTCTCCTGAAGCCTTGTGTTGATCTCAGCGATTTTAATGCGAAGCTCCCGAAAGACGTCTCTAGCCAATCGCCTGAAGTAGGCAGTGGTCAACAAGACAACGGGAAGCATCAAGAAACAGATCAAGGCAAGTCTCCAACTCATGACCAACAGGACTACAGTAATGCCAAGAAGAAGAAAAAGGTCTTTGAATAGCACGGTGATAATGGAGGTAAAAAACTCGTGGAGATTCTGAACATCATTTGTCACGCGGGTGACGAGGCGTCCCACCGGATTCCTCGCAAAAAATGACACTGAAAGGCCCTGGATGTGCCCAAATATTCTCACCCTTAGATCATGCATAATGGACTGGCCGGCATACTCCATGATCAGCACGTTGCCGAAACTCAACACAAAGTGGCAAAGGATGACCCCAACAAAAATCAGGGCAATGCGGGACACGCCCGCGTAGTCCGGCATACGCAACGCCGTCAAATCCGACTTTTCAAGTTTAGAGAGATCCTCATACAGAATCCTGGCCTCGGGCCAGTCCACCTCAAACAAGGCGGGATAAAGCTTTACCACATCATCGACCGCTGCCATTCGCAGGTCGGCCGCATAGAAACGGCGTTTGTCGCGGGCCTCAGGCTTGTCATCTCCTACGCCCTGTACAATGTAACGATCAATGGCCACTTTTGTAAGATAAGGAAGCGCCAGGTCCAAGGCCGTTATGGCTGTCACCAAAGAGATGGCTAACAGGATGAAAGCCTGATATGGACGGACATGAGGAAAAAGTCTCTTGAGCAATCTCAAATCATAGGGCTTGCCCAACTGATCCTCTTCAAAATACCCGTAGTCACCGCGCATGATTCAGCCCTTCCTCAATCTCCTGCCAGCGGTACATCCTACTGTAATATCCCTCTTGCGCCATGAGCTCTTCGTGGGTCCCTGCTGCCTTTAAGTGTCCATCCTCAAGGACGACAATAAGATCCGCATCTCTTACGTGACTTATTCGGTGAGAAACCATCACCGTCGTCCGGCCAAGGGAAGTATCTTGGACACTGGCCAGGATCGCTGCAGCCGTCTCTGTGTCCACCTGACTCAGGGGGTCATCTAGAATCAGGACGGGCGTCTCCATGAGCAGCGCCCTTGCCAGGGCCAGGCGTTGCTTCTGGCCCCCAGACAGCGTGACCCCCCTTTCTCCGATAATGGTGTCAAATTGATGGGCGAACCCCATGATCGTGTCGTACAAATGGGCCCTTTGCGCCGCCAGGATCATCTCTTCTTCCGACGCGTCTTCCTTGCCAAAACAAAGGTTCTCTGCGATGGTCCCGGAAAACAGAAAGGTGTCCTGCGGCACCACCGCCAGATGGCTCCGCAGGAGCTTCAGGGGCATCTCGCGAACATCAACCCCGTCCACCACAAGGCGCCCTTGCGTGACCTCATGAAGCCTTGGAATCAGGTGGCACACGGTGCTCTTGCCACATCCCGTGGGCCCAACCACACCAAGGGTCTGACCGCGAAGCACTGTAAATGATAGCTCTTTCAGGACCCAGGGCTGGCTTGGACGATACTTGAAACTGACTTCGTCAAATACAATCGTCCCCCTCGTTGCCTTTGGGGCCTTCGGCCTCGAGGGACTGACGATCTGAGGCCTGGTTTCAAGGATCACGTCGATCCTGTCGAGGGAGGCGGCCCCACGCTGAATCAGGTTCATGACCCATCCCAATGCCATCATGGGCCACGTTAGAAGACCCAGGTAGCTGATGAAGGCCACGAAATCACCAGGGGTAATGGTCAGACTGATGGTTTGGGACCCACCAAGATAAAGCACGATGGCTACGCTGATGTTGGAGAACAGCATCATGCCAGGGAAAAAGAGCCCTGTGACCCGGACCAGCAAAAGGTTCTTGCCCAAATAGTCTCTCGAGGCCTCTGAAAGCCTTCTGGATTCGGCAGCCTGCCGATTATAGGCTTTGATAACCCGGATGCCGGCCAAACGTTCCCGCACCACCTCGGTCAGCTCAGCAAAGGAGGCCTGGACCTGTCTGTATAGCTTGTGCATACGCCGCGTCAGGACCCGAGCTAAAAGGACAATGATCGGCATGGGTAGGAGTGCAAAGACGGTGAGGGTCACATTAATGTAGAGCATGAAACCGATGGCAGCCAGACCGAGAACCACGGCATCGGTCAAAGCCACCATCCCCATGCCCACAGCCATCCGCACATGTTGGACGTCATTGGTGGCATGGGCCATCAGGTTGCCCGTTGTGGTTTTGTCAAAATACCTGGGAGAGAGGGTTTGGATATGGGAAAAAAGTCGGTTTCGTATCCCCTCTTCTACCCGCCTAGACGTTCCTATGAGACATCTACGCCAGACGAAACGAAAGGCCCCGATCATGACTGCCAACCCCACGATATAGAGGGCATAATAAATGAGGCTTGTGGTGGTAGTACAACAGACGGCCAGATCATCCACGGCCCACTTGATGACGCGGGGGATAAATAACTGAAGGATGTCCACAACGAAAAGAGAAAAAAGGCCGAGAAGGATAGAGGCCTTCCTCTCCAAGAAGTACGGCTTGATGAGACGGAATGATTTCATGGGCCTTTCCGTTGTAGCATCTGCGCCCTTTTCCGTGATGGCGTCTGCCCAGAAGACAGTCGCATATGGCAAGCCCCGCAGCCAATCCCGTGTTGCTTCAGCGAGATGCGACCTTTGCCATTGGGGTGTAAGGACGTCTCTGGCAAGGTGGGCTCTATACCCACTCGGGGCTAGAGGAACTCCCTGTGGGGCAAAGAAGGAATGGTAACAAACAGGGGTAAAACAGTCAAAGCGATTTCTACAGCGCCGTCTTTCTCAACCAGAGCCATTGTTGACTTTCACTGCCCCCATTGTTATGATATGGGCCATGGAACCGGGTACGATTGTCGAATATATTGAACGTAAGAAGATTGTCTGCGCCGTGGTCTTGGGCCAAAAAAACCAAAGGGCCCAGATGCTCACTGAGCATAATCGAGAAGTCAGCCACGCCGAGAAGAGGCTGGCCCACAAAGCAAATCAACGCCTTGACCCGAAGATGGGTAGAGACGCCCTAGTAGAGAGTCTAAAAGGTGCTGCGGCAAGGAGAAGAAAGCTCCAAAACCAGATAGATGTCAAGGACCTTTGGGAGGTCCTGCACACGGAAGGCACATGGATAGACCTACAGAGCATGGCGGAATTCTGCTTTGATGGCGAGATCTCGAGCGATCACACTTCAGCCGTCATGAGGGCCCTATTTGAAGACCGTCTCTATTTCAAGTTCGACGCTGAGCGTTTTTTCCCAAACAGCCCGGAGCAGGTGGCCCGAATTGCAGCGCAGGCAGCAGAAGAGGCTCGCAAGGTCCATGTCATTGAGCAGGGAAGCCGCTGGATACAGCAGGCAATGGAAACGGACCGTGTCTCTGTGCCCTCAGACATGGAAGAGATCGTTGAGATACTAAAATCTGTGTGCCTCTTTGGAAAAGACAGTCCCCACTACAAGATAGGCAAGGAGATCCTTGCACGAACCGGTCTGGATCCAAGGGAGGCTCCTTTTGACTTCCTGGTTAAGTTGGGAGCGTGGAATCAGGACGAAAACCTGAACCTCCATAGACTGGGCATATCAGATTCCTTCCCCCCAGCCGTGATGAAGGCTTCAGAGGACATCGTATGTCAACAGATAGAGGTGGCACCGAACTTGGGACGGAGGGATTTGACCCATATTGGCGTGCTCACGATTGATGGCCAAGGGACCCTTGATTTTGATGATGCCATCAGTATTGAACCAAAAGGAGAGGGTTATCGTTTGGGGGTTCACATCACCGATGTGGGCCATTACGTGAAGAAAGGGGGGCCATTAGACAAGGAGGCCATGTCGCGGGCCAGCTCTATATACATGCCAGACAAGCGTATTCCAATGCTTCCCCAGAATTTGGCAGAAGATCTCTGCAGCCTCAAAGAAGGACAAGAGCGCCTTGCCATCAGCATCGTGGCGGACCTTGACAGCGCAGCAAATGTGGTAGCATACGAGGTCTTTCCCAGTATCATCCGGGTGGCCCGACAGCTTACCTACTACCAAGCCAACCTACTGGTGCAAGAGGACCCAGAGCTTGCAGCCATCTACGACATGGCCCAAAAACTGCGCGCCATCCGCGTGAAGGCCGATGCCCTGCAACTCCTGATTCCGGAGGTCAACGTCTGGATAAACGGTCACGGAGAGATTTCAATTAGCCGCATCAATCGTGAAAGCCCCAGTCGTATGATGGTTTCCGAGTGTATGATTCTGGCCAATAGTCTAGCGGCCCGATTCTTTCGAGACCATGGTCAGGCCACCGTTTACCGGTCACAATTGCCCCCCCGCCAGCGCCTCGTTGACGGAGGTGGCGATTCTCTCTTTCAAAACTGGATGCAACGACGCTTCTTGAGCCGCCTTGTCCTAGGCCTTCATCCGGAACCCCATGCAGGCCTCGGACTGGCTGCTTACGTGACGCTCACATCTCCTCTCCGGAAGTATCTGGATCTCGTCACCCAGCGTCAGATCAGGGGGCTTTTTGGCATGGAACGGCTATACACGGAAGAAGAATTAAGGTTTATTACTCAAGCCGTGGAACAGCCCATAAGTTACATTTCGGTACTTCAAAAAGAGCGCACCCGCTATTGGATTCTGAAATACCTCGAAGGGTTCACAGGAAAGAAGGAGGAAGCCTTAGTCCTTGAGAAGCGCCGACAGAAATATGTGGTCCTCCTAACCAACTACATGATGGAATGCTCCCTGCCGCTGAACAGCGGTGCCGAGCTCAAGCCACAGGAAACTGTCATTGTCAAGACAGAAAGAGTAAATGCCAGAAACGACATCCTGACGGTCTCCCTGGCACGGAGCCCCTCCCATTCCAGTCATCGTTCTTCATAAGGCAACAGGTTTTGAAGTCTGCTCTCACCCTATGTTGCCCTTTCCTCAAACTCCATGGTTTCATCGTTTAGAAGACCCAGGTACCTGTCGTCCTGGCCAAACAAGAACCACAACTGACCCACACTGAGCGCATTTGCCCAATCCACCTCCTGTTCCATCTCAAGGACAATATCTTCAGGTGAAACAGGTGAACTCTTGATCCCAAATTCCTTAAAAAAAGAAAGAAAACTCTCCTTGTCTGACATCCTATTCCTCCTTATACGTGTTCTATTAATGAAATCGTAAAAGGTCTTTTGCTCACGGACGGAGCTAAAGGGATTTTTCACGACTTCATCTTTGTTAGTAGCGTAAAGAAACTGGAACCTATGCTAAGACCGATCCCCTCCTTATGGTCTTGCCCCTCTGCTACGATGACCCCGACAAATGCTCAACGATTTCCAAGGCCCTTTCACGTTTTGCCAGCCGGACCTGTTCAAAGAGCTTGCCACATTGTTCCTTGGTCAGGCCACCTACCATACGATTGACCTTCGCCATATCTTCTGAGTGGGGCGTCTCAGAGGCCCCGGGAAGGAGTTCTTCCTTCTGAAGCAACTTAATGTACACAAGACTACGAGCGGCCAACAAGTCTCCTATGGTCTTTGGCACCCTCCCATGAAGAACATAATGAAGGGTCAAAATGTCGCCTGGCCCCATATTGCGTCGGACCCCTCCAAGCTTGCGCACTGCCGGTGCCAGGAGAAAGGCCACCTGGATCTTCTGAATAGCGCTGAGATTCCGCCTAAGACAGATATACAAAAAGTAGTGAATATATCCGGCCTCCACATAAGTGTCAATGCCGTTAGAAATCAGGGATGTGATTGCCTGAGACCGCAAGAGCGCACGGAGCCTCAATCGATGGGCGTCTGCTTTGGCAAAAGCTTTCACTGCTGTCACCACCTCATCAAACGGTGATTTCAAACTGCAGGCATAATAATCCAGCAGGGCTGCTGTGGCGCGTTTTTCTGCGTGGTAGACCTTTGCCAGAGCAGGGTCCTTGACCACCGCGTCCGGTGTCTTGCCATCGGCCAAAAGCTCGTGGATTCTAAGGAGTGTCTCCAGATAAGGCTCCACCTGCACAATCTGTCTGCCACTTTCAAACAACTCCTGGAGCATGGCACACATGAGGCGTTCAAACTCGGGAAATCCTGAGTCAATCTCCATCATGTATTCATCAACGGAAATCCGACCCTCCAACATGCCAGAAAAGCTCGGCGACGGCGCATCCTCGAGCACAATCAGCTGGTGCCGTTCCATGTGCTCTCGTGCAGAAGGCAAGGTCTCTGCATGGTGGGATGAGAAACCGATGGTAATCATACCGGGGCCCGCAGGTTAGGCTTCCTTTGTCTCTTTTTCCGTGTGCTCTTCAGGTTGTTCCCTGTCTCTGGAATGCTCTTGGAGCAGTTCATCAGCCTGGGAGAGGACTTTCTTGAGTCTTGCCTCAATAGAACGCAGCTCTTTGTCAACTTCCACTATGAACCGATCCTTTTCCTTCTGGTCCATCCTATCTCCTTCTGGGTTCATCCTTTCAGCCCTGGGGAGCACCATCGGGCCAGTCTTTACCTCCTATCCAGATCACAAAGCAGGATCTGGGAAACGGGGAACGAAGCCGCTCTTTTCATAAATACCTTGGGCCCCAGCTGACTTTATGAAATCAAGGAATTTTTCCCCATTCTCAGGGTGGCCGGCACCTTTCAGACGGCACATATAGTAGTTGATACTGCCCCTTTGATCCAAATCTTCTCCTGGCTCAACCACATCAACACAAAGGCCCATCTGCCGGGCATGTGTGATTTCCGTGGCCCACACCGGTCCCACGTCAACGGTTCTTTTTGTGATGCGAAGCGGTGTCTCCCTATGGTGTACGATCGTCATAATGGTGGTGCCTTCAGCGCGCTTTCGTTCCATGATACGATCCAAGAGATCCTGCCCACCAGCTTGGCGATACATTTCCATAATGTAAAAAGCAATGTCTTCATACTCCGGGTTTGGCTGGGAGATGCGCACGGCTTCCTGCCCCAAGTCCGAGACAGAGACGATCCTGGCCGGATTTCCTTCTGGCACCATCAGAACAATCCTATTATGGAGATAGCAAAAGTAGTCCTCCCCTGAGATGATCCCCTTGTCTTGAAGCCGATTCATGGCTTCTTCGCTCACAGAAGCATAGACGTCCGGGACGACATCAATGACCCTGTCCCGAAAGACCGCGCCACCGGCCAAGATCTGTTTCAACTCCAACCCAGGCGGAAGGGTTTCGTAAAAGACCTTCTTGATCTCTGGATATTGCTTCTGAAATGCCTGTACGAGTTCCTTCATCACCATGAATTGATTCCCGGCCACAAACAGAACCAGGTCTGCAGAATCTGCGAGTGCGAGATTGTGAAGGTCATCTTCTCGATCCGAAGGGATGACGGGAAAACCCATCTTCTGTCCCTTGTCTACCACCATGTCATCTCCTCCTTCCTGGCCCACAAGGCCGGCTTTCAATAGTCGCAAACCTAACTATGTCCTGCCCTCAAAGGTACTGCAATAGCATATGAAACAAGGCCCTGTCAAAAAACCTCTTCCCCTTTTCGCCTTGCCCGAACGACCCGATCAAGACCGCTGTAGTCCTTTATAACAGAGAAGTCCTTATAGGCCCCAGAGGCCGCCATGAGCCCTTCGATCGATGCTGCTTGGTCATGGCCTATTTCCAAGAGGAGCCACCCCCCTGGAGTCATGTGCGCTGGAGCCTTCTCAATGATGAGCTCGATGGCGTCCAGACCGTGAGCCCCACCGTCAAGGGCCTGTGGCGGTTCATGCTGGGAGATTTCCAGGGGAAGGGTCTCGAAATCTTGGTTTGACACATAGGGAGGATTCGAAACGATCAGGTCAAAGCGGCTCTGTCGAACCTCCTGAAGGGCTTCAAACCAGTTGCTTCGGAGAAAAGTGATGTCGCCTTTCACTCCGTGTCTTCGGGCGTTATCCTGGGCCACTGCCAATGCCTTGTGGGAGCAGTCAAGGGCATAGAAGAGATGCCCTGTCCGTTCTATGGCCAATGCGATGACAACGGCCCCGGACCCGGTTCCGAGATCCAATATCCGAAGAGGCCTTGGTGACGGCTCTTCCGGCACGGTCAACAGGACCGCCTCTACCAGCGTCTCGGTCTCTGGACGGGGGATGAGCACGTCAGGGGTGACTCTAAGATCCAGAGACCAGAACCCTTTCTCGCCTACGATGTAGGCAACCGGTTCCCGTTTGAGCCGTCTTTGGATGAATCCTTTGAAAACCTCCAATTCCTGGGGCTCCAGAGGACGATCATACTGGATGTAGAGATCAACCCTTGCCATACCAAGGGCATGGGCCAGAAGAATCTCGGAGGCAGCTCGCGGGTGTTCAATCTGGTGGGACTTGAAGTAGCCGGTCGTCCACTTGAGAAGCTTGAGGATGGTCCAGGTCTCAGGCGGCATCCCTGGACTGTGACTCGGTGTTTTCAAAGGCAAGGGCCTGATGGTGGGTCACAAGGGCGTCAATAATCTCCTGTAGATCCCCCTCAAGGATACTCTCGAGCTTGTACAACGTGAGCCCAATCCGGTGATCAGTGGCTCGACCCTGGGGATAGTTGTAAGTCCTAATGCGTCCGCTTCGATCTCCCGTGCCGACTTGGCTTCTGCGGTCTGCAGATATCTTCTCGTTCTGCTCAGAGACGATTTTCTCGTAAACACGGGCCCGCAGCACCTTCATGGCCTTGGCCCTGTTCTTGTGCTGTGACTTCTCGTCCTGGCAGCTGACTACCATGCCTGTGGGTAGGTGAGTAATACGCACGGCAGAATCTGTGGTATTGACACTCTGTCCTCCAGGACCGGTGGAACGGAACACATCTACTCTAATCTCGTCGGGCTCGATCTTGACATCCACATCTTCAGGCTCTGGAAGCACAGCCACTGTCACGGCCGATGTATGGATTCTACCCTGCGATTCAGTCACAGGTACCCGCTGGACCCTGTGGGTGCCGCTTTCGTACTTGAGACTGCTGTAAACTCCCTTGCCCTTGACCAAGGCGATAATCTCTTTCAAGCCTCCCACACCGGTGGCATGCTTGCTCAAAATCTCCACCTTCCAGCCAACCTTTTCTGCGTACTTCATATACATCTTAAAAAGGTCTGCTGCAAAAAGCCCTGCCTCTTCACCGCCAGTGCCGGCCCGAATTTCAAGGACAACATTCCTCTCGTCGTTAGGATCCTTTGGTACAAGAAGGAGCTTTAACTCTAGCTCCAACGCTTCGAGGCGCTCCGTAGAGGCCCCGATGTCTTCCCGTGCCAGCTCCTTTATTTCCTCGTCCCCGTCCTTGAGCAGCTCTGTGGATTCTTCAATGTTCTGAGCTACCCCTTTGTACTCGCGAAAAACAGAAACGATCTTGCTCAACTCCCCGTGTTCTCGGGCGTATCGTTGGTAACCCTGTTGGTCCTTTATCACTTCGGGATCGCTGAGAAGCCTTTCAAGTTTGGCAAAGCGTTCCTCAACGCCCTTTAGTTTGTCCAGCATCTATGTTTGCCTCGCCCCAACGGCTATGACTTCTGTGCCTTTTCTGCCCCTTTCTTCTGAGCCTCGAACTTGGCGTATTTCCTTCGGAACCGCTCAACGCGACCGGCAGTGTCCACCAACTTCTGTTTGCCGGTGAAAAAAGGATGGCACTTGGAACAGATTTCAACCCGGATGTCCTTCTTTGTGGAGCCTACCTCCACCACATTTCCGCACGCACAGTGAATCGCCGTCTGAGAATAATCAGGATGTATGTCCTTTTTCATGTATGTCCTCCATACCTCGTTAATATCCCCCCACGTCATCCAAAGCCCGGCCCCTTCAGTCCCCATGCCTCTCAGAGATCCCACCCCGACGGCAATGACCTCAGTCCCCGTCAATCCCTAAGCCATGTGGGCATGGGCCTTAGCTAGTGTCCATCCATAAATGGCTCTTTTTTCGATGAGCGGCGTTGTCCGCGGGTTCTCGGCTGCGACGTACCCCATGTACGCCTCGTCGCAAACCCTTGTGCCGCCTTGCTCATCAAAAAAACTGCTCATTTCTGAATTGGAAACTGACGCCAGTGCCCAACTTCTTCATGGGTATCCGTGGATGGGCCTTAGCTATTCATCGACTCCAAAAACTCTTTATTATTCTCCGTTCCCTTCATCTTATCAAGTAAAAACTCCATACTGTCCACAGGATTTAGGGATGACAGAAGCTTTCGCAGGATCCAAACCCGGTTCAGCACCTCTGGTTCCAGCAGTAATTCCTCCTTTCTGGTCCCAGATCGATTGATGTCAATAGCCGGAAAGACACGCTTATCGGACAGCTTTCGGTCCAACTGCAATTCCAGGTTACCTGTCCCCTTGAACTCTTCAAAGATAACCTCATCCATTCGACTTCCCGTGTCAATCAGAGCTGTAGCAACGATGGTAAGGCTTCCCCCCTCTTCTATGTTGCGTGCAGCACCAAAGAAGCGTTTCGGACGATGCAAGGCATTGGAGTCAACACCACCGGAGAGGATTTTCCCGCTCGGTGGCACCACCGTGTTGTATGCCCTTGCAAGGCGGGTAATACTATCTAGAAGAATAACCACATCGCGCTTGCTCTCCACTAGCCGCTTGGCCTTCTCGAGCACCATCTCGGCGACTTGCACATGTCGCTGGGGAGGCTCGTCAAAGGTGGAACTCACCACCTCCGCCTTTACCGAACGGGCCATGTCAGTCACTTCTTCCGGGCGTTCGTCAATAAGCAGAACGATGAGAACAATGTTTTTGTGGTTGGCATTGATACTATTTGCAATGTTCTGCAACAACATGGTCTTGCCGGTCCTGGGTGCCGAAACGATGAGGCCCCTCTGGCCCAGCCCTATGGGTGTGAGGAGATCCATAATGCGCACGCAATAGTCATCAGATTCTCTCTCAAGTACTATTCTGCGCTCAGGGTACAGCGGCGTTAAGTTATCGAAAAGTATCTTCTCCCGTGACTTCTCTGGATCTTCAAAGTTAACGGCTTCCACCTTTAGAAGGGCAAAATACCGCTCATTGTCCTTCGGTGGCCGAATCTGCCCTGACACGGTGTCACCGGTACGAAGGCTGAAGCGTCGTATCTGGGATGGTGAAATGTAGATGTCGTCCGGTCCAGGCAGATAGCTGTAATCTGGCGCCCGGAGAAAACCAAAACCGTCGGGCAGGATTTCAAGGACGCCCTCCCCATAAATCAAGCCGTTCTTTTCTGTTTGTGCCTGCAAAAGGGCAAAAATCAACTCTTGTTTTCGCAGGCTCGCAGCACCTTCCACGTCCAGTTTTCTGGCCATGGTTGTCAATTCACTGACTTTCTTAGCCTTTAACTCCGCCAAGTTCATAGGTTTATCTTCCCCTGAATGTTAAAAAAATTGGGTCCCCAGGTAGCCATACGGCTTCAGCAAACAAGCCGAGACAAAAGGAATCATGATATGATGCAAGGATACTCAGTGTAAAAGGATTGGTTCCTCTTGCTGAAAGTAATGAGGCAACGTGGCAGCTTGTTATAGTCTGTGATCTATTGCATGCAGAAACTCTTGGATACTTCCTTTATCGTCTCGCAGGCAGGATGTGAAAGATCTTACGGCATGTTCGTCCACCTGTCAAGTGTTTTCCGGGACTGTAAGCGAATTGATGACATTGAAAAGAGCCCTTTCTAGACCCTTTTGGGCCTCTTAGCAGACAAAGGCTTGACATGTTCGAAAAAAATAAATTCTAACTGTTTTAGGGGGTTATCCAAGGTCGTGGCCTATCCAAGACGCATCTCTCGACGAACATCAAGAATACTCAAGAGCGTTGCACAACTGCTTCGAAGGGGATAGTCCAGGTCACTTCCTGTTTTCTGGTCTCAGGGATCGCACGGCAGCGCCAGCTTGCCACATCTCAGAGTTTTTCAATTCATCCAGCTCTTTTCTGAGCCTGTGGCTGTAATCCGGGGCACTGTTGGCCTCCAGTACAATCTTGGTCTCCTCTCCCGAAACCACGCGCCCGTAAAGCTCCTCAAAAACCGGGGTGACCGCATCCCGGAATCGATGCCTCCAATCCAGGGCCCCCCTCTGAGCCGTCGTGCTGCAGTTGGCGTACATCCAGTCCATCCCCTGCTCGGCCACAAGTCGGATAAGACTCTGGGTGAGTTCTTCCACTGTCTCATTAAAGGCTTCACTGGGACTGTGGCCGTGTTTGCGCAACACATTGTACTGGGCCTCAAAAACACCCTCCAGACAGCCCATGAGAACGCCCCTCTCTCCCGTCAGATCGCTGTACACCTCATTCTGGAACGTGGTAGGGAAAAGATATCCCGAGCCAATGGCAATGCCAAGGGCCAGGGTTCTTTCCGTTGCCCGGCCTGTAAAATCCTGAAAAACCGCATAGCTCGCGTTAATGCCACTTCCATCCAGGAAATTCAGTCGCACATTTCTTCCAGAACCCTTTGGTGCCACCAGGATGACATCCACATTTTCTGGCGGGATGATCCCTGTCTGGTCCTTGTAAACAATAGAAAACCCGTGAGAAAAATAGAGGGCGTCCCCTTCCTTAAGCAACGGCTTCAGCCTTGGCCAGGCCGCCATTTGGCCTGCATCGGATATGAGATATTGGACCACAGTCGCCCGTTCGGCAGCCTCCTCCAGAGAAAAGAGCGTCTCACCCGGCACAAAACCGTCTTGAACGGCCCTCTCCCACGATTTCCCCCCCTGACGCTGTCCGACAATGACCGAAAATCCGTTGTCTTTCATATTCAAGGCCTGGGCAGGTCCCTGCACACCATAGCCCAGAACCGCGATGGTCTCCTCAGAAAGGACCGCTGTCGCCTTTGCCAAAGGAAATTCCTCCAGAGTCACCACATCTTCTGTCACACCGCCAAAGTCAATCTTTGCCATCAAAATCCTCCTTGGTCATTCATAGGTTCACTCGTCCACCCCCTGAGAGCCAGAAACCAGAATCCAACATCCATGGGCTGATATGAGGCTCCCACACCGCGCTACGCAGACCTCTACTTTTTCTCTCTCGCCAGGGCAATGGCCCCTGTACGGGCAACCTCCTTAATCCCCATAGGCCTTAATAACCTCAGGATGGCTGCCAGCTTGTCGGCTGTTCCGGTCACCTCGACGGTATAATGGGTGGAGCTCACATCTATCACCTTGCACCTGAAGATGTCCACTATTCTTAAAATCTCCGCCCTGAAATCTGCCTTGGCACTCACCTTGATCAGGGCCATTTCCCGCTCCACACGCTCTGTGGCAGTCAGGTCTGTGACTTTTATAACGTTAATGAGCTTATTCAGCTGTTTGGTTATCTGCTCGGCAACGGCGTCATCCCCCCGCGTAACCAACGTTATCCGTGAGACAGTTGGTTCCAAGGTCTCAGCCACACAGAGGCTTTCTATGTTGAAACCACGCCCGCTGAAAAGGCCTGACACGCGAGCGAGGACGCCTGGCTCATTGTCCACCAACAACGACATCGTGTGTTTTTGCATATTTCTTCTCCATTCTAAGCCAAAAGCATTTCGGTTGTGGACGCCCCTGCCGGGACCATGGGGTAAACGCATTCTTCACGGGCCACCCAGAAGTCCATCATGGCCGGGCCAGGGCTGGCAAGCCCCTCCTCAAGGACCGGAACGACCTCCTCTGGCTTGGTGGCCTTAAGGCCTAAAGCCCCGTAAGCTTCTGAAAGCTTGGCAAAATCAGGGCCCGACGCCAGGTCTGTAGCCGCGTAACGCTTTCCATAGAACAGTTCCTGCCACTGCCGTACCATACCCAGATACCGATTGTTCAAGATAACCACCTTCACCGGCAACTTATACTGCACGGCCGTGGCCAGCTCCTGAATGTTCATCTGAATGCTGCCATCACCAGCTATATCCACCACCAGTTCCCCCGGGCGGGCCACTTGTGCCCCGATGGCGGCCGGAAGACCAAAACCCATGCAACCCAGTCCACCAGAGGTAATAAAGCGGTTGGGGGAATCAAAGTGGTAAAACTGGGCTGCCCACATCTGGTTCTGCCCCACCTCTGTAGTAATGATGGCCTTGCCCTTTGTCAGTTCGTACAGCTTTTCAATCACATACTGGGGCTTGATGACATCTTTCTGCTCATATTGTAAGGGGGTGGTGCTTTTCCATTTCTCTATCTGGTCTAGCCAGGGTTTGCGGCTCTTCTTAGTAAAACCCACTTTCTCCTCATCGAGGAGCCTGTTCAGTCCTTTCAGGGCCGCCTTGCAGTCCCCCACAATGGGCACGGTCACTGGGATGTTCTTCTTGATCGAGGTGGGATCTACATCCACGTGGATGATCTTGGCATGGGGTGCAAATGTAGAGACCTTACCCGTCACCCTATCGTCGAAGCGCACGCCGATGCCGATGAGGAGATCGCATGCGCCGATGGCCATATTGGCCCGATAGGTGCCGTGCATCCCTAACATCCCCATCCAGAGGCGATGGGTCCCTGGAAAGCCCCCAAGCCCCATGAGAGAGGCAGTGACGGGGGTATTTAACTTCTTTGCAAACTTTGTCAGTTCCTTGTGTGCCCCTGAAAGGATGACCCCTCCGCCGGCAAAGATGACCGGCTTTTCTGCTGCCTTTATCAGTTTAATGGCCCGATTGAGCTGTTTCATATTGGGTTCGTACGTAGGATGGTAAGACGGAATCCGACATTCCGGCAATGGCTCATACTTGGCCTTGCCTTGTGTCACATCCTTAGGAAGATCGACCAATACCGGGCCGGGACGGCCTGAGCGGGCTACATGAAAGGCCTCTTTCAGGATCCTGCCAAGGTCTTCGGTACGTTTGACCAGGTAGTTGTGCTTCGTACAGGGTCGCGTGATGCCCACGATATCCACTTCCTGAAAGGCGTCGTTACCTATAAGGGCCGTGGGCACCTGCCCTGTCATCACAACTACTGGGATAGAATCCATGTAGGCAGATGCCAGCCCACTTACCGTGTTGGTGGCCCCGGGCCCCGAGGTGACCAGGCACACGCCCACCCCCCCCTTTGCCCGGGCATATCCGTCAGCCGCATGGGCGGCCCCTTGTTCATGACGCACCAAGATGTGCTGGATGTCTGTCTTCACGAGCTCGTCATGGACGTCAATAATGACGCCGCCCGGAAAGCCAAAAATGGTGTCCACACACTCTTCCTTCAGGACGGCCATAATAATCTTAGCTCCTGTCATTGTTTTCAATGGCTCCCCTCCTATCCATTCATAAGTAAGTTACCTAACCACGGCCCCTTCACCTCCAGAAGATACCACGCGGGCGTAACGGGCCATGTACCCCTTGGATATCTTGGCTCGTGGCCGTTTCCACCTTGCAAGTCGTTTGTCGATCTCTTCGTCCGCTACCTTCAGGGTGATCTTTTTCTTTGGAATATCGATGCTGATTCTGTCACCGTCTTTCACGACAGCGATTGCCCCGCCCTCCATGGCCTCCGGTGACACATGGCCTATGGCAGCCCCGCGGGTCCCTCCTGAAAACCTGCCGTCTGTAATCAGGGCCACATCGGCATCGAGGCCCATGCCGGCAATGGCAGATGTGGGCATCAGCATCTCCCGCATGCCCGGGCCGCCCTTTGGTCCCTCATAACGGATGACGACCACGTCGCCTTTCCTTATCTTACGCCCCATGATGGCGGACGTGGCCTCTTCTTCAGTATCAAAGACCCGGGCCGGGCCCTCGTGGCGAAGCATCTTCCTCACCACTGCGGACTGCTTTACCACGCACCCTGATGGAGCCATATTGCCGAACAGGACAGCAAGGCCCCCCTGTTTGTGATAGGGTCTTTCCAATGGCCGAATCACCCCTTTATCAGTGACCCGGCTGTCTGCAAGATTCTCTTTAACAGATCTGCCAGTCACGGTCAGACAGTCTGTGCGGATCAAACGTTTTCGGCAAAGCTCCTTCATCACCGCCCCCACTCCGCCGGCCTGATCTAGATCCTCCACATGGTGTTTCCCTGCCGGACTTAGACTACAGAGGTGAGGCACCTTCTCGCTTATGGCGTTGAAGACATCCAGCTCAATCTTGACACCAGCTTCGTGAGCAATGGCCATGAGGTGCAATACTGTATTTGTAGAACACCCCAAAGCCATGTCTACCGCCATGGCATTTGCAAAGGCCTCTTTTGTCATAATCTTCCTGGGCGTGATCCTTTTTTTCAAGAGCTTCAAGATCATCATGCCAGCGTCTTTGGCCAAACGGGTACGAGCAGCCATGACAGCAGGGATGGTGCCGTTTCCAGGAAGTCCCATCCCGATGGCCTCTGTCAGACAATTCATGGAATTGGCGGTAAACATGCCAGCACAGGAACCACAGGTGGGGCAGGCACAGTCTTCAATATCTGCCAGTTCGCCCTCCGTCATCTTGCCTGATTTGACCGCCCCTACCCCTTCGAAGACACTGATGAGATCCACCTTTCTTCCGCCCAGGCGGCCTGCCAGCATGGGGCCCCCACTCACCACAATAGTGGGCAGGTCCAGCCTGGCAGATGCCATGAGCATGCCCGGAACGATCTTGTCGCAGTTGGTGACCATCACCATGGCATCAAAGGCGTGGGCAATAGCCATGACTTCAATGGAGTCGGCGATCAACTCCCGGCTTGCCAGGGAGTACTTCATCCCAATATGGTTCATGGCAATCCCGTCGCAAATGCCGATGCCCCCAAAGGCGATAGGGGTGCCGCCTCCCATGCGTACACCGGCCTTTACGGCAGCCACTATCCGCTCCAATTCCACGTGACCAGGGATGATATCATTAGCCGAATTGGCAACCCCCACCAAGGGCCGCCTGAGTTCTTCATCCGTGTATCCCATGGCCTTGAACAAGGCACGATGGGGGGCACGCTCCAAGCCTGACGTGACGTTGTCGCTCTTCATTCATAGCCTCCAATCCTGGATTGATCTCAACGGGATGTTGCCCAAACCGCAATCTCTTTGACCGGTTCGTTGGGGCGTTTTTTGCCGACAAATCTTGGCGATGCGAAAGACAAGCGATTTCAACTGCTTGAGCCCGAAGGGCGAGTTTTGAAAGCGCCTGGAGCAAGCCTTAGATTTGTCAAAAAACGTCTCAGAACAAGGGAAAAGGGATTTGGGCAACAGCCCATCAACATACAACACCTACAGAAACAAGTGACTAAAGTGAACCAAAGTGTCTAGAGTGTCTAAAGTGTACAGAGTATATAGAAAAAACCGGAATGGGTTGAACCGCCCTCAGCCTTACACCTTATGCCTTCGGCCTCCCATTTCACGTCTTTGAAAGCTTGTACTGAAAGCTGTCTTCCAGGGCCTGCCAACTTGCCTCAATGATGTCCGAAGAGACTCCAAGGGTACTCCATACACGTTGCTGGTCGCGCGAGTCAATAAAGACCTTTACCCTGGCCGAAGTACCGTCTCGACCTTCTATGACCCGGACCTTGAAATCCACAAGCTGCATCCTTTCCAGATCGACCAGGAAGAATTTGTTCAGGGCCTTTCGCAAGGCATTGTCCAGGGCGCTCACGGGCCCGTTGCCTTCAGCAGCTGTGATTTCTTGTTGATCGCCTACGGAGATCTTGATAGTAGCGTAGGCCCTGCAAGGGGCATCTCTGTCCTTTTCTATGGCCACCCGGAACGACTCCAACACAAAGAGAGGCCGGAATTGGCCGGTGAGCCTTTTCAAGAGGAGCTCAAAAGACCCCTCTGCAGCATCAAACTGATATCCGTCATGTTCCATGCGCTTTATCTCTGTGGCAATTCTCTTGCTGTCAAACCCATTTCCTCCCAACTCGATCCCCAGTTCCCTGGCCTTGTAGTCCACATTGCTTTTGCCACAAAGGTCTGACATGAGCACACGCCGCTCATTTCCCGTGGCCTCTGGTTTCATGTGTTCGTACGCTTTTGGCGTCTTCATGATAGCGCTCACATGGATCCCCCCCTTGTGGGCAAAGGCGCTTGCCCCTACAAAAGGGCGCCCGTTAAAAGGGGTCATATTCGCCACTTCGCTCACATAACGGGACAATTCTGTAAGACGTCGCAGATTCTGATCCTCCATGCACGGCAATCCCATCTTGAGCTGGAGGTTGGGAATGATGGAGGTCAAATCAGCGTTGCCGCATCTCTCGCCATAGCCGTTGACCGTTCCCTGGACCATGACGGTGCCCAGACGCACGGCAGTCAAGGTGTTCGCCACGGCAAGGCCACAGTCGTTGTGAGCATGAATGCCGACCCGTACAGGGATCTTCTGCCTTACCTTCTTCATGATTTCCTCGACCTCGAAGGGAAGGGTCCCTCCGTTTGTGTCGCAAAGGACAATGAAGTCAGCACCGCCTGAGACAGCTGCCTCAATCGTTTTCAGAGCATACTTTGGATTGTTCTTGTAGCCATCAAAGAAGTGTTCCGCATCGTAGACGACTTCACGGCCATGGGAACAAAGATAGGCCGTGCTTTCATAAATCATGGCCAGGTTCTCTTTCAAGGTGTTTGCCATGACCTTTTTAACGTGCAGGTCCCAGGTTTTACCAAAGATAGCGACGGCAGGGGTTTCAGCCCGGACAAGGGCGCTCAGGTTCGAGTCTTTGTCGCAAGGCGTATTCGGTCTTCTTGTACTGCCGAAGGCAACAAGGCGAGCATGCTTAAAAGAGACACCCTTGGCCAGTTCAAAGAACCTCGTGTCTGTGGGGTTGGAACCGGGCCATCCGCCCTCAATATAGTGTATTCCCACATCATCTAGTTTTCGTGCAATCCGGGCTTTGTCCTCAGCAGAAAAATTGATTTTTTCTCCTTGTGAACCATCCCTTAGTGTTGTGTCGTAAACCAGAATCGATTCCATGACGCCATTCCCCTATAGTAAGTGTCCAGTCCAACATGACCCAAGACCAACACCGCAGAAGATCATGGGTTGCAGGGTCGGCCTTGAAAAACAACCCATTTTCATCTCTTCCAGAGGACCGGTCCCAGGGCTGCGGCAAAAAAAAACCGTTATCAGGAAGCCTGATAACGGATTTTGGTGCTTACTCTGCCAACCCAATTAGTCCATTACCAAGCCTCCGGCCGGTAGCAGGGCACAATAATGCCTACTACTACAATCATGCTAATTACGGTGCTGGTAATGGCCTTCGATGTCATCGTCTGTTCTCGCGCCAATTAAGTCTTAAAAATCTACTCTATGCAAACCGTTGCATTATTGTCAAGTTCTTTTTACCTCAATTGAGGTTTGACATCGTCCGCCCCTTGCCATAGGGTGGCCAAGGCACCAAAGCACCATGTGCTGAAAGAGGTGGGCGCTGACATGGACAAACCCAACCTTGCCGTCGAGGTAGGCGGCATCTTCATAAAAAACCCGGTCATGACCGCCTCTGGAACCTTTGGCTACGGACAGGAATTTGCCCCTCTCTTTGACTTGAATCGCCTCGGTGCCGTCGTGGTCAAGGGCCTATCTCTCAAGCCCGCTCCTGGCAATCCTCCTCCTCGCACCGCGGAGACCTGCGGAGGCATGCTCAATGCAATCGGCCTGGAAAACGTTGGGCTGGACGCCTTTGTGGAAGACAAACTCCCCTTTCTACAATCCCTGGACACGGCTACGATCTTAAATGTGTACGGCCGCGACACGGGCGAATATGCCGATCTGGCTGAACGGATTCAGGACCTGGAGGGCGTCGCTGGGATTGAAGTAAATATCTCATGCCCCAATGTAAAGGCCGGTGGCATGGCCTTTGGGACCGACCCAAGCATGGCGTTTCAAGTCACACGTGCTGTCAGAGACAAGACCTCGCTGCCATTGATCGTCAAGCTCTCGCCAAACGTGACAGATATCAAGGCCATCGCCCGAAGCGTGGAAGAGGCCGGGGCAGACGCAATCTCTCTTATCAATACCATTACTGCCATGGCTGTGGATCCGAGGACCCGCAAACCCAAGCTCCCCAATATCACAGGGGGCCTTTCCGGGCCTGCTATCAAGCCGATTGCCCTGAGAATGGTCTGGGAGACGGTCCAGGCCGTTGACGTCCCTGTCATCGGGATCGGAGGCATTATGAATGTGTCCGATGCCTTGGAATTCTTAATAGTGGGCGCACGGGCCATACAGGTCGGCACCGCCAATTTAATAAATCCGCGAGCCACGGTAGCTATCGTGGAGGGGCTTGAGGCCTATCTTGTGGAAAGCAAGCTTTCTGACATCAGCCAAATCATTGGAAGTCTGGAGACGTAAAGGGGCAAGTGTTGCAGGCAAAGCGATGAGACCTTTGCTCAATCCTTTGTCACGCTGTTCCTCGAGCTTTTTCATCCCCCAGGGCGGGCCGCTCATCCCGACGGAGTCGGGAAAGGGAACCCTAGAATAGCCCCGAATGAACGTTCAAAAACTCTTCAAAGGGCTCGCTATGTGGAAAGCGCCTTTGCCAGGGCATCTAGATAATGACGGACATGGCTGATAGGAGCAGCCATGTTGGCCCTGTGGTTTGCCAGGATACCATCTAGCGATGCATCTGTCACCAGCCAGGGGTCCAGTTCACTGGCCACATGACAGGAGTGGACGGCATGGTGGAGGAGATCCACCCCGTGGCGCGCCTCAAGGACTTCGGAGAAATCCTCCCGAACGGCGTGGAGTATCTCACCAAGGGCTTTTGCAACCCCTTTCCCATAATAGAAGTAATCATCTACCTTAAACCAACTCACAGGGGAGCCGTCTTCTTCCTTGGACCGGACCAGGTTTTCATCACAACTTCCCACCAGGTCTGAAAGACTCACAAGGAGAGGAATCAGATTGTCTGCCCGTATGTAAAAGCGCGCTTCCCCTCTCTCAAGGCGCTGGGCATACTCGCGCAATTCCTTCAGGCTATCGTTATACTTCTCCTCTGCCGCCGGCAGCCAGTAACGGTCCGGCTTTATCATCAGCCAGTTCATAGCATTTTCAAGGTTCTGGTCAATGGCATCTGTCACGCCATATCGGGAAATCCTGTCAGCCAGAATCACAGTGGTCCGACGAACCACTTCCAGAACGCCGAGCTGCATGTTTTCCACGTTATCAGTAAACCTCAGAATATCGTTCCGTCGCCAACCCCAAAACCGCTCATTAAGCTCATGGTCCAGAACCGAAACAGTGGCCTCCACAAAGGCAACCCCTTTGGCCCTTTCTTCATGCAAGGCCCCATGTTCGGCAACCATGTGTTCATCTGAAATCCCATGCTCGGCTGGGGCACCATGGTCTTCGGGAACACCCCCATGATCAGCCCCTGTGCCATGGTCTGTTGGGCCGATGGCCTGTGGTTCAGAAGGCGCCGGGGGCTGAATACCGGGGTGGGTTTCTCCCGCTCCATGGAGACTCATATCCACATCTTCACCGCCATGAAGGAGCACGGACTCATCGGGGCCACTGGCTACATGGGACTCCTCGGACCCTTGAAAAAAGCCTAAGAGCATCCAACAGACCCAAATAACAATGACACCAACGACAATGGCGCCCACAGCCCTTAAGCCGATAAACCTCTTCAAGCTATTGATCATCGTCTCTGCCCTGTCATGTTAGCCCTCCCGAAGTCTTCGCACATCCCCCACCCGGATGGTGACTTTTGTTGTATCAAAATACTCAATTAAAGGAATCATGTACTTACGGGTGACCCCCGTCACCTCTTTAAGCTGCGGGGTGGTGATCTCCCTATGGGCCCGCAAAAAGGCCACGAGTCTGTTTTTTAGTTCCTCTATGACATCTTTGTGAAAGTAAAGGCCTTCCTTTACCTTGACGACCAGCCCTTCTTCAAGCATGTGGCTCAGGACGTCCTCCACTCCCTTTGCATTTCCCCCAAAAGATGCTACCAGTTCTCTCACATAGGGTGGGGCAAGGCCGCTTTGAAGGTATGCCTGTTCGATCTTCTCTCTGACATGTTTCTGGTCTGCCTGCAAAGCGATTCTGTGCCCGGAAAGGCGAACCAACTCCTTTTCCTGCACCACTTTGCCGGACTTTGCTAGTTTCTGAACCAGGAGGTTGAAGGCCCGAGGCCCGAGGGCCCGAGGCAACTTGGACTTGACCACCTCCTTGGTTATCCCTGCCTTAAGAGGATGTGCCTTGTGATAGCCCTCCAGAAGCTGGAGGATCTCATCTTGAAGGGCATCAAAGATAGCGCTGTCAACGAAGATACGGTTTTCCTTATCCACCTGAACCACGGCCTGTCGACCAACGAGGTCTTGCAGGGACTGTTCAAGGGCCTTTTCTCCGGTGTTTGTCATAATGATCAGATCAGAAAAGGAAACCCCCTGAAGGCCTCCCCCCCTTATGTGGTGCATGATGCTCTCTTTGGGGGAACTGTCCACCAGACCTTTCAGTCCGGCTACAATGGCTTCTTTCAATCGTTTGTGTTTATTTGGGATGGGATTGATGATCCGCCCCCCACCTATGGTCCTGATAGGAGAGTAGCTACGGATGACAAAGGGATCATCTCTTACAACCGACACCGGGGACTCAAGGCGCAACTGGGCTACAGCCTTTCCACCCATGTCCAGTTCCTCGCGATCCAATAGAACCACATTGCCCAACACCTCGCTGGTACCCGTATGAAACCGAACCCGAGTGCGGTTTTTAAGGGGTTTCTTGTTAGAAGAAAGATATTCCAAGACGACATCGACCATATAGCTCGGTTTGAGCGTGTCCACCCCTCCCAGGACATCTCCCCGCTTTGTGGCCGTGCGCTCCAAACCCTGGAAGTTGATCGCTGTTCTCATGCCGGCCATGGCCTCGTCCACCGATTGATTGTGAACCTGAATCCCCCGTACCTTGGATTGGATATGAGAGGGATAGAGCATGATCGTGTCCCCCACGCGAACCTTTCCAGACACAAGGCTTCCCGTAATAACCGTCCCAAATCCCTTCATGGTAAAAACACGGTCCACAGGGAGCCGAAACAGTCCGCTGGATGCGCGTTCCGGGACCTTCTCACATAGCCTGTCTAAGACCGACACACACTCTGATAGCCCTTGGCCTTTGGTTGAAGACACCCGCACAATGGGAGCATCCTCCAAAAAAGAGCCCTGGAGAAAAGACTTCACGTCATCGGCTACCAGTTCCAGCCACTCTTCGTCCACCATGTCCGTCTTCGTCAACACCACCATGCCATCCTTCACCCCAAGGAGGCTGCATATTTCAAGGTGCTCCCTCGTCTGAGGCATAACGCTCTCGTCGGCTGCTATGATCAGGGCCACCAGGTCTATGCCCGTGGCACCTGCCACCATGTTCTTGACAAACTTCTCGTGGCCCGGCACATCCACGATCCCCACCCGCTGGCCACTAGGCAGATCTAACCAGGCAAAGCCCAGTTCAATTGTAATGCCACGGAGTTTTTCTTCTTTCAGGCGGTCCGTGTCAATGCCTGTCAAAGCCCTGATCAAGCTTGTCTTGCCATGGTCAATGTGGCCGGCAGTTCCCAGAATGATCTGTTTCAATGATCAGCCCTTCCTCACAGCCCCTTTTTTCGCTTGCGAAACCGTTCCGACAAGTAGGCCAGCCCAACCACTAAGACCCCTAGGGCGACGACCCACCCGATAGAGGCCTGAGGGAAAAAGAAGCGACTCAGCAGGACGGCAAAAAGGCCCCCCATAATAACCCTGATAAGGAATATGTAAAACCGTGTCATCTGTTCACCTCCATGGCATGTGGCCTGCCTTTCTAGGTCTTCTATATAAATTCCCCTTTGTCGTCAATCATAAGTTTGCCCCCTAGTTGGTTGAATCACAAAGGAGATCTGCCATTTGGCCTTGTGAGAAACGGATCCGTTCCCGTCTCCCCTGGTTGCTGTCCCGTCCCAAGGACGACATCTAGAAATCACACGGCACCATGCCGTGTAAACGTTTAGACGGAAAACTCAAAGCCCTTGAAAACCGATGGATCCTGTGTTAGATATGGGAAGGATGGGCGGCACGAAAGGCGTCGGGAATCTGTGGCCCGGCTGTGCCGTCCAATGTTACACCACAGTCGGCCTGCGACTGATTGACGAGGCTCTTTTCCAAAAACGCGGTTTCTGTGGTGAGTGTAGCTCAGGCGGTAGAGCACCGGGTTGTGGCCCCGGTTGTCGAGGGTTCAAGTCCCTTCACTCACCCCACTCATCTGATGCGCCCGTAGCTCAGCTGGATAGAGCGCCGGACTTCGAATCCGTAGGTCGCCCGTTCGAGTCGGGCCGGGCGTGCCAATAAAATTAAGGACTTAGGTCGGTTTGGCCGAAGTCCTTTTTTTGTGCCTGTGTGAGAATTTGTGTGAGAAAAGTCTTTTAGGACCAACCTGAAGCAAGAACAACACCAGCAGTTGGGGTTTCCTGATTCAACAATTTCAATTCTTTAGGTTGGCTTCAGGGAGCCGGCAGTTCAAGGTCTAGCGAGTGACGGACTTTGTTGTCCGGGCGCCTGCAGTCGGCAACCCTTTAGACAGCCTGATGTCAAAACAATATTTTGTGATAACAGAGAGTTTACTTGTCTTTCTTCATTCAACAGATTTGCTCTGACCTACGGATTCCTTTTTCAGAAACTCCCTTCCCTCTCTTTCTCGGTCAGTGTATACCCCTTCAAACTCCTTTCCAGGGCCATGATCTGCATATAAGGCCTCGGGCAGCACACAGGTTTCCTGCCCCAACCAACTGCCCTCAAGCCGACCACTTTTACGCAGATTTGAAACGAATACCTGAAAAACCAGCCCTTGTTACGTATAGCATAGCACAATCAAACATATGACGCAGTCTTGGACCCAAGGGTTCCACCACAAGATCTAGGGTTTCTTCACTACGGAGGCAGAGCCATTGCTGACCCTGCCTCCAAACAAGACACAATTCATAAAGAAAGCTCAAAATGCGATCAGCAGGTTTCGCCCGGAGGCAACTGGTTAAGCAAGCTCGCTATAACATTATTTGCATATTCAATAATCATATGTGCCTCTTCATAGGAAATCTTCTTGCCCCTCTGAGCCTCAACCTGATTCTTAAATGCCTCTAGCTGATTAACAGCGGCACAGACTTTTTCTTTGGTGGCGGACTTTTCTGCATTATCTACTTTTTGTTTGAGTGAATTTGCCATTGTTTCATCTGTCGCCCCACTATCCACGAGGGCATCAATAACATCGAGTAATGCCCCTAATGAATCAACGCAGCCGTCACCATCTGCGTCAAAGCCAGTGGAGTCTTCGTCCGGGCAGCTGTCATCAGGACATGTGTTGGCGGGAAAACCAGGATTGCCGTATCCGTCCCCATCGGTGTCTGTGCAATCGTCGCACGCATCGCCTATCCCATCATTGTCAAAATCAAGCTGATCAGGGTTAGGAACAACAGGGCAGTTGTCACACACATCACCTATGCCATCGTCTTCACCATCTGCTTGGTCTGCGTTTGCATGACCCGGACAATTATCACATACATCACCCACGCCATCGGCATCTGAATCGGTCTGGTTGGTGTTAGGGACTTGCGGGCAGTTGTCTTCGTCGTCAGGAAGGCCGTCGCCGTCAGTATCAGGGGAAGCCGGATAGTGAAGGATCGTGGCATAAGGTCCCACAGCAAACACATCACTTCCTGAACTGCCCCACACGCTACAGACCGATCGGTTCGTGCCGATGGCCATTTCCGACCAGGCAATGCCGTTATAGTGAAGGATCGTGCCGCCCGTGGCGCTGCCACCCACAGCAAACACATCACTTCCTGAACTGCCCCATACGCCCCACAGGGCGCCGGAGGTGCCGCTTGTCATCTCCGACCAGGCGAAGCCGTTGTAGTGAAGGATGGTGCCATAAATGCCGACAGCAAACACATCACTTCCTGAACTGCCCCATACGCCCAAGAGGGATTCAGACGTGCTTGTCATTTGCGACCAACTATTGCCGTCGTAGTGAAGGATCGTGCCACCGACACCCACAGCAAACACATCACTTCCTGAACTGCCCCATACGCCCCAGAGCCATTCAGACGTGCCGCTTGTCATTTCCGACCAACTGCTGCCGTTGTAGTGAAGGATCGTGCCATAAGGTCCCACAGCAAACACATCACTTCCTGAACTGCCCCACACGCTACAGACCGATCGGTTCGTGCCGATGGCCATTTCCGACCAGCTGGTGCCGTCATAGTGGAGGATCGTGTCGCCCACAGCAAACACGTCACTTCCTGAACTGCCCCATACATCCCACAGCCAGGTCCATACAAAACTGCCCATTGTCATTTCCGACCAACTGCTACCGTCATAGTGAAGGATCTTGCTAGAGTCTCCCACAGCAAAGACGTCACTTGCCGAACTGCCCCATACGCCCCAGAGGTTGCTAGAGGTGCGGCTTGTCACCTCCGACCAGCTGCTGCCGTCATAGTGAAGGATCGCGGTATTACCTCCTACAGCAAAGACATCACTTCCCGAACTGCCCCATAGGCCATTAAGTACTGTGGTCGTGCCAATGGGCATTTCCGACCAAGTGCTGCCGTCATAGTGAAGGATCGTGTCGGCGGGGCCCGTGGCAAAGACATCACCTGCCGAACTGCCCCACACGCAATAGAGCATGCGGACGGTCCCGCTTGTCATCTCCGACCAGCTGATGCCGTTATAGTGAAGAATCGTGCCCCCGCCACCCACAGCAAAGACATTATCTGGGTGAGTGCCCCACACGCTCAAGAGTGATTCAGACGTCCCGCTTGTCATTTCCGACCAGGCGACGCCGTCATAGTGAAGGATCGTGCCGCCGCCACCCACAGCAAACACACCAAATACCGTGCCCCATACATCGTAAAGCATTTCGGAAGTGGGGCTCATCATTTGGGACCAGCTGCTGCCATCATAGTGAAGGATCGTGCCTCTTTCTCCAACAGCAAACACGTTATATGGCGGCCAACTGCCCCACACGCCACGGAGATCGCTAGACGTGCCGCTTGTCATTTCCGACCAGGCGACGCGGTCATAGTGAACGATCGTGCCTCTTTCTCCAACAGCAAACACGTCGCCTTCCGAACTGCCCCACACGTCACAGAGCGATTCTAACGTGCCGGTTTTCATTTCCGACCAGGCGACGCCGTCATAGTGAACGATTGTGCCGGGAGCTCCGACAACAAAGACATCACTTGCCGAACTGCCCCACACGTCACAGTAGTAAGCTCCTTGGTGTTGTATCTCCCAATCGGAGGCATGGATGCCCGGACAGGGAAGCAAGGATAGTATAAAAAGTTGAACGACCACTGACTTCAAAATAATGGTTTTGTTCATTGCATCCTCCCTATGGTTGTGATGGCAGTACAATTAAAGGATCGAGTCCCACCATAATCTTGAAAAGGGTTCATGAGCATTGTGCCCCGTGCCCCGCGGCTTGCCTAAATCTGTAAATCACGTAGGTTGCCCCGCGGCCCAACCAAGGGAGTTGAGGCAAGGCTTGTCTAACCAAGCCACAAACATCAACTTGACAGCTAAAGGCAAATCAAATGACCTTCTTCGAACCAATTGAGCTGGGTTTTTAACCCTATTGCATCCTGCTTTGAACTTGTTCCACCCCATCAGTCTTTTTCAGAATTGAAAAAAGGTTATTCGTCGCAAAAAGTGTACCGAAACGGCCTCTTACTCCCTATCTTGAATTTCACCTACTTGGCTCCAGCCAAGAAAGGACCCGATAAGGGAATATGTAAATAAGTACCCAGGTTGTGTCGAATCGATTTCCACTTCTGGAAACATTTTTGCCTATGCCTACTTTCTTAATAGGAAATAAGGCAAATTCAAGAGGAATCGGTAATGAAACAAAATCGCCCCTACCACGCTAGAGCCAAAAAGGCAATAGCCTAACGTGACCATTTTCCCTGCAAAAACTACCTAGTGTCCATCCATAAATCGAGGTTTTATAAGCCTCAGCGGAGTTGAAAAACCGTGGCTATTAAACCAGCAAGAGGCTCAAGATGGAAATAACGGCATCGTGAGGTTGAAAAGGGCCATCAATGATGCATTTGAGCCACACTGGTGCCTTTGATTAACTGGTGCTTGTTTGTTTTTTGTTTTACGCCATTTGTTTTCGAGCAATGGTCAGTAAGTTAGCAGATACGATAGATGCCCAAACGTAACTTTTGAAGGACTGTAAGCCCTCCCAGGTACAACGGGCAAAGCCAAAACATCTTTTGATCCAGGATATACCGGACTCGATGCCTGCTCTAAAACGACGCAGGCGCTTGTAAACCCATTGGCTACGGCACATGTCCTCAACCTTGAGGCCACGTTTCTTACCAAAACAAACGTCTTTTATTTTTTTGCTCTTGGCAGCGTTTAAATTGTCTTTTGATGCAAAGCCGCCATCAAGGGCTACCTTAAGAGGATAGCGGCCATAGAGCCCGTTTTGACGCTCAAGCATTGTGTCGGTCAGTTTTGTGTCAGAGGGATTACCATCAGTAATGACACAGTCAACAATCAAGTTGGAAGCACCTCCAGTCAGACAGACTTTATGGCCATAAAACGTGTCCCTACGGTCTTTGACAATGATATCTGTATGCGGTTGAAAGATAGAAACTACTTTGTCGGAGGCACGAACCGCTTGGCCATGAAGGACTCTTTTTTCTGTCTGGTCAATGACACGCAGGGTTAAATCCATATAGTGCCTCAAGTCATTGGATATGGCCACAGCAAGAAGATCTTGTCTATGCCCTAGGATACTGACTGTCCTGTGGGCATAGCCGACAGCTTTACGGGTTACTTTAAGCAGATCGAGATATTTTTTATGACGTTGTTTTTTGTTCTCGGCGTGTTGGATGCCCAGCATACGGCGTTTAGCCCTGCGGGTATGATTTTGAAAAACTATCCCTGAACGGGGGAAATGCTCTTTAGTATGGTAAAGAAACCCTTGCCCTTTGGGCAAGGTCAGAGTTCAGTGGCTTTGCCATCTGAACGACTCATTGTTACATCCTAACCTGAGTTGTCCCCACAACAACAGGAAAGGAGTAACAAATGAGTCGGTTTCGAAAACTATCACAAACGATTTGGCACTGCAAATACCACATTGTGTGGGTTCCCAAGTACCGGTTCAGGATATTGACAGGCAAGTTGTCTGTGGAAGTTGACCGATGCATTCGGGCATTTACTGAGCAGCAGGGCTGTGAGGTCGTTGAATTGAATGTCCAAGTAGACCATGTGCACCTTCTCGTAATGGTTCCTCCGAAGGTTTCAATCTCAGGCTTTGTGGGGACGGTCAAAGGGAGAACGGCTATACGGGTTTTGAACAAATTCCGTAAATTGAAGGAAAGGCCCTATTGGGGTAATCATTTCTGGTCGAGAGGCTACTGCGTGGACACAGTGGGCTTGGACGCAGAAACGGTACAGAGATACATCAAATATCAAGAGGCCAGAGAGAGACAATCAGAGACACCCAAATATTGATGAATCGATGGGGGCAACTCAACCTTGCCTTCTCAGAGGGCAAGGCAACTTCATCCCCTTCCAGGGGTTAATCCAAAACCGGCCCCTCTGGGGTCGGTTGTTTATCTTTTGTGAGAATACGAGTCAGCACTCTGACACAATCCCATAAAAGGGTCGAATCGGAAGGGGTGTGAATGTTGGACTCCACGACAGTACAGTCAATGCGTACCTTGCGACCCTTCTCAATATCGTTGTTTTTGGCATATTCTACGATATGCCGATTGATCGCTTCCCAGGTCTTCGGTGACAAGGCTTTGATGTTTTTACACAGGACGGATTTTTTAAACCCCTTATCTCCAATGCCAACGAGGCAAAAGCGCCTCAGGCCGACAGAGTCTGCCAAATGAAAGGCAAGATCCTGATAACTGAACTTAAACATTTGCTTGATGATGGCCGCGCGAACAACTTGCTCAGCACTCATCCCCTTAGCTCCCGATCGACAGGTGGCCCTTGGGGAAAGGTCTTGCATCGCCAAATCGCTAATGGTAGGACTATCGTCAAGAATGCGGCTGATGGCTTTGAGTTCAACGGTCCGAGGATGGTCCAAACTTTGTGGCATCAAAGGCATCTGTTTCTTGCTCGTTTTGCGCATTTTGTAGTGGCTTCCTTTCTTTACTTTAATAGTAATATCAATTGTTTGACACTTTTGACTTACTATTAGAAGAAAGCATTGTCTACTATAAAATGCGCTTTTTTTATTGATTACAAAACTTTATGTCCGTGGATGGACACTACCTAATTCTTGTGTAAAAATACGATGTCTACATGGGAGGACTACTGTGGGAACTGCCTATTGGCCGATAAAAACGAGACTTGATAACTCGGTGTGCCAAGGGTCACGAGGCTTCAGGTGAGGGCGCTACAATATGTTGTGGGTTGGCTGTTAGGGTCTCCAATGCAGGTTTCTTGCCAAGAGCACGCTGAAAACGACCTGTCAAAATTCAAAGATATTCGACGATTATCCCAGCAGCAGGCAGAACACAGGTTTGCCTCCCAGATGGCACCTCGGAAACGGTCCAATCCGATGTGTGATTACCTGCCAATCTGGGTATAATCACCCAAATGATTTTATTGCGGATTTGTAACGCATACCACAAGCTATGTCAAGCTCCTGGAGCCATTTGGCAGACCTTTCCGTGAAAGTGGGGGCAAGACGACGCTGTTGGGAAGATTCACAAGAAGAGCGCAGTGCGGATTGGTTCTGAATATGCGAAAATCATAGGCTTTCAAATAGTTGCCTGTTCACCGGGTTATTCAACATTTGCCGAGACTATTTGGCAGAAGAGGTCTACAGCGGAGATCTCGCATTTCAGAGGGTCTTGGGGATTCAGGACAGTCGGACAAAATCTACAAAGGGAACAAAATCGAGTACGTATAGCAATTATCACACCTACAAGAAGTAGCGCCCTGAAGCGAGGTAAATGGCCTCAATCCCCAGGTGACACTTGGAAATCGCATAGCGGGATAAACGGAAGACATCGAAACAGCCTCAGTCCTCAACAGATTGAAGCCTCCCCGCGGCTTGCCGCGGGGAATTTTCACCGTAAGAATGACAACTCTTTAGACGTACGCTCGCTAACCCCGCAGCTCGCGAAGCACTGCTGTAAGGCAGAACCAAAGGGGAATGGGCTCGCTTATGCGGTTCAACGAGGTGGCTGGCCGGATAATTTAGCGGAGCCCTCAACCCGAGCTCCGTGCCCCTCCCCTGTGCAGACGCGATTCTGCCCCAAAAATGGCACGTCGTGTGGGCAAACGCTGAAGGATGATCTTAATTTTCCTTGGCTATATCAGATTCTGCCGCACACTCGACAAGACTCTCTTTCTTTTCCGACGTAATGATCTCATCGGCCAGCAAGTCGTTGCTTAGCCTTGCGACACACTGAACAAACTGACCATGGTTCTCTGCACCCTCCTCACATTGACTAATCCGCTCTGAAATGTATTGCCCCGAATAGACCTGGTCCGGGACCCCCGTGTAACAACCGTCAATAGTGACCGTTGTTGCTATTGAAGACAACAAAGCGCTAACGCTGTCGCACAACACCAACGCATCATCAAGGTAGCCAATTGCCTCGGCCAGGTCATCCTCGAAGGTGTCTGTTGCCAGTTGGAAGGCAATGTCAGATACACCAGAAGGTCCCAAAGGAAGAAAAACAATTTCCATGGCCATGCGCACCTTTCCGTTCACCGCCTTCAGTTCATCCGCGGCCAGTTCTATTGTCTCTTCCGCCCCAGCAGGGACTTCTACTGCAATCAGGGCGTCCACTATGTCGCCTATCAACGGAAACTCCCATCCAGTCCACGTAGGTGGTATGGGGCCTATAGGAGGATCAACGTCGAGGCATGGAATATCATGGCAGCCCGAGATAGCGGCTGCAATGCCCTGCACCCTTTCCTTTAACGCAACAACACTCGTATTTACTTCTGCGAGGCGACAGGTAGGTGCAGCGCCAAATCGGTATATGGCTATTTCCCCATCGTCTGGATTCGTCCCTGTAGTTGCCACATAGAGATCCCCCCCATAACTCTCCATAGCGGTAATGGATATGGTTTCATCAGATTCTATAGGGCACCCGGGTACGTCACTCCATTGGGTGCCGTTAGTGGAAGAATAGAGCAAAGGAGCGCCGTGATGCTCCATTGCCTTATTAAACGTGCCCAAATAAAACCTATCAGCATGCTCCAATAGCCGGAAGGGGCCCCCTGATGCCCCTGAAAAGGCTTCGCTAATGGCCTCCCCACCCGTTTCAGACCCATCTGTCCGCCAGAAAACGTTATCTTCATAAAGACCGAGGTATAGATACCCCTTGAAAGGCTTAAGAGCATAGGCATGCCCAACTAAAGAGGAACCCGGGTGACTATAGACGACCTGAGTCCAATTCTGCCCGTCATCTGTTTTCACAAGTTCAACCCCATTGGGTGCGTCAAACCCTATCCCTGCGTAAAGGCCGCCGTTAAAAGCTTCTAGAGACTCAATAGTCCCTCGACCAGGTGGATTATATGGCGTCTGCTCCCACTGAAGCTGTTCAGAATTGGTGTTCAACCACCAGACTCGATCTTGTCGAACGATGTAAAGCTGCCCTTTGAATTCGGCCATGTCAGTGAAATCTATGGAGTTAGCCCCGATCTCAGGTAAATTCGCCGTCACGTCGAACCAGGTCGTACCATCATCAGTGCAAAAGACGTCTCCAATACTGTTGCCAACATAGAGGCGATTATCATGAACCAACATCGCCATATCATTTTTACCAACAAAATCATCATCAGGCCACTGAGGGGGGGTCACATCATCCCAAATCCAGCAGCCAGCACTGACGATTCGATAAACCCTTCCCGGGTGAGGATATTGTTGGGACGCCCTGCCTGCAACCACGTACAGTGTTCCTTGGAACTCTGCCATCGCATGTATATGGCTGTGTCCGGAGGTTTCAGTGTAGGACTCGTCAAAAACCTTGTGCCACACGTCGGCGGCCAGGAGGTTGGGGGAAGAAAAGAAGAAGGCCGTTCCGATCCACATGGCAACGAGAAGGAGACGCCACTTCTTTGAAGAAACAACCATCCCAATAATCCCCTCCATTTGTTTGCGTTCTTTTGCATCAGGTCCTCTTCTTTTCAGATATTTCATGCCTCTACCTCCCTTTTATTTAGGTTTGTGTTCTTGCCGCAACAAATCGTTCAGGCTTTCAGCCGACTGACGCCAAATGGCATTCATCCGATTTGAAACGAAAAGCCGACCCCCTTTTCCTTAGTGCAGTGTCCGGTAACAGGCTCCCAACAGAACACGGCGCCCTGTCAGGAAGTAGCTGGGTACAGACACAAAATGACGTTTGGAGACGATGGTTATTTTTCGTCAATCTCCCTCCGTTTTGTAATGCTCAGTGGACACAAAAAAAGCCGAGTTACGCCTTCTGTGACCTTAACGATGTCACACCCGGCAACTCGGCTTTCTCCTCAGGATGCGGATTCAGCTAAACCAGCACCAACAAAACGTTACTGAGAACCGTGGCTTTCCGTCCCCGCCTCGCAACGGGTTTGGCCTTGGTATCTTGAAACTGAGGAAAGGAACTTCAGGTTCATCAATTGCCCCCTAGTCTCTCTCCAATATGTAATAAGAAATTGTCTTGGCGAATCAGCAAGATAAGGATGGAAACGAATGTGCATTGCAACATCACAAATATCCCCGTATTAGCTCCTAACAGATGCCAACCAGACAGTCAATTCCTAAAATTACCTGTTTTTCATCCAAAAACTGAGTACTTTCTATACGGAAACTACGCAGTCTGATAGGTAATGTGTGGGTAGGAGGGCTCCCGATGGCCACCGTCTGTCAGGTGAGGGACTTCAACATATTGTGGGATTGGCTAGGGAGGCGTCTAGTTCAAGTATTCTTGCCATACCTAGCCTGGTAAGGCCTCTCAAATAAGGTTGGACTTCCTGCCCCTGTACGTAATAAAAGATGATTGACACTTGAGGGATCAAGGGTCACCATCTGCCTGGTTTTTCTGGCAAATTAAGAAAGGAGGCAGACATGACCCTTGAAACGATTACCCCTGAAAAGTGCAGATTGTTTGAACCATCTGCAAGTGTCGACCTTTGTGATCTAGGTGAAGTTCCTTCCTTCTATACCCCGGTAGCCCCTCCGGTTCAACACCAAGTTCATCGGGAGCCCGGAGAGGAGAGGGGGTCCTGCCGGCAAACGCTTGAGCGTTTGC
>JAXHVD010000019.1:0-90180 GCA_034189385.1 Thermodesulfobacteriota bacterium
TATCGTTGACATGGAAGTCATCATCTTCGCCAATAGAAATATGACGCCGCTCGCGCATCAGGTCCTCGATATCCTTCTCGACCTTTTCAGTGGAAACGCCATCTTGTGCCGAAACGTAAATCTCACTCACGTCCGTGTTCCCTGCAATGCGCCGCTGAAGTGTGCGCAAAGGGATAAGCACGAAGTCATCCTGATCTGCGCCAAAGCTGGACTGACCCTTTGATTCAAACACGCCGATAACCTGGCAGGAAAGCTTCTCGAGCCGGATGGTAGCACCCAAAGGGTCCTGGCCGCCAAAGAGCACATCACGGACTGTGGTACCCAGTATACACACTGCCTTGCCAGCCCGTAGTTCGCCACCACTAAACTGCCGTCCGTTTTCAAGCTCCCAGCCCCGCACCTGCAGGTAGGCATTGGTGCTACCGGTGACCGCGGTGGACCAGTTCTCGTTTCCGTAAATGGCTTGTGTGGCTTGGGATGCAATCGGTGCCACTGCAGCCAATCCAGAGATTTCCCGGACGATTGCTTCGGCGTCGTCCACGTCAAACATGTCTGCTGTTGAGCGCGTCCCGCCAGGGCCGCGACCACGCTGGCCTGGTCTGACATGCAGCAGATTGCTGCCAAGGCTGGAGATCTCGTCGGCAACCTGCGCGGTGGCTCCGCGGCCCAGGGTGACCATGGTGATGACGGCAGAAACCCCGATAACGATGCCCAGAATGGTCAACGATGAGCGCATGACGTTGCGACGGATTTCCCGTGAAGCCAGTAGTATTGTTTCCCATAACATTATGTAGCCCCCCCGTTCTGGTCCTGAGAATGGATGACACCATCGAGAAAGTGAATGATTCGTCTGGCATAGGCTGCCATGTCAGGCTCATGAGTAACCATCACAATGGTAATACAGCTATCTTGGTTGAGCCTCGTTAGAAGCTCCATAATTTCACGGCTGCGGGCAGAATCCAGATTGCCGGTTGGCTCATCGGCCAGCAAGACCTTTGGATCAGTGACGATGGCACGGGCAATGGCGACCCGTTGCTGCTGCCCACCGGAGAGTTCTCCGGGCGTGTGTGTCTCCCACCCCCCGAGCCCCACTACCTCCAAGGCCTTAAGGGCGCGGGTTCGCCGCTCACCGGCCTGTATGCTACGATAGATTAAGGGCAGCTCCACGTTTTCCAGTGCTGAAGTGCGGTTTAAAAGGTTGAAACCCTGGAAGACAAAGCCCAGATAATGACGGCGAAGCAACGCCCGTTGATCTCGGGATAGCCTACCAACGTCAACACCTTCGAACAAGTAGGCTCCAATGGTCTGTGTATCCAAACAGCCCAAGATGTTCATACAGGTGGACTTGCCCGACCCACTTGGCCCCATCACGGCTACAAATTCACCCTGGTCGATGGACAAGTCAATTCTCCGCAACGCGTGCATGGCTGCGCCGCCCGCACCATATGCCTTGCTCACATCCTGCAGCTCGATCAGAGGGCGATTTTCAGTTTGGTTGAAGACGGTGGTATTCATCAGCGCGTACTCACTGTATCGACCACGAGTGTTATCCCAGGCTCAAGGTCGCCGCCCGTTATCTCAGTCATCACACCATCGGTCGACCCGGTCATGACGGCAATGGCGACGAGTTGTCCGTCCTGCAGCGTCCAGACACGCAGTTGCTTGCTGCCAGCGGTCCCGCCGTTGCGCTGTTTCGACTGGGATCTCGGCGGATGCGGAAGGAGGCTGCTGATGATGCTGCCACCGTTAGATGGGGCTGTCTTCTCTTGTACTGGAGGGGCAAAACGCAGTGCGGCATTGGGCACCAGGATGGCGTTTTCCACCTTCTGAACCGTGATGTCGGCGGTGGCCGTCATCCCCGGCCGCAGGGACAGATCCGAGTTGTCCACGTTCAAGACGGTTTCGTAAGTCACCACACCGTCCACGGTCTGGGAACCGTAACGGACCTGGGTGATCCGCGCCGGGAAGGTCCGATCCGGATAAGCGTCCACGGTGAAACTGGCCTCATGTCCCTTTTTCACCTGGCCCACATCGGCCTCGTCCACGTCCACATGGAGTTCCATCTGGGTCAGGTCCTCGGCCAGGGTGAACAGCACCGGGGCCTGCAAAGAGGCAGCCACAGTCTGTCCAGGTTCCACGCTGCGTGTAAGGACGATGCCGTTAATGGGTGAGTGGAGGACCGCTTTTGATAAATCCGTCTCATTGAAGTCGAGGGTGGCCTGGGCTTCAGAGACTTGCGCCTTGGCACTGGCTTCGTCAGCCAGCGCGCGATCAAGGGCCGCCTCGGCCGCGTCCAGGTCGTGCTGCGACGGGACCTTGTTGTCGCTCAGCTCTCGGACCTGTTCTAACCGCGCCAGTTCATTACGCGTTTCCTCGACAGTGGCCTGGGCCTCCAGAACCTTTGCCCGGGCCGATTCCAGGGCGGCCTTTGATTTGAGGACCTGTGCTGCGAGCTTATCGGTATCCAGCCTTGCCAGGACCTGGCCGACCTTCACCTGGTCGTTGTAGTCCACCTCGACCGCCTCGATGGCCCCGGAGACCTCAGAGCCCACATCGACCTGGTTGGTCGGCTCAAGGGTGCCGGTCGCAGTCACAGTCACGATTAGGTTCCCCCGCTGAACTTCCTGGGTTTGGTAATGAATCGAATTGGACTTCTCTAACCTCTTCCACGCAACAGCCATTGTCAGTCCCACTACTGCGAGGAGGCCCAGGAGAAGCCACCTTTTCAGGTGTTTCCTGTTTCCTGTGGCCTGGTCGATGCCCAGGGTTTGGCTAATGTCGGATTCTGCGTTGGTGTTGGATTTCATGATTCCCTTCCAAATTTGACCCTATGTGGCGTTATCAGGCTCAAGGGATGTCCACCCACCCCCGATGGCCTTGTAAAGGGTTATCAGGTTGGAGGTGACTTCAGCGTCGCTACTTGCTAACTGATCCTGGAGTAATAACAATGAGCGCTGCGCATCCAGTACGACTTGAAAATCGATGAGCCCTGACGAATACTGAGTTTGTGCCAGATCAACAGCACGGTTTGCAGCCTGTGACGCTTCTACCAGCGATCGCCGCCGAACCTGCTCGTCAGCGTAGGCGACAAGCGCGTTTTCGACTTCTTCCAGTGCCGTGAGGACTGCGGCCTCATATTGGAACAGCGCCTGTTCCTGCAGTGCGGTTTGGACCTTAATATTTTGCCGTATGCGGCCTCTATCGAAGATCGTCCACCCGATATTCGAACCGATCGCGGATGTGCGGGCGGCAGACGAAAACAAATTCCCCAGTGAAAGGGCCTCTAATCCAATCGACCCAATCAGGGAGAACTTGGGATACAGGTCGGCAATGGCAACGCCAACTTGCGCCGTCTGAGCGGCCAGTTGGCGCTCGGCCTTGCGCACATCGGGCCTGCGTCGCAAGACGTCGGCGGGGACCCCAACGGCTACCTCTAGGGCACCAACCGGGATGGCTTTGGGTTCGGTCAGTGCATCCTTCAAGAAGCCAGGCTGCTCACCCAGCAGTACTGCGAGCCGGTTTCCGGCCTGCTCAAGCCCCGTCTCCAGCGTTGGTATCTGAGACCGTGTCTGCTCCAGATTGTACTTGGCTTGTTCTACGTCAAGCTGCGTCGTCAGGCCGGCCTGAAACCGCCACTGGGTGAGGTTGTGGGTTTCCTCCTGCGCATCGAGATTCGCCTCCGCAATGGACAAGCGGGTCTGAAACGAACGTACCTCAATATAGTTCAGGGCAACTTCAGCAAGCAGGGTGACAAGGACGTCCCGCAAATCCTCTTCGCTCGCCCGCAGCTCCGCTTCTGCCGCCTCAACGGAGCGGCGAATGCCGCCGAATAGATCCAGCTCCCAACTGGCATCAAACCCCGCTGCGTAGAGCTCACGCGTCTCACCGCCACCGGTTTCTTCGCTGCTCCGGTTTTGGCTTACAGAACCGGTGGCTTCAATGGTGGGGAAGCGATCAGCTTGGCTGACCCCACGGCGGGCCCGAGCCTCACGAAGACGCGCCCGCGCCTCCTTGAGGTGGAGGTTGCCTGCAACGGCTCGTTCCATCAGGCTCGACAAAGTTGGATCGTTGAGAGTCGTCCACCAATGTGCCAGCGTTTGCGGATCTATCTGCTCAGCGTTCAGGCCACCCTCCAACTCAGCGGTCCACTTTGCAGATGCCGAAACCTCAGGAGGGACGTAATCCGGCCCCACGGTCACACAGCCTGCGAGCAGCAGCAACAGGAGCGTGAGACAAGATGCACGTGATGTGGTGACACTAATAACTGAAGAAATCATTGGTTTTCCTCTAATCACTGGCGTTGTTCCTCGCCCTGCCGCCAGAACCTCTCCTGGGTGGGTTATCCGGTCGCAGGACGAGCCGGTTTCCTTCCTGTTCGCATGTTCCTGTCACCGTATCCCCGCGCGGGTCTACAAACTCTGCCGTATCCCCAACAGATTTTCCTTCGCAAGCAGTATACGCCTCCGGTGGCGGACCGTGATGCCTTCGGCCGGTTTCCTGCAAGGATGTATCATCTCCAAACGCGTTGGCGGTGATGAGGATTCCAAGTAGAGCAATAAATATGAATGTCTTTTTTGTTTTCATTGAAAAACCTCCTTAAGTTGATTTTTTAATCTAGCCCACCTCGTGGTGTCTATTCGGTGCCCCTCCAGCAAACCAGAAGGGGCACCATGCCCGATAGTCGGTCAGCGGCATGCCTTTCAATTTTTGTAACAATTCTTATTGCCGAGCTTTGCCACCGAATGGCGCCCGGAGATAAGTTTTTGGCCCTGCCTTGGACCATTTTTTTCCTGACACATTTTCTGCACGCTTAGCTTTTTGATTTGCTCTGCATTCAGAATTTTTCTAAGGGCCAGGCGCCCTTCGATTTTCTGGATAAACAGTTTCCCCTTTACGTCTGAGATCTTTTGCCCCAACTTGAGGACAGTCGTCTCATCAACAACATCATCGGAAAAGGCCTTGTCCATTTGCAGGCGAAAGCTGTCGAGCTGCGCTTTCAACGCCAAACGCTTTTCACTGAAGGCGAAATCCGCATCCCGGATTTGTTTGACTTGGCTTTGGGCAAGTTCCAGTTTCTGAACCATTTGCGGGTCCCGCCAGATTCCAAGAGCAGACCGGTGATGGTCTTTCCTGTCAAACCCCTTGCCTTGCCTTCCGTCTCCGGGTTCGGATGCTCCTGCAATTGAAGGAATGAAGCATACCGTGATCAGAAGAACCATTACGGTTGTGCCAAGTTTTTTGAAATGTTTCGATTTCATGGTGTACCTCCTTTTATGGATTTTTTATTTTCCGGGGATTTTTCCCTCGGCTTTGAGTGTAAGATAAACCACGAATGTAAAGGAATTTTGTTGTTCGGAGACAAAATTGTAAAGATTTTGTAAAGTGAATTGCTCTCGTGTTACGGAAAGTATAAAAGTAAGGCAATGAATGTGATTTGAAGGGATGGATGTACCCATGACGCATCGAGCGGTTGAGCCGTCTAATATGAAGATCCTGATTGTCGATGATGACAAGAAACTCTGTCAGCTCGTGGCGGACTACCTGGAGCCCATGGGATACGAGGTAGGGGCTGCCCACAACGGTGCTCAGGGACTGCAAATGATCCTTGAGGGCGACTACCACGCGGTGATCCTGGACGTCATGATGCCACAAATGGACGGGTTTGAAGTCTTGAAACGGTTGCGCGAAGAATCCGACATTCCGGTTTTGATGCTCACTGCACGAGGTGAAGAGACCGACAGAATCGTGGGACTCGAGATGGGGGCTGATGATTATCTTCCTAAGACCTTCTCCTCACGGGAGCTTCTAGCACGCCTTCGCGCCGTTACCCGCCGATATTCTATATCCGAAAGCCGGGCGGCATCAGCAGCCACGGATAAGATTTTGAAATTTGGAAATCTGGAAATCGAGCAAAGCTCCCGAACGGTTCGTCTGGATAAAGAAACGCTGAACCTGACACCCCTTGAATACGATCTGCTGGCCAGCCTGGCCGGAGCCGCCGGCCGGGTTCTGACCCGGGATCAACTTTTGGATGCCGTTGCCGGACGGAATTATGAGGTTTTCGACCGCTCCGTGGATGTCCATATTTCCTCGTTGCGGCGCAAGCTCGGAGAAGATCCACGCAATCCCAGATTCATTCAAACGGTTAGAACAGCAGGATATATGTTCAAGGGACCGGAGGATCAGAAATCATGAAACCGGCTTCGTCTTTATTCACCAAGATCCTATTCTGGTTCTTTCTGAATATGATCTTGGTCGCGGCTACCCTGGCGGTTTTCTTTGCCTTTCAGCCGCATGTAGATCTGCATGCGATTTTCGGCCAACAAGGAACACATCGTTTGCAAACCGCCGGCATGTTGATTTCCCATGACCTGAGTCAGACGCCACGGGCGAACTGGCCCGAGGTGCTCGCCAGGCATGCAGCGATCCACCAGGTGGATTTCGCACTCGTGCTTGCAGACGGACCTCGCTTTTCTTCAAAGGATATGGATTTTCCTGAGGAGATAATAACAAGGGTGAGGGGCGCTTTGCGACGCAAACCTCCCCGAGGCCCGGTGACGCCACCCCATGTGTTCGACGATCCTCAAAGACAACCGGGAAACCACGCCATTGATGATACCAGTGACTTCCTGAAAAAGGGGGCCATCGGAAGAAAACCATCCAGGGACGCCGGTGTGCATGATAGAAAACCGCATTTTATGATGCGAACACGGCATCCAACCCGCTACTGGTCCGGGATTCGGGTACACTTGGCGCCTGAATCGTTATACCCCTCTCCACCAGCCGTTCTATTGGCTGTATCGGATTCCATGACAGGAAACGGATTTTTTTTCGACCCGCTTCCCTGGATGGTCGTGGCTGCGGTGGTAATACTGATTTCGGTACTTCTCTGGATTCCGATGGTCAGAAACATTACACGACCGCTTGGTCGCATGACCCGTGCAACAGAGGAGATTGCCAAGGGACGCTTTGATGTGACCATCCATGAACCCAGGTCTGATGAGATCGGACGTCTGGCGAGAGCAATAGACCACATGACCTCACGGTTATCCGCTTTTGTGAAAGGCCAAAAGCGGTTCATGGGAGATGTAGCCCATGAACTTGGCTCTCCCATAGCCCGAATTCAGTTCGGCCTTGGCGCCTTGGAACAGCGAGTTGAGGGGAAAAGCCGCAAGCGGGTCATCGAGGTGATGGAAGATGTTGACAACATGTCCAAACTGGTCAATGAACTGCTCGCCTTCTCGCGGGCGGATATGAAGTCAAATACGGTCAAACTGGAAGAAATTGACCTACTTTCTGTGGTTCAAACGGTGGTGAAGCGGGAGGTCACACCGGCAGCAAAGATAATCACCAGAATAGATCCGGGGGTCCGTGTTATGGCATCTCCGGAGCTTCTGAGCCGCGCACTTGCCAATTTGGTGAGAAATGCCGTCAAATATGCTGGAGCCGACGGTCCTATATATTTAAATGCTGAAAAAAGAAACGATGTGGTCGAAATAGAGGTTCGAGATGCCGGTTCCGGTGTTCCCGAAAATCTCCTCGATCAGCTTTTCGAGCCGTTCTTCCGCCCTGAAGCTTCAAGGGATAGAGATTCCGGGGGTGTGGGCCTTGGACTGGCTATCGTGAAAACTTGCATCGAGACCTGCAAGGGTACCGTATCTGCCCGAAACCTTGAACCTACCGGTTTTGCAGTAACAATCACTCTAAACACCAAAAAGTTTCATACTTAGTTTTTAGCGGAATATAAATTCTCTATAAATCGCTATCGGCAGCCGCATGGCTCATTGTCCTTTTCCTTTTACCAACCCAATGGAATCCTGGCGTTTTTCTACATCAATCGCCTCAACTAATCGTATAGTATCATCAACATTCATTATGATTTAACGATGCTGATATATTGAAATTCTCTCAACAATTTCTGAATTTTCAAACCTTGTGATTATTGCCAATTACCTAGCCGGGTAGGGTTTCAACGTCCATGTTAGACTACCTGCCCTTATCAGAAGCTGTCCATGCAATCAACCCAGTGGTGATCGCTTGCTAATACCCCTGCCAGGGCAAAAACCCAGTGAGGTTTGACGCAAACCCAGACAGGTTTGATGCACAAGACTCGAGATCGCCATCGAATTCAAGCCTGTAGACTTTACAGGTGGATCACCACCTGTGGACCATTTCTGCCCGGTTTTCGTACCAAAACCGCTGCATTAATGTTGCATTATTACTATTCGCGACAAACCTCCCACTCCTGGCATCTTGTCTGAATCTCACGTATTTTCAACTCATTACCGTTTATTACCTGATATTTCAGCATATTTCTTTTGCGTCATACCCCCCCGTATCTAGTACTGATTATTAGCTGCGGTGAGGTTTGTCCAAAACCCGAGGGGGGCATGGCGAAGGCGGACAGATGCTTTGGGAAAAATGGCCAGACCAAAGGAGCAACGAAAAGAAGCCTAAAACCAATTTCACCTTTAGCAAACCTCCTATCGAGCCGATAATGCAAGAAACCCTTAATCTTACTTACAGGACAGGTCTGTCAAAATATACCAGAGGTGATTCTATGAAAAACTTGCGAACTTTCTATTTTTCTACAAGAAATCACGGCCCATATGGATGGCCCTGGAGGACCATACTGTGCATTTCCCTGGCCGGTCTACTCTGGCTAGGCCTAGAGGACGCCTGTGCAAAAGGAGAAAACCGAGATGAAGGGGCCCTCGTTTTAGGCATGTCCACCGCGTTGACCGGCCCGACAGCCGTTCTAGGCATTAACATGCGGACAGGAGTCTTGGCGGCCATTCACGAAAAGAACCAATCAGGCAACACACGTGGACACAAGGCAAGTCTGACATCTTTGGACGACGGTTATGAGCCTACGCGCACAGCGCCTAACATGCGCAGACTCATTGATAAGGAACGCGTACTGGCCGTCATCGGAAATGTCGGAACGCCTACAGCGGTGGCAGCGATACCGATCGCAAATGGTAGCAAGACACCGTTTTACGGAGCGTTTACTGGAGCAGGGGTGTTGAGGAAAACTCCGCCCGATCGGTATGTCATCAATTATCGCGCAAGCTACGCGGAAGAGACGACGTCTATGGTCAATGCACTTATTAACCATGGGGGATTAGAGCCCCATGAAATTGGTTTTTTCACACAACGAGATGCTTACGGAGATGCTGGATTTGTAGGTGGGATTACAGCCCTTAAACGCCATGGCCTAAAAAATGAAGATGCCATTATTCATACACGCTACGAGCGCAATACAATGGCCGTGGAGAATGCCGTTGCGGACATGATTCTGGTCAAGCCCCCGCCCCGTGCAGTCATCATGGTCGGTGCCTATGCCCCATGTGCGGCATTCATCAAGCGCGCGAAAGAGTTTGGTTTGGAAGCCATATTTCTAAATGTCTCTTTTGTGGGCGCCGAGCCATTGGCTCAGAAACTAGGTAAGGCTGGTGATGGCGTGATCGTTACACAAGTCGTACCCCATTTTAATTCAAAAGTGCCGATTGTCGATCAATATAGAAAAGCCCTTCGTTCATACGATCCATCAACAAAACCAACTTTTGGCTCGCTAGAGGGATATATTGCCACAAAGATCTTTTTTCGGGCTGTAGACACCATTGAAGCCCCTATCACCCGAGAGTCAATCGTCGACGCGTTAGAAGGATTGGGTGAATTTGATATTGGACTGAAGGAACAGCTCAGGTTGGGACCAGATGAACATCAGGCGTGCCATAAGGTATGGCCCACTGTTTTGCGAGGTAACGAAATAGTGTCATTTGATTGGGAAGAACTCAGCGCTCGATTACTGAGGAGATGATATGAGTGAACATACAGTGAAAGAAGGCGGTAGCAAAGCCAAGAGCTTGGTTTGGACGATCACGCTATTGGGCTTGTGCGCCGGTGTCGCCATGCTGGGTATTGTTTTATTGACTCTTTCCGATATTCGCTCAAAGCGCGAGAAGCTTGACGCACTCCAAGTAGAGATGACCCGCATGGTCACCTCTTTGGACCCATACCTCAATCAGGGCCGAGAGGAAATGACGGGATTGCTTCACAAAGATCCCGAAGAGACAGGTGATGGAGGCTGGTTGAACAGCTTAACCGATTTCGTTGCGGATTACAGAAACCGAGGTATTGTTAACAAAGATAATATATTAGGAGTTCTCGATGAGTTCGATGGCATATTGTCGGACCTCAAAGAAACTCGGAAAAAATGTTTGCTTTGGCAGGAAGAGCGGGAAATGATCAAAAGGGTTCTTCCGGGGGCCCGCAAAGAGGTGGACTTATGCCTTACAAAATTACGTTCTAAAGTGTCCAGCGTTGAAGGGCTTAGGCGCTTGCGCAATGCTGTTCAAATTCGGGAGTATCGAAATTCAGAAAAAGAGCGAGCTAACAAACTTGCAGGTGAGATTATAGATAACATAAGCCATAGTACCGATATTTCTACAATCAAGGCTGAGCTGGCAGACCTGTCCTTGCTCTCCGAGCAGCTCGTTGGTGAAGAGGAGATCGACAATCTAGCCGACTTAAAAGACAATCAGTTTAAACCCAGGCTGTACAGATTGCGGCAAGGTCTCACGCATTTCAAAAACTACAATTTGTTGCAAGGAGATTCGGATGAAGAACTTCTAACGAACATTGAGGCCGCATTGTTTGGCCAAGGCTTCCATGTCGATACAATCCACCAGACGATTGTACTTGGAACAGGTGGACTTTATAAGCTGTGCAAGGAAAAGCTATCTCTTGTTGACGAACAGAAAAAGCTCAACGCCCAAGTGAATCAACATTTCGAAAAGTTTAGGGCTGCCAGGGAAAATTTGGTTGTGAATGTCGAGGCTGTTGCGAATCAAACCGCAATTAATGCAGAAAATTCCCTTGGGAATGCTTGGACTAAGATGCTGGTCGTGTGGATTGTCTCGATAGGGTTGTTCCTTACGCTATCTGCGAGGATAGCTCAAACACTTACGGGTCAGGTGAGAGCCATTGAGAACACGAATAAGGAATTAGCAAATGAGATTATAGAGCGTCAGCGCGTTGAAGATGCCCTTGTCCAGAGTAAGGAAATGCTCAGAAAGGCCAATGAGGAACTGGAAGAGCGGGTAGACGTGCGCACAAGAGAATTAAAGACGGCAAACAGACTGTTGGAAGAAGAGGTGGATGAACGGAAGGAAGCCGAAGAGAAATATCGAAGCCTCAGCGAAGAGTTGTCGGAAGGATTAGCTGACGTTTTTGAAGCATTGAAACTGATTTCAGCAGGAAATCCGTCCGTAAAGATACGCGAAAGCTCGAAACTTGAGTCGATTTCAAAACTGAAACGCATTGTCAACATGACCGCACGTAACATTGGCGAAATGGTGAACCTATCCCATGAGTTTGCGATTGGCCTTGCCGAGCACTTCGACACATTGAACAGGGTCTCGACCGGTGATTTCAGTGCGCGGGTGTCTGACGCCTCGCAAGAAGAGCTGCTGCAATCCCTCGGGAAGGTGACAAACCACATGATTGAGAGTGTGTCCAGAGAAATTGCCGAGCGGAAGCAGGCTGAAGAGGCAACCGTGCTTGCTCACAAAGAACTAAAGCAGATATTTGACACCTCAGCTGATGGTATGCGTGTGGTTGATAAGGAATTCAACGTGCTTCGAGTCAATAGGGCCTTCGCCATGCTATCGGGCCGGAATGAGACAGAGGCGCTGGGTAAAAAATGTTATGAGGGGTTCACTGGTGAAATGTGTCACACGCCCCAGTGTCCGTTGACAAAAGTGGTGAGTGGTGAGGAACATGTCGAGTGTGAAGTTGAAAAGGAGTGTTCTGATGGGACCAAGACACCTTGCATGTTGACGGCAACTCCATTCCGCGGGTCCCAGGGTGAACTGATTGGCATTGTTGAGAATTTCAAAGATATCACGGACCGCAAACGCGCCGAGGAGGCTTTGCTGAAGGCAAAAGAGACTGCTGAGGCGGCCAACCGGGCCAAAAGCGATTTTTTGGCCAACATGAGCCATGAAATCCGAACGCCCATGAACGGTGTGATAGGTATGACGAACCTATTACTCGATACCGAGCTAACCCAGGAACAGCGGGAGTATGCGGAAGTCGTACACAAGAGTGGTGCCTCACTTCTTGGGATAATCAACGAGATCCTGGATTTTTCGAAGATTGAAGCTGGCAAACTAGATCTTGAACCCATTGATTTTGATCTGAGATCGACGGTTGAAGACGCAGTAGATACCCTTGCCATAGCTGCACACCAAAAGGGACTCGAACTGTCTTGCTTGCTTCGCAACGAGGTGCCGGCTTTTGTTCGAGGCGATCCAGGACGATTGCGCCAAATTCTTTTAAATCTGGCAAATAATGCCATTAAATTTACAGAAAAAGGAGAAGTAGCTATCCGCGTAATGCTTGAATCAGAAGATGTTTCTCATAGCACGATTCGGTTTAGCGTTTCCGATACTGGTATTGGAATTCCCCCAAGAAGACAGAATCGTCTCTTTAAATCTTTTTCTCAGGTGGATGCTTCTCACACACGCAAATACGGTGGCACAGGATTAGGACTTGCTGTGTCAAAACAGTTGTGTGAGATGATGGGAGGGCAAATTGGCGTAGAAAGCGAGGAGAACAAAGGCTCTACGTTTTGGTTCACAATTGTTTTGGAAAAACAGCCTATACAACAACTATCTGAACACATTGTTTTAAAAGATATTCGTGGAAAACGCATCCTGATAGTTGATGATAATGACACGAATAGATTTGTCTTAACAGAAATGCTGAAATCTTGGGGTTGTCGCATTGACGGTGCACCAGAGGGTGAAATAGCGTTGGAAATGTTGCACAAGGCCCAAGCGGCAAATGATCCTTTTGAGATAGCCGTTCTGGACATGCAGTTGCCGGAAATGGACGGAGAAACCCTTGGACGAAAGATCAAAGAAGATTCTAGAATAAGAAGCACAATTCTTGTGATGCTGACTTCAGTGGGCCAGCGTGGGGATGTTGCAAGAATTAAAGAAATTGGATTTGGTGGCTACCTTAACAAACCCGTAAAAAGCTCCGATCTTTATGACTGCCTCATCACTGTTGCCGGGATAGAAGCAAAAGGCGCTGATGTTCAGGCCCCAGAAGTAGTGACCAGGCACACTATCCAAGAAAATCAAAAACGCACAGTTCGTATCCTGCTTGCGGAAGACAACGAGATCAATCAAAAGGTGGCCATGAACATTCTGAAAAAGTCGGGCTACCGTGCAGATACTGCGGCAAATGGTAAAGAAGCCATAAAAGCCCTTGAGGAGGCTTCCTACGACTTGGTACTAATGGACATACAAATGCCGGAATTGGACGGTTTTGAGGCGACCAGCATTATACGGGATCCAGATTCCAAGGTACGGAATCACCAAATACCCGTCATAGCCATGACAGCCCATGCCATGAAGGAAGATAGACATCGGTGTCTTGACAATGGAATGGATGACTATACTTCGAAACCCATAGATCCAGAAGAGCTGATAGAGAAAATCCAGAAATGGACTGACGTTTGTAACGAAATCTGATTCGAATGGAAATACGCACGCAAAAAGCTGTTCCATCTGACCCGTAACCTTTCCCTCTCGTTTCGATTGTCATTGAAACCTATATGGTTAGGAAGACTAAAATGATTCGTATACCAACTGACAGAGCACCCACACATCCTGGCGAGATGCTTCTTGAAGAATTCTTGAAGCCAATGGACCTTACGTAGCGACAATTGGCCGATGCGATCTATGTGCCTTACCAGAGCATTTGTGAAATCATCAACGGCCGCCGCAGAATAGAACCGAGCACGGCTTTGAGGCTTTTTAAGTTCTTTGGCGTTTCGCCTTATTTCTGGATGAATCTACCGCTTCGGTGGGATCTATATTTTGCCCAGAGATCTGAAACAGATGAGCTGAGAAGTATCTGGCCGCTTTCAACGCCGGGACCACGCTTTCGTAGATCCAGCGCCCAACAAATGGCCGGACAATGATTGTTGCTTCTCGACAACATGTGGGCTCAAGCTTTGATCCCCACTTTGAATATATATGCGGCTCTTCTCCGATTTAGTTGTAGCTAATGAAGGCAAGTCAAATGAATAATCTTCAGGTGAATAGGTGTGGTCCCAGAGGGTTCAAGGGGTCAAGGGTTCGAGGGGTCAAGTGAAATGCTGAATATTTTCATATGCTTTAAGATTGAACCCAGGCTCTTTGCCCTGTGTTTAGAGCTCTGTTGATTTGGCAAAACGATCCGGAGAATCGGTGAACGCGGAAGGACATTGGCGTGAAGATTATACCGATCCTGTTCGACTTGTAAACACCCTCGGCCCCTGGACCCCTTGGATCCTTGGACCCTCTTCTCCAACTAAATTGGAGAAGAACCATATATACAAACAACTAGTTTAAAAGCCATAAGTTTCGTGTAGTTAGAACCAATTTCCGCTCAACTCTTCTTGTGAATGTTCCAAACAATGTCATCTCGCCGTCCACTTCCGCTGAAGGACTCGGGGGCTTTAGGAGCTTGACAAAGCCTGTGAATGCCAAATAAAACTATCCGCTTGATTTCGGCTGTGGCAGGCAATGACCCCCACTTCTGGCCGTTTGAGTGTAACGTAGGGTTGGGCCTCAACAGTCCTGCAGATAGAGGCGTTGGCAGAATCATGAAGAGTAAAAAAACAGGTTTGACCAGCGGCTCATGTGTAAAAGACTTCTTACTAAACTATGGACGAGACTGGGTTCTCACATGTCATGATGGGTCATATGGCTGCATTGGACGAGCTAGCACAGCTGGTTTGGGGCCACGGCCAAGCCTACCATGGAAAGGTCCGATCACTACTCCTTGGTTGTTGAGAGGAGATCCCAGAGTCAGGGTCGGCAACGCACGACAAGGTACTATAGGAAACAAGGCTATCTTCGAAGTCAAATCGCCACAGACTGCCGTGTAATGATTCCCTTGTTATCCCTACTCAGGAGGAAATATATGAATAGAGTCAAGAAAACCGCCAACTGCGCAGCTATCCTTCTTTGTACGATTGCTTCCATGGTCCTTTCCTCAACGGTCTGCGCCGAAGAGGACTTCATCGTAACCCTCGGAGAAAATAAGGTTTTTACAGCCTACAATTATGACTACACGCGTATCTGGAACCAATATGGCTCCATAATAGAAAGCAGCACAGATGGACAAACGGCAAGTGCCCATGTCTTTTGTGACGATGGGCAGCCTACCACCTGTCAGGAAGGACGGGCCTTCATAGGAGCTGGAGTCACTTTTCAAACTCGGGAGGGCCCAGGGCAAAAGACCTATGCCGATGCAACCATTTCCATAACCTTTAGCTATGCCACGGAGGTTGACTTTAAACCTGAATTGGGGTCAGCTCATGTTTGGATAGATTTGCTGGCACCCGACTCCGAACTACATTCCATAGCATGCGGGAAAATAGGCCTCCACATAGGAGACATTTCGTTTCATGAAGAAAGCGGGCACGATTCAAAAAAAGATACTCTTACATTAATTAGTGACGGTTATCCGCTATTCGCGGGAAGACTCTACGGTATTACAGCCAATCCATATATCGGATTGCACGCCTGCGGCGATGGCGCAGAGGCAAGGGCTGAAGTTACTATTCATGAAATCAAAGTATTATTTACCCCGGAAGATGAAGAACCTCACCGGCCAATAGCTATTTTTGATTATACCCCAAGCGATCCTGAAGTGGGGGAGTCAGTAGATTTTATTTCAACTTCCTACGATCCAGATAATGACCCCCTGACCTATTTCTGGTCAGTCCACGATAATTCTGACGGAAGCACTTTGGAAACTTTTGAAACAGAAGGTTTCTCTTATATCTTTACCAAGGAAGGTGCTTTCACTGTTACCTTGATGGCCTCTGACGGCGTTTTTACTGATGAAACCAGTAAAACTGTAGGTCTTACAATCCCTGAACCTACGGTGACGCCTTGCACAACTGATTCGTCAGTCGAAATGCACCAAGAGTACTGTAGGTGTTACGATATCAAGAATAATGCAAAAGTTCCTATTGTAGTCAATTTCAATATAGAAGAATTGAGAGAAAACATTACTCAAACTCTTCTTTGGAGTCCCTTTTCAATTGATTCGGAGCTGAAGCGTTTAACGACTGAAGTTGCTATTCCTGCCGAGCAAACACAGAGGCTTTGGTTCCCAGACGATGATTATTATGTACATCAATGGTATTGGATCAATAACGAATCATGGTGGGTGAATAATTTGCAGTATGCCATTGATCTGTTTGATCTCTTATATCCTCATGAATTTGATGCTATTGATCAGGCTTTAGAAGCAATGAAAGAAGCTTTTTCAGGGATACAGGTTAACAAGTTAGAAACCGTGGAGTACCTGCTAAAGGGAAGAGGGAGCTGGTGGAATGACGATTCTTTGGCAACATACGATTTATCCATACCTGACGTGAATATCACAGCTCACGTGCCCAAGAATAAACAAGATTACTTTGAACAAATGCTAGTTGCAACCAGCAGGGGGCTCAGAGCAAGCGAAATCGCTTGTCTGCTCATGGGTCCCGATCTTTTTTCGATGATCAGAGCCTCTGCATTTGCCATTATAGAAGCTGCGGCACTGACGAAATCAACCCACTGTTATGAAGAAGCTCTCGACCCACCGGATGATGATTATGCTGTATTGGTTGAGCCGCAACCCATATCCTGGCCTGAGATTAATGATATCCCGGAAAACGCACCTTCGAAACCTTTTATGAGTAAAATGCTCGAAACCTTGTCTTTACAAAAAGCCCATGCCCGTTCTTTATTCAAATACGAGGGAGCTGCCGTTGCTGGTGATGCCAACTGGGAAGCCTCTCAAATGGAACAGGTTTATAAATATTCAAGGATGATGAGGGAGGCCTATGCTGAGGCCCTTGTCCTTTTTCAGGAGTTGGTCCCTAATTTGCCCGACATTCAGCCTGAAATGATAGAAAAGGGCAAACAAATACTCATGAATGAGGGGTTGCCAGAAGTGGAGAAGAACATTCTCAGTCGTGAGCTGGGATTTGGGCCTGCGGACTTTGACAAGCTTACGGCAGCATTGTTATCTCCTGATAACCTATGGCCTAGTTCATATAGTGTTTTAAGGAATTTGTTATTGATATCTATCATTCAAGCCAATGATGCTGCCTTTAGGGAATTAGAGGCGTTTATCAGTATTAAAATTACAAAACTCGGGGAACCGATTCGTCTACCCTCATCTGAGGATTTAGAAATATTGGAGGGTATGAAGACCGATATTGAACAATTGATGGCTCTGGGAAATTATTCAGAAGGGTTACTAAGAAAGATTGAAGTCTTGAGTAATCGCTATGAGGAGCTATTAATACGTACTAATAATTATCCAGCTTTAGAGATTTATGATCAGACCCTGAAAAATGCCTTTTCCAGTCTGCAAGCTGATGCATTTACGTCAATTCCTGGAACATGTTCCTATCTTGGTGATGACCCGAGGCCGCTGGCGCCGGACATGGATGTGTTCAGGTTCTCTGGAACCGCGGGAGAGACCGTTACGGTAACCCTGGAATCTAGCCCGCCTGAATACGGTGCGGGAAAAAGGGCGGTTTTGATAATGAGAAATCTAGGACGTGGACTTCGGCTTTTTAAAAGGCTCAACGATAAACTGCCCCTTGAGATGACGGTCACTCTACCTATAGCGGGGGAGTACCATGTCAAGGTGATGGAGGCCCCTGGAAGAGCAGTCATTTGGGGAGAGAAGTACGAGGGGGACTATTGCGTTACGTTGGAGGCTTCCCCTGAGACCATGGGGACATTGGTGCCAGATCTTGATGTGGAGTAGGTGACGTGGGAACAGGACTATATCGAGCAGGGGCAGGATTAGAGAAGGTGTCCTCCCCTTTTCCCTCAAAAGACCCTGCATCTTGTGGTGGCGCCCTGCAACCCAGGACTCTCTGAAATGCCTTGCCGCGACTGCGGCGCCAACGGACAGGGCGAGACGATGGATGAAACCAAGGAATAAAGGACAGAATAGGGACAATAGCCTATGGGTATGAGGTGCGGGGGGGGACTAGATGTCTTTTATGAGGAGATTTGCCGGTGAGCTTTCAATCGCTTCGCCAAAGGCCTTGAGGCACTGGGAGAGTCTTTCCAGTTCCTTTGACTGGACTACGGGGACCGAGTCGGTGCCGTGCCCCTCCAGTTTGTCAATGACGTACTTGATGGTCATGAGATCAATGCTGGAAGCGGGCTGATAGGAAGCCTTGCGGCCTTGCTTGTGGCATATCTCGGAAACGATGGCTGCTTCCACCAACTGCTGCAATATCTCACCGACGAGCCGGACAGGAATCTCCAACGTGCTGGCGATCTCAACGGCCGAGAGGGCCTTTCCCCCTTCAGAAAAGACCTTCACCAGAAGATGGACCACCCGCAGGGTGAGCAGCCTTTTAAAGGCCTGACTGACACTGGAGCAATCCGGTTCGAACTCGTAGGTCTCCACGTGCTGGTGGGCTGAGGAGATCTCTGCGCCCAAAAGGACAATCATCCAACTCAGTTGGAGCCACAGAAGGAAAAGGGGTAGGGCTGCAAAGCTCCCGTAAATAGCATTGTATCTGGCCACACCGATCTGAAAGGTAAGATAGACCACCTGAAAAACCTGATACAGGGTGCCTGCCACAATTCCGGCAAAAAGGCCTGAGCTAAAACGGATTTTGGTGTTGGGCATGAACATGTAGACGAAGGTGAAAAGGATCCAGATTACGCAGTATGGCAGCAGCTTTAACGTAAGAAAGATGGCTGGGCTAATAGCCCCTAGAAGGGTAATCTTTTCTACCACCAGCTGCACCTGGCTCTTTATGACCACGGTGACGGTGCTAGAGAGAATGAACAAGATAGGACAGATCAGTATGGCGGAAAGGTAATCGCTGGTCTTTCTTGCAATGGTTCTTGGCCTGTCAATTCCCCATATGTGGTTGAAGGCTTCTTCAATGTTTCCCAGGAGCCTGATGATCGACCAGAACAACAGGAGAAGGCCTGCCCCGGCAATAACGCCGCCCTTGGCGTTTTCAAGGAGTGAGCGGGCAAATTCCATGACCCGCCGAACAATCTCCTCTTGGCCCTGAAAGGTCTCAAAGAGCTGCCTTTCAAGGGCCCCTTCAAATCCAAAGCCTTTGGCGATACCAAAGGCCATGGCCAGCACAGGCACAATGGAAAGCAGGGAATAGAACGTGAGCGCAGAGGCCCTGAAGAGGCAGTCATGGTTTTCAAATCCCCGCACCGAGAGGATAATGATCCTTAACAGCCTGATCCCAACGGCCTTGACCCGGGGGAGCTCCCTGGAGCGGATCCTCCAGATATCGGTCTTAATGAATGCAATCTTCTTTGCCAGCACTGTGAGCATTCTCTATTGCACGCTGTGCCCCGCCGGTTCCTATCCCAGGTGCTTTACGTCATGGGGCTTTCCGTAAAACACATCATCAACCATCCCTCCCTATGTTGCCAAATCTGGGGGGTACAAATCTTGACACACCTACCATGAGTGGAAACAAGCGACGTGAAATGTAAGGATAACATATTCTCTTTCAATGAAAAAGGAGCCTTTTCAGCCAGGCCGGCTGTGGCCACAAGAGCCCCATGTGCCAGGCGACACGGTTTCCAACAAAATCCTTGCTTTCGCTCAAGGCAATAGATAGTAACAGCATAGGCGTTGGCCGTTTACTGTTGACCGTCATTCGTTGTCAGCTTAGAAATGGGACGCCTTCGGCCTCTCCCTAAGCCCTTGAGAACCTCCCGTTCGACCTAGAGGCTCTCGACAGGCAGGTCGAACCCGCGGGCTCTCTCTTAGGCTCTTCGCGTCTGTTTGTTTGGTTACATGGCTGCGGGGGACATCTGGCCAGAGGGGGGGGATATGTTTGTCGGTGAACGGCCTGCGACGAGCTAGGCCGAGTCGACAACGGAAGACGGTGAACCTTGACGCGCCAGCGAAAAGGAACAAATGAAGGAGCTTTGTCTTATGAAAACCAGTCTGTCTGAAGAACTCTTTATCAAGGCCCGGAAAGTGATCCCCGGCGGCGTGAACAGCCCTGTCCGGGCCTGCCGGTCCGTGGGCATGGACCCTCTTTTTATTGAGCGTGCCGAAGGCTCCAAGGTCTTTGACGCTGACGGCAACGCCTATATAGACTATGTGGGCTCTTGGGGTCCCATGATTTTGGGACATCGGCATCCAGAAGTGATTGCGGCCATTGAAAAGGTCCTGGCACGGGGAACCAGTTTTGGCGCCCCAACCGATCTTGAAGTGGAACTGGCCAACATGGTGGTTGAGGCTGTCCCTTCAGTGGAGATGGTCCGGATGGTAAATTCCGGCACGGAGGCCACCATGAGTGCTGTTCGCCTGGCAAGAGGCGTCACCGGCCGCGACGTGGTGGTCAAATTTGACGGGTGCTATCACGGTCACGGCGACACCTTCCTGGTCCAGGCCGGCTCAGGTGTGGCCACGCTGGGGATACCGGGAAGCCCTGGTGTGCCTGAGGCCTGTGTCAAGAACACCCTGTCATTGCCCTATAACGATATTGAACGGGTGAACGAGGTGTTTTCGGAAAAGGGGGAGACCATCGCAGCCATCGTTGTGGAGCCCGTGGCCGGTAACATGGGCCTTGTGCCGCCGGCGCCAGGGTTCCTAGAGACTTTGAGAAAACAGACCCAGGACCACGGGGCCGTCCTTATATTTGATGAAGTCATGACCGGCTTTCGGGTGGCCTACGGTGGAGGGCAGGCCCTTTATGGTGTGACACCCGATCTGACTTGCCTGGGTAAGGTCATAGGCGGCGGGCTCCCTGTGGGCGCCTACGGCGGGAAATCTGAGATCATGATCCAGATCGCCCCTGAAGGGCCTGTCTATCAGGCGGGAACCCTTTCAGGTAACCCCGTGGCCATGGCGGCGGGCATGGCCACCCTGAAGTGCCTGCAGGCACCAGGGTTCTATGAAGCCCTTGAAGACAACTCCGCTATGTTGGCCGATGGGCTCAAGGGGGCTGCCGCCAAGGCGGGGATCCCGGTGGTGGCCAATCGGGTCGGTTCCATGCTGGGAATGTTTTTTACCGACCAAGCGGTTTCGGACTTTGCCGAGGCCCAGAAAAGTGATGTGGCGCTGTTTTCAAAGTATTACAAGGAGATGCTCAACGAGGGCGTATACTTAGCCCCCTCACAGTATGAGGCAGGCTTTGTGTCGGGCGCTCACAGCGAAGGGGATATTGAAGCCACCATCCGAGCGGCCACCAAGTTTTTTCAGGCTTTGACAATCTAATAGCATCGTGGGGCGCTCAGAGGGCGTCACTCTGGCGAACCAGGGATAGGGGGCCTGAAAAGGGGCTGTGGCCTGAAACCTATTGAAATAACACAATTCCGACGCCTGTTGAGATGACAACAAAAACAGATACCTGACCTATTGCGATGTCACCAAGCATTTAGGGATTGACTTAAGCGGCATGGTGTGGTAGGTAGCGCCTGGTTTTTCCAAAGGCCACACCGTGTCCACGGGGGGTCTTGGAACCGTGTTCTTTGGCAAAAAAATATCAAGGGAAACCAAGGGGCTGTTCAAGGATTTGTGGTATTACAGCAGCCTGAGCTTTTCCATTGCCCTGTCGATCGTTATCGGTCTGGGCATCGGGTACTGGCTCGACAATCGGGTATTTAAGACAACCTCTCCATGGTTCACCCTGATTTTTCTCGGTTTTGGCATCGCGGCCGGTTTTCGGAACATATACCTGGCCATGAAAAAGAGCCAAAAGATGTAAAAGGCTTGCGGGTATGCGTGTCGAAAGAAGAGTACTCAGACTGATTACCGTGTTAAACTGGGTGCTTTTTGTGATGGTTACGATTTCAGGATTCCTTTTGGCACCAGGGCCTTTTGCCTGGGGTATCGTGGCCGGAGGGCTCATCGTTACCGTCAATTTTCAGCTCTTGTATCGATCCCTCAGCCGGGCGTTGACCCCACCGCACGTGGCCAACGTCAGAGTGGTTTTGGGAAAGTATTATATCCGTTTCTTGGTCAGTGCTGTCATTATATTCGTGTTAATAGCAGACCATTACGTCCATCCCCTGGGCCTGATTATTGGCCTGTCCGTAGTGGTCACCAGTATTTTTATAACAACGCTAAACGAAATAAGAAGAATACTTTTTAAGGAGGCGGCGTGACATGGAACATCCAATTCTCTTCCTGGTGAAGCTGTTTGAGGCCATTGGCTTCGGAGATTTTGCCCACCACTATCCCCATGTAATTTACACGTGGCTCATTATGCTCATCCTCATCGTCCTTGGCATTGTTGCCACCAAGGGGATCAGCATGATTCCCACGAAGGGGCAGAATATTTTTGAGCTTGTCATTGGGGGGATTGAAGAATTCACTGTTGACGTCGCCGGGGAGGAGGTCCGCCGTTTCTTTCCCGTTCTTGCTACGGTATTTATCTACATATTCGTGTGCAATCTCTCTGGCCTGATTCCGGGATTCTTTCCGCCAACGGCTGCCGTCAATACGACCCTTTCTTGCGCCCTCGTTGTCGTGCCCCTAACGCACATTATTGGTGTCATGTTCCACGGCGCCAAGTACTACAAGCACTTCATGGGGCCCATATGGTGGATGTCTCCCATTATTTTGCCCATAGAACTGATCGGACATGCGGCCCGAATCCTCTCGCTGAGCATCCGTCTTTTTGGAAACATGGCTGGCCACGAGTTGGTTTTGGCCATTCTCTTTTTGCTGGCAGGTGCCTTTTTCGCCCCCCTGCCGATCATGGCCCTAGGTATCTTTGTCAGTCTGGTGCAGGCCTTTGTGTTCTTCCTGCTTTCGACCATGTATTTTTCTGGCGCCATGGAGCATGCCCATTAATCAGAATATAAGTGCTGTGGAAGAAGCCCATAAATCAAATCTTTTAGTGAAGGAGGGAAAAGCTATGTTTAAGAAACTGTCGTGTTCAACCCTGGGATCTGCATTCCTGCTCTTTGCCCTGTCCACGGTAGCCTATGCTGCTGGTGGCGAGACAGCCATTGCCGGCCTGAAGTATTTCACGGTCTCCGTGTTCGCAGCAGGTTTTGGTATCGCTGTGGCAGCTTTTGGTGGCGCTCTTGGCCAAGGTATGGGGCTCAAGTCTGCTGTTGAAGGTATCGCCAGGAACCCTGAGTCCTCAGGTAAAGTGACCGTGACCATGTTGATTGGTCTGGCCATGATCGAGTCTCTGGTCATCTACGCGCTGGTTATTTCCTTGATCTTGATCTACGCCCATCCGCAGTCTGCTGGGATCGCAGCTCTGTTTGGCGCTGGTCACTAATCAGCCATATCACTTAGCATCAAGAACAAAACAGGGTTGCCATCGCTCCTGTGGCGGTAGCAACCCTGTTTGCATTTTGTCCCAGCCTTTCGCCTGGAACGTGTTTTATAGAGGATAGAGCCTTGTCCCACACATTTGTGGACTAGCTTGCCCATGAAGTCTGTTAACATTCCTCATGTTGCCATAACCCGTTTGTCACTCTATGCAAGGAATCTTGCCCTTTTAGATCAAAAGGGGGTAGAGATGGTTTCCTCGGCGCGGTTGGCGGACATTTGCGGGGTGAATCCTGCCCAAATACGAAAGGATCTGGCGTACTTTGGTGAGTTTGGAACAAGAGGCCTCGGCTATTACGTAAAAGAGCTTCTCTATGAAGTCCGCAACATCTTGGGTCTGGAAAAGAAATGGCACATGGCCTTGGTAGGCGTGGGCGGTCTTGGCGTAGCCCTTCTCAAGGATGCCGAGTTCGTGAATCACGGGTACATCTTTGTGGCAGCCTTTGAGAAGGACCCAGAAAGGATCGGCATGCACATTGGGGATCTCACCGTTGCATCCCTTGAGACCATGACCCCTTTGATCCAGGAGAAGGGGATTGAACTGGGTGTCATTGCAGTGAGCGCACCATGGGCTCAAGAGGCGGCTGACAGGCTGGTGAAAGCCGGCGTCAACGGTGTCCTGAATTTTGCGCCAGTTCAACTCCAGTGCCCTCATGATGTCTATATAGAAAATGTCGACTGGGCGCTTAAACTGGACGTCCTTTCTTATAAGCTCTCCTGGCCCACATCACGGTAACAACTTGATTGAGCACAACTAGGGCAAGACCTTGCGCAAGAACTGGCCGGTATAGGAATGAGCCAGTTGTGCGATCTCTTGTGGCCTGCCGCACCCCACTACCTGCCCCCCATCGTTTCCGCCTTCCGGTCCCAGGTCAATGATGTAATCGGCCGATTTGATGATGTCTAGATTGTGCTCGATGACGATAATGGTGTTGCCCCCATCGGCCAGGCGGTTGAGTACATCCAAAAGCTTCTGGATGTCTGCAAAATGGAGACCCGTAGTTGGCTCGTCCAGGATGTAGACTGTTCGACCTCTTCCCCGCCTGCTCAATTCCCTTGAAAGCTTGAGTCGCTGGGCTTCGCCACCCGAAAGGGTGGTAGCAGGCTGTCCAAGGTGGATATAACCGAGTCCTACGTCGGCCAGGTACTCGAGTTTGGTCCTTATGTTCTTCACCTTTCCGAAAAACTCCAAGGCCTGGTTTACCGTCATATCTAAGGTTTGAGAGATGTTCTTGCCCTTGTACCTCACATCCAGGGTTTCCCTGTTGTAACGACTGCCGCGACACACATCGCAGGTGACATAGACATCAGGCAAAAAGTGCATCTCTATCTTGATGATACCATCGCCGCGACAGGCCTCACACCGGCCCCCCTTGACGTTAAAGCTGAAGCGTCCAGGTTTATAACCTCGGACCCTGGCATCTGGTGTTCTGGAAAAGAGCTCTCGTACGTATGCAAACAGCCCTGTATACGTTGCGGGATTGGAGCGCGGGGTGCGTCCAATAGGAGATTGGTCAATGTGAATGACACTGTCCACTTTCTCCAGGCCCGTGAGTCGGCCATATCTACCAGCGCCTTTTCTGGAGTGATAAAGATGTCGCGCCAGGGCCCGGTACAAGGTTTCAATGACAAGAGTCGACTTCCCAGATCCAGACACCCCTGTGACACAGACAAAGCAGCCCAAAGGAAACTTTACGGTAATGCCCTTGAGGTTGTTGGCGTATGCATCCTCCAGGCATAAGTAGCCCGCTTTCTGGGGGCGGCAAGCAGATGGCACCGTTATCGTTTTTCGGCCGGAGAGGTATTGGCCTGTAATAGATACTTCATGCTTGAGAAGCAAATCAGGTGGCCCGCTGAAAACAAGGTGCCCCCCTTGAACACCGGCGCCGGGCCCCATATCGATGACATAATCGGCGGACAGGATGGTCTCTGCGTCGTGCTCCACCACAAGGACGGTGTTTCCCAGGTCGCGCATCTCCTCCAGAGTGCTGAGTAGTCTTTGGTTGTCTCGCTGGTGCAGACCGATGCTTGGTTCGTCCAGTACATAGAGGACTCCAGTCAGTTTAGAACTGATCTGGGTGGCGAGCCGTATGCGCTGCCATTCTCCAGACGAGAGGGAGGCTGACGGCCGGTCTAGGGTAAGATAGCCCAAGCCTACGCGAGTCAAAAAGAAGAGTCGCGCCTCGATTTCCTTTAATATGCGCTTTGCAATGGTTTCTTGTCTTCGGCCCAGGTGAAGGGCACTGAAAAATTTAAGGAGTTCCCCTATGGAACGGGCACTGATTTCATGGATAGACTCCCCTCCTATCTTCACTGCAAGGCTTTCCGGCCTGAGACGGGCACCATGACACTCCGGGCAAGGACACAGGTTCATGAACCTTTCAATCTCCTCTCTCACCTGCTGTGATGAGGTTTCCTTATAGCGTCGTTCAAGGCTTGAGATGACTCCTTCGAAAGGCCTGCTGTAGGTGTGACGTTTGCCGTCACGTTCCAAATAAAAGACAACAGGTTCGCCCTTTGAGCCATAGAGCAACAGTTCCTTAAGGAGGGCCGGAAATTTTTTGAAAGGGGTGTAGACATCCACCTGGTGCCTACTAGTGATGGCATCCAATACTTGGTAGAAGTAGACTGAGTGGCGGTTTTCCCATGGGATGATGGCACCCTCGCGCAGTGAGAGTGAAGGATTGGGAACAATCAGGTCTGCATCAAATACCATCATAGAGCCCAGCCCGTTGCATGCAGGGCAGGCCCCTTGGGGGCTGTTGAAGGAAAAGCTGGCCGGTTCAAGAGGAGGATAGCTAATACCGCAATGCAAGCAGGCCGACCTTTCACTGAAAACAACGGAATGGCCGCCAACAACATCCACCGTCACAAGACCTTCTGAAAGACTCATGGCAAGTTCTATGGAATCGGCCAAACGGTTCCTGGCGGAGTCCTTGACAGCCAGGCGGTCTACTACTACCTCCACTGTGTGCCGCCTGTTCTTGTCAAGGGTGATGCCTTGCTCCAGGTCATAAATCTTGCCGTCTATCTGGACCCTGGCAAATCCGTCCCTTCTGAGCCTTTGAAGCAGTTTCTGATGGGTTCCCTTCTGTCTGCTCACCACTGGAGACAAGATGATAATCCTGGTCCCGTGCTCGAGGGCCATGACTTGGTCCACCATCTGCTCGACCGTTTGGGCGGAAACAGGCTGCCCACACTGATAGCAGAAGGGATCTCCAACTCTGGCAAAAAGGACCCGCAGGTAATCATGGATCTCGGTGACGGTCCCTACGGTAGATCTGGGGTTTTTCGTAGTCGATTTCTGCTCAATAGCGATAGCCGGAGAAAGGCCTTCAATGATGTCCACATCTGCCTTGTCCATACGCTCCAGAAACTGGCGCGCATAGGCAGAGAGTGATTCCACGTATCGGCGTTGTCCTTCGGCATAGAGCGTATCAAAGGCGAGTGTAGATTTGCCGGAACCTGACAGCCCCGTCACCACCACAAGTCGATTCCTTGGAATGTCCACATCGATATTCTTAAGATTGTGCTGTCGTGCACCGCGCACGACAATGGCATCAAAGGACATTTTGCTCAATCCGGTGCCCTATTTTAAGGTCACAAAGGGGTTGATGAAATGGCAAACGAGCTGTTGTAACCACGCCGAGTCCGCTGCAAGGGAAGCAAAAAAAGATTTGAGATGTGCACTTCAACCAAGGCCCACTCTTTTGGATCGTGAGTCTTGGTTTTCCTGTGCCTGCCGACGGAAACATCGTGGGTGCCCTCCTTATGCTCATAAGAATGGAAAGACCGGATCTCACCGCCAAATGGTGACGAAAAGGGCGTCCGTCTGTCATTGTCCATGGCAAAGGGCCTATCGTCAACAGATATTCATGGGTCCCAGTTGCGAGCCATAAGGCTATATTTATCTGTATTCTGGTTTTGGTGGAGTTGAACAAGGCAAGCAGGAGATTCGCCGGTGGCAAGATAGGCGCTGTGACCAATCTCGTTTCCATCTCGGTCGCTTTGTTGTCTCTTGCCGACTAGGTGTTTGCTTGACCAATATCTCCCAGAGAAAGCGTTTTTTCCCCCAAACGCTCTTCACGATAGGCCACCTGTCCTACCTGGCTTTTGGCGGCATCAGGATCGCCAGTGACTGACATCTTCAACAGGAGTAGAGCCCCCCAGTCTCCCGTTGGATTTCTCCTTTCCCAAGATATCCTTACTTAACGGGATGTTGCCCAAACCGCAATCTCTTTGACCGGTTCGTTGGGGCGTTTTTTGCCGACAAATCTTGGCGATGCGAAAAACGAGCGATTTCAACTTCTTGAGCCCGAAGGGCGAGTTTTGAAAGCGCCTGGAGCAAGCCTTAGATTTGTCAAAAAACGTCTCAGAACAAGGGAAAAGGGATTTGGGCAACAGCCCGTTAACAAATGGCCCAAGCCATGTTCTTTCTGACAACTCGAGGCAAAAACGACAAGACCCTCTTTTATAAATATCTTGACTTTATGGCCGCCACCGCTACCCTGCAAGACACTGGTTGCTTTCATGGAACAACACCTGCAACAGACTGGCAAGCAAAACGCCTCAATGGGCCCTTAAGTAAAATGGAATAGCCGTCTTTTCACGGTGCTGTCATGGTTGACGCCTCCGTAGAAAGCCTTTTTCGGGCGACATAGCGCATTTTGAGAGAAAAGCAACGAGGATGTTCGGCGTTAAGAAATGCTTACTGTTTGAGGGCCTTAGCTTAACGGGCTGTTGCCCGAATCCCTTTTCGCTTGGGCTAAAGCGCTTTTTGACAAATGTAGGGCTCGCTCCAGGCGATGTCAAAACTCGCCCTTCGGGCTCAAGCAGTTGACATCGCAAGTCTTCCACTTTGCCAACATTTGTTGGCAAAAGACGCCTTAATGCCCGCTCAAAGGAATTCTTGTTTGGGCAACAGCCCGTTAAGTCTTAACATTTTAGCCGAACATTACAAGTGCCCCCATCTCTTTTCAAGCCCGCAGGCGCAAATGCTCAGGGAGAGAGAAAAAGGGACTCTTCCCAACGTCATCATGGGTGATGGAGGTGAAGCTCCAACAATCGAGAATATGCAATAAATTCTGTGGGATTGTATGTGAGTTGTTACCTGTAATCTTCAAGCCGGATGCCGACAAAATGGCGTCCCAAGAGCAAAAAGGTGAAATCATGGCCATTGCAGAAATCAGCGTGGTTCCCATCGGCACAAAGTCGACCAGCCTCAGCAGCTATGTTGCCGCGTGTCTCAAGGTTTTGGAGGACTCTGGCATGACCTACGAGCTTCACGGCATGGGAACCAACATTCAGGGGGACCTAGAAGCCCTCTTCGAGGTTGTCCGGAAAATGCACGAAGTGCCTTTTGGGCGAGGGGCACTTCGAGTAGTGACCAACATCAAGATAGATGACAGGCGAGACAAAAAAGGCTCGGCAAAGGGCAAGGTGGACGCCGTGTTGATGAAACGACGACAGGTCTGATCTTTCCAATCCGCTCTCGAAAGCCCCCTTTTTCCGTCCATTGTGCGCTACATTCATCCGAAGAAGCTAAGGGGCCTCGTCTCCATAGTAAATAATGGGCCCCTTATGGCCAAAGGCCCCAAGGAACAGGCCTGTCATCCTCATCGCCGCACCGATTACGACTATCTCCATTTTTCTTCCAGACAAGAGACGAACGAGATGATCTGTTTACAAAACAAAGACTTCCCGAATCTTGACCCAGAAGGGGAACTTCTTCATATACGCCTCTCTCTAACTCATGTCTTGTATTGCCTGTTTCACAATAGGGACATTTGGGCCTTGCACTTAAAGGGGACATATTTGGTCTGGTAACACAATTCTCCTATCCACGCCTTGATAGCCTGTGTCACAGGATGGTATAGGTCAAGCTGTAAGCTAGGCCTTCTCTTGCCATGAGTTCTGTGCAATGGTCTTGCTGGAACAAGACATGGTCCCCAAAATGCCCACGACGCGTCCAAACGCTCCGACATGGGCCCTTTGACTGGTGTCACGTATCTCTAAGGCACCACACAAGATGGATCAAAGAGTTCATATACGAGTGAAAGGGCGATAAAGGGCTCCAGCTATTCTGGAGGGCTGTAGTGGTTCGTCTACCCATAGAGCTCAATTTCTGGATTATACCTCCCCTTGTAAGTTTTCTGACACTCGTCTTTCTAGCCGGCCTGGCCCTGGGCAAGGGAAAGGGCCGGAAGGTGAATCTTCTTCTTGCCGGCATTTGTCTTCTGGGGGCCTTTTTGAGCTTGGAGAAGGCCCTGGCGGCAGTCATGACTGATCCTGCTTTAGCTTTGCGTATCAGTCGCCTAGACCACCTGTTCGTAGTCTTCTTCATCCCTTTGTACCTCCACTTCACCTGTACGTTTCTGGGAATAACCAAGCGAAAATGGTTAATCGGTTTGGCCTATGCTTTGAGTGCGTGCTTGAGTCTTCTTTCACAAGGAGACGACTACCTCATTGAGGTACGGCGCTACTTTTTCGGGTACCACGCCAAGGGTGGGCCTTTGATATATGTCTTTGGAGTGGCAAGTACAGCAAACACCCTCTATTGTCTCTATGTCCTTTTCTGCGCCCTTAGGCGGGAGAAAGACCCGGATCGAAGGAACAAGACCAAATACATCATCCTGGGACTCGGTGGCGCTGCCCTCATGGCCCACTTCAACTTCTTGCCTCTGGCGGGCATTGTTTTCTATCCCCTAGGAAACATCGCCTTTGTCCCCCTCCTTCTGCTGGGCTTTGCCGTGTTGAAACACGACTTACTCGACATCGGTTTCGTGGTTCAAAAAGGGCTTCTTTATTCTCTTCTCACAGGTTTGGTCACGGGGTCTTACGCACTTATGATCATTCTGTTCAATCAGGTCTTTCAGGGCCTAGGCCAGAGATGGTCCATTTTGTTTTCCGTCCTTTTTTTCATTGTGATCGTGTTTGTTTTTGAACCGCTCAAGAAGCATGTACAAGTGGTCATTGACAGATTGGTCTTCAAGGGCAAATACGATTATCAGAAGACGCTCATGGCATTGAGCGATACCCTGGCCTCCATGCTAAACCTCGATGAGATCATGGAGAAGACCCTCACGACCCTTACAGAGGCCATGTATGTTGACTGGGGCTGCGTGATGCTCATGGATGACACCAAGGCCCGGTTTCAGATTCAAAGTCAGAAGGGGGCCTTGTCCAGCGTAAATGGCCAGTCCATTAGTGAGGCAAGCCCCTTGATTGTGGAATTGGGCCACAGAAAGAGGGAGGCTAGCCGCTACAGCCTTGAAGAATGGTCGGAGCGTTCCGAGGACCCCGCCGGACTAAGAGAAGATTTCAACTCCTTAGGTGGCACGGTGATCATCCCCATGATCTTCAAAGGGCGGATAAACGGGCTTCTGGTTTTGGGAAACAAGAAGTCAGGAGATCTTTTTACGGCACAGGACCTTGAACTCCTCCGTACCCTGGCCAATCAATGTGCTGTGGCCATCGAGAACGCCAAGGCATACGCACTCATAGAGGATCTCAATGCCAACCTTGAGAGCATGGTAGAGGAGCGGACCAGGGCGCTCACGAGGGCACTGGAAGAGAAGGAGAAGACACAAGATCTTCTCATTAGATCTGAGAGCTTGGCTGCTGTGGGGGCTCTTGTGGCAGGTGTTGCCCACGAACTCAACAACCCCCTGACGAGTGTTTCCAGCTTGGTGCAGTCGGCCGTTGAGACAATGGAAGAGATTCCCCCTGGGCAGGTCCTTGGATCCAAGGGCCCCTCGGAAGAAAGGAAAGAGTTGATCGATGATTTGCATTTCAGCCTGAAGGAACTGAACCGCGCCAAAGATATCGTGGCAAGCCTCCTCGGCATATCCCGCCAGACCCAGGAATACTCTGAGCCTGTTATGTTGAATGATGTCTGCCGTAATGCCCTCAGGGTTCTTCACAATCAGGTCAAACGCACGGGCATTGTGATGGTGGAGGACTATGGGACGGATTTGCCGCAGATAAGAGGAAACTTTGCAAACTTGGGCCAAGTATGTCTGAACATCCTGACCAATGCCATCCAGGTGCTGGGCAATGGGCCCGGGGAGATCGTTGTCAGGACGCGGTACAGGGAGGGGGAAGGCGTGGTGGTGTTTGAATGTGAGGACAACGGTCCGGGAATCCCCCGTGAGGTCATGAAAGACATCTTTAAACCCTTTTTCACGACCAAGGAGGTAGGCAAAGGAACGGGCTTGGGCCTATATCTTTCCTATGAGATTGTCCGCCGACACCAAGGTGATATTGTGGCTGAAAACAGTCATCAGGGCGGTGCCACCTTCCGTGTGAAACTGCCCGTGGCCTAAGATGCCCGGGGGCGCCTCCGCCTTATGCCTCCCTTGTTTTCTGTCATTTGCCCTTTGAAGGGTCTTCTCTGTTTTTTGCCCTCTCCGCTGCCTGGTGGGCGGCCATACCTATGGCAGCTATAAGGCTCCCCGGATCTGCCTTGCCTGTGCCTGCAATGTCATAGGCAGTACCATGGTCGACGGAGGTTCGCACAATGGGTAGCCCTAGTGTTGTATTCACCCCATCTTCGAAGTGGACCATCTTAAAGGGGATGAGGCCCTGGTCATGATACATAGAGATGACGGCATCCCATTTGCCCTTTAGGGCCCAGTAAAAAAGGGTGTCCGGTGGATAAGGGCCGGACACATCAACGCCTTCAAGGGCAGCCTTGTCTATAGCCGGGGAAATGAGGCGGACCTCTTCATCTCCAAACAGGCCCCCTTCCCCTGCATGGGGGTTGAGTGCCGCCACAGAGAGCTTGGGCCTTGGGATGCCAAAGGAGCGTCTCAGGGCCTCATGGGTGATGCAGATAGTCTGAAGCACTGCCTCGGTCGTAAGATCCTTGGAAACCTGGGCCAAGGGAAGATGAATGGTCACCAAGGCCACTCTGAGTCTGCTGCCTGCTAGCATCATCACATACTCTGAGGTCTTCGTCTGTTTAGCCAAGAGTTCCGTGTGCCCCTCAAAGCCAAATCCGGCCTTGCGCAGGGCCATTTTGTTAATGGGACAGGTGACCAAGGCATGGGTGCGGGCCTCCATGGCCCAGTCAGCACCTTGGGTGATATAGCCTACCATGGCCCGAGCAGTCTCTTTGGTAGGATGGCCGAGCCTGAGCCGGCCATCATCCAGGCTGGAAAGGCCAACCACATCTATTTCCCCAAAGCGGTAGCGTCCCGCCTCTGGGCCCTCAACAGGTCTTACGGATAGATCTGTTTGAAGCCGCTGGGTTGCCCCACGCAACACCTGGATGTCACCTAACACCAGGGGCCGGCAAAGGTCATACAAAGAGGTCTGTGAAAGGGCCTTTAAGACAATCTCAGGCCCGATGCCCACAGGGTCTCCCATCGTGATGCCAACAATTGGACGGTTCATCATGGTTTCTACCAAGTCCTTCAGCGCTGCATGAAAGTTTTTCTACAGGTTTTAGAAAAAGAAGTCAAATATCTCACCCCACGATTGAACCCTCCCCGTGGCGACTCGACTGAGCTCGTCGAAGTCAAGCCACGGGGGCTGCGGTAGCTCTCCTGTGGAGAATGCCCTCGCTTATTCGGTTCAAAGTCCAAAGTCCCTTTACAGGGCTCGAGGTACAGGCCCCACCGTCACCACATATATCCCAGGTCTCCCTTCTACAAAGACTTTATCCTGGGAAAAACAGAGCATTATGGCTTTGCGGTATTTTTGTGGACAATTTATAGAAAATAGAAGAAAACCGAAGAAAATGAGAGATAGTGATAATTGCGAGATTTGACAATATCGGTTACAGAACACGCAAAACCTCAAAAATACACGCACATGAGAGGGCGGTCAGGAAGGGGTACATGACAGAGCTTTTTGAAAGGGTACTGCTCAAAGTGATACGAGATTAAATGGTTATGAGATGTTGAAAAATATTTCACGAACTGATCAGGACTCGCCCCCTTCCGGTTTGACAATAGAGCAGTAATAACCTAAAAGCCACACATCCTTTCAGAATTCAAGGCTACTTTTTCCCAACATTCTCATCAAAATCCCGTATTTTGGTTTTTTTTTGAAGGCTTATACCTGGCACATGATTCTTTAGTCCCTGGAGCTTTTACTAACCTTTTAAAGGCCATGAGGCAACAGAGCCGGGCGTCAGCCCATGGTGCCTTGCCTTTCCATCTATGATGAATCTAACATGTTCAGTTCCTAGTGAGGCCTGTGATAGAACCATGGAGACTGTCTGGGATGAAGCCAAAACCCGTATTCACGAGAGGATGCCCCACCATAGCTTTATGCTGTGGGTTGAACCACTGGAGTGTCTCTCGCAGCACGATAGGGGAATCGTCTTAGGTTGCCCCACCAGCTTCTTTAAGAATTGGGTTACACGGCACTACCTGAGTCTGATGAAAGCGGAGTTGGAAGGGGTGTGGGGAGGACCTTGTGGCATTTCCCTCAAGCTCTGCGACAAGCAGGATGCAAATGGAGACAATAGGCCACAATACGACCAACTTGTTTTTCCTCATGTCACAGATCAAGGGTATCTGCCGGCTCATTTTCACAGGGACTTCACCTTTGATCAGTTCGTAGTGGGGATATGCAATAACTTCGCCTACAATGCTGCCCTCTCATTGGCCTGCACGGACAGCATCAACCACAATCCTCTTTACCTGCTATCGAATATAGGCCTGGGCAAGAGTCATTTGTCCCACGCAGTGGCGAACCATGTACTGTCGAAGGATCCAACCATTCGCGTCTGCTATGTCACGGCAGAAGAGTTCACCAATGGCATGATTCGCGCACTGCGCCATGACAGAATAGAAGAATTCAAGGAGCGGTATCGGAGACAGTGTGACGTCTTGCTGCTGGAAGATGTGCAGTTTCTCAGTGGCAAGGTCAAGACACAGGGCGAGTTGGCCTGTACGTTGGACGCACTCCTTGAAGCCGAAAAGAAACTTATTTTCACAGGTACCTATCGGCCTGGTGACATCCCTAAGATGGACGAAAAGCTTACGTCCCGCCTTTCCGCAGGCGTCATCTCAAATATCGAATCTCCGGACTACGACACCCGTGTGCGCATTCTAAAGAAAAAGGCTGCACTGAAGCAGATCAGCATATCCAACGACGTGGTCCATTATCTGGCAAGCGAACTGACACAAAATGTGAGGCAACTTGAAAGTGGGCTGATCGGGGTTTCGGCCAAAGCCTCGTTGTTGAATCTGCCCATAGAGGTTGATCTGGCCCGCAGTGTGGTGAAGAACATCGTTCGACGTTCACAGGAAATCACGGTAGAGCGTATACAAAGGCTCGTGTGCAAGCATTACAATCTGACCATGGAAGAATTCCTGTCCCGGTCACGGAAACGCAGCATTGCCCAACCTAGACAGATTGCCATGTATTTGGCCCGCCGCTACACAGGCCAATCCCTCCAGGCCATTGGCCGAAGCTTCAATCGGTATCACGCTACTGCACTATATGCCATAGGTACCGTAGAAAAACTCATCCGAGAGAAAGGGCCTGTCCAGAAGCAGGTGGAATTCCTTTCCCAAAAGTTGGAGTCCGGCGACATTTGATCCCCGTCATCTCCAAAGTTGCAGCCATTGTGGGCCAACCATATGTAAGCACGGCAAACGAAGATTTGCTCTGCTACGCTTACGATGCCACGAACCGTCACCACCTGCCAGATGGAGTGGTCTTTCCGGGAAAGACGGAAGAGGTCTCGGCCATCATGAAGGTGGTAAACGAAGCTGGTGTCTATGTGGTACCCAGAGGTGCCGGCACCGGGATGAGCGGGGGCGCCCTTGCCGTTCAAGGCGGATTGGTCATGGTGATGACCCGGTTCAATCGCGTTCTTTCCGTAGATGTAGACAATCTTCTGGCCGAGGTGGAACCTGGAGTCATCACGGCCCATTTTCAGGAAGTCGTGGAAAGAAAAGGGCTATTCTACCCCCCTGATCCTGCCAGCGCCAAGTACAGCACACTCGGGGGAAACGTGGCTGAATGCGCTGGAGGTCCCCGGGCCGTAAAATATGGCGTAACCCGTGATTACGTTCTCGGCCTTGAGGTCGTTCTTCCATCGGGAGAGATCATCACCACCGGGGTGCATACGGCCAAAGGTGTGGTAGGATACGATCTGACCAGGCTGATAGCCGGCTCTGAAGGAACACTTGGGATCGTCACCAAGATCGTCCTTCGCTTGGTTCCGTTGCCCGAAGTGGTGCGCACCTTAGGGGCTGTCTTTGGACGCATCCGGGATGCTGCAAGGACAGTCTCTGAAATTGTGCGCTCCGGTCTTATGCCTAGAACCTTGGAGTACATGGACCAAGCCGCTATCAGGTGCGTTGAAGACTACTTGAAGATTGGGCTCCCTGTGGACGCGGGGGCCATGCTCTTAGTGGAGGTGGACGGGAGTCCGCCAGCTACTGATACGGCCCTTCAGCATCTTGCAACCATTTGCGAGAAAGGCGGGGGCCGCGAGATCAGAGTGGCCCATTCTGAACAGGAGGCCAAAGCCCTTTGGCGGGCCCGTGAGGCCATATCTCCGGCCCTTTTCCGTCTCGGACCCCACAAGATCAACGAAGACATTGTCGTGCCTCGGAACCGGATCCCAGACATGGTGGAATGGATAGAGGATCTTAGGAAACGTACCGGCCTCACCATGGTGACCTTTGGCCATGCAGGCGACGGCAACATCCATTTCAACATTATGTTGGACAAGGGGGACAAGAAGGCGGTCAACAAGGCCGAGGCCGCGGTAGAAGAGCTTTTCAGGCATACTATTTCCCTGGGGGGAACCATCTCTGGAGAGCACGGGGTGGGGATCACAAAGGCCCCTTACCTGGAGATGGAGCTTGGAGACCCGGAGATTGCCCTTATGAAGCGCATCAAGGCCGCCTTTGACCCCAAGGGCATCCTGAACCCAGGAAAGATATTTCCTCCTCCAGTGCCATTCCATTGACAGAGCTGAAGTCAGAATCCCTGCCATCAACCAGACAGGCGATCCCTGTTGCCGGTTCCTCAGGGTGTGGTGGCAGAAGCAATCGGAAAGGCCCCTATAGGTGAGTCTTCTGAGCCTGCCTACATCTGTTGACACAGACTGAATTATTTGACAGATTGAGCCACCAACTGAAGCCCTGTGAGAAGAAAGGTAGATTCATGATGAACTGGATCAAGGTCGTCCTTTTGGGTCTGCCACTGTGCTTCTGCTCCTGCCTTACCACTAGTGATATCAAGAGTAGCCTCAATACCTTTGCCTTGCCCCGACCTACGAAGCCGGTCCGCTATTCAGGCGTAGCAAATATGAAACTGTATTCGAAGCCCAATTGCGAGAGCAGCTTTTTGGAGAAATTGCCGTTAAACGAAAAACTACTCCTTTTAAAGACCAGGCTCACATGGGCCTTTGTAGAAGTCACCAGGACAGGTGCCACCGGGTGGGTTGAGAAGGCGTACCTGGAGAAAAACCCTCTGGCCGTGAAGACAGGCCCAAAGGCGAACATAGACAGACCACAGCGTGAAGCTGCCTCCAAGGCCACTGAAAAGAGAAGTGAGGAAACGACCAGAAAAAATGTGCTCGACGTCCTTCAGCCCGACGGAGCCACTGCGGCCCCTGTGGAAGAGCCACCGCCGGCCAAGGCCCGAAAAGGGGCTGACGCATTTGATGCCTTCTAGCGGGTGTTTCTGTCTGCCACGCCATTTTCGGTTCTTGTTGTGACCGCTATGACAAGCCAGTGACTGACAAAGAGAGCCAATCAAAATTTGAGAAACTCCAGGAAAAGGGCCGCGCCTTTGCCGCAAAGCGGGCTCAGGATGCCAGGGCTCTTGCCGCAAAGGGGACACAGGAGGCCAAGGAATTTTATGCCAGATCCAAGGAAGCGGTCATTGACGGCGTTTGTGAACTGTTGTCTATTTCAGACAAGAGAAAAAAGGCCATCGCCGATGACATCGCACGAGGCTCGACCCCCCATACCAGTTATTACATCTTGATGTCTGTTTCGGCCCTGATTGCCAGCTTCGGCCTGGTAGCGAACAGCCCCGCTGTTGTTATTGGAGCCATGCTGGTATCCCCGCTCATGACCCCGATTTTTGGTGTTTCTCTCGGTCTGGTCCGAGGGGACATGTCTCTTTTAAAAAAGGCCCTGCAAGCCGAGGTCGGGGGTGTGGCTCTGGCCATTGGGGTGGCGACCTTCTTTGGCCTCTTGCCCCTGTCTTTGGAAGTCACTTCGGAGATGCTGGCTCGTACTAGTCCCACCTTGTTGGATCTCCTGGTGGCTGCCTTGGCCGGTTTGGCAGGTTGCCTTGCCATGATTGATGAAAGAATCAGCCCTGTTCTTCCCGGCATCGCCATTTCGATTTCCCTGCTACCACCCCTTTCCACCTGCGGCCTCTGCCTTGCCGTGGGGGCTTCCCAAGGGGCCTATGGCGCTTTTCTCCTGTTCTTTGCCAATTTTTTGGCTATTCTCATGGTGGCCTCGGGCATCTTCATTGTCTCAGGCTTCGTCACCAGGGAGCAAATAGGGCCGAAGTGGGTCTTTTTGAAGCGGTTTTCAGCCGCCTTTGTGGCCCTTTTGCTGGTGACCGTCCTTCTGACGCAAGCCCTTATCACTATTACGAAAGAGCGAAGGATATCAAGAAGAATAGAAGAGGTCTTTGAAGAAGAGCTAAGCTCCATCCCGGCCACTTCAGTAGAGCAGATCATCCACAGGACAGGGGAAGACAAAATAGATGTGCTGGCTACCCTTAGAACTCCGAAGGTCTTTTCTCCCGACAGGGTCAAAAGGATTGAAGACAAGCTGAATGAACGTATCGACCCAGACACCAATCTTATCGTCCGGTGCGGCATCGCCAGAGACGTTTCCTCTACCGGTTCCACCAGTGCTGTGGTCACCGAGGACCTGAACGGAGAGTTCATCACCGCCCGATTAGATCCTGTGGTAGAAACGGTTCAGATGGCTGAGCAGGCGTTAAGAGAGATGTTGGCTGGGCATCCCGAGCTCTTCTTGGAGAACGTGGACCTTGTTGAGCTTGCAGCAGGGCAGGTCATCTTGGCCAGTATCCAGAGTAGCAGAGCCCTTATTGCCCATGAGGTTGAAGCATTTGAAGATAGAATTCAAGAAAGGTTGGACAACCATGATATTCGACTGCTGGTTCGCTGCAATGACCTAGTTGATGTAACCAGCAAAGGCCACGTCCTTTACGGAAAGGCCCATTTCGGCAAACTCTCGCCAAGTGAGTTGAATCTACAAAAGATGATTGAGAAAAGGACAAAGGAGCAGATTGAAGGTGCGGCAAATATGTTTGCTACCAATGTCGACGCCATATTAAAGGATGGGCAATGGTCTGTAAGGGCAGAGGTGGTGGGGCCAAAAATGATGACGCCTGAACAGGTGAGACAGATCGAAAGGGACGTGTCAAGAATCGTTCGACATCAGGTAAACATCTATGTTTGGTGCCGTTCCGAGCTTATGGTTACGAAAGAAGCGTATTCATCAGTGAAAGATTTTACCAAGGAGATGATGGAAAAGAAGAAAAAATAGCATGGGGGCAGACAATGTTTCTATCGGCCCCTGTTATCACATCTCTGATGATCGCTTTTGAGACAATCCTGTGCCCGGACCTTGGCCGGGCACAGGTTCCATGTGGTTCGCAGTTAGCTTTTTACCTCGATTTTCTTAAGCTTAGCCTTTTTAGACTTGGGGAGCGTGAGCTTCAGCACGCCGTCCTTATAAGTGGCATCCACTTTGTCGGTTTCAACGTCAAAGGGAAGTCCGATGCTCCTTGAAAAGGCGCCATAGCTTCTTTCTGTTCGGTGGTAGTTTTCCGCCTTTTCTTCCTTTTCGTGCCTTTTCTCCCCCCTGATGGTGAGTAGACCGTCTGTGAGATGGATGTCCATATCTTCCTTGTCCATCCCGGGAATCTCACCTCTTACGATGAGCTCATTTTCGGTTTCAGATATGTCAAAGGCGGGAGTAAATCCCCCTTCTTCTGTGAAAAGGCCTGGCATTGCGAAATCCTCGAAAAAGCTGTTCAGGAAATGGCGGCTAGGGGGGCTATACCATCTTCTTCGTCTTAGTATTGGTGTTAAAGCCGTCATATTTGACACCTCCCCTGCATATTATTTCAGGCTATCACTCACCTGATCCTACCTAAAATTTAATTCCTTTATGCGGACGGTCAAGGGGGGTAATGACATTTTTTTATGCCCCTTTCCTTTTGTCTGAGACATTTGTTGCTGCGTGCGCAACCGTTTGTCTAACCTCAATTTAGTGGCTTGCTACAAGAATTTGACAAGCATGGCGGTTTCCATTAGGTATGTGTTCCAGAGAACATCATCATTGCGCTTGTGAGCATGTCATGGTGTGCTCCTTGTTCCGAAGTTGGCGCCAGAGATGTCTTCCAATGGCAATCATGCACAATCATAGGCCGACAGGGAATAGAGATCATGGCCCCTGAGTCTTTGAAAAAGCCCCTGCGTTACCGATGGCTCATCTTCTGGGTCCTGGCCCTGAGTTATATACTCGTCTATTTTCACCGTCTCTGCCCGGCCGTGGTGGCCGTTGACATGATGTCCGATCTCAAGGCGGGAGGGGCTCTGCTCGGGCTGCTAGGATCTGCCTACTTCTATCCCTATGCGCTTATGCAGCTACCTGCAGGCCTCCTTTCAGATTCCTGGGGACCTCGTAAGACCATTACCCTCTTTTTCACAGTCGCCTTTGCGGGTTCTATGCTGCTGGGCTTGGCTCCCTCGCTGTTTTGGGCCATCATTGGGCGCACGCTCGTGGGCCTCGGTGTCTCTATGCTCTTCGTCCCCACGATGAAGGTTCTAGCAGAGTGGTTTCGTGTCAAGGAGTTTGCCACCATGACAGCTATTCTCATGGCCATGGGGGGGGTTGGCTCCCTCAGTGCGGCTGCGCCCTTGGCCCTGCTCAGCACCTCTATTGGCTGGCGTTTTTCCTTTGTTGCCGTGGGGGTGATGACGTTACTCCTCGCAATCCTGGTATGGCTTCTTGTGCGGGATCGGCCTGCTGATTTGGGCTGGCCCTCGCCTTCCGAGCCCGCAGGACCCAGTGCGCCTTCAGTTGCGCTTCTAGAGGGAATGAAAAAGGTCCTCACCTACCCGAGATTCTGGCCCATTGCCATCTGGTTCTTTTTTGACTGTGCGGTCTTCTTCTCTTTTGGCGGGCTTTGGGGAGGACCCTATCTCATGCAGGTCTACGGGTTCACAAAGGCAGAGGCAGGCCAGATCCTTTCGATGCTCGCTGTTGGCATGATTGTGGGAAGTCCCATCCTCAGCTTTTTGTCCAATCGCATCTTCCAAGGACGAAAGCCGGTACTTATCCTTTCTAGCTCTGTCCTGCTATGCCTTACGGCGCTGTTGGCCTTTTACACGGAAGAGATTCCCCTTGCAGGCCTGTACCTCGTCTGCCTGGGTCTTGGTATCTTCTCAAGTGCTGTGGTGGTGATCGGCTTTACCACCACCAAAGAACTCTTCCCAGTTCAGATAGCAGGGACATCCACCGGCCTGGTAAACCTCTTTCCTTTTGCCGGGGGCGCTGTTTTTCAACCCCTGATCGGATATGTGTTGGAGCGCCAGGGCCGTGTAGAGGATGCCTTTGCTTTGGCAGGCTACAAGCAGGCCTTCTTTGTCCTTTTCATCTGTGGCCTCATTTCCTTTGCTGCCACGCTGTGCCTCAAGGAGACATTGTCCAAGAAGTGAGGTTGAGCGCCTAGCATGGAGCATCAGGTTTCAATGAATCAAGGGACTGGGGGGCACTGAAATCCTTCAACCGCTGACTGCCTGTGTGGCAGGGAGTCCAGTGTCACGGGAGCAAGAGATCCCATCCATGGTGCACCACAATAGGAAGCAAAAGTCGAAACTGAGGCAAAAACGCCGGAGGGCGGTGCGCTTTCCAACTGTGGGCATCGAACTACTCTTCTGCCCCGTTGAAGGCAAATGCCTGGACCATGTGGGAAGATATCTGATGGAAGCTGCCGGCGTGGATATGAGTCTATCTGGAATAGCCTTTGATGTTGATCGCCCCCTGCGGCCGGGGCAGAAACTCCTAGTGATTGTGGAATCGCCCGCGGGCCGGGCTGGCGAAAAGCTAGTTACTGAGGTGCGTTGGTGCAACGCGTTGCCTGACGGCAGTTACAGGGTCGGCACGGCCATACAGGAGGCACAACCACTGGATGACCTGGGAGAAAAACTGAACATCAAGCCGGAACCCATTAGTGCAGGGCCGGAATTCCCGTCTGAAGTGGAGTTCTTCTGCCCCTCCTGTCATAAGAAGGCAACCTTCCACTTCCTGGGGGTGCAACCGGGAACATGGCCAAAGGGGATGCTTCCGCTCTATGACTGCTCCTGCTGTAACTCCACTCTCACGATCACATCAATTCTAAGATACAACCGTCAGCTCAAATTTGGTCAGAACCTTGGCAATTCGTAAATGGGCAAGAGGTTAAGGTCAACAGGCACAGGAACAGCTGCCACACGAATCTGGCCGTTGCATTGCTGAGGAAATGGAAAACCCAGAACCCATGGGCGATTCAACATAATCCACTTTTACTGGGTTTATCCGTTCAAACAACCCCTTTTCAATCACATAGGTAAGTCCCTCTACGTCAAATATGGCGTCTTCATCTCGTGACTCATCCAGAGCCATTCCCAGTGCAGGTCCCGATCATCCGCCTCTGAGCATGATACGGATAGGTGATATCTCTTCTCTGTCTCTCAATGCCTCTTTGATCATATCACTGGCTTTTTGTGTCACCTCAAACATGCAACGAACCTCCTCATTCATGCTGACTTTATGTTCCTTGGGTTTGTAAACATTATGCAGTTAGGCCCATTTGTCAACCAAAGAAAAGCCCTTTTCCCTGCCTCCCCTCGTCTGGGTGGCCACATTTCAGGGTAATGAAAAACACCAGCCTTCCCCTGGGTGTTAGCCATGATCATTTGAGATTTAGGTCCACACGGCTGTCCCGCAAGTTTTCTTGCTTGCCTGGAGCAAGAGACTTGGCTTCCACCAGGAAAACCCTTCCCGGATCAACCTTTCCAGATCCCAGGATATAGTCTTTCACTTGCTGTGCGCGCTTGAGGGCGAGTAACCTGAGATCGTTATCTGAGACCTCAACATGTTGCAGAATCAGTCTCTCCATCTCGGGCACCGGCAACCGCTTGGTAAGGCCCACAGGATTTTTAGGCTTCTCAAATTTTTCAGCCTTGTACACTTTTTTGAGATATTTTTCGTACTCATCAGCCTCTATCGTGATCTCGTCTACGGAGAGATGTGCCGTGCCTTTCTTCACCAGTCTCTTCAGTTTCACGGCCTTCAGTTTCTTCTTGAATAAATACTGCCGCAGTCCCTCCCTGTCCTTTTCAACGTCAACGTGCCCTTCAATGTCCATTTTCAGAGAAGGTCTCTCATAGAGCACCTCTATGATGGTATCCAGCTTCTTCTGAGTCTGTTCGGTCAGAGGATAGGTGCCGTAGTCAAACTCCAGGGCATTGCATTGTTCTCCCACTGGAAGCATGGCCCCCAGTAGCGAAAATGGGGAGGTAGCGGCCTTTGTAAGAAGATTCGTAAGCACTTGGACAATGACCCTGCCGAGGCTAAACTCAGGGTCATCGGTACGACCAGAGACAGGCAGATCTAAATGGATCTCTCCGTTTCTGTCCTTGAGCAGAGCAACTGCCAGTCCTACGGGGAGATTGACTGCGTCAGGGCTCTCCACCCTCTTTCCAAAGGTAAGCTGATCAATAAATACACGGTTTTCAGAATCAAGCTTCCTTTCTTTAATCAGGTATTCTAGATCAAGAAAGAGCTTGCCCTTTTCGAGGGTCTGGCCCACAAATTTCCCGGCATAAGGGCTCATGGGGCTGAGATCTATGTCCTTGAGAGAAATCACAAGGTCTACCAGGAGATCCTTTGTCAGGGGGTTAATCTTGCCACGGATCTCAAGGGGCGCGTGGTCGTCCAACTTGCCGTCCACAAGGACCTCGGCAGTTGTCGTTTCCTCAGAAGAGATGCCGGATATGGTACCCTTAATCTCCACCAGGTCCGATGAGTAATGGGGCTCAATCTGTCTGTCCAAGAAACGAATGTGCCCACCGTCAAGAGTGATGCTTTCCACGGAAACGGGTATCACGGCTTCTTCTTTCTTGGCAGCAGGCGGCGTCTCTTCAACCACCTTTTCCTTCTCTTTCGTGACGGTCTGAATATTTGTTTTCCCCTCAGGGTCTACGATGATCCAACTATAGAAATCGGTTAGGGAAAGTTCCTTGATACGGATGTGGGTAGGATTGTAGCCGAGGTCTATGTCACGAACATCCAGAGAGCCCCACTTTAGGAAATCGTCGGCATGGAGCTTGTCCACGGAGTTGAGGCCAGACAAAGCAGCCTTCCCCAAATACCTCACGCCAAGTCCCTTGTGCGAAGACTGGGACAAAGCCAGTTTGCCGGCCGTGGAAAAGGTGCCATTCGTTACCATGATCTTTACTTGATCCGTGAAATAGGGCTCCAGCCATCGCACCTCCACGCCTTCCAGAGTCAGGTCCACATCGGCAGAAAATGGAGTAATCCCGACGACTGCTTCAGCAGACAAGGGGCCCTTTCCGTTCAACTGACAGGCAAGGTGGGCTTTGCCCCTGGTGTCTTTAACTGTAGAGATGGCTTGTGCCGTGACATCCATGTCGTCGACCCTGAGTGTGACCGGAGCCCCTGTTTCGGAGGACGAGCCAACAGAAAAATCCGAAAAGATGAAGCTCCCGTCACGCACCCCTATGTCGTCCACGGTAACAGTGGGTGGAGTGGCAGGCCCTTGTGAAGAGGGAGGTTCTTTCTCCTCTTCGCGCACGGGAATGATCGACTGGATGCTTAATTCCCCTAACGCATCGCGTGTGCACTGAACTTCAGGCGAATCGAGCAGGATCTTGGACAGGTGGAACTCTTTGGACATAAGGTCTGAGGAGGCGATGGAGATGTGAAGCAGGGGGAAGGAGAGCAGTGGACGTTCCTCAGCGTCTACGATCTCTACGGTTTTCAGAGAGATGTCTCCCGTGACTGAAAGGGACGGCGGTCCGTCAATCTGCTGCATGTAAGAGAGCGCGGCGCTTGTGTTAAGATGCCCCGTGAGAACCTTTGCCTGCCAGCCAAGGGGCACATAGGCAAGATAGTATGGAATATCGATATCGTCCAAAGTGATCTCTAGAATCGTTTCTGCGGAATCAGCAAAGGGCTTTGTCTGCCCCTTAAAGGAGACAGGCCGTTCATTGATTTTTGCCGAAAAGGAAGGTTCCACAAACGTGTCTACGTGATAGGGCAGATTAGATATGAACGGAACGGTGACATTGAGGTCAGTGACTTGGTGATCCCTGTTTTTGGGCACGTCAAGGAAATGGATACGGCCGCTCAACAACTGGATGTTGTTCAAGGAAAACTTGACAGGCCTTGATTCTGGTTCAGGGGCCTGTGGTTCTGATGGTTTTTCTTTTATCAGATCAGAGAAATTGTACTGTCCTTCTGAGTCACGGACAATATTTACATTAAGCCCGTTGAGCCTGAGTTCTCTGATGATGGGGGCTCTTTTGAACAGGGACATGATCTGAACGTTGGTGTACAACCGATCAAAAGACACAAAAGTCTCCGAACCTTCAGGCTCCTTTATTACAAATCCTTGCACAGTCGACGAGAGGACGTAGGGGTTCACATCTACGTCTTCAATGGTCACGTGACGATGCAGCTGTTCTGTGAGTTTTTTTTCCAACAGCCATTTGAAAAGGCTGGGAAGGACGAGAAAGCCGACTATGGTGTAAAGAAAGAGGCAGATCCCTATCCCTATCAGCCATTTGTTCAGCAGACCGGTGGTCCTCATCTTCTGGAACCGTGACATCATCTAGCTCTCCCGCCTGTCCATAGGCGTCTGTCCAAAGCTTCAGGTGTGAAGATCCATTGGAAAGGTAAAGTACCACGACATAGCCTTTTGAGTCAAGGATATGAAGCAGTTAGATCGACTTGGAGGAAGTAAAGTGGCCTCGTGCGGTTTTCGTTCTGCAAAGGCAGGCCCCTTCAACTCACTATACAAATTGACACTGGCCCTCGGACTATGCGATCCTATTCACACCATCTTCAAGGGTGGCAATAAAAGGGGGGGCCTTTTTGCCACCCCCCTGGCCAAAGGCTCACGCAGAAGAAGCGGTCAGGGGTTGAGTCTAAATGGAGGGAGGTATCATGCTGTCTTTAGAAGAGCTAAAGAAAGAAAACGATGTCATCAATGAGATCAGTTGGGATCTGGGGCCGGAGGATGCGGTGAAGCTTTACCTGGAATGGGGAAATACGGACTGGGGCAGTGGGAAATATGTGATCCGTTCGAAAAGCGACTATTCAACGTATTTTGCGGTGAATTGTTGGAACAAGCCCTACTATATATACCTCATCCGCCGCAATTCTGAAGAGGCTGTTGAGCTGGCGAAATTTGAACTCCCCAAGCAGTTTGAAAAAGACGTTTGTGAACTGAAAGGGGTTTATGCCCTTGGGGACGACGTAAAGGCGTGGCTCAAAAAGGAATTGGGTGCAGAGAGGTAAAGAGGACCTATCTTCGAATCTGCGGGCCCATGTTCCCTGACAGGGGATAAGGGCATCCACGCTCGGCATAGTCAAAAAACATGCCCAGGATTGGTCAAATTTCCACCTCTTGCCCTGAAGGAAGGCCGGTGAATGCCCTTTTTGGTTGACGATGAACGCATACGAGCCAGATAACCGACTTAAGTTTCGCACTCTTCTCAACCGTTAGAAATTACGGCCAAAAGTGTGCTGAGGTTCGTAGAAAACGGAAGGGCCCTGCCTTGGACCCTTTTGATGCAATGGGAGCCTCGGTTGAGGGACATCCGCTTCTCTTCGGCCTCCAATGCCTTTAGTACCTGTGCGAAGATTCTGGGTCGCAAGGGCTGTAGGCCTTCGTTCACCGAATTTCCCGCTCCCTCTGTTGCATATCCCAGGGGGTACAAGTCTTGACAGAGCTACTATGAGTGAAAAGGGGGGGCGAAACTTGAGGAACCTATTCATGTCTGCCGAAAAGATGGTTCTAAAGGATGTGGTCACGCCGGTCAAAAACGGGGCCCAGGGACCGGGGCGTTGACACTTCAAGCTGCTTCCAAGGTGATCCTTTGGACACGTCGGCATATGTGTGATGGCACCTGGCCATAGAGGTCCATCCCACCGGCCCCCTGGTCTATTTTCAACGGTTGCACGGTGGACTTGTAGGGGCACTCAGAGCAGTCCCAAGAGGGCCAGTACTCTTTAGCCGCTTGATCCAAGCATTGGCCATAATGGGGGCAATACACATTTTTCTGATCGGTCTTGTCGCACGCTCTAGGTCTCCGTTGCACTGTCTATGCCTCCTTTCTGTCTGTCAGAAAGTGTCGATCCGAGGAGGGCAGCGACCTCTGAAAGATCTAACGATCCCTTTGAAACAAATCCGTCAGCTCCTGCATTGTAAGCCGCCTCTCTATATTCCGGCAAATCGTGGTGGGTAAGGATGAAGATTGTCATCTCCGGATAACGCTTCTTGATCGTTCTGGTCAGCTCAACGCCACTCTGTCCAGGCAAGCGGACATCCACGAAAAGGACATCGGGCAAGAATGTCGTCACTTTTTTCAGTGCCTCCTCTGCGTTGGCAGCCTCTTCAATGAAGACAGATGGAAACCTTCTGCTCAGGGCGTCCCTGAAGGTCCTCCGAAACAGAGTGCTGTCTTCGACAAGCAATATCTTCAACATGTTCTTTCAGCCACAATGACCGCCAAGATGGATGATTTGTAGAACATTTTAGGAGTTGTCCACTGACTTGGACCTTTCACGTCGCCCCGATGGGCCCCAAAAAGCTTGCAATGGTCGGTCAAAGTAGTTGTGCAGGGCTCTGCAAGATCCTCTCACCTGTATTTGCCAAGGTTGTTTAAAGGCCACAGTGTTGCAAAACAGACTTTACGGGACTTTTTCTTGGTGGTAAATGGGGTGAATGACGTATTTGTGACTGCGACAGGCTGTATTTTGAGCCTTCTCGATACAGTAGGCTGAGGAAGTCTGGGGGTTGTATGACGACCAGTTGAGAAGGCTCCCCGAGGCGATTATGGACAGGCCATATAGGATTTTCATCGCCGAAGACTACACGATCCTCAGAGAGGGGTTGAGGGCCCTCGTGTCGTCTGACCCGAACTTTGAAGTCGTAGCAGAAGCCAAGGACGGCCAGAGTGCCATACGAGGTGTTCAGGAGTTTAAGCCGGACCTTGCCTTGATGGACCTCTCCATGCCGAGAATGAGCGGCATGGATGCCATTTCCGAAATAAAACGCAGAAGGCCTGAAACGAGGATCGTAGCCCTTACCGTGCACAAGGCAGAGGAATATGTCATTGAGGCCCTTCGGGCCGGTGCTGACGGGTATGTCCTCAAGGATGCCAGCCACAAGGAATTGATGGTGGCCATCAAGAGTGTCCTGGCCGGCAGGCGCTATATCAGTCCTGGCATTTCAGACAGACTCATAGAGGCTTACCTGGAGATAAAAGGGCCTGGGAAGGTGAAGTCACAGTGGGACAGCCTTACATCACGGGAGAGACAGGTGCTCAAGCTCATCGGTGAGGGTTACAAAAACAAGGAGATTGCAGATTACCTGTGTATTAGCCCGAAGACCGTTGAAAAACATCGGTCCAACCTCATGAAAAAGCTGGACCTGCACAGCGCTTCTAAACTCACTGCCTATGCGGCAGTGCGGGGCCTCATCGAGAGGTAGCCCCTTTCCCACTGGGCCACGAGGCCCTGATCAGCGTTCCCGTCCCAGGCGCAGATTCAACGGCAAAAGTCCCACCAGAAAGCTGGGTCCGCTCCTTCATACTCGTCAGACCGATACCTGCCTTAGGGCCTTTCCCAAAAAACACAGGGGCCACCTCAAATCCCTGACCGTTGTCCTGGATCGTCAGTTCTGTACAACCGCCTGTTTCATTTAGGGAAATCGTCACCAAGTCTGCATGAGCGTATTTGGAAGTATTATTCAGGGCCTCTTGTAACACCCTGAAGATCACTATTTTCAGCGGCTCGGGCACGTTTTCTTCTTTGATGTCTACCCTCTTTACGATTCGAATTCGCGAATAGAGCCTTTCAAATTCGCGGCAAAACCAAGCGATGGTCGCCACGATTCCCAGATCGTCCAGTAGGGAGGGGCGGAGGTCCGTATGAATCCTCCGGACCTCTTCACTGGCCCGCTGAACCATGGGGATCACCGCCTGCAGTGTCTGTAGCCCTTCGTCGGTTTCTCCTTTACGAATCTGGCTGAAGGCATTCTCCGTCCCAAACTTGACGGCTGCCAGGGCCTGTCCAATGCTGTCATGAAGCTCTCTGGAAATCCTGCTCCTTTCCTCCTCCTGCACGCTGAGCAGCCTCTTGGACAGGCGGCGAAGATCTTCTTCTGATCTTCTGACCGCATCCTCTGCCCTCTTTCGGTCGGTGACGTCAATCCCAAGCTCCAGTACCAGGGGCGATCCGTCTATGTCAGTGAAGGGATAGTCGTAGACATGGTATGTCCGTGCCCGAGCATGATCGAACCATTCCCATTCTTCCGGGCTCTTTGTCTGAAAGACCCTGAGTGTGGGGCACTCTTCACATGGTTTGTTACGGTCCCTCAGAACCTCATAGCATCTTTTTCCTTTAGGATCACCAAAGGCCTTTCGGAAGTATCTGTTGGCAAAACGAACCGTATAATCTTCAGCCTGAAGATAAACAAAAGCTGGAAGTTCCTCCAAGAGCGAAAAAAACCTCTTTCGTTCCAGGGTGATTCGCTCTTCCGCCACTCTAAGATCGGCCTCTGCCCTCAGTGCCGTAATCCCGTACGCAAGATCGGCTGCCAGGTCAGATAACAGCCCCACTTCCTCCTTGTCAAATGCACCTGGTTCACAGGCGTAAATGCTCAGGGCACCAAAGGCCCTTCCTTTTTCTATCAAGGGCAGAGCAATCGAAGCTGTATAACCACGTTTTAGGGCCTCTGCGCGCCACGGTGCGAAATGAGGATCCGTCAAGATGTCCCTGGCCACACAAGGCTCCTTTGTGCGTATAGCCCTTCCCGTGGGACCGCGTCCCCTCTCTGTATCGGCCCAGGAAATATCCGCTGTTGCCAGATATCCCTCTTCAAAACCGCTCTGGGCTGCAGGACGCACTGTTTTTGCCTCGTCCTGTTCGGCGAGGCCCACCCATGCAAGACAATATCCCCCGTCATCCACAATGATGCGACAGACCTCATCCATGAATGCAAAGGCGTCACTGGCGCGGATCAACGCCTCATTACAACTACTCAGAACTCCCAGGGTTCTGTTGGTCCGAAGAAGGGCGACTTGGGCATCTTTTCGCTGTTCTATTTCGTCTCTGAGCTGCTCATTTGCTCGGGCCAGTTCTGCCGTCCGATTTGCTACCCGATCCTCTAGCTCTTCATTGGCTCTTCTGAGGGCCTCTTCTGCCTTCTTGCGTTCTGTGATGTCACGGAAGATGCCCTGGACGAGCGGTGGTTCTCCAACCATGGTTACTGAAGCAGTAATCTCGACGGGCACGATTTTGCCTGATCCTGTCACGATCTCTGCCTCGTCATTCAGGGAGCCCTTTTCCGTGATGTGCCTTTTGAATTTATCCCGATAGTAGTCTGCCCTGCCTGGCGGATGGAGGCTCGTGTGGTGCTTTCCGATGATGCTGTCACGTCCCTTTTCCAACAGCACTTCTGCGGCCCGATTGCACCTGGTAATCAAGCCGGTCTCTGGGTCAGCCCAGAATATGGGATCTACTGCGCTTTCAAATGTGAGTCTAAACCGCTCTTCGCTCTGGTGCAACGCCTTCTCTATCTGCTTGCGGTGAGTGACATCGCGTACGATGATAAGATCCGCCGGTCTGTTTTGATAGGTGATGAGGCCTCCGCTGATCTCGCCATATATGGCCCTGCCATTCTTATGAAGGAGTCTTAACTCATACCCTATGGGCACATCTTTTCCTTCTATCCTCCGGCCGTAGTACTCAATGGCCTTGGTAACATCGTCAGGATGCACCAAGTCCGAAAATTTCCTGTCGACAAACTCTTCGACACGATAGCCCCCCATGGCCGAGAGTCGGGGATTGGCATACTTGACCGTGCCGTTCTGGATGATGCCGATACCGTCATTGGCCCTCTCAACTAAACTGCGATATTTGTTCTCACTCTCCCACAGGGCCTCGTTGGCCAGTTTCCGTTCAGTGATGTTCTCATGGACCACTACGATATAGGTGCTTCCATCCCTTGTGAAGCGACTGATCCTTCCAACAAACCACAGGTGTTCTGTGGGGGTATGGCAGGGATACTCCCTTTCGCATCGCTCCCTTTGCCCAGCGAGGACGGCTCGAAGGTCTGCTGCAAAGGCAGCTGCCCCCTCGCTGCTACCCCCAAGGGCAGCATCACAGACTTTCAGGTAATTGGCGCCCTCACCCACTTTGTCCGTGGAAGCAGAATGGGCTGTAGCAAAGTCGCGACACGACTGATTCACCGCAACGATCATGCCCTTTTCATCAAGAAGCGCGATGTGAGCAGACAGTGCATCGATAGTGGCTTGGGCGAAGCGTTCCTTGTCGTCAGAAGCGCTCACGATTTCCTCCAATGAGTTTCCTTCTGCACTTATGGCCCTTTTCTAAACTTGTTACATATGTCTGTGCACTGCTTTTTGTCAAGGCCGACGGCTTTGCCCAAAAGTCTTTGTCTTGGTGAACACCGGGGCTGGGGAGGATTCAGGCCCGCTCAAGAGACTCGCTGGGTTGCATATCTGCAGCAGGAGGAAGGGTCAGGGAATGGCCAGTGGGGCCAAGAAAGGCTTTTCGCAGGACCTTTATGAAGACAAGGCAAATCAGGCCATCTTGGGCAACGTGAAGTGAAAGGTCGACCCTTGGCTCTTTTCGGACTCTACCCAGATCTGGCCACCATGATCATTGACGATCTTTTCAACAATGGTAAGGCCTAACCCTGTTCCTTCTTCATCCTGCACTTCTCGAATGCGGAGAAACATCTCAAAGACCTTTCGATGATACTTGGGATCAATCCCGATACCATTGTCTTTCACATAGAACTGGTGAAAGTCCCCGCCATCGTGATGGCCGATTTCAATCTCGGGGTCTTCCCTGTCCCCAATGAACTTGATGGCGTTTACGAGGAGATTCTCGAAAACTTGATGGATCTTGTTCCTGTCACAGTAGGCTGGAGGCAGGTGGTTTGTGACCACAAGCTCTATGCCCTTGTCTTTCAGTCTGGCTGCCAGACCTGTGGTCACGTCTTTTACAATCTCCGAAACAGGCACGTCTTGGAAGACATACTCGGCCTGACCCACCCTTGCCACTGCCAGCAGGTCAGAGACCAGCAGCTCCATTCTTCGGGCATTGACATGAATGCGTTCAAGGCACGCCTGGTCCTCGTCCGTCAGGTCCCCTTGGCGCCTATCGAGCAAGATAGAGGAAAACCCCTGGATGTGGGCGATAGGGGTTCTGAGGTCATGAGAGACTACGTGAACAAAGTTTTTCAGCTCTTCATTCTTCTTGGTGACGGCCTCTTCGGCCCGTTTGCGCTCACCTATTTCTGCTTCCAGCTGTTTGTTGGCCTTGCTGAGTTCTGCTGTTCTCTCTGTTACCCGCATTTCCAACTCATCACGAGATTTCTGCAGGGCCTTTTCGGCCCGTTTGCGCTCCGTCATCTCTCTGGACACACTTTGTATGGTTTGGTTTGTCACCTGCTTCAAAGACTCCAAGAGTTCCACAGGAGAACTTCCAGCCACGTGGGCACCTAGGTCGCCCCTTGAAACCCTATTTAAGACGTCAAAGTGTTCAGCAAGGCCCATGGCAAACTCGTGAGACAGATCAACGATTTTTCTAAGTTCTGTGGCCGTGAGGTTAACGATATGCTTCAGTTTGACAATCAACTCCAGTCGGGAGCTTTCGTCTAAGTGTACCTCCGGGTTTCCTGCAGCAATCTCTCTCAAGGCCTGGAACACTTCTGACAGACCCAGGGCTAATTCCATGCTGGTCTCTGCCAACTCCCGATCTCGTTCCTCGACCATGGCCCTGAACTCTGCGAATTGTCGGCTTGTCACCCAAAGGGTATCTTGAATGGAATCCACCCCGATGTTTGCCTTAAAGGGCTCGCATACAAGACACATCTCCATCTTTTCTAGAAATTTACCCTGTATCTCATTGCGACAATGGGTACCTGAGATAAGCCAACACTTCCGTTCCCTTGCCTGATAAACCGGGCACGCCTCTTCATGGCAATCAAAGTATTCCCAGCACAGTGTCCCTTTTTTCATGCCGCAATCACTCCTTCTCCCTTCGCAGATCCCACTGCTCACAGTGGACACTGCCTGATCATGTCAAAAGACCCTCTTGATGATGGCTGGCAGGGCCCACATGGCCCGCCCTAGCCACAAGTGCCCTTAGTTCTTTTTGACGGTAGTAGGGATTGGCGTATCCTGCGTGAGCATAGGTAGGTTTTACGTCCAGGTCAAGGAAAAGGCGCAGGACGTGCATTCATTGCCTTCAACTCTTCACACCGGCCTTTTGCTAACGGGAGAGTAATGACGCATCATCATTCTCAAAGATGTCACTTGCCTCCTGCTCCCTTGACCCCTTCCACTCGGTTTGTTTACGGCAGAGGCGAAGAGAACATGTCCATCTTGTCATGGTGACAGATATACAATATGATACATGCCGAATGCCATGGAACCCATTTATGGCAGGAGTTAAGGACAACGAGTCCCAGGGGAGGGTTCTGCCAACGTCTATGGTAGCGTTCCTGTGGGCGCAAGGCACCAGTGTCAAGACAGGCCTTGTTGAGTGCATTTGTCGGCTGCCTTGGGATGGTGAGGGGGGCGCGAGCAGTGTAAAAGGGTTTCCCACGAAAGAAAAATCATGGGGGAGGTAGACTTATTGTCCGCCTTGTCCGTCTAAGATAGGAGCTTGGGTGGATGCATATACCAGAGAGTGCTCCTCCATGAATGGCATCTTTTGCCCCCGTATGTTCTCCCCGGATTTGCGCCTGCGGTGAAAACCCATACGGGGCCTTGTCTTGGGAAATAACCTGCATTTTTGGGGTACCCATTGCCGACTCCGGCGGGATGAGCGGTCCGCCCTGGCGGATCAAAAAGCTTACCAGAACCAAGTGAGAAGGGAGTGCAAAGGTCTCAATAAGGGTGGGCGATGAAACATATGCGTATTTGTGTGATCATTTTTCTATTGACCTTCTCTTTAACAGCCCAAGGGGCGGCTCAAGAGGTTCTCACCTGGCCCGATTGTGTCAGGAAGGCACTGAAGCACCATCCTGATGTGATCTCGGCAAAGGAGAAGGTGAGGCAGGCGGAAGCTGATAAGAAGATCACAAAAAGTGCCGTCCTGCCGCAGGTGACAAGCGAAGTGAGTGGCAAAAAGTCGAAGACGGAAAAACAGCCGGAGCAAGAAAGCTATGCCTATCGCATTAGTGGAAATCAGCTCCTCTTTGACGGCTTTAAGACTAGGTCTGATCTAAAGGCGGCAACGCAGATCACGTTGGCGCAACAGTACGATTATGCCGTGGTATCGTCAAATATCCGGTTAGCGTTGAGAAAGGCCTTTGCCTCTCTTCTAAGGGCCCAGGAACTCATCTCCTTGACCGAAGAGATTGCCGAGCGCAGGAAGCAGAATGTGGACTTGATTCAGCTCCGGTACGAGGCCGGCAGGGAGCACAGGGGGGCCTTGCTCACAGCCCAGGCAGATTTGGCTCAAGCTACCTTTGAAGTAGGCCGGGCAAAGAGGAATCTCTTCGTCGCCCAGCGGGAGTTGTCCAAGGAGCTCGGCCGAAAAGAGTTTGGTCCCATCACAGTGACGGGGTCCTTTGACATGGAGCCCGTTGCCGGCGACAGGCCTGACTTTGAATCCTTGGCAAAGGAGACGCCTTTTCTAAAAGAGCTTATAGCCAGAAAAGAGTCCGCCCGGTGGGGTGTGAAATCGGCAAAGGCCGAGTATCTTCCCCAGGTCTATCTAAATGCCGCTTTTGGGGAAACTGCCACAGACTGGCCTCCGGAAGAGGGCGAGTGGTCGGCCGGCCTCACCCTTTCTCTTCCTATATTTGAGGGGGGCAGCAGGCAGGCCCGGGTCTCCAAATCCAAATCTCAACTGAGGCAACTAGCAGCCGATGAAGAGAGTGGAAAGGACAGCGTTGTGCTGACATTGGAAAAGACCTGGAAGGCCTTGCAAGATGCTGCCGACTTTGTCTCAGTTCAGAAGAAGTTTTTAGATGCCGGCCGGGAGCGGGCCAAGATAGCCGGTGCCCAGTATTCCACAGGGCTAGTGGCTTTTGACGATTGGATTATCATCGAAAACAATCTTGTCAGTGCCAAGAAGGCGTATCTTGACGCCCAGGCAGATCTGCTCGTAGCCGAGGCGAACTGGTATCAAGCCAAAGGAGGCACACTGGAAGATGTTCAATAATAGGACCATTGCCGTTGTTTCCATCCTGGCACTGTCGGTTGCAGCGATTGTTTCTTTCTACAAACTCAGAGGCAATACAAACGGCACCTCTTTCACCAAAGAGATCCGCCCTGTGGTGGGCGATATACAGATCGCGGTGATGACCACGGGCGTGGTGGAGCCCCAGAATCGTCTTGAGATCAAACCTTCCATCAACAGCCGGATTGAAGAGATCCTCGTTCAGGAAGGAGACCAGGTCACCAAGGGCCAGGTCCTTGCCTGGACGAGTTCCACGGAACGGGCGGCCCTTGTGGATGCCGCCCGGTCCCAGGGAGACAAGGCCCTGGCCTACTGGGAGCAGGTCTACAAGCAGACGCCCATCATATCGCCCATTGACGGAGAAGTGATTGTCCGTTCCATTGAGCCCGGTCAAACGGTGACGACTAATGACACCGTATTGGTTTTGTCGGACCGGCTCATCGTGAGTGCGCAATTTGACGAAACCGATATCGGAAGGGTGAAGTTGGGAAAAGACGCAGTCATTGCCTTGGATGCTTACCCAAGTGTGAAGATCAAAGGCACGGTCGATCACATTGCCTATGAATCCGAACTGGTCAACAACGTGACCATCTATGACGTGGATATTGTCCCTCGGCAAGTGCCCCCCTTTTTCCGCTCCGGCATGAGCGCAAACGTGGAGGTCTTGGAAAAAAGGCGACAAGGCGTGCTCCTCATCCCTGTGGAGGCGATTGAAAGGGAAGACGGAAAGGCCTTTGTGACAGTAAGAAGAAAGGGAGGAACCGGCCTTGAGCGGCAGGCCATCGAGATCGGCATCCTGAATGCAAAAAACGCAGAGGTTGTCTCTGGTTTGACCGTTGAAGATGTACTCATTGTGCGTGATCAGGCCTATACCCCCCCAAAAAAAGCTAGTGGGACCAATCCCTTCTTGCCTTTTCGGGGAAAGAAGAAATGATCAGGGTAAAGGGCCTCTCTAAAACCTATTGTGCCGGAAAGGTGCCGGTGCCGGCCTTGCAGGACGTCACCCTTGAGATCGGCCAAGGGGAGTTTGTGGCTGTCATGGGACCGTCGGGCTCAGGAAAGTCCACCCTGTTGCATATCCTGGGATGCTTGGACCGTCCTGACAGCGGCTCGTACAGCCTGCTCGGAACAGAGCTCTCCGAGTTGACGGACGACCAGTTGGCGCAGCTCAGAAATGGCCTGGTGGGTTTCGTCTTTCAACAGTTCCATCTCCTGCGGCGGGTAAGCGCCATTGAAAATACAGAGCTTCCCCTCATCTATGGGGGCAAGAAAGAGATCAGAAAAAGGGCCTACGAGAAGCTTCAGGCCGTGGGGCTGGCAAGACGGGAAGATCACCGCCCAAACGAACTTTCAGGTGGCGAGCAGCAACGGGTGGCCATTGCCCGGGCCCTGGTGGCAGATCCCATGATCATTTTTGCAGACGAGCCCACAGGAAACCTGGATAGCAAGAGCGAAAAGGAGATCATAGACATTCTTAAGACACTAAACGGCCAGGGAAAGACCATTATCATGGTGACCCACGAACCAGGGGTGGCAAGGCACGCCCAGAGGGTCATTTCGATGCGGGACGGAAAGATCGTCTCTGATGAGGTCAAGAAGGCGCCTATGTCAACGCGCCTGAAGACCGATGGGTCAATATTAGATATCCTCTCCCACAAGCGCTTGTCTTTCGGCCGCATGGCCTTTGTGCAGCACTTGCGTCAGTCCATGCGGGCGATTCTGTCCAACAAGGTGCGCTCCTTTCTTTCCATGTTGGGTATCCTTTTTGGGGTTGCCGCTGTGATCGCCATGCTCGCCTTGGGAGAAGGGGCCAAGGCCTCCATCGAGGAAAAGCTAAAGAGCCTGGGGTCGAACCTCCTTTCTGTCCGGGCCGGTTCGGCCAAGGTGAGGGGGGTGGCTGCGGCAGCCGGATCGGTGACCCGATTTACCTTTGATGACGTGGCGGCCGTCCGGGAGCTCACCCCCTTGGTGAGCAAGGTCAGCGCCTATTCCAGGGGAAGCGGACAGGTAGTCTATGAAAACGAGAATTGGAGCACCAGCGTTCAGGGTGTGGGCTTTGATTACGGTACTATGCGCGCCAGTGTTCCCACTGTGGGGAGGTGGTTTACCCAAGAGGAGATCGGCAGGCGCGAGAAGGTGGCCATCTTGGGTCAAACGGTTGTGGAGCACCTCTTTGGCAACACCAGCCCCGTTGGCGAGACCGTTAAGATCAATCGCATCTATTTCAAGGTCATCGGTATCGCCCCTGAGAAAGGCTTTGGCGGGCACCGCGATTTTGACGATACCGTCTATGTCCCTGTCACCACGGCCATGTACAGGGTCCTAGGCAAAGACTATCTTGACGGCATCTATGCGGAGGTGGCAGACGCAGACTCTGTGGAAAAGGCCCAGGAAAAGATCAGCCAACTGATCAGGAAGCGTCACAGACTCCCCAAAGACGACGAGGACTCCTTCTATATCAGAGACATGAGCGAGATTCAGGAGATGTTAACAAGCACCACCGAGACCATGGGTCTCCTTTTGGGGTGCATTGCCGCCATCTCCCTTATCGTGGGGGGGATCGGGATCATGAACATTATGCTGGTCTCTGTGACAGAGCGCACAGGCGAAATTGGCCTCCGCAAGGCCGTGGGGGCCTCTGGGGCAGACATCATGTCCCAGTTCTTGATCGAATCGGTGGTCATGACTTTTAGTGGGGGGATCATCGGGATTCTCTTGGGCGGCGGCACGGCATTTGTGATGTCTGCAGTCGTGGGATGGTCTACGGAGGTAACCCTTTTCAGTATTGTCTTGTCCACCACCTTTTCCATTGCCGTAGGGATCGGGTTTGGTCTTTGGCCGGCCCGCAAGGCCTCGGAGTTAAACCCCATAGAGGCATTGCGGTATGAATAGGCTTGGGTGGTGTGCAACTCCCTCTTTTTTCTGATCGGTTGTTCCTTCCTATGGACGTCCTATGGGGCGATGCTCTATGTGAAAAGCCGAACCCGAGCCGAGGCCCGTCTGAATCTTCGTGTGTGGGCACTTGGTTTGCTCTGTCTCTGGGGTCGTAGTGGGCCTCTGGGTTTGTGCTTACTAGCCTCTCGCCGGAGATCCATGTCTTCCCCAACCCTGATGATATTGAACCACAGGGGCGATCTGCGACACGGCACCGCCCGTTTCCCACCCAGTGGATTGTTTCCTGGACAGGGTAGCCCCCACATCAAGTGCTCCACCCTGCGTCAACCCATGAAAGGGCACGCTGTCAGACGGGAAACAAATACATGCCTTATATATTATTATTTATATATAGATATATTAAATAGTATATTATATATTATATATTTATGTTTAAATTCATGAAATATATGCACAGGATATTTCTCATCCTAGAGGATCTCATTTTTTATTTTCCCTTTTGGGGTTGCCTATTAGAATTTCAATTCCTATTATATAGATCTGTTTCATTGGAGACAGAAAACTTTGTTGCCCCTAGGCGACAACCCAAAAGACCAGGACCTGTGTTGGAACCTAAACCCCATTGAAGTTCTAAAGAAAAACGCAATCACAGCTAACGGCCACAGTTGGCCCACGTTTTCTATGCCAAATAAGGAAAAGGCGTGGCGTGGCGCGGGCGAAAAGTCCCGTGCTCCCCTTAGACTAAGTACAGGAAAGGAGGGTTTTGGACATATTCTTTATCTAGAATGCAGTTCACCTAAAAGGGTAAATAGCCCTTGGAAAACTTATATCCACAGTACCCTCGGCTTCTGCAACACCAGGGGCAAGACAAGAGAAAGGAGAAAAGAGGAATGCAAAGAATGTGTGTATTGGTGATGATGGCAATCATTCTGGCGGGCGCGGTGGGCTCCCCGCAGGTCGTGTTGTCGGCCTGACCCCCTGTGAGCACGTCTCCTCCGGCGGGGGGGACAGTGGCGCCCAGCGCACCTGCGCCTGTAAGAGAATTAGGCATAAGTGAACCGATGAGAGATTTTCTGGACAACATCGCCCCAGCGAGGGAGCCCGGCATCAGCCCCTTGGATCGCTTCAGAAACCGATTATCGGGGGGCGTTTTAGGGAGCACTCCCACGTCGGCAGGGGCACTCTTTGGAAGACCACAGGGTGTTCTCGGCAGGGTATTAGGGGGCCTGAACGCCCGCAGCGGGCTGGAACGCTTCGGCCTTTTTGCATCAGGCACAAACGGCACGGCATCAGGGCCGCCCGTTTCCAACCAGGGCGGGTATGACACCAACAAAGAGCCTGGTTCCGCCTGTGGTGATACGGCACCACCTTCTGTCATCGGGGGCTGGGCCTTTGAGACTCCCGTTGCCACTCCGCCTGAACCTTGGTACCAGTTGCAGTAGTCCACACATAAGCACCGGCTGCCCTCTGCAGGGCCCGGTGCCAGTGCTTTTTACCACAGATCCACTCCAACCCACAAAGGCTAATGCCTGACCGAATTGGCCAGGCATTAGCTTCGCGCTCTTCCACAAAGTCCGTAGTATCTCTTATTCAAAAGGTTATTTGGCGGAAAGCTGCTGGCCAGGGCCATTCGCCCGCCAAAACCTCCCACAAGCTTCCCCTTTGGGCCATTTTTCCGCTTTTTTACCTCTTCTTGTCTCTTGATCAGTTTTCTCGGAACATATCAAAGGCTTGTAGGCTACTCTGGGCCTGCCAGACGCTATGGCTAATCAATTCTTGACGCCACCTTAATTAAATGGACATCGTCCTAACAGAATGCTAATAAAACGCCGCGTGGCCATGAGGCCACGGGGTGTCTGGAAAAAACGGCGCTGCTTCGCAAGGTCGCCCCAAAAAGGCTTGTTCTGTCCAGTCTCTAACCTTCAAAGCGTTTCCGCTATACGTGACAGTCGCCTACTACCTCCGCGTCACATACAGTCGCGTCACGGAATACGCTTTTGTAGTGCCGCCCATTCGTCAATGATGGAGACAGCGAGCCACACCGGCCATGCCCCTCGTGAGGCCTTCATGATGAGGCCGTTCGATGTGCGAGTGATCGCTATCAGGTAAGGGCAACCATCTGAAAAAGGCCATTGTATGGATCTCTATCTGTTGTCAATATTCGTACTGATCGGTCTTGCGATTTCCGACCTGATTGTCGGCGTTGTCAATGACGCCGTCAACTTCTTGAACTCTTCAATAGGCTCCAAGGTAGCGCCACGCCATGTGATTATGATCATCGCAAGTCTGGGAATACTGGCAGGTGTGACCTTTTCCAGTGGAATGATGGAGGTGGCAAGAAAAGGGATATTCCATCCAAAGTTTTTCGTCATGCCGGAACTCATTACCATTTTTCTGGCCGTTATGCTTACGGACATCATCCTTCTCGATCTTTTTAATACTTATGGCCTGCCCACATCAACCACGGTATCCATCGTCTTCGAGCTCCTGGGCTCTGCCGTGGCCGTATCCTTGATTAAGATTTACACGGCGGGCCATAGCCTTGTTACACTGGTGAATTACATAAACACTGGGAAAGCCCTCGCCATTATTTCCGGAATTCTCCTGTCCATTGTGATTGCATTTTTTTCTGGAGTCATTGTTCAGTTTATAGCTCGCGTTGCATTGACATTTGATTACAGAAAACGTCTTAAGCGTTTTGGGGGTATTTGGGGGGGCCTCTCCCTCGCAATCATAACCTATTTCATACTGATAAAGGGTGCCAAGGGGACATCATTTCTAACGCCCCAGTCCATTGCCTGGATCAGCACTCATGGGTTGATCATACTGTCACTTGGCTTTGGGGTTTTTGGTCTTATTTTTCAACTGTTGGCAATCTATACGAAGATCAACATCCTGAAACCGATTGTCTTGCTTGGAACCTTTTCCCTTGCAATGGCCTTTGCCGGCAATGATCTTGTAAATTTCATTGGTGTTCCCCTGGCCGGACTGAATGCCTATCATATCGCTTCAGCGTCTCATGAACCCCTGCGCGTGACCATGGATGCCCTTCAAAAACCTATCCAGACGAATACATTGCTGCTGCTGATCGCCGGGGCAATCATGGTCGTCACCTTATGGGTGTCCAGGAAGTCCCGCACAGTCACTCAAACAGAAATCAGTCTGGGCAGGCAGGAAGAAGGCCTGGAACGCTTTTCTTCTTCGGTACTTTCAAGAAGTATTGTACGTCTGTCTCATGCGGTCTTTTCCTTTTCAAATAGATTCATGCCCGTATCTTTGAGGAAGACAATCTCCCGCCGTTTGGACCCAGGTGCCTACAGTTGTGCACCTTCAATAGACGGGAAAATGCCTTCTTTTGACCTGGTACGCGCTTCTGTAAACCTTATTGTTGCAAGTGCTGTCGTTTCCTTTGCAACATCATTGAAGCTTCCGCTTTCAACAACGTACGTTACATTCATGGTGTCTATGGGAACATCGCTTTCGGACCAGGCGTGGGGAAGAGAAAGCGCTGTCTATAGAGTGACAGGGGTGCTTACGGTAATAGGTGGATGGTTTCTGACAGCACTTGTGGCGTTTTCAGTCTCCCTTGTTTTTGCATTTGCCATATATTACTTTAAACTCCTGGCCGTTTTAGGCTTACTGGTGCTTTTGATTTCTGCTGTAGTCCACAGCTACCGTCTTCATTTCAGAAGGGAAAAAGAGAGCCGTGCGATCGAAGCCTTCAGCCTAAAGGACATCAGTGATTCCCACGCTGCAATCAACGCTTCTTTTGAGCAGACCGGGTGCTTTCTAAAGGAGATCAGCGATAGTCTGGGGCTGTCTTTTGAAGCCGCCTTTTCGGAGGACAGGCAAAGGCTGAGAGATACTACGACCTGGACAGATAGGATTCAGAAATGGGCTAACATTATTATCATAAATGTTTTTGAAACGCTTTTTCTTCTTCGTGATAATGCTGTGGACAGCACGCAGAAATACGCAAGAACCATAAGCTGCATACAGGGTATTGTGGCAAGCCACAGAGATATCATCAAGCGCTCTTATGTGCATTTTGAAAACTGTCACGAAGGATTTAGTGATGTTCAGAAAGAAGAGCTAAGGCGGATCAAAACATATATTACCCGGCTGTTATGGAACACCTCCATCATGTTAAGGCAGAGGAAAAAAGTTGATTACGATTATGTTGCTAACCAACGTCGGAAATTGAACAACCTGGTTACTGAATTTGACAAGAACCAGATAAGACGGATACAACACGCTGAATCCAGGACCCGCTTGAACATTCTCTATTACGGATTGATGGAAAACTCCGTCAACATTGCCCAACACACACAGAATTTGCTTGATATCTTCAGGGAATCTTTCAGAGCGAAATAACTATTTGAAATGAAGGGATTTTTCTCGGCACGAGGAGGGGGTAATGCGTATTCCATTTCTTTCGGGGTTTTCCATCTCGCCATTTGACGGTCTCCAGGAACATGCAGAGAAGGTCAAAGAGTGTGGATGGGCATTTCAGCAGGCCATAGAGTGCCATGCCGCAGAGAAATGCAAGATGTTTGACGAATACCGTCAGGAAGTCACTAGGCTGGAGAATGAAGCTGATGCTGTAAAACGCAGGATCCGTGGGCACTTACCAATGGGAACAAGGCTCCCCGTGAGTCGATTTCAGGTGTTCATGTACTTGAAGGAACAGGACAAGGTCCTGGATTCTGTTGAAGAGGCCCTTAATTGGCTCTCCTATCGACGTACCCCACGCATCGGGAATAACGAAATAAAGGAGTCGTTGTTCCGTCTTGTTGATGCTGTGCTTGAACCCATTGAAGAGCTAAGTAGATTGGTGGCTGAGGCGAAGAAGTACTTTGACAGTTACTCTGAGAAACAGCGCAACATTGTGAAAGATATTATTCGCAATCTTCGAAAGAGGGAGCATGAGGCGGACATGGTTGAAGACGAATTGAAATACAAGGTCTTCAGTATGGAAACAGACCCAGTAGCCATATTTCATCTCGTCAAGCTTGCTGAAATCATCGGTGCTGTTGCTGATCATGCAGAAAATACGGGAGATGTGATGAGGGGTATGATTGCACGGAAAGAAAAGACCTTTTTTGGTAAATAGACAAGGGGGCTTTTTACGCCAGAAAATACCCTGTCCTTCGCGCCAATATCAAAGTCCTCTTGAAGGCCTGTGCCCCTGTATTTGCACTGCAGTGTAAGATCAAGGCCCTTACGAAGGCCCTACCAGGAAGTGGGCACGGGCCCCCATCCAAGGACGTCTGTCAGATGACAGAACCTAGGTAATGCCATGAATGAGGATAAAAGACAGAAGGCCCGTCGAAACTGGCGTCAAAACCCAACCTATCCCTATCTTGGTAAGCATGCGCCCGCTAACGGTGCGCACCCCCCCCACGAGACCTACCCCTACCACTGCCCCTACCACTGCCTGAGAAGAGGAGACCGGGACTCCGATTTGGGTGAAAACATGGAGGGTGCATCCAGTAGCCAGGACACAGATGAGGGCAGAAAAGGGATCCAGGGGGGCAATTCCCTTGCCCACAGTCATCATGACCTTTTGGCTATAAGTCAGCACCCCGCTGGCAATGCTCAAGCCTCCAATGAGTGAAGCTGTCCCAGTCGATAAGATCCCTGCCCCTACGTAAACGCCAGTGACGTTGGCCACGTTATTACAGCCCAAGGCATAGGCGGCGTAGGCGCCTGTGGTGATGATCCCAAATGCATAGAGCATATTCCTGTATGTCATACTCTTGATTGTCAAGGCTAGGGTGTAATCCAAGAGGCGATGAAGGAAATAGGCGACGACGATCCCCATGACTGGCGTCAAGATCCAACACAGGACAATCCCCAATAGCTTAGAAAAATCGGGAGAACCCCCAAGAACGCTGGCACCAACGATAGCACCAATAATTCCCTGGGAAGCCGAAGCAGGAATGGCAAGGTAGGTAAGGACAATCATGATAACGGCTGTGGCCAAGGTGCAACAGAATGCGTGCATGGGTGAAAGGCGAGATACTTCGTTCAACGTGGTCATGCATTTTGGACCCTCAAGGAGAGAGCCCAGCAGAACGAAGGCTGCAGTCAACAAGATGGCTGTTCTATATTGTATCGTTCCTGTGGCAACCCCCGTGCCGAAGATGTTGGCAGAGTCATTTGCACCCAGGCTCCAGCCCATGGAAACACCGCTGATTATCTTCCACATTATCTACATCTGTGCCCCAACTACACCTTTGAGACAAAATGGCGCCTTTCCCAAGGTGCCCGCATGTCATTCGGCTATTTCATAGCAACGTTGATGATCTGTACATAGTCGCTTGCGTCCTCAATGATGTCACTTATGGTGGTGAGACCGGAGAGAAAGTCAGCCAACACCTTTCCCTCCCAAAAGTTGTTTATTGGCGTTTTCCGAATGTCTCTAAACAGGTCGAACTTGATGTCATCGACCTTCTTTTCGTATATTCTCACGGCAAGCGTCTTCTCACTGAGATCCTCCCCTTTCAACATGGCCTCAAAGGTCAAGAGGAGCATTTCACATATTCTCTGATTCAACAAAGCCACCCTCACACACTCGTCTTGCATCTCCTCCGGCAGTTTTGCGTCCAGATAGAAAAGAGCCGTGTCTTCTAAAATGTCAAAGACACCATCAACGACTTCAACGAATTTGCACAGATCCGGCCGAATATAAGGCAAAAAGGCCCCGTCATGTACCTTTGAGATGATCTCTCTGCGAATGGAATCGCCTTCACGTTCCAGGTCGATGACATCATGCACGAGGCTTCGATTATCCTTCTCCAAGGCAGACTTGAAGGAACCACAGGCAGTGCAAAGAAGCCTGATATGCCGCTTCATGTCTTCCACGACTTGCCGCTCCCGTTTGCCCTGAGATAGCGCCTTTCTAAGAAAGATCATTTCCCCTCGCCCTTCTCACAAGCGTGGCCGTCATAAGATCCATCAGAGAAACCACGCCAATGATCTTCTCGCCATCGCAAACGAAAATGCGTGCCACGTCCGCTTCTTGCATTGACTTTGCCATATCATCCAACTCGGTGTTCTTGTCGACGCAATACAAGGGCCTTGATGCAACGTGGGAGGCTTTGGTCTTTTTCAGATCGATCCCTTTGGCCAAAGCCTTGAAGACAATATCCCTTGCCGTTATGACACCATTCTCGGTTTCATTTCCAGGAAAGACGACGACCAAAGAACGAATACGTCTATCCACCATTTTCTCTATGGCGTCATATACCGATTTGTCACAGTCAATAGACTCGATTCTGGTCGTCATGAACTCACGGAACTTCATAGCAAACCTCCCACAACGCAGAGTGATCATTGCCCAGGGGTGATACCATGTCCTGATGGATCAGACATGATAAACAACCCATCTACTGAGTCCAGGTACGGCAGGATAGATATCACCATTAGCACCTTCCGTCCAATTCGAAAAGCGGTATTCACTGCAACGACAACTTGTTGAAGACTTGACGCATTCCGGCCGCAATGACACGCGTCTTCAAACGTGCCTTTACATGGGAACCCCGGCACGGAGAGTAAAATTTGAGGATTGATTCCGACGTGTTAATGCTCTATGAAAAGGTATCACGGAGGGGGCAGGCATGAAGACGAAGTCTATAGAAAAAAGGGTTCAGGCGAGGATTCTCGCTTTGGTCGTGGCGCTAACCTCGATCGTCCTTGGCTGTGCCCACCAGCGCGGCCTGCAGGGAGACAAAGCGCCGTTCGTTATCCTCATGATCGGGGACGGCATGGGAGGGTGGCACGTAGATGCCACCCGGCGGTATCTGGACGACGGACCGCTGGCCATGGAAACCCTTGACCACCAGGGGTACATGACGACCTTCATGAGAAACCCCGCTGACAATGTTGGTGCCTATGCCAGTGAGGAGGAGTACTGGGATGATTCCAGTGAAACGGGCAGTTACGATCCAGCGCTAGGCGGCAAGACCCCCTGGGACATGACGCCAGTGCCCGAGTATGTGCAACAAGGGGCTACAGACTCGGCCGCGGCAGCCAGTGCCATGTATTCTGGAAGAAAGACATGTAAATACTGCTTGAACGTTTTGGCCAAGGATGAGGGGTATCCCCGTGAAGCGCCTTTTTCGGTGAAATATGTCCCCACCATCGTGGACCACGCACAAGCCATGGGAAAAGCTGCCGGCCTTGTCACCTCTGTACCCTTTCATCATGCCACGCCAGCAGCGGCCGTGGTGAAGACCCAATATAGGAAGAACTGGGCTGAGAAGTCTCGTCAGATGGTTTACTCCGATGTGGATGTCATCATGGGCGCCGGCCACCCTTGCTATGACAACAATGGCCAACCTCAGGCCTGTGATTACGTCACGTTTCACAAGAACAAGGGGAGCTATCTGGATGACGGGGAGGGCGAGGCCCTTTTCAACCTGATAGCTGCCGGTTTCAGGGGAAGAACCTTTGTGGGGAAAAGGGCCGACTTTGAAGATCTGGCAGACGGCGACCGGCTATATCGCGGCAGGCCCATGCCCTTGCGTGTCTTTGGGTTGGCCCAGGTTGCCGACACCCTCCAGTACAACCGCAACATGGACGATGGCGACGCCTCTGATGACTGGAAAGTGGGCGGTCAGGCCTACATTCCAAGCGTCCCTAATCTGAGGACCATGACCGAGGGCGCCCTTGCTGTGCTGGAGCAGGACGAAGACGGATTCTGGCTCATGGTCGAAGGCGGTGCCATTGATTGGGCAAGCCATGCCAATGACATGACCAGAATGCTCGAGGAAACTATTGATTTTGATGATGCCGTTCAAGCGGTCATCGACTGGGTGGAAGACCCTTCCAACGGCAGTGACTGGACAAATACGCTTTTGATCGTGACAGCAGATCATGAGTGCGGCCACCTCCAGCCGGTAGGCGAGGTCACGGGAGACAAGGTCATCTCCACCCAGTGCTGGGGAGTAAAGAAAGGGGCCGAAACCGGCACCGTGACCTGCGCTGGCTGGAACCAACATACCAACAGCCTGGTCCCCATCTACGCCCAAGGGGTGGGGGCTGAGGCCCTTAGGGCGCGTTACAAAGGAGATTGTAGGGACAACACCGACATCTTCAAGATCATGGTCCAGAGTATGAAAGGGCACAGGGCGCCTTTGGCCTTTAGATAGCACCCATGCACTCCCTTGGTTACAGCCCTTCCTGGCTCACATTCCTGTGGGAAAGGAATCTCCCTTAGGCGGTCGGCAACTCACCAAGGTCTTCCCCCAATTGAGCAGATGGCCTCCTCATGGCCTGATCCATTGTGAGAGCAATCAATCTGTTGGTAACGTTCAAAAGTTGAGGCAACCCTCTTAGCAGGCAGTTAAGAGGATAGGGAGAATAGTGGTAGGGGCTACTTAAAAGCATTGGATGCCGAAGAGAAGCGATTCGCCCTATCCGGAATGTCTATTCAGGAATAGACTGTCACAACTTCTGAACCTTACTAATCTGTTAGACATGTAAATGCGTTGTGACTCCCTCACAGGAGGTCAACAATTCGGTTGCGAAAAGGGTAAAAATATTGTAGACATAGCCACTATGAGTCTGCCTTAGACCAAGCCACGAGAAAACACCTCTAGATGAATGCACAAAGCCCGGGCCGATCGAATTCGGCAGAAAAGGGAGGGCACAATCCATGTTAGACAAAGTTGCCATTGTGGGAGTAGGAACCACAGGCTTTCGATCCACCAGCCCCGATGTCTCATTCCGTGAGTTGACCTATGAAGCAGCAGTCAAAGCCTATGCAGATGCCCGGGTGGAACCCAAAGATATAGATGGGTTTGTGGCCACCTCTGAAGACTTCTTAGAGGGGTATAGCATTGCTGATGAATACAGCAACGACCAGCTGGGAGCCGTCCATAAGCCTGTGAGCACGGTGGCCGGGGACTTCATGCAGGCTCTGGCTCAGGGTTGCATGATGATTCAATCGGGATTCAGCCGCATTGTGGCGGTCCAGGCCCTGAGCAAGGCCTCGAATATGCTGACCCAGGCCGACCTGGTGAATTTTGCGCTAGACCCTGTATACAATCGACCCCTTGACGTCCATGCCGATTTCATTGCCGGGTTGGAGATGAACCGGTACATGTATGAGACCGGGACCACCCGGGAGGCGTGTGCGCAGGTCGTGGTGAAAAACCGGCGAAACGCCCTGACCAATCCCCTGGCTGGCCATGGAGCCATAGTCACCGTAGAAGATGTTCTAAAGGCCGAGGTCGTCTCCTACCCGCTGACGGAATTGGATATAGCCCCTACCTCGGACGGAGCCGTCGTCCTTGTATTGGCCTCCGAGGATGCGGCTCAGGCGCTCAGCGACTTGCCCCTGTGGATCCGGGGCATAGGGTGGTCTTCCGACACCCCTACCCTTGAGAGCAGAGACTGGGGGGCAGCAGTCTACTGCCAAATGGCCGCAGACATGGCCTACAAACAAGCCGGAATCAGGAGCCCGAGAAGTGAGATCGATTTTGCAGAGATCAACGACGAGTATTCGTACAAGGAACTTCAGCATCTTGAGGCATTGAGGCTCTTTGGGCCAGGCGAGGCAGGGTTCCTCACAGAATCAGGGGCCACGGAAATCACAGGGGAATTCCCTGTCAATGCCTCTGGTGGATCTTTGGGGTCAGGGCGTCTTTTTGAGGCTACTGGTGCCCAAAAGATCCTGGAGGTGGTCCTTCAGTTGCGAGGCCTGAAGGGCACAAACCAGATTGAGGATGTCCACGTGGGACTGGCCCAAACCTGGCGGGGGGTCCCCACGACCACGGGAGCGGTGGCAGTTCTGTCCAACGAGTAAGGAGGTCATTTACATGGGAAGGAGAAGAGTGGCGATTGTAGGGGCCGGCATGACAAAGTTCGTCCGCCGGGCCCTTGAGACCCCTAAGGAGTTGGCCTATGAGGCCTCCAAGATGGCCCTGGATTCCTGTGAGCTGTCTCTTGCCGACATTGACTGTGTGACCATCGGCACAGCACCCGATGCCTTTGACGGCGTCCATATGAACGGGGAGTTTCTCATTGACGGATCTGGTGCGTATCGAAAACCGGTGATGCGCAATTACGTGGGGGGCGGCACGGGCGTATATGCCCCCATTCACGGCTGGTTTCATGTGGCCTCGGGCATGTTCGATACCTGTCTTGTGGTGGCAGAAGAAAAGATGTCGAGCTGCCAACCCCACCCCGCAGGTGCTTTTTTAACAATCTTTGACCACACCACGGAACAGCCCTTGTATCCTACGCTGATCTGGATCTTTGCCATGGAAATGCATCGCTATATGCACACCTATGGCCTCACCAAAAAGGATATCGCGCCAGTGGCTGTAAAGAACAAGAAAAATGCCTTGGATCATCCAGCCGCCCAGATTGCAGAGGAGATCACCGTCGAAGATGTCCTCAATTCTGAGGTCCTGGCCCACCCCGTGCACCGCCTGGACATCAGTCCCACGAGCGACGGGGCGGTGGCGGTGGTTCTTGCGGCAGAGCACGTGGCCAGGCGCATTACGGACAAACCGGTGTGGATCGATGGGGTGGGCTATGCCCTGGACACCGCTTACTGGTGTACCCGAGACCTTTGCTACCCGGAATACTTGGAAGTGGCGGCCCGCCAGGCCTATGAGATGGCAGGCATACGGGAACCTCATAAGGAGATTCACATTGCAGAGCCCTATGATCCTTTCACGTACAAGGAGTTGCACCACATGGAAGGACTCATGCTCTGCGGCAAAGGAGAAGCGCCGAGACTGTTGGCAGATGGGGTCACCCAAAGAGACGGGAACCTCCCTGTATGCCCCTCCGGAGGTCTTCTGGGGGTCGGCAACCCTATTGCGGCCGCCGGCCTGATGAAAGTCGCGGAGATCTTCTTGCAGCTCCGAGGAGAAGCGGGCAAGCGCCAGGTGCCTGGAAGACCCACCACCGGTGTGGCCCAGGCCTGGGGGGATTTGATGCAGGTTGGAACCGTAATGGTCATGCGCAGATAAGGAGGTCACCCCGTGGAGATTACAACAGATGTGTTGAAGAAAACGGCAACGCCCCTGAGCTCTAAGCACTTGTCCCAAGGAAAAGTCTTCACAGCAAGCTGTAAGCCGAACCTTGTCTATGCATGGGACGACGGCGTGGCCATCGGGCGATACCTCAAAGAACTCAAACGGGGCCGCATCATGGCCAAGCGATGTCGCCAGTGCAACCGCATCATGCTTCCCCCCAGGATGTTTTGCGAGCGATGCTGGAGAATCACCGACGAGTGGGTGCCTGTTAAAGACACCGGCAAGGTGAACACCTTTGCCATCAGCCATGTGGATTGGGCTGCGGGCCGCATCCCAAAGGGCCAACGTTATTTCACCCCTGCAGTCATTGAGATCGATGGGGCCTCTAAGGGGATGGGTATTCTTCATCTCATAGATGAGGTCAAGCCTGAAAAGATCTTCATCGGAATGCCGGTCAAGGCAGTGTGGCGCCCTGAGGCTGAGCGCGTAGGGGCCATTACTGATATTAAGTATTTTAGGCCGATAGGATAGTGCTTTGGCGGTCTTTCTTGATGGCGCCGGGTCTGACAGCGGGTGATGGGGTAAGAAAGGGTTGGGGAAAAAGCGATCCGTCGCGATGATTGTAGGAGGGTCAATACATGGGACTAGTTGAACGACACGGCAACACGGCAGATCTCACCCATTGGCAAGGAAGAATCCCAGTCAATTACGCCTACACCACAGGAAGGGCAGGAGAAAAGTTCTTTAAGGGCCTTTTGAATGGGGAGTTCGTGGCCACCAAATGCCCTTCATGCGGCGTGGTCTACCTGCCGCCGAGAATATACTGCGAACGTTGCTTTGAAAGGCTTCAAGACAACTACGAGAAGGTTGCCCCCCAAGGCGAGGTCCTCACCTTTACCATTTGTCACAGAAAGATGGATGGAAGCCCCAGTGATGACCCTGTTATAATAGCCATGGTACGAATTGATGATACGGACGGAGGGCTTGTTCACTGTCTGGGCGAGGTGACGCCCGAAGACGTGTATATAGGCATGCCGTTGGAAGCGGTCTTCAAGCCCAAGAAACAGAGGAAAGGCTCCATTTTGGACATCAAGTATTTCAGGCCAAGAGAAAAAGGGGGGCGACCAAAATAGCCTCTGTAATCAACCGTTAGATATCAATGCCTGCCCTCCTGTCTCCCCCGACCGCTTGAAAGTCTGCCCCCTCATCACGAACCGTGCCTGTCCGACCAAAAGGAGCTCACCCAATGGAAGAACTTCTGGAAGCTGGCCCCCGGCGACCTAACAAAACCTTTGCACGATTCTCATGGAATGCTAACATTTCCATTTTACCAATATGGGGTAAGGTCCGCTGTGCACCAAGTTTCATAGTGAGGTTATAACATGGCAAAAGAAAAGATCCTTGTTGTCGATGATGAGGAAGATATCATCGAGTTGCTCAGATTCAATCTGTCAAGAGAGGGCTATCAGGTCTCTTCTGCCAAGTCCGGCGAAGAGGCCTTGACTCTGGTTCGTTCAGAAATGCCCAGCCTCCTGTTGTTGGATCTGATGCTGCCCGGCATAGATGGCCTGGAAGTGACGAGGCGTTTGAAAAGCAACCCAAACACCATGAACGTCCCCATCGTCATGTTGACGGCCAAGGGCGAGGAACCGGATATCGTGGCAGGGCTGGAACTTGGGGCGGACGACTATGTTACCAAACCATTCAGTCCCAGGATCTTGGTCGCAAGGGTAAGAGCGGTCCTCCGTAGAAAAGTCGTCGATCTCCCCAAGGAAACATCATCCTTTCAAATCCATGATCTTGTGATCCACCCGGGCCGCCACGAAGTACTCGTAGATGGCAAACCAATTGAATTGACCTTCACAGAGTTTGCTATCCTTGATCACCTGGCAAGAAGACCAGGCTGGGTCTTTACCCGTTACCAGATTGTTGATGCGGTCCGAGGAACGGATTATCCCGTGACCGACCGTTCAGTGGACGTCCAGATTGTGGGACTGCGCAAGAAGCTTGGCCCTGCCGGCAAGTACATTGAAACGGTCCGAGGCGTCGGCTATCGGTTCAAGGAGTAGGGCCATGCCCAAAAAGAAACGGCTGCTCTGGCAGCTCTATCCCACCTATCTCTTCATTACCCTGGCTTGTCTCCTTGCTGCAACCTGGTATGCGTCTACATCTTTGAGGCATTTTTATCTTGACCAGACCGCAGCGGATCTTGAAGCCAGGGCCCGTCTCGTTGAACAACAGATCGCCCAATATCTCGATCCTCTGGATGAACGGGCCATTGACTTGTTGTGCAAAAACGTTGGCAGACGCGCCTCGACCCGAATGACGATCATTCTTCCTTCGGGCAAAGTCGCCGGCGACTCTGAGAAACAGCCTGATAAAATGGACAGCCATACGGACCGGCCCGAATTCATTGGGGCCTTAAAGGCTCCTTCTTCTATGTCCATGAGGTACAGCCGAACGCTGGGCATGAACATGATGTACGTAGGCTTACCCCTTAAGGCAAATGGCAAGCTCCTGGCGGTGGTCCGTACGTCTATCCCGGTCAATGCCATAGACGATGCCATCAAGAGTATTCAAATCAAGATTGCCATTGGGGGGCTCGTCGTGGCCATGTTGGCGGCTGTGCTCAGCTTGATTGTCTCTCGCCATATCAGCCGGCCCATAGAAGAGATCAGAAAGGGAGCAGAATGCTTTGCTCGCGGCGAATTCCAATGCGTCCTACCTGCCTCCAAGATAGAGGAAATTGGAGGCCTCTCTGATGCCATGAAGCAGATGGCCCTTGAACTCAGTGAACGTATCAACACTGTGATGGAGCAGCGTAACGAGATTGAGGCCATGCTTTCCAGTATGGTTGAAGGGGTCATCGCCGTGGACATGGAAGAGCGCGTGATCACCATGAATGATGCTGCCGGTCAGATGTTTGGATGCAATCCATCTAGGGCCCAAGGCCGGAGTATTCAGGAACTGGTCAGAAATACGGTCCTGCAGCGATTTGTGACGAGGGCATTGTCCAGCCAGGAGCCTGTGGAAAAAGACATTGTACTATCCTCTAATGGTGAGCGGTTCCTCAACGGCCACGGCACGGTGCTGCGTGACGCAAAGGGCAAACAGATCGGCGCGCTGGTGGTACTAAACGATGTCACGCATATCCGGAGACTTGAGAAGATCCGCCGCGACTTCGTCGCCAATGTCTCCCATGAAATAAAGACGCCCATCACGGCCATTAAAGGATTTGTGGAGACGCTCCTCGATGGGGCAATAGGAAACCCCGATGATGCCAAGCGGTTTCTGGGAATCATCCAGAAGCATGCCGACCGTCTCGAGGCCATCATCGAAGATCTTCTTAGCCTTTCCAGAATAGAGCGGGAGGCCGAAAGAGAGGAAGTGGAAATTGACGAGGGCCGGGTGAAGGACGTTCTCCAAAGCGCGATCCAATTCTGCGAGATCAGCACTGTGGCAAGGAAGATGGACATGGAGCTTTCTTGTGATGAAGAGATGAAGGCAAGAATGAATCCACCCTTGTTGGAGCAAGCCTTCGTGAACCTTCTTGAAAATGCCATCAAGTATAGTGATGACGGAAGTATCATTCGGCTGGAAGCCGCTGAGACAGGAGACGAAATCGTTATCAGTGTGATTGACCAGGGGTGCGGTGTCGACAGGGAGCATTTGCCCAGACTCTTTGAGCGTTTCTACCGGGTAGACAAGGCAAGAAGCAGGGATTTGGGAGGCACGGGACTCGGCCTTGCCATTGTCAAACACATTGCCCAGGCCCACGGCGGCCGCGTGTCTGTTGAGAGTACTCCTGGCAAGGGGAGCACTTTCTCCATCCACTTGCCCAAGGCGTAAGGTTTGAGGAACCGTCTGCAATTCTTAACGCCCAGCTCATGGCAAATCTTTTTCTCCGCCGTGGCGGACTCAATGTCCTTCGGAAAAAAGGGTTTTAAAAAGCGCTAACGTGTTAAGAGGAGAGTTATTAGATGAAAGAGAAAAAGCGGATAGCATTGGTTGCTCACGACCAGAGAAAAGCGGATTTGCTGAGTTGGGTAGAATACAATATTGACGTGTTGTCAACGCACAAACTGTACGCCAGCGGAACAACTGGCAGAATCATTGCTGAAAATTGCTCGTTAGACGTAAACCGGCTGAAAAGTGGCCCTCTGGGCGGAGATCAACAGCTTGGTGCCATGATTGCAAATGGAGAGCTTGACGTTTTGATATTCTTCTGGGATCCGATGAGCGCGCAACCACACGATGTTGACGTAAAGGCACTGCTCAGAATGTCCGTTTTATACAACATACCAACAGCCTGCAATAGATCCACGGCAGACTTCATCATATCAAGCGAGCTGTTTCATCAGGAATATGAGCCTATCGTCAAAGACTACAGCAAATACATAAGAAGAGATGTATAGGGTCTCAGAAGCATCCCATGTAGCCGGCAACGAAAATGGCAAACATCAAGATGGCGAACACCTTGGCAATGCGAGTCAACCATCGGCCCAACTCTTCCACAAGCTCTTCGTCCCAACTTTGTCACTTGACGGCGTTGTCCCTCTTTCTCGCTCCTCTGGTTGTCCAGAGAACGGAAATCACCGCCCTCCCAACCCTTTGAAAGAGCGTCAAAATGGGTCACGAATGGTAATCTAGTCCTTACCTAATGGTCCTCCGACAATTCCTGTCTAGTTTCTTTTTCACTCTTTTTCGGCGTTCAGAAGTTGCGGCATCCTGTGTTTCTGAGCGTTGCCCGTCTGTTGGTCTGGCTTGCCAGAAGGCCTTTGCACAGGTCATCATTGGTGGGGCATTAGCCATAAACGCTCTATAAAGATGACGGCACACTAGAAGCTAACACAATCCTAACACAACCCTAACAATTCTAGAAGATTTTGGTCCTATCATTAGGAACTAAAAGCGATTGGAGGAGACGAAATGAGATCAAAAATGGTTTGGATCTTTGGACTAACGGCCGCCCTGTGTCTCACAGCAAGCGGCGCTTTTGGCGGAAACCTGGTGATTAAGGGCTCAACCACGGTGCTTCCTGTGGCCCAGAAAGTGGCAGAAGTTTACATGAAGCAGCACCCTGACGTGAAGATTTCCATTTCGGGGGGTGGATCGGGCAATGGAATCAAGGCCTTGATCGACGGATCTACTGACATTGCAGACAGTTCCAGGTTCATTAAGGACAAGGAAGTGAAACTTGCCGTGGAAAAGGGTCGGTATCCTGTGCCCTTTTCCGTGGCCTATGATTGTATCGTGCCAGTCGTGCACCCGAGCAACACTGTAGCCGACCTTACCATGGCCCAGCTAAAAGCCATCTATAAGGGAGAAGTCAAGAACTGGCAGGAACTAGGCGGTCCCGATAGGCCCGTTGTGGTCATCTCTCGCGATACGTCATCAGGGACCTATGAGGTGTGGGAAAAGAAGGTCATGAAAAAAGAAAGGGTCTTCCCAGGGGCTCTCCTTCAGGCCTCAAATGGAGCCGTGGTTCAGGCCGTTTCAAAGAACAAGAATGCCATGGGGTACATCGGAATCGGCTATATGGACCAGAGCGTCAAGGCTTTGACTGTAGACGGAATCCAGGGATCTGAGGAAACGACCCTAAACGGAACCTATCCCATCAGCAGGCCTCTTTATATGTTCACAAGTGGTTGGCCAAAGGGGGACACCCTCAAATTCATCAACTTTGTCTTGCACCCGGAAAAGGGTCAAAAACACGTGAGCCAGGCAGGATATGTGCCTCTCTATTAGGGCAATTGGATGGCGCCTCTGTTTGGCTGAGCTGTTAAGAGGCGCCTCCACCTGCTCTTTTGGATCCTCAGGTCCATCTTGAACCGATTAAGCGAGCGCATTCCCCGTAGGTTCCGCCTGACGGCAGTGCTTCGCGGGCTGCGGGGTTAGCGAGCGTATATAAAATGAGACATATTCCTTACGGTCGAAGATTCCCTGCAGCTTGCTGCAGGGTCTTCAATGAGACCAGGCATACCTTTTCACTGGAAGCATCCTGATCTGTGAGCAGTACTTCGAATCCGAATTGGCAGAGGGTGGGAAGCCCAAAGAGGTAACACAAACGTTATGGCAACAGCAAGACGAAGAAAAGAACAGGGCATCCGGGTCTTTTTTTTGGGGGTTGCCCTGGCTTCAATAACAACCCTGGGGCTTATTGTTCTTTTTCTCTTCATGGAAGGGCTTCCTATCTTCAGAGAAGTCTCCCTCCAAGATTTTCTGTTCGGCCGTTACTGGTATCCCACTGATGATCCAGGCGAATTTGGAATATTCGCCCTTATTGTGGCCTCTGTTGCCGTAACACTCGTGTCATCGGCCATTTCCATCCCTCTGGGAGTGATGACTGCCCTCTACCTTGCGGAGATCGCTTCTTCTAGACTCAGAGAATGGATAAAGCCAATCGTGGAATTGCTGGCGGCACTCCCTTCTGTGGTCATCGGGTTTTTCGGAATGGTTATTGTCGCCCCCTTTCTTCAAGAGATTCTCGACGTCGCCACGGGCTTGAACCTTTTCAATGCGTCATTGATGCTGGCCTTCATGTCCATTCCGACTATTTGCAGTATTTCAGAAGACGCTATTTTCAGTGTGCCTGCGGAACTCAAAGAGGCGTCTCTGGCCCTGGGGGCTACGCACTGGGAAACCATCGCGCGGGTGATCATCCCAGCATCCCTTTCCGGAATTTGCACAGCCGTCATTCTGGGTATGTCCAGGGCTATCGGCGAGACTATGGTAGTACTGATGGTGGCAGGAGGGGCTGCCATGGTGCCCTCCTCCCTATTTGATCCTGTAAGACCCATGCCTGCCAGCATAGCGGCAGAAATGGCAGAGGCCCCGTTCCGGGGTGATCACTATCACGCCCTTTTTGCCACAGGCATCGTGTTATTTGTCTTCACCCTGCTGTTTAACCTGGTGGCTGATCATATCTCCAGTAAGTACAGACAGGTAGGAGCCGCAACACTTTGAGAAGGCTCCAAATATGAAAAAAGATGGAACAAACAAGAATACAGGACTAAGGCGTGGGTTGGTCCTCTCGCAAGGAAACGTGGCTGTGGACGTAGACAGATCAACAGAGTTGCTCGGTCGTCGAAAACTGTTTCAGAGTGTTACTTTCTGGCTCTTTCGGCTTTCGGCTGCGGTGAACGGCATCGCGCTCCTTGTTGTGGTCTTCTTTCTTATCACCAAAGGCTGGAGGGCTATCAACTGGACCTTTCTCACCCAGCCGCCCATGGACTCCATGACCAAGGGGGGCATCCTTCCCTGCATCGTGGGGACGGCCTGCCTTAGCATTGGAGCCCTTGTGGTGGCCTTTCCCATTGGCGTAGCCTCTGCCATCTATCTTCACGAATACGCCCGCCCTGGCAGGGTGCTGCGCGTCATCCGCCTTGGGATCAACAACCTGGCCGGTGTGCCCTCTGTGGTCTTTGGCCTCTTCGGCTTGGCCTTCTTTGTAGTGTGGTTAGACATGGGTGTGAGCATACTGGCCGGATCATTGACTTTGGGAGCACTTACCTTGCCCGTAATCATTGGCGCCTCAGAGGAAGCCTTAAGGTCGGTTCCAGACACGTACCGGGAGGCATCTCTCGGACTCGGCGCCACCAAATGGCAGACCATTTACAGGGTAGTGCTGCCAGCCGCTTTGCCGGGCATTCTCACAGGTGCCATCCTCGGCATCGGTCGGGCGGCGGGGGAAACGGCGCCCATTATGTTCACGGCGGCCGTGTTTTACACCCCCTCGTTACCATCATCCCTGTTTGACGAGATCATGGCCCTTCCTTACCACATATACGTCCTGGCAACGGCCGGCACAGAGATCGAGGCCACCCGTCATCTCCAATACGGCACGGCTCTGGTGTTAATTGTCCTTGTGTTGGGGTTGAACCTCTTTGCCATTATCTACCGGGCCCGGCTCCGGAAACGGATGTGATTCAGTGGGCAAGATGATATTATACACCTTGGGGCCTGTTCCTGGCCCAAGGGCTGAAGGAGACTCGACGCACCGATAATGAACAAAGTCCCAAAGATGAGAATAAAGGATCTGGATTTCTTTTATGGTGACTTCCACTGTCTCCACGAAGTATGCTTGAAATTTGATGCCAATCAGGTGACAGCCCTCATCGGCCCCTCAGGTTGCGGCAAGAGCACTCTTTTGCGTTGCCTGAACCGGATGAATGATCTGATCTCCACAAGCCGCGTCCAAGGGGAGATCCTCCTGGATGATCAGAATATCTATGGGCCTGATGTGGATGTGGTGACCCTTCGGCGGCACATTGGGATGGTTTTTCAAAAGCCCAATCCCTTTCCAAAAAGTATTTTTGAAAACGTAGCTTACGGCCTGAGAGTAAACGGAGTAAAAGACAAATCGTACATTCAGGAACGGGTGGAAAAGAGCCTCCAAGAAGCGGCTTTGTGGGATGAGGTCAAAGATAGGATCCATGAATCAGCCTTGGGTCTGTCAGGGGGGCAGCAACAGCGTCTTTGCATTGCACGGGCCATGGCTGTGGAGCCCGCAGTCCTGCTCATGGATGAACCGGCATCAGCCCTGGACCCCATTGCCACCCAGAAGATCGAGGAGTTGATCCACAAACTGAAAGAGACCTATACCATTGTCATCGTTACCCACAACATGCAGCAGGCAGCCAGGGTTTCTGATGTGACGGCCTTTTTTTACTTAGGAGAGCTTATTGAGGTGGATCAGACGAAAAAGATCTTCACCCGCCCCAGTTCCCAGAAAACGTCCGACTATATTACTGGTCGGTTCGGATAGAATTGGACAATAGGAAGGAAAAACGGCATGGCCGAAAAGCGCCTCCAAAGAGAGTTGGACAACCTCAAGAAGATGATCCTTTCCCTTGGGGCCATGGTCGAAGAGCGTGTTCGTATGGCCGTTAAAGCCATCGAGACCAGAGATGCGGACCTTGCTGCTGAGATCATTCGAAGGGACTATGAAATAGACGAGAATGAAGTGGAGGTGGAAGAAGAGTGCCTGAAGATTCTGGCCCTCCATCAACCTGTTGCAGGGGACTTACGATTCATTACTGCTGTGATAAAGATCAACAACGACCTGGAAAGGGTGGCTGATGAGGCCAGTAACATCGCAACATGTGTCCAGCATATTGCCGGCAGGGAAAAGGTGGCCGTCCCTTTTGACTATAATGCCATGGCACAAAAGGCAGAATTCATGGTCAAAACGAGCCTAGATGCCCTCGTAAACCTAGACCAGGATCTGGCCTTCCGGGTGCTCACATTAGACGATGAGGTGGATCAGATACATAGTGAGATCCACGGGCATATCAGGGTTGCCATTGTTGAGCAGCCCGCTCGTGCCCGCTATCTGATCAACCTTCTTTTCATTTCCCGCTATCTTGAGCGGATAGCCGATCACGCCACCAACCTCGCCGAAGAAGTAATCTACATGATAGAAGGAGAGATCGTGAGGCATGGTAAATGGGCCCTGGAAGTCTAGAAGCCGCCAGACCAGTAGCCCGCCAACCTCGCCTGCGTTCTTGCGCCTCAAGCCGGGCATCCATCCACAAGCAGAATCCCTTTGACGCACTCTGTCAAAGTCTCCTTGGTCGGACGTGAGTGGGTGACCGGCCCCGGGCAATCTCCTATTTCTGGCTGGGCACCATCTGACACGATTCTATGGCCCAGGGGCGCCTATAACAACTCCAGCCCAAAAACGGCGCCAGTCCTAACCAAAATCTAACAGTATCATCATCGCCCTTTAACAATTCTGTTTTTATCTTAACAATCTTGATGAAGGAGAAGCTGGGCACGGGGTGGCTCTCTTTAAGTCGTACGGCGCAATCTTAGCGCTACCTTGCAATTTCAGCCAGTTAAAAAACCCGTGCCCCCAGATTTCCACCGGAGAGACGACCTTTTTGTGATTTCATCACACTTTTGTGTCAACACATTGAACCGAATAAGCGAGCGCATTCCCCGCTGCTTGCGGCGGGGTTAGCGAGCGTATAGTTAAAATGACAACATCCTTGCGGTGAAGATTCCCCGTGGGTTGCCGCGGGGAGGGTTCAATGAACTGCAAAACAGGTCTGAACACAAGACCGGATACTATTTAAAAGGGGGTGAGCGTTTTAGGCCAAGGGAACACGTAACTTATGCATAGCAAGAATATTATGAAGGAGGAAAGTATAGCGCATGAAAAAAATGACATGTATCGGATTCATGGTGACGATCTTGTTGGTCGGCCTGGGATACGGTCCTTCCTATGCCAGAGCGGGCTCCCAGCAGGGCCCTCTGATTGACAAGCTGATTGAAAAGGGCCTCATTACTGAAGAGGAGGGGAGGGCGATAAGGAAGGAAACAGAGTTTTTAGAAGAGCACGATCGGGAAAAAGGGGATCAACACCTGATCTTGCCAAAGGGCCTGAAAGGTGTGAGCGTGGGGATGCTCGCCTACATAGACTATTCGTCCGGCGTTGAACCAGAGCACGGTGGTGACGAGTCCAGCTATAATGAGTTCAGGCTCACCCGGGGCTACTTCACCGTCAAGAAGAAGCTTTTCCCCTGGATGCACACTCGGGTCACTATTGATACCCATCAGGACGAAACCGGCGATTACAAGAATCGCCTCAAGTACCTCTACGCGGAATTGAGGCCACCCGATCTTGGATTTCTCACCAACATGAAATCTGAAATCGGTCTGGGGCATATCCCCTGGCTGGACTTTGAAGAACACATTAACCCCTATCGCTGCCAGGGGACCATGGCCATTGAGCGCGCTGGGACCTTCAATTCCGCCGACACTGGAGTGAGTCTTCGCGGTTATCTTGGTGGAAAGCTAAAAGATGCAGAGGAGAAGACGGGAAGTCACTATTATGACGGCCGTTACGGAAGCTGGCACCTTGGCGTCTACAATGGATCAGGGTACCACGCAAGCGAAGATAACAATAATAAGGCGCTGGAGGGCAGGCTTACGGTCCGTCCCCTGCCCGAGGCCGTACCCGGTCTGCAATTGAGCTATTTCGGCATCTGTGGCGAAGGCAACAAAGAGGCTTCTGACGGAGACTATCCAGACTACAACGTGAACCTGGGCATGGTAAGTTACGAGCATCCCAGGGTGACGCTCACAGCCCAGTATTTTCAGACCGAGGGCAATGCCAAGGGAAAATGGGTGGATGCAACAGGAGATGCCCTGGATACAGCAGGATACTCCTTCTTCGGCAAGGTCAAGCTGCCTGTGATGGATGAGAAGCTTTCATTATTTGCCCGGTACGACCATTTTGATCAAGACGATGACGACCGGATCGCCGACGACACAGCCTACGACATGTTCATGAGCGGTCTGGCCTGGGACGTCTACAAGGGCAATCTACTCATGCTGGTTTACGAGACTACGGACTATGAAGACAATGCAGGCAAGAAGACAAAGGCCCCGGAAGTAGATAGTGACCTTGGAGATGACCATAGAATACAGGCCGTTTGGCAGATCAAATTCTAATGATACCTTGGAAACTGCCTTGTAAGACATCCTTGAGCATTCTGCTCATGGCAGATGGATGCTAGAGGAGATTGGTCCACCTTGGCGGGGCTGTTTAAAACAGCCCCGCCTTTTCATATTGAGACGCTCTATCTGGTCATGCTGTCCGTTCCTCCCTCTTCTGCCAACATCCTGTCAAAGGGGTCTTTATGGTTCTTTGGGTTCGGGGCAGGCTGCCAGGGCAGCCTGAAGGGTTTCAGCGGCCAGAAAGGCACAGTGGATGTCATCTTCAGGAAGGCCTCCAAGGACCTCTAGGATCGTCTCGCCGGTCACGTCTGACAACGCTTCGGTTTTCTTCTTTAGGGCCAGTTCACAGGCCACCGAAGCGCATACCGAGCTGCAACCGCAGCCGTCGGTCACGTATGAGGCATCTGAAACAACGCCATCCTCGAGGCACAAAAAGATCTGCATCGTATCACCACAGCTTCCTGTGATGCAGCCGTGTCCCGTAGGGCTCTCCATAGGTCCCATGAACCTTGGACGACGCCATCGCTCATAGACCTCTTTTCCATAGGTCTCAACAACATCTTGGTTGATCTCATCCTGCAAGCGATCGGCAAAGTCATCAAGAGAATTGGACATCTGTTTTAAGCCTCCCTCAAAAGATCTACTCTATCGTAAAGGGAAATCCCCTGTTGCGACATTACAGGACAAGCTCCCTGCTGTCTATCCATAAATCGCTCTTTTCCCCATGAGCACCGTCGTCCACGGATTCTTGGCCCTGACCCGCCGGTAGGCCAGCCAAATGGGACTCAGCGTTCCCGCAGTCCACTTATCCCTGGCACAGTCTCTCCACTGGCGTTACAATTCCCGTCATGCCGGACTTTGATCCGGCATCCAGCTCCTTTTCTGGAGTCCCCGGTCAAAGCGGGAAATGTCCACCTCCGGCCTATTTTTGTCACGTTCATATTGTTTGTCAATGAATGGGAGACACAACGCTAGATCATCGGGATGACCATTATTTGCGACGCAAGGAGGAATATGCCCGGTCCGTTGACATCCTGTTAGGGATCATGTAGTGTCTTCATTCACAACTGAGGGTGCGGCACGAAGAACCATGGTAACGTGCCACCACAGACACATGGGGAAGGAGTAGCGTGACAATCGGAGCAGAATCGCCAAAGGAGGAAAGACGAAGCCCGCGGATAGACTTCCGTTTGGAGGTTACGATAAGGGGGCGCCATGGGTTGGAAACAGTAAAGAACTTCAGTCTCTATGGCGTCTTTGTTCACACTGAAAACCCTTCACAGTTTGAAGTTGGGGACGAAGTTCAGCTGACCATGAAATTTCCTTCTGAGAAGAAGCCCTTAGAGCTTAAGGCCCGGGTTATCCATATTTCTGAGAAGGGAATCGGGGTTGAGTTCTTGGATTTGCCGCCTAAGGATGCCATGACCATTGAGTATTCCTTTAATGTCTTTAAACATACCGTCCCCCTCCCAGGTAACTAAGAAGCTGCCACACCCTGGGTCATGACCACCCCTGTCACCGAAGGAGCCAGTCCGTTGCTCGACTCGGCCTCCGTCGTGGTCTGTGTCAGTTTCCTCTTCCCTTCCATTGAAAGAATGGTACCGGCATTTATTCGCCACGTGTTGTTGGCCGCTCGGCACTCTCGGTTCCCCACCGATTACAGATAGAAAAAGAGGAGATCGCCCATGTCTAAATCTCAAGACACGATTGTTGTCCGTGCAAACGTGGAAATGACCAGCGCCGCTCTTCAGGCCATCGTGCAAAATGCTAAGCAAGTTGCAGGCCCCGATGAAAGGGGGGTCTATCGGCTTGACACAGCCGATGCGGTTTCTGAAATGATTTCCCGTTTCTTGCTGGAAAATGGTTTTGAGGCTTTTGTTAAGGATATAGACAATTACAAACGCTGAGGACGGACTTTTCAATGACAGAAGCCGACTGGTAGGCCCCTTTTGGAGATGTCTCACGGTCTGAGCCCATGACACAATACGTCATCACAAAACGGCCCTGCAAACCAGAAGACAGGGCCTTTTCTATACCTTATGAGCAGGTCCTCAACCCTTCCCAATATGAGGCTGTGACCACACTGGAAGGGCCCATTCTGGTCATTGCAGGCGCGGGCAGCGGCAAGACCAGGACCCTCACATACAGGGTTGCCAGGTTGGTGGAGCAAGGCGTACCACCTGGCTCTATCCTGCTTCTCACCTTTACACGGAAGGCGTCGGCTGAAATGCTTCGCAGGGCAGCTGTCCTCCTGGATCAGCGCTGCGAAAGGGTGGCTGGCGGCACCTTTCATTCCTTTGGCAATTCTACGCTGAGAAGATACGCCCAGAAGCTCGGATTTGAGTCGGGATTCAACATACTGGATCGGGCGGACGCAGAAGACGCCATCAGCCTCCTTCGAACCAGGCTGAAGCTCAATGTCAGGGGGCGGCGCTTTCCAAGAAAGAGGACCATAGCGAACATATACAGCAAGGCGGTGAACAAAGTTTTGCCCATTGAGGAGGTCATCTTCGAAGACTACCCGCATTTCACTAGGGAGATAGAAGATCTCCTTCGCCTTCATGACCAATATGAAAGGCACAAGAAGAAACATCTTCTCATGGATTACGATGATCTCTTAGTGGGCCTTAAGACCTTGCTCGAAGAGAACCAGGACGTACTGGAGAGGCTTTCCCGTGCCTATCGTTACATCATGGTGGACGAATATCAGGACACTAACAAGATACAGGCGGACATTGTGAGACTCCTTGGCGCCTTGCACCATAACGTGATGGTGGTAGGAGACGACTCTCAGTCCATCTATGCCTTTCGAGGGGCCAGTTTTGGAAATATCATGAACTTTCCAAAGATATTTCCTGAGACAAAGGTCGTCAAGCTGGAAGAGAATTATCGGAGCACCCAGCCTATACTCGACGTAGCTAATATCATTATCGATCGTGCACAAGAAAAATACACGAAGGTCCTTTTCACCCAGAAGAAAAACGGCGAACCGCCAGCCCTGGTAGCAGCAGAAAACGAAGAGATGCAGTCGCAGTTTGTGGCTCAAAGGATCCTAGAACTGAGAGAAGAAGGCATACCGCTGGGCAACATGGCTGTACTGTTTCGAGCCAGTTACTATTCCTTTGATCTGGAGATTGAACTCAACAGGAGGAATATCCCCTTTGTGAAGGTGGGCGGGTTCAAGTTCATGGAAACAGCTCATATTAAAGACCTTCTGGCCCATATGAAGATCCTGGCCAACCCTCACGATTCTGTCAGCTGGCACCGGGTGCTCCTTTTGCTGGAAAACGTGGGGCCCAAGGCAGCAGATGATATTTTTGAAGAAGTGGTAAGATCCGGGAAGGGCGTTGGGGGTCTTGCCACCTTCACACCCAAGCCTCCCTATGCCGAAGCCTTTGAAAGGTTCGCAGAGGCACTGCAAGAGCTCCAGACAGACAGGCTCCCCGTTGCCGAGATTGGGGCAAGGCTGGCCCATTATTATCAACCCCTTCTGGAAAAAAGGTTTGATGATTATCCCAAGCGGGCCAAGGATCTTGAACACGTCCTCACGATCATGGAGCGATACGAAAGCCTCGAAAGATTCCTCTCTGATATGGCCCTAGAACCTCCCAATGCCAGCGTAAACGATGTGCTTGCCACTGACTACGATGACGAAAAGCTGGTCCTTTCCACGATTCATTCTGCCAAGGGGCTGGAATGGGATACGGTTTTTATCCTCTCGGCCTTGGAAGGCCGCTTCCCGAGTACCTATGCTGCGCGGAGTGACGAAGAGATGGAAGAAGAGCTTCGTCTGATGTACGTAGCTGCCACTCGGGCCAAAGAGAGGCTTTACTTCACTTATCCGATCGACATATATGACAGGAGCTCCGGGATGGTGCTCTCCAGGCCTTCGCGGTTCATCGAGGATATCCCTACCGATGTCTTGCAGCCGTGGTCCCTGCTCACCGATTTTCAAACCGACGACGATGTCTGGTAAGATAGCAGTCATTGGGGCAGGGCCAGCCGGATCGCACCTTTCCTATCTTCTGAGTAAACAGGACCAGAGTGTCACCCTGTATGAGTCAAAGGCCTTAGACAAGGAAAAGCCGTGCGCCGGCGGCCTCACCTACAAAATATTTTTAGACACGGCCATCCCTCAGGAGCTACCTATTCCGGCGCGTCCTTTCAATTCCTCAAGGGTGATCTCCTGGGACGACACCTATGTTGACGTCCCTCTTCAGAAGGAAGTTGCCGTCGTCAGACGCAGGGACCTTGACCGATGGCTGCTCGAAAGAGCCCTCCAGGCAGGGACCAGGTTCGTGAACAAGAGAGTAAGGGCCTTGGAGCAGACTCGCAACGGATGGTCCCTTTCTACACGGGGCAGATCTGAGCCATACGACCTTGTCGTCGGTGCCGACGGGGCAAGCAGCCTGGTCAGAAGGACCCTCTCGTCCAGGTTCAAAGCCCATGAGTTTTACAAGGCTTGCGGGTATTTTATAAGAAGACTGGGCGAGACGAGAATCATTGTCAAGTTCTTCCACGGTCTTGAAGGGTACGCCTGGGTCTTTCCTGGCGTGGAGTATGCTTCAGCAGGAATATGCGGCACAGGACATAGACATGGCACCGCTGGCCTCAAGAGAAGGCTCACCAAGTTCTTGGCCGGTCATTACTCGGAGAATCAGTTACAGGACAGAAGATCCTTTGCATGGGTCATCCCTTCTCTTTCCCACGGCGATTTCAGGCATCTCAAGATCGCAGGCTGTGACTGGGCCTTGGTCGGAGATGCTGCCGGATTGGCTGACCCCATAACCGGTGAAGGCATTTACTACGCCATCAGATCAGCGGAAATCCTCGCCAAGTCTCTTTTGGATGACCGCATGGACCGCTACGCCGCTACGATCTACAAGCAATTTGGTGCAAATCTCGCAAGGGCGGCTTCCCTGAAAAGACTGTTCTTCTCTCCAGGTTTCATAGAAAACACAGTCCTGCTGGCCAGGGCAAGTCCTGCCATAAGAACCGTCTTGTCAGATCTCTATACTGGGGCCCAGGACTATCTTTCTCTGGAACAACGGCTGGTCAAATGCGTGGGGCCCTGTATGAAAGCCATGATGTCTCCTGAAAGGCTTCCCTTTCTGGCCCGTGCCCTTTTCAATATCGGACGCATGGCACGCACCTACCGCCAGGGAAAACTGGTTGACTAGTCACGTGGCTCTTGCACAGCCCACAGGGCCGCTGAGTGTTTGGTTCATGCCACCACACGGACTCAAACCCAGACGCCCCGCAACGGGCCGATGGTCGGCCTGATTTCTCCTCTCAAGAAATCGGGCCAAAATAATAGATGATCTCGGCGCTCTCTGTGAACTTCAGCGCCCCTGCCTTCGACATGAGTCATTCGACCCTGAGACTTATCGGCGAGCTCAAGTCGAGCCGCTCATAACCGAAGGGCTCAGGCCGAATGTAGCCCAGTCGATGGGGAAGCGGGCAAGAGGACATGCTCTGACCTACCTGGATAGCAAATCCTGCACCATCAGCTTGGCTGAGGGTTTAAGATGCTAATGAACATTGCCCGAAGCCTGAAAACGGGGGCATCGACATCTTGGTTGACTCGATAATCCACCTCTGATAGTTTTTTTTGACATATGATTCCCATTCGAGACACCATCCGGTCGGAAACCTACCCCATCGTCAACACGGCTCTCATTGCGGTCAACATCGTGGCCTTTCTGGTGCAGATGTCTCAGGGGCAAGCATTTAGCAAGTTTATCTTTGTTTACGGCCTCGTCCCCGCCCGATACTCCATGCCCCAGATCTCTGCCTACTTTACTGCGGCCCAGCAGGTACTTCCTTTTCTCACCTTTATGTTCTTACACGGCGGCTTCCTTCACTTGCTGGGCAACATGTGGTTTCTCTACATCTTTGGAGATAACGTGGAAGACCGCCTGGGGCACCTCCGATACCTTGCCTTCTATCTGTTATGCGGATTGGCTTCCGGCCTTTCCCACCTGGCCCTGAACTGGCACTCAGAAATCCCTACTATCGGTGCCAGCGGCGCCATTGCCGGCGTCATGGGCGCTTACTTTCTCCTCTATCCTGCAGCCAAGGTGCTCACCCTCGTGCCGATCTTCATCTTTTTTCAATTTTTGGAAATTCCGGCATTTGTTTTCATGGGGGTGTGGTTCTTGTTCCAGTTTCTGAGCGCCGCAGGCGCCTCAGCCAACGCAGGAGGCATTGCCTGGTGGGCCCATATTGGCGGCTTCATCTTTGGTATGGTCTTCCTTAAGCTCTTTCAGGTATTGCCTGAAATGGCTTTGGCCAAAAAGTCCCGGGCCATAACGAGGAAACACACAACCCCACGCCTCCAGGTCGTTCACCCTGTTGCCGTGGGATATGAGCCGGATCTTCATGGCGTGATTTCCGTAAGCGAGCGTGAGGCCCTCTTTGGGGCACGCAAACTGGTCAACGTGGCCCAGGGTTTTAAGAAAAGGACGTTCATGTTGACCATACCAGAAGGCATTTCAGACGGAAGTAGGCTTCGCCTGGCAGGCATGGGACGCGAGAGGCCAGATGGTTCAAGGGGGGATCTCTACCTAAAGGTACAAATAAGAGGTTGACGGCCACTGGTGATGGGCTTGCTTATTTTTCCCGGGATTGGTATTTCATAAATAGGGCTCCAGGTTCAGAGTTGCGAGGCCTGAATGAATAACACAAGTGACAAGTGACAAAGAGAAGGAGGGACTAGATGACGACCCAAGCATTGCAATCATTGCTGGCTGATCTGGATGGTTCTGTGACTGTGGATGATGAGAGGGTGTCCGTTGGCGATGAGAAGAAGCTGCGTGGGACTCCCATAGACGCATTGGCCCATGCGGCTGTGTTTGGCGAAAAGGGGAAACAAGCCTCTGCCAGATGGCTCCTCTGGGAACTAGGACAGACAATGGGGATCTACCCGGCATCTATCAACGAGCTCTATATGGCAAGGGGCCGGGGTGAGGTCCCCCTGAACTTCACGGTGCCTGCCATCAATCTGCGGGCCATGACTTATGACAGTGCCCAGGCGGTCTTCAGGGCCGCCATCGGACGGGATGTGGGTGCCTTGATCTTTGAAATTGCCCGCTCAGAGATTGGATACACAGACCAGCGGCCAGCCGAATACTTGAGTGTGGTCATGGCAGCGGCCATCAAGGAAGGCTATCGGGGGCCCCTCTTTGTCCAGGGCGACCATTTTCAGGTCAATGCCAAGAAGTTCAAGAGCGATCGAGATACAGAGCTCAAGGCCGTATCGGACCTAGCGGCCGAGGCCATTGCCGCTGGTTTCTACAATATTGACGTGGACACGTCCACCTTGGTGGATCTGAGCTATGATACAGTCGATGAACAGCAACGGAACAACTACGAGATATGTGCTGACCTGACCCGCTTTATCCGTGAGCGAGAACCTAAGGGGGTAACCGTCTCCGTGGGCGGGGAGATTGGCGAGATAGGCGAAAAGAACAGCGATGAGACGGAATTGCGGGCCTATATGGACGGCTATAACAGGAGCCTTCCCAAGGGGATGGTGGGGCTTTCCAAGATCAGTATCCAGACCGGCACGGCCCACGGAGGCGTTCCGCTCCCTGATGGGACCCTGGCGCAGGTGAAGATCGATTTTAATGTGATCAAGGAGTTGTCAAAGGTGGCCCGTGACGCCTACGGCATGGGAGGGGCGGTGCAGCACGGGGCATCAACGCTGCCTGATGAGGCCTTCAACCAGTTCGTGCAAAATGAGGCCACAGAGGTCCATCTGGCCACCGGGTTTCAGAACATCGTCTATGACCATGAGGCCTTTCCTGCAGACCTTCGCCAACGTATCTACGATCACATCAAGACCGCCCACGCCAGCGAACAAAAAGAGGGACAGACAGAAGAACAGTTTATCTATAAGACACGAAAGAAGGGCTTCGGCCCCTTCAAGGAAGCCCTCTGGGGCCTTCCGGAAGAGGTGCGAAAGGCCATTCGGGGAAGCCTTGAAGAGAAATTCGGTTTCCTTTTTGATCAGCTAAACGTGGCAAACACCATGGAAACAGCCAAGCGCTATGCACCGCGCGTAGAAATCCACAAGAGCCTGGCCGATTTCGGGGGGCCGGCAGCTAAAGGCGAGGATGTATCAGATTTGGCAGACTGATTCCGACGTTGTGAACGATTTTTAAAAAGAAAGCGGTCTGCTACGAATCCGCCTAGGACGTTCCCGTGCAAAAAGGGCCAGACCATGGGTGCTACTCCGTCTGGTCTTGCCGTTGGGATATCCGTTACAAATCTTTTATAAAGTCGATTAGTTGTCAACCGCCACCTATGGACAAGCAATCCAACCAGACCGGAAGGCACTCCCCGGCTACGTAAGGGCAGGTAATCCATATTCTTCCCTAGGCTGGAATAATCGTCAAATATCGACGCTTTTTGACCGTCGGTCTTTGTTCTGATATCTCTGGCACCTTTAACTTCAGGTGTTCAAGACAGAAGTTTGCCGCATAATTCAAATAATACCGAAAACTGTTATACTGCAAAAATGCAATATAATACCGCTCTGTCTGGGATTATACGGCTAATGCGCCGTATTTTTTCGATTATCCTGCAATAACGCCCTATTATAATACGGCTTTTGGGAAGTCTATTTCAAAGCTAGAGCAGTAAATCATGTCGTGGCAAATTGAATTTGACGAGGAACGCCAAGTGATCTTCCTGACCTTTAAGTCGGACATTTCTAAAAAGGATATCCACGAATCCAGCGCTGCCTTTATTAAAATGATGCAAGATAAGAGTACCCGCAAGATCTTAACGGATTTCACCGATGCCCAAACCCTGGCAGCCTCTACGTTTGATATTTATTACTGTTTTCAATACCCCGCTGCTTGCGGCGGGGTAAAAGGCGGTGTTATATAGCCGTCTTATGGAATTAGGAAAGACATCACACAGCGTATACAAAATCCGTTATCACATTGTAA
>JAXHVD010000002.1:0-249892 GCA_034189385.1 Thermodesulfobacteriota bacterium
AAGAAAGCCGTTTCGCATTTGCGTATGCTTCAAAAAAAACCAACAAGAGTGAAAAAGTACTTCAAACATCCAACCATAGCCTATGCAGCCTAGCTCGACTATTTTGTTGCCGGGTTAATAAGAAAGAATTAATTCGTCGACTTAGATTAATTGGCGATCAGTAGCAGTGAGATTTCAGTTTCTTAAATTAAGACCTCAGCTAAGAGAGAAAGGACAAACAACATGAAAGCAATGCTTATTAATGCCTATGGCGAACACGCAGTATTTGAAGCTGCAGAAGTTGACAAACCTGAAGTAAAAGCCGGTCATGTTTTAGCAAAGATCGCGGCATCAAGTGTCAACACGGTTGATACCATGATTCGCAAAATGGGCAAGGAGTTACCATTATCACCCGATACGCCAGCTATTTTAGGAATGGACTTTGCCGGCACCGTTGAGGCAGTGGGCGACGGTGTTAAAGATTATTCAATTGGCGATGAAATATATGGCTGTGCAGGTGGATTAGCAGATTTACCTGGCACATTGGCTGAATACATGGTGGCCGACAGCAACTTGATTGCCCATAAACCAAAAAATTTGTCTATGCGAGAAGCCGCTGCATTGCCATTGGTTGCAATTACTGCCTACGAAGGCTTAATTCGTGCGGGTATCAAGAAAGGCCAGAAAGTTCTGGTGCATGGTGGCGCTGGTGGCGTTGGTCATGTTGCTTTGCAACTGGCAAAATATTTTGGTGCCGAAGTCTATTCTACTGGTGGCGGTGAAAAACAAATGGCATTAATCGAACAACTAGGTGCAACTGCCATTAACTATAAAACTGAAACGGTTGAGCGGTACGTTGCCAAACATACCAATGGGGCAGGGTTTGCTTTGGTGTTCGATTCTGTTGGCGGTGCAAACATGGCTAACTCATTTGAGGCGGCTGCGCTTAATGGTCAAATTGCCTCCACAGTTGCGTTATGTGATCTAGACTTATCTGTGGCCCACTTTAAGGGATTGTCGTTGCATATCGTATTTATGTTAATTCCTATGCTGCATAACGTTAAACGAGAAGAACATGCAGAGATTTTGCGCAACTTGACACAGATTGTTGAGTCTGGCGGACTAAGACCTGTACTTGATGAAAACCGTTATTCACTTCAAGAAGTTGGACAAGCGCATGCTCGATTAGAGAGTGGAGAAGCTATGGGCAAAGTGGTTGTTGAAAATTACGAACCGTCGTAAAGGGGTCAGGGTGACAGGGAAGAGATTGGCGTGAATCATGTCGCGTTGAATCTGCGTTTCAATCAGGCTGACATTGAAGCGACGATGAAACGTTTGTCCGATGAACTTCTGCCAGACTTTAGTGAGTAAGCGAGGGACGCATGGCGAAAGGCATTCTACTAACAGGTGCAACGGATGGCATCGGGCTGGAGACCGCCAAGGTGCTGGTCTCTCTTGGCCATAGTGTCTTGTTGCATGGTCGGAACGCTGCCAAGCTCAACAAAGTCGAACAGTCGCTAACTTCTTGGTCCGGAACTCAGATCGAAAGTTACGTGGCTAACCTATCTCGCATGTCGGAGGTTGAGGCACTCGCGAGGGAGGTGGCTGAAAAGCACGCTAAACTTGATGTGCTCATCAACAATGCAGGCGTCTATAGCGCGCCTGATCCTGTCACGCAGGACGAGCTTGATGTGCGGTTTGCCGTCAATACGATCGCTCCCTATCTCCTTACACAAAGGCTTTTGCCGCTCCTCGGGACATGGGGACGGGTGGTCAACCTGTCCTCCGCTGCGCAGTCTCCCGTCGATCCGATAGCGCTGGCCGGACAAGGCTGCCTGTCCGACGGCGCGGCTTATGCGCAAAGCAAACTGGCACTTACAATGTGGTCTCGCAGTATGGCCCTTTCGCTCAAGAATGACGGCCCGGTGATCATCGCGGTTAATCCCGGATCGATGCTCGGCAGCAAGATGGTGAAAGAGGCCTTTGGTGTGGCCGGTGGCGATCTCCGCATAGGCGCGGAAATCCTCTGCCGCGCAGCACTGGACGATGAGTTCGCGTCAGCCTCCGGCCAGTATTTCGACAACGACTCCGGGCAGTTTGCCTCGCCCCACCCCGATGCACTAAATCCACAAAAATCCGAAGAGATTGTGCGCGTTATCGAGGCTGTTTTGGCTGACAGGGCATAATCGGACGAGACTCATTTTTGATTTCAAAGTCCGAGTTCGCTGAAAAGCGGCTTAAACTAAGAAAACATCGCCAAGGGTCACATGGTGCCGCCGTTCGATTCTGAATCACTCATAACCAAGAAAGAAGGCATTCCTACCATGAGGCGCGCCATATGAAACCACCTTGACATACTGTACAAAAAAGGTACAGTTTTGTGCAATGTAGTGCCGGGAGGTGTCAGATGAAAACAGTAACCTTATTCCGCAAACAGGCATCAAGCCTTTTCTCTGCCGTGGAGGAGGGCGAGGTTCTTAAAGACGAGGAAGGCTTAGCGAACATGCGCCATCTGGGAAAAAGCATCGATTGGCTCGGCAAGACCATTACACCCCACATAAGGAACTATCCAAAGTCTTCGCTTTTTACAGAACTTATCACGGAACTACAAATGCGTTCAGAAGGCGCTCTATCGGTTTTTTGAATCTAGAAAAGCCAACAAAACTCATGCAGCCGACGCAAAAGTTGGGCGGCTGGTTAGCAGCATTTTAATCACAAGCGACAATTCTCTTAGAATTCTGAAATCCTTTGATTGTGACCAATAACATGGAAGAGGACTTATGGCTTCATTGAATCCAGAACATGTCCAAGCAGTCATCAGAGCAATTAATCAGGCACCCTATTTTAGACATTTATCAATGCCTGTTAAAGCGATCGGAACTGGATATGCAATTGTCGAACTTAAAGTGAGTAATGAACACTTGAATCCTTTTGGCGGGATTCATGGAGGTGTTTATGCTTCTGTAGTCGATACTGCCGCATACTGGGCTGTATATTGCGAATTAGACGAAGGGGTTGGATATATATCGATCGACCTAAAGATCGATTATTTGGCTCCAACTAGGGATGGGATCATTATAACGAAGGGACGAAGCATTAAGGTCGGCAGATCTATGTGCCTGGCAGAAGCGACTGCTACCGATCAAGATGGCAAATGGTTGGCACATGGCACATCAAAGATGATGGTGACAAAGGGGCTTCAGACGATTGAGAATGCCCTTCGCTTCACGGGCTCCAAGACACTTCCTGCAAAATTTATCTAAATAGGAATCTCATTCATCATGGGCTAACATAATATAACGTTTCGCTGGTGTGGGACGGCTCGTACCTCGCCTCCCCACAGCAAAGCGATATTTATGAGAACAGGAAAATTGTGAAGTATTGTACACGGTTTTGCTGGCTGCTATCAGGGATAACTATTTGAATGTCTGTATTTTTTAGCTCTCTAAATGAAAACTGCACTTTTTTTCACAAGGTCGAAGGCGCCTTCCGTTAAATCCTCCAACGAGAATCTCGCACGTCCGTATGTACGTCATTGACAATGCTAAGCCGTTCTTGTAAAATTTTCACCAATGATCGGTGCTACTTGAAGATCAAATATCGGTCACAGAATTGGAGCGAGCAGGAGGGTTATCATGCCTGCCTACGACTTCTTCTGCGAAAAATACAAGTGGAACGTTTACCCGTAGGAGGAATGAGTCATGTTGGAAGACAGCCACACGGCAGCAAAATTCTGCAGGGATTGTAGTAAGACACGTCCATGGGAGGACAGGTTCTGCCACTCCTGTTGTGGTACACTCCTGACTGTAGTGTGTCTACAGTGTGAGAAGGAGTTAGCTAAGGGCTACACCCATTGTCCATATACTGGTAAACCTCTTGCACACAAATATGAACCAGAACCTTGATTCTATTTTTCTCCTCTAGGCATTCGGCGCACCAGAGGCATAATGTATTGCCCTCCACTCGATAAATCCCACAGGATCTTTGCAGCAGAAACTGCGGGGTCCCGACCCCAGCTTAAGCCTTTAATATCCCTTGACATTGTCTTCGATTTCCATTAAAGACCTATCAGGTAAAGCCACTGATTTCATGTTTAAAGGGCTTGGCAAGGTGTCTATGATCGGCCTCTCCGCGGTATGAGTTTCCATGTTACGAGTTCATCTTTAACTAGGCTTGACAGTGACGGCAGCCTTAACCAGTTTGTTTGGGCTCGGACCATGGCAACTGGTAGGGATGGCAGGATATAGTGGTGAAAATGGCCCGTAAATGGGCCTTAGAGTGGGGTTTTTGGTATTGAAATCAGGTTCTAAGATTAAGATGCTTTTGCACTGCCACGCCAAGAGCAAGTCGTCATTACGTGCCTGGATATGTTTGGCACATTACCCATCGTTGCCACAAGAAGGAGTTTCTTCTTAGATTTGCCCAGGACCATGCAGTCGGTGGCTGGACGAACCGGCCAGGGATACAATCAGAGGAAGAAGCGAAAGGGTAATTTCTGGGAAGATAGGTATCACGCCACGGCAGTCCAATGGGATAGCCATCTAGTAAAGTGCATGGTTCTATATTGATTTGAACTGAATAAGCGAGGGCATTCTCCACAGGAGAGCTACCGCAGCCCCCGTGGGTTCTGCCTGACGGCAGTACTTCTGAGGCCACGGGGAGGGTTCAATGACAAATTTGATTATAGCAGGCTTTCTTGTTTTAATTGTGGCTGTTGCCATGACCATGGTGGGGAAGGGAGGCGGTAATTTCTATGTTGTAATTTTGGCGATGGCCAACGTGCCCATGCACGAGGCAGCGACAACCGGTCAGTTTATTCTTTTTTCAGCATCTATTGCGGCAATGATGATTTTTCAAAAGAATAGATCTGTATCATGGACATTGGCTGTCTTCATTGGAACTTTTACAGCCTTATCGGCACTGGGAGGGGGTTATGCTTCTCATTGGTTCAGTGGTTTTTCGCTAAAAGTGATATTTGCTGTTATGCTGTTGATAGCAGGTGCAGTAATGCTCATTCCTGTATCAGACAATAGAAATTTGGCTAGAAACAGGTATGCTGGAATCATAAATATAGAATCTGGTATTGAAAGATATCGTGTAAATTTATGGTTTGCATTGCCATTCATTGTTTTGACAGGTTTTGGTTCTGGAATGGTGGGTGTATCAGGAGGATCTTTTTTGGTTCCGCTTATGGTATTGGCCTGCGGAGTCCCAATGCATAAGGCAGTTGGAACGGCATCCACTTTAATAGCGGCAACTGCCTTTATGGGTTTTATGGGCCATGCTGTTAAGGGGGATTTTAATCCCTCATGGGCTATTCCATTGGCTTTGATTACAATTATCGGAGGAACAATAGGTGGTAAGTTTGCTTTGAAAACAAAGCCTAAACATCTTAAAATACTCTTTGCTTATACGAATTGGCTTGCGGCCCTTTTCATGATTATAAACGCATTTTATACAAAAAGAATCACATAGATATGGCGAGAATAACAATAGGATGAACTTGGATTTGAAAAAGCTGGCGCTTTTTCCAACCGCTTATCCCAATCGTTAAACGGAAATGAGATGAAGTGCTACTTACACATTGGAACGGAAAAGACGGGTTCTACAGCAATACAGAGATTCTTGTACCTGAACCGCAACGTTCTTGCCCGCTGTGGATGTTTATACACCACTTCAAGTGGCTCTGCTAGCAATCGTGCGCTGCCCGTGGCTGCATATAACTCAAACCGACGCGATGACTTCACCCAGAAACAGGCTATTCACGATGATCAGACACTGAAAATGTATCAGAAGTCCGTCGTGAAAGCGCTTTCGCAAGAATTGGCCCAATTGAGGACGCTATTTGATGTGAATTGTGTTGTATTCTCGTCTGAACACATCCATTCTCGACTTCGTACAATGGAGGAACTCGATAGACTCAACCGCATCCTTCGTGGGCTCGGTTTTGACCTAATCGTGGTCATCGTTTATCTGCGAGAGCCAGCTGACGCTGCCACCTCGCTATATAGCACAGCAGTCAAGTGTGGGGCCACAGATCGGCGTCCGCCACCACCGGACAATGAATACTATCGAAATCTATGTGATCATCGTAGTACATTACTTAGGTATCGTGATAAGTTCGGGCCCGATGCCGTCGTCCCGCGTCTTTACGACAGGTCGGAGTTCATCAATGGTTCCATTATTGAAGACTTCATGGATGCCATTGGTGTCGATGTGCCGTTTGCCCAGTGCATTTTGCCACGGCGAGAAAATCCCCGCCTGAGTGCCACGGGCCTTGAACTTCTCCGCAGGATCAACGAGAGGATTCCGGCTTTTCTGGACAATGGATCAGTCAACGACCTGCGTGGAGAGATTGCCTCATATGTGGGGAGGTACGTTTCTAGTGGTGTGCGCTACACTATGCCACCGGAAGTGAGAAGAGAGTATGAGGAAGCCTTTGCCAACTCTAATGAGTGGGTAAGGAAAGAGTACTTCCCAGAGCGACGTAGACTGTTTCCGACGACCTATGTGTCATCATCTGGGCAGCGTCAGAAGGGCGCGCTGGGCGGCCACGTGACGAAACTTGCCGAGAGGATCTCAGCAATATGGCTCGATAATGCAAAGGCGACTTCCGAGCTTCAGCTCAGTCGAAGCTATCGGCTTGCCCGACGGTGTTCCCATGCCGCACAGGTGGTACGCCGCTTAACAAGACGTTGCACCGGACCCTTTCGGCGCCCGTGACCGCATTAGGCTCTTTTATGCCAGCGAGAAGTCCATCTAAGTTAGAGTTTTTACGGGATGTTGCCCAAACCGCAATCTCTTTGACCGGTTCGTTGGGGCGTTTTTTGCCGACAAATCTTGGCGATGCGCAAGACAAGCGATTTCAACTGCTTGAGCCCGAAGGGCGAGTTTTGAAAGCGCCTGGAGCAAGCCTTAGATTTGTCAAAAAACGTCTCAGAACAAGGGAAAAGAGATTTGGGCAACAGCCCGTTTAGAGTTGACTTGATTTACTTTAACAATAGCCATCCTTGGAAAGGAGAACACAATGAAATCAATTGGAATAAAATGTGAAATTTTGGCTTGCATCCTTATTGTAGCGTTGGGTGTCTGCGCCTGTGCAACTAAAAGTGACTATTGCGCTCAGTGCATTCAAAAAAACCCATCAAGCTCAACTGGAGAAGAAGATAAACAGGTGCACCAATGGCAGATCGACGCTGCGTCAAAGATTGACTGCTGGTGGGAATGTACGTCGCCGACAAAATATCCTGAGGGCGGTGAGGACGCAACGTGCTCGACAGGATCATTTTTTGTGCCACCAGGGACCATTCTTGCCCGCCGAGATGGCAGCGAATGGGTGCCACCGAATGCTTCAGAGTGGACTAAAGTGTGTGGATGGCCATGTCGGATTGTGCGAATCAACATCCTGGGCTTTTCCTTCGGCGGAGACTGCACACCGACCAACGAAGTTAAAGAATAGCTCCAGGGTCATCAAGGTTGTCCAAACTTATCACCGCCTAGCCCGTGATTCCAGCGGACGGCGTGGGCTTCCCCTTGGCTACATGCCCCCCCGCCGCTGAATTCGTCGTTAGTGATCAAAGATGACAAATATGTTTGCCCAACTGGAAGAAATCAATAGTCGTCCAGAACCTTTTGAGTTCTACACGGCGGCTGACCTGTGGACGGACGAACACACCTCAGAACAGATGCTCGCCTACCATCTCAACGGCGATATTGATGTGTCTTCTCGACGGGGCGCGTTCATAGACCAATCCGTGGAATGGATGGCTTCACATTTCAATATTGGCCCCGATACCCGGATTGCCGATTTCGGCTGCGGTCCCGGCCTCTACGCGAAACGACTCGCAGGACTTGGGGCAATTGTAACTGGCGTTGACTTTTCGCAACGCTCCATTGAATACGCCCGAGGGGTCGCTGCTGACACAGGGCTGGCCGTTGAGTACGTCGATAAGAACTACCTGGAGTTCGAAACGGAATGGCGGTTCGATCTTGTCTTGATGATCATGTGTGATTTGTGCGCACTGAGCCCCTCACAGCGAACGACCATGCTTAAGAAATTCCACTCCTTGCTCTTTCCGGGTGGGTCTGTCCTTCTCGACGTCTACTCTATGAATGCGTTCAAGCAACGCGAGGAGGCAACCTCATATGGAGTGAATCTGCTTGGTGGGTTCTGGTCAGCGGAGAAGTACTACGGGTTCCTGAATACTTTCAAATACGACGATGCAAAGGTCGTTTTGGACAAATATACCATCGTCGAAGCTGATCGAATACGAACCATCTATAACTGGCTGCAGTACTTTTCTCCGGCGTCGCTGCGGCAGGAGTTTGAGGAGGCAGGTTTCACACAGCATGAACTCTATGGTGACGTGGCAGGCACACCGTTTGATGAGACTGCTACTGAGTTTGCCATTGTTGGGAAGAAATGACAAAGGGTGCCTCATGGATGGACCATCCCAAGCACCTACGTATGGACGCTACCGGTAGCCTCCCACCTCAGAACACCAATCCAGATTTTGGCTTCCGTTGTGTTCGGGTGCCCTTCGATGTTTGCCCTAAAACAAAAAAAAGGATGAACAATGAAAGCTGAAATTTGGGCCGTTCTTACCGCCTTTTGTTGGGGCGCCGGATCACTGCTGGAGAAAAAGGGCGTCAAGCTTGGAGGACTTACCCCGGTAATGGGCACCGTAATCAGAACGACGTTTTCTCTCCTATTTTTGTTGGCAGTTTCTTTTCCTTTCTGGGGACAGGTCAGAATGGCTGGGATCAAATCGATTTCACTGATCGCAATAGGTGGTGGCGTCGTTGCTGGTGGACTGGGAATCGTTTTTTTGTACACAGGACTAAAGTCGGGTAATCTCTCAACGGTAATGACCATCGCGTTTTGTCTCGCTCCAGTAATCGGCACAGCACTTGGCTACTTTGTTCTGCATGAGAAGTTGACATCAGTGCAGATTATGGGAATCTTTCTCTGCGTAACAGGGGCAGCCCTGGTTACTTACTTTAAACAGGCATGAATACCAGCCAACAAATTGCTGGAAAAGGATGCGGAATTGCCCTTAAGTTGATTGCCTTGGCGCACCTGCGGCGCGAACAAGTCATTCGACCAGACAACCCGGACTTTGCCGGGGCTGCCGCCTTGCCGTCGCTATTGGGCAAAAGGCTTTGCCTTCTGCCCCCGCGACGTCTGCGCTTGCCGGTCAATTCCGCATTAGGCCAACGCTATGGCTCAGTCCGATGCTGTTATGATTAACCAATCAAGAATTGAAAGGAATTGAAATGGATTCAACGACAAAAATTGGAATAGTTATCTGCGATCGCTACCGCCGTTGTGCGGGCGGAAAGTGTTTTCGAGCGATGAGAAAAAAGGAGGGGGCTTTCAGCATATACAAGGACACCGAGGTTGAGTTGGTTGGTTTTACAACGTGCGATGGTTGTCCTGGCGGGAACGTAGAATATGCGGGCGAAGAGATGGTGAAGAATGGCACAGAGGTTATTCATTTAGCGACTGGCCTGGTGGTTGGCTATCCGCCCTGTGCCTATATCAATACATTCAAAAGCTTTCTTGAAAAGCGCTATGACGTCAAAGTCGTTGTAGGCACGCACCCTATACCGAAGAAGTATCTTGACATGCATAGTCATCTTGGAACATGGGAGAACTCTGCATGGGAGCCACTTATCGCCCCGACCATGAGTGATGAAGCGACCCGTGCAAGTTATGATGAAGCATAGTCACTAAAGGCGTGATTAAGCGTTTTGCAGCGGACGCAAAAACCGTGCGGCTGATTAGAGGCGGTGGGTTTCAGAATTGGTGGGTGATTAAGATCAGTAGTGATAACGTAATTGGGCTATGAGAATGGCGTCGGCCGAGGATTTGTAAACGATTCTGTGTTCGTCGTTTATTCGACGAGACCAGTAACCTGAAAGGGCATGTTTCAAGGGTTCGGGTTTGCCGATTCCTTCAAAGGGGTTGCGCTTGATCTCGTTGATTAAAATGTTAATTCGTCGGAGGATCTTCTTGTTGTTTTTTTGCCAGTAAAGATAATCCGCCCATGCATGATCGGAAAAGATCAGCTTCACTCGGCAAGTTCCCTTTCTGTCCCCTTTCCTTCGGCCAGTTGGACGATGGCTTCGATCAAACGTCTGGCGTTTTTGGGGGAGCGCAAGAGAAAGGCTGTTTCCTCAAGTGCTGTGTAGTCTTCAAGGGACATAATGACCACGGAGTCGTTTTTCTTCCGCGTTATGATGACCGGTGAATGATCTTCGCAGACTTTTTCCATTGTTTTCGCAAGGTTTTGTCGTGCTGTGGTATATGTTATCGCGTCCATTAGGCACCTCCTGTACATGTACAATTAACTGTACGTCAAAATGGGTTGCATGTCAACGGGATGTTGCCCAAACCGCAATCTCTTTGACCGGTTCGTTGGGGCGTTTTTTGCCGACAAATCTTGGCGATGCGCAAGACAAGCGATTTCAACTGCTTGAGCCCGAAGGGCGAGTTTTGAAAGCGCCTGGAGCAAGCCTTAGATTTGTCAAAAAACGTTTCAGAACAATGGAAAAGAGATTTGGGCAACAGCCCGTCAAGAAATATTTCAAAACCCGACAAGTCGCTGGAAAAGGACGCGCCGTAACGGGCGCACGTCTCAGCTCCAACGTTAAGGATCTCAATAGATGATTTTTCACTGACTCAAAACGAGGTTTCCAGCCGAATGAATTCAGAGATGTTGCAGTATACGCAACCAACGCGAACTATCGACTCCGATAATCGTATGGTTGGAGAATTTGCTAAAGAAACGGCGGGTGGTGGGTTCAGCTTGGCATTGACCACCGATATCGCAATAGCCGTCGAGTCAGCGAAATTTACCATGGCCTATACCAAGGCCGGCCTCACTGCCGACGGTAGCTCCAGTTACTTCTTGGGGCGCATAGTGGGGCTGCGCCGCACCAAGGAGATGGCATTGTTGAATCCCATATTGTCTACCAGGCAAGCCATGGAGTGGGGGCTTGTCAATCAGGAAGTGGCTGATGATCAAGTGCTGACCATTGCTCTTGAAATGGCACATCAGTTGGCAAAAGGACCAACCCGGTCCTTCGGTGAGACCAAGCGTTTGATTTTTTCCAGTGCTACGGAGAGCCTGGAATCCCAGATGGAAAAGGAATCCCGCGCGATTGCGTCCATGGCAGGCAGTGCCCACGCCCGCGAAGGAATTGCCGCTTTTATCGCCAAACGCGCCCCCGAGTTTCATGGAGAGTAACGGCCCAACAAGGGGATAGGTCAGGCGCCAGGCGGCGCCGGTGATCCTTACCATTCGCGAGCAGTGAACGATTTGATATCAAGGAGATTCCGTGGAAGAGCAAGAGAAATATATTAGGGCGCTTATCGAATTACATCAAGGCCTTGAGAGGAAAGGCCCCGGCGATAGAGATTATTCAGACTATATTATTTCACAGATTCCAGCGCTGCCAACACATCCCCGTATTGCCGACATCGGTTGCGGGGCTGGGGTAGGGGCCCTCTTTCTGGCAGAGAGGTTTCAATCAAAGGTCCGGGCTGTAGACTTCTCGCGAGAATTCTTAGATGAACTGGAAGATCGGGCAAAACAGCGAGGGCTAGAACATTTGGTAGAAACCATCGAATGTGACATGGGAAATCTTGATTGGGAGCCAGGTAGTATTGAGCTCCTGTGGTCTGAGGGAGCGGCTTATAACATCACCTTTGAAGGGGCGTTGAAGGCTTGGAGGCCACTCATGGCATCTCATGGCATCGCTGTCATTTCAGAAATGAACTATTTTACAAGGGACGTGCCGGAGGCCTTAAAGGCATTTATGCAAAAGGCTTACCCTGCTATCAAAACGGAAGGAGAAAACGCCGATATTGTAAACTCATCATGTTTTGAGGTCCTAGGAATACACCGTTTACCATCAAAAGCTTGGTGGGATAATTACTATGAGCCCCTTCGAAAAAGAATGACATCTTTCAAGACTTCAAAGGACAGCATCATGCAATCCGTTATTAGTGAAACTGAAGAGGAGATGAACTTTTTCGAAGAATATGACGAATTTTACGGTTACTCATTTTATATCATGAAAGCCGTATAATGGGTTTTCGCTAACAATCCCTTGCACCGGACATTTACTCTGCTTCTCTTCGTTCTCGCCGGTGAAGGGCACGTTGATCCGTGCTTTCAATATATACTTTTAAAAGCTTTATTTGGGCCAGTTTACAGATTTTGCCCGATTATACGTGCCTCTTAAGACCAGCCAAAATGCGAGATAACCCGGTGAACAGGCAACTATTTGAAGGGCTAAACGTTGGCGGTATTCTTGACAAATCTATGCGGTTTTCATGGCGAAAAGATTGCAGGGTGAGGTGTCCTATGCCCCACCCTGTTTTTGAATCTGTCTAGCCGTACAGATTCTCAATCCACTTCATGGCCACAGTATCACTCACCTTCCCCAAATACCGCTGAGTCGTTGAAAGATTGGCATGTCTCAGGATCACCTTGCTGACGATCTCAATCGGCGTGCCGGAGCGTGACGCATGGGTTGCTGCGTGCCTTCTGAGATCATGGGAGCTGAGCTTGATGCCGACCAAGGCACTGCCCTTTTCACAATCATCCTGGCTCCCTGGTAGGTGAGGGGGAAGATTCGCTGCTGGCCAATAATTCTTGGGTTGATAAGATTTGGGCCAATGCCTTGACAAAGCTTACAGTATTGTGTATAGATCTTCAATAAAATCATTTGTTTGATCGCCTTGCGGACAGATAGACTATCCAATGTGGAATGTGAAGCGCTCAACAGCTAAATCTGGCAAGGAACTACTTTCACATTGATGACTTGACATACTGAATATTGTGACCATGCTTTCATATTCAAATGCACTAGGAATACTTCATAAGTATAGTATGGGCGAAGCGTGGGAAAATCACTGCATGGCTGTGGGAAAGGTAGCAGCCGCCTTTGAAGAGATTTTTTCCGCTAAATGTAATCACGATCCTGGGTTTTTTCAGACAGCAGCACTTCTGCATGATATTGGTAGGTACAAAACCCATGATCCAATTCTGCACGGTGTAGTATTGGTTATTGAAAAATCTCGGCTACCCAAGTGAAGCATTTGTTTGTGCCTCTCACATTTTCTGTGGCTTGAACAAGATGGAGGCAGCTCAATATGGGCTACCAGAGGAGGACTTTTTCCCTCGATCTTTTGAAGAGAGGGTAATACCGTTGATCGATTTTCTGGTGGAGTTCGACAGAGCAACAACCTTGTATGATCGATTTACTTCTTTACGCACTCGGAATAAAGGCAATGATTTCTTTTTAGCAAAACTCGATCATACTCAACACAAGGCCAGTTTCTTGATGTGGGAGTTAAACCGGGAATTTGGCATCTCAATGGAGGAAGTAACGTTTCAAACGTTGGAGCGATCTTTCAAATAATCGGGCTACAACATTTGTTTTTTGCCGCCAGATTTTGTATATGGCCTGCCTGGGCCGAAAGCAAAAGCTATTCATCCAACCTCTTGAAACTACGCTATTTTTTGTGGTAGCCTAAACCAATCCAAAAGTCAAAGAATAAGTCTGCTTAAGCGGTTGAATGCATAAAAGAACCAAGATATTACAGCCAACAATTTTGGGGAAGCATAAGAGGAGAATAGAGTGTGGGGGTGTGGTAAGGTGTATCGTATCCATAGCGAACAACTGCCAAGCGATGAAATTCTGAAAAAGGAAATCCTGGACAGCGTAGGCGACTTGCCTCCGATGCCTCAGGCTATGCAAAAAGCTCGCGAGATTTTGGCAGACCCGAATTCGAGCTTCAAAGACCTTGCGATTGTGCTTGTGAGTGATCAAGCAATCGCCGCGAAGGTCTTGAAGTTGGCCAACTCAGCATATTACGGCCTCAGTAAGAGGGTTTCATCTATTAAACACGCCGCCGTTGTTCTTGGGTATCGCACCATTGCTGAACTTGTCAGCTTGGCAGCTACCTCCAAGCTTATGGGCAATGCCCTGAATGGCTATGGGTTGAAGGCAGGAGAACTGTGGCACCATTCGCTTGCGGTGGCCTTTGGTGCAAGGTTCATAGCGAACAAGAAACATACCGAGTTGTTGGATGATGCCTTTACGGCAGGGCTCATCCATGATGTTGGCAAACTGGTCCTGGACGCCCACATCTTGAAAAGGAGGCAGGCATTTGAAGATCTTATGGCAGGTAGTCGAGGAGGGTTTCTGATTGCCGAAAGGCATATCCTGGGCCTTGATCATGCAGAAACGGCCTTTGAGGTGTGCAAGAGGTGGAATCTTCCGGCAGATATGAGTACTGGTATAAGATATCACCATGACCCGGCGGGGTCGCAGGGGAGTGAATTGGCCAATATTCTTCATGTGGCCGATGGCTTAGCTATCATGAGCGGTCTGGGGGCAGGCATTGATGCCCTGTCCTACAAAATGGACGACAGCGCCGTAAGATTTCTGAGCCTTAGAAGACCGGAGCTGGAGAAGATAATGAAGCAAGTTGTAGCTTCAGTTCACAGAACAACGGAAGAATTCAGGGAGTAGAATCAGCTCTGCAGGGCGGAGTTGCTGCGATTTAGCCGGGCGAATCATAAGTTTGAAAATTTGGCAAAGCGGTGAGCAAAAGGACCCTTTTCAAAGAGGTAGACTGTTACTTTTTTTTCAAGGAACTGTGGTCTAGGTTCAGATTTGTTATCTACTATCGCCCCTCCTTGTGTCCCCTTTGTAGATTTTGCCCGACTTATCGATGATTTTTGACGGACCTTTTTCGGTGTCCTCTGGCAACAATAGTTGAACGTCAAGCCTCGTTAGCCAACCCTACAGCATATTGAACGACATTCATCCGATACCTGGTAATGCCCTAACCCCCTCCTATCCATCAGTGCCTGTCCTGGACTAGGTAGTTTTTGCGTTAGAAGGTACGTAGTTTTTCACCACGAGGTAACGACATTTTATGCCTACGAGCCGTAATGCTCGGTATTGTGTCCTGGCGTAGTATGGGCTAAAAGGTTAAAAAGGAGGAATGTATGAAACGTATAACCTCCAATCATGATGCCAACCTAAATGGTCCGAATGGCACGTCGCATCCGCTCATCTTCTCAGCCTATCCCCAGCGAGTTTACATGGAGAAACGCCTCAAATTCTGCCTGCCTGGCTCCTGACAGGTCTTTTTTGTCTACTTGTCGGGATTCCATCTGATTTCGACAACTCCGGCGCATACAACAACCAAGGGGGACGGTATGAAACAGATAAAGTCCATTCTTGTTCTGGTTTCCATTGCGCTAGTCGTGTGTTCACCTTCCTATGCCCTTGAGTGGGGTAAGACCTATGGGAACGTAGCTGGCCGTGATACAGTTTTCGCAATCCAACAGACATCGGGCGGTGGCTACGTCTTGGCAGGCTCAACCTACACCTCTGCTCCAAATGGTGAAGATGCTTGGATCCTGATGCTCAACGCTGATGGTACAGTAGCCTGGCAGAAGAGTTATGGTGGAGAAGGAACTCAATGGGCCCAGTCCATCCAGGAGACAACGCTTGGGGGCTATATTGTCGGGTGCACAAAAAGAGCAGTCTCCTCAAACGAAGGCTATGATCCATGGGCATTGAAGCTGGACAGTCAGGGAACGATTGAATGGAAGAAGAAGTATTTCGGAGGTGGTGACGATGACTACCTGAAGTCCATTCGCCAAACCCCAGATGGCGGATTCATTGCCGCAGCAGAGACCGAGTCTTTTGGTAATGGCGAAACCGATGTCTGGGTTTTGAAACTCAACCCTGACGGCAGCGTTGACTGGCAGAACACCTACGGGGGCATTTACAGAAACCCTGTTTACTCCATGGAGGTCACTGCGGACGGTGGCTATGTCATAGCGAGCGGCGCTAGCCAGTCGGGCGAACTCTGTTGGATCCTTAAGCTTCAAGCAGACGGGACGATCGAATGGCAGAAGCAATGCGAGGATGATGGATCCCAGGCTTTGATACGAGATATACGACAGACCCAAGACGGCGGTTACATTGGCGCTGGCCAAATCCAGCACGTTGATGCTGTTACGTGGCAAGAAGCCTAAGTCGTCAAGTTCAGTCCATCTGGGACGGTTGAGTGGCAAAAGACATATGGGGAGAGCACTACCACGGCGCGGTCTGTTGAGCAAATGCCAGACGGTGGCTTTTTTTTGTCAGGTTATAATGGCGATGTGTGGATATTGAGACTTGACTCTGCCGGAAATGTCGTCTGGTTTAAAAGCTATGGCGGGATTTACTCCGTTGGAGCGGTGGGCTCCGACGGCCTAGCAACAGACGATGGGTATATTGTGGCAGGTGAAACCGAGTGCTTTACGGCCAGTGCCTGTGAAGATATCTTGGTTCTTAAGGTCGATACAGACGGCGAGATCCCTTATTGCGTTGCGGCCAACACTGGCAATCCTGTTGGTATTGTCTCTTCAGTAGTGCTTAACGACACCCAAAAGAGCCCTGTGCCTTGCCCTGGGGTATCTGCTGACACGCCGCTAATGGCTTCCTACGACCCTACAACGCAATCGGCACAAATATGCCCCACGCAGCCGAATATCGTGCAGCTTGATCCGAATCATGGGGGCTACGGAACCAAAATAAAAGTCGAGGGTTCAGGATTTGCCGATCCTTGGTCGAAGATGGTCAACGCCACTGATGGCTACTACAGCGTTGTTTCCTTTTCAGGTCTCCCGGACACGCTAATCGCCACCCGTTACCCGAACTGGTCCTATACGCTGACAAAGACGAAATTCAAGTTTCTGTTTGTTGATTTGGACAACGACTATCTGCACGATGGAAACGAACCTCTTGTGACGGTGGGCCAGCTCGACCTTGATTACTACGATATGCAGGTACATACAATCTGGTTCCATGACCTGGTAAGCGACGGGCTCTATGGAGAGGGAGACGAGATCTATCACGTAGAATCCAGTAATTCCGAAATCTTTAATCTAACTGACGAACCAGTGATATACACTTTAATCCCGGAATCCATTCCCGCCTCTCAACCCGGAAGTCCACAAAAAGTGAAGATTAAGGGGCTGAACTTCGGAGCCACCCAGGGCAGTAGCACAGTGCATATCGGCGGCAAGACCTGGTCTGCGGGACATCCTAAGATAAAGACTTGGGAGGACTACAAGATTAAGTTCAAGGTCCCTGTATACGAATCCCCCTTTCCAAAGTGGAAACAAATATGGGTAACTGTTAACGGCAAGCCCAGCAACGTGGTGTGGCTCAAGATAACAGCGCCTTGATTAAGCAGGGACATCATCCTCGGTATTGGGTCTTGGCGTAGTATGAGCTAACAGTTTGAAATGTATAAATATATAGAGTGACTGGGGCGGCATCATATTTCCAGGGTGAGCGGTCCGAAGGGCAGACCGTATGCGCTCATCGTCTCAACCTATCCCCAGCGAGTTCACGGTGCACATGCAGAAACATCTCAAAATGTGTCCACCACAGAAAAGGAGGTTTAAACTTACAATGGGGATGTTGAACAGAAAAGCGTGCTTGGTTTTGATGGCACTGGGGTTTTTGATCATTGCATCAGCGGGCCTTCTGCTGGCGCTAAATGACGATTATAATCGGCCGGCCCCGCTCATGGATTATGTTCCTCAGGAAATGGGGATGTACGATGGCAGGTACGATCAACTGGGCGAAATGGACTGCCGGGCATGTCACGGAGACAGTCTTGCAGATAGACATCACCACACTCCAAGGGTATTGGAGCAACAGACTTGCGGGACAGAGTATGGGGGCTGCCATGAAGCGGTGCCTGAACCGCCAGGCTTCCTCATGATTCGAGACTGCACGACCAGTGGGTGCCATAGTTGGAATGATGTGCTGCTGGGCGACAACGGCTGGCACCATGCGACAGATCTATCAGAGCCTGAAAACTGCGTGATATGCCATGATCCCAATCTGGTCGGCCCGATTGGCCCCTTTATACCTTTTGCAGAATATCCACCTGTGGTGGTTACACCTACCCCCTTTAGTTGCGAGAACTGCCACTGGGAACAAGAGGTGGTTCATAGCGGCTGGACCGAAGGTGATCCAGCCCCGCTAGAACCTGATGCAGGGCATCCCTCAACGTATGACCATGATGATCCATGGGGTCATTTCTTAGGGTATTACGAATACGGCTTGGCGATACTTGGGAACTTTGACACGCATCACATGGATTTCATCCAGGGGAGTATGGCTTCAGACTGCTTAAAGTGCCACCCTCCTGATGGCCCCCCACCTTGGGACATGGACGACCCAGAATCGATCCGCCGTTGTGAGATTTGCCATAATGTGGCAAGCCTCCACACCATCTTTCCGCATGTGGGCGGCGATCCTTGTGGCCAGGACGATCATGCAGCCTTCGGCTGGGAGGCGACGGGTTTTCACACAGAAGAGAGTGGAGACATTCCCGTAAGCTATAGATCATTTGTTACGGGCGAGCATTGCTTTGGCTGTCATGGGGATAATGTTCCCTGCTATCCTGGTGAGCCTCCTCATTACAAACCGGCCATTAGAATCAAACCACGGGGAATACATCCGGCAGTTGGCCAGCCCGGCCTTGTGGTAGAGCTAAGGGGCGAGTATTTTGGAGACGCCTACGGAGAATACACCAGTGTTGAGGTCCAGAGGCGAACTGGCAGCACCCCGTGGATCGATATGCCCGTTTCCTCATGGTCTGATGACAGGGTATTGTTTAACGTCCCGGTGAATCCTTGGACTCTGGGCAATTACTGGGTGAGGATCCGCAACGAATACGGCGTGAGTAATCAGGTCGTATTCACGTTTACACGTGGATGAATCCAACAAGATTCGGCCCCGAGTTCGGGGCCATGCCGGACCGTGATCTCCCTGATGTACACAGGGGCTTTCGGAGCAGCTCAGGACACCATTTCTGTCCCTGGCGCTGACGACGGCGTTTACATGGTCATAGATCTGGTTTCTGAAGAGGAAACTTTAACGGCCCTGAAGATCAAAAAGTGGGGAAGTTCCTTGGTGAAGTTTAAGGTCACCGACTTCTTCGTGGACTCCGGCTCCCGAAACTTCATCCAAGATGTAACGGAACCCACCGTTGATGCTTGCACTGAGATGGACCAGGGCCCCTATTCCATATACGTGACACGTGTATCTTACAGGGATGACGACAGCACTGGCAGCTTTACTGCAGCAGATACTATCCTTGAAGTCGAAAGGAGTATGCCTTGTTTCTTTGAACTAACGGACGAACCGGTGATTTACGCTGTAATCCCGGATTCCATTCCCGCCTCTCAACCCGGAAGTCCACAAAAAGTGAAGATTAAGGGGCTGAACCTCGGAACCACCCAGGGCAGTAGCTTGTTGCATATCGGCGGCAAGACCTGGTCTGTGGATCATCGGAAGATAAAGGTGTGGCAGGACGACAAGATCAAATTAAAGGTGACAAACTATAATCCTCCATTCCCCAAGTACAAGGACATATGGGTGACTGTGAACGGTCAAGAAAGCAATAAGATGGTACTTGAGATAACGGCACCCTGATTCGGATCAATCACCTCTCATCATTTGTTGGGGCCATTCAGAAGGAATTGGTGGGCAGCAGCCAGTCGTCGTCAGTCGGGCCTCGATCTTCGCCTGGCACTCGTGGTCAAAATGGGATTCTAAAGCACAATGCCATGGCTTGCTTCCCGTGCAATCTTCGCCCTGACACTTCAAGAACAGCGTGCTCCTTGAGATACTCTAAGAAATCGTGCTTCTGTTTCCGGTTGTATTTGTGAGCGCTGTTGACAGCGCTGTAGATGTTGCCCGAATAGAGGCCGATCTCAAAAAAGGTGAGGAGGCCCCCCAGGGCCTCATTGTCGTTGTCAAAGGCCTCCACTGCGGCAAAGATCATGGCGCCATTTAGAACGAAGGAGACCAAGGCGTCTCGATACCGTTGGCAATAGAGATGGCCCGCCCCCGGGATGATGGATAGCAGACCGGCAGTGGTGGGATTCTTTGTTTTTATGGATTCTTTTTTGTTGATTTCTTCAGACAACTCTTGGAGCCGGTATGCCTCTCTGTTTTTGGGACTTATTTCATCAAAGGTGGCCTGGGCCTTTTCCCACTCGTCCATCTCAAGGAAGATCCATCCCCCCCGGTAGAGGGCTTCATCCCGCACATCTTGGTCCTGCGACACTTTCAGTAGGTCGTTCAATGTGCCAAGGGCCTCATCTGGCTGTCCAAGTTTGACATGGCACTCCGCTATCTTGAGATAGGATTTCAAAGAGAGCTCTGTGTCAGGATATTCTTGGATGACACGGCTAAAGGCCTCTATCGCCTCCTTGAATCGCTGGCCTTCAAAGTAGGCCAATCCGATCTTGTACCTTGCCGATTCCACGCGGGGCTCTTTAGGAAAAAAATGGATGAACCGTTCGTACTCACCGATGGCCCTGTAGTACTCCCCTTGATGGAAATAGTCATCGGCAAACCCAAACTGATCATCGGCCTTCAGAACTACGGAGGTTTCAGCTAGGATGTCATATGGAGGTAGGGCACACAGAATCACTGCAAGGAGTATCATGATACCTTTCGCATGCCTCCTATTTCTCATGGCTCCACCAAAAATCGTTGTTTTCTACCGGGTCGTAGCACTTCTCTTCTCCCATGAGAAGAATACGCGAAGATCTTTTGATCTCGTCACGACCGCACCGAAGAAGACGATCACAAGTCATGATCCATCCCATGAAAAAGCCATGTTTTTCAAAAGCGTCCAGGCTGTACTGGGAGCAAGAGGGAACCATGGGGCACTGACTGCCGTCGACGGGGGAGATATACTCTCTATACAACCCTACCAAGAACGCCGGCGTATGGGTTGCCTTGGCTGCCGGTCTATCAACGGCGGTCCCGCCCCCTGGTCTTTGCCATGGACCTTTCATGGGATCGCCCGGGGAGGCATTTCCAGGTGCGGCCCAGCCAGGAAGGAGCAAAAAGAGGAGAAACAAGGTGGTGCCGAGTCTTTTCATGGGTGAACATGGCTGGGTCTGCAAGATTTTCTTATTCTCTGATCTTTACGGCCCTGGCATGGGCTGAGAGGCCCTCGATCTCTGCCAGCCGAATAATGTCTGCCCTGTCTTTCTTAAACGCCTTTTGGGTGTAGTAAACAACACTGGTTCTTTTTGTGAAGTGGCCCACTGAAAGGGCTGAGGCAAAGCGTGCGGTCCCTGCTGTGGGGAGCACGTGGTTTGGTCCTGCGATGTAGTCCCCTACAGGCTCCGGGGTCTGAGGCCCAAGAAAGACGGCTCCAGCGTTTTCCACACTGCCAAGATACTGGATAGGCTCTTCCAGATGAAGCTCCAGGTGCTCAGGGGCAATCTGGTTGGCCAAGTCAAAGGCTGTGACAAGGTCGGGGACTACCATGACAGCGCCGTAAGCCTGGATAGAGGCTTCAGCAGCGGCCCGCCGCGGAAGGCTTTCTAGCTGCTCTAAAACGGCACGGGACACCGCCTTTGCCAATTCTTGCGAGGGCGTAAGGAAGATGGCCGAGGCAAGAGGGTCGTGCTCGGCCTGGGATAGAAGGTCTGCCGCAATGTAGGACCCGTTGGCTTTTGCATCTCCAATCACAAGGACCTCGCTAGGTCCTGCGATCATGTCAATTCCCACGGTGCCAGATACCATTTTTTTGGCAAGGGTGACATAGATATTGCCCGGCCCCACAATGACGTCCACCCTTGGAATGGTCTCCGTGCCATAGGCCAGCGCTGCTATGGCCCATGCGCTGCCGGCCTTGTAGATGGTGTCTACGCCGACCCTGTGGGCTGCTGCAAGGAGATGGGGGTTCACCCTACCGGTCTTGGTTGGGGGAGTGGTAATACAGAGGTTCTTAACACCAGCAATCTTGGCCGGGATGCACCCCATAAGAACGGAGGAGACCAAAGGCGTTTTTCCTCCTTGGCCACCGGGTACATACACCCCTGCCGCATTGACGGGCCGAACAAGTTGCCCCAGCATGGTTCCGTCGGCATTTGTGGTAAACCAGGACTGTTCCATCTGGCGCCTGTGAAAGGCCTCGATCTGTCTTGCCGCCTTGTTCAGGCTCTGAAGGAACTTCCTGTCTACCTTGCTACGGGCCTTTCTTATTTCTCCTTGTGTCACCTTCAGCGATCGGGCCGTGATCCTGGGGGCATCAAAACGGTTGATGTAGTCGACTAAGGCCCGGTCCTTTCTTTTTTTCACATCTTCAAGGATTTTTCTGACCACTTTGACATCTTTGGTCTTGTAGGCCAGATCCCGTTTTACAATGGCATCCAGCCTTTTTTGGGCCGCTTTTGATGGATAGTTGTATATTCTCATGATCATTCCTCTACGGGCACCCAACGCCTGGGTGTCTGTTTTCTGTCGGCCACCATCTTGGTAAATGGCCTATAAGGCGTTGAACAAAGACCGAAAGTACTCCACGGTCTTGGAAAGACCTTCCTCAAAGGCCACCTGGGTTGTGTATCCCAGGACCTTCTCGGCCACCGTGATGTCGGCCCAGGAGTGGCGAACGTCGCCAGGCCTGGGATCGGTGTAAAGGGCTTGCGTGTCTAATCCTGTTATCTGCCGCAAGGTGTCCAGCATCTGGTTCAAGGTGAGCTGGGCGCCACAGGCCAGATTAATGGTCTTACCTGGGGCATCTTGGGCCTCTATGGCAAGGAGGTTTCCATGGACCACATTGTCGACATAGGTGAAATCACGGGATTGTTCTCCATCTCCATATACCGTTGGCTGGGTTTCCCTGATAAAGGCCTTGATGAACTTGGGAATGACCGCTGCATACTCCGAATCTGGGTCTTGATGGGGACCAAAGACATTGAAATAGCGAAGAGAGACAGTTTCAAGGCCATAGAGCTCATAAAAGACACGTAGATAGTGTTCTGCTGTCATCTTCTGCACGGCATAGGGCGAGAGGGGCTGCGGAGCAATGGTTTCCACCCGTGGAAACCCCGGGGAGTTGCCGTAGATGGCGGAAGAAGAAGCAAAGACCAGACGCTTCACACCTCCGTCCCGTGCTGCCATTAGGAGGTTTAGAGTTCCGTCAATATTGGCACGGTTTGATTCAAGGGGCAGTGCGATAGACCTTGGAACAGAGGGGATGGCTGCCTGGTGCAAGACATACTCCACGTCTTGGCAAGCCTTGCGGCAGGTGGCAAGATCTGCCACGTTTCCCTCTAGGACCTCCAGGTTGGCCACCAGATCGCTTGAGAGGTCGGGAAACCGGAGGTTCTTGCGTTTCCCGGTGGAGAAATCGTCTAGGACTCGTACCTTGTCCCCTTGGCCGAGGAGCACCTGTACAAGATTTGAACCAATAAACCCAGCACCACCTGTTACCAGATAATTTGCCATGATTGGAGCACGTCCTTTCTGTGCATTCCCTTTTTCTGGTCGTTCATAACTGAACTTTTCCCTTAATTTTCTGGTAACGTTCAAAAGTTGAGGCAAAGCCTCTTTGCAAGCGGTTAAAAGGATAGAAAGGATCGCTGAACGCCGGCATACAGCCTTTTCCATCCACACCAATAGTTATGGGGCTACCTAAAGGCATTGGATGCCGAAGAGAAGCGATTCGCCCTATCGGGAAGTTATCTATTCAGACATACACGATGTCACAACTTTTAAACGTTACTAATTTTCTTGTCTGTTGCCGGGTTTTTCTTGCCCGCCCCTCCAGGGCCGGAGTAAGATGAGATGATCTAAAGACAGGGCACTGTAATGTACGGGGCGTTGATTTGTCAAGTCGCCCCCACAATGGATATGTAGAGATGTCCGAGTCCATGGGATCGGGATCATCAGGCCACCCAGTCTATTCATTTCCAACCCCTGTGTCAGAGGAAGAGAGTATGGTGACATGAGAATTCTGCTGATCTACCCCTATCCCCTCTATGACAGAAGCCAAGCGCATGAGGAAGACATCAGCGTGGTCCCCATCGGGCTGTATTACATTGGGGCCGTCTTAAGGGAAGAGGGGTATGACGTTGAGATACTAAACTGGTACAGAATACACAAAACCCCCCAAAGGATAGTCGACACGCTTGTTGAGAAGAAACCTGACATCATCGGCTTTTCCATCTTGAATGCCAACCGCTGGGGCGGGATAGAGATCGCCCAGATCGCAAAGGAACTCAACCCCAAGGTCAAGATCGTCTTTGGCGGGGTTGCTGCCACCTTTCTGTGGAAGCATTTTTTGACCCATTTTCCCCAGGTGGACTTCGTTGTCATAGGTGAAGGGGAATATCCCTTTCTGCATTTGGTCAAGGCCGTTGACAGGGGCCGTCATAAGCACCTTAAGGACATCCCTGGGATAGCCTTTAGAAGGGGAGGAAAGGTCATAAAAACAAAGGCTGCCAAACCCGTTGGCAACCTGGATAAACTCCCCATCCCGGCAAAACACTTTGCCTATCAACACGTGGTCTCTTCCAGAGGGTGTCCTGGGAAATGCACCTTTTGCGGGAGCCCCAAATTATGGGGGAACAGGACCAGGTTGCGCTCAGCAGAGCACTTCGTCAGGGAGTTGGAGCTGCTGTACAACAGGGGTATCCGTTTTTTTTACTTCTCCGATGACACATTTACCATTAACGAGAAACGGGTCATTGAGATCTGCAAGAGAATTATTGAAAAGGGGCTCAAGATCGTATGGGTGGCCATATCCCGGGCCGACTTGGTAAGCGACGCCATCTTGTACTGGATGAGAAAGGCCGGGTGTACTCAGATAAGCTATGGTGTGGAGAGCGGATCTGACAAGATAAGGGGGTTGCTGAACAAACGCCTGAAAAGAGATGATATCAAGGCCGCCTTTTCTTTGACCTATCGATACGGCATTCTGGCCCGGGCCTACTTCATCTACGGGTCTCCAGAAGAATCGTGGGAGACCATCGAAGAGACCATTGACTTGATCAAGGAGATAAGGCCTTTTGTCTGTGTATTCTACATCCTTGAGATATATCCCGGCACCATGCTCTATTCTGATCTTCAGAAGCGCCGCCATGTCACAGATGATGTGTGGCTAGAGAAGATAGAAGGTATCTGCTATTTTGAATCCGATGCTGATCTGTCCCAGGAACGTGTCCTGGCCTTTGGCAAGAGGCTTAGGACAGAGTTCTTTGCCAACCTAAGCCGCTTTGTTGATTCCCTAGATCTTATAGATGAAGAAGAATTCCATGAGATGCATGCTGATTTCTGCTCAAGGCTTGGAATGACCTTGAGTCATGGAGACTATGCCCAAAATGAATTTGTTGTGGGCAGGGAAGGGGCGGCGGAGGCCCTATTCAAAAAGGCGTTGACCTATGCTCCTGACCATCGGGCCTATTTGGGGCTGGGGGTTATCGAACAGAACAGACATGCATACGAAGATGCCGGAAAGATCCTGGCTGAAGGGGTGACACATTTCCCGGACAGCGAAGAGCTGAACCTGTGTCTTGGAATAAACTACATGAATCTAAGAGGCTATGACAAGGCCCTGGAATGTTTGCTCAAATGTCAAGACTCCGAAGAGACCAGTTATCATATTGCAAGCTGTTACGGGGCATTGGGTGATCACCAGAAAGAAGAAGCCTTCCTGGAGAAGGGGCGCAGGTTGGCAAAGAGCGCGCGTTGAACTTGAAACCAGATGAGGATAGAAGCTTTTTGGGATCCTTATTGCTCAGCGGCCACAGAGTCCGCATTGAAGCCTCCCCGCGGCTTGCCGCGGGGAATGCGCTCGCTTATGCGGTTCAAACCTTTTGATGAATGGGACGGCGTGGCCCACAAAGGCCTTAACCTTTTAGCAACAGAATGCTTGATGTGGTCCGGGATAAGGCCTTGCCCGATTCTGAAGATACCATAGCGTCTCCGATGATGACGGTCCCCCCCTTTTTGAAGACCTTGCCTTCGGCTATGAGGTTTCCTTTTTTGGCCGTGGCAAGAAAGTTGTTTTTCAGTTCTATGGTGGCTATCCCTTCTCCGGATTTCAGAAGGGTCATGACGGCATGGGCAATCGTCTCACTTGCCATGGCCACGATCAGTCCACCCTGAACCACCCCCGCCCCCTGAAGAAATTCGTCTCGAACCGGCATTCTGAAGCGGGCATAGCCATCGTCCAACTGCTCCAACACCATTCCCATGAACTCTAGGAACGGATTCATGGACCTGTCCCCTGACTGCAACCGTTTAAGATATTTTGGAAAATCGGGCATCTTCTGTCTCCTTATCACAAAAATTCTCCGCCTGGTCCGATCAAACAGGTTATGATTCTTATCCTTTCACTCACTGGACTCTCCTTTGCGAAAATGGTCCATGTCGCCCGGAAAAGGCTTTCGGCTTCACAGTGAATAAGCCAGGGCATTCTCCACAGGAGAGCTACCGCAGCCCCCGTGCCTTGACTTCGACGAGCTCCATTCGGGCCGAGCCCTTCGGTTATGAGCGGCTCGACTTGAGCTCGCCGACAAGTCTCAGGGTCGAATGACTCATGGCCGAGGGCAGTCGAGTCGCCACGGGGAGGGTTCAATCATAGCCGTTAGTTCTGGAAGATGATACGAGCATGGTAAAAGAAAAATGGGATCATGATCCGGCTATTTTCCAGCAGCTGCGGAACGCCCAGCAAGCCAGCCCGTTGAAAAGGCCGCCTGAAGATTGTATCCGCCTGTGTCCGCTTGAATATCAAGAATCTCTCCTGCCATAAAAAGCCCCTCTGTTTGACGGGATTCCATGGTCCTAGGATCGACCTCTCGTGTGTCTATGCCTCCTGCCGTGACAATGGCCTCGCTCAAAGGGCGGGACCTGGTCACTTCCACTCGGAAGTCCTTGAGCCATCTCCGTAGACGCTGCCGCTCTTTTGCAGAGATGTTGCTGGCAGTCCGTTCAGGAGAAATCCCTGTGAGGTCAAGACAAACAGGCACCATTTCATAGGGCAGGAGCCCCCGCAGAAGACTATTGAAGGGCTCCTTGCTCCGTGCTGCAAAATCGCGAAGGAGCCGAGCGTCGAGCTTCTTCTCGTCGAGCGCTGGTTTGAGGTCTATGGAAAAGACTATGCCATGCCCCTGTCGCATGGCATCCACGGCTTCACCACTCATGGTGAGAATGACAGGACCAGTAACTCCGAATTCGGTGAAGACGACCTCTCCGAATCCTTCCTCGCGCTTCTTGCCGTTTACGAGCATCCGTACCTTAACGTTACGGAGATGAAGGCCTGCCATTTTGCCGGCCACATCCCCAGAGGTTTCCAGGGGAACGAGTGCGGGTCGTATAGGCACCACCTTGTGACCTGCCGATTTTCCGAGGCGGTAGCCGTCTCCCGTTGATCCAGTTGCTGGATAGGAAGCCCCTCCCGTGGTGAGAATGACGGCATCACAGGAAAACTTTCTACCACGAGACATTACACCAGTCACTCTTCCGTTGTTTATCAACAGCTTGTCAACAACAGAAGAGGGTTTGATCTGAACGCGACACCGTTTGAGCCATTTAAGGAGGACATCCAGAACGTCCGAGGCCTTGCCACTAGCAGGAAAAACTCGTCCGCCTCTTTCTGTCACCAGTTCCAGTCCCAGGGCCTGAAGGAGATCAATGAGGTCGGTATTGAAGAATCGAGAGAAGGCCTGGCGAAGAAAACTGCCCGTCCTTCCAAAATGGGAAATGAAATCCGCTGTCATTGCCATATTTGTGATATTGCAGCGGCCCTTGCCCGTAATACAGAGTTTGCGCCCAGGGCGTTTCATCTTTTCAAGCAGAAGCGTATTGGCTCCTCCTTCGGCAGCTTGCCCAGCCGCCATAAGTCCGGCGGCTCCGCCGCCGATCACAATGATCTTCCGTTTAGTCATGTTGGCTATTGATGAGTTAGAAAAAAGGTGAAATGGCCATTTGGGCCCAGCCTCAAACAGGGTCTGAGGCAGACGAAGAAACCCACTCATTTGAGTCAGTTCAAATTGCCTGACCGCCGGTTTACACTGGCAGGACACTTTGTTGCCAAACCATGTTGTCTGTTCGAGAGCAGACCATGATACGCAGATCAACGCCGCGGGTTACTGGTTTTTTAGAATACCAGACTTATTTGAAGGCCATAAGAGGTCGTATCGTTTTCTGGCTCAAAGTATCCAAATACAGGAGAAGGGTCTCCATAGGATTTCGGCAGCACAAAGAATTCAGTCTCTGATTGATCGATATCCCAATATCTTATGAACGGCTCGATAGAGAAAGCATAATGGTCGGCAAGTCTCCTGTTGAACCGGAGGGAAAACCTTAGCCCAAATCCTGAATCCTGGTCAAGCTCGGGGATGGAAAAGGCATACCTCCCTTCAACCTTGCCGTCCCAGAAGAGGTCATATTCCAGAGTTAGCCCCCAGGTCCAGTTGTCCGACAAGGGGCTATGGGTCATGAAACCGATAGGAGAGTACCAGTAGGATATCTCTCTTTTAGAGCTTTCAATCACGAGCTCATCGTAAACAGAGCCTTCCAAATGATCATTCAAATAGCGGTAACCAATGCCTAGAAAGGGAGTTACTACATGTTTACTCCTGATGAGGCAATCATAACCGATCAACCACCGACATTCCACCTTCCAGTCCACCGCGTCTGTCCTGTCGGGAGTGACGCTCTCAGAGAAGTCCCTGTAGTCTACATAGGCACCATCATAGTTGAGGTCACCCCTGCTGTATTCAAGACCCACATGAATCATTGTCTTGTTATGGTAGGTATAGCTTCCACTGATTCCGTACATGGGGCCGTCCATTTCTACATTTACGCTATCCTCGTCATATTCAAAATAGGCGGCTACGAGGCCAATTTGAAAGGCGTGCCTGGAAGCCGTCGACTCAGTCTTTTCTGCAAAAGCTGATGAGGACAAGAACAGAAGAAAAAGCCCTGTCAATAAGGAGATACTCAAAACAGCCTTCTCGTGGTCTCTGTTTCCTCTCATGTTTCCATCGCTTGTTAAGCTTTTTTGCAAGCTGTATTCTTGCTCAGTTTCTAAACCCAGCTCCAAATTCTGCTATTTTCTCAAACAACCATCTCAGAAGAGATGATAGAAGGCCAAACCTATCTGTATCCCTTCGCTTGAGTCAAAACGAAGGTCCATGTCCTTGCGCCGAACAGGAGAGTCTATTTCAAAGCCTATCAGTGGGATTGCATAGAAATTCCCATAAATGCGGATATGGCTTCGGACCCCCATAACGTAAGTCTCGTAGCTGCTGAGAGTGTCCGTAGACTTGTGAAAGGAGACTTCTAAAAAGGGCACCAAGGTCAGTCTATCATTTAGTTCCTTTTCTGCGCCAATGCCGAGCACATGAGTGTCTCTCTCGCCGTGATTTCGGATTGTCAGCTCGTATGTGGCATAAGGACGCACGCCTTGTCCGATAGTGGTACTTGCAGCGACAAAAGGGCTTATGTCAGTGGCTCCAGTGCCGAATTGGTCTTCTGATGCCGTGTCTAGCTTGAGGCCGAGGCCAGCTACCAACGTAAAGGGCTTCTCCTTTTCACTAAAGAGTTCACACTTGGTACCGAAGGAGATGTCGCCAAAACCGTCCCTCCTGTGATCGGTGCTCCCGGCAGGCAGCACATAGTATCTAGCCCTGGTTTTCACCGAAAAGGCATAGGGGATAGAAGCCTCCACCTGAAATCCGTGGCCCAGTCCTAGGCCGAGGGAACATTCCAAAAACGACAGGTTGAGCGTGCTTTTTGCAGTGGCCGAAATTGGGGGCGGAGAATAGAAGTGCAGGTATCCGCGGGCATAAGTAAAACTGGCTTCCGCTTCCGCTTCCCTTTTTGAAAGCACGTCGGTTATCAAGAGTTTCTCTGCTCCATAGGACGTCATTGAGATGAGCAACATCGGAAAAACTAGCCCTGCGATTATCCTTATCATGAACCTTTTCCTCTGCCATGATCATGCTGAAATGGCGAGCCCATACTCTTCTGCCTGAAAGAGGGTGACTGTTAGTAACTTCCCAGAGAGAAGTCAATAAGATTCTTAAGTTATGTAACCAATAGATGGTGACCGTTGACCATGTGGGCCCGTTACGTCGTCGTTTTAGAGAGGTAGGCAAAGACGGATACCGTTGTGGGGGAATTTCGGGTCCCTGGCGTTTCCTACCAAAACACGTTTTGGCAGGCCTGGGCCAGCCAGAAGCAAATGGTGTCCGCTTGGCCAGTTGCCCAAACCGGGCTTCCCTTTGATCTGTTCATTGAGGCCTTTTCGGCTGCTACATCTTGGCGAATCCGCCGGAGGCGGACTGGAACAGCCCCGGTTTCTTAGAAGAGAGTTGAGAATAGGCAGAAGGACATTTGGACAACAGCCCGTTGACATGGCACTCAAGGCTGTGTATTTTGCATCGACCATGGGGAGGCCTGTATGGTGTTGCACCATCAATGATGCCCGTGCCTGACATTTGTATGAAGATCCTTACCAGGCGAATGTATGTAGCTCAAAGGGACGCTACCCCTTATCCCAAAATGATGACAGGAAAAGAGCCGTTGAAAAAGGGCGGGCAGGAGAGGTGAATAACCGTGTCAGACACAGACATAAGAGAACGTGTTAGGAAGGCAGTTTATGATCTTGTTTGGCAAACTGCCCACCTGTATAAAGATGCGCCTGGAGGAAAGTTGGCCTGTTCACAGCGGTCCAGGCTGGCAAGATATGTAGACAGCAAGATGATGAGCTTTGACTATATGTCAGAAAAGGAGGAGGATGAATTATCATTGATGGGAGTTGTTGAAACCTTCTTGAGGGGCCTGGAAGACAATTTTCGGGCAGAAGTATATCAAGAAGAAGAGTACCTTTCGTTTTATGAAGAGAGAAAAGAGGAGTGCTTGGAGGCAGTTTCTGCTCCATGAATCGCTCGAGGGCATTTCAGTTTGGGCAACGGCCCGTTAAATGATGACACTGTATCGATTTATCCTACGACATATTGGCGGAGATTATTTGGAAAAGGTGACCAACGGGACTTGTCGCCGACGTGGGTAGAGAATCTCGCGACTTCGGATAGGACTGAGAACTCTCATAGAAAGGGGTACTGCGGTGGAGAGAGGGATAGGGAAAAGGACTGGGTTCTTGACCAGTTGGATGTTGACGTGCCTTTGCCTGTTGTTTCTATGGGGAATTGCCTCTGCGGGAGACAGTGGGCATATGGTTCCTAGGCATGCATTTGCCCTTGGCGTGGGCGTGTCCCATTTTGACAATGAGGAGAATGCTGAGGGTGCTGAACGTGGAGGGCCGGAATGGGATGGCTGGATGTACGGAGTGGCTGGTCATTACACCTATCATCATGACATAATGATCAGCGCCAGTGTCCATCTCAGTGCAGGTGATCTTGACTACACTGGTGGGACTACAAGGTTGTTTCCTGGGGGAGAGACTGAACGGGAACCTGCGAAAAAAGACGCAGACTCAAACACAGTGGAATGCCGTGGTCTGCTCGGATATGATTTTCCCTTTAGAGGAAAACACCTGATAACCCCCTTTCTTGGCATGGGCTATCGTTATTGGAAAGAGGACCGTGGAGGGATTGGTGGCTACGAAAGGGAGGTGGCGTACTGGTACTCCCCTATTGGCATAAGAACCTATAGCCCCCTTTGTGACGGGTGGGTGTGGGGGGTGAACCTGGAATATGACCTTTTCCTAGACGGCAAAGTAGACTCTGACATTTCTGGGATGCCAGCATTTCATTACGATTCTGGATATGGTGCCAGGTGTTCCCTCTCTTTTACGAGGCAATTGACGAAGAAGATGGCCCTTTGTATTGAACCGTACATCACCTATTGGGATATGGATGAGTCAGATCCGGAGCTCTTTGTACTGCCCGGAGGGTCTGATGCAGAACAGCACACCGTCTTTCCTTTTATTGAGCCGGAGAACAATACGACAACCTACGGCCTTTGGATCAGCGTGGCATTTTAAGGAAAAAGACTTCAGGCGCAGCCTTGCTCATCAAATCCGCCTATGGCGGACTGAATTGGAAACGGACGCCAGTTCCCATTTTTTCTAGGGCGTTGGTGGGACACCCGCTGTGATGGAAAGAGGGAGGATGAGACAGATTATCGCGGCCATGGTCATTATCTTCATGATGATGCCACAGATTTCTTGTGCGGAAGAGAAGCTTTTTGTGACGGATGTCCTTGAAAAAAGAGACATGGAGATAGGCGTCAGTCTTTCTTATTCTCATTTTTCCGATGAGATTTCTTCTTCAAGTGACGAGTTGAACGCCGATAGAACCATCGACAGGATAGGCACTGGATACGCTTTCAACGTGGGTCTTGGCCATGGAGTCGAGATGGGAGCCAGAACCTCTTATCTCTTCTCCGAAAGACTCAAGATTCAGTACCCCAGTGTTCCAATGACGACTGAACGAGCCAGTGCCGAGGGCTTTGGGGACATCGCTCTAACGGGAAAGGTGCTGATATTTGATGAAAGGGACAAGCCTTTCACCCTTATAGCCGGCCTTGATGTGAAGTTGGACTCTGCACCGGAAGATGAGGATGGAACGGGCACTACTGACATTCATTCTTCCGTGGCAGCGAGCACTACCCTTTCAAAAGGCCTCCGGCCTTTTGCACGCTATAGCTTTGTGGCGAGGAACCATGGTGCCAGGGATAGCCACGAGTTTTTGTTCGGTGCTGAAAAGGAACTAAACAAAAACGTGGGATTGCAGGCCAGCCTAGAGGCCCGATTCCACACATCGTCAGATGCCTTGAGTCACTACGAGAGCTACCATCTTCAGGTTCAAAGCTACATCCGAATCTGTCATGATTTCTATGCCGTGCCCAAGGTCGCTTATGCCATTCGCTCTTCTGCCGACATTAGAAAAAGCGATCGTCGTTTTGACTCGGCCACAAGTACAGGCCTAACGTTTGGGTTCTATTATCTCTTCTGATTCTTTTGTGTGGCTCATGATGGGATGAACATGAAACTCTTTTCACAACTACCAAAAACTTGGATCATCTCCAGAAGAGTTGGCAGGATCATCTTCCGCAGGCGGAGAGGGGTCAAGGGATTAGGGGATGGAGTGGTCGGGAGAAGACCAAAGGGTTCATCTCAGCAAAATAATCAGAGTGTCGGCCAAGCCTTTACATTGGAGGATGAAAAAGGCTATGAAAGGGAAAATGCAGCAACGGCCATCACAAGGGAGCCGAAGGGGTGCCGATGCATATCTAGCTGATAATTGGTAAGATGATAGGTTGAGAAAAAGGACTTTTTGGACAGGAAGGAGTTTGGCTCATGATCGAAGAGATCACTGCCCAGGAGATTAACTGCGAGCAGTTTATCAAGGAAAAGATCAAAGAGATTCAGGGCGTAGTTGGGGACGGCAGGGCCATCAATGCACTGTCGGGAGGAGTGGATTCGTCGACAGTCACGATGCTCGGGCATCGCGCCCTGGGAGAGCGCCTGAAGGTTGTTTTCATTGAAAACGGTCTCATGCGCCAGGGAGAGGCCGAAGAGGTGGTGGGCCTTTTCCAGAAGCTGGGCGTCACGGTCCAAGTGGTGGATGCACACAAAGAGTTCTTCTCTTCCCTCAAGGGGATCACGGACCCGGAGGTCAAGCGGGAGGCTATTACTCAGACGTTTTACCGCAACGTGTTTGGACGCATGGTGCAGGAGAGCGGGGCGAAGTACCTTCTCCAGGGGACCATCCTGACCGATGTGGACGAAACAGTTGCAGGGATAAAGCGCCAGCACAACGTCTTCGAGCAACTGGGTATCAATCCCCAAGAGTCTTTCGGCTACCGCATCATAGAGCCCCTCATACAGCTTCGCAAGGACGGTGTGCGAAAGATTGGCAAGGCTCTCGGGCTTCCATCAGAGCTCTTCGATCGTATGCCTTTCCCCGGGCCGGCGCTTTCGGCACGGGTGATAGGCGAGGTAACCCCGGAGCGCATAGACACTGTCCGCAAGGCAACTGCGGAAGTAGAGCGGTTGCTGAAGGACACCGGGGCATTTCAGTATATGGCGATCCTTCATGAAGACCGTGTGACGGGTATGCGCGACGGGAATCGCGATTTCGGCCAGCAGATTGAGGTGCGTTGCTGGGAAAGCATCGATGCCCGCACTGCAAGACCCACGAATCTCTCATTTGAAATCCTCGAGAGGCTTGCCAGCGAGATCATTCGACACGTGCCCGGCATCGTCAGCGTCACCTACAACATTACGTCCAAGCCCCCCTCTACCATGGAAGCCATCTGATGACGATCGCCAATCTAAACCCAGATATGGCTGACGTGGGGACAAAGAGAATGCAGATTCAGCTCTGTTGATACGATCGAGTCAGAAAGAGCAGCATGAGCAATGTTTAGTTCGTAAGACTACCGGGGAAATGGCGGGTGATCCGCATGGCTTGGAACGATCTAACGGAGGAGCAAGAGACCCCCAAGAAGTATTCGTGGCCGGGAGCAGGGCGGCGGTCTGCCAGGGTGCTCAAGGGATGGGCCGGCCTTTGAAGGACAGGAAGGAAGAGATGATGAGATGTCATGAAGTGGACTATAAGATCATCGGTGATGATATGCAGGTTGTTGAGGTAGAACTTGATCCCGGCGAGACAGTGATTGCCGAAGCAGGAGCCATGAACTATATGGATGACGGGGTCACGTTTGAAGCCAAGATGGGTGACGGGTCCAGACCGGATGAAGGGGTCTTTGGCAAGCTTCTCAATGTGGGAAAGCGGGTGCTTACGGGAGAATCGATCTTCCTGACCCATTTTACAAACAGGGGGAACGGCAAGAAGTCTGTGGCTTTCGCCGCCCCCTATCCAGGAAAGATTATCCCCATTGACATGTCCAAGGTGCAGGGGGAGCTCATGTGTCAGAAAGACGCTTTTCTTTGTGCCGCCTTTGGAACGGAGGTGAGCATCGCCTTTACAAAGCGTTTGGGAACCGGTTTTTTTGGCGGGGAGGGATTCATCCTCCAGCGTCTTCGCGGCGATGGCATGGCCTTTGTCCATGTAGGTGGTACGGTGTCAACGAAGAAACTGAACCATGAGATCATCCGCGTTGACACGGGGTGCCTTGCGGCGTTCACATCAGGGATTGATTACGATATTGAAAGGGCAGGCAGTCTCAAGTCCATGTTTTTCGGTGGAGAGGGACTATTCCTTGCCACCTTAAGTGGGACAGGGACAGTCTTGCTGCAAAGCCTCCCCTTTTCCAGGATGGCTGACCGCATTTTACAGCATTCTCCGTCTGCCGGCGGGAGCCGCAAAGGGGAAGGGTCTATTTTGGGCAGCCTGGGAGACCTCGTCGACGGCAGTTGAGATGGCAGGAGTTGCCTCAACGGTTGTCTTCACCGATACTTGACAGCAAGGGCATGTTTTGGTGCTGGTCCCAAAACTTGAGGCCATAGAGTATCGAACCTGGAGCAAACGACCCAAAAATGATGAAAGCCATCTCTAAGAATAGTCTGTCAACCCGATTTCTGTTGTGCTGAAAACTCTCTTTTTTCGCTCTCTACATAGAACTTGAACCGATTAAGCGAGCGCATTCTCCACAGGAGAGCTACCGCAGCCCCCGTAGGTTCCGCCTGACGGCAGTGGTTCTGCCCGTTGGCAGTGCTAGCGCGGCGCGGGCTGCGGGGTTAGCGAGCGTATATAAAATGAGACATATTCCTTACGGTCGCTGCGAAGCACTGCCGCTAGGTAGAACATTCTCTGCAGCTTGCTGCAGGGTCTTCAAACAGAGACAGTGTTTTTTCAGCAGTACCTCATCCTGAGAGCGGTCCTCATAGGGGACCTTTTTCAACTGCGGCTTGTAGCCTTTAAAGACAACACCTGACAGTTTTCGAGAGGACCCATGACTCGCCGTGTCCGAATCCGTTGGATCGTTGTGTTTTTCTTTGTGACTGCTTTGGGGATTGCCATATGGCACTCCACGCGACCTGAGCCAGTGGAGGTGATAGTCAAGGCCGTGGAGGAGGGCACCGTGGAAAGGACGGTGTCAAACACCCGCGCGGGAACGGTGAAGGCTTGCAGGCGGGCCAAGCTCTCGCCAAGCGTGGGCGGTCAAATCGCAAAGCTTCCCATTCATGAAGGAGACCGCGTCAAGGCGGGGCACCTCCTCTTGGAGCTATGGAATGAAGACATTGCTGCCCAGTTGAAACTGGCTAAAAAGGAGGCTGAGACTTCCAAGGCTCGGGCTCGCGCCACCTGTCTAAAGGCAGACAATGCGCAACGGGAAGCCCGTCGACTTGTCAGACTTAGACGAGAGGATTCTATTTCAGAGGAACGGGAAGATCGGGCCGTCACAGATGCCAAGGCCCTTGCTGCGGAATGTGAGTCGGCAAAGGCCTCTACCCTCATGAGTGAAGCCCGGGTCGATGTGGCCAGAGCCGAACTGGAGAGGACTCGCTTGGTAGCGCCTTTTGCAGGCGTTGTGGCCGAGATCAACGGTGAGCTCAATGAATATGTCACGCCCTCCCCTCCCGGTATTGCTACCCCACCGGCAGTAGACCTTGTTGACGACTCCTGCTTCTACGTGGAGGCTCCCATCGATGAGGTGGATGCCCCTGACATTGATCCCGGGTCAGACGCTCGGATTAGTCTGGACGCCTTTGGTGACCAACATTTTGCTGGGAAGGTGCGGAGGATCGCGCCCTACGTCCTAGACCGTGAAAAGCAGGCGCGCACAGTGGATGTGGAGGTGGAGTTCACCCGGCCAGAAGACGTGAACCGGTTGCTGGCAGGTTACAGCGCAGACGTCGAGATCATACTGGAGGTGCATCAGGAGACCCTGAGAGTCCCCACAGAGGCAGTGCTGGATGGAAAACAGGTCTATGTCTATCTGCCAGAAACAAACGTGATCGAGGAACGGGCCCTTGAGCCGGGTATTTCTAACTGGGACTTCACAGAGGTTGCCTCAGGGTTGTCCGCCGGGGAATTGGTTGTAGTCAATGTGGATCGGGCTGGCGTGAGAAATGGGGCTCACGCCGTTCTGGCCAGCGAGGATTGATGATTCACTTGGCCGGGATCGAGAGAGTGTTTCAGGTGGGAGACGAGGCTGTTCACGCCTTGAGCCATGTAAATCTGTCCGTGGCTGCCGGCGAACACATTGCCATTATGGGGCCCTCCGGCTCCGGGAAATCAACACTCCTGAATATTATTGGTCTCCTCGATAGGCCAGACAACGGGATCTATCAGTTAGAGGATGTGGATACGACAGAACTCACCGATGAGCAGCAGGCAGAAGTCCGGAGTCATAAGATCGGTTTCATTTTTCAGTTCTTCCACCTTGTTCCCCGCCTTACTGCCACGGAGAATGTCGAACTGCCACTCATTCTGGCCGGCATCGATCCTGAAGAGAGAAAGGTGCGTGTTGAGAGGGCCCTGAAGGCACTGGGGCTAAACGAGAGGGCCAGGCATCGTCCGGATCAACTGTCTGGAGGCCAGCGGCAGCGCGTGGCCATCGCCCGGGCCACTGTGATGGAACCCCGCATCATTCTTGCCGACGAGCCCACCGGGAACTTGGATCGTGCCTCTGGTCAGGAAGTGGTCCAGATCCTGGAGGACCTTAACAAGGAAGGGATGGCGATCATGATGGTGACCCATGATCCTGATCTGGGCAGGCGCGCCGCTCGTAGAATACAGATGGTGGATGGGCGGATCTCCGAGGATACGGGAGTTGCCATAAATTCATGAAGAGTGAAGACGTCTTTCGCTTCAGCATCAAGGCTGTCTCCGGTTATCCGGCTCGGACTTTCTTGATGATCCTAGCCATGGGCATAGGGGTTGCCTCAGTGGTCCTTCTCACTGCTTTGGGAGAAGGGGCTCGACAATATGTGATCAATGAATTCGCCTCTCTGGGTACCAATCTCCTCATCGTCCTGCCCGGCCGTTCGGAAACCACTGGCGGCCCCCCGCCGCTGCTGGGACAAACGCCCAGGGACTTGACGCTGGAAGATGCCCTGGCCTTGAAACGGAGTGCCAATATCGGCAATGTGGCCCCCATAACGGTGGGTTCTGCTCCTGTGTCCTGGCGGCAGAGGGACCGGGAGGTCACCGTCCTTGGCTCCACAGCAGAGTTGTTTGAGATACGTCGTCTGTCCATGGCCTTAGGCAGATTTATTTCTACCGGTGATCCAAGCCAGGGCTCTGCTGAGGCCGTCATGGGATACAAGCTTAAACGAGAGCTTTTTGGGAATCAGTCGGCTTTGGGGGAGTGGATCCGCATCGGGGATCGGCGGTTCAGAGTCATTGGCGTACTGGCCCAAAAAGGGCAGTCGTTGGGACTAGACATGGGAGATGTGGTCATTATCCCGGTAGTCTCTGCCCAGACGCTTTTTAACACGTCTGCCCTTTTTCGAGTTCTCGCAGAGGCCAAGGGCCGCGACGCCATTGCCAGGGCGAAAAGGGCCATTCAGGACATTATCCGCGCCCGTCATGAGGGGGAAGACGACATTACGGTGATCACGCAGGATGCCGTGCTCTTGACCTTTGATCGTGTGTTCACGGCCCTGACCCTGGGTGTGGGCGGTATTGCCGCTATCAGCCTGGGGGTGGCCGGGATTCTGATCATGAATGTCATGCTGATTGCCGTTTCTCAGCGCACCACGGAGATTGGTCTCTTGAAAGCCGTTGGCGGTCAGGAGAGCCAGATCCTCAGCTTGTTTCTAGCCGAAGCAGGTATCCTTGCCCTCGTGGGGGCAGCCTTTGGTCTCGTTCTGGCCTTCATCGGCGTGTGGGCTATGGCCAGGCTCTTTCCGAGCTTTCCGGTGCCGCTCCCACTTTGGGCCCTTGGGGCCGCCACCGGCGTTTCCTTGTTTACCGGTCTCATCTTTGGTGTGCTCCCGGCAAGACGTGCAGCAAAGCTCGATCCAGTGCAGGCCTTGTCTAGGAGATAGGGTATTTCCCCATGCGCTTTCACGATGCCATGAAGCTGGCCTTGAGTGCTGTTTTTTTCCACAGGATGCGAAGTTTTTTGACGGCCTTGGGCATCGCGGTGGGTGTCGCCGCTGTGGTGCTTCTGACATCCATTGGAGAGGGAGTACACAGGTTTGTGTTGTCCGAGTTCACCCAGTTTGGCACGAACCTCATTGCAGTGACTCCCGGTAAGGCGACTACGACCGGTATGTCTGGAGCGCTCATCAGCAACGTGCGTCCCCTGAGTCTGGACGACGCCCTGGCTTTGAAACACCTTCCAAAGGTGTTGGGGGTCGTTCCCTTTGTGCAGGGAAACGCCCCTGTGGAATATGGCCAGCGAAGTCGAAGGGCCTATGTTTTCGGTGTAGGCTTCCAGGTCCCGGCTGTCTGGCAGATGAACGTTTCGGTGGGCCGCTTTCTGCCCGAAGACGATCCCCGGGCTGCAAGGGCCTTTGCCGTTGTGGGCAGCAAGGTGCGGGACGAGATCTTCGGGGGAGACAATGCTCTTGGCAAACGCATACGCATTGGGGGAGAGCGGTACCGGGTTATCGGCGTCATGGAGTCCAAGGGGCAGATGTTGGGCTTTGACCTGGACGATGCCGTCTATATTCCTACGGCCAGGGCTCTGGCCATGTTCAACCGGGAGAGCCTCATGGAAATAGACATTCTCTACGCCACTGAGGCTACGGCGGCGGAGATCGTAAAGAGAATAAAGGAATGCCTGATCAACCGACATGGCACCGAAGATTTCACTATCACTACGCAGGAGCAGATGTTGGATGTTTTGGGATCGGTACTCAGTATTCTGACCCTGGCCGTGGGCGCTTTGGGCGGCATCTCCCTGGTGGTGGGCGGCGTAGGCATCTTGACGATTATGACCATCGCCATTAATGAGCGCACTGCAGAAATCGGCCTCCTGCGTGCCATCGGTGCTGACCGAAGACAGATCCTTACCCTGTTCATTGGGGAGGCCGTGGTTTTGGCAAGCATAGGTGGCCTTGCCGGGCTTCTCCTGGGTACGGCCGGGGCCTGGCTACTCGGTGCGGCCATCCCTGCTCTTCCTACCCATACGCCGTGGTTCTTCGTGATCCTGGCCGAGATCTTGGCTGCCCTCATAGGCCTTTCCGCTGGCGTCTTTCCCGCTTTCAGGGCAGCCAACCTTGACCCCATCGAGGCCCTGAGGGCAGAGTAGCTACAGGGAGATAGATATTGGTCCAAGAGGAAGGGGATCTATGACAACACCTGCAATGTCAAAGATTTGACACTTCTCCCTATCCCGAATCGAGTTTCCTCACACCGTTGAAGCTAGCCTTTTTTAATCATACATAATTACAGCTGGTTGGTCCTTCATGCCTATTGGCATGCTTTCTGCTTTGCTTAGTCATCATGTGGTCTTGACAGGGCAAGGAGCTCTGGAGATGGCGACGGCAACCATAGGGAGAGCGTATAAGGGAGATTTGGACAAATGGTAAGCCAATTAAAATGCTGGGATGTTTTTGAATGTGGCGAGACGGAATGTCCTGTCTACAAATCAAGGGAGTTGAGGTGTTGGCTTGTTTCAGGCACCCATTGCAGGAATGAAATCCAGGGGAAGTTTTTGGAAAAAATAGAAATGTGTCTGGATTGTGAGCCCTTCAAGGCCAACATTGATATCGATTCAGTAAAAGAAACACTCAGGGTTGTTCACAGGCAATTCACAGAATTTGGGAAGATGGTTCGGGAAAGAGATGCAGAGCTGGAAACCACCAGCATGGAGTTAGCCATAGGTCTGTCTGAGGTCATGGAGGCCTTAAAAAGGATCGCCTCAGGAGACCCTGAAATAAGAATTTCAGAGAGTTCCGAACTCGATTTGATTGCTAAACTAAAACACATGGTCAATCTGGCTGCCGAAAACCTTGGAGAGATTGTCGGCATGTCTCATGATTTCGCCATCGGTCTTGCGGAGCACTTTGATGCGTTGCACAGGGTTTCAGAAGGGGACCTCTCTGCCAGGGTATCTGGTACTTCTGAAGTGGAATTGTTGGAAGCCCTGAAAAAAGTAACCAACCAGATGATTGAGAGTGTGTCCAGAGAAATCAACGAACGCAAGGCAGCAGAGGACACTCTGCTCAGGGAAAAGAATTTTTCTGAATCAGCCATCAGTAGTTTGCCAGGCATCTTCTATCTCTTTGACGAAAAAGGGAGGTACCTGAGGTGGAACGAGAATTTTGAAAAAGTGTCAGGGTATTCAGCTGAAGAGATATCAGGCATGGTTCCTCTTGACTTCTTTGCCGGAGAAGACAAAGAGATTATTGCCGAGGCGATTCAAAAGGCTTTCGACCAAGGCAGAGCCGCTGTAGAAGCGGATCTTGTGTCGGCCCATGGCACGAAAACCCCATACTATTTTACAGGGATGCGGGTAAGGATAGGGGATTCAACCTATCTTGTAGGAATGGGGCTTAACATTTCCGAGCTCAAGGCGGCGGAGGATGCCTTGCAAGAGAGTGAAGCACTGCTCACCAGCATCGTCGAATCCATGAGCGATGGCATATTGGTGCTGGACCGGAACTTCCATTATACCTATTGGAACCGTGCCATGGAGAGAATATCCAAGACCGCCCGCAAGGAAGTAATCAACACCGGCAAGGTTGCGTGGGAGCTTTTCCCGCACTTGGCCGAAGAGGGGATAGATAAAGTGATACAAGAGGCCATGGGGGGCAGAACAGTCGAAACGGAGAACATCCCCTATTACCTCAGGGACGGAACAACCGGCTTCACTTCAGAGGTTTTTCGCCCTCTTAGGACATCGGCCGGAGAGATCAAAGGGGTGCTTGGCGTCGTTCGCGACGTTACTGAGCGCAAGAAATCAGAGGAGGAACTAAAAAAGGCCAAGGAAGATGCCGAGGCTGCCAACGTGGCCAAGAGTGAGTTCCTGGCGAACATGAGCCATGAGATCCGAACCCCCATGAACGCCATCGTCGGCATGACCGATCTTGCCCTTGGCACGGTCCTCACTACCGAGCAGCGGGAATACCTTCAAACCGTCAAGTCCTCCAGTGATTCCCTGCTGACCTTGATAAATGACATCCTTGACCTTTCAAAGATCGAGTCAAGAAAGCTGGCTCTTGACCTTGTAGAGTTCAACCTATCAGACAATGTGGGAGACACGTTAAAGACCCTTGCCGTGCGTGCTGACGAGAAGGGACTAGAGCTGGCCTGTCGTATTTTGCCCGAGGTGCCGGATATCTTGGTTGGCGACGCTGGGCGTCTGCGCCAGATTTTGATGAACTTAGTAGGAAACGCTATCAAGTTTACGGAACACGGTGAGGTGGTGGTCCTTGTGGAGAGGGGGGACGAGATAATTGACAAGATTTGCCTGCATTTTACTGTGTCGGACACAGGTGTTGGAATTCCCTCGGACAAGCAACGACTCATCTTTGACCCCTTTGCCCAGGCCGATGGTACCACCACGCGAAAATATGGCGGCACAGGTTTGGGGCTTGCCATCACAAAACAGCTGGTTGAGATGATGGGAGGAGAAATCCAGGTGGAAAGCAAGATGGGCAAGGGCACTTCATTGCGCTTTAGGGCCTATTTCGACCTTCCCAGGAGACCGTTGGTGGAACCGCCGGATTTCGAGTATGTTGACGTAAGGGGGCTCCGCGTGTTGGTGGTGGATGACAATGCCACGAATCGCAGGATTCTGGAAGAGATACTTGCCAACTGGGGCATGAAGCCTACAGGCGTCAATAACGCAAGGACTGCCCTTGCTACTATGGAGCAGGCCAAGGTGCTGGGGGTGCCTTTTGTCCTGTTGCTCCTAGATGCTGTGATGCCCGGAATGGATGGGTTTGCCCTGGCCAAAGAAATGAAGAGACGCCCTGGGCTTGTCGGGGTTGTTATCATGATGGTGACCTCTGCCGGCCAGCGGGGTGACGCTGCCAGATGCAGGGAATTGGGCATTTCCGCCTACCTGACAAAGCCGATCAAGCAATCAGATCTTTTGGATACCATCATGACCGTCCTCGCTCATGAGCAACGGGGTGAGAAAAGGCCGCCTTTTATCACCAGGCACAGACTCAGAGAAATGCAAGGTGTCCAGGCCGCAGAAATGGGCAGCAGGTTCCTTAGAATCCTCGTGGCTGAGGACAATGCTGTCAACCAGAAAGTAGTCTCCCGGATACTTGAAAAGCAGGGCCACACCGTTGTGCTGGTAGAAAATGGCAAAGAGGCGGTGGCTTCATTGGAGAAGGACAACTTTGATCTGATACTCATGGATGTTCAGATGCCCGAGATGGACGGATTGGAAGCCACAAAGACGATTCGGGCAAGGGAGTCGGAACAGGGGACCCGGATTCCCATTATAGCCCTTACTGCTCATGCCATGAAGGGCGATCGTGACCAGTGTCTGACGGTCGGGATGGATGATTATGTGTCAAAACCCATTAAACAAGAAGCGCTTTTTCAGGCTATGGCAAGGCAAGTTTTGGCTTCAGAAAAGATAAAGCCAAAGGGAGCTGACAAGGCCGCTTCAGAAAGGGGCGACATCTTCAATCGGGAAGCCTTGCTCCAGAGATTGGAGGGCAATGAGACCCTTTGCAACGAGCTTCTGGGGATATTTTTGGAAGATACCCCCGGACAATTGGAGAAACTGAAACAAGCAGTAGTGGACAATGATGCCTCACAAGTAGCATTTTCCGCCCACGCCATCAAGGGGGCATCAGCCAACATTGGGGCGGAGGCCTTAGAAGAGATAGCATATCAATTAGAAGTGGCCGGAAAAGACCAGAACATGGACAAGGCCCAGTCCTTTGTGGGAAAACTCGAAGGGCGGTTTGAAGACCTGATGAAGATCCTGTCGGCCGGCAAGCTCCCTGGTACACGGAGTTAGCCATCTGCTCTGGTGGCATCCAGCCCATGGAGGCAAAAGGCACTGGAGATTGCGTCTTTCCTAACGGGGCTTCACGTTTTCTTCAACCCACCCGACGATGTTCTTCAAGGGGGTGCCAGGCGGGAAGATCTCTTTAACCCCTATGGCCTTGAGTTTTTCCGCATCCTTTTCACAGATAATCCCGCCTCCCACGACCATGATGTCTTCTGCCCCTTGGGCTTTCAGTAAGTCAATGACTTTGCCAAAGAGGTAGAGGTGGGCACCGGCCAAGCTGCTCAGGCCGATGAGGTCCACATCTTCTTGGATGGCGGCACTCACGATTTGCTCAGGACTCTGATGGAGGCCGCCATAAATGACCTCAAAGCCCGCATCACGAAAGGCTCTGGCAATGATGCGGGCCCCTCGATCATGGCCATCGAGCCCGGGCTTTGCTACAAGAATTCTGACCTTTCGTGTCATGAGATTCGATGAAAGAAGGGCTCAAGCCATAGGGCTTAGGGCAAAAGGCTGGTAGCCTTGGCCCTCGTAATCTGCCCAAAAGCTAAAACCCATTTTAGACCGTCTATACCTCAAGCGATGTTGTGGCCCACTGTCGTCAAAAGGTCCCCGGATCCCGATACACTCCGAAGACCTTTCTAAACACATCACACATCTCTTGCAGGGTGCAATAGGCCGACGCCGCCTCAATGAGCAAAGGCATTACATTTTTGTTGCCGCTGCAGGCCTCTGCCAGGTGTTCTAAAGACCCTTCAGCTTTCTTTTGGTCCCGGCTGTTTTTCACTTCATTGGTCCGTGCAATCTGACGCTCTTCCAGGGCCTCATCAACGTGGTAGATGTCAACGGGAATGTCATCTTCCTCCACATACTTATTCACACCCACCATGATCCTCTTCTTCTCGTCGAGCTCCCTCTGAAATCTGTACGCAGCGTCTGCGATTTCCATCTGAGGGTAGTTCCTTTCGATGGCCTTCAGCATGCCGCCCATATCATCAATCTTGTTAATATATGCGTAGGCGGCCTGCTCCATCTCCTCTGTGAGGGTCTCGAGGAAGTAAGACCCGCCTAGAGGATCGATGGTGTTTACAACGCCGGTTTCCTGGGCCAGGATTTGCTGTGTGCGCAGGGCAATAGTTGCGGCCTCTTCTGTAGGAATAGCAAGGACCTCGTCGAAGGAATTGGTATGAAGGGACTGGGTGCCGCCCAGCACCGCAGCCAGGGCTTCCACGGCAGTGCGCACCACATTATTGAAAGGTTGGGCAGCGGTGAGACTGCACCCTGCTGTCTGTGTATGAAAGCGGAGCCACAGGGAACGCTCTGATGTTGCTCCAAATCGTTTCTTCATGATCTCTGCCCACATCCTGCGGGCGGCCCGGTATTTGGCGATCTCTTCAAAGAAGTCAATATGGGCATTGAAAAAGAAAGAAAGCCGAGGAGCAAAGGCATCCACGTCAAGGCCGCGCTTTAAGGCCGCTTCCACATAAGCAATGCCGTCTGCCAGGGTAAAGGCGAGTTCCTGGACGGCCGTGGAACCTGCCTCGCGGATGTGATAGCCACTGATGCTAATGGTATTCCATCTGGGCACGTCCTGGGCCCCAAACTCTATGGTGTCTACGATAAGACGCATGGACGGTTTAGGTGGGCACATGAAGGTCTTCTGGGCGATAAACTCTTTGAGCATGTCATTTTGAATGGTGCCGCCGAGTTTTTCTCTTGGTATGCCCCTCTTTTCTGCCATGGCAATGTACATGGCCCAGAGGACTGGGGCAGGGGGGTTAATCGTCATGGAGGTGGTCAGTCGGTCTACTGGGAGCCCATCAAAGAGGATTTCCATGTCCTTCAAGGTGTCGATGGCCACACCACACCTTCCACATTCGCCCCGCGACCTAGGGTCCTCGGTGTCATAGCCCATGAGGGTAGGCATGTCAAAGGCCGTGGACAGCCCCGTCTGTCCATGTTCGACTAGGTAGTGAAATCGCTTATTGGTTTCCTCTGCGCTTCCAAGACCCGCAAACATCCTCATGGTCCAGAGCCTTCCCCGATACATGGAGGCCTGAACCCCTCGGGTATAGGGATATTGACCTGGAAAACCCAGCTTGGCCCCGTAGTCGAAGCCTTTTATGTCTGAGGGCACGTAGAGCTCTTGAATCCCTTTGCCAGACACCGTGGTGGCATCTCTTCTGTCCGAAAGGCTGGTGGCAAGCTTTTCTTGGTAATGCTTCTGCCAGGCATTTTTCTCGGATGCTATCTTAGCCACTTCATCTTCTTTAAACAATTTGCCCATGGCGTGCCTCTCGGAGTTGGATGCCGACTCGAGGTCCCCGTGCTTGGTCGGGCCAGATGCATGTTGATCAAGTAGGCAGCTTCACCTTCCCCTTCCCTGTTTCAGAAGATTGCGAGCGATGACCAGCCGCATGATCTCGTTGGTCCCCTCATATATCTGACATATCTTGGCGTCGCGCATGTGGCGCTCCATGGGGAATTCCTTGCAGTAGCCGTATCCCCCAAGGATTTGAACGCCCTCCACGGAAGCCTCCATGGCCATGTCTGAGGCGTACATCTTTGCCATGGCAGCCTCCTTCTCAAAGGGTTTGCCATGATCCTGGAGCCAAGCGGCCCTGAGGAGGAGGAGTTCGGCTGCATCAAGGTGTGTGGCCATGTCCGCGAGTTTCCACTGTATGGCTTGGAATTTGGATATCGGTTTGCCAAACTGCTCGCGCACCATGGCATATTCCAGCGCTTCTTCCAGCACTGCCCGCCCAATACCCAGGGCCTGTGCCCCGATACCCAGGCGACCGGCGTCTAGGGTCGTCAGCATTTGCCTCAGGCCTGAGCCCAATTCACCGAGGAGGTTCTCTTTGGGGATACGGGCATCGTGAAACACAAGCTCTGCAGTGCCCGAGGCCTTAATCCCCATCTTGTCTTCCACATGGCCCACTGAAAAGCCTACCGTATTCTTCAAATCGACAATGAAGGAACTGATCCCCTTGTACCCTTTCTCTCTATCTGTGACCGCTGCCAGAATGCAGTAGTCTGCCACATTGCCATTGGTGATAAACTTCTTTTCTCCATTGATGACCCAGTGATCTCCGTCCCTCTCTGCAGTGGTGCCCATGGAGGCAGGGTCTGATCCTGCCCCCGCTTCGGTGAGGCCGTAGCAGCCGATGGCCGCGCCGCTTGCCACGGGGGTGAGGTATCTGACCTTTTGCTCATGGCTCCCAAAGGTGTTGATGGGAAAACAATACAAGGAGTTGTTTACGGACATGATGACCCCAGTGGAGGCACAGGCCCTGGAGATCTCGGTGACAGCCAAGATATAGGAGATATAGTCCATGGCCGCCCCGCCGTAATCCTCCGGCATGGTAATTCCCATGAGGCCCAGTTCTCCCATCTTCTGGCACAACTCGGCAGGATGTTCCTTTGTTTCGTCTAGCCGGCCGGCCACCGGCTTGATCTCCTTTTCTGCAAAACGCCGGCACATGTCCTGTATCATCTTCTGCTCTTCCGTTAACTCAAAATGCATCACACCTCCTCATCCAATCTCCAGGACTCCAACCTTTGTCGACGTCCGTTCACCGACGTCCGGGGAACCTCTCTGGCCAGTCGCCCTGTTCCGACCCTTACTAGCAATGCCACTCTAAGACGCACGGAGCTTGAATAAAGCTTGCTCCCAAGGAACAGACTCAAGAAAATAGGCAGATGCGCAACGAACACTGGATAAGACTAAACAGATGTGTTCATGCCAGTTTTCCTGTAAACTTTGGTGGTCGTTTTTCCAGAAAAGCGCTTGTTCCTTCCTTTTGATCGGGGCTGGCAAAACAGAGGGAAAAGGCATCTGCCTCCAGGGCACACCCATTTTTGAGGTCCACGTCAAATCCATTATCGATGACGTATTTAATGGCCCGAAGGGCCACCGGGCCCTTTTCTGCGATGGCGGTTGCAATCTTCCATGTTTCTTCCATGAGGCTTTGTGCTGGGAAAACCCTGGTGATCAAGCCCATGGCAAAGGCCTCCTGGGCCGTGATGATGCGGCCCGTCATACAGAGTTCTTTTGCCCGGGCCTTTCCCACAAGTCTGGCAAGACGCTGGGTGCCGCCAAAGCCCGGTATAAGTCCAAGATTGATCTCAGGCTGTCCAAGCTTCGCTTCTTCTGATGCACACACAAAATCACAGGCCATGGCGATCTCACAGCCTCCCCCTAGGGCAAAGCCATTGACACAAGCAATGACGGGGATGTCCAATGCCTCTAATGCCAGGAGGAGAGCCTGACCCTTTCTTGCGAATTCCTTTGCGCCAAGGGGATCAAGGCCCTGCAACACGGAAATATCTGCCCCGGCCACAAAGGCCCTACCGGCTCCTGTTAAGACAAGGACCTTGACCTCAGGCGGCTTTGGCAGTTCTGAAATCGCCCGGCCAATTTCTGCTATCACCTCCAGGTTCAAGGCATTGAGCACCTTAGGACGATTGAACGTAAGGGTGGCAATGGCACCAGATATGTCTACCTCAATGGTTTTATAGGACATGAGAACCTCCTTTAATCCCTTTCTACGAGTAGGCAAACGGCCTCACCACCACCCAGGCACAGACATGCCACGCCACGCTTTGCACCCGTATCCTTCATGGCATATAGTAGCGTTACCAGGACCCGTGCACCGCTTGCACCAATAGGATGACCAAGTGCCACTGCCCCGCCCCGCAGATTGACCTTGGCCGGATCGAGTCCCAAGGTTTTGTTGATGGCCACGCTGGAGGCCGAGAAGGCTTCATTGATCTCAAAGATGTCGATGTCATCAATAGTAAGGCTGGCCTTTTTCAGGAGTTTGGGAATGCCGTAAATAGGTGCGATGAGCACATACTTCGGGTCAATGCCGACTGAACATTGTACGCCCACCCTGGCCATGGGCTCCAGATTCATGGCTTGGGCCTTTTCCCGGGCCATCACCACAACGGCCGCAGCGCCGTCGCTGATTTTGGAGGCATTTCCTGCCGTAACCGTACCGTCCTTCTTAAAGGCCGGGGCCAACTTGGCCAGGGCCTCCATAGAGGTCTCACGGACCGTCTCATCTCTATTAAAGGAGATGGCTGGGCCTTTCCGTTGAGGGATCTCAACGGTAAATATCTCCTGATCAAAGGCGCCGTCCTTTTGGGCCTTAAGAGCCTTACCGTAGGAATTAAATGCGAATTCATCCTGGTCTTTCCGTGTCACCTCATATTTCTCAGCGCAAAGCTCTGCACTCATCCCCATATGAAAGTCATTGATGTGATCCCAGAGGCCGTCATGCACCATGCCGTCAATGAGCTTGCCGTGGCCCATGCGATATCCTGTTCGCGCCTTTTGCAAGAAGTACGGTGCTAGATTCATGCTTTCCATACCCCCGGCCACAACAACGTCCGCGTCGTTTGTCATGATGGCCTGGGCGGCCAACATCACCGACTTCAAACCAGAACCACATACCTTGTTCACGGTGATGGCCTCGAGGTCGTAGGGAAAGCCTCCTTTCAGCAAGGCCTGCCTGGCCGGGTTTTGGCCGAGGCCGCAGGGCAACACATTGCCCATGATCACCTCATCTACATCCTCGGCGGAGACTCCTGCCCGTTTCATCGCTTCTGTGATGGCATAAGCCCCTAGGTCCGTCGCAGAAATACCGGACAACGTACCTTGAAATCCGCCTACAGCCGTTCTTGCCGCACTCACAATGACAACTTCTCTCATGGATCCTCCTTTTTTTGCTGGAATTCGGGGAGATGTGATTTACACGGCCGTCTCGTCAACAGGCAACTCAAAAAGCTATAGGCTGCAGCAGACTCGGCTCAATGACCGTGTGCGTATTCTGGCCTAAAAAAAGGCGTAAACACGATTCTGTCTATGGTGCCCAAATGGAAACGGGCTCGCCTTTTCTTTTCAACCACATAGGCTTCCACGAAAAGCTTAGATTGTTTCAAAGAGAGTCCCAATGGGTCTAGGACGATTTGTCGTTCTGGAGCACCATGGCGGAAGTGTACCAGAATTCGCCTCTTCTCGTCCACGGCGCACATCATTTCTTTCAGGATGTCTTCCCTGCAGCCAAAGCCGTCTCTAATGATCACATCGTCAATGAGAGATCTGATAAGTTCCCTGTGCGACTCCTGCAGGTGTTCAACAATGGCATAGAGACCCTTCAAGGCCCGCCGCACGACAGAAAAGTCTCTCGTGGCAAATAGATGGCGCGTGGCCAAGACAAGGGCCAAGATCTCGCTCAAAGGGAGCTTGTCTATGGTGACCACGGGGTCACCGAGTATCGTGAACCGCCCCTTTATCCTGGAAAACTGAAACCCCATCTCAGTCAGCTGATTTCTGTCGTAGTAAAACTGTCGAATAGAGATTCCGAGATCTTCGGCGATCCGTTCAGGCGGCTTCTGCGGTTGGGTCCGGACCTCAACAATCATGCGAAGAAGGCGTGCAAGACGGTGGCTTTGCATGAAAAAACCATAGATTTTAATAGGTTCAAAGTCAAGACAAAAAGGTCGGAAGATCCCTTGACAGTGAAATTCCGGACATGGATGGTCTTATGTATAACATCCAGTACCTGGCCATGGGTTGCCAATGTGCTGTTGACATGACAGAGGCCGTCCTGCTATCGATGGCCCATGACCAAGCAGATTCGTATCGGTGCATTGATTTCAGGAGGAGGCAGCAACCTGCAGGCCATCATAGAGGCCTGTGCGGCAAGACGGATAGACGGCCGGGTGGTATTCGTAGGGTCAGATAACCCTGGGGCTCAAGGGTTGGATAGGGCCATGGGCCACGGCATTGCCACCTTTGTAGTGGACTACAAGGCCATTTTCAAGCAGGCCAAAGGGCAATCTCTAGATGAGCTGATTCCGCAGGATTTTGATCTGGACAACGTCCTAGCGATGCAATGTCTTGTGCCGGGCGCTTCGGATAGAGAAAAAATGGCAAGGTATTTTGGGATCAGGGCCGTTGCCGAGGCTGCCTTGCTTAAAGAGATGGCCAACCATCCTTTCGACCTTTTGGTCTTGGCCGGTTTCATGAGAGTGCTCACCCCCTATTTCATAGACAGGGTGAACACTGATTCCTCACTGCCGCGCATTATGAATATCCATCCTGCGCTCCTTCCTTCTTTCCCCGGCACCGACGGCTATGGTGATACCTATAGATATGGCTGCAAGGTGGGGGGGTGTACGGTTCATTTTGTGGATTACGGGGAAGACACTGGGGCCATCATCGGCCAGAAGGCCTTTGAAATCGAGCCTCAAGATACGGTTGAAACGGTGCGGGAGAAGGGCCTTAAGCTTGAGTGGGAGCTTTACCCCACCTGTATTCAGCTATTTGCTAAAAAACGCCTGAGGGTTTTGGCCAAAGCCCATGGGGTCTTAAATGGGACGATAACGAGCAGGAAGGTGGTCGAGATCGTCACGTGATGCCATGGGCTCCCACGTTTTCCATATTCCCTTTCTGCGGCACGCTGTCTCCGCCCTTCCGTGGGCCGCTTTCTGGTGAAAGCAGGCTACTTCCTTGACACACAGACCGTTCTGCGTATATATATTCCATCCATTTTGTTCCCATTACCCACAAGCCCGGAAAGGGGTTCATTTCAGGCTTGATCCCTTACTTTTCCTAAGGAGGTAACTCTATGTACGTCGGTAGAGTCATGCGTACAGATTTGGTAACAGTGCCCCCTGACACGTCGCTAGTCAAAGCAAAGGATATTATCACTGCCAAACGGATTGCCCATCTCTTGGTGGTAGACAAGAAAGACAAACTGGTTGGCATTGTCTCCGACAGGGACCTTAAGCAAAGTTGGGCATCACCGGCAACAACACTGAGCGCTCATGAGCTGAACTATCTCTTGAAGCAGTTGTCCGTGGATATGATCATGGTAAAGAAGATTGTGACCATCCCGCCCGACACCACCATTGAACGTGCCGCCCATATCATGCAAGAGAATAGGATTAGTGCCCTTCCAGTCCTACAGAATGAGGAACTTGTTGGGATCATCACCACCACGGACGTCATGGAGATTCTTCTTGAGGCCATTGGCATTGATGGGGAAAGCAAGCGTTTTACTGTCTTGGTGGAGGATCGCATCGGTATCGTGGCGGAGGTGTCAAGAGTCCTGAAGGAGCAACAGGTCAACATCCGAAGCCTGGTCACTTGGCCTGAGAAAGGGAGATCTGGCGTCTACCACCTGGTCATGAGAGTGGCTGCGGCCCACGGAGAAAAGGCTGTTTCCGCTTTGACCACGGCGGGATACAAGGTGTTGACAGAATACGTTGAGGATCTCAGCCCATACTTGCCAAAACCATAGCCCGTTCGCGCCCTCTTCATCCCTCGCACAGTCTTGACAGCAGGTGTACCTATGTCTGGCCGCAGCAAAAGCGTATTGCTCCTGTATGCTGACAAGTACTACTTGCTCAACCAGGTGTTTCCAGCTGGTCTGGACCGCATTTCCAGGCATGTGAGAAAACGCGGTCACAGGGTAGTGATGGCACATCCTTTTCTGCCGGATAGAGATTACAAGAGAAACATCAGAGAGGCTATTAGGCGCACAGAGCCAGATTGTGTCGGTATCGGGATCCGTAACCTTGATACGTGCATGTCGTGTGAACAATATGGAGACTTCGAGGGACGTGATTATCGAACGTTCTATTTTCTCCCTCAAATAAAGGAAGTCGTTTTGGAGATCAAAAACACGATTCCTCGCGTCCCTGTGGTGGTAGGCGGGGGCGCCTTCACGATGGCGCCAGTTGCTATACTCACCTATCTGGGGCTCGACTACGGGATTGTGGGCGAAGGGGAAGAGCCCTTCTGCCAGTTCATAGAAGCCTTTCCTGATGAAGAGAAGATAAGGCAGATACCGAACATGGTTTACCCATGCCACGATGGCCACAAGGTGAACCGTCGCAAACCGTACAGCTTCGATACAGATCTAACCCTGGAGAATAGAGATGACGGATTCGACTTCGCCCTTCAGGCCACAGGGGTCCCAGTCCAGGTAAAGCGGGGTTGCCACCACAGGTGCAGCTACTGCGTGGAACCCTTGATTGAGGGTAGGCAGTTTGTCTTCAGGCCCATCGAGAGTGTCATCAACGAGCTTAAGACCATGGCGGAGGTGGAGGCTGCTGATCGGGTCTTCTTTGTAGATACTGAGTTTAATGTCCCGGATCTAAGGCATGGAACTGCCCTTGTGCAAGCCCTCTTAAGGGAAGGGCTTCATGAGCGCTTCCGTTTTGTCACCCAGTTGATACCCAAACCCTTTGATGGCTTCTTTGCCGCCCTCCTTGCTGAAGCACATTTCTCCGTTGTCTTTTCCTGCGAGAGCTTTTCGAACGCTGTGCTGGAAAACAACTGCATCTCCTATGGCGAAAAGGAGATCATAGGCGCTATAGAAGCCAGCGAAAGCGCCGGCCTTCACTCTACTGTCTCGCTCATATTTGGGCTTCCTGGAGAAGACTACAAGACCATGGATCACACCCTGTCAAGAATGAAGCAGTACCCCGCAGGTCCTCTGCGGGACTACGAGTACACGATCGGCGGTAGGATCTACGAGGGTACGCCCTTGTGTGAATATGTTGAAAAGAAGCGCCCCTTAAAGAACCTGTATGGGAAGAAGTCTTTCGGGTATTTGTTGCCCTATTACTTCTGTGCTCCGGCTAGTCCTTTCAGGGTCCATGAATATGTCAAAGCGGGCTCGTCAGACATGTTGTGCTATCACAACAGATACGACGACGGGGACGTTGAGGAAGTGGCCATAGGCTATTTGAGCGATCATGGGCTTTGGGGGGATGCTGTAGAGCGTTTTAGGGAAAGTGACGTAAGGGTTCAGTCAGGTATATACGATTATCTCTTTAAGAAACTCCTGCATTTTGGAAGACAAGATGACGCCGGGGACATTTCCAGAGCCATGTTGGAGAAGATGTCGGGTGCTGGTGCTCAGATTGATTCTGGGCAGGTCGAGGTGGCTCAGTTCTACCTGAGCCTTTTATAAGGGCATCTGCACGCCTGGAAATCGCCTGTCCCGTGGGTGAAGGAAACAAAATGGGGGAGAGGAAGCATTCTTTATTGTGGGGAAGATGAAGGAAGCAGTTGCCATTATCGGTTGTGGGATTGTAGGCTCTGCCATGGGAAAACTCCTTGCCAGGGCAGGGTACCGCATCACAGGTGTTGCTACGAGAAGCCTAGAGACTGCCCAAAGAGCCGCCAGGGCCGTTGGCGCGGAGCGCTTCTCGGACTGTCCTTGGGATATGAGCCAAGGCGCCCAAGTGGTGTTCATCACTACTCCTGACGACGCCATACAATCGACCTGTGAGGCCATTGCCTCCCATAAGGGAGTAGCAACGGGCGCAGTGGTCATGCATTGCAGCGGTGCCCTTTCCTCTCAAGTCCTCTCCTCTGCCAGGGACTGTGGGGCGGCCGTGGCGACCCTTCATCCCCTTCAGAGCTTTGCATCTGTGGATCAGGCGGAAAGACTGGTGCCCGGGTCTTTCTGTGCCGTTGAAGGCGATGAAGAGGCGTTGCCTGTTGTGTGCCAGATTGTGAGCGACCTGGGCGGTGTGCTCATGGAGATAACCCCTGAAGGGAAAACCCTGTACCATGCAGCAGCCGTGGTAGCGTCAAACTATCTGGTGCTCCTCATGCATCTTGCCCTGGAGTTGAACCGTGTGGCGGGAGTGTCTCCGGAACTCTCCTTTAAGGCCCTTCAACCTCTCATCAGGGGGACGCTCAGTAATATTGACGCAAGGGGCATCCCTGAGGCCCTGACTGGTCCTATAGCCAGGGGGGATGTGGACACAGTGGCGGCCCATGTGGAGGCCATTGAAGAACAGGCACCTGAATTGCTTGTGCTGTACAGAACCCTTGGTCGGTATGCCCTTGGCCTTGCCAAGGAAAAAGGAGCCCTGAGCAAGGAGGAATTAGAAAAACTCATTGCCCTTCTTGGGAAACGATAGTTGGCCCACCCGGGCGTCACAAGAAGGCCCAAGTGACATCCTGAATATTGCCCGGCTGAGGTTTTCGTTGGAAATCCAGGATCGAGGATCGAGTATTCAGCAACCAGTATCAAAAGGCAGTCACTCATGGCGTTGCATAGACTTACCAGCCTTTTTGGGCTTTTTGTCCTCATGTTTCTGGCATGGCTGGTAGCCAGGGACAAGAAGAACATCAACTTTAGGTTGATCTGTACCGGTTTGCTGTTGCAGTCTCTCTTTGCCTTGATTGTCTTCAGGCTCCCGGCGGGGGTTGTGGTTTTCTCTTGGTTAAATGATGTTGTGCTTAGAGTCATTTCCTTTGCCAAAGAGGGAACATACTTTCTGTTTGGGCCCCTGGCAGTGGGCCCTGGAGAGACCGGCCCCAGGGGAGAGACGTCTGTGGGTTTTATCCTTGCCTTCCAGGTCCTTCCGTCCATCATATTCTTCTCGTCACTCGTTTCACTGTTTTATTATCTCAATGTGGTGCCAGCCCTGATCAGGGTCTTTTCCAGGATCTTCGCCTATTTGATGCAGATCAGTGGGGCAGAGGCCTTGTGCGCTTCGAGCAACATATTTGTGGGGGTTGAGTCTGCCCTCACAATCCGACCCTATATCCAGGACCTGACCACATCGGAGCTCTGCACGGTCCTTGCTGCAGGCATGGGCACCATTGCCTCCACCGTACTTGCCCTATATGTGGGATTCTTGCACATGGAGTTTCCGTCCATAGCTGGGCACCTTATATCAGCTTCGGTCATTAGCGCACCTGCGGCCATTATCATGTCAAAGCTAGTGGTGCCTGAGACAGAGAAGCCAAAGACACTGGGAATAAGCGTGACGGTGGAAAAAGACAGGCGGTCCACAACCTGGATAGAATCCATCATCAATGGGGCCAACGATGGCATGAAACTCTGTGTGGGAATTATGACTCTGTTGCTGGCCTTTCTGGGGCTCCTTTCTTTGTGCAACTGGCTTCTGGGAATAATAGGGAGCCAAGTGTTGGGGATGGATCTCTCCCTGCAAGTCATTCTGAAGTATCTTTACTATCCCTTGACGGTCGTCATGGGAGTGCCTCTTGAGGACGCAGGCGCCGTGGCCACCCTCCTTGGTGAAAGGACCATCGTTACAGAGGTGGTGGCTTACCAACACTTAAATCAGCTTATTCAGGAAGGGGCGTTAACAAACCTTCGGAGCATTACTATTGCCTCCTATGCCCTTTGCGGGTTTGCCCACATTGCCTCCCTGGCGATTTTTGTGGGCGGCTTTTCCGTCCTTGCACCCACCAGGGCCAAAGACCTGGCAAAGGTTGCCTTTCGTGCCCTTTACTCTGCCACCGTCGCCTGCCTCATGACAGGCTGCGTGGCAGGGTTGTTTGCCTAGGGAGCCTTCACAGAACTCCCAATTTTCCCCTGCCATGAGCTTCTTGACCCATCTATGACACCCTTCCAAAGAGCTGGTTGATGATGCGCCCTGCAAAGCGCTTCAATGCATTGGAAGCAGAGCCATAAGCTCATCAACGTTTTCTCATATGAACAAATTTGATGGATTCGTAAAAACTCGCCACTCCGGTAAAAACCCAAGTCCAGGCCATGTATAATGGTTTGAATAGACTGGATTCCAGCCTCCGCCTGCCTGCACATTGACCAGATCATAACATTTCCGGTGTTGCCACCCGTTGCTACGACGAATTTGTTGTGCTGTTTACGGGAAGCTACGATAATGTTATTTTTACTCGGTTGCCAGCCATCAAAACATGGCGCGTTTTTCTGGTACAACCAATTAAAATAATTAGTCTTATTCGGACAATGTCTCCGCGGTCTCTCCTTTGGCACACCTGTTGATAGTATACCCCCCTAACCGAAGCAACAATGAAAGGAGACTGAGTATGAAAAAAGTAGAGATGATCATCAAGCCCTTCAAATTGGAAGAACTCAAAGAAGGTCTTTCAGCCCTGGGCGTCCAGGGCATGACAGTGAGCGAGGTCAAGGGATTCGGCAGACAAAAGGGCCATTCGGAGATCTACCGAGGGGCTGAATATTCAGTTGATTTTGTCCCCAAGGTGAAGGTGGAAATCGTGGTGGACACCGACATGGTGGACAAGGTCGTTGAGGCGACATTGACCCATGCCAGGACCGGCAAGATAGGTGACGGCAAGATATTCGTGCACCCCTTAGAAACGGCACGCCGCATCCGGACGGGAGAGCAGGGCAGGGATGCCATCTGATCACCCTTACTTTGAGCGGTCTGAACCGTTATCTGTGTTGAATAATGAATTTTAGGAATAGCAGAAAGGAGAAGAGACAATGAAGGCGTGGACAAAAAACCTGATCTATTTGGCAACAGGGATTTTTTTTGCAATCCCCGTGATGGCCTGGGGTTCAGATGAAGCCCCAACCATTGCTGGCAACGCTGAGGCCATTGCCGCCGTACAGACCCATGCGGACTATCTGTGGACCTTGATCGCTGCTGCCTTGGTCTTCTTTATGCAGGCCGGGTTTGCCATGGTGGAGACAGGCTTTACCAGGGCCAAGAACGCCGTCAATATCCTCATGAAGAATCTTATGGATTTTTCCATGGGTTCCATTGCGTTCTGGGCCATCGGCTTTGGCCTGATGTTTGGGGCCACCAGTACAGGGTGGTTCGGCACTTCCGGGTTTTTCTTGAGTGACTTTTCCCCGGGCGATGATCCATGGGTGCTGGCCTTCTGGATGTTCCAGGCCGTCTTTTGCGCCACGGCAGCCACCATTGTGTCAGGGGCCATGGCTGAAAGGACGAAGTTTGTGGGGTACTTGGCATACAGCGCCCTTCTGAGTGCCATCATATATCCTATTTTTGGGAGCTGGGCCTGGGGCAGTCTATTCAACGGCAGCGGCTGGCTTGAAAATTTGGGATTCATCGATTTTGCTGGCTCCACGGTGGTCCACTCCGTTGGCGGATGGGTGGCCCTAGCAGGTGCCATCGTCCTTGGGCCCCGGATCGGAAAGTACACGAAAGAGGGCAAGATCAAACCGATCCCCGGTCACAACATGCCTCTGGCTGCACTTGGGGTCTTTATCCTGTGGTTGGGGTGGTTTGGCTTCAACCCTGGTTCCACCACGGCTGCCAACAAAGACATTGCCATGATCTTTGTGAATACAAACCTAGCTGCTGCTGCGGGTGCCATCCTGGCCATGATCACGGCCTGGATGAAGTTTAAGAAACCGGACGCCGGCATGAGCTTGAACGGGGCCCTGGCAGGCCTGGTAGCCATTACAAGCCCTTGTGCCACCGTCACGCCGATGAGTGCCATTATCATAGGGGCGGCTGCCGGTGTGCTCGTGGTCCTCTCAGTGCTCTTTTTCGACCGCATTAGAGTAGACGACCCGGTCGGGGCCATTTCAGTGCACGGTGTCTGCGGCGCCTGGGGGACCCTGGCTGCCGGCCTATTCAACATGGGAGGGACCTCTGCCAAGATCATCGGGGTTCAGCTCCTAGGCATCAGCTCCTGTTTTGTCTGGGCCTTTGGGACGGGATTTATCATGTTTAAAGTCATTGAAAAAACCGTGGGCCTTCGCGTCAGCCCAGAGGAAGAGATGGAAGGCCTTGACTACGGTGAGCACCGTGCCAATGCCTATCCTGATTTCCAGATTAGCAGTCCAGTGTGGGCACCTCCGGCCCCACAAGGCCATGCAGTAGAGAAAGCACAGGTCCTTTCAGAAGCCATCCGGCCTGCAAGTGAGCCGGCCGTATGAATTCTGCCATAAAACAGCCGTCCCGTCACTTTGCGGGATGGCTGTCATTCCTTTCCCTGAAGGGAAAGGAACAAGGACGTGGCTCATAGACTAGCAATAGCGTTTTTTCGAAGAACCTCATCTGATGAACAGAAAAACAAAAAAGGAAATTGAAAGGAGCGAAAAGCGAATAATGAAGAAAAACAGTCTGATAAGGAGCCCTCTAACGGTTGTTGCAGCGCTGATACTCACCGTATCTTTTACTTTACCGGCATCTGCTGAGGTGGAGACGCCTTCTGCAGATCTATCTGTTGCTGTCCTGAGCGCTTACATCTGGCGCGGCCTGGAGTTGAGCAACGACAGCATCGTCATTCAGCCCTCTATGACAGTGGGCTACAAGGGTTTTTCCGCCAACGTTTGGGGAAACCTGGACACCGATCCCCACGAGAATCTGGGAGGCGGGACGAACAACTGGAATGAGACGGATTTCACCTTGGCCTATGGAAAGGACTTCGGGTCTTTGAGCTCGGAGCTCGGCTACATCTATTATGCCTTGAACGGCGAGGAAGATATCGACGATTCCCAGGAGCTATACCTAAGCCTCGGTTTGGATACGGTGCTCTCTCCCACATTGACAATCTATAGGGAGTTTGCACACTACCCAGGCTGGTACATCCTCTTGGGGATCTCTCATGCCTTTGAACTGAAAGACAACATCTCTTTGGAGCTTGCCGGATCTGTGAGCTACCTCTCGGGTGACGAGGAAGATGATTACCCGGAGTACGATGACGATGGGATGGAAACAGGAGACGAGTTCAACAATCTCCATGACGCCACAATTTCCGCAAGCCTTCCCATCGCGGTGACAGAATATGTCACTGTCACTCCCTCCATTACATACGTCTTTCCTCTCTCAAGCGATGCTGAAGACCGCATGGAGGCCCTAAGCGTTGAGGGAGACAAAAAGGACTTCTTCTACGGAGGGGTGACAGCCAGCTTTGCGTTCTAACTTGTTAGGTCTGTGGGCCTTGGACTGCGCGGTCTAGGGAGAGGTGGTGGTGCGGCCCCTTTAAGTCCCCGTCGATTCATCAGAGAATTCTGGGGGCCGCACCACAACACCGAGGAGAGCTGGTGCCTTGTACAAGGCCAAAGGCGGACAACAATGCTAAGCTACTTACTTGGCGGGAGACTTTGACCCATGTCCATGGATTTTCTTGTCTTACAACACCTGTCCTGGGAAGGACCGGGGAGACATCTGATCCGCGCCGCCAAAAAGCACGGCGCCCATCTCCACATGGTGAAGGTCTGGCGCGAACCCATCCCTGACGTGGGGGGGTATGACGGGCTCATTGTATTGGGAGGCAGTCCCAATGTGGATCAGGAAGAAGCCTATCCCTTTCTAAGGGCCGAGAAAGAACGTATTCGCCGTGTCATAGATGAAGAGATGGCCTATCTGGGGTTTTGCCTGGGCCATCAGCTTCTGGCCCATGCCCTGGGCGCAAGGGTCGGTCCCAACTTCTGCAGGAGCGTGGGCTTCACCCTGGGCCATCTTACCAAGGAAGGCCGGAAACATCCGGTCTTCAAAGACTCGCCCCGGTCTTTTCAGCTCTTCAAGTGGCATTCCCAGGCGGTGTTGCCGCCTGTCCCCAAGGAAGTGGAGGTCCTTGTCACTTCCCCGGCCTGTCAGGTAGAGGCCATCTCCGTCCAGGGGCGACCCCATGTCCTGGGCCTTCAGTTTGACAATCAGTCTGCCACGGTTTCCGATATTCGCCTTTGGCTTGAAGCAGACGAGGAATGGCTGTCCCAGCCTCCGGGCATCGATCCAACAGCCGTGCTTAGAGACGCTTCAAGATACCAGACAGCAGTGGGTTTGCAGTTTCAAACCCTTTTCAGCAACTACCTCAACTTGATTTCACGATACCCCAAAAGACTCTCTGTTACCTCAGAAGCGTCCATGCCAGAGGCACCCATGGCTTAAGAGAAAGACTGCCATGCTCAGGAAGGTGGCGGTCAGTCTCGTGAAGAGAGCACGAGACCATGCCTTGCCAGTGACAGGGGAAAGGATTGCCAGATGCCTATGGACTGTGGTATGTTCATATACGTCTTGTTCATGGATGTATGGTCGGGTGACCCCCTTTCTTATCAAAAGGGTTCGGGGTCGGCGTGATCGGACAGGGAGGCGTGATACCTTCTCGTCTCTGCCGGGATGTAGAGACTGAGGTGCTGTGGAAGTATAACGCGAGCTGGGGAATCTGAAAAGGAAGGGGGATGGAGCAGGGGGATTAGGGATACCAAGGTGCTGGGGAAGACCAGAAAAGGGTTTTTCAAAGGGAGGACCTGAATGAGTTACCCCAAATCAGAGTTCCTGAAAGAGAACATACTCATCTTGTTGAGCAGGTACGATCTTTTTTACTGCAAGGGCAGGGATTGTATCGAATACTTCATTGAAGACAGAAACAGCCACGAGCAGATCTCCTACGATGTCATATTGTGTCTGGATAGGCCCGCAAGAAGGCTTATCGTTCGCAGGTTCTGTCCGGAACTCTACAAGCAGGTCGGGTGCCACTACCTTTCTGCTGCATGCTTCTATGTTCTCGTCCATCATTTTGCCCACGAGTATGACCTTCCAACGGACTATTCCATCTGTCTTGAAACGCGTCGCGAAACGTATCGGCAGTTCTTTTCCCTGCTAAGAGATTTTCACCTTGAAATAACCACAGCGAAACTGGGGGTGGCCGTTGAGGTATGTGGGGACTATCCTGACATCGACATAGACACTTCCATGCTACGGAAAACCCAAGTTGAAGCGCAAGACCTCCCCTTTCCGGTCTGAGACGGCCATGCTGACAGTCCCTTTCAGCCTTACCGCTTGATAAGGCCGTGCTCAATAAGGTACTTCTCGGCCACCTCCCTTGGTTCCATTCTCTCAATATCTACCTTGGCGTTCAACTGCTGCCATACACCCTGGCACTTGCCAACGATCACCGGACTGGCTGGTTTCCCTCCCCCAGGAAAAGTGGCGACCAATCCATTGATGATGTCAGCCATCTCCGGATACTTGTCCAGTGCATCCTTGCGGATATAGGGCGTCAAATCGTATGGGGGAAAAAAGGACTTGTCGTCTCTATATATGTGCCAGCCGTATTTGGCGATAGAGGCGTCTGTGCCAAAGACCATAGCTATGTCCGCCTTATGTTCCCTCAAGGCAATGAGTGAAGCCCCGGGTGTTCCCGCCTTCAGGGTACTTTTTGCTGCCTTAAAGCCATAAAACTTCTCGAGGGCTGACAGGCCGTCTGGGCGGATGGAGAATTCAAAGTTGACAAAGGTCTCTATCTTGCCGTCCTTCTTTTCATACAGCCCTGCCAAATCGCTCAGGGTGGCTACTTGGTGTTTCGTGGCAAATCCAGGCCACGATGCCATGGCATAGGTGTTGTTGTTCCATGTGGGATGAAGCCATATGAACTGATTGCCCTTTTCTTTCTCCTTTACAAGGTAGTAGAGCTGGTTGTTGTCAGTTCCAGGCTCGTACTGGTGCTTGAGGTGAACCATCCAGGCTGTCCCAGTATAGTCAGCACAGAGATCAATGTCGCCCGATTCCATGCCCCCTCTAAGGGCCATGGAAGTGAGGTCAGACCTCAGATCCACCTTGAAGCCACGGTCTTCCAATAGTTGCTTCATCAGTTCACCAATAATATACTGCTCGGTGAAGTTCTTGTTCCCCACGGTTACTCTTTTATCCGTTGCCCCGGCCGGCACGGGACCCGGTATCAGTGCAATCGTTATGGCCCAGAGAAGGGTACAAAAAATGCGTTTAAGCTTTACTCCCATGTCTCACTATCCTTAAAAACTTTCGGGTTCAATCCTTAGGCCCCTTGGAGTCATCCTCCGTTCCGCCAGCTCCAGAACTAGGCCCAGTGCGATGGCCATGGCTGCAGTGGGGGCTGCTCCCTGGAGGATGATTAAAGGCTCTCGAGCGAACACCCCTGTCAATGTAATCTTTCCCAAGCCTTCCCCGCCCACAAGAACGGCCAGCTCCGCTGTGCCAACGGTGATGACGGTGGAGACTCTAATCCCTGCCATGATGACCGGTCTTGCCAGAGGGAGCTCTATTCTTCGGGCGATTTGTATCCCTGTGAGCCCCATCCCCTGGGCAGCTTCTATGACTGCAGGATCAATAGATTTGATACTTGTGTAAGCATTGCGCAAGATAGGGAGCAGTCCATAGATGACCAACGCCACAATGGCTGACTGCAGGCCAAAACCGAGAAGTGGGGCCATGACCGCAATGACAGCCAGGCTGGGGATGGTCTGCCCGATGTTTGCCCCGCCAATCACAGGAAGGACAAGTGGTGAAAAAACCGGTCGAGCCACCAGGACTCCAAGGGGAACACTTATAGCAGTGGCTATGACGACGGCGATGAATACCATCTTGAAGTGAGCCCATGCGCTGTGGAGCAGATCACTGTAGGTAAAGGTGCTATAGATTCCCACCTTGCCCAAGCTCGTCACCCAGAGGGTAGCTCCCAAGAGAAGCGTCAAGAGGGCAAATAGAATCACCTGATGTCTCATTGAGAGGCTCCCCCTTGAACAGCCTCTCTCATGGTCTCCTGGATGGTTTCAAAGGTCACGACACCTTCTAGTCTGTTGTGCTGATCTACGACAGCCAGGACATCTGAGCCGCTGGTCAACATAAGAGAAAGGGCCTCACTGAGCACAGCGTTTTTGCCGGCAGCAACAGACGAGATCTTGGTGATCTCTTTCACCCTGCCTGCTCCTTGTGCATCTGAAGCAGAAGCCCATCCCCTGAACTTGCCGTCAGGCTCAATGACCGCCAGCCGATCGATGCCATATTGCTTCATCCGTTTTCGGGCAGCTTCAGTCTTCTCGTCAGGATGTGCCGTGGGCGGGGACTTCCACATGACCTCCCTTGTGCGGATGAGCTGCAGACCTTTGAGCCCCCGATCAGCACCAACAAAACCTGCCACAAAGGAATCTTTGGGCCTGAAAAGCAAGTCTGCAGGCGGCGCGTATTGCACGAGCTGGCCTTCCTTCATCAGGGCTATCTTGTCTCCCATCTTGATAGCCTCATAAATGTCGTGGGTAACTAGGATGATGGTCTTCTTTATCTCCTGCTGTATCTTCAAGAACTCGTTCTGCAATTCCAGTCGAGTGATGGGGTCTATGGCACCAAAAGGCTCATCCATGAGGAGCACAGGAGGATCCCCCCCCAATGCCCGGGCCACGCCCACCCGCTGGCGCTCGCCACCAGAGAGTTCGCGGGGGTATTTTTCTATGTATTCATGAGGCCTCATCCTCAGGAGTTCCAAGAGTTCCTCTGCCCGCTTTCTTTGTTCGGCCTTTGTCCAGCCCTTCAGAGCAGGAACGGTTTCAATGTTTTCTCCAACCGTCATGTGAGGGAAAAGTCCCACATCCTGAATGGCGTAGCCTATATTCCTGCGAAGCTCAGTTTCATCCATCGTCGAATTGTCTGAGCCATCAATATAGATGCTGCCGTCGGTCATGGCGATCAGTCGATTAATCATCTTCATGGTGGTGGTCTTCCCACATCCAGACGGGCCTAGCAGAACGCAGAGTTCCCCTTTCAGGACTTCAAAGCTTACCCTCCTGACGGCCACGGTGCCATCAGGGTAGACCTTGGTGACGTTTTCCAGCCTGATCATTTTGATTCTACCCCTAGCCCTCGAGGTGTCATCCATCTCGCCAGCAGGGAAAGCAGACCGTCAACCATGAGGGCGAGCACAGAAACCAATACCCCGCCAATGATGATCAGGTCCATACGAGCGTTTCTCAATCCCCGGAAGATAGGCACGCCAAGGCCCCCTGCCCCGATCAAAGCGGCAATGGCTGCAATGCCGACAATGAGGACGGTGGCATTCCTTAATCCTGCCATGATAACGGGAAGGGCAAGGGGAAATTTGACCTTAAAAAGCAACTGCCTTTCGGTCATGCCCATCCCCCTTCCAGCTTCGATCACTGCAGGGTCCACCTGCCGGATGGCCGTATAGGTGTTGCGCAAGATTGGAAGCTGGCCATAGACAATCAGCGTGATGACAGCGGGCACAAAGCCAATGGCACTTAATCCCATGTAGCCAAGGAGCAGCATGAGGAGCCCAAAAAGGGCCAGGCTTGGAACCGTCATCATGATCTCTGCCAGGTAGAGAACCCCATCTGCCAGGCGTTCCCGCCCTTTTCCTGCGATGAAGACTCCCAGGGTACAGCCCAACATAGCCGCTATGACCATGGCAACAAGGCTCAAAGTCACATGATCGACGCCCCACCTTGCCACCATGTCAGGATGGCTGAGCACGAATTCATAGACTTCTGTCATAAGCTGTCACCGTCTATAAGAAGAGCATCCAATAAACGAGCCGCCAGCAGCGCCCCCGGGGGCAGGCAAGAATAGTATTGTCCCACATCCTTGTTCGTGGTAGACTCGCAGAAATATTTCAATTGAAACCTTTTTTACAGACGATACAGGACTATGTCAAATAATCTACAAGCATCTACGCAATGGGTCCCCGTTGAGGCCCCGCCAGATCCCGTAAAACAGATCATCTACCAGATCCGTCGGCTCATTCAGGCAAGAGAGCTTTACACCAAGGAGCTGAACAAAAAATATTCGGTAACGGCAGCCCAACTCAATTGCCTTCTCGCCCTCCATGAAAGCGGGCCTTTACCCTTGTCCCATATCGCCAAGCTCATTATGGTGAAGTCCAGCACCGTCACAGGGATCATTGACCGTTTGGAACAAAAAGGGCTTGTGGAGCGAGTCAGAACCTCTCGAGATCGCCGAGTGATCACCATTCAGTTGACAGAAGCTGGAACCAGGCTAGCCAATAATGCCCCTCCCCCTATCCAACAGAAGATCATGGATGGCCTCAAAAAACTTCCCAAAGAGGATATAGAGCGCATTGTGACAGGTCTCAATATGCTCACGACCATGTTGGACGTCCAGGACCTGGAAGTGCGATAGACCGCTTTGGAGGGCCATTTATATCCACATACACTTGAGGCAGATCCTTAAAATGCCATGCCCTGTGGGCAGAAAGACATTCACTCGCCGTGAGTCGGGTCTGCTACCCGTGTCTAAAGCAAGCTCATGGAAGCGTCTGAATTGTTTACAGGAGTGAGCAAAATCGGGTTTTTCAAAAGCTAAATGCTTACAAAGGGAAGAACCGTGGTAGCTGCTTTTCAGGCGCTCTTCTGCTGATAACACAATGATTTTATTGGGACTTGAAAGGAGAGCCTGAAAACTCTAATAAAAACCTTGACATGTCACACAGCCTCGAGTATGATTTCAGTTCAAATATTTCGACATCATATCATGTCAGCAAAACCATTCTGAAGCGTTACTTCCCCTTCAATCCCCTTTGAATGACTGCACAATAGACCTGCCGCCCACATCGTGTGTGGGGCACCCGTCTATTGGGAGTGACACTGTTTTGCGAGGAGAGTTTTGTGAACCAAAAAGAGGTGGAAAAATCGAGGTCGTTGTTGGGTAAGGATGCCGTGGAAATGCTCATGCAAGTCCACCAGGATGCCCTGTGGATACTGGAGAACCTTGGTGTGGGCTGCCAAGAGCCGGAAATCCAAAAGGTATTTCGGCAGTTTGAGGCGGACGGGTTGGCTGTGGTCTACGAAGACCGCGTGTTCGTGACCTCCAGCCTGGTGGAGGAGTGCCTCCAACGGGCGCCAGGGGTGAGTGACTTTTTTGTGCCCAGGAACAGCTTCTTCATCGGCGGTACAGCGCCCTATGTCTATGACGATGATGCCGGAAAGGGCGGGCTGGCCCCCACACCCCAGCATTTGATCCGAATTGCCCAGATAGCCGAGGAGCATAGAATGGTGGCCGGTATGGGCAGGGGGATAAAGCTGAAGGACGAAGTGGAGCAGATGAACATCATGGCCGCGCATTGTACGAAGCCCCTCTATTTTGCGGTGACCTCCGATGGCGCCTTGGCCAGGGCCAAAGAGATCCACGAACAGAGAGGGAACATTATGATCGTGTTTTGCCTTACCCGGCCCCCTTTGGAGGTCAACGAAAACTTCTCCGGCCACTTCGTCAAGGTGGTCAGGGCCGGGTTGCCGGTATTTATCTCAGCCATGCCCATGGGCGGCATCAGCGCCCCCTATTGCTACAACGGCGTTCTGGCTATGACCCATGCCGAGGTCCTCTTCGGCATCTGTGCAGCCCAGCTGCTCCATCCAGGGGTGACGTGCGTTCATGCAGGCTTTCCCACCATTGCCGATCCTCGGATTGAATACAATCCAAATTATGGCCTTGTGAGTCACAATTTCTTGAATATCCTCATGACCCACCTGAACCTTATGTTGGATCTGCCCTCCTTCCAGAGTGGCGGTACCACCCATGAAGAACACCCCACGGAGCAAGCCTTTGCAGATGCCAGGATGGGCCAAGCCCTATGTCTGAAATACGGATTTCACATGATCCGCCATCCCTTTGCCTTTCTCCGCTACCTCATCGACTTCTCCATAGCCAAACTCGAAAAGGCGGCCAGAATCGCCGAGGAAGTCACTCCTGAAGAGGCCCCAGAGGTGGAAACGCCCACGTACGACGAGAGGGGCATGGAGTCCATCAAGCGTATCGGTTTGGGTATGTACATGGAAGATTCCCTTACCACGGCGAACCTTGGAAGGATCTTCGTTAGTTAGAAACTATTGCAAGGAAGGATTGAATAATGTGTGGGTTAGCAGGATGTGTTGGGACAAATGACCTTGGAACCGTTAATCGTATGCTGGATGCCCTTCCCCACCGTGGTCCCAATGACAGGGGCCTCCATACGCATGGAGATACGGTTCTGGGGCACACGCGACTATCCATCGTAGACGTGGCCCAGGGTCGTCAGCCCATTTTGGTAAAAGGGGGAAGCGCAGGCGTTATCTGCAACGGCGAGGTTTACAATTTTCGAAACCTTAGAGGCAAGCTTTCGCCTAAGCACCGGTTTGTGACCAAATCGGATACTGAGGTGATCCTCCATCTCTATGAGGAGAAGGGGCCGGAATGCGTCAGAGAGCTGGACGGCATGTTCGCCTTTGCGGTTTTCAACGGTGATGATTTTATGCTGGCACGGGACCCCATTGGTATCAAGCCCCTCTATTACGGTTATTATAATGATAACCTCTATTTCAGCTCAGAACTGGGCGCCATGACCCTGGCCGGTGTTGACGAGGTGCATGAGTTTCCTGCGGCCCACTACTACACCCTTCAGGAGGGTTTTGTCGAGTATTACCAGATCCCAGAGATTCAGGACCATCTCCTCACCGATATTGAAGAGACCAGCTGCTTGATTAGAGAGACCTTCATCAGGGCGGTAAAAAAGAGATTGTTGGCCGACCCGGAAGTCCCTGTGGGTTCTTTTTGCAGTGGTGGGCTGGACAGTAGTCTGGTTGCAGCCATTGCGGCTGAAGAGATCCCTCATCTTCACACCTTTGTGGTTGGGATGAAGGACGATCATGGGGATGTGAGCGACGATATAAAGGCGGCGCGCATTGCTGCCGGCCACATAGGCTCCACCCATCACGAATTGATCTTCACGGAGGATGAATACTATGAGGCCCTTCCAAAAGTGATAAGAAAACTTGAGAGTTATGACCCTTCCTTGGTTCGCTGTGCCATCCCCTGCTACTTTACCTGCAAGCTTGCAGCCGATTATGTCACTGTAGTTCTCACCGGTGAAGGCGCAGACGAGCTCTTCACAGGCTATCACTACATGAAGCATTTTCCCTTTGATAAGCTGAACATGGAGGCCAGGCGCTGCATTGGCAACCTTCACAATATCAACCTGCAACGGGCCGATCGTATGGGCATGCTCTTCAGCCTCGAACTCAGGGTCCCTTATCTGGATGTGAACATGATCGATCTTTCTATGAAGATCCCGCCTGAGCTCAAGATTCGAGAGCACAAGGGCGCCAAGATCGAAAAGTGGATCTTACGCAAAGCCTTTGAAGGCACCGGTTATCTCCCAGACGACATCCTATGGCGATATAAGGTTCAGTATACCCAAGGAGCCGGCTGCGAGAGCCTAGGGGAGACGCTGGCAGAAAAAGAGATGAGCGAAGACGAGTTTCAGAAGATCAAGGCTGAAAATCCCAAGGCCACCATTAACAACAGGGAGGCTGCCTTTTACTATAAGATTTTTCGTGAGTCTCACCCGCAGGATTCTATTCTTGGCTCCATCGGGATCTGGACGGGCTTTGACTTCGCAGAGGAAAGAGAACGGGTGCGGGGAACGGTGGACGGAGACCTAAAATACGAACATGGAGAAAAGGAGTCCAAAAACAGGACCATGGCTGTGTAAAGGTCACTTCTTACTGTGGCTGTGGTCTTTCGGCGAAATACAGTAGCTGCTGGGAGGACGGAAAATGGCAAGCATAGCAGGGATTATATCGCAGCACGGTAGAATCAACGCCAATTGCACCAAGCAAGTTGGAAAGATGTTGAAACTCATGCGTCACAGAGGTCCAGATAATTCTATCATCCGAACCTTGACAGACGACAGAGGGGCATTGGGTGCCAATGAAATCAACCTGACGCCGCAGATGACCCATTGCACATCCCTGGACGAATCTCCATACATACTCTTTGATGGGGAACTCCACAATGACAGGCCCAACGGCCAGAGCGACATAGACCTCTTCAAGGAATACTACGAAAAGTATGAGAGAAACTGTTTTTCCCGTTTAGATGGAAGCTTCTCCTGTGTCATTGTGGAAAAAGACGAAGAGGTTATCCTTGCCCGGGATCACGTAGGGGCGCGGCCCCTCTTCTTTGGCTCTGACAACAGCGTGTTTTATTTCAGTTCGGAGATGAAGGGTCTGATAGACCATGTTCAATTCAATATCCAAGAGCTTGCTCCAGGATGCCTCTTGAGTAGCAAGAAGGGGATGACAGATTTTGCGCCGTTTGCTGCTGAGGTGCCGGAAATCGGTGACTTGAAGGAGACGGCCGCCGTGCTAAAAGACCTCCTCGTAGAAGCGGTGAGGCAGAGAATGGATGGGACGGATGCCGTCTCTTTGAGCGGAGGACTGGATAGTTCCATCGTGGCCGCCATTGCCAAGGAGTTCAACCCCAATCTCAAATTGTTTACCGCTGCGGTGGAGCGAAAGCCAGGCCCAGACCTGGAAAACGCCAAACACATGGCGGAATACCTGGGGTTGGAACATTACATCTACATGATCTCCGATCAAGACATCGTTGATTTTATCTCCGATGCCGTCTGGTATTTAGAGAGTTTCGATGAGGACTGTATATCAGGCATTATTTCCAACTACTATATGTCCAAAATGGTCAAGCAATACTGTAATATGGTCCTCGTTGGGGAGGGGGCGGATGAGTTGTTTGGCGGCTATCGCATGGTCCTGAAGAACCCCAAGGTAAAGAGTGAGGAGCAAAGAGAACGGCTTGCTCAGAAGCTTGTGGATATTGCCTATAATACGGCCCTGAGAAGGCTTGATAGGGCCTGGATTGCCAATGGCGTCGTCTATCGGACGCCCTTCCTGGATACCAAGATCGTTGCCTTCAGCCAGAAGATACCTATGGCGTGGAAGATATACGGTGAGAAGCAGACAGAAAAATTCATCCTAAGAGAGGCCTTCAGGGATATCCTTCCAGAGAGAATCGCCAATCGTGAAAAGCTCAGGTTTGCCATGGGTACGGGTATGGACGATGTGATGGACGAGGTCGTGGCCGATAAGATCAACCCCGAAGAGATAAAGCAAAGGCCTAAGGCAGCCTATGGCCTGCCTTTTGCTTCCTTTAAGGAGCTTTATTATTACGACGAATTCCTGCAGCTCTTCCCACCATCTTACGAGAAACAGACCATCCGCTGGGATCCGTTTAAATAGAAGGAGAGTCTACGTATGTCATTTCCAACAAGCTACAAGTATGTCATTGTGGGGGCCGGCATTCACGGTCTCAGTACTGCCTACCATCTGGCCAGGGAACTAAGGAAGAAGAAGTCCGCTGGGTCAGGAAAAGACATTCTGGTCATAGACAAAACAGCCATTGGGGCCGGGGCCTCGGGAATCGCCTGCGGCGTTATCCGAAACAATTACTACCAACCTGCCATGCAGGAGCTTATTGCCCACAGTGTAGGCGTCTGGGAAGAGGATGGTGAGGGATATGGCTATTATCCTGTGGGCTATATGCAGATTTCCCCTGAGTCCATGCATCTTGATGTGGCCGGGATTCACGGCCGGCAGAAAGACATGGGGTATCCATCTGTATTCATTGAAGGAGAAAAGGAATGTCTGGCCTATATGAAAGAGAACATCTTTCATGACTGGCAGGCGAAGAATATTACCTCCGTCTTACACGAGAAAAAGGGCGGTTACGCCCATAATACGAGATCGTTGTACCGGCTCGCAGACAAGGCGGAGGCCGAAGGGGTTCGAATCCTGACGGGAGTGGAGGTCACTGGATTTAGGACTTCTAACGATGTTGTGACTGCTGTTCAAACCCTGAAAGGCGATATTGCCTGTGACTGGGTGGTTATTGGCGCGGGCCCCTGGGCCAAAGGTTTTTGGGACATGCTAGACCTTCCCAAGGAGATCGCCGTGAGAGGCCCTGACGGTACGATGCACGATGGTATGAAAATGTGGACATACTGGTGCCTTGAGGAAGGCACCCTTGGCGTGCCTCCAGAGCATGGCATGAATAACGACGGGAAGATGCCTCCAGTCATTCATGTGGATTCAGACGCCCCTCTCTATTCTAGCGAGGATGGTTCTCTTATCACGGACAAGATGTGGGGCATCTACTACAAGCCGGACTTCCACTTCAAAGGGATCCAGGGTGGTTCCACGCCCTACATTGTGGAAGGGGAAGAGGTGGCGGTAGATCCCTACGGCATCGATTCCCCTGATTTCATTGCGGGCCCTGAATTTGCTCATATGTGGACCTCGGCCCTTGCTCATTGCCAGAAAAGGTACGAGGATAAGTATCGATACTACAAGAAGGAGCCCTCTGGAGGCCTCGGCGCTTTCACGCCCGATAATTTTCCCATCTTCGATACGATGAAAGAGAATTGCTACATGATTTTGGATTCCAATCACGGCTACAAGATGATTGGAGTGGGACAACTGGTAGCCAAAGAGGTCCTAGGAACGGAGCAGGCCCTGCTCAAGCCTTTCCGTTTTGATCGCTACGCCAAAGGGGAGCTGCACCCAGTATCTAATAGTCCCTTTCCCTGGAGCTAGTTGGTTTCCATTCAGAAATGGCATCTTTTCGCCCAATGCGGCGTTCTCCGCGGGTTCCTGTCCTCGACGTAGCGCTGCTACGCCTGTGGCAGCAACCCTTGTGCGGCCTTGTCTTGGACGAAAATCTACCCTTTCTGAATTGGAACCTGGCCCCCGGTGTCCATGGTTTGTGGACTCATTTGTGGATGGACACTGGTAGGGCAGTGGAGTTGTTAAATGGAGCTGACCATCCTTGGATCAGGGGGATGCACGGTCATCCCCAAGCCTCTTTGTGGATGCCCTGTCTGTGAAGAGGCAAGGAGAAAAGGGGCGCCCTACGAGAGGACTGGGCCATCGGCATTCATCCATGATGTGAACCTGCTCATCGACACACCTGCAGAGATAGCGCTCCAGCTAAACCGATCCCCAATTGACCAGATTGATTACCTCCTCTTTACTCACCTGGATCCGGACCACATCGAAGGATCCCGCGTGGTAGAACATCTTGCCCTCGACTTTCGCACGTGGCAGGCCTATCCGGACAAAGAGATCCAACTCATCCTCCCCGAGAAGCTGGACAATCGCTTGAGGGACATTCGGTCTATTTACGGACCCCTTATCGACTACTACGAAGAACAAGGTTTCGTGCAAAGGACCCCTTTTCAGGACAGTATCGAGCTAGGAGGAATGAGCATCACGGGTATTCCCATAGACCGTGGTTCTCAATGGTCCTATATATATGTGTTTAAAAGTAAGGGCCGAAAGATGGTCTATGCACCCTGTGACATTAAACCTTTCCCTGAGGACCGGCCTGAGGTTCTCAGGGCGGACCTCTTGGTCATACAGCCTGGCATCTTTGAAGACGGGCTGAAGCATGGTTTTACCTATGGCGAGGATCACATCTCCAGAACAACGCTCTATACCTTTGAAGAGACCTTGGCACTGGCTAGAAGGATCCGGGCCGACCATGTCCTTTTCATTCATCTTGAGGAGTACTGGAACAGAAGTCATGATGACTATGTGGCACTGGAGGCAAGTCTAGACAACGTCCGATTTGCCTACGACGGCATGCACGTGAATGTGTAGGGAGAGAACATGAATATTGAGGACAATGACTATTTGGAGAGAATTCACCGTGACGCGCTTTGGATTCTGGAAGAAGTGGGCGTGGCATGCCCTTCTTTGGAAGTAAGGAAGATTTTTGAGGCTACGGGCCTTGCCGCCTATGACGAGATGACAGGACATCTTCACGTCCTGGCTCCCTTGGTAGAACAGGCCCTTAACACAGCGCCAAAGCGGGATGCGTATTGGATTCCCGAGGACTCCTTTGGAGTTGGGGGAACGGCACCCTTTGTCTATGATGATGAGACTGGTGACCTCATAGCGCCCACCTTCGAACATCTTGCCAAGATAGCCAGGATTGTTGACAACGCTGATGTCATTGACTTTATGGCTAGGGGGGTTCTGATTAAGAAGGAAGAGGTGAAGGTTATAGACACCCTTGTGGAGAATTGCCATAAACCCATCTATGTAGCTGCTGTGACGGATGCAGGCATTGCCAGGGCTCAGGAAATCCATGAGACTAGAGGCGACCTTACTGTCCAATTTTCCATCATCAACAGTCCGTTGAATGTCATCGAAAGCATGATCGATCCATTCCTTTTGTGCGTGAGAAAAGGGATCCCTATCTATGTCTCTACCATGCCCATGGCTGGCCTTTCGTCTCCTTATTGTATGTCCGGTCTCTTGGCCCTGACGCACGCTGAAGCCCTCTTTGGCATCACCCTGACCCAACTGGTCAACCCGGGACTCATGGTGGTCCATGCCGGCCTTCCCTCCATTGCGAACATCCAGAAGAACTATGCCGTGGACTTAGGACTCATCTCACACAACGTGGCCAACCTTTTGACGGAAAAGGTGAACGAGAGACTGGGGCTCCCGTCCATACAGACGGCCTGCACAACGAGCCAGGAAAGGCCCAACAAAAAGGCCGAAGAAGAGGCTATCGCAGGATATGGCCTTATGAAAAAGTACGGTTTTCACCAGATGCGGCATGCCTTTGGATTCTTAAAGGAACTGATTTCTTTTTCCATCGCCAAGCTGGAAAGGCATATCGCCCTTTGCCAGGAGACAGGACCAGACCAGGCCCCCGAATATGACATTGAGCCCTATGACCCAGAAGGCCTTGATGCCATTAAGCGCAACGGCAGTCAGGCCAACTACATGCGGGACGATCATACCTTGAAAAATACGGGGAAATCCTTTATGTGTTAGGATAAGGAAATCTGCGGAAAATGAAAGTAGCCGTTTATCAGACGAGCCCGGTCCTATTGGATGTGAAGGCCAACCTGGAAGGTGTGATTTCTAAGATCCATGAGGGTCGAGAAAAGGGGGCCAGGCTCATCGTGTTCCCTGAGCTGGCCCTCACAGGGTATTTCGTGGGGCAAAGATATCACGAAGTGGCTCTGAGGCTGGATTCTCCAGAGATCAAGAAACTAGCATCTGCTACAAAAGGCACGGCGGCCGTAGTGGGCTTTATCGAGGAATCCCTCTCTATGAACTTTTACAACTCTGCCCTTGTGGCCGTAGACGGAGAGATCTTTTTTGCGTACCGCAAACTCAACCTGCCCAACTACGGTGTCTTTGAGGAGCGGAAATACTTCGCCCATGGAAAACAGGTTCCTGTATTGAGACTCCTCGGCTTTAATATTGCTGTGTTCATCTGCAATGATCTCTGGCATCCCTCCCTGCCGTATCTCGGAGTGTGCCAAAAGGCAGACATCTTTGTGACGATCTTCAGCTCGTCACAGGGTTCCATGGGGGATGAATTCAGCAATATCGAAAGCTGGTCCATCATCGACAGTTTCTATTCGCGCATTTTTGGCATATATAATATCTGTGCCAACCGGGTGGGAGAAGAATGCTATGAAGAGAGGCGGTCTTCGGTCATCTATGAAACTGACGGGGCAGATTCAGCAGAGGCCCCATTTCAGATGTTCCAGGATACCACTTTCCGGTTCTGGGGGGGCAGTGAGATCATCAACCCTTTTGGCAACCCTATTGCAAAGGCTGCGCTTTACGAGCCGGACCAAATCTTCGGAGAGATTTCAAGAGACCTCCTCCGTCGAAAAAAGATCATGCTTCCCTACCTCAGAAATGATGATCCCTACTTCACCCATCGTGAGCTTCAGCGCATTTTGTATGGAAACTAGACGGTCATCAAATTCCCGTTTCCGTGTCTCACTTGCCTGCGCCCATTTCACCACATAGGGGTAGTGCCCTTTCTTGTCAACAAGTCTCGCTGAACAGGCCTTTGAGTCCACGGCACCTGCTATGGTGGCGTCTTCGCGCCTCATGACCAGCCGTGACTCAGCTTGACAACTTGTCGCTGATTGATGTACAATAATGCGAAATAACGACGAATTCAAATGGGAAGGCCCTGTGATAGACAAGAAATCCCCGTGTATGGAAGGAGTGTTCAAGGTGCTCGGAGTTTCGTTTTTTTCAGGGAGCAACTGGTAGGAATTTTCCCACGGGAGTGATGGTATTGCTATCTGCATACCGTTGAAAAGGGATCAATCCATGGAACAGGTTCAAGTGCTTAACGTGGCCATCGTGGGTGGGGGCCCGGGATGCAAGGCAATCATGAACATGATGTTTGCCGAAAAGTTGAGCCAGCTTCGGATGAAGCTCATTGGAGTGGCATGCACGAATCCTAGGGCTGAAGGTTACTGCTACGCCCAGGAAAAGGGCCTCTATACAACGAGAGACTATCGTGATCTATATGGGCTGGAGGACCTTGGTTTGATCATTGAGCTGACCGGTCGTGATGACGTTGCCAACGAGATCGGTCGAACCAAGCCTGACCATGTGCGACTTATTGACCACGTGGCTGCCCGCCTTTTCTGGGACGTCTTCCAGATCGAAGAGGAGAGATTAAAAGACCGGAAGCAGGCACAGGCGGCCCTTGAGAAGGCCGAGAAGGAAAAGGTGACCATCCTCGATAACCTGGTGGAGCATGTCATACGTGGGGATAGGGACATGAAGATCCTCTGGGCAAACAGGGCTGCATGTGCCTCAGCTGAGTTGGCTCGCGAGGAATTGATAGGGCGCCATTGTTATGAGATATGGGCCAAGCGTAGCACCCCCTGTCCCGACTGTGCCGTTGTGAAGGCCATGGAGACTGGTCTTCCACAGGAAGTGCAAAAGACCACCCCAGACGGGAGAACTTGGTCTATAAAGGGTTATCCAGAGCGGGATGAACGTGGCCATATCGTGGGGGGTATCGAAGTCACACTGGATATTACTGAGTCGAAGCGTCTAGAAGAACAGTTCCAAGAGGCCCAGAGGTTGGAGGCTATTGGCACGCTTGCTGGAGGCATTGCCCATGATTTCAACAACCTTCTCATGGGGATCCAGGGGCGAGCCTCTTTGATGTTGATGGATATGGATTCTAATCATCCACACTCTGAACATTTGAGCGGGATAGAGGATGCAGTAAAGAGGGGAGCCCATCTTACCAAACAGCTTTTGGGATTTGCCCGCGTTGGCAAATACGAGGTCAGGCCGACAGACCTGAACGATCTGATTGGAAAAAGCTCTGAGATGCTGGGTCGAGCCAAAAAAGAGATAAAGATTCGCAGGAAATACCAGAAAGACATCTGGACAGTGGAGATAGACAGGGGGCAGATAGAGCAGGTATTGGTGAATCTTTATGTGAATGCATGGCAGGCCATGCCCGAGGGCGGGGATCTATACCTTGAGACCAAGAATGTCAAGCTTGATACAGATGATGCGAGGGCTTTCGACGTAGAGCCTGGCCATTATGTGAAGATATCGACGACAGACTCCGGAACCGGTATGGATGAGGCGACACGGCAGAGGGTGTTTGAGCCGTTCTTTACCACCAAGGAGCTGGGAGTGGGGACAGGCCTGGGGCTTGCCTCTGCTTACGGTATCATCAAGAATCATGGAGGCGTCATTAGTGTAGATAGCGAACTAGACTACGGGACCACATTTAACATCTATTTGCCGGCCTCGGAGAAGGAGATACGAAGAGAGAAGGAGCCGCCGGGAGATGTCGTCAAGGGTACAGAGACAGTGCTTCTTGTAGACGACGAGGCCATGATCATGGACGTGGGCAAGGAGATGCTCACAGCATTGGGCTACAGGGTCATTGAAGCGAAAAACGGAAAACAGGCAGTAGAGCTATACGAGGAGAACCAGGACAAGATTGATATCGTGATCCTGGACTTGATCATGCCGGATATGGATGGTGGCAAGGTATATGACAGATTGAAGGAGATGAACCCTAAGATCAAAGTGCTGCTTTCAAGCGGATACATCAGGGACGACCGGGCGAACGGGATAATTGAACGGGGCTGTGACGGGTTTATTCAGAAACCCTTTGATGTGAAAGAGCTCTCCGGCAGATTGAGAGAGATTCTGGGGACGAAATAGGCGTGTAAGGTCGGCCCAGACAATGAGAGGCGTGGGGGGGGGGCATTGCTCCTACTGGGCTTGAAAGGTATCGTTTTTTCAAGGCCCACTGGGGGTTGTGCAAAAGGCTTTCACCGTGTAAAAAGAATCCCTTTGCCTCTGTAGGATGAAGCCAAGGGCGGGTCCCCTGGTACTGGTTTTTGTTCCGTCCGTTTCAGTGAAAAAAGAGAGGGGCAACCAGGGGGGGGTGGTTTCTGGTTGCCCCAGTTGAGAGAGGAGGTACTCAGGGGTAAATGATCTAATGAGCCGCGCGTATTTCTTCAGCAAGACCTTCGCAAGCCAACAGGGTGCAGGCCGTTGAGATGATGCAAAAAGTCTTTCATGGTTTTCCTGCGTTTGCCATGCTGCCAATGGGATTAACCATAGACGCAGAAGGATTGGCCAAGTTTGCGTTCTATTCAATTCTTGGAAACTAGCCGGCGCTTCCACAAACCAGGTTTCCCCATTGACAAGCAGGGCAGACAACAAACGATAGCCAGCCCTGTGAAGAACCGAAGGCCGGTGTGTTCTCTTTTCTGGTAACCTTCCATTTCCATGGCCCGTTCATCCAACCTTCTGGGGCTGGCCTCTTGTCAGGGTTGTAAAAAGCCCCCTTCCGCTGTGTGATTGCCGGCCAAGATTGCGCAATGGACGTCTGGGCTTGCGGCAGTTAGGGGGGGGCATGCTGTAAAGTGCTGCGTAACAGAGTCGTCTTGACTCAAGGCTTTGCTGTTCTTTATCGTCGCCACTGGCGGAGGTAGAGAACTTGGTCTTCATGAATTCACTTAGGCCTCCCTTGGCAGAATGGACAAGCGCCAAATTCTGCTCTGTTAAACCACGTTGCACAGAGAGGGCATTCCCCGGCAGGTAAATGGCTGGCCTCGGGCCTTTTTGTCTGAGGCCGTCTGTGGTGTCCCCGTCTCCACTTTTTCCCGGGGGTCACGGCAAGGCCACAGCCGCAAGCGCAGGTTTCCGTGGCTGCCTCCTTTCTCCGTTGAAACGTCTGTTCTCTGACCTGTTGCGGGGATTTCATCGTCTTTCCCATTGCCGCTTACATAAAACTCGGCTTTGTAAACACATTCTTGTGAGGACAAAGTCTATAAGTTCAAACTAACAAGTATATAAATAATGAAAAATTAATACTTTGTCAATCAAATTAGTTTAAATTATATATAATTAATACTAACTACCTATATGTGGTACTGCTCGTCCCTTGTCCATACCCAATATGGTCAGGAACCCTCGTAACCCATAAAAAAGATCACGCTGTGTCCGGTAATGGAGGGCAAGACCGGGGCGAAGAAGAGACAAGGTCGGGCCAAGGAGGTGAGGAAAAGGTGCAGATGGGCAGACTCCGAGCTTTTCCAAACGGTTACCCTTCATGTCAGGCAGGACTTGACCTGTTCTTTGTCTCCCTATAGGTTGATTGCAGAGGGCATTTGCCTCTCTGATGAGCCAGTGAAGATCTTGCTTTTTCCTGAGAGGTGGGGGGCTGATATATAGGCGAAGGCCGAAGTCCAGCATATACAGAAGATCCTGATGTCGGCTTCTGCCGGTAGGACAGAAAATTCGATTTTTTGAGGTCTTACGAGACCATCTTTGTTGATTCTCTGCGTGCCATTTGGCGTCTAATAAGGTGAATGAGGATATCCTGGATGAGAAGAGGCTCGTCTCCTTGCTAAAACAAGGGCAGGAGGAAGGATTTCGCCTGCTTGTTCGACAGTATCAAGCCAGCCTCCTCAAAATAGCCTATGGTATTACCCTAGACAGAGAAGAAAGCCTGGATATCATACAGGAAGTCTTTCTCAAGGTGTACAACAACATCCAAACCTTCAGAGAAGCATCGAGGCTTTCCACGTGGCTCCATCGCATTACTGTCAACCAGTGCCTTAACTGGAGGAGAAAATGGAAGCGGAGGTTCAGGTGGCATCATAAATCCATTGATGAAGAGGGGCTGTTTGACCACCCCGCCTTGGGAACGAGCGATTATGATCCGGAGATCCTCTACCAGAACAGGGAGATGAGAGAAACGCTTTTGGCTGCCCTGAAAAAGCTCCCCAAAGAGGCAAGGGCCGTGTTTGCATTGAGGGAACTGGAAGGTCTTTCCTACGATGAGATTGCCAAGGTGTTGAACATCAAAAAAGGAACGGTCAGTTCCCGGCTCTTTCACGCGCGCAAGATGCTAAGACAGGGGCTGAAGCCTCATCTCGAACAAGTGTGATCAAACAACAAGGGGGCAATATGTGACAAACTCTTTTACATGACAAAGCGCATCTGTTATGACCAAACTGAGTCTGGGAAGGCTTTGGACAACCCCTTCTGACTTGGTTCTGTGTAACCTTTTTGATCTGCCAGGGCGGACCGCTCATCCCGACGGAGTCGGGAATGGGTACCACAAAAAACCCACAATGGACGTTCGAAAGAGTTGTGGAAGGGTCTCTCTGGGACAATGGGGCGCTCTATTCTTACGTACCTGCGTGCGTTCGACAGGGGAACTGGATGGCACTCAAAAGACTCAACTATTTGGTTTTATTAGTTATTATTGGGGCTATATGGCCAGTTGCTCTGTGGGCAAGGGGCAATATTGCCATTGATGTCAAGACGGTGCTGGCATCTCAGAAATCGGAAGACTTGGATCCCAGGTTATCGTCCTTAGTAAAGGAACTCCAGTCTGTGTTCCGATATTCTTCATACCGGCTTCTAGGTGAGGACCGTGTAGATCTGACCATGAAAGAGACCGGTACCGTTTTCCTGCCTGGAAATCGGGTCCTAAAGATGACCCCTATGAAGATTGCAGGAGATAGAATTGAACTAAAACTTGTCATCCTGAAGAAAAAAAAGCAGATATTCGAAACCCTCATCAAACTTCTGAACCACACAAGCCTTACCGTGGGAGGACCCAAGCACCAAGACGGTGTTCTCCTCTTTAACATTTCCGCCTCCTTCTAGTCTCCTGCCAAGGGGCCAAGGCAGCCGAATAATTGGGCTGTTACCCAAAGAAAAAACCCTTTCAGTGGTTTATTGAAGCGTTTTTTGTGAACAAATTTTGGCAAAGCGCAAGACAAGCGATGTCAACTCGTTGAGCCTGCAAGGCAAGTATAGCGCAAAGGTTGCGCCTGACGGCTTGAAGAGCGCCACGACATGCGACATCGCCTGAAGGGAGCCTTGGTCGTCAATTGAGGCTTCAGAACAGACGAAAAGGAATTTGGGCAACAGCCCGACACGGGTGACCCCGTCGCACAAAGACAGAACCCCAATGGAGTGAAAACGATCTTTCATCCTTTGGACCAATCCACAGCAAGGCTCTGTGCAAACACCATGTGACACTCATGAAGCCTCCAGCCCCGTTCACAAATCTCTTTTTCGAGTGAGTTTTTTTAAAAGACCGGTGTCTAATAGAATAGAACGCCACATCTGTGAGGCAAAAGGACGATTATGAGCCGAAATATGTGTGATGAGGAGTTGTTAAGCCGCTTTTTTGATCAGGAACTCGGACCGGAGGAGTCTGTCCATATGAGGGAACACGTGGATCATTGTGCTTCCTGTCAAAAAGCCCTTCAAGAGAATCAGACCCTCTCAGTCCAGTTTAAAACTGGTTTGGATCAAGGGCTTTCTGGTGTTGACCTTGGAAAGATTGAAAAAAACGTAATCGCGGTGATCTGTAGACAAGACGTCCAGTGGTGGATGGGACTGAGGGATCTGCTTTTTTCCAAAAGATTCTTTTTCCCTGCCGCAGCCATGGCCGTTGCGCTTCTCTTCTTCACATTGTTCAAACCGCCGGCATCTATACCGGGCCCCAGCGCTATCGTAAGCTCTTTCGAGGGCGATGTGGCATCTGTCATGATCTTGGAGACACCAGAATCGCACCAGACCATCCTCTGGATTAGCGAGAATGTGACTTCTGCCGGGGACAATGGCAATGGATAGTGCTGAAACAATGGTTGATCTTTTGGCATGAAGCCTTTACATGCCACCTCATGGGATGAGGTGGCGTGACAAGAGTTAATGGACTCAAAAAAATCTCTGTAAAGGAGGAAAATGGAGCTTATGAAGAAGAGAGTATTGCTCGTGTTGATGGTTTCAGGCTTGGGCGTGGCCTTTCTATTTGCCGGTGTCTATGCCACGCAACAGGCGCCTGACAATGTCACCATGCATTCACCGGTCTTTGAAGAGCACAAGAAGGCCCTCGTGACATTTACCCACAAGAAACACAATGTGGACTACAAGATCGCCTGCGCAGACTGCCATCATGTGTACAAAGATGGGAAGAATGTGTGGAAAGAGGGTGATGAAGTCAAGAAATGCATGGCCTGTCACAGCGAGGCCAAGGCCCCAAAGCCAAAGGAAGGTGCGCCCAAGCTCAGCAAGGCAGAAAAGATCAAGAAGTACTACTACTCAGCCATACATGAAAACTGCGTGGGCTGTCACAAGGCCTTAAAGAAAGAAGCGAAGCCTACAGGTCCCACGGCCTGTAAGGAGTGTCATCCCAAGAAGCAGTAACGCTCAAAGACTAAGGATAGGGTGGGGGTCCCTTACGGACCTTACCCTATTTTCTGGAATCATCTGTGGCGGTAGCGCGCCAAACTAGGGGTGTCGCCCATAAACGTGGTCAGAACATCGTCTTAGGCCCATGATCTTAATGCTACCATGGTGCTGGCATCAGACAGGAAGACAGGCTTGACGTGCCAATCAATGATCACAGGTGAGCAGACAGCGTTACAAGACCCCGCGGTAAAACGCCAGTTGTCTTGCATGGGGTTCGAATCGCCGGGCGAGATCCGATTTTTCCTTGGCACTGAGGGGTTCTTCTTTTCGACCTGCCTGTGCCAGTGTCTTGACCTCCTCTATAGTTGAACAGCCAACAATAACGACCGTTGTGTCGTAGGACAGGGCGCATCTGATGAGTTCTTCTGGTGTGGTCTCTAACTGGGGATGGATGTAATAAGAGGCACCCAGGACTTTCATGGCGATGACGGCCCTGCCCTTTTTTTGGGCTGCAGGGAAGGTTGAGGTGAGAAAACCGCCAAGCACGACTTCCACCGGGTTGACGGGCATCATCACTGTATCTACTGGCCACTCGATAACCGCCCTGGTTAAGACGGCAGGGTCATGATGCCCGGTGACCCCAATGAAACGGACCTTGCCAGAGGCTTTGGCTTCCACAAAGGCTTCTAGGGCCCCGCCAGGGCCTGAGATGACGTTTAGATCCTCATCAGTTCTCAGGTCATGAATCTGCCACAAATCCAGATAACTGGTTCCCAGGCGATCAAGCGTGCTTTCAAGGTCTCTCAAGGCCCCTTGGCGATCCCGGCTCGCCGATTTGCTGGCCTGGAAGATCCTGGTCCGCTCATCAGGAAACTCCCGCCAAACAGAACCATAATAGACTTCGCTATCGGCGTAAACATGGGCTGAGTCAAAGTAGGTGATGCCCTGGGCGATGGCCTCCTGGATGACCGTCCGGGCCTGGTCGATCTTTCCATAGGTACGCAGGATCCCTTCACCGCCCAACCCGATTGCCGTGACCTTTTGACCTGTTACGCCGAATGGTCTCATTGGCATAGCCGTACCGCCCATGGCCCCCTCCTCTGCAGAGAAATCCATGTTGACATCCCATTCTTCAGATTATAACAGTACTATATCAAAACGATTTTTCAAATTGCATAGGGATAGAGGCTGGAAAAGCCCTTTCTCGCCTCCGGCTTCACAGGACAAGCACAGCCCGTCATGGGAGAGGCTGGGGTGAGTTGAAGGATGGAGGGGAGATTTGTTTAAGCTATCTAAGACAATCAGGGAACATTGGGACAAAAAAGACATGTCATTTAAAGAGAATAGGTTAAAGGTCGGCCGAAATGACCCTTGCCCTTGCGGCAGTGGCCTGAAATACAAGAAGTGCTGTCTTGGGAAAAAGAGCCCCCCTTTTGAAAGCCTCAAGGATCTGTACTTTCAGAAGCACAAGATCCGTCTTAAAGCTCGAGGAGACATTGAACATATCAGAACGGCAGGACGTCTGGCCCTGGAAACCCTGGATTTGGCCGAGGAGGCCATCAGGCCAGGGATCACGACCGATGAGATCAACACCCTGGTCCATGAATTTACGCTCAAAAGGGGTGCCATTCCTGCCCCCCTCAACTATAAAGGCTTTCCTAAGAGTGTATGCGTTTCTGCCAATGAAGTCATTTGTCACGGGATTCCTGGGGACAGGGTCCTAAAGGAAGGAGACATTGTCAATGTAGATGTCACTCCTATCTTAAATGGATATCATGCCGACACCAGCAAAACCTTTTTCGTTGGAAAACCGGGTGCGAAGGCAAAAAGGATCGTTACCGTGGCTCGAGAGTGTTTGAGAAGAGGCATGGAAGAAATACGTCCCGGAAACACCGTGGGAGACATAGGTTGGGCCATTCAGACCTATGCAGAAGGGGAGGGCTGTTCAGTGGTGAGAGAATTCGTGGGCCATGGTGTCGGGTTTGAGTTTCATGAACCCCCTCAGATTCCCCACTACGGTCAGAAAGGAGAAGGGGTTGCCCTGGTTCCAGGCATGGTGTTCACGGTGGAACCCATGATCAACTTGGGCAAAAAAGACCTTCGGATTTTGGAAGACAGGTGGACAGCCGTGACAGCCGATGGGTCCCTTTCTGCCCAGTTTGAACAAACGATCCTTGTTACGGTGGATGGCTTTGAAAGCCTCACCCCTTTTTGACTGAAACCAAGGTTTCCGCTGGTCTCCACCCACCGGAGCGGAGCCTGCCTCTATGGGACGAACGGATCCCGCTTTAAACCATCCTTATCAGACATAATACCTTGATTTCCCGCTTTGTAGAAGAGGCCAAGAATTTAGGGTTTGTAGCTGTGGGCTTTTCCAGGCCCCAAAAGCCTTTGTTCTTTGATCAATTCTGTTCATGGGTCAGTGCCGGCAAGCATGGAGAAATGGCCTGGCTAGAACGGTATCAGGAATTGAGAGAGAATCCAACGGGGCTCTTGGCGGGTTGCCAGACAGTGATCTCCTTGGCCTATCCCTACGGCTCGAAGAAGCCGATGACCCCTGACGGTTTTACTGTGGCAAGATATGCAGAACCGCGCAAAGCGGACTATCACGATCGGTTGAGGAGACTGGCCCGGCAGTTGATCCATGACCTTGCCGACAGGTATCCGGGAAGTAAGACAAGGATCTGTGTTGATTCGGCGCCCATTCTTGAAAGGAGCTTCGCCTATGCGTCGGGCATGGGGTTTATTGGGAAAAACAATATGCTCATTGTCCCTGGTCATGGGTCATATGTCTTCCTGTTGGAGATTCTTACTACGGCCCTTTTGCCGCGGTCGACGAGTCCGCCCATGGAAACCCAATGCGGCTCCTGTACCCGATGCGTAGATCTTTGTCCCACTGGGGCCCTTGAAGGTCCCTTTTCTATAAATGCCTCAAAATGCCTGTCGTACTTGACCATTGAGTATAGCGGGGCAATCGACCGTCAGACAGGAAGAAAAATGTCACGCTGTTGTTTTGGTTGCGATGTCTGCCAGGAAGTGTGTCCGTTTAACCAGGGCCGGTCAGCAATGGATCTTTGCCTGCCGTCAACAGACGAGATCCTAGCCATGGGGAAAAGGCATTTTGAGAGGAGGTTTGGCAACACTGCCTTTGCTCGAGCAGGCCTGGAAAAGGTGAAGGCCAATATCAGGGCTGTGAGATCTCAATCCCCCCGTTCATTTTCAGAGCCACCCTGAAAGACTATGATGGAGTGTGTACTTCTCGGTTCAGGGGGCATGGCGCCCATGCCCTACCGCTCACTGACCTCCCTGGCTGTCCGCCACCAGGGAGATCTCTATCTCTTTGACGCCGGGGAAGGGGCTCAGGTAGGTCTTAAAAAGGCCAAGTTAGGCATTAAGGCCCTTCGGGTCCTTGCGATCAGCCACCTGCATGGAGACCATTGCCTGGGTGTACCAGGGCTTCTCATGATGAGAGCTCAGGTGCCGGAGCCCGGTCCTCTCACCATCCTTGGGCCTTCGGGGATCAAGGAATTCATTTCACATCTGCACCAGTCTCTGGGCTTTTTCCTCAACTATCCAATGGAGTTCGTGGAATGGAACGAGGCTGCCTCTCATGTGGCTTATGAGGATGAAAGGGTCCGTATCCTTTGGAGGCCTCTAAAACATACCAGCTTCTGCCTGGGGTATCGTCTTGAAGAACACCCCCGTCCAGGGAAGTTCAGAGCCCAGGCGGCACAGGCCCTTGGCGTGCCAAGTGGCCCCATGTGGGGAGAACTGCAAAGGGGCAATGAAGTGATCTTGAAAGATGGGACCAGGATCTCTCCGAATCAGGTCTTGGGCAGTTCCAGACCAGGGCGTCAGGTGTGTTATGCCGTGGACACCCGACCAAGCAAGGACCTGTATCGCCTTTGTGAAGATGTGGATCTGGCCTTTCTGGACGGTATGTTCCTTCCAGAACACGAGGCAGAGGCAGAGGCCAAGGGGCATATGACGGTAGATGATGCTGCCCGTGTGGCTTCCAGGGCAGGCGTTGGCCGGGCGGTCCTTGTGCACATCAGCCCCCGGTATCGGGAGGAAGTGCTGGAAGAACTCACCGCTGCGGCAGTCAAGAGATTTGAAAATGCTGAGATGGGCCGCGACCTTCAGTCATACCTTGTTGACCTGAAGAACGAGTGAAGCTCAGCGATCCGGCAGCGGAATAGGTGGTTGAAACATAATACCTCAGATTGCACACGTATCACCTTTCTGAAATAACCGGTAAAAATGTGCCAAAGTCTCTGGAAAACCGAAGGGCTCTGGTTTGGACTTTTCTATCCAATGGGAGCCTCGGGATGGAGAAATCCGCTTCTCTTCGGCCTCCAATGCCTTCAGTAGCTGTGCGGAGATTGTAGGTGGCAATGGCTGTAGACCTTCGTTCAGCGAATTTCTCCATCCCTCTGTTGCCAGATTTGGGGGGTGCCAGTCTTGATACACCTGCTGTTGGTGAAAACGAGTGATGCGAAACTAGAGGCACTATCACCGGGTCATGGCACGTGTCAGCCCCATTGCTATTTCCTTGGGTTTTGAGAAATGAAAGATATCGGTTTGGGTAAAGGCCGACGAGTGATTATATTTTTGTGACATGGTATTTTCTCTCAAAGGGGGACAGGGCCGAAAGGAGACAGGCACAGGGCCCAGAAAGCTTTCGGTCACGATAGCAACACCTGCGGCGATATGAGAGGAGGGGATCACATGACAACGGTGAAGATAAAAGGGATGTCGTGCAATCATTGTGTCATGGCCGTTACCAAGGCCCTAAGGGAGATCGACGGGGTGAAAGACGTGGAAGTTGACCTCAAAAAAGGTGAGGCCACCTTTGACGCCACAACGTCCGTCCACATGGACATGGTGCGTACAAAGATCAAGAAGGCAGGCTATGACGTTGACTGATAAAGTCACCCTGAACATCGGCGGTATGACGTGCGCAGCCTGTGTCCGGCGGATAGAGACTGCCTTGAACATGGTGGACGGGGTGGATAATGCTTCTGTAAACCTTGCTACGGGAAAAGCAACGGTCATCCACCACTCAGCTTGGGCCGGCTTGGAAGAACTGAAAACCGTCATCTCTGACGCCGGGTTCGAGTTGCTGGGTATTTCAGAACAGGCCCTTGAGGACTCTGCACAGCTGGCACGGGAAAGGGAAATAAAAGAGCTGAAGGTGAAGTTCTTTGTGGGCCTGGCATTGAGTGTCTTTGTTTTTGCTGGTTCCATGCAAGACTGGTTTCCCTTCCTTCGGCCGATTCCGAGACAGGTGATGCTTTTTTGTGTCTTTGGGCTCACCACCCCTGTGGTCTTCTGGGTCGGGGGCCGGTTCTTTTCAGGGGCCATCAAGGCTGCTAGACAAAGGACCTCAGACATGAACACCCTGGTGGCAGTGGGCGCCCTTTCCGCTTATCTCTATTCCACTGTGGCCACCTTCTTTCCGAATGCTTTTGCAGGTGCAGGTGTGGCTCCCCATGTCTATTTCGACGGGGCGGCTATGATCATCACACTGATCCTTTTGGGCCGGCTGCTGGAGGCCAAAACCAAGGGAAAGACCTCCCAGGCTATCAAACGGCTCATGGGGCTCAAGCCCAAGACTGCCTGGGTCATAAGGGACGGCAAGGGAATGGATATCCCCATAGAGGCCGTGACAAAAGGGGACCTCCTATTGGTGCGGCCCGGGGAGAAGATCCCCACAGACGGAGTCCTCGTCTCAGGATCATCTTCAGTGGATGAATCCATGCTCACGGGAGAAAGCGTTCCTTTGGTCAAGGGGGTGGGAAACGAGGTCTTTGCGGCGACCCTCAATAAGAGCGGGAGCTTCACCTTTCGGGCGACCAAAGTCGGGGCTGAGACAGCGCTTGCCCAGATTATCCGACTGGTGGAAGAGGCACAAGGATCGAAAGCCCCCATTCAACGGATTGCCGACAAGGTGGCATCCATTTTTGTGCCCGTGGTTTTTGGGATTGCCGTCCTGACTTTTGTCGTCTGGTACTTCCTCGTGCCAGAGCCCGTATTCAGCCGTGCCCTCCTCAATTTTGTCTCCGTCCTGATCATTGCATGTCCCTGTGCCATGGGCCTGGCAACACCCACAGCAGTGATGGTGGGTACGGGTCTTGGGGCAGAAAACGGTATCCTGATCAAAGGTGGAGAAAGCCTGGAAAAGGCGTACAAACTCACTACAGTGGTTTTTGACAAAACAGGCACCTTGACCAAAGGAGAGCTTGAGGTTACAGACGTAATTACCGCAGAAGGGGTGGAGCAAGAAGCGCTTCTAAGGGCCGCCGTTTCTGTTGAGGCTGTTTCGGAACATCCCCTGGCACAAGCCGTAGTGGAGAAAGGACGTCAGCAAGGAATCCTTCCCGGGGCCGTGACTTCCTTTGAAGCCATATCAGGGCTGGGGGCAAAGGCTGTGCTACATGGCAGCAAATGCCTTGTCGGAAACGGGCGGTTCATGGAAAAAGAGGGCATGAAGATCAATGGCCTGTACCAAGAGGGAAAAAGGCTGGCCAACGAGGGCAAGACCTGTGTCTTTGTAGCAGAAGGGGACCGTGCCATAGGTCTCATTGGCCTTTCAGATGTGCCCAAGGATTCAGCTGGCGAAGCGGTGACTGCCCTGAAGGCCATGGGCTTGGAAGTGGCCATGATCACCGGCGATAATGAGACCACTGCCAGGGGCGTAGGCCATGCCGTTGGCATCCATGAGATAATGGCCGAAGTGCTTCCTGGTGAGAAGGCAGCGGCAATAACGCGTCTAAAGGCCGAGGGAAAGACCGTAGCCATGGTAGGAGACGGCATCAACGATGCCCCTGCCCTGACAACGGCAGACATCGGGATTGCCATCGGTGCCGGGACGGATGTGGCCATGGAGGCCAGCGATATTACCCTGATCAGAGATGACCTGCAATCCGTTCCCGCAGCCGTGCGGCTTTCCTTTCAGGCCATGAAGGTGATCAAACAGAACCTTTTTTGGGCCTTTTTCTACAACAGTCTTGGGATTCCTATTGCAGCGGGCGCCCTATATCCATTTTTTGGAATCCTGTTGAATCCTGTCTTTGCGGCAGCGGCCATGGCCATGAGTTCCGTTTCCGTGGTCAGCAATTCGCTCCGTCTTAGAAACTCATGGCCCTAGTTGAGAAGCGGGTAGCCGTTTCCATCGGCTCCTGGCCTGCTAGATCTTTGCCTCCAGCGGCAGTGTTATCGTGAATGTGGTTCCGGCCCTCTCCTCGCTTTCAACCACAATCTTGCCACCATGGGCTTTGACAATGTCATAGGTAATGCTAAGGCCGAGTCCAGTCCCCTGTCCCACCGGCTTGGTAGTGAAGAAAGGGTCAAACACCTTGAAAAGATCCCTCTTAGGAATACCGCACCCTGTATCGGAAATGGATAACTCCACGCATTTGTCATCTGCCCGATTTCCTTTTTGTTTGTAGCTCCCAGCTATCGTGATAGTCCCCTTTGCTTCAATGGCCTGAGCCGCATTAACCAGTATATTCATAAAGACCTGGCTCACCTTGTGAGGGAAGCACTTGACCTTAGGGAGTTCATCAAAGTTTATGACAATCTCCACCTTATACTTGAGTTCGTTGTGTATGATGTTCAGAGTGGCATCCATGACCTCTTTGATGTCGACATACTTCAGCTCTTCCTGGTGAACCCTGGAAAACGTCTTAAGGTCCTTGACAATCTTGCCCACCCGTTCAGTTCCATCGAGGGATTCTTCTGCCAGATTCACTAGGTCTTGCAGGATGAAGTCGATTTTTTGTCTTTCCTTAAAGTCTCTAATCTCTTCAAGAGAGTCTTGCCCCTTGCTCCAATGGCTTCGATCCACAAGGGCTTCCAGCTGTTCATACTTCTCTAGAAGATCTCGAATTCTTACGCAATACTTTTTGATACTCGACAGGTTGCCGTTTATAAAGGAAATGGGGTTGTTCATTTCGTGGGCCACCCCGGCAGCAAGGGTACCGATAGAGGCCATCTTCTCAGATTGAACGAGAAGGGCTGTCTGCTGATCCACTTTCTCTTTCAGGTTTTTGTTGATGTCTTCCAGCTTACTAGAGAGCAACTCTCTTTCGGACTCAAGGTTCCACTGGTTGGTCAGGGCACGGGCGAATTGCTTTATCTCTCCAGGGTGGAAGGGCTTGCGGAGATAAAAGAGGTCATCCCGGCCAGTGACCCGGATGATGTCATCGGGTTTGAATTCGCTGAAGGCTGTGACAATGACAAGCTTTATCCTAGGGTCCATCGCCCATATCCGCTTGGAAGTCTCAGCCCCATCAATACCCGGCATCCTCATGTCGATAAAGGCTGCGGCAAAATGGTGGTTATGGTCAACCGCCTTTTGAACTGCCTTGACTGCTTCTTCTCCTGTCTCAGCTAGAGTCAAATCATATTCCTTTTCGTCTCTGGAGACCAACTCCGCTGCTTCTGCTGGTTCGTCACGGGGAGAAACCGATTTGGCGGTCAGGCCCTCCGTGGGATTTGGGCCGAGAAAATACTTGTAGGAATGCCTAATCCCACGATCATCATCAACAATCAGTATTCTGTTATTCTCTGTCATTTTCTCCCGCCTCTTGCTACTTGCCAGGACCAATAACATGGCAAGGTTGGGAATCTATACCTTGACCGACTGCGAATCGTCAAGGGGATCCCTGTGACAGTACAGAATGGCCCCTATCGAATCCTGACGAAGCCTCCTTGAGTGGCAGCCTCATAAAGAGTAGGCTTCCATCAAGGGGGACAGATTCAGGATCGTTGTATCCAAGAAAATCCCCTGCTTTGTGAGTAAACAAAGTCAAAGGATGATGACCCGTGTATCTGCGAGTGTCGAGGAGGAGGTTTGGTTTTCTGTTGGAATGATCAATGGGGATTTGCGGAAAAAGCGCTCACAGGCAGGCGGGTGCCTGTGGGCTCTATAGAAGTTGGAGGCCTAAGTGGGACTGGTGCGGCAGGTTACATCATCTTACTAGTCGGCTGCAACTTCCCGGGAGGCAACCCTCTGTAACCTCGTAGGCTTCTTTAGCGCCATCTTGGCCTTATAGATTTCACATGCCTCATAGTTTTTCATGCAATAATGCACAACGTTTACTATTTTTTGGCTATTCATATTCTTACAATAGCACTGATCAAAACGGCAGGCTATCAGAGGACACTGAGAGGTTACGTCCATCTTGTATAATTTAACCCTGGGCTTCTTTCCTTTTGTGATGTCTCTTGTCATTGACGATCCTCCTCGTGGCATATTCTTGTTCCTGTTCTGTTTATCATTCTCGTAAAGCCAGAAATGTGCCAAAGGGAAGATCTGTGTCTATCTTGTTGAAATATTAACGGATATGAGATGTCGATGGGCCTAAATGGAGTCGGCGGCTCATCAAATTGACAGGGTGCTACCAGATGAGTCTATCAGGGTGAAAACGAAGGGCCTGCAGTAGTACAAGACTCGGGACATGGTGGGCTAGCCACTGATGCCATATTTCTTTATCTTCCGATAAAGGGTGGCCTCTCCAATACCAAGGATCTCTGCCGCCCTTTTTCGGTTCTGACCACTCTTGCCCAGGGCATTCCGAATGGCCGCTTCTTCGTACGCATCCAGGCTATCTTCTGAGACACGAATGGTGTCCAGGGAAGGTTCTTCAGGGGAGAGATGAATATTCGAGGGTAAATCTTCAGGCATGATAGTTTGCCCCTTGCCTAAGGCTACGGCCCTGCGCAACACGTTTTCCAGTTCTCGTATATTTCCAGGCCAGTTATGGTTTTCCAGGCAAATGAGGGCTTCCTTTGAGATCTCTTCCACAGGTGAGAAGTCTGTGGCAAAGCGCTTCAAAAAAAAGTTTGCCAGCAACGGTATATCTTCTCTGCGATCCCGGAGGGGCAAGACATTGATGGCAACCACGTTCAACCTGTAAAAGAGGTCTTCACGAAAATTTCCCAGAGAGACTTCCTCAGTCAGATCACGATTTGTTGCTGCCACAATCCTCACGTCTACGGGATAACTCGTGCTGCTGCCTACAGGTCGGACTTCTCTCTCCTGAATGGTTCTCAAAAGCTTTGCCTGAATGGCCGGAGAGAGTTCACCCACCTCATCCAGAAATAGCGTCCCTTTGTCGGCTGAACGAATAAGCCCCAGGGTAGAGATATGAGCTCCAGTAAAGGCGCCCTTTAAGTGGCCGAAAAGCTCACTCTCTATAACTGTTTCACTAATGGCGGCACAATCAACAGGAACAAAGCTCTTCTCAGACCGCAGACTATGATAGTGGATCGCCCTGGCCACCAACTCCTTTCCCGTTCCAGTTTCCCCTTGAATAAGGACAGACGTATCCCCCGGTCCGATGTGAGCGATGGTCTCCTTCAATCTTAGCATGGCAGTGGCGTTACCGATCAGATGATCAAACCCGAACTGAGATTCTATCTTGTCTCTGAGGGCACGGTTTTCCTCCCTCAATGCCCATATGTTGTGTAGCTGAGCCACCCTAGCCCGCAACCCTTCAGGTGAAAAAGGCTTTTCCAGAAAATCATCTGCCCCCAGTTTCATGGCCTCCACGGCCTCCTTAATCCCCCCGTGGCCCGTAAGCATAATCACCATAAGCGCCGGGGAGGCCTTTTTCATCTCTTTTAAGAGGGCAAATCCGTCCATCCCCGGCATCTTGAGATCCACCAGTGCCGCGTCGATCCTTGCCTTGCCCATGATTTCAAGGGCATCCTCTCCGCTCTGGGCACTGTGAAGGTCATAATCATCGTCAAAGAAGACCCTCTTCAGCGAGGAAATCACCGCAGGCTCGTCGTCAACCATGAGGAGGGAGAATCTGGAGGGGCTGACCATCATGTTCATGTCAATAATATTGCCATAAAATAGTAGGGATTTCAAGAAAAAACTATCATATTGATAGTTCCGAGGCAAGGATCGTGTGCGCCTGAAAAAAAGAGGCCTTTGCAGCCCCGTGGAGATACCCAACGGGATGGGACGGTCAGAGCTGGGAATGGTTCTCTGACACCGTGTCGCCCTTTTCCTGAAAGTCAGGACAAGTGTGCGTGGGAAGAAGATACCAATCGTGGAGCGCGCAAATGCCGGCATCTCCTCGACAGGAACCGTGAACAGAACTTAAAATATTGATCCCTTTGAAAGTCTCTTCAAGCATCAGGGGGTCATTGTTGAAGTGTTTGCAGTGACCACATACACGACTCATTTGATCGCCTGCCAATAATGACTGAATACCACCGTGGAAAGAAAGAAGCCCAGGGGGACGTTCACAATAACCCCAATGGTAAAGGCCCAAAAGGGTTTCATACCAAAGGTGAGCAAATCCTTAAACCTGGTAGACAGCCCGATACAAAGAAAGCAGAAGACAAAGGCCCAGGATCGAAGCTTCTTTATGGGGCCAATGGCCCTTGAATAGAGCTCGCTTTGAAACCAGTCCGACTTGTAGTGGAGGTCCTTTAGCGCCCACCCCTGATCTGCTGTTGTTGTTGCCGATGTCAGGTCGCTAAGCTCGTCCAATGACATCTTCCCTTTAAAGGTGATGACCGACCCCTCTGGATCATAGGCGAATTTGTGGGCAAGCTCTTCAGGCACCTGATAATCGGAAAAGTCAGCCTGATAGGCATGCTTCTGTGCCTTGGATTTGAACGTCCCTGCCACAGCGCTTTTACCCACGTGGTCCTTTGGGGCAAGGCCTGCAATAATACTCATGATGATACAGGCACTAAAGAAACCCAAAACGAATTTCGGAAACCGGTCCCATATAACACGGGCGCCGACGGTGGCGCCCTGGTCCCTTTCCCAGAAAGTACAAGAGACAACGGCGAGGACAAAGGCCCATATCCCTATCCAGATGTCCCTGCCGATAACCTTCATCAGCGTAAAGGCATGGATGGCGGCATCTCCGTATTCCGTGGCGATCTCTGCCACTACAGCAAACCCTGCAGCGTCGGCGTATTCTGAGGTCCCAACCCAGGCACCTGCCTCTCCAGGTGTGATGGCATACCAGGGGGATGAGTCGGTCACAGGCACGCCAAGGGGAGGAATCATGAACTTGGTGACGATGGCTAGGGCGAAGACCATGACGATAGCCCAAACAGAGACCACTCCAATGCCGATAGCGATGTGATCCTTGTCAGCCCTTACGGCTCCGCCAATGGCAATAGACCCTGAGACCCCACAAACGGCACCACCAGTACCCAACACGGCCCCAAATCGTCGGTCCAGCTTGAAGATGCGCGTGGCTGCCAGAAAGATAGTCATCCACGTCCCAACAGACACAATGGTGGCCTGCAAAAATGCTATTCCACCGGCTTCAAAGATCAGGGTCAAGGGTAAGGTCGCCCCCAAAAGGACGATACCTGTCTTGATATAATACTCTGTTCGCATGGCAGTGTGAAACCACTTGGGCATTTTCTTGATGTTACCAATGATGATACCGATCAACAGGGCAAGGAGTGGTGCTCCGAGATGCCAGGTCTTCATGAATTTCCAGGCAGCGAGATAGAATATGGCCAAAGACCCTAAGAACACAATGAGATAACCAGGAATAAACTCCTTCAGGCTTCTGCCCATGGCCAACATGCTAATGGAAAACACCAGGCCAAATCCCAGACAGATGACGGCATAGGCAACCACATGTTTCACAAAGTCTTGACCTATGGCACTGATATTGGACCAGGAGCCCGGAGTGACTGCAAATGCTTTAATCGTGCTCCCCGCCCAGAAGACCCCCATAGCCAGCGCAATGACGCCCAAGCCTAACCAGACAGCCCAGTAGTCTTCCGTTGTAAGTAATTTAGACCGGCTCTTTGCCGAAGTGGGCTGTACTCCTTCTGATTGGCTTTCCTCTCCTTGATCTGCCATCCTTTACCTCCCTTTTTGAAGACAATTCATAACAACCAGCTCAGATCATTACATTTTTCACCCTATCCAAAACAACGGCCTTTTGCAAGAAAAATCGAACAGTGAGAGTTGAAGATGGAGTAAAAACCAAAAATGGTGCGGGTAACTATGCTCCCAGCCTCTTGTAGCATTGTAGACAACATGGCGGTAACTCGGGTAAGCGGTCATTGGGTTTACTTGAACTGTAAGGGATAAAGAGCTGCCTGAACTGTACATAGGTCTCCTTATTCCATATTCGGGTTAGGTTTTCATGGCGAATGTTGCCAAAGGACATCTGCCTTATGGGAAGGCGTTGATCTTTGAAAGTATAGTACGCAGATTCTCCGTCACCCCATGCCTGGTTTCCGCAGAGTACCGGGTTGGTAAGGACACAGGGGACAACGTCACCCTCAACACTTACGACGCATGCATGGCGAACGTTTTCCCGGCAGCTAAGAGAGGCATGGTCCAGTTGCGGACCATGATACTCAAAGATGATGTCCTCCAGTGCGGTTCGGTCCCTTGTTCTTTCCAGTGCCATGGAGTAATAATCTCCATGGGCTGTGTCGTTGAAGATAGCCTCTTTAAAGAGTTTGGGATCAACGATAAAGGTCAAGTTACTGGCAATAACCTGTTTTGCACCCACCGATTTGGCAAGAGAGGGAATACCGTCGAGTTCAGCAAAATTGGATTTGAGCATGAGATAGGCAAGATGCACTTCGGGCTTCTGAAGTTTCTTTTTGGCCTTCATTCTTTCCAACAGCAGTAGGCTTGAAATGACCTTGTTCAAGTCAGTCCCCTTCCGGAACCGGTTGTGGGTCTTTGCCGTGGTCCCGGCAAGGCTGATGCCAATAATGTCCAACGGCAGATCTATCAACCTTTCTATGGTTTCCTCAGTGAGCAGGGTACCGTTTGTGGTGAAGCCGACCTGTTTGCCTTGGTCTTTGCAGATTCGGGCCATGTCAAAGAAATCCGTGTTGAGTAGGGGTTCTCCCCATCCCTGTAAGTAGACCAGGTCCGTGTATTTTAGGAAGGGGATCAACCTACTAAACAGCTCCATGGACATGTGCCTGTTTGGCCAGCGGTTCTTCATGATGGTGTGAGGGCAGTAGACACACGATGCATTGCAGTGGGTCGTTACCTCAACCTGCACCCAGTCCAGGGTGGGGCTCGCGATCTTGTCCAATTGTCTGGTTAGCCATTCGAACATATTGGACACCGGTACTATACAGAGGCCCATTTGTCTACAGAGAGGTTTGCTTTGACAGACTCTCCGGGCTAATCTATAAGGCAAGCAGGAGAAGAGATGTCGGCGTGTATTTGGGCAATTCTGGTTGTCGTGGGGGGCCTTTTCGTGTGCAAGTTGTGTTATGTGTTCGCCACAGTCGGCGCCCTTCCCCTGACCCAGGGAGCCCTGTTCACGTCCACTGCTTCGTTGAGGATAGCGTCGTTTCTCGATGCCGTGCCCATGAATCATGAAGAGTTGCTTGTGGATTTGGGATGTGGAGACGGGCGGGTCTTAAGGGAAGCGAGGAGGCGATACGGCGTGAAGGCAATGGGCTTTGAGGTGAATATCCTGGCCTATTGCGTGGCCCGTGTCTTGAGCTTCCCAATGAAAGGTGTGGAGATAAAGTGGAAGGACTTCTGGCCTGTCAGTCTTGAGAATGCGGATGTGGTGTTCTGCTATTTGTTTCCCGACGTCATGAAGCGCTTGGCCGCCAAACTTGAGGTAGAGCTTTGCCACGGGGCCCGCGTGGTGTCGTGTAACTTTTCTATTCCGGGGTGGAGGCCCATGGCAACCATTTGTCCAGAGTCTGCCCGCTATAGCGACCCCATCTATGTTTATCGCATCCCGGATTCATGCCCCTGCCGTCGACGTGGGCACATTCAAACCAATTGAGGCCTTCTATTGAGTCATGGGGACCTCCCTGAGTCTCACATGGGATCTCTTGAAAAATGGATCAACTGCCTTATGTTGGAGGTTAGGAATCAGCTTCAAAAAAATCCGTTGAAAGAATTGCCATTAGTGGTACAAGAACTACCCGAAAAACGTGCTTTGGGGGGCACGTGCACTGTTTGGAAATGAAGTGGCAGCGGGTCATATGTCCTTGTGTTTGCGATGAAATCCCGTTTCTTAGTCCCAGAACTTGTTTTAGGTGCTCCCGCTACTGACGGAGGTTCATGTCCCGTTGAAGGCGGTATCACGTATCTGAAAACGGTTCCCGTCCATGGGTTAAACCGCAGTCCAGCCTGCTGGTGCGTTCTCAAGAAATCAGAACTCAAGACACTCACTTAGCTCTTCATGGCTTCCATCCGGGTGAAAGAGCCGCTCAAAGATTCAGGAATTGGGATGACATGAAAGCAATATTGGCCTTAGAAGACGGCACCGTGTATCATGGCAACGCCTTTGCGGGGCAGGGGGGGGTGTCTGGCGAGGTTGTTTTCAACACGAGCATGACGGGTTACCAGGAAGTTCTAACGGACCCTTCGTACAAGGGGCAGATCGTCACTTTGACGTATCCCCTCATCGGCAATTACGGCGTCAACGATGAAGACGTGGAGTCTGACAGGATTCAGGTTGAGGGGTTTGTCGTTCGGGAGTATGAGCCCCTGCCTAGCAATTGGCGATCTCAAAAGGCCCTGGCCGATTATCTGAACGAGCAAGGGGTAATGGCCATTGAGGGCATAGATACGCGGGCTCTGACGCGACACATTCGGTTGGCAGGAGCCATGAAGGGGGTCATTTCGACCAGCGACCTTGACCCTGCTTCTCTAGTCAAAAAGGCGAAGACTTCCCAAGGGCTGGTGGGGCAAGATTTGGTAAAAGAGGTCACCTGCCGAGAGGCGTACAGATGGCCACTGCCAAATGGAACTCGTTTTCAAGTGGTTACATTGGACTGCGGCATGAAGTTCAATATCCCTCGGAGTCTGGCCCGACGAGGATGTCGTGTGACCGTTGTGCCAGCCTATACCAGTGCTGAGGATATCAGGGCGATGAACCCCGACGGCATTGTGCTTTCCAACGGTCCTGGTGATCCGGAGCCACTCACCTATGTTGTTGACACGATTAAGGATCTCATTTCAGACTATCCAATCTTTGGTATCTGCCTTGGCCACCAACTCCTGGGTCTGGCCTTTGGTGGCAAGACCTACAAACTAAAATTTGGGCATCGCGGGTCCAACCACCCTGTTAGGAATCTGCTCACTGGCAAGGTGGAGATTACGGCCCAGAACCACGGTTTCTGTGTGGATATGGACTCCATCAAAGACCCGGACATTGAAATAACCCACATCAACCTGAACGACCAGACCCTTGAGGGGATGAGGCATCGAAAGCTTCCCATCTTCTCGGTGCAATACCATCCTGAGGCCTCTCCCGGCCCCCACGATTCCGACTATCTGTTTGATGCATTCATAGGCCTCTTGGAAAAGGGGAACGGCAAGTGATCCTCATCATTGATTTCGGCTCCCAGTACAACCAACTTATTGCAAGACGGGTCCGTGAGGAGCATGTCTACTGCCAGATCGAACCTCCCTGGATCAGCATCGACCAGATAAAGGCCCTGGCCCCGAAAGGGATTATTCTGTCTGGCGGTCCGGCAAGCATCTATGAAGAGAATAGTCCCAAGGCGGACCGCGCCATCTTTGACCTTGGTGTCCCCATCCTTGGCATCTGCTATGGGATGCAATACATGGTGGATGTCTTGGGGGGCAAAGTGAAGAGGGCCCAGCAAAGAGAATATGGGTTTGCCAAACTCCAGATAAAGGATAGCACCGGCATTTTCCAAGGCGTGTCAAAGGAGACAAAGTGCTGGATGAGCCATGGAGACACCATCGCAAAGGTGCCCAAAGGCTTCAGGATCATTGCATCAACACCAAGCACCAGGGTGGCGGCCACGAACCATCGGGCAAGGGACCTCTATGGACTCCAGTTTCATCCGGAAGTGGCCCATACGCCCATGGGGAAAAGGATGCTCAAGAATTTCCTACTTCAGATCTGTGGCTGCAAGAAGACCTGGACCATGAAATCTTTTGTGAAGGAATCGGTCCGCGAGATAAGGTCTGTAGTCGGAGATAAGAAGGTGATTCTGGGGCTCAGTGGAGGGGTGGATTCCTCGGTTACTGCCTTGCTTCTTCATCAGGCCGTTGGTGGCCAACTGACGTGTATATTTGTGGATAACGGCCTCTTGAGATATGGTGAGGCAGCCCAGGTGAAGGGGCTTTTCAAGAAACACTTTAGCGTGAACTTAAGATATGTCAGCGCTAAGAGGAAGTTTCTACAAGGCCTGAAAGGAATTGTGGACCCCGAAAGGAAACGGAAGATTATTGGGCGCATTTTTGTCGAGGCCTTCGAAAGGGAGGCACGGAGACTCAAGGGGGTAGATTTCCTCGCCCAGGGGACCTTGTATCCGGACATCATCGAATCTAGGTCGGCCTTTGGAGGGCCCAGTGCTGTGATAAAATCCCATCACAACGTGGGGGGCTTGCCCAAGCGGATGAAACTCAAACTCATCGAACCCCTCAGGCACCTTTTCAAAGATGAGGTCCGTGTTTTGGGCAAAGAGTTGGGTCTTCCTGAGAGCCTTGTCTGGAGGCAGCCCTTTCCGGGGCCTGGTCTGGCCATTCGCATCATAGGTGAGGTGACACAGGCGAGACTATCCATTTTGAGAAAGGTGGATATGATTTTGCTTGATGAGATAAGATCAGAAGGCCTGTACAAGAAGCTATGGCAGTCCTTTGCAGTGCTTTTACCCTTAAAAAGTGTGGGTATCATGGGAGACCAGAGGACCTATGAGAACATGGTGGCCATTCGGGCAGTGACGAGCCTGGATGCCATGACCGCTGATTGGGCGAGGCTCCCGCACACCCTTCTGGGACGGATATCCAACCGTATCATTAATGAAGTCAAGGGCGTCAATCGCGTCGTCTATGACATCAGTTCCAAGCCGCCGAGCACTATTGAATGGGAATGATGGCACCTGCCTGCAGCCCCGGCGTTTTGAGGTAGTATGTTTCCTGGAAAGGGCCTGTCGGATTTCGGAGAAGGCACAAGGCTTAAGGCATAAGGTGCAAGGAAGAAAACCCCTAAGCCTTACGCCCTTCGCCCTTTAAACATTGGCGGGGCTTTCCGAGTGGGACCAATGCCTGCCATGAAGGATTTGTAAGGACCTAAAGAACCTATGCCCAAAAGGACTGACATATCAAAGATCATGATCATTGGCTCCGGGCCGATCATTATCAGCCAGGCCTGTGAATTTGACTACTCAGGCACCCAGGCCTGCAAGGCCTTGAAAGAAGAAGGCTATGAGGTAGTGCTTGTAAACAGCAACCCGGCTACGATCATGACTGATCCTGAGACGGCCGATCATACCTACATTGAACCCATCACACCTGAGATAGTCACCATGATCTTGGAAAAGGAGCGGCCGGACGTTCTCCTTCCCACTCTCGGCGGGCAAACGGCACTGAATACGGCTGTGCAGGTGGCTGATATGGGGGCCCTGGACGCCTACAATGTAGAGATGATTGCCGCCTCTGCCGACGTGATCAAAAAGGCTGAAGACCGTGACTTGTTTCGGGCTGCCATGAAGGCTATCAGACTGCGTGTGCCGAAAAGCGGCATTGCACAGGACATGGACCGTGCCCGAGAGATGGCAGGTGAAATAGGGTATCCGCTCATTGTTCGACCCAGTTTTACCCTGGGTGGAACTGGTGGCGGTGTTGCCTACAATCCTGAAGACCTTGAGAAATTGGTGGCCTGGGGTTTGGATGCCAGCTTGATTCATCAAGTCATGCTCGAAGAGTCGGTCATCGGGTGGAAAGAATTCGAACTCGAGGTTATGCGAGATCAAAAGGACAATGTGGTCATCGTTTGCTCCATTGAAAATGTGGATCCTATGGGTATCCACACGGGCGATAGCATTACGGTAGCACCGGCCCAGACCTTGAGCGACAAAGAATATCAGACGATGCGGGACGCTGCCATTTCCATCATCCGTGAAATCGGCGTGGACACAGGAGGATCTAACATTCAATTTGCCGTCAATCCGAAAGATGGAGAGATGGTGGTCATAGAAATGAACCCAAGGGTCTCAAGGAGTTCAGCCCTGGCCTCCAAGGCCACAGGGTTTCCCATTGCCAAGATAGCGGCCAAGTTGGCAGTTGGCTATACCTTGGATGAGCTGCCCAATGACATCACTGGGGAGACGCTGGCCTCCTTTGAGCCGACCATCGACTACTGCGTGGTCAAGATTCCCCGGTGGACCTTTGAAAAGTTTCCGGAATCTGAAGACTACTTGACGACAGCCATGAAATCAGTGGGAGAGACCATGGCCATTGGGCGCACGTTCAAAGAGGCCCTCCAGAAAGGCCTGCGTTCTCTGGAGATCGGTCGGTTTGGTCTAGGGGCCGACGGTAAGGGGCGGTTGGAACAAGACGGAAGGCTCCCTTCTGAGGCTGAGATCAAAGGGAAGCTTCTGAATCCCAATTCCCAGCGGTTGTTCTACATTAGGTACGCCATAAAGGCGGGGATGGATTTGAAAGCCATCTACAGGTGGACAGGCATAGACCCTTGGTTTCTTCACCAAATAGGCCAGATTGTCCGTGGCGAAGAGGAGATAGCGGCGGCTCGTCATCCTTTGCCCTCTTCCCTCATGCGGAAGGGGAAGGTCTTTGGATTCTCCGATGTCCAATTGGCCCACCTTCTTAAGACAGAGGAGGACGAGCTCAGGGCTCTGAGGAGGCAGCTTGAGGTGGGACCGGTCTACAAGTTGGTGGACACGTGTGCTGCTGAGTTTGAGGCCTCTACCCCCTACTATTATTCCACCTATGAGCAGGAAACCGAGGTCCGCAGTTCCCAAAGATCCAAGGTCATGATCCTTGGGGGAGGGCCGAACCGGATTGGCCAGGGGATTGAGTTTGATTATTGTTGTGTTCAGGCCTCCTTTGCCTTGAGGGAAGAAGGCGTTGAGAGCATTATGGTCAACAGCAATCCTGAGACGGTGAGTACCGATTATGATACGTCTGACAAACTCTATTTTGAGCCCCTCACCAGAGAAGACGTCTTGAATATTGTGGAAGCAGAAGACCCATTGGGGGTCATCGTCCAGTTCGGCGGGCAGACCCCGCTCAACCTTTCCATGGCCCTAGCCGAAGCCGGGGTCCCTATTATGGGCACTTCATCTCAGAGCATTGCCTTGGCAGAGGACCGGGAGCTTTTCAAAGAGGTCCTGAAAAAGCTCGGATTGAGGCAACCTGACAATGGGACAGCCATGGGTGTGAGGAGGGCCGCAGATGTAGCGGCGACGATTGGATACCCTGTGATGGTGCGGCCCTCCTACGTCCTTGGCGGGCGGGCCATGCAGGTGGTATATGACCGCCTCTCTCTAGAGTCGTTTATTCGCAAGGCCCAACTGGCTTCTCCAGATCATCCGATCCTCATTGACAAGTTCCTGGAGGGTGCCATTGAGATTGATGTAGACGCCATTTCAGACGGTCAGACGACGATTGTGGGTGGCATCATGGAACACATAGAGGAGGCCGGTATCCATTCTGGCGATAGTGCCTGCGTACTCCCCCCGCAGGGCCTGCCGACGTCTCTTCTGGAACAGATCAAGGCGGATACCCGTGCCCTTACGAGGGAACTGGGTGTGGTGGGCCTGATAAACATCCAGTTTGCCATCAAGGACGAAGAGATCTTTGTGCTGGAAGTCAATCCCAGGGCTTCCCGGACCGTTCCTTTTGTCAGTAAGGCCACTGGTGTCCCCCTGGCCAAGCTGGCGACAAAGGTCATGCTGGGAAAGACCTTAAACGATTTGGGACTCACTCGAGAGGTGGTGCCCACCCATATTTCAGTCAAGGAATCGGTCTTTCCTTTCAATCGTTTTGCCGGTGTGGATATCCTTCTTGGCCCAGAGATGAAATCTACAGGTGAGGTTATGGGAATAGACGGAGACTTCGGCAGGGCCTTTGCCAAGTCCCAGCTGGCGGCAGGGCAGAACCTGCCAACAGAAGGGGCGGTCTTTGTCAGTGTCAAAGATGGGGATAAGGATGGGGTTTATCCTGTGGTTCGTCAACTGTATGACCTGGGCTTTGACTTCTTGGCTACTAGGGGAACCTCCCGTTACCTGAAAGATGCTGGCATCCCTAGCAGGATGGTGAAGAAGATTGCCGAGGGCCGTCCCAATGTGACAGATCACATCAAGAATGGGGAAGTACAGTTGGTGATTAATACGCCGTCAGGGAAGGAGGGGGCGGGCGGGGCGCGCACGATCCGTCAGGCCGTCCTAGGCTATGGTCTTCCCTATGCCACAACTCTGGCCGGGGCCTGCGCCATGGCCTCGGGCATTGAGGCGATGAAGACGAAGGGGCTCAGCGTGCAGTCCCTTCAGGGTTATCACAGGCAGAGCAGTCAGTGATGATGCCTGGTTGGTTGCAAGGGGGTAGACGTGAGTCGTCGTCGGCCACTCATAGGGCACACCTGGCGTTTCCCCTTTGGCACAGAAAAAAGAGATGATGAGCTTTTTAAGTTGTTACGGGCTGGCGAGCGACGTGAGAAGCAATGAGCAATGAGTGAGGAGTGACAGATGACGGGATCGCCGGTGAGAGGGGACGGAAGTTCATATGGAGGCTAGAGACTGCAGCATGTTGTCCCGGTGTGGTGGACCAAGAGAGGCATGTGGTGTCTTTGGGGTATTTGGGCATCACGATGCCGCCAAGCTGGCATATTTTGGGCTCTATGCCCTGCAGCACAGAGGGCAAGAGAGCGCTGGTATCGTCACCTCAACGGGGACGTCAATCCACGAACACAAGGGAATGGGGCTTGTACCTGAGGTCTTTAACGAACCAATCCTCAACAGCCTTCGCGGTGACATGGCCGTCGGGCACGTCAGGTATTCCACGACAGGGTCTTCTGTTTCAAAGAATGCGCAACCCTTTGTGGTCTCCCATGGTGGCATGACGTTAGCCATTGCCCACAACGGAAACCTGACCAATGCCAGAACAGTCAGAGACGATCTGGAGAAAAGGGGGTCTATTTTTCAGACCACCATGGACAGCGAGATCATCGTCCACCTCCTGGCCCGAAACTTGCGGCATGGTCTAGAAGAGGCCTTGGTTGAGGCGGTTTCCCAAATTGAGGGGGCCTATTCATGCGTCTTGATGACGGAAGATAAGCTCATTGCCTTTAGGGACCCCAATGGCTTTCGGCCTCTCTGTCTCGGGAAACTCAACGGGGGGTATGTTGTAGCCTCTGAGACCTGTGCCCTCGACTTGATAGACGGCCGGTATCTGAGGGATATCGAGCCTGGTGAGATACTCGTCATTGACAAGGACGGCCTGAAGTCGATCAAGCCCTTCTCTCCACGTGAACCTACTTTTTGTATCTTCGAATTCATCTATTTTGCCAGACCTGACAGCAACATCTTTGGCCAGAATGTGTATACTGTAAGAAAGAGGTTGGGAGAGAAGCTGGCCCAAGAGTTTCCTGTTGAGGCTGATTTTGCCATGCCCTTCCCGGACTCTGGAAACTATGCCTCTATTGGCTTTTGTCATGGGTCGGGCATTCCCCTTGAGATGGGAGTCATTCGCAACCACTACGTAGGAAGGACCTTTATCGAGCCTGCCCAGTCCATGCGGGATTTTGGGGTCAAGGTGAAACTGAACCCCGTTCGAGAGATCCTCAAAGACAAACGTGTGGTGATTGTAGAGGACTCCATTATACGGGGTACCACGAGCAAGATGCGGATCAAGACCCTGCGTGAAGCAGGGGCCAGGGAGGTTCATATGGTAGTGAGTTGTCCGCCCCACCGCTATCCTTGTTATTATGGCATTGACTTCTCAACGAGGGGGGAACTGATTGCCGGCCAGCACGGGCTGGAAGAGGTGAAGAACTTCATCGGCCTGGACAGTCTATGCTACTTGAGCCTGCCAGGAATGGTCGAGGCCACAGGACTTGAAAGAAACGGTTTTTGTTTGGCCTGCTTCGATGGCAAATATCCCATTCAGCCTGAAGAAGACATTTCAAAGCTGTGTCTGGAATGCCGCCAGTCTCAGGATGGTCGCCAACGGCTCGGCGTCTCATGAAAATAGTAGCCATTATACCCTGCAGGTACGACTCAAAACGGTTTCAGGGCAAGCCATTGATGGCCATCCTTGGCAAACCGATGGTCCAGTGGGTATATGAGAGGGCTGAAAAGGCAGACATTATCACAGATGTGTTCGTCGCGACAGATGACGAGAGGATTTGTAGTTCCGTTCAGGGTTTTGGCGGACAGGTGTTGATGACTGCACCAGGTCACCGGTCTGGGTCCGATCGAGTGGCGGAAGCGGCCGGCAGGCTTCACCTCAAGAAGGAGGATGTGGTCATCAATATCCAGGGCGATCAGCCGGCCTTCGACCCACAGTGCCTTTTGGAGATCGTCTCTCCCCTGAAAGAGAACCCTGGCCTTGACATGAGCACCTTGATTTGCAGGATAAAGGATGCCGATGAGGTCCAAGATCCCAATTGTGTCAAATGCGTGTTTGACAGCGAGGGATTTGCCCTCTATTTTTCCCGTTCTCCCATTCCCTTAAATAGGGATGAGTCAGCGCCCTGTGACGTCTATAAGCACTTGGGGATATATGCCTTTAGAAAACGTTTTCTGGACCGCTTTGCGATGCTTCCAAAAGGGGAGCTGGAGGAGATCGAAAAGCTCGAACAGCTTCGCGTGTTGGAACACGGCTATCGGATCAAGGTGGTGGAGACTGTTCATGATTCCAAGGCCGTTGACACGCCAGATGACATGAAAAAGCTGGAGGCGATTCTTGGGACAAAGGATGATTAGGCGGCTGGCCAGTCTTGCTGCCACTTGGCTGCAGAGGCTGACCAGGAGATAACATGGGCCTTAAAAGAATCAAAAGGTTCCTAGCGAGAAGAGGAATAACGGGCCTTTACTTTGGAAAGAGTCTGAAGACAGTCCCAGAAGGCTCGCTGGTTCTTTTTCCCTATGAGCCCGACGTGTTGAGCTGCGGGATAACCGGTGTCCTGTCCTTTAAGGGAAGGCCTGCCGGAGCCCATGGGCTTCCCATTCAGGATCTCGAGGATAAGATAGAGGCCCTGTCCAAGGTTGCAGGGCAGAGGCTTGAAGAAAAAGGGCCCCTGCAAGAGAAAGATGATCTTGGCACAACAGAGCTCATAGGTGAGACAAAACACCTCTGCCAGAAGCTTAGGGAGCATCGGGTTTTCTACGAAGTCTTCTCCCGTCGAGCCTATCAAAAACGACTGACCGACCTCTGTGAGAAGCTTGAGGCGGTCGTGGAGTCTGAAGACATGGAACGGGCTCGGAGGATAGGACGCCTGGCCGCGGAAGAATGTGAGGCCCTCGCGCAACGAATAACGGAATTGCGGGACATTCTGTGGTCTTTACGGCACGAGATCATTGAGAACATTGAAAAGATAACTGCCCTTGGACGATTTGACCAGTATGACTGTGACCCCCTCTGTGTAGGGCTCCTGAAGGAGGTCAACATTATATTTAACAACCTTGATCGACTTGAAGTCAGAGGCAGGGATTCTGCCGGGCTCTCTCTCCTTTTCGTCATGGACGAGGCCGCGTTCACTGGGTTTCGACAAGCATTAAAAGAGGCATCACTGCTTGGTGAGTTTGAGGAAAGACAAGGGAACCCGGTCTTGTTGAATCGCAGCATCGTAACGAATAAGCAGGACACTGGTGTCTCTGTGATCTTTACCTACAAGGTTGCTGCCGAGGTAGGAAACCTGGGGGATAATGTCCGGTACTTGAGAAATCAGGTGAGAGATGATCTGGTGCTTCAGCACTGCATGCGGTGCAGTCATGTGTATCACAGTGCCGTGGCCCACACCCGTTGGGCCTCAGTCGGTGAAATCAGCGAGGCCAATTGCCATCCCGTTGACAGCTGTCCCAGCGATTCGCCTAGGACCATTCACGTTTGCCTTAATGGAGATATTGATAACTACCAGAGTCTTCGGCAAGATCTTGAAAGAGAAACGGGCAAGTCTATTCCAGAAGAGATCACCACGGACACGAAGATTATCCCCCTTCAGATAGAGAAGTATCTCAACAAAGGGGAGACCCTTGAGGGATCTTTTCGCCTTGCTGTCAGCGATTTTGAGGGTTCCCATGCCATTGCGATGCATAGCGATCTGGCTCCGGGCCAGGTTTTTCTGGCGCAAAGAGGAAGCGGGCAGGCTATATTTGTGGGTTTGGCGGAAGGTCATTATGTGCCTGCTTCTGAAATATATGGGTTGGTTGAAGAGACCTCTTGTTATGTGAAGATGGATGGCGAGAAAGTGGTGGAAGGGATATCTGGCAAGACCCAGGGTCAGATATTTGTCCTGGATGGGAATTCTGAAGGGGGGCTCAGTGGCCTGAGGGCCATGTATTATGACGGAACGCCTGTTGAGCTTTCTGGGGATGACGTCAAAGAGACGGAAATCACGCCCAGAGATATTGATCGTCAGCATTATCCCCACTATTTCTTGAAGGAGGTCTCAGAATCCCCCCGGTCGGTGGAGCAGACCATTGAAGGGCGTGTGGCCATCTTAGAAGAAGGTGGGAGGCAACATCCCCAGATATTGCTGGACACCACAGTCATTCCTGCTCATCTGGAAGCGGATTTCAGGGAACATAAGATCCGCAGGGTGTTTTTTATGGGCCAGGGCACAGCAGGGGTGGCCGCTTCGGCCTGTGCAGTGTTTTTGAGAGAGTACTTGAGCCGAACGGAGATTCGGGTGGCCTCCTTTAAGGCCTCTGAATTCAGTGCCTTTGTCTTGGAAGGTCGTCTTGATGACGCTCTGGTGGTGGCCATCACACAGTCGGGAACAACCACCGATACCAATCGGGCCATTGACATGGCCAGAGAACGGGGGGCCTGCACGTTGGCTATCGTGAACAGGCGAGATTCTGACATCACCTTTAAGGTGGATGGGGTGCTTTATACAAGTAGTGGGAGAGACATTGAAATGTCTGTAGCTTCCACCAAGGCTTACTATTCTCAGATTGTGGCGGGCAGCATCTTAGGTCTGAAACTAGGCCAATTGGCGGGGAGTTTGACGGAAGAGTTCATCCTGGCAGAGATAGAGCACCTTTGGAAGTTGCCTTCGTCTATGAGGAAAGTACTGGAAAGACATACGGACATCGGCGAGTCAGCCGAGAGATTTGCCGTTACAAAGACATATTGGGCTATTGTGGGTAGCGGTCCCAACAAGGTCTCTGCAGATGAGATCAGGATAAAGCTGAGTGAGCTTTGTTACAAGACCATTTCTTCAGACGTGGTTGAAGACAAGAAACACATTGACCTGTCTTCCGAACCCCTGATTTTTGTCTGTGCAGCCGGCAACCGCGAGGATGTAGTCAGTGATATCGTCAAGGACACCGCGATCTTTAAGGCCCACCAAGCAGTGCCCATAGTGGTGGCCACAGAAGGTGAACACCGATTTGATCCTTACGCCGATGCGGTAATCTCCGTGCCTGACACAGAGAGCCGGTTCGCGCCCATCATAAACACCTTGGCCGGTCACCTCTGGGGATACTATGCGGCCCTGGCGATTAACAAAGAATCTCGATATCTGGTGCATTTCCGTGAAGAGATTCGTGAACATATTCAGGCCTCTACGGGAAAGGGCCTGGATGTATACGAGATCGTGCTGGATGAAGGTTTCAGAGAGAAAGCGGCCGAGTTTTACGGGGTGTTCAAGGAGCGGATAAGGGAGAATCGTTACGCCACGGCCATGGCCATACGCACGGCATCGGACCTGACGCTGTTGCTGAAGTACCTGGCCGGAAGACTCCCTATCTCAGATTTTGAGTTTGACTTTGGAACCAAAGGGACAGCACCGAATATGTTGAGGACCTTTTTTGAATGCATAGGAAAGATCGTCAACGAATTGGTGCGACCTATTGATGCTATTAAGCACCAGGCCAAGACGGTCACCGTGGGAACAAGCCGGATCTCAGAGAAGGTAGAGGGCCTTCTTTTTAAAGCCCTTGAAAATCAAGGGTTCAGCAAGAACCAAATTACAACAAGTAATGTCTTGGTCTTAAAGCGTCTACAGGAGGTTCTGAGCGAAATAGCAGGGACGACCCTCTACAAGGTAGCAGGGCTTAATATTTTGGGAGAGCCCGTTGCAGATTCGACCATACACCTGTTAAAGAAAGAGGGAAGTGCTGAGGCCCTTGTTTCCAGAGTTGAGACCGACAACAGACTGCGGGGTACCAAACGGATCATCGTCAAGAACGGAAACATCTTTATTGGCAAGGGAAGAATGGACAACCGGAGTATTCTTGCCGTCCCAATTATGTCAACGGGTACCAAGGTCGATCACCTCTTGTTGTTCAATGTAGCATTTAAGGCACAGGTTGAGCTTCAGAAGAAGGTAGATGCCTTAGGGGGCAAATATCACCACATACGAAACATTGTGGAGGAAACAAGTCTTGCCTGGAAGGATCAGTTTTTGGAATTACTTGATGTGGAGCAACTTTTTGGGATGTCTGCTGAGAAGATCTCAGAGGCGATTGTTTCCAGTTTGAATAACAGACAAGTATCGTAGCCGGGTTCCACCTATTGCAGGCCCATGTGTCAGAGCTGGGACAGTTGTCCTGTCCAGAGCGGACAATCGAAAGGAGTCTCTTGTGAACCCGTGAGCATTACTTCATTCAATAGGAGGATTGCTTTTCCATGCCTTTTCCGACCAAGTACATTTTCGTAACAGGTGGGGTTCTCTCATCTTTGGGCAAGGGCCTGGCCTCTGCGGCCATTGGGGCACTCCTTGAGAGTCGAGGACTGACCATCACGCTTCAGAAACTGGATCCCTACATCAATGTGGACCCGGGCACCATGAACCCATTTCAACATGGAGAGGTCTTTGTGACCGATGACGGGGCAGAAACGGACCTAGATCTTGGCCATTATGAGCGGTTCACCCGTGCCACCCTGGGGCGTCAGAACAACTTTACGACAGGTAAGATCTACAACTCGGTCATCACAAAAGAGAGGCGGGGGGAATACTTGGGTGGTACGGTTCAGGTTATTCCCCACATTACTGATGAGATCAAGCAGAGCATCAGGTCGGTGGCCAAAGATGTGGATGTGGTCATTGTTGAGATAGGGGGAACGATAGGTGATATTGAGAGCCTGCCCTTTCAAGAGGCCATCAGGCAGTTCAAGTCGGATGTGGGAAAAGAGAACGTACTCTACGTCCATCTGACATTTGTTCCGTACATATCTGCTGCCGGTGAGGCTAAGACCAAACCGACGCAACACAGTGTGAAAGAACTTCGCAGTATCGGTATTCAACCCGACATTTTGTTATGTCGCACCGACCGATTCCTGTCCAAGGAACTCAAGTCAAAGATTGCCTTGTTTTGCAGTGTAGATGTGGATCAGGTGATTACGGCAAAGGACGTGGAGACCATTTACGAGGTGCCCTTGGTTTTCCACCAGGAGCATCTAGACGACAAGATCGTGGAGATGCTCAACATTTGGACCCGCTCGCCCAAGTTAGAGAATTGGCAGCACCTTGTGGATTGCATTAAGAGGCCCAAGGATTCCGTGACCATTGCCATTGTGGGCAAATACATTCACCTGCGGGAATCATACAAGAGCCTCAACGAGGCCTTGTGCCACGGTGGGATCGCCAACGATTGCAGGGTGGACCTGGACTTTGTGGACTCAGAGACCATTGACGAGGCGACTTGTGGGCAGCGTCTGTCGGCAGCTGATGGGGTCCTGGTACCTGGCGGCTTTGGAGCTCGGGGAATCGAGGGCAAGATAAGTGCTATCCAGTTGGCCAGGGAAGAAAAGATCCCATTTTTTGGCATCTGCCTCGGCATGCAGATGGCCGTGGTTGAATTCGCCCGCCACGTTGGAAAGATGGACGGGGCACACAGCGCAGAGTTTGACCAGAATTCCCCCTTTCCGGTCATATATCTTATGACAGAGTGGTTTGATTACAAAACCGAAACGGTCCAAAAGAGGGACGTGAGCTCGGACAAGGGGGGAACCATGCGGCTTGGGGCCTATCCGTGTATTCTCCAAGAGGAGTCGTTGGCCTACCGGGCCTACCGGAAGGGAGAAATCTCAGAAAGACATCGTCACCGATACGAATTCAACAACGACTTCAAGGAAGGACTTGAACAGGCAGGTCTGCTCATGAGCGGCGCCTCCCCAGATGGGCAACTGGTTGAAATTATTGAGATTAAGGATCATCCGTGGTTTCTCGGATGTCAGTTCCACCCTGAGTTTAAGTCCAGGCCCATGGACCCCCATCCTCTTTTTGCGTCTTTCATTCGGGCAGCCCTTGACTACAAAAAAGAACAGAACCGCACAGGACCTTTGGATCACAAAAAGACTGCCCTCTAGGCGGGTCGTCTTAGATGGTTCAGGTGTTGACGGGCTGTTGCCCAATTTGAGCAACAGCCCGTTGACAGAGGGGACGGAAGCTTGTGTTTTCAGGGTTGACGTCCCCAGAAGACAAAAGTGCCCTTGATAACGCAGCCAGATGAACCTAGCTCACCGCGGCTACGCAGGGCACAGCCTTGTTCTTTTTTGTTTTTTTACCTGTACGGGCTCATTTCTCTACAGATGCGGCCGCGACAGGTGTGTTCCCCACAGGTCACGGTGCCTCCACAGGTAGCTCCTCCGCTGCCCGCACAGGTGGCCCCGCAGGTAATGTTACCAAAACAGGTTTCGCTCCCGGCGCAAGTGGTCGTGCCGCGACAGGTAGCTCCTCCGCTGCCCGCACAGGTCACGGCTGTCGTGGCGAACTGTTCCCAGCCGTGATGAACCTCCGCGTCGGCGAGCTCTATGACTCTTTTGGGCCCGGCGGTGCTGAGGACATTTTCGTTGATATAGGCACCCCGCGGGTCGTAAACCTCCCCATCTAGGGCGATTCTTGAGCTGCTTAAATCGGACAGGCTCTTGTCCAGCGATGCAAGAAAAAGAGGTGATGAAGAATCCGCATCGCTTGCCGCCCCCGCTCCAATAGACAGAACAGGAAAAACAAAGAGGCCCGCGACTGCCAGGAGCCAGACGACAAGAAACGATCTCAAGCCCTTTTTCATTTTCTCTTCCTCCTCGGTTGTGGTGCTTGCCCAAGACAACAATCTTGAAATCACCTTAGAAAATAACATAAAAGTAAATATAATTATATTTACTTTAATATAGTTGAGTCCCTATGTCAAGTTTTTTTGAGAAATTGTTGGAAGGGTGGAAAGATTTGAAGGCCGTTGATCCGGCAGCCAGCGAAATTCTCTGGGGTTGGCTCCAGCGAAATAGCCAAAAAATAGTTTAATATCAACAGATTATATGATATCCCTGGGCTTCTGACAAGAGATTTGACTGAGCCCTCATGGTGGCACCTTGACTCTCAATGAGCCGGGGGGCATCTGGTTTTCAAGTTCTTGAGGGACCTATTTTGTCCGCCGCGCAAAGGGGATTCGGGGTTCTGCAGGCGTCATCCCGTACAGATTCAGTCACCCACAAGATCGTTCAGGATCTTGAAAACGACCCTATATCTGTTCTGCTGGTGCCTGTTCGGGATGGAGCTGGCGTTTCCCAGGCCAACCCCCGAAAATGCCTTAGACATGGTGCAAACCCATACCTTTCCTGTGCCAAAGGAGACTTCGGTGAGGCACGGAGCCCAGTGTCTCTCATGGTCCCCCCCATGGTCTTGTGCTGGCGCATACCATAAGCGGGGCTGTCCGCCCTTTACCTGGCAGATGCCATGGGCGGGGAAGGCAACACTCCGTTCGCTATTTGTCTCTTCAGAGAAGATATATGTGGCATCATCTGCGTCGCTATTGCCCTCTGAGGTGGTGTAGAGGATTTCTACGGAGAAAGGTTCTAGAAGCTGCCAGGCAAATGAGTCTTCAGCCCTGTCCGACGAATCCAGGATTAAGGCCTTGCCACCCTGTGAAATATAGTCTTGAAAAATGGCCAGCTCCTTCTCGGAGAATTTTTTGTGGGGATTGATGATGATGATAGGATCTCTGTCCTTTTCAAGAGTGCGAACAAAGGAGGGTCTTACTTGCGGCACGATTCCGAGTCTCTGGGCAGAGACGAAAAAGGCACCGTAGTGGAGGGTATGGGTATTACTCTTTTCCGGGAACCAGAAACGGTTTGCCAGAAAGATATCGGAGTGCTCACAGTCAAAGGTAATCTTCTGGAAATCTCTGAGCGCCGCAGGTTGTTTGTAGGACCATCGATGGATCAGGTCCACGTAGTAAGATGAGATGATCACTGTCATCATGAGGCATACAACAATGCTGCTATGATGCCTTCTCAACTCTTCAGAAGAAGGACTCAGAAACACCGCTAAAATGGCAAGGATACCAGATAGGAGTAACCCATACGGTTTCACATGGGCCCACCATGTGTTGGAGCGATTTAGCCACATCAGGCTGTCCAGAAGCAGTTCAGGCTTGCCCTGATAAAACATGCTAAAATTGGACCACACTGTGCTGTCAGTGAAACAAAGGACCCGGCCCTTGCCTTCAAATGCTCCGGCCAACTGAAGAAAAAGACCAAACTCTCGGTCCTCGTAATGGGCCTCGTCAGGAAAAAAATGCTTGTTCTTATAGTCTGCTAGTCGAGTCATCATGCCATAACCTATAATAGGTTTTTCATGCCAGACACGGGCGCTGAGCGTGCATCCAGTGGCGAACAAAATTTCTGGGGTGTGTTTTCCCACGGGATGGCCCAGGGTTTTGGGCTGCCTGTAAACCGAAAACTGGCCGTAAATATCCCACTGGCCATTCTTGTCAAAGGACAGACCAAAGCGTTGAGCAAGATCGTTGAGGTGGGTCGACGTTCCAAAGACATCTGTGTGATCCCCAACGAGAAATAGTCCTCCACCATCATGTACAAAGGCCTCTAATGTTTCTAACTCTTCTCTTTCATACCTCCGGGTAGGGCACTTGAGGATGATGACATCCTGGTCTGCCAATAGGGCTGATCTTATCTCTTCTGTGTTCACTTTCACCTGATAGTAGTGCTCAAGAAATGTTCGTAAGCAGTAGTAGTTGTAGGTGGAAGCCATGCCATACCAGTTGGTATCAAAGGGCCGCATGGTCTTTTCCCACTGGCTGTGACTCTCGTCAATAAGCACCCTCCCGGCGTTCTTCGTTCCGGGATCGGTGAGTGATGATCCCATGATCCCCGCCATGATGGCCATGCAGACCAAGCCGGTCCAGCCAAGTACCCGTTTCGAAAGGCCCGCCCAGCCCAGACGTACGCGTCCAGTCCAGTTGACCTTCTTTGTCGACAAGGCCAGTCCGACTGCCAAAGGGACGAAACTCAGTAGGCCATACACCGCATTCCACATCATGGTGATAGTGGCCTTGTCTGCCCAACCAAGAAAAATCCATAGGGACACAAGATATCGTGCCAACAGATAAGAGGCCCACAAAAAGAGAATCCTCAGCCAGCCTTTCCACGGCTTGTGTTGCACCATCAGCAACGAGCATAGACTGACACCGATGAGAATGAAAAGCCCCGGCAAGAGTCCTAAGGCATCTGCTGTGACCTGTATGATTCTGTAATCACCGTTGTAGTTGGCAACAAGGGTATGACCGTTAACAGAACAGGTTGTGCCCAGGAAGGTGAAAACCGTGGCAGCCAATGAAGCAAGCCAAGAGAGGCCTCGGTCATGACAGCCCAAGTAATACCAAAGGGGGACCAGGAGGCTTTCCACGGTGAGCAAAAGACCAGAGACCAGAAGCCCTGGGACTAGGGACCGGATAAAGACGCTGTTCCGGCCGCAGCAGAAAAGGGCCAACCCAGAGACAAGAATCCAGGGGCCAAGGGAGTGCGGATAGGGCATAAGCAGGCCATAAAGGATAAATGGCACAAGGATCCAGAGATAGTCCCATGATATGTCGAGCTGAATATGGCGCAGGGATATTATGAAAAGCGTCGCACCGCTGACAGCCAAGACATAGCCGAACCATGCTTCATACGTTGCCAGCTTGTAAGTGCTCACATAAACACCAGACCAACAGGTCCAGGCGAAGCCCACACAGACGACTCCAAGCCAAAAGAGGACCTTTTTCAACATGTCTTCTCTACTGGTCTGTTTCATAGATTCGCTAATCTTCATCTATTGTTCCAACAAGTTTTCTTAGAAAGTAGATGTTTGCCGAGCTTGCCCAATCCAGTTTTTCCAATCGGCCATTGAAGAAGAGGCCGTAGTCTGAAATTGCCGTCAATGTGCCTTTTCCAACCTTGCGCTCCACGACAACAGGGTATTTCTCCTTAAATGCCGTACAAAGGATCTCTTCCTCTTTTAGCCCATCCACTGCCATTGGATTGGCATTGTACATGAGGATCCCTTCACTGTTGTTTTCAGGGGCAACGGCCCCCAGTGGCGTTGATAGTATTTCCAGTCCATATGATTTGAGAAAATCCTTTGTCCCATGAGCACAGCGGTCCCCTGACAGCATGACAAGTTGTGCCCCCCTTTTCATGAATTCATCAAGCATACGGCATTCATCCTTGGAGTATGGTTTTGTCGTGGCCATGCTCATCATTAAGAGGGATTTTTCCAGAGCTCTCTCGTTGAATTGCTTCCAAGCCATGGGGATAAAGCCATTGCGTACGAGGCTGTCTACCAAATATGTGTCTCCATCATCCTTGGCATAGCCTTCATGATCGCAAAGGGACATATGGGCATGATCGAGGTATGCAATAGGCCCGGTGTAGTCATGGTCTTTGTAGCATAAGTGCAACGCCCATTCTCCCATGATAATAGCTGCACTAACGGACAGGATCACCACAGTGACTATGGCAATAGACTGTTTTTTCCATGGTCCCACCCACAGCGCAAGACCCAGAACCAAGACGAGCACCAAGCCCCAGGGAAGGCCAACGGATTTTCCGTGAACCGCCCACCTGAAAAGATCAGAGACGTAGCGGTGGCAATAGGGTAGGGAGCCCATCTGTAGCAAGGCTGTGTCTCCAAAGACAATGACTTTGCCGTCTTCCAGTTTAGACTCTGCTGCCAAAACAATATCGCCAAGGGGTTCGTCTAGGTCGTATATTCGATCGCCGAGGTAGTTCTCTGATAAGGCGTTGGCCCTATCCCCGTCGTCTGAGAAGCCGTATCTGGCAATAAGAAAAGGGGTCGCTCTATGATTTAAGAGGCGCAATGAGGCGCCCACTGATACTCCCATGCCATCTTTGTCCCAGTCTTTTCTGTTTATGGGGTGTGGGCGCGTCAAGAAGGCATCGTTCCAGTAGTTGTTTAGAAAATGAGCAGAATCGAAGTTAATGCGGATGGGAACCTCTGACAGTAACTCATTAGATCCTTTCATCAAGCCAGACATATCTGTATGATCGGCGAACACCATCAGTGTGCCGCCTTGTCTGACATAGTCATTTAGAATGGAATAGTCTTCTTCTTTCCATTTCTCGTTGAAGTTCATGACCACAAAGACATCTGCATTTGTTAACATTGCCTTTGATACTTGCCTTGTCAGTTTGACACGAAATCCGAAGCTTTCAAGGAAATCGGGAAGGACGCAGAAAAGCCCCGGTCTGTTGGTGGTACCAAGCTGTTCAAAGTTTGGTTTGTTCCAGGTCGTGATGCCTCCTTGATAGAGGACTAGACGACCACTATAGTCTCCTGCCGGCCACTGAGATGTCACATAGGAAACGGTAACCAACAACAACCAGAGGGCTGCAGTTCCAAGGATCATCTTTTTGCTCGCTCTGTGGGATTTCACTGCCTGCCCTGCGTCAGGTCTTGACGTGCCATGAAGAAAAAAATGGATGATCAAACACTCCATGACAAAGAGTATGGGTGTAAAATCCAGGGCGGTGAACCCCTGTTCGGCCATGACGTCCCACGACATGGCTGCTGATCTTCGTTGCGTCATAACATAGGCCAACCATGCCAGGGATAGAGCCCCAAAATGGTTTACAGACAGCAGCACCACACTGACAACGACACCCCTTTTCCATAATTGGCGGAGCCAAGGGGAAATGCGAATCCACGTATAGATGGTGCAGATCGCTAATCCCCACATGCCCATGGCAGTGGGGCCCAATTTCAGAGAAAGGCCAAAGATCCTACCCAGAAGATAGGACGCCTTCCTTGCGTATCCCTCTATGAAGAACCAGGCCGTTGGAGACAATTCTGCGGCAAGGCTCAATACAAAGTAGGTAAACAGCGTCCACATGATGGCTAGGCGAGCACCTCTGTGTCTGGGGGCAGCCCTTGGAATTGAAAGGATTAAGGTAAGTAGTGCCAGAAGATATGCCTGGGCCACAATAGGCTTGGTTTGTGGTTCAAGCCGAGACAAGACGAACAAGAAAGACAAGACAATGAATAGCCAGGACAGTCTTTGGTATGGGGCCTCTTTATCCATCTGACTGGCAGTGACCATTGCCACTGCCAGGAGAGAGAACAAGACAAGAAGTGCATTTGCCAGGGGCGAAACTCTGAGAATGCTTCCGGATGTGAGCAACACAGCAAAGGAGCTTAACCCAAATAGGAGTGTATTCGTCACTGCACGTCTCCAGAAGTCACATTGATCAGAAGAGGTCTGCATGAGCTGACCGTGGATTTCTGTTCTCTGCTATCATAAATGGTGGCATGTTGCCAACACAGGGATTTCAAGGGGCCTTTAAACATGTTATGATACTGCGTCGCAAACAGGGCCTGAAAAGTGATTTGCTCCGGTGCCCATGTTCAAATCAGTGCAAAAGGAGGACACCCCTGGCCATGCAGGCACAAGAAATCAAAGCCATATCCAGCGAAAAGTACCTGGGTGAGATCATAGACTCGGGCTGGTCCATGGTTGGTCCTAGAAAGGATCCAGACAAGAATTTGCGTTCAGCGAAGAACTTCTTTAAACGGGACATTGCCTTCGTCCCAGAACATGTCTTGAAGGCCGACGGTTTCAAGATCGTTCCGCCCAGCAGTTTCACGCGGGGCCATCAGCTCATGTACAAGGACGACGGGAAACTGATCCGCTACACCAAGAGCCAGTACACGCTTACTTCTGGGGAATCTGAGGTCCCTCTCTATGTTTTTTTAAGGGAGGATGAAACGGACCTGTAGGGCGAGATCGTTGTAAGAACTCCTAGATTCTCTAAGGCGTTTGTCTGCCCTGCCAACAACCATATAGCCGATAAGACAACCTGGTTTTACCCATGCCGCTAGACATAAGAGACGCCCCATACCTGAATCACGATGATATATTGGACCTGAATTTCATCAAGGACCCAGGAGTGTATGTTTTCAGGAGGCATTATCGCCAAGGATTGCGCTCCCATATCATGGAGATATTGAGCCCCCAGGCAGTGGCAAACGAAACACGGGGGGTCTATTTAGAGGGATCGATGCGATATCCAAAGGCTGAGCCCTCTAAGATGTTAAGGTTGTTTAGAGCCAGATTCAACAGCCTCAAAGAGGCTAAAGAAGAGTTGACAAGGGTTAAACTCATAATGGCCTACCTTGCTCCTGATCATCTGGGAAGGCCTGAAGAATTCCTCGTCGATTATTCGCTATCTGGCCAAGGGGAGATCCTTCTTTGCGGTCTCCAGGAATATGTGCACGGTGAGGTCCTGGATCCTTGGAGTCTCCTGAATAGGAACCATCTGGTGTCCATGCTAAACGACATGGGCTGTGATGGGGCCGGCGAGGCAGGCAGAGAAGGCGACCAATGGGCCCATTGCGTGCGGGAAAAGGCGGCCAGCCTTGTACAAAAGCTCAAAGAGATGATCATGGAGGCCCATCACGTACCGGATCTTGCGGGCATAGGAAATCTGATACTTACCCGGAACGGAGACATCAAACTTGTGGACATCAACAACATCTCCAGGGTTTTTTTTGACACGACTATCAGTCTCGATGACAGGGGGTATCCGGTCTGCGACAAATCGATTCAGGCCCTCTCCCTTCTTGAGAAGAAACTCCTTGGGAGGTCTTTAGGTAAAGATCACCCTATCTATGGGGTATTCCTTGATCCTGAAAGGATGAAAAACGTTGACGCGGCAGAAAATGCCTTCTACCTTTCTATGGAGACAAAGAAGTAAGACTCTGGACAATCCGTAGCTGCAGCCCTTTTCTCAGCCGGAAAATGGATAAACACCTTGCACTATCAACTCGTGGTGACAGGGATTCCGTTTTTGATGCCAGCCACAACCGGTCTCATGCCACATTCTGATTGATCCATCATGAGTCAGCCTAGAGAAGGGCGTGTAACTTCCGCAATACCCCTTCGTATTCGTCTCTGCGGAAGCAGAAGTGCAGTTCCGAGAACCTTTCCCGCAAGGCCTTGACCTGATCGGTGACATGGGCATTGTTCATGACCACGTCATGAATCAGGCCTGCCAGGGTCTGAAAATCTTCTTCCCGCATACCGAAGCGTGTCATTTCCGAAACGCCCATCCTGAGCGCCCCTGATGCAGTAAACCCCTCTTCATCTGTGTTCGCCTGGTAGTTGCAGATGATGTTGTTCGCTTCCAGGCGCCTTGCCATTTCAGGGCCGTGACTGTAACCTACATCTATGACTACCTGGTGGGTCTCCGTAAAGTCTATGGCCGGATCACCTGCCACATCCAGCCCTGCATCCCTTAGGGCCCGGGCAAAGGCCTTGGCATTTGAAATGACCTGGGGTTGGTATTGGCCCTTAAAGTAATTCATCTCATACGTGGCCATGAGAAGCCCTACTACAGTGCCGAGGTGGTGGTTGGAGACAGATCCAGGAAAGGCACGGCGAAGGAGGGACTCCCACAGTTCATATTCCTCTTCGTTTTCTTTAAATCGACTACCCACAACACCACGTTGGGTCCCGAAAAAAGTTTTGTGGGTCGACCCAGTGACCAGATCAGCACCTTCCACAAAGGGTTCCTGAAAGTGAGGACCAAGGAGCCCCAGTACATGGGCCATGTCGTACATGACCATGGCACGGATGCCTTGCCTGTCCAGGAACTGGCGAATCTCCGCCACCGGCTCCTTGTGAAGGACCATGCTCTTTCCAAATATGATCAATTCAGGTCGGTACTCCTCTATCAATTCCAGTGTGGCTGGGACATCGGTTTTAAAAGGGTTGTCAGGCAATACAGGGAACTTCACAACGGCCGGACGCTCTGTGCGGGGATTGCGGGCCACGAAGTCCTTAAGAGCTCCCATGGGCTGAGCACTCAGGTGCCCCCCCTTGCCGATGTGACTATTCATGACGTGGTGAATACGCCGCGGCTCCACCTTTCGGTCCGTACGATTGATATAATCCACCATGGCGCTGAAGACGGCCGTGTTGGCCATCTGCCCGCTTACTAGGCGCAATTCCACATTTTCGCAGCCCAGGTATGCCAGCATTTCCTGTTCCAACATCCGCTCGACCTCGTCGATGAAACCGGTCCCCTGGTAATAGAAGATCTCGGCATCATAGAAGGCCTTGGCCTTTTTGTGCTCGGCATAACGAAAGGCCGGGTCCATGACCGAGACCAACCGCGCCATAGGAGAAGGCGTCATCTCAGAGGGGATGAGATTGATACACTCCCGTTGTCTCCAGAGGGTGTTTTCCAAGGTTTTTCCCAGCAGCCTTTCCACTTTGGCAGATGTATCCCCTGTGGGAAGCTCCTTGGCAGGCAGCTCGAAGTCGAAGAGGATGGGACGGACATAGGGCGGCGCATCTCCACGCATGTGAAAGGGCACCACCACGGCGTCTACCAACTTGCCCCTGATTTCTATGGTCAGCTTATCCTCTTCGATGATGTCACTGTCTAAGTATCCCAGACAGATGGAGCGGAGCTGACGTTGGTCTGTCTGCGCAGATTCAAGTCCCTCGCCCTCCACAGTCCACATGGGAACCATGGTACCGCTGGTGACGTAACCGACGTGCTTGTCCTGTTTAAAGACCTTGGCGCCTTCACGGGCGATCCCTCGGCCTGACACGGCGATGGGCTGGCTGATACGGGGAAGATCTTGGTTAAGGGAATAGTCGCGCCTCATGATTCTCTTAAAGGCCTCGTGCTGCCTGGTGAGTTCCTTGCGACCTAAGAACTCCCCCTTAAGGGGGGAGAGACTTACAGCAAACTTGGCAAGAGGACAGGCAAATATGGGGATTTCTTTGCCCTCCGGGTCTTCACCCAATTCATGTCCGTAAAGCGGAAGGGCCGCCTCTAGCCTGAGCGTATCCCTGGCGCCCAGTCCGATGGGAGTCGCCCCTTTTGACAGGATCAGGTCCCACAGCATGGGACCGTCTGCTCGGTCGGCGAAGAGCTCAAAGCAGATCGGCTCCCCTGTATAGCCGGTGCGGGAGACCTTGACCGTGGCACCTGCGATGGTCACCATGCCTACAGTGTTTCGCATGGGTTCCGGCAGTTGGCCGGACTCCACGATCTCTTGCATCACGTGACGGGACATGGGCCCCTGGAAGGCCAGCATGGCGATTTCCTTGGTGCGATCAATCAGTTCAACGTCGTCGAACTCCTTTAAGAGCGGCTGGAAGTGGTTCCAGGCCTTCTCACGGTTGGAGCCGTTTACCACCAGAAGATATTCGTCCTCCACAAAGCGATAGAGGTAGGCGTCGTCCACAGCGCCGCCCGTTTCGTTGGGAATCATGGTATACTGAGCGCCCGTCTCCCTGATGTCCAGGGCTTCGGCGTTATTGGTCAAGACATGTTGAAGAAACCTCAATGCCCCATCCCCGCGGACGATGAATCGGCCCATGTGGGAAACGTCAAAAAGCCCTCCGCTCTTGCGCGTGGCAAGATGCTCCTCCACGATACCGCTAGGATAGAAAATGGGCATTTCCCAGCCCACAAATTCTACTATCTTGGCGCCCAAGGCCACGTGTTGGTCATAGAAAACGGTTCTTAGAAGTTCGCTCATGAATGGTCTCCTTTCCCTGTGAAAGGGCCGGATGGTATCAGGCTAGAAGGATTTCGTCAACTGAAGCCGGCCCTGCCAAGCAAGTGGATGTCTGGGATGAATCCACAATGAACAACCATGTCGCAATTGCATTCAGTGGTGTGATATGATAATCGCTAAACCCTTAGCCTTTGTGTGCCTTCCTGCATGGATCGGAGAATTCTAGCTCTCTTAAAGTGTGCCCTGTTCAGATGGTCGTTTCTGGATACTTGATGCCGGGTAAGCCTCGTCATTCGATCCAGACGTGTCCAGCGTCCACTTGATGGAAGGGCCGTGATCTCAGAGGGGATTCGGAAGCATCGAGTCAGGAGACGTTTCACTTAAAAAAACGTATCATTTTGGTGCTTTCAAAAGCTGTTTTACGAGGGAGATGGAGTCCGCCACGGCGGAGAAAAGGTTTTTTCAAAATGCTGAACTCGTAAGAGAAAACAATATTGAAAGGGGAGGGATAGTCATGAAAGAAATCAGTGAATTGAACCTACCGGATGATCTTCGCTATGCGCAAGATCACGAATGGGCCAGGCTTGACGGCGACAAGGTTCGGGTCGGTCTTGACGACTATGCCCAGGATCAGTTGGGGGACATTGTATTTGTAGAGCTCCCCCAGGTAGGTGACAGGTTCAAGAAGGGTGACGAGTTTGCCACGGTGGAATCTGTCAAGGCTGTGTGCGAGTGTTACTTGCCTGTGAGCGGGGAGATCATGGCGGTGAACACGGCTCTTGAAGAGGCGCCTGAACTGGTGAACAAAGACCCCTATGGTGAGGGATGGTTTGTGGAGGTGAAGCCTGACGATACCTCTGAGATGGACAGCCTTATGTCCAATGTGGACTGCCTTGAGAAGCTGAAAGGAGCGGAGTAGATGCGTTACTTGCCCCATACGACGGAAGACGTAGCTGCAATGCTTGATGTTGTGGGCGCTGACGATCTTGACGACCTCTTTTCCACGATCCCAGAGGATTGCGGTTTTAAAGGGCATCTCGATCTGCCCGAGGCATTGACAGAGTGGGAGCTAAACGACCACATGAAAGGCCTTTCCGGGAACATGGCTGTCTCTCCGGCTTACAAGGTGTTTATGGGGGCGGGGAGTTACGAACACTTCATCCCTGCCTCCGTGTCCTATCTCTTGGGCCGATCAGAGTTTGTCACGTCCTATACCCCCTACCAGCCGGAAATGAGCCAGGGGACCCTCCAGGCGATCTATGAGTATCAGAGTCTTGCCGCCCGGCTTCTGGGCATGGAGGTGGCAACAGCGTCCCATTATGATGGGGCCGCGGCCTTGGCCGAGGCACTCTTGATGGCCGTCCGTGTGACCAAGAAGAAAAGGGTGGCGTTGTCCAGTCTCATTCATCCCCTTTACCGCCGCGTGGTTCGAACCTATTTTGAGCCCACCGGTTACGAAGTCACGGAACTGGGCTATCTCCCAAACGGAACGACCGATCTGTCTGACTTGGACAGCATGGATGACCTTGCCGCCGTGGCCGTCCAGTCTCCTAATTTTTTGGGGTGCATTGAAGACCTTGAGCCCATTGGTGAAAAGGCCCATGAAAAGAAAGCCCTCTTTATCGCCTCCTTTACAGAGGCCCTTGCCTATGGACTCTTAAAAAGCCCGGGGAGCCAAGGCGCAGACATCGTGGCAGGAGAAGGGCAGAGCCTGGGGATTCCCCGTTCCTTTGGCGGCCCGGCATTGGGCATGCTTGCCAGCAGCAAGAAGTACATGCGTAGCCTGCCCGGTCGTCTCGTGGGCCTGACCAAGGACCTGGACGGAAAGAGGGGCTTTGTGCTGACCCTGGCAACGAGAGAGCAGCACATCCGACGGGAAAAGGCGACGTCAAACATCTGCACCAACAACAGCCTCTGTGCCCTGGCGGCTGCCATGTACATGGCCTCTGTGGGCGGGACAGGGATCCGGGAGCTTGCCCGGCTCAACCACGACAAGGCAGAGTATCTTAAAAGGGAGCTCAAGAAAAAGGGGTGTAACATTCCCTTTGAGAGTGCCACCTTTAACGAATTCGTTGTTAAATTTCCTGGAGACTTGGAGGGTGTGTATGATCGCCTTCTGGAGAAGAAGATAGTGGCAGGCCTTCCTCTAGGCCCTTACTATCCTGAACTTGCCAACCACTTGCTTTTGTGCGTGACGGAAACCAGGACCAGGGAGGAGATGGACGCCCTGGTCCGGGAGGTGCAACAATGAAGGAGTCCTTGGGTGGAACAGGTTTGATACTCAATGAGCCCCTCTTGTGGGAAAAGGGAAAGAAGGGAAGATCGGGTTTTTCTCTTCCAAGGCGGGACGTTGATTCCTTCCCTCTAGACGAGAAGCTCACAGGCGAAGGGCCTGACTTCCCCGATCTGAGCGAAGTGGACGTGGTGCGCCACTACACCAGGCTGGCCCAGTGGAATTTCGGGGTCGATACCGGCATGTACCCTCTGGGGTCGTGCACCATGAAGTACAGTCCCAAGACAAACGAAAGACAGGCAAGCCTGCCAGGCCTTGCCGGAGCCCATCCCCTCATGCCGGCAAGCCTCTCTCAGGGGGCCCTTCAGATGATGTTTGCACTTGGGCAGTATCTTTCCGAAATCACCGGCATGGATGCCACTACCCTGCAACCTGCGGCCGGGGCCCACGGAGAGCTTACGGGCATGCTGCTCATTCACGCCTTTCACGAAAAGGGGGGCGGTGCCCGCTCTAAGATCATCGTGCCGGACACGGCCCACGGCACAAATCCCGCCTCTGCCGCCCTTTGCGGTTATCGCCCTGTGCCCGTCGCATCAAATGACCAGGGGATCCTCTCCCTGGAAGCCATTTCCGAGGTCATGGACGAAGAGACCGCCGGCATCATGGTGACCAACCCCAATACCCTGGGCCTTTTTGAAGAAAACATCCGACAGATAGCAGAGATCGTCCACGGCAAAGGCGGTCAGGTCTATTGTGACGGGGCAAACCTAAATGCCGTCATGGGGATCGTAAAGATGGGAGAGATCGGCGTAGACGTGATGCAGCTGAATCTGCATAAGACCTTTTCAACGCCCCACGGGGGGGGAGGGCCAGGTTCTGGTCCGGTGTGCGTGAAGAAGCACCTGGAGCCCTTTCTACCTGTTCCTCGGGTGACAAAGGAACAGGGGGCCTACATCTTTTCCGAAGACTATCCTGATTCCATAGGCAAGGTGCAGGCCTTTTATGGCGCCTTTGGCGTCATGGTAAAGGCCTATAGCTATATCCGCGCCATGGGTCCGGAGAACCTGAAAAAGGCGAGCCAGCTTGCAGTGTTGAACGCTAACTACGTTAAAGAGAGGCTGAAAGGGACCTTGCATCTTCCTTATGACAGACCCTGCATGCACGAATGCGTCTTCTCCGACAAGAACCAAGAGGCCCAGAAAATTGCTACTCTGGATATGGCCAAACGCCTTATGGACTACGGCTTTCATCCTCCCACTGTTTACTTCCCCCTGGTCGTACACGGTGCGATCATGGTGGAACCGACTGAGACGGAGTGCAAAGAGGACCTGGATCAGTTCATTGAGGCCTTCAAGGCCATTGCCGAGGAGGCCAGAGAGAATCCGGACGTTCTCCACAAGGCCCCGAAAACCTGCAAGGTGAGAAGGCTGGATGAGGTAACGGCGGCCAGAAAGCCATGTCTTGCAGGGTGAGTCTATGCCCTTTTTCAAAACCACTGATGCCTGCCGTCTCTACTACGAAACTCAAGGACTCGACTCAGATAGACCGGTTGTTGTCTTTCTAAACGGCACCATGCAGAGCACGGTGAACTGGAAGGCCCATGTTGCAGCCCTGAGAGACCAGTTCCAGGTCCTTACGTACGATGCCAGGGGCCAGGGACAAAGCGACTTGGGCAAGCAGAAGCTATCTCTGGAGGGCCATGCCGCAGACCTTGGTGCCTTGCTTGACCATCTGGAGATCAAAAAGGCCAACCTCGTGGGGCTGAGCCATGGGGCAAAGGTGGCCCTAGCCTACGCCGCCCATGCACCTGAGCGGGTCAACGGCCTTGTACTGTGCTGTGTCACTGCTACGCTCACCCATCGTTCCAGGCTTTTTGTGCGGTCATGGTTGGAGACACTGAAAGAGGCCGGCCTTGAGGCCATGATATGGGCCTCTCTCCCCGTTGTCTTTGGAGAGGAATTCCTAAAGGCCAAAGAGAGGATTCTAAACGGATTAGTAAAGGCCACAGCAAGGAGAAACAGCAAACAGGCACTTACGGCCTTTCTTGAAGCCATCATTTCCTATCCTCCCTTGTCTCAGATAACCGGTGCTATCTCGATCCCTTCCCTTGTTATTTCGGCATCAGAAGATCCCATGATCACAGAAGAGGGGGCGAGAGAGCTTGCGAAGATTTGTGGCGGCAGGCATAAACAGGTGCCTGGGATAGGCCATTCTATTCCCAGCGAAGCGCCGGAGTTATTCAACAAGACCGTACTGGAGTTTCTGTCAAAAACCTAAGTGCTTATCGAGACTGTTTCCCATATGCTTGACCGGGTAGAGAAAAGCTGGATATGCGTTGAGCTCCCTGCCATGGATTACCGGGAAGTCTGGGATCTCCAAAGCCACCTTGTGGCGGCCAGAAAAGAGAGAGTCATTGACCGGGATCTTGTCTTGTTCGTGGAACACCCTCCTGTCTTCACCCTTGGCAGCCACTGCGGGCTGAACAACCTGACGGTACCGCAGGGTTACTTGAAAAAGTCAGGAATTTCCGTGATCCGTGTGGAGCGGGGAGGAGACATTACCTTTCACGGGCCGGGCCAGCTTGTGGTGTATCCGATCATTGATCTGCGTGCCGCCCGGCTGCCGGTGACAGGACATATTGAGATGCTGGAAGAAGCCATGATTCAAACGGCCGAAGCGTGGGGTGTGCAGGCTGAAAGGAATCGAAGAAACAGAGGGGTTTGGGTAGGAGCGAACAAGCTGGGAAGCGTTGGCATCGCCGTCCGCCATGGGATTTGTTTTCACGGCATGGCCTTTAACGTCAATGTCTCACTGGAGCCCTTTGGATGGATGAACCCCTGCGGTCTAAAGGGTGTGGGGATCACATCCATGGAGCGGGAGCTTTCCAGGAAGATCTCCATGCATCGGGTCCGCGAGACCATGAAGCGTTCTATAGAAAGTGCTTACGGCGTTGAGCTTGTCATGACAAGCCTTGCGGCTCTGCCTGAGAGTGTTCGCCACAGACCCACACGGACGGGCGCAGACGGTTCTGCCGAAGGGCGGCAAAACAATAGGGCAAACACACACAGCAGCGGTGGTGACGCTTATGCTCCCTAAGCGAAAGCCGCAAGGGGCAGCCCCCGTTAGGTCGGTGTGGGTCTGTGGCCATTAAGCAAAATGGACATCAACCAAATTACCTACCAGATCAATGGAGCCATCTTCGAAGTGAACCGGGAACTCGGACCCGGATTTTTGGAAAAGGTCTATGAAAATGCTTTGTTGATCGAGCTAATGGACAGGGGGCTCGAGGCTGAGAATCAAGTCCCGATTAAGGTTACATACAAGGGCGAGGAAGTCGGGGAGTACTACTCAGATATCGTCGTTGAGAACCAGGTTATTATAGAGATCAAGGCCGTTGAGTGCCTACAGAAAGTTCATGAGGCCCAATTACTGAACTACCTTAAAGCATCAGGGTACAAGACCGGTCTTCTAGTCAATTTCACGTACCCTAAAGCAGAAATAAGGCGATTCATTCTATAACTATTGACAAGATGTCCGTTTTTTCTGCCGAAGGTGGCAGAGAAAACTGTCTGTGTCCGTCGGTGTGGGTCTGTGGCTAACTATAAATCAAAAATGCACACACGAAAACCTCCCTGGTTGAAGGTAACTCTTCCCACAGGGCCAACATATGAAAACGTCAGGCGTCTTCTGAAGAAGAGCCGGCTTCATACGGTATGTCAGGAGGCCAAATGTCCGAACCTGTGGGAGTGCTTCTCACAAAAGACGGCAACGTTCCTAATCATGGGTCCCAATTGCACGCGCAATTGCCGGTTCTGTGCCGTGGGCCATGGCCCGTCAGGACCGCCTGACCCTAAAGAACCGGCCCGGGTGGCAGAAGCAGTAGAGGAGATGGGATTGCGCTATGTGGTCATCACCTCTGTCACCCGGGACGATCTTCCAGACGGCGGGGCCAGTTTTTTTGCAGAGACCATCCATGAAATCCGCAAAAGGATTCCTCAGGTTCTTATTGAAGTTCTCATACCGGATTTTCAAGGAAATAGGGATGCCCTTGAAGAAGTGATGAAGGCTCCCCCCGACGTCCTAAACCACAACATTGAGACCGTTCCCCGTTTATATCCTTTTGTTCGGCCAGAGGCGGTCTATGAACGATCCCTTCAAGTGCTGGCCCATGCAAAAGGGTATAACCCTGTTATTCCTACCAAATCAGGCCTCATGCTCGGTCTGGGAGAGACTTCCGAAGAAGTGGAGAAGACACTCCAAGACCTTCTTGACACGCGTTGCACCATGCTTACCTTTGGACAGTATCTTCAACCCTCAAAGGAACATCTGCCCGTTGAACGGTTCGTACCTCCTGAGGAGTTTGATCGCTGGAAAGAAATAGCCCTTGAAAAGGGCTTTTCAGAAGTGGCCAGCGGGCCTTTTGTTCGCAGCTCCTATCATGCGAGAGAGCTGTATGAGGCTGCGAAGGTTTAACACGGACGAGAATCCCCCATAATTTTGGGAGGCGCCCTTACTATTTGACTCAAGGGCCAGTTATGGGGAGTTTTCCAAGTGTAACCTTGATGATTTCGTAGAAAGTCTTTTGCAGGCGACATTGAGTATTTTGGGAGAAGAGCACTTGGGATGTTCGGCGTTAAGAAATGCGAACTGTTTAATCGGCCGGGGCGGAGAGTTTTTGCTATTTATTGAGCAAAGTCCCGACGCTGTAGGGATCAAAAAGCTCACACCAATCAAGTGAGAAGGGGTTCTGCAAAGGTTTCGTAGTCGCCTCCACAGCAGGTAAACCTGGATACGAAGTGAAGTGATCGGCAAAAACGCTGTGTTGAGTAAGGATTTCTTATGACTAAAAAATGGCCTATCTTGGTGCCGCGCCTTCTGGCCGCGGTACTCGGTTTGTTCTTTGTTGCCGCCAGTCTGTCCAAGGCGGTGGATGTGGAACTGTTCGTGCGGCAGATCAAGGCCTACGGTATTATATCTGATACCGTTCTTGTCGCCTTAGCAGCCTGGGGGCTCATTGCCGTTGAATGTGTCCTTGGTGTGGGGCTTATCGTGTTCTATCGCCCCAAATTGTTTCTCGGAATAGCAGCCGGGCTACTGCTCTTCTTTTGGGCTGTCACAAGTTGGGCGTGGTGGACAGGTTCAACTGAAAACTGTGGCTGTTTTGGCGGCTGGCTGGATCGGACGCCAGGAGAGGAAGCTATTGAAAATGTGGTGCTCCTGTTAGTGACGTTTTTTGCCGCAAGACGGCCTGCGCACCTGAAGTGGCACCCGAGTCGGGCACGGGCGTGGGCTGTCCTGGCTGCTGGCCTTGTAGGATTGGTCTTGCCAGTGGTCTCAGACCTTCCGACCCCAAAGGCAAAGCCATTTGACTCAGAAGTGAAAACCGCAGTCAGCCAATTGGAGCTTCACGGGCCGCAAGTAGTTGACTTGACCCAAGGTACACACCTTGTTGTTCTCATGAGCACCGATTGTCTCCCCTGCCGGGAGGCCGTCTTCGACCTCAATGAACTGGGATTGATTCCGGACCTCCCCCCCATTGTGGCTTTGTGTACGAACGCCGAATGCGAATGTGAGATGTTCGTGGAGGAGTTTCAACCCGATTTCCCTATCGGATGTGTGACGGACAAGCTCTTCTTTGAGTTGCTTGGTGATGGAGACACCCCTCGTATACTCCTCCTCAGCGAAGGACGGGTGGTCCATACTTGGGATCAGGTCGTTCCGGAAGAGGGCATGATAAGGGCCCGCCTGCCACTTCTGGACGGGGAGGACCACCTGCAGGCGGACTTCTATTAAGTTGCTTTTTCGTCTTTTTGTAAGGCCTTCATCAATCTTCCATGCATGATAGGATTTCCTTTGCCCCGGGTAGCCGCTTGCCTTTTGAATTGTCGGCCAGGTGATTGTCTTTTGCCTGCTCTTTGGCCTTGACTTGAGACATATCGTTGTTATTATACGTCGTCACTGATCCCCAGTAGCTCAGTTGTCAGAGTCCGCCGTAGGCGGATTAACCAAGGGGTTTTAGAGGGTTGAAGGTTAGAGTTTCTTTTTAGGCAAGTGATCCCCAGTAGCTCAGTTGGCAGAGCAGATGGCTGTTAACCATCGGGTCCGCGGTTCGAGTCCGTGCTGGGGAGCCAAACAACACAGGGCAGTCCTAAGACTGCCCTTTCTTGTTTGCCGTGAATTACACCTATATTCTTCGATCCGAGACGACCGGTCGTTTCTACATTGGTATAACTGACGATTTAGAACGCCGCGTCGCTCAACACAACGACCCGAAATACACAGGATCCAAGACGACCAAGCGATTTTCAGGCCCTTGGAAGCTTGTGTACTTCGAGCCCTTCACCTCAAAACAGCTTTGAGCTGAAATGGGTGATATTCCCCTAGCCTTCTTTGATGGTTGTTTGATGGCAACCTGACCAGCCTCGGGTTGCCAGGCCTACCGGTCCGTTGGTTTTTTCCCCGTGCTAAGATCCTTTCAAGAACGAGGCAATGGACCTGACCGCCTCCCCTCGGGCCGAGGGCGGGGAAAGGAAGTGGTCGGCCTCCAAGGGGTGGAAGGCGGCCTGTGGGCATAGCCGCCTGATATCATTTCTGTAATTTTGGGCCACGTGGAGGTCGTAGATCTTCAGAATCGAATCTTCCCGGGCGTGAAGACATAATACAGGCGTCTGGCTCAGGCACACCCCTTCCAGTGGGTTGAGTATGAAAAACTCGGAAAGCGTCTTGAGCAGCCTGGCCCTGCCCCGTTCCAACAAGCCGAAGTGGTCCCTTCCTTTCATGACCCCTGGGAAAAGGGACTCTGCATAAAGCCTCACTGCTGCCTGCACACCCAAAAGCCCCTTCTTCGCCAAGAGATTCCGGATGTAGTGGGCCAGGAAAGAACGCATGACGGCCTGGGGGCCGAGCCTGGAAATGGCGTTGATAAGAACCAGCTTTTCCACCGGTTCTTGGAGGCGGTGAACGGCCTTCAACAGGGGGATGGCCGAATAGCATGAGGCGATGCCGAGAAGTGGCAACTGCTCTTTTTCGCTCAGACGTGAGGCATGGGCAAGCATGTGGAACGTATCCGTCAGGGTGGCCCCAAGGGAAAAGGTGCCTGATGAGTGTCCATGGCCGGAATAGCTGAAGGAGAGAAGATCATACTTCCTTGTTAGCCAACGAAAGGTATGGACCTGTTGGGACAACGCTCCGCCGATGAGGGGTGGGACAAACACAAGGCCTTTTGGGTGGCCGTTTCTTACGCGAATCCAATCCAGTGTGTTTCCTTTGCCAAGGCCATGGCGTCTTCGTTCAAAAAAGGGGCTCATCTCGTCCTTGAAAAAAGGGTAAGGTTGTGCAAAGGTGCCGCCGCGAAGTCTGGCATCTTACATTTTTTCTGGACACCTGTCCATAGAGAGGTGGAAATGAACGAGGCATATGTTCCCAAAATTGCTGATGAACTCAGCCTTGGCCCGAACCAGGTGCTGGCCACGATCCAATTGCTGGAAGAAGGGGCCACCGTTCCCTTTATTGCCCGGTACAGAAAAGAGGCCACAGGCTCTTTGGATGAAGTGGCCATCACAAATATCCGGGACCGGTTTTCACAATTGCAGGAATTGAACAAACGTCGCGATAGCATTCTGAAGTCCCTCCAAGAAAGGGAGCTGCTCACGGACGAGCTGGAGGAAAAGATTCTCGCCGCCGAGACCCTGACGGGCCTGGAGGACATCTACTTGCCCTATCGGCCCAAGCGCCGCACAAGGGCCACCATGGCAAAGGAAAAGGGGCTTGAGCCCTTGGCCGAAGCACTTTTTGACCAGGGAGATGGCACTGATCCCATCACCGAGGCCGAGGCATTTGTGGACCTGGAGAAGGGGGTTGAATCTGCCGAAGACGCCCTTGCCGGAGCCCGGGACATCATGGCGGAATGGATCAACGAAGATCAGGAGGCCCGGAACAAGATGCGGGCTCTCTATACTGAAAAGGGAGTCTTCCGGACAAGGGTGATCCCGGGCAGGGAGCAAGAAGGGGCCAAATACCGGGACTATTTTGAGTGGGAAGAGCGGGTGGCCACTGCACCGTCTCACCGCATCCTAGCCATGCGCCGTGGCGAAAATGAGGTCTTCTTGAACCTGGAGGTGGCTCCTCCTGAAGACGAGGCCTTGATCTTACTGGAGGCCCTCTTCGTCAGGGCAGACAACGCGGCCGCTCTCCAGGTCAAGGAAGCGGTTCATGATGCCTACAAGCGTCTTCTGTCGCAGGCCATGACAACAGAGATTCGTCTTTGCACCAAAGACCGTGCCGACAAAGAGGCGATCAAGGTCTTTGCCGACAACCTCCGCGAACTGCTCCTTGCCCCGCCCCTTGGTCAAAAGAAGGTCCTTGCCATAGATCCCGGTATCCGCACGGGCTGCAAAGTGGTGTGTCTGGACCGCCAAGGAAAACTGCTTCATGAAGAGACTATCTATCCCTTTAGATCGGAAAATGAGAAGGTCCGTGCAGCAGAAACGGTAGCGGCTTTGTGCAGCGCCTATGAGATAGAGGCCATCGCAGTGGGAAACGGCACAGCAGGCAGGGAAACAGAGGCCATGGTGAAGGACCTAAGAGGCCCATCACTGCCAGACCACATTCCTGTGGTGATGGTGAACGAGAGCGGGGCGTCGGTCTATTCTGCCTCGCAAGTGGCCAGGGACGAGTTTCCCGATCTGGATGTGACCTATCGCGGGGCCGTGTCTATCGGAAGGCGCCTCGTAGATCCCCTCGCCGAGCTGGTGAAGATCGACCCCAAATCCATTGGCGTTGGGCAATATCAGCATGACGTAAACCAGCAGGCCCTGAAGACGAGCCTGGATGACGTGGTCATGAGCTGTGTCAATGCTGTGGGCGTGGAGGTCAACACGGCCAGTGAGCAGCTCCTGAGCTATGTTTCAGGCTTTGGCCCCCAGCTTGCCAAGAACACGGTGTCTTATAGAAATGAGAACGGCCCCTTTCTTTCCAGAAAGGGGTTGAAGAAGGTCTCACGACTTGGTCCAAAGGCCTTTGAGCAGGCGGCTGGCTTCCTGCGGATCAGAGGGGGGGAGGACCCCCTTGACGCCAGCGCCGTGCACCCCGAGTCTTATTCCATTGTCGAGAAAATGGCCAAGGATGCAGGCTGTTCTGTGAAGGACTTGATGGATGACGAGGGCCTGCGCAAACAGATTGATCTGTCCAACTATGTGACGGACAAGGTGGGAATGCCCACTCTTACCGACATCCTGGCCGAATTGGCCAAGCCTGGCCGTGATCCTCGCAAGGAGTTTGAGGGCTTTGCCTTTGCCGACGGGGTGGAGACCATGGAGGACCTGCGTCCAGGCATGAAGCTTCCTGGGGTCATTACCAATGTTACGGCATTTGGGGCCTTTGTGGACATAGGGGTCCATCAGGACGGTCTGGTGCACATTAGCCAGATGGCAGACCACTTTGTCAAGGACCCTCACCAGGAGGTCCGGGTCCAACAAAAGGTGAGCGTAACGGTCTTGGACGTTGATTTGGATAGAAACCGCATCGCTCTTTCCCTAAAGGGCGAAAGTACACCCAAGAAAAAAGGAACAACAAGGAAGGCAAGTCGAAAAAGCAAAGAAGGGAAAACACAAGGAAGGCGAAAGACGGCGGCTCTCAATAACCCCTTTGTGGAAGCCTTTGGGAAACGCTAGGCCGTGTCTCGGCAGTTCCTCTGGGAAATAGGGTGTCGCCATCAAGCCATATTCCGGGCTCCGTGAGCTTTTCCGGGACGTCAGCTTCGCTGCGCTGAATCATGAAAACTCTCCGCCGCAGCGGATCAGACAGTTCATGATTCTTAACGCTTTACTCAGCTTCCGTCTTGTTCCGAAAATGCTCAATGTCGCGCGGAAAAGGCTTTTGGCTCCTTCATTGTTCGGGCTTTGGGACTGCCTCTTGTGCAGGCTTTTTGACCTTGAAATGGTTATCCTTTTTATTGTACAAGCAACGAGCCGGGGGGCGGCAAGACTTTTATTGTGCAAATGGAAAGGGTTGACAAGGCATTCGAACTGATGGGGGGCTATGAAGGTACTCGTTTACGGATCGGGCGGCCGGGACCACTGTCTGGCCGATAAATATGGGGACAGCCAACACGTAGACAAGGTCTATTTCTCGCCGGGAAATCCGGGTGTGCTCTACACGCCCAAAGGGCGGAGCGACAGGAAACTGATTGAGACTGTTCGCTTGAAGGATTTCGATACATTGGCCGAGTTCTGCCTGGAGAAAGGCGTGGACTTGGTGGATGTGGGGTCCGAGAATCCTTTGAGCGAAGGGGTGGTCAATGTGCTCAACGCAAAGGGGATCAGAACGGTTGGGCCCAAACAGGAATACTGCAAGATTGAAAGCGACCGGGCCTTTACCGATGACATGCTGCAAAGGATCGGGGTCCCAAAACCGGAGTATGGGGTATTTGAGGACCCGGACCAGGCAAAGGCATACGTGAGAAATATCGGTTATCAGGTGGTGGTCAAGGCCAACGGGCTGGCTGCGGGCAAGGGGGCCATTGTCTGCGAGGACGTGCCTGATGCCCTGGCGGCAATCGACCTGATCATGGTGGAGAGGGCCTTTGGGGATTCGGGCCAAAAGGTCGTCATAGAAGAGAGAAAATACGGCACGGAGTTGTCTTTTTATGCCTACTTGGATGGAAAGCACGTGCTTCCCTTGCGGATGCTGGCCCAGGATTACAAACCCGCCTTTGACCCCGATGATATGGACGCCATCGAGCGGTTCGGAGGAAATCTCAATACGGGCGGCACAGGCTGCTATTGCCCTCACAAGTTGTTGAGCCCCTGGCTGGTGAACCGGATTATTAAAGAGATCGTTAATCCCACAGTCAATGACATCTATAACCGTCTTGGGTGGGACTACCGGGGGGTCCTCTACTTCGGACTCAATCTCGATCCCTATGACAATCTGGACGTTTTTGAGATCAATGTGAGGCATGGCGATCCGGAGTGGCAGGTCCTGGCACGGAAGCTGAGCTCCGATCTCTTTGAAATCGGTATGGCCGTATGGGAAGGCACCCTGGACCAGCTAGAACAGGTCTGGAACAAACAGTGCTATGTGGACGTCATAGCCATGGAGGGCCGATCAAAGGCATCAAAAGGCTGGAACAAAGGCTATCCTGGCCGCTACGGCAAAGGTCACAGGATCACGGGCCTGGACGACATAGAAAGGGGTATTGCCATCTACTTTGCCGGTGTGGATGAGAAAGAGGAAAAGGGCCTCGTGACCTATGGAGGCAGGGTCCTCCATGTGGTGGCAGGAGATGCCACCCTGGAAGGGGCGCGGGAAAAGGCGTACAGAAATGTCCAGAAGCTCACCTTTGTGGACCACAACAACAAGGGCGAAAACTGTCTAAGATACCGTCAGACCATAGGTCTATAATAGTGGAGTCGACCATGAGCCAAGGAGAACAAAAGGAAAGGACCCCAGTTGTTGGGATTTTGATGGGCAGCGATTCAGACTGGGGAACCATGGAAAAGGCAGCTTCCACCTTAAAGGAGCTGGGCATCCCCTTTGAAGCCACCGTCTCTTCGGCCCACCGGAGCCCGGATATAACGGCCGAATATGCCCGATCGGCCAGAGCCAGGGGGCTCAAGGTCATCATTGCAGGGGCAGGCGCTGCAGCACATCTGGCCGGATCCATTGCAGCCCATACCACCCTTCCCGTCATTGGCGTGCCCCTTGACGCCACATCTCTTAAGGGCATGGATGCCCTCTTGGCCACGGTGCAGATGCCCTCTGGTGTGCCTGTGGCCACCATGGCCATAGGGGCGGCTGGGGCAAAGAATGGGGCCATCCTGTCTGCTCAGATTCTGGCCACGGCCGACGCAGAGATAGAGGCCAGGCTGGAAGCATTTAAGAAGAAACTGGCCAGCCAGGTGGCAGAAAAGGCAGAAGCTTTGCGCGAACGCCTCTAGTCAAAGCGGCCGGGGACAAAATGCCGATTAAAAGTCCTGAAACTCTTGTTGTGGATCCAAGATCTCCCGACCAGGAGATGGTTAGAAGGGCCGCCACATGGATCAACAGGGGCGGCCTTGTAGTATTTCCCACCAGCACGTTTTACGGCATCGGCGCCCAGGCCTTGAATGTCCATGCAGTGGATAGGGTCTTTCAGGTCAAAGAGCGCCACAAGGGCAACCCTCTCCTCGTTCTCATTGCCTCCCTAGATGACCTTTCGCCTCTGGTGCAATCCATCCCAGAGACTGCCGAAGCCCTAATCAAGGCCTTCTGGCCTGGGGGGATTACCCTGGTATTTGATGCGGCAGACACAGTGCCCGAAAACCTCACGGGCTACACCGGCAAGATTGGAGTCCGCCTTGCCAGCCATCCCGTGGCCGGTGCCCTCGTCAAAGTGGTATCAGGCCCTATTACAGGGACAAGCGCCAACCTTTCCGGAGAGGGCGGGTGCACCGCCGTGGCCGACTTGAGCCGCCGGATCAACGATCAGGTGGATCTGGTCTTGGACGCAGGACAACTGGCGGGCGTTAGGGGCTCCACTGTGGTGGATGTGACAACCAAGTCTCCTCGCATCCTGCGCGAAGGCGTGATCCGTGCCGACACTATCAGGGCGCTATTTGACGACGCACAGTAGTTCCTGCTCAAGTTTCCCATCCCTCGTTTCCACTACTAGTAGATCTGTCAGGACTTGTAACCCCCCAAGATTTGGAACAGAGGGAGGGGAAATTCGCTGAAGATCTCTGAAAAGGGGCCTACAGCCATTGCCACCCACAATCTTCACACAGCTGCTCAAGGCATTGGAGGCCGAAGAGAAGGGGATTTCCCCCTCCCGAGGCCCCGTTGTATCAAAAGAAGCCCAAACCAGAACCCTGCCGTTTCACAGAACCCTTGGCACGTTCTTGCTTGTCATTTCAAATGGTAGATAACGGCCGGAACTTGAGTTCCTATTTTTCCTTTGGCACCCACATGTCCCGCTCAGGGTCAAAGGTGTGGGTTCTTTGAATTTGCTCTATGCTTTTTGCGTGCATCTCAAGATCGAATAGGAGATCCTGGTAGGGGGCCTTATACTTATCCATGAAATGATTCTCTCCTTCTTTCAAGAGTGAAAGCACTTCCGCTGCATTTTTGTGAAAGCGGTCCTTGTATTCAGAGAGTTTGTTGTCCATCTCTTCAATGAGTTTGGCGTCCTCCGTCCCTTCATAGGCATCATAAAGCTCGAAGTACTTTTCCACATCCTGCGCATTCATTTTACACTCCTTTGTATGTCATCTCTGCAATCTGTCGCCTTTGGCGGAGATTTCGCTACTATAAATAATTGCCATTGGTCACTGTGCAGCCGAAAGGCTTTTACGTGCGACATTGAGCATTTTCGGAATTAGAGGTCAGCTGAGTCAAGCGTTAAGAATCATAAACTGTTTGATCCGCCCTGGCGGAGAGTTATAGCGCTGACGCTTCACTTCGTGCATGATTCAGCGCAGCGAAGCTGACGTCCCGGAAATGCTCACGGAGCCCGGAAAATGGCTTGATGGCGGCACTCAACTTTTCAAAGGGACTTCTGAGACATAACACTAGTCATGTCTCACGGGCTGCCTATCTTTCGCTTTGTTCCAAATCCTTTGACCGGTCGCGGCTGAGATCAATCCGGCTAAAATCGCTTTCCCCTTCAGGTAGAATCATAAAAAAACGGTTGCAGATGTCTATTTCCGCCGTTCCCTTTTCAAGGGTAAACTCAAGGATGTGGCCGCCTGATTTGGCGTCGCCTGATATGAAGTGTAAGTGATAGCCAGGCACTCCGATGCCCTTGACGTAAGGTGGAGATCTGAACCCAACAATGGTGCCGGACACGTTGCAAAGGTCAAATACCGGCTGATGCTTTGTCACCTCGGTGAGGGGGGGATAGGGCTTGTCTTGAGGGGGAACGCTTCTGGTTTGTAGGGCCGAAAAGGTGCCAGTGACCTTCACGGCGCAAAAGGCATTCATATTCGGTGCGGCCTCATTCACCATTGTTTCAAGACCGTGATAGTCTATACGACTTTCAATCTCTTTGGTCACATCCGCATCAAATGCTACCACCGAGGCAAAGGGGGTGGTGAGATCAAGAGGGGGAGAGCAAACCGTGCCGTCATATCGGACCTGATAGAAGCTGCCCGTTAAGAGGATCATCTCTCCGTCAAGGCGGTCAAAGGTTCCAATGCCAAAATCCCCGTATGAGCGCAATTCCTCGCATGTCATCTGGCCGTCGTAAGCCCCGGCCAAAATGGCGTCTATCGTCGAGAATTGGGTGATCGTATTTGGTTGGGTGGAACAACAACCTGTAATAAACAAGACGAGGCAGATCAGAAATTGCTTCATCATGGTCCTTGTCATTGTGTCCTTCCCCTTTCTGCTCCGTTCGGTCTTTGAGACACTCTCTTTTCCTTGGCTTTCAATGCCATTGACTGAGTCTTGCGGCCAATGATCTGAAGAATTCCACGGCTTCTATGTCTGCATGTCTTTGGCTCCAGACATGCTCACCCAGTCCTATCTGAGCCAACACATATCCCCCAATGCCCACTTGTCCGATGGCTACATAACCTGTGGCGAGCTGCCCCAGACCAAGAAAAGCGCCAATGGCGACTTGCCCCAAGGCTGCCAGTCCTGTTGACGCCTGACCAACTCCAACCAGCACCCCAAGCCCCAGTTGGCCAATTGCAATAACCCCAAATGACGCATGGCCGATGGCAAGGATTCCCGTAGCGAGCCTTCCCACAGCCACCACCCCTTTGGCCACAATTCGCTTGCCTGTTTCTGGACAGATGCCACGGGTGTAGTGCACCAGTGGGAGCCCGAAAAAGTGACGATGGGATTTAAACTCCGCAAAATACGCCCCCGTGGGATAGAGATAGCGACGCCACACGCCAAGGCGTGATTTTTCAACCCTGTATTCAATGTCGTCCAGCAGGAGATTTCTCATTAGTCATGACCTGCAGCCCCAATGCCGAGAATCTACTGGTCCGTGCGTAAGGGCTTCGTGTGTTTCCCCTTTTTTCGTCCAAAGGGACAGACTTTGATGCAAATTCCGCAGATCGGTGTACCTATTTCTGGGAGCTTTGCAAATTCCTCCGTGAGCTTCTCTGCACATCGGGAAAAATACATGGCCTCATCTCTACTGCCGTAATGGTTTGTCGTGTTGACACCCCTTATGGCCCCAACAGGACAGGCATCGCGGCAGAGCGTACACTCGCCGCATCGGTTTTCTAAAGGTTTGTCAGGGAGCAACGGCGCTTTTGTAAGGACGGTTGCCAGACGTACTCTGGAACCGTGCTGAGGGGTGATGATGAGGAGGTTTTTGCCTTGCCACCCCAATCCGGCCATTCGTGCCACTGCCTTATGAGTAATAGCTCCACGCAGCTCTTTCTTATCTACAATCTGTGACGCTGGAATGGGTAGGCTGTAGAAACCACCATCCTGGAGGAGAAGAGCTGTCCGGAAGGCTATCTCATCAAGAATGCGGTTAGCTGTTTCGTAGACTGATTTGTAAATAGGCGTTGGCCTGTGGGAAATCATTTCAAATACCGAGACAGGAAGGGCAACAGCCATGGAAACTGCACTGACAAAGGGATCGAGAAGGTCAGGAGGGTAAGTCCTAAGCTCCTTTAGGGGGGTGATGTCTGCAACCCCGACCAGAGTAGCCCCCCATTTAATCGCTTGAGCCTTAATCGTATTGGTGTAAGTATCAGACAACGGCTGTCCTTTTGTCACGCCCGTGCCTTGCCACAGACCTTGTCCAGGAAATCACCTATTCCAAAGCCCTGCTGATTGAGGGTGTCATAGTCTATGGTCACATCAGCATAGTGCTTGTACAATCGCTCGCGGTTGGCCAGAAGCCTTGGGTAGCATCGTGCCAAAGCAGCCTTGTTGCTTTCCCCCGGCTCCTTGGCGAACAAATCTCGCCAGAGCACCGGCCGACGGCTGGCCAGATAGACCCTCAACATGAGCTCCTGAACTTTGGGGGGCGTGGACAAATGGACGACGGTGGAACATTGCCGGAGCCTGGCCAAGATGTCTTCTCCCGTATAAATGGCACTACCAGTCGTATCAATGACGATCTTTTCCTCACGACGGTGGTCCAGACTCTCAATGTGTTCAAGGATTTCATTCAGCACTTCTATTTCTGAGGCCAGATATATTGATTCACGGGCCCTATATTGAGGTTCGTAAGGAAAGCCCATCCAATAACCCAGTTCCATGACCCTTCCGTCTGGTCTCGTGAGTTCAGGAACCAGTTTGTGAGAAATCATATCGTCACAACAAAAACGCCTGAAACCTTGCTCGGAAAGCTTTATAGACCAAATGGATTTCCCCGAGCCGGACATCCCAATCAATGCAAGACATGTCATAGAAGACAAATGGCCCTTTTTCTATTTGGATCATCTCCAAAAGAGTTGGAGTGATCCTGATCCCTTTTTCCCAGCTCAACTGGAAGAGAGTCCCTTAGAAAGTAATGAGGTATGTGACCATGCCCACAATGGACACAAAGCCCAGCAATATAAGGGAGATTAAGTACTCGTCACTTTTTCGGCGGTGTCTTTTAGTATTTATGACAAAGCCTGCAATACTAATGCAAAGTCCAACTATCATGCAGTAAAAGAAGTACTTCATCAACTCCAGGTCCCACGTGGTACGGAGGCCTTCAGCCAACTTGGCAATGTTGCCTTTGTGATCGGGCTTGGCCACCGTAGGAATAAAGAGTGCGCCTGTCATGATAAGCCACCCAATGACCGCAAGCCATCTGATGGACCTAAACCAGAAATCTGGGCCTTTGCGCCTTCTTTGAGGGGGTGTAGGTCTGAATAGTGTCATGGGCAATCCTCCCGAGCTATGGGCCGAGGATAAGCCTCGAAAACCGGTTTTTGAAAAGCGATCAAAGCACGGACTCCCCTTAAGAGCTTTTCCGGAAATCAGGACTCCGCGCCACCTGTTTTTCGTGTGCCGAATCCATTGCCCTTCATGGGCGCCGTCACGGTTCCAGCGAGATCACAGTAAAAAAGAGCGTACGGTTTAATATCTTAGCATATCAACAGGTTTTCGCAACTACCAAAAAATTTTCAGATATGCACTGCTCACCTTTTCCGGTGCATACCCATGGTGCACCCCCCTTCATTACTCCTGGGCCTTTTCGCTGTGACCTACACGGCAAGGGCCCCGTAGCCTCATCATGCACAGGCCCCACAATATGGCTGGGACCAGGCACAGGCATGCCATCCACCACAGCGTTCCGCCAAGGCCCACTGCCGGGTAGTCTATGGACCATCCGCCCATGGCAGCGCTGATGGCGCCAGCCAAGGTGAAGAGCGCAAATTCCGTTGCAAAGACCCTGCCCTGAATGTGGTTCGGCACCAGCTCCATGAGCAGCTGCGTTGAGAACACCCAGATGATGCCGCCGCCAACGCCCCGCAAGAGAATGCCAGTTAAGACGGTTCCAAAATTAAAAAGAGGCGCTGCAATGGCAACCCCCATGGCTGTCATCAGAAAGGAAAGGGCAATGGCGATTCGCAGAAACCGGTCTCGATCACGAGTGTAGCGGCGGGCAATGATGGGGCCAATGCCAGTACCAAGGCCCACGACGGCAAACATGAGCCCCATGCTGATAGCCCCTCCTTTGCCGATCACAAAAACCCTTTTGGCCAAGGCCACTTGGGCCACATGCAAGGCACCGGATGTGGTCAGGGCAAGGGCTGTTTTGTGCAGCACGATGGCAAGGACATCCAAACGATGACGCAAGTAACTGAGCCCTTCCACATACTGTCCCATAGCGTTGCGGATGCTGGTGTCGGTCCTTTCAGTCACACCGGGAGCGTGGTAGGAGATCCGGGCGATGAAGAGGGCTGAAAGGAAGAAAGACGAGGCGTCAATCAAGAATGCCGTATATACTCCAAAGGCACCGGCCACAAGCCCCCCAAAGCCGGTGCCAAGAGCCAACATGACGGACCAGGTGGCTGAACCAAGGGCATTAGCGGCCCCGAGCTCTTTGGGGCTCACGAGGTTGGGCAAGATGGCATTCCTGGCGGGGAAGAAAAAGCCGCTCATGGCCAGTTGGACCGCCGTAAGGCCGTACAGCAGCCACACGTCTCTTGCGTCTTGTACAAGGAGAAAGCCAAGGACAACGACGCCCCGCCCTAAATCCGTCAGAATCAGGAGCTTTCTGCGATCGTAGCGGTCAGCGGCCACGCCGGCCACGGGGCTTATAAGAAAAGGCGCCAGCCAGCGTACCACAAAGAGCGCCCCCACAGCCATGCCCGATTCCGTAAGGCTTGACACCAGGGTGGCTGAGGCGATGAGGTTCAGCCAGTCTCCCATGAGACTCACTATCTGGCCAAACCAGAGGCATCGGAACGGAGCGTTGCCGCGCACCAATTCTATATAGCCGGTTCTGTGGGTCTGAACGCTTGCTCGGTCCAAGACGGTTTGTGTCCCGCCCAAGTGCTTTTTCCCCAACATGCTCACGGAGAGAGTAAAATGAATGTTTTACGACTCCAACATGATATGCCGCCACCTGTCTGGAAGGGGAGGACTCAAAAGGAAAAGAGATTTCTTGGCAGATATGTAGTGGATATATGGAAATCTGTCAAAGCCTTGCCAAGAATCTTCACGGACAAAGGCTAGGGTAGGGCCTATGAGAGACTCTTTTCTGCCTTTCTCATGAGCCACCACGTTTACATCTCCCTGGGAGAGGTGATATGAAGACAAGGGTGTGCCCACACACGAGCGCATTCTCAAAAGGAGGTACAGCATATGGACTTCAGGGCACTGTTCACGACTTTCGGCATGATATTTCTCGCTGAACTGGGAGACAAGACCCAACTGGCCACATTCGCCCTTGCCTCTGAAAGCAAATCCCGCCTGGCTATCTTCCTTGGCTCTGCTGGTGCCCTGGTGCTCACCTCCTTGCTGGCCGTTGTCTTTGGATCGGCGGTGAGCAGGCTGGTCCCGGCAAACTATGTCAAGATAGGCGCTGGGGTTCTCTTTATTTTTCTGGGCTTGTGGATGGTGTTTTTCCAAGGAGGAGAATAGATGACAGGCACCAAAACTTTTCCTGCGGGCGACCGTTATCTTGGGGGGAAGATGGGATTAAAAAGAGCAATAGGGTTGACAGGATTGTCTCTGTTGAGCCTTTTTTGGCTCATGGTGGGGTGCAGTGGGATGGCTTTCAGGGGACCGGCCCTTCATATAGAGCTGAGCGACCTAGAGATAGACGAAAAGGCCGTTGAAAAGGCCATGGCCCACATCGCCGCCATTGAACCCTCTCTACCAGAGGGCCTTCCTGGGGACGTCAAGATCCTGTTCACATTTCTGGGCCATACCGCGCCAGACACCCTGGTAGAGACAAAACCCCATGCAAATGCTCACTGGCGCCTGGATCGCATCTATCTGCTTGATGACTGTGTAGCCGTGCAGTTTGCAGAAGGCCATTACATGGAAACGGTTTTTTTTGTAAGAACTCTTGCCGGTTGGCGCACGGCAGCGAGGATTCAACCTAAAGACCACTTGTAGCAGGAGCGAACTCAAGGACGGGGGAGAGGTTTCTGGTCAGCCAAGGCGACCAGTGGTAACGTCCAAGGGGCCACCACCCCAAAGGCCCTTTGACTTCTGTGAGGTCTAAGACACGGCACCAAGCGTGAAAGGGCTGTCTCTCTTATGGTTCGTAGTAGTAATCCAGCCCCAGGTGGGTGATTTGCTCCTCTCCCATAAGATAACGGAGAGTATTTTTTAGTTTCATGGATTGAATAAAGAGATCGTGTTCGGGATAGAGCTCAGGTCCACATTGGGGACTCTTGAAATAGAAAGAGAGCCATTCCTGGATCCCTGTCATGGCCGCCCGCTGGGCCAGGTCCACAAAAAGTACCAGATCCAGCACGATAGGTGCCGCCAAGATACTGTCTCTACACAGAAAATCGACTTTTATCTGCATAGGATACCCCAGCCAGCCGAAGATATCGATGCAGTCCCACCCTTCTTTGTTGTCACCCCTGGGAGGATAGTAATTGATGGCTACCTTGTGATAGAAATCCCCGTAAAGGTCCGGATAGACCTTGGGCTGCAGAATAGTGTCCAGCACGGAGAGTTTACTCTCCTCTTTGGTCTTAAAGGAGTCTTTGTCGTCCAGGACCATGCCATCGCGATTTCCCAAGATATTGGTGGAGTACCAACCGCTAAGTCCCAGCATCCTGGCCTTTAGGCCCGGTGCCAGGATGGTCTTCATGAGGGTCTGTCCCGTCTTGAAATCCTTGCCTGCAACGGCCACCTCACACTGGTCTGCCAGTTCCACCATGGCAGGGATGTCCACCGTCAGATTGGGTGCCCCGTTGATGTACGGGACCCCGCTGGTGAGGGCCGCATAGGCATAGAGCATGCTCGGTGAGATCTGGGGGTCATTCTTTTTCAGGCCTTCCTTGAATGCCGACAAGGAGGCGTGCACCGGCCCGGGTTTCAGATAGGCCTCTGTGCTGGCACACCAGATCATGACGCAACGCGACACCATCTGTTCACGCTTAAAAGCGTCGATATCCGCTCTTAAGGCCTCAATGAGTTCCAGATGGGAGGCCTGAGGTTTCGCGTGAGTGGCCACGAGGTTTTTCACAAAATGCTGTTTGAAGACACCTGGCCAGGGTTGCAAGGCCTCAAGAAAGGGACGTACCGGATCGAGGTGTTCGGGTTTAAGGACCCCGGCCTCTTGGGCCGCCTGGTACCCATTAGCCGGTAAGATATCCCATCCGCCAAAGACCAGGTCGTCCAGCTTAGCCAGGGGCGCAAAGTCCTTGATGACGGGTGTGCGATATTCAAACCGTTTGCCCAGGCGCACGGTGGCCATCTGGCTCACGGACCCGATGGGAAGAGCCAGCCCTTTTCGCAGGGTCTCCACCCCTGCGAGAAAAGTGGTGCTCACCGCCCCTCCTATTCCTGGGATAAGGATGCCCAACTTGCCTTCTGCCTTTTCAATCTCCTCCTTGCGTTTCAATGCATCTTTCATGATGGCCTCACATGACGTTGCGTAAATGCTGCTTTTAAGACTGCCAGGCCTTGTTGGTCTCGATCCTCTCGGCCCCACCCCTTTTCCTGTCAATGGGCCCGGCAAAAACGGGGTGGCCATTGATCAGTATCTAACATGGGAAATCTTTCGGCAAATGTCAAGGACCGCATGAAGCCCAGGGCCTCTGTTGGCGAAGGACCATAGAGGCAGCTCCGAAGATCCCTTTAACAGGGGGGCGCAAAGGTCTCAGACAGTCCCCCGACAAAGGGCCGTGGTCTTACTGGGGGCAATGTCTGCTGTGGCGCAGATAACTTAAAACTACAATATGTTGGAAGGCTTTTGCCTTGACAGGCTCCCCTGTTTTTCCTATCCTCGGCACCACGCAAACCGTAACGTTGGACAGGCCCGCATCCTGCTGGCACCTTACAGCTCCTCGGAAGAAGGTACACCATGTCGGACGACCGCAGCAGAATCCTCTTAGAGACGATCAAAAGACTCCTCAGGCGAGATGCCGCGGTCCATCTCCACAAGATCGTCAACAAGACCCATGCGGCAGACCTGGCTGTCATCTTCCAGTTCACGACCCTCCGGGAGCAGGAAACCCTCTTTGACCTCATAGACAGCACTGAGAAAAAGGCCGTGCTCTTCAGTGAGTTGGAGCAGGAAACCCTTTTGGGCCTCATCGAAGACATGCCGGCCGAAAAGATCGCAGAGATCCTTGAACAGATGCCGACGGACGACGTGGCTGATCTGCTCGGGAAACTCTCTGACGAGCGGGCCAAGACCCTCCTTGATCTCATGACCAAAGAGGGCTCTGAAGAGGTGGAAGGGCTGCTCGTCTATGATGCCCAAACAGCCGGCGGTATCATGCTTCCGGACTTCATTGCCCTAAAAGAGGATTCCACGGCAAGAGAGGCCATTGAGGCCCTGCAAAAAGAGTATGTGGATGTGGAGATGCCCTTTTATCTCTACGTCATAGACGACCACGACAATCTGGTAGGCGTCATCTCCTTGAGGCAATTGGTGGTCGTGCCTCCTGAAACCAGGCTCAAGTCCATCATGACCACGGACGTGGTCAGCGTTCAGACCAATATGGACCAGGAAGAGGTGGCCAGAATTGTTGCCCGCTATAATGTCCTAGCCGTTCCCGTGGTGGACGAAAACAAAAAGTTGGTAGGAATCGTCACGGTAGACGATGTGATCGACATCATCCGAGCAGAGGCCACAGAGGATATCCTGAAAATGGCAGGAGCCGGTGGGAACCTGGTGGAATCGCAGTCTCTGTTTCGGAGTGCCAGGATCAGACTCCCGTGGCTTCTGGCCAGTTGGATCGGCGGCATCATTGCCTTTTTGGTTATCAGCCATTTTCAGACCGCGTTGAGTAAACTCGTCTACCTTGCGGCTTTCATACCGATCATCATGGGCATGGGGGGAAACATCGGGACCCAGTCTTCTACTATTGTGGTTCGCGGGCTGGCCACGGGCCAGCTGGACATAAAGCAGATATGGCAAGTCGTCCTAAAGGAGCTAGCGGTGGGATTCCTTCTCGGCTTTGTATATGGGGCCCTCGTGGGACTCATCGCCCACATTCGTTACGACCTCTGGCTCCTGGGGGTAACCGTTGGCCTGGCTGTCATCAGTTCCATGACCATTGCCGCCATGGTGGGGTCCCTGGTACCCATGGTCTTTGCTCGCATTAATATCGATCCGGCTGTTGCTACCGGACCCTTTGTGACCACGTCTATCGACATCCTGAGCGTATCCTTCTACTTCTGGATCGCAACCTTGCTTCTCCGTATTTGAACCTCATGTCGCATCTGTCTTCACCTGCCATCATGCTGCGGGCTATTGAGCATGGTGACTACGACAAGATCATTACCTTCTTTACCCTCAGCAAAGGCAAAATGGCCCTCTTGGCCAAAGGGGCCAAGAAGAGTGTCCGGCGTTTTGCAGGAATCCTGGAACTCTTTTCCATCCTGAATGTGGTGTGGACCTATGGCCGTGGCAGAGGGCTGCCGATTTTGCAGGAGGCCTCCATGGTCTCTCCTTTTGAGGACATTCGAACGGACATCGTTAGGACGGCCTATGCTAGTTGCTGGTGCGAGATGGTCTCCCTGTGGATGGAGCAGGGCCAGAGGCAGGTTGCTGTGTACAAGCTCCTGGCATACCTCTTGGATCAGCTCAACGCCGGCCTCCTCTCCCCGGAGCCCCTGCACATTGCCTTTCAGCTGCGCTTCATGGCCATAAACGGCTTTAGGCCGAGCCTCGAACGCTGCAGCATCTGCGCCTCGGCCCTCAACGATTTTCAGCACCCTGCTATTTCATTCGATGTGAAAAGGGGAGGCGTCCTGTGCGAAAAATGCGGCGCCGGCAGAGCAAGCCGCCTGCATCTTTCCAAAGGAACCATCAAGCTCCTGTCCTGGGTCTTGAAGGCACCACTGGAAAAACTGAACCGGGTGCGGTTCTCCAGGCAGGCCGTTGACGAGACGATGCACATGCTGGAGATCTTTGTCCCCTACCATCTTGGAAAGGAGACCAAGAGCCTGAAGTTCCTGAAACAGCTGGGTCCTGGCCTGCCCAATTGATCCCTTTACAAACCATGGGTTTCAGTGTATCCATGGTGCGAAAGCTGTTGGAATAAATGAACATAAGGATAATAAAATCATGATTTTCCAAAAACTGATTCAGACTCTTGAGCGCTTTTGGGCTCGTCACCAATGTATCTTGCAGCAGCCTTATGACCTGGAGGTGGGGGCTGGTACCTTCCATCCCGACACCCTTTTGAGGGTCCTGGGCCCTGAGCCATGGCGGGTCGCCTATGTGGAACCTTCCCGCCGACCCACGGACGGCCGGTACGGTGAAAATCCAAACCGGCTTCAACACTACTACCAGTATCAGGTCATCCTCAAGCCGTCGCCCATGAATATCCAAGACATGTACCTGAAGAGTCTCAGGGCCCTTGGTGTCGACCCCTTGGCCCATGACATCCGCTTTGTGGAAGATGATTGGGAATCGCCGACCCTTGGGGCATCAGGCCTTGGCTGGGAGGTATGGCTTGACGGCATGGAAATCACTCAGTTTACCTATTTTCAGCAGGCTGCCAGCATTGAACTGGCTCCTGTTTCTGTGGAGATCACCTACGGCCTGGAACGGATTGCCATGTATCTTCAGGAGGTGGACAATGTCTACCACTTAAAATGGACCGACTCCATCTCCTACGGGGACCTGCACCACCAGGCAGAGGTGGAGCATTCTGCCTACAACTTTGAACATGCCGATGTGAACATGCTGCTCCAGCTCTTTGACATGTATGAGGCCGAGTGCCGGCGTGTGGTGGCCCAGTCCCTGATCCTGCCTGCCTATGAATACTGCCTGAAGTGTTCCCATACCTTCAACCTCCTCGACGCCCGTGGCGCCATCAGCGTCACCGAAAGGACAGGGTATATCGGCCGTGTCCGAAACCTGGCCCGCGCTTGCGGGGAGGGGTATCTGGAACAGAGAAGGGCCATGGGCTTTCCATTGCTGAACCAGGCATAAGGATCGTGATGGAATAAAGAGGGCAAAAAGGAATCTGAGGTTGGCAGCAAGGAAAAAGGACGAGTAACGTACAGAAGTTGTGACAGTCTATTTCTGAATAGACATTCCGGATAGGGCGAATCGCTTCTCTTCGGCCTCCAATGCCTTTAAGTAGCCCCTATTAGCGGTGTGGATGGAAATGGCTGTATGCCTACGTTCAGCGATCCTCCCTATCCTTTTAGCTGTCTGCTAAGAGGGTTTGCCTCAGCTTTTGAACGTTACCAAAGGATGAAATGGCAAGAAGTCTTTTGTAAATTGGGCTTCTTGCGAAGCCGTCAACAATACGCACAAAAAGGATACACAGTATGTCCCAAACCCTACTTGTAGAAATTGTGACAGAAGAAATACCTGCCGGATACATTGCACCGGCCCTTCAGGCCATGTCGGTCCATATGAGCCAGAAACTGTCCCAGGCCCGCATCGATCACGCCGGAGGGACAGAAACCTTCGGTACCCCCAGGCGTCTGGCCGTGATGGTTCACCAGGTGGCTGAACGGCAGGCCTCGATGACCGAAGAGGTCCTGGGGCCCCCAACGGCCGTTGCCTTTGACGCCAAGGGCCGTCCCACCAAGGCCGCTGAAGGCTTTGCCAAGAACCAGGGTGTCTCAATAAAGAGCCTGACTGTTAAGACCACAGACAAGGGCGATTACGTCTGTGTCCGCAGGAAAGAGAAAGGGCAGGCCACCCGACGACTCCTTCAGACCATCATCCCAGAGGTCATCACCGCTATTCCCTTTCCCAAGTCCATGCGGTGGGCAGACCTGGGGCTTGCCTTTGCCAGACCCATTCACGCCATACTGGCTCTTTTGGGGGGCCAGATCATCCCTTTTGGCCTGGAGAACATCAAGAGCGGCCGACGAACCCTTGGCCATCGTTTCATGCACCCCAAAACCATGGCTATTCGCCACCCCTCCGTCTATAGGGATGCCCTGAAATCGGCCCACGTCATAGCAGACATTGCAGAACGCAGGCAGATGATTCAAGAACGCATCGCCCTGGCCGGCCAGAGGCTGGGCGGAAAAGTGATCTCTGATGATGAGCTCCTGGACACTGTGACCCAGCTGGTGGAGTACTGTGCCGTGTCTGCCGGGATTTTTGACGGGGCATTTCTGAAACTTCCCCGGGAGGTGCTGATTACTGCCATGCGGGAGCACCAGAAGTACTTTGCCGTGGCCGACTCTGACGGCCGGTTGTTGCCCTGTTTTGTTGCAGTGAACAATACCCCTGCAGAAGACATGGCCTTGGTCACGAACGGACATGAGCGGGTATTGAGGGCCAGATTGGAAGACGCACGCTTTTTCTTTGAAACAGATATGAAGACCCCTTCCCGCGACATGGTGGACAGGCTCAAGGGCGTGCTTTTCCAGGCAAAGCTGGGCTCCATGTTTGAAAAGACGGGCCGTCTCCAGAAACTTGCCGAGGCACTGGCAGAATGGACGGACCCAGAGATCAAGCCCGTTGCATCGCGGGCGGCTTGGCTGTGCAAAACAGACCTGACGACCCAGATGGTCAATGAGTTCCCGAAACTCCAGGGGGTCATGGGTCGTGTGTATGCCGGCCTGTCAGGTGAACCGGAAGCGGCGTCCCGCGCCATTGAGGAACACTACTTGCCGGCCTATGCCGGCGGCCCGCTGCCTGAGACCTCTGCCGGTGCCTTGGTGAGCATCGCAGACAAGACAGACACCATTTGCGGCTGTTTTGGAATCGGCCTTGTGCCAAGCGGCACTGCAGATCCCTATGCCCTGAGACGCCAGGCCATGGGCGTTATCCAGATCATATTGGCAAGGGCCCTTCCCCTTTCCTTGAAGGGGCTCATTGAAAAGGGCCTTGCCCTTCTAGGTGACAAGATAGAGGGGGCTCCGGAAGACACGGCCGACAAGATTCTGAGCTTTTTTCAGCGTCGCCTGGAATATCTGTTGTCTGAAAAGGGGTACTCCAAGGACGTGATTGCGGCCGTGGTGAGCACCTCCATGGACAACCTCCCAGAGGTGTTGCAGCGGACCAAGGCCCTGATGAATCTCAAGGCAAAACCGGATTTCGAGCCCCTGGCCGTTGCCTTCAAGCGCGTGGTGAACATTATCAAGAAGGCCAGACAGCAGGGGGCCATGGCCCCAGACCGGCACCAGGCGTGTACGGACCCCAACCTCTTTGAGCAATCTTGCGAGCACGTCCTCTATGATGCCTTTCAAAAGGTAAAAGAGGCCCTGTCTAAGGACTTGAAAAGGGGAGACTTTGATCAGGCTTTGCTCACGGTATCCACCTTAAGAGGCCCAGTGGATGGCTTTTTTGAGGGGGTCATGGTCTTGACGGAAGACGAGCGGCTGAAGCGAAACCGGTTGGCCCTCCTTGGAGAGATCGCCGATCTTTTCGCCGTCTTTGCGGATTTTTCAAAGATTTCTACGTGATTTCTAGCCTTCCCTGAAAGAGGCAAGAGCTTTGTACCACGAGTTTTGCGCCCGTATTTCTCGTAACTCGTCCCCCTGTGAAGGATTTCATGTCAAGATCTGACCGCACCGAGGGGTAGGAAATTTCGCTGAACGCAGGCCTACGGCTGTCTCCCCTTGCTCAAGGCAATCAAGAGAAGACCGGAGATCGTCTTTGCGTCTTGTATCTTGCCCTCTTTGATCATCTCTATGGCCCTGTCAAAGGATGTGGGCCGGACTTCCAGGACCTCGTCATCATCAAGCCTCTGCTCAGCCGGCGTCAACCCCGTGGCCAGATAGATATGGATACACTCGTCCGTGTACCCCGGGGCGGGCAGGATCTGCGCCACCCTCACAAGGTCTCTGGCCTCAAAGCCGATCTCTTCCACCAGTTCTCTTCGCGCACAAGCCTCTGGGCTTTCATTCGGCTCCAGTGTCCCGGCGGGGATCTCCCACAGAAAATCTCCCACAGCGTGGCGGTATTGCTTGATAAGGGCCACGTTGCCGTCATCAAATAGGGGCACCATGGCCGCAGCGCCAGGATGGCGGACCACTTCCCGGTTTTTTACGACCCCGTTTGGCAACGTCATCTCCTCAAGGGCTACGTTGAAGATTCTGCCCTTGTAGATATTTGTTATCTTTTGCACTTTCAAAGACATGCGTTCCTCCTTTAGTGGTTCAAATAGTTGCTAATGAGATCATTGACATTTAGATATAAAGTCACCGCCCGCTCCCCTTCGACATTGCTACATTCGGCCTGAGCTCATGTCGAAGGCAGAGTCGCTCGAGACGCAAAGGACGCAAAGAACGGCCCTTTTTCGCTTTTCGCTGAGATGCCGAAAAGCAAAAACCAACTTGCCCTTCGGGCAGGGCTAATGAACATCAGCGATCTTGCAATCTAACCATCTGCAAATACAACTACAATGTCTTCTCTCGACCCACTTCTGTTCGCCATAGGCGATAGCTTTCTTATGTTTTCCGGCGTCTCAGCGGAAAACATAAAGCAAAATAGACTCTGCGCTCTTCGCGTCTTTGCGGTGAACATTTGTTCCTACAACTAAGAGACTATGTCTAAATACTCTTTGCCGCAAACCTAAAACGGGTTATCTCGCCCCCAGAACACTCACATAGTGAGCAAAGGTGCCTTTTTGCGATTTCATCAACTTTGCAGTTGCAGGAGACATGTCTGTGGTGTTAACAGGTCCCCATCCACGAAAGCCCAAAGAGACTACCATGAAGATCGTCATGAAGCCCATAGGTTTTGTTAAAACAGATGTGGCCAAGGTCCCTCGGCACTGGAGCCTTTCAGATGCAGAAGGAACCTTGGTGATAGATAAAAGATACCTTCAAGGACTTGAAGACATCAGAGTCGGGCAGCGGATCGTGGTGATCTTTCATTTCCATCGAAGCCACGGCTTTTCGCCTCAGTTCCTTCGCCAGACGCCTCCCCACCGTGCAGAGCCATTGGGCGTCTTTAGCATCTGTTCGCCTATCCGACCCAATCCCATCGGGATGTCCGTTTTAAGAGTTCTTGGAATCAAAGAAAATGTTATTCACATTAAGGGGCTGGACATGATAGATGGGACACCGGTCTTGGATATCAAGCCTTTTGTTGTAGACAAAGAGAGTTGTCCTAGTTTTGAGGGGCAAGGCCGTCGTCCTACGTCTTGACCGGCTGTTGCCCAAACGAAGGTTCTTTAGTGTCATGAACCAGAGGTGTCATTAGTCACTGTGCAGTCGAAAGCCTTTTACGTGCGACATTGAACATTTTCGGAATAAGAGGTTAGCTGAGTGAAGCGCTAAGAATCATAAACTGTTTGATCCGCCGCAGCAGAGGGAATAAGCTCTTATTAATGCGGCAAGAGCGCAGAGTCTATTTTTCTTTATGTTTTGAGCTGTTAACGGGCTATTAAGCTAATGAGCTAATAAGCTACTCAGCCTTGCGTAAGTGCCAACCCTGTGATAGTTTCTGCTGAAATTCCAGCACGATACATTGGCACATCTGGAGGCGGCAGAGATGGTAGATTCAGGGACCCCCGAAAATAAACCTACACTGGAGGCAAGACATGGAATGGGTAAATGCGGTGGTGATCATAGCGGTGCTTCTGATGGCACTGCATCAGAAAAAGCGGGTAGCGGCCCTGGAGAAGACCCTTGCCGTGCAGAAGGAGCAGTTGGCTTCCCAGGCAACTATGATGGCTGCGCACAAAGACATGCTGGCATCCCAGAAGGAGGCCTTGGCCACGTACAGAGATCTGATGCATGATACAAGGCCTCCGATCGATCGAGACATCCAGGAAGCACCTGCAGATGGGCCCAGAACCACGGGAGAAGAGACCAGGATTAGGAAGCGGCAGGAGATGGCAGAAGAAAAGTCCAAGTTTGAAAGGGAGGTCCAGGAGAGGACAAAAACCATGGACTGGTATGAAAAGGAGTTCTCTGTCGGGCTGGCTGCCCTGCTGGAGCTCCTTCTTCACGTCCCCATTGCGGTGCGAGAGTCCATCATCGGCAAAATGCCCAATAGTGTCATCAAAAAGGGCTTTAAGAGGCTATCGGACACAGAATTTCGGGCATAAGCGCCTTTGACTTCATACCCCCCTTTTAGTTGAGTCGCTTTTGCCGGGCTCACAGGAGCCTCGGAATGGTCAAGAATGCAAATCTGTCGGAGGGCAACAATGACAAGTAAAGCAAGCATAATCTGGCTGCCCCTAGGGTGGCTATTCCTCTTTGTTGGGGCCGTGATGATGCCAGGTGCCGCGGCACTGGCCGAGAAGACTCGAGACGACGCATCCATGTTGAGTCTCGAACAAAGCATTGACATCGCCCTGGAGCGCAACCTGGATATCAAGGTGGCGCTGGAGGAGGTCCTGGCTGCCAAGGAACGAAAAAAGGAGACCACCACCGCCTTTCTGCCGTCACTCAGGGCCGAGTACACCTATCGTCGTCCCAGTGAGGTCCCCTATATTGTCATTCAGGACAGGAGGATCGATATTGCCGATGAGGATCAGTACGGGTTTACCGGCACCATTGAACAGCCTCTGTTTACGGGCTTTGCCAATCTTTCCAATTACCAGTTGGCCAAGCTGGGTCTGGATGTGGCAGAGATCCAACTCACCCAAGCCCGCTTTGACCTCATCCTTGATGTAAAGGTGGCCTACTTTAAGGTCTTAACGGCAGAAAGGATCAAGGAGGTGGCTGAACAGTCGGTGGAGCAGCTGCAGGCAGAGCTGAAGACGGCTCAAAACTTCTACGATGTTGGCATGAGCCCCAAGATAGACGTCCTGGACGCCGAGGTCAGGTTGGCCGAGGCAGAACAGCAGCTCATACGGACGGAAAATGCCCTCAGGATTGCTGAGGCCACCTTCAACACCATCCTGAGGCGGCCGATTGACCAGGAACTGGCCGTGGAGGACATCCTTTCCTACCAGCCCTACGATAGGCCCTACGAGTCTTGTTTGGGGGTGGCATTGAAGCATCGCCCGGAGCTGATGGAAGCAGAAAAGAACGTAGCCAGTGCCGAGAAGGAGATCACCCTGGCGAAAAGCGCCTATTATCCCTACGTGAGTCTTTCGAGCAATTACTATCGGGCAGGCGAGGACCCAAATGTCGATGGCAGCGAGTTCGTGGACCGGGAGAACTGGGATATCATGGCCGTCGCCAGCATCACCTTTTTTGAGTGGGGGAAAACGCGCTTTGCCGCCAACGAGAAAAGGGCGCGCCTCCGACAGGCCCAAGATGCCCTGGAGCAGATCAAAGATGCCGTGCGTCTGGATGTGAAGACAAGCTATCTGAATCTTCAGGCCTCAGAGGAGAACATCTCAGTGGCCCAAAAAAGCGTTGGGTCCGCAGAGGAGAATTTCCGCATTAGCAAAGAGCGTTACCGGGAGCAGGTAGCCACGGCCACAGAGGTCCTGGACGCCCAGACCCGGCTCACGGAGGCCAAGACCAACTACACCAGGGCCCTGGCGGAGTTCAACGTGGCCAAGGCACGGCTGATTCGGGCCATGGGTATTGAAGATAGATCGTAAGGTCTCTTGGTCACGCCTTAAAGGTTCTTGGCGGAAAAGCGAAGGGACCGTCACACCCTTTAGGGGGCTCCATGATGGCCCCCTTTCCAGAAGCCTGCCTTGCCGGAAAAGTGCCGTACCCGCCCAGTGCGCGACGCCCCTTGAAAGGAACCGTCCATCCCCTAAAGTTGCAATTGCGAAAGCAAAAACTACCTAGCCCTTGTGCAAAAACTACGCAGTTTTTGCTCCAAAGAGGCATTCTCCGTCTTCCTGGGCCATTTTAGTTGACATTTTGTTGATTTTGTAGGAAAATCCATGACTTTGAAAAACATTCCGCAATCCCTTGGCCTCACCAGCGACAGGGGATGAGGCCCGGGATAGCAGGGTCGGGTCCGCCTGCATTCATCATATGCAAACGAGAGTCTAACCAAAACCTAACAAGGGGTCTCCAAAATAATAGGATTTGCCTTAAGAAAGGATCATTTCCCATTGCTCAAACCCCTTGGATCAACACATGGGGAGAAGAATCCATGAAGAAAATAGCAGCGTCTTTGGTGTTATTCACCCTGTTGGTCGTGGCCCATACTTCAGCCCTGGCCCAGGCAGAGGTCTATAAGATAGGCCCTGGCAATGTCCTCGAGATTTCTGTGTGGAAAGATGAGGCCCTGTTTTCTAAGAAGTTTCTCTCGGATTCCCGGAGAGACTGTGATTTCACATTGAAGTGCTTTGCCTTGCCCCACTCCGATACCCTCTTGCCGCGCATTTTTTAGTATCTTAGAGTATCTGACAGTATCTGTGAAGATGCCAAACGGTGGCCGAGCACAAAGGATCACGAACGCCGGTATTGCATCCCTAGCACTTAAAACCTAATACAAGGTGGACAAGATGAAAGTATTCCTTGTAGCTGGAGCCCGGCCCAATTTCATGAAGATCGCTCCCGTGTATCGGGAAGCCATGAAGCATGATCAGGTGGAGTGCAAGATCGTGCACACGGGCCAGCACTACGATTATGAAATGTCTGAGGCCTTTTTCAAGGACCTTGAGATCCCTAAACCCGACTTTTTCTTGAACGCCGGCTCGGGCTCCCATGCTGTTCAGACGGCCAAGGTCATGGTAGCTTTCGAAGAGCTCTGCGAGAAAGAAAGGCCCGATGTGGTCATTGTAGTGGGAGACGTGAACTCTACATTGGCGTGCAGTGTGGTGGCCAAGAAGTCGCTCATTAAAGTGGCTCACGTAGAGGCAGGCTTAAGAAGCTTTGATCTGACCATGCCGGAAGAGATCAATCGCATGGTGACGGATTGCCTATCGGATTATTTCTTTGTTACCGAAGAGAGCGGGAGAGAGAATCTTGTCAAAGAGGGCAAGGAAAAAGAAAGCATCCATTTTGTCGGCCATGTGATGATCGACAATCTACTCTATCAGACCAATCGGCTTGATGAAAAAACCATGAAAGGCTTTTCCACGTACAAGCTCAAGAAAGAAAAGGGAGGCTATGCTTTTCTGACCTTGCACCGCCCTTCAAACGTGGACACGAGGGAGGCCTTTTCCGAGATTGCAGGGGCCTTAAATGCCATCGCTGAAGAAAGACCCATCTTTTTTCCGGTCCATCCAAGGACGGAGAAGATGATGAAGGAATTTGAGCTGAAGCTTTCGGAAAAGATCGTCCCCCTTTCTCCCCTGGGCTTTAAGGAATCGCTCTTCCTATGGAAAGATGCGGCCGTGGTCCTCACAGACAGCGGCGGACTGCAGGAGGAAACCACAGCCCTGGGCGTGCCCTGCGTGACGCTCAGGGAGAATACGGAAAGGCCCATTACCATTGAGATGGGCAGTAATGTCTTGGGGGGAACAAAGAAGGACACTATTGTCAATGCCTACAGAGAGGCCATGGCAAGGGATAGAAAAACGTATGCTGTGCCGCCCAAGTGGGACGGTCGGGCTTCGGAGCGCATATGGAAGGTCTTGTTGGATGGAGATTAGGATGAACCGCAGACGGCCGCAGACAACCGCAGACCTTTTGTTCGGTCGACATTGCCCGAACAAAACCCGTCATCGCTTCGCGCATCCAACGAGAGGAAGAAAGGCCCTTGCTTGTCGTCAGTCTCTGCCAAGTTGGGCCTTTTCTTGTGAGACTCTCTCGTGCAGCCAGACCTTGATCAAGGCCCCGCGGTCAACGCCAATTCTTGTCCTTATGCGGTCAATCTCTTTGACAAGCTCTTCTGCTACGTCAAGGGTAATGCGGACCTTCTTTCCATGCCGCACGACTTTAGCTTTGGAGAGGTCCATCAGGTCGTGGATGTCCTCGCCATTGTCGAACCGACGATCAAATTCCTGAGTATTCTTAGCTAGTTCCTTTTTGGCCATAGAGCTCCCCTTCACGTTTTCTGGCGCGTCTTACAGATATGATACGGGTAGTTTCTCCGCGCATGGTGAAAATGGCTGTCCACAACTTTTTGCCGATTTCTCCTATCATGATCCCCCTGTCTTCAAGGGGATGAGAAGCATGCAGCTCAACCCTGTTGCCGTCGTTCCACAAATCCGTAGCTGTCTCGAAATCGATTCCATGCTTTCTCTTGTTACGGAGGCTTTTGGTCTCATTCCACTCAAATTTCATCAATGAATTGTACAGATGTTTTACAAAATTGCAACAAAAAACAGGGGGAAATTCGCTTCACAGAAAGGTTGTATTCAACCATTTGACCCACATGCTACTTGACCAATGAACCAATCCGTCAATCCCGATTTAACCATTTGACGATTCAACCACTTAACCGAAATACCCATGCTCCAATCCCGATCTAACGAATTCACTACTTGACTAAGCGTCAGCGCATGTCTGAGGCCAATCATAGGGGAGAAGGATATTGAAGGCATTATCAGCCATAAAGCCTGTCAGTTGGATGAAGGTAGCACTCTACGGGCTTTTGCTTAGGGGTGGTTATCATTCCACGCTTACATACCTCATTCGACACTGGTCGAGAGACGATTTTACTTACTGCCCTGGACGGGGCTCTTATGCTTTTCCTTGGGCATTGCCTTTTTCTGGCTGGGAGAGCTTGGCGGGGAGTATTTAACCCTCTACCTGTCTGTGTGGCTGGTCCTGGTGGGCCTTTGCTGGTTTCACCTGGGGTGGCAGAAGCTTAAAATCATTGCCTTTCCTCTGGTCATGGCCTTGGCCATGTTCCCTTTGCCCGGCTTTCTTTACGGGAAGATCTCCGTGCAGTTGAAACTGATCTCCTCACACCTTGGCGTAGCCATGATGCAGCTGTCCGGCATGTCCGCCTACCGGGAAGGAAATGTCATTGACCTTGGATTTACGCAACTCCAGGTCGTGGATGCCTGTAGCGGGCTCAGATATCTGATTCCCTTGATCGTCCTTGGCGTCCTTCTGCCTACATGTTCAAGGCGGTCCTCTGAAAAAGGGCGGTGGTGGTCCTTTCCACGGTGCCCCTTTCCATCATTACGAACAGCCTGCGCATTGCCTTGACGGGCATTCTGTACGAAGTAGCAGGACCAAGGGTGGCGGAGGGCTTCTTCCACGGATTTTCGGGGTGGTTTATCTTTATGTTTTCTCTGGCAGTACTGCTTGCGGAGATGAAGGTTCTGGGGTTTCAGTTCAAAACAGAGGGCAGAGGGCAGACGGCAGAGGACAGTGACGAGGAACAGGAGGCTCAAGGCTCAAGGCAAGAGGAAGCTGAAGGCTCAAAGCTGAAGGCTGAAAGCAATAAACGTGACGGAAACAGTCCGCAGGGCCGTTCTAGTCCTTTGAGCTTTCAACTTTCAGCTTTCAGCTCCTTTTTTTCTCCTCCTCAGTTCATGGTGGCAGTCATTCTTCTGGGGCTAACCTTTGGCCTTTCACAAGGCGTGGAATTTCGTGAGAAAATTCCCATCAGCAAGTCATTTGACTACTTTCCAATGGAGGTGGGGGCGTGGTCTGGAAAGGCTCAGACCATGGAACAGCGGTTTGTCGATACCCTGGACCTGAGCGACTATGTGCTTATTGACTACAAGGATCGCGGGGGCCGCATTGTGAACTTTTATGTGGCCTATTATGAGAGCCAGAGAAAGGGAGAGTCCATCCACTCGCCGGCCACGTGTCTGCCCGGTGGCGGATGGCTGTTCAAAGAGGCTGTCTTTGTTATCTATGTGGTCCAGACTCTATTGGTCACCTCGGCGTTTCTCTTCAGGTTCTATTCGGAATGGTTTCTCTTGATGGCATATGTGTTCTTTTCAGTCACCATCCTTGCAGCCTTTTTTTGTGCAGAGAAGTCAGGATGGAAACTCCACCGTTACGACTTGCTGGATGTCGTTATCAAAGGAAAGCTGAGGGTCCTCAAGGAGAAGAGGTATCTTATTAGAGTTTCCTATAAGATGGTAAAAATAGGGCTGCCTGTACTGCTCCTTTTCTCCTGTTTTCTTCCGGCAACCATGCCTAGAAATGTGGGTTTATTGGCACCAGTACTAGTGTCATTACTAACTGTGCAGCGGAAAGCCTTTTACGTGCGACATTGAGTATTTTCGGAATCAGAGGTCAGCTGAGTGAAGCGCTAAGAATCATAAACTGTTTGAGGACGTTAGCCCGAGTTTTTATGATTCAGCGCAGCGAAGCTGACGTCCCGGAAATGCTCACGGAGCCCGGAAAATGGCTTGAAGGCGGCACTCTACTTCTTAAAGGGACTTCTGAGACGCGACACTAGGTTTTCTGGGTCTTATCGGCACGGTGTTGCTCGTGAAAAGGGAATGGGCTGGAGGGGCGTGTCGTCTGAGTGTATATCTCCTGGTCCCGTTTTTGATCTACTTGGACGAACGGTACGCTGCGGCCTGGATGGGTGCCCAGGCAACAATGGCCTACAATCTTTCTTTTGGGGCCTTGGTTTTATTCGTGATCGTAACACTGAAGTACACAAGCCGAAAAAAGGGGTTCAAGACCACGCCAATGGACTTCCTGATCCTGGCCATCGTGCTCATCGTTCCGAATTTGCCTGATCCTCAGATTCAAGCCTACGGCATGGGCCTGGTGGCCGCCAAGATTGTGGTGATCTTTTTCAGTTATGAGGTCCTCATGGGCGAGCTTCGGGGAGCATATGGGTCACTTAGCCTGACAACTCTGGCCTTCTTGGGAATAACAGGAGTAAGGGGTCTTATAGGTTGACGGCTCAAATTGGTTCCGCTAAGGTCATGATTTGACGGGCTCTTGGCTCAATGGCTTTTCGCTTATAAGGCGTTTCAGTTTGGCAAAGAGCCCGTTCAGAGCCTCAAGAGCGTTCCGACAGGGGCCGTCCCACGGTCTCCGTGGGCAAGAGGCGTGATGGGCTGCCCACGATGCCCACAATAAAAGATCAAGGAAGGGATGTAAAGATCTCAACATGAGTCAAGAGATAGGGGGAAAAATGAAGCTAGACTTTAAAAGATGTATTCGAATGATCTGTGTGGGGATTACTGCCATGGCCCTAGTGTCCTGCGGGGGGGCCGAGGAGAAAAGGGCCAAGTTTTACGAGAAAGGAAAGGTCCTGTATGAAAAGGGCGAGTATACCAAGGCGGGCCTTGAGTTCAAGAACGCCCTTCAGATCGATCCCAAGTTTGCAGAGGGCTATTACATGCTCGGCATGGTGGAACTTCAGGCCAAGGAGCTGAAGAAGGCCTTTGGGGCCTTGTCCAAGGCCGTAGAACTGGACCCGGACCTCCTGGATGCCCATGTGCAGCTTGGCAGGATTTTTCTTGTGGCCCAAGACAGGGATAAGGCCTTGGAGAAGGCGACGCTTGTCCTGTCCAAAGACCCGGAGCATGAAGATGGCCTGCTCTTAAAGGCAGCATGGTTGGCGGCAGACCAAAAAGGGGAAGAAGCAATACCTATCTTGGAATCCGTCATTGAGAAGAATCCGAAAAAGGCCGATTCCTACCTCTTGCTCTCAAGGATCAGGCTGGGGAAAGACGATCTGGACGGGGCAGTTGAGACGTTGAAGGATCTTCTGAACTACGATGACAGGCATACGGCTGCGCGCCTGATCCTCGTAGACATTTTAGAGAAAAAGAGGAATTTCATAGAGGCGGAAAGAGAGTACAAGACCCTCATTGATCAGAATCCAGACAACGATAGTCTAAAACTGCTCCTGGCAAACTTTTATGATCGTACGGACAGAAGCATGGAGGCAGAGGGGATCCTAAAGGACTTCATCTCTGCTGACCCTGAAGACCAAAACCTTCGTCTGGGCCTGGCCCGTTTCTACGCCAAGAAGGAACGCCACGATGCTATGGTCGAGGTGCTCAAGCAAGCGGTGAAGGACCTTCCAGAGCAATATGGAGCCTATGAAGTGCTGGCCGGATACTACTTGGGGCAGAAAGAGACCGACAAGGCCACGAGCCTGCTGGACCAATTCATGGAACGGGTGGGGGAAGGTCCGAATTATCTGAAGGCCAAGCTTTTCAAGGCAACGGTTTGCTTTCGGCAGGAAGAGACGGCAGAGGGGCTCCGTTTGGTGGACGAGATATTAGAGGACAATCCCAAGGACGTGAGGGCCCATGCCTTAAAGGGAGACATACTGGCCACGCAAAAAGACTTTGACGGCGCTATTGCTGAATACAGGGCCGTTCTTCACGAGGAGCCGGAAAATACGGCAGTATTGCTGAGCCTTGCAAAGGCCCATCTTTTTAACAATGAACCGGCCCTTGCAGAAGACAGCTACAAGAAGATCGTGGAGATAGACCCCAATATGATAGGGGCCCGATTCCGTTTGGCAGAGATCTATAAACGAAAGGGCAATGTGGACGCTGCAAAGGAAGAGATGAATAAGGTCTTGGATGTTGCGCCAGACAATAGAGAGGCCTTGTCGTCTCTCGGAGATATTGCCCTTTTCGGCAAGGATCACGATGGCGCAAAGAAGTATTTCGGCCGCCTCCTGGAACTTGAACCGGCCGCTCCCCTGGTCCTTCATAGAAATGGTCTTGTAAAATTGATGGAGAACAATGCCAAAGAAGCCTCTTCGCTCTTTGAAAGGGCCCTGGCAATAGATCCTGATTTCGTGCCTGCCTTAAACGATTTGTTGGGCCTCCTTGTGCGGGAGAAGAACCTGGAAGGGGCTATTGAAAGGTGCCGGGAGCAAATTCAAAAGAGCCCGCAAAATGCCCAGTACTACATTTCCTTGGGCAGACTCCATGCGACAGCCAAGGATGTTGATGGGGCCCGGCGGGATTTTGAGAAGGCCCTTGAGGTGAATCCCGACAGCCAAGAGGCCTTGTTCCACTTGGCCAGACTGGAGCAATCTGTTGGTTCCGTTGACGAGGCCCTCAAGAAATATCAGGAGATTAGGGAGAAAAGGCCCGACAATCTGGGCATTGCCGTGCTCATCGCAACGCTGTTGGATCAACAGGGGAAATACGGACAAGCCAGGGCCATCTATGAAGAGGTGCTGGAGAAAAGGCCCGATCTGTCAGTAGCGGCAAACAACCTGGCCTTTTCCTACGCAGAGTATGATCCAACGGAAGAAAACCTTGCCAAGGCAGAGAAACTCATCGCACCTTTGGTCCAAGAGGACAAGGATGCCCATAATGTGGTGGACACGGCGGCCTGGGTCTACTTTCGTCAGGGCAAACTTGAAAAGGCAAGGGATCTGCTCCTTGGGGTAGAGGAAAAGGCCAGGAGCGTTCCTGTGATCAGCTATCACTTGGGCATGATCTATCATGGCCTGGGAGAAGATGGAAAGGCCCGTGAATACCTGCAATTGGCCCTGGACAGCGAGGAGGAATTTCTGGGCAGGGCCGTGGCGGAGAAGACGCTCAAAGAGTTGAAGTAGGGATTGGGAAAAACCATAGATACCTGTCCCTAGCAACGACAGGGTGACAACAAGAAGCCTCCATCTGTGATGGGGGCTTTTTTTGTGCCACCGTTCATGGCTGTCCAAGTGCAGCCGCCGTCAGTTTAGACGTAAGTTTCTGATAAAATTATATTTTCGTCTCATTAAAGGCTGACGTGCTTCTTAGATGGATGGTGTGCAAGCGTCTTTCAGAAACAGGTGACGCTGTTATCCTCAGGATCATCGCAACGCTTTCGGAGATGACCTCTCACAGGAACACGTTGCCTAAAAAGCTACCGTCCCACAAGGGCCTGTGAGATAAGTCCGCTGGCGTCAAAAATAGACCTGCAGGCCGTGCCCGTGCTGTTGAAGAAGAAGGCATCGTCTTGCGTGTGCATGCCTACAAGGTTTGTGCGTCCAAAGACGTTGTCAGAGGCCACCTTGCCTTTCAGATCATATCCGTGATGGGCCAGCACGATGACGTCCGGGCCCAGTGCCTTATGGGGCCCGCTGTAAAGCTCTTCTTTAAAGTATATCTTCTGGGCCACCTTGTTACCGTCATCAAAGGTCAGCTCTTCGAGGCCTTCCTTTAACTCTTTACACACCCGCTCAGCGTCGGAGGCCTCTACGGTCCCCAAGGGATATTTCCCTTTCAGATTCACGTAAATCCGGGAAGGGTCCATGGCAAAGGCCGTTGATCCGGGGCCGATATCCATGACAGTCTGGGGTTGTTCTTTTGCGAACTTCAGGTATCCGTTTTCCTCGAGCCAGCGATTCAGATAGACCTCGGTCTTGATCTTTGTAAACCCGTGGTCCGATAGCATGTAGAACTGGTTTCTTCCGTCCTTTGAACCCTCCAACCCCAGGAACTGATCGTAGACGCGGCCCACAAAGGCATCCACCTTGTTATAATAATCCAAAAACGCTTGATGGTAGGGATGGCCTTCTTTTTCAAAGGCATCCCAGAGAAAATGCATCAAACGGTCGGTGCCGGTGACTACGACAATAAAGAGATCCCAGTCGATCTCGTCCCAGAGAAAGTCGGTGGCCCGTTGGCGGCTTTCAAGGGTTGCGTCCAGGTCACGGATCAAGAAGTCATGGTCTTGGCGGGCCCGCGTGGTGTCCACGTCAATGCGATAATCCCTTTCATTTAAGGCAGGAATAAGGGACGGCGGATACACGGCCTTGTTGATGTCAATGGCCACAAAACCTGATATGAGCGCGCCATTGATCTCACGGGCAGGGTAGGTGGCCGGCATATTGATCACCACGCTTTTCATGCCCCGGGTACCTAGCTCCTCCCACAGGGGAGGGGCCTTGAGATGCATGTAATTGGGGAAATACATCTTATAGGTTCCGGGTTGGAAGTCCATAAACCCGAAGATCCCGTGCTCGCCGGACTGGGTGCCGGTCATAAAGGACGACCAGGATACTGACGAGATCTCTGGGATGCACACACTCATTTGGCCAAAGTAGCCTGTCTCAAAGATCGCTGCCATGTTGGGAATGTGGCCTCCACGCTTCAACGCTTCCAACAGGGTGTACGGGACGCCATCTAGGCCCACGACAACCACTCGTGGTCTTTCTCTTTTTCCGAATTTGTCCAACAAACCCATGTCTCACTCCTTTATATGAATATGAAAAATCTGATCCTTATCCTCTCTGGGGCTTCACATGTAGCCCAAGGTGCGCAACTGTGCCATGATCTCTTCCTTTTCCTGACCACGGCCGGCACGTTCAGGGGTATTGTCCAGGTCTTGCTCCCAAGCCGGGATATCTGACGTCTTTATGGTGGAACCCTTGGCACCCAGTGATCGATAACCCTGGTAATAGAGTGAACAGAAGGGGATGTGATATTGGTGAATAGTATCCCAAATATCGCGCTCCCTAAAATGCAGGATCGGTTGCACCCTCATATGGTCCGGATTGGATCTTGGGCTGAAATAGTCTTCCGTCACCCTGGCTTCCTGTTCGTCCCAGCGGATGGCCGTGGAAAGGGCCTTGATCCCGGTTTTTTCCATGAACACGTTCATGGCCACCGTTTTCATCAGGTGATTTCCAATATAGGATTCAGGCTCAAAGGGGAACGACTCTTCAGTAACCCCCAGGGTTGCAATCTCCTGTCGGTTTCTTTCATTCAGATCGGCCACTCGAATGAGGTCGCCCACCTGCTGGGCCTTTTCGCTGACATCGGTGTTCTTGACAACGGCCACCTCCACGTTCCATTCGGTTTTTACGCGGTCCACCAACTCAAGTATCTCCTCGAACACCTGTCCCTCGTCGATAAACATGGCCTTTGGCATGGGCTGCCCCATATCCTTGCAAGCTTCCCGGTAAAGCCACTGCATGGTCGTACTGTCTTTGCCTCCCGTCCAGGCCGTAAAGAGCCCGTCACCGGGGAATCTCTTCAGGGCTTCTTTTATGATTTCCTTTGATTGTTCTATCTTCTCTTCCAGTGTGAGGTTCATCAATCGTTCCTGGTCTTGTTGATCCATAAGTCCTCCTTTAATGTCCTGGCTGGAACCGGCATCTGGACGAAACTGCAAGGGCATTATTGTTGGTCCAGAGCCACAGTCTCCCCATATGACAGTGTGGCGGTCTGTTGGGGCTGTCACGATTCCTTTTAGAGGGGTGACAGGTCGTTTTATATCAACGGACCGCAAAGAGGTCAATAAGGCGGTCGAGATCTAAAGAAACAATCCATAGGGGCTTGAAAGGCCCTTCATGATCGCCCTTTCCAAGGACCATTCTCCTTTATTTTTCTGAATCATCAAGGGCTTACTTTCACAAGTTAGCGTCTCACGGCTTGAACCGAATAAGCGAGCGCATTCTCCACAGGAGAGCTACCGCAGCCCCCGTAGGTTCTGCCTAACGGCAGTGGTTCTTCCCGTTGGCAGTGCTGGCGCGGCGCAGGTCACGGGGAGGGTTCAAAAGAGGAGCACCCTTATCAACCGTTAGAAATAACAGCTAAAAGTGTGCTGAGGTTGCTAGAAAACGGAAGAACCCTGGTTTGAACCTTTCTGATGCAAGGGAGCCTCGGGAGTAGGAAATCCTCTTCTCTTCGGCCTCCAATGCCTTTAGTAGCTGTGCGAAGATTCTGGGTTGCAATGGCTGTAGGCCTTCGTTCAGCGAATTTCCCACCCCCTCTCTTGCCAAATCCGGGGGGTACAAGTCTTGACAGACCTACTCTTAGTGGAAGCGGGGGGTGCACCTCTTCTCAAGCCGTGAGGCGCCAACTTGAGTTCCTTTCAAAGCAAACGCCACGGAAAAGTCGATTTTTGGACCATGTTTCAATATACATGGATAATGAGCCGGTCTGTTTGACAAATGTGGGTGGGGCAGAGTATAATTTTGGTCAACCAACGTATACTCAAGGGCGCCTGGACTGTGGGATGGGACCAGGGCCCTTTGCCAACTTTGGCATGTGTCATGGAGGGGGACGAAGCCCACCAGAATCTGCCCTCCGCAGCCATAAATTTCGTATGAATGTAAGTGGGTTGTCACCTTATCAGAGAGACTTTTTTCATGAACGAGGGACCCTCCCATGAAGAAAGAATCAGGCTATGAGGCGCTGAAAGGCAGGAACGGGACGCCGCAAAGGGGTGCCCTTGAGGGCAAGAAGGGGCCAGAAGCCATGATTAGGCAGGACGTTGTGCTGGAAATATTGAAGGCACTGCCAGGCACACTCAATGCCGTGGACAAAGATTATAATATTCTTATGGTCGGAGGTGAGATCGCACGTACATTTCAAGGAATAGACCAGGTCATCGGGAAGAAATGCTACTCCGTTTTCCAGAACGCAGAGAGTCCCTGTCCTTGGTGCAAGATTGACAAAGTGCTCCAAGAAGGTGCCATCATAAATGAAATAACGACTCCTGATGACCCCAGGGAAGTATTGATAAAAGCGCCGTTGCATATTTGCCTACGCCCCCTGAAGGATAGGGATGGCAATATCATAGGAGCCTTAGAGCTTGGTACGGACATTACCGAGATAAGAGAAGCCAATAAAAAGTACCAGCGTCTCCAGGATAAGCTCAAGAAAAGTGTGGAGAGGTATCGCCGAATGTTCGAGAACATACAAGATGTGTATTACGAAGTGACCATGGATGGCACCATTTTGGAGCTCAGTCCCTCCATTGAGGACGTGCTCCAATACAAGAGAGAAGAGCTGATTGGCAAATCAACATACGATACCTACGCAGATCCGAGAGAGAGAGACGAATTGGTAAATGCCCTTAGAAAGAGTGGCACGCTCAGGGACTACGAGATTGTTCTTAAGAATAGAGACGGCTCCCAGGTGTCTTGTTCGGTCTCCGTGCAGTTAGTCACCGATGACGAAGACCATTCGGAAAAGATCGTGGGTTCGTTGCGCAATGTGACGCAACGCAAGAGGGTGGAAGGGGAGCTATCGGATATTGCGGTCAAACAAGCGGCTATCATGGCCTCCTTTCCAGGGGTCGTAGACGTGGTCGATAGGGAGCTGAACGTCTTATGGGCAAACGAGACTGCGAGGGAGTTTGCACAAGGGGACCCCTTGGGGGAGAAATGCTATAAGGTATATAGAGGAAGAGATAAACCCTGCGAGGACTGTCAGATTCTTGAGACATTCAAAACAGGGAAGCCAGCCCAGAGGGAGCAGAAAATAAGGCTTGCCAATGGGACAACAGAATATTTTGATATCAAGACCAGTGTAGTGAAAAGTGATAAAGACGGCAATCCGACTCAGGTCCTGGAATGTGCTACCAACATTACTGAGCGCAAGCGAGCAGAAAAGGCGCTGCAGAAGGCTCACGAAGAGTTGGAAAGGCAGGTGGAGAGAAGGACGGCGGAACTGGTCAAAGCCAACAAAAAATTGAAGCATGAGATAGAGGCGGGGCAGCGGCGAGATGCGGCGTTGCGGGAGAGTACTCACCGGTTGCAACTTGTTTATGAGCAATCCCTTGCCTATGCACAAGAGCTCAGGCAAGGAATCGTTGACCGTGAGAGGGTAGAGAAAGCGCTGCGGGAGTCTGAAGCAAGATTGCAGTTAATACTCCAGACCATACCAACTGGTTTGTTTATGGTCGATTTAGATAGACAGATCACTTACTGGAACAAAGAAGCGGAGAAGATTACGGGACTGCGGGCGGAAGATGCCGTTGGAAAGCAGTGCCTTGAAGCCTTTGATTGTGCGGACTGTAGGCAAGGATGCCCTCTTTTTGATGCCGAAGCGGGCGAGCCATTGCAGGAAGAGTCTACGATCTATGTGGGCGGCAAGAAAATCCTAATTTCGAGATATGGACACCTTCTCAAGAATGTGTCAGGGCGCGCCGTTGGTGGTGTGCAAACTTTCATTGAGATCACCGAGCGCAAGCGCGCTGAGCAGGCCCTTGTTACCTCCCATGACAAACTCCAGTCTCTGGCATCGGAATTGTCCCTGGCCGAAGAGCGGGAACGGCGCCGTGTTGCCAGCGAAGTGCACGACTGTTGTAGTCAGAACTTGGCTTTTGTCAAGTTAAGATTGGGAGCCTTGAGAGCATCGACTGCCTCCAGTGATCTTGCCGCAGCCTTGGAAGAAATCCTGGAACTGGTTGATGAGAGCATCGAAAACACACGATCCTTGATTTCTGAACTTGGTTCTCCAATTCTCTACGAATTGGGATTTGTGCCAGCAGTGGAATGGCTCTGCCAACAGACTCAGAAGCGGCACGGCATCGTGGTAGACTTTGAGGATGACGGCCAGGCCAAGCCGCTAAGTGATGATGTCCGAGTGCTCTTATTTCAGGCCGTGCGCGAGGTGTTGATCAACATTGTCAAGCACGCCGAAACGCAGATTGCTAGGGTGTCTATTGCCAGAGTTGACGATCAGGTGCGAGTTGAAGTGCAAGATGATGGGGTTGGATTCGAGAGCACTGAAATTGGCCCCAGTCTGGACACAACAGGGAGGTTTGGTCTATTCAGCATCCGGATGCGATTGGAGCCACTGGGCGGACAGATGGTGGTGGATTCTAAACCTGACCGCGGCACTCAGGTCACTTTAAGGGCTCCGCTGGAGCACGTCGGGGGCAAGGAGGGAAGGGTGCCATGAGCATAAGAGTTCTGCTAGCCGACGACCACAGGATCATGCGGTCAGGCCTCCGCTCCTTGCTTGAAAAGGAGTCCGACATGGAAGTTGTTGGAGAGGCAGACAACGGCCGAAGGACGGTGCAATTGGCCCGGGAGCTCTCTCCGGACGTGGTGATCATGGATATCAGTATGCCCGATTTGAACGGCATTGAGGCAAGTCGTCAGATTGTTTCCGAAGTGCCTGACGTGAAGGTGGTGGCCCTGTCCATGCATTCGGACGAGCAATTTGTTGGGCAAATGCTCGATAGCGGTGCAACTGGCTATCTGCTGAAGGACTGTGCCCTTGAGGAATTGTGTCGCGCCATCCGCGTGGTGGTTGCGAACAAGAGCTATCTGAGCCCCGGGATAGCAGATATCGTGGTGAAGACCTACCGGCGTGAATTGTCAAGAGCCGAGCCTGCAGGTCCCCGGGAGCTGACGCCTAGGGAACGGGAGGTCCTTCAGCTTGTGGCCGAAGGCAATAGCTCCAAGAAGATCGCCTCCCGTCTCCATGTGAGCATGAAGACGGTAGAGGCCCATCGCCACCAGATTATGGATAAGTTGGATATTCGCAGTGTAGCCGAGCTTACCAAGTATGCCATTCGCAAAGGAATCACCTCCCTGGAAACGTGACCATAGAGTAGCGAACATAGAAAAATAAGGGATGCCGGTGAAAAGTGGAACCGAACCCGAACCGATATTCAAAGATTCGCTGGACAGTAGAAACCTCCTTGATCGTTCAGGCAATATTTTGACCAGATCATCAACGTCCCGTTCTTACCCTTTCTACATACTAATGAGATCATTGACATTTAGACATAAGGTCACCGCCCGCTCCCCTTCGACATTGCTACATTCGGCCTGAGCTCATGTCGAAGGCAGAGTCGCTTGAGACGGAAAGGACACAAGGTTGATTAGCTCATTAGCTCACCAGCTTAATAGCCTGTTAACAGCGGAAAACATAAAGAAAAATAGACTCTGCGCTCTTGGCCTTTCGGCTCTGAGCGGCTCGACTTGAGCTCGCCGACAAGTCTCAAGGCCGAGGGGCGCCTTTGCGGTGAATCTTTGTTTCTAAAACTAAGAGGCTATATCTAAATACTTTTTTCCGCATTCGTAAGATGAAGAGAGAGTCAAGAGACGCATCCAGGTGCAGCTCGGGGCCTGTGTCACCAATTGCAGGTCCAGAATGCTGGGCGTCTGAGGGTATATTGACGTGAGAATGCGAAGGGTTCCAGGCAGGGCGCTGGCAGCTCTTTTCCTTCACCAAAGGGGGTGTCACAGGTGAGCGAGCATATAAAATGTTGGGAATTTTTCGAATGTCAGCAGATCGATTGCCCTGTTTATAAGGCAAAGGAGGAGAAGTGTTGGCTCGTCTCAGGGACGTGTTGTCGAAATGAGAACCAGGGAAAATTCCTGGAAAAGATAGAGCTGTGCCTGGACTGTGAGCCCTTTAAGAGAAATGTCGATCTTGAGTCGCTGGAAGAGACACTTCAGTCGGTCAATGAGCAGTTCACCGAGTTCAGGGCCATGGTTGACGAGCGAGACAGGGAGTTGGAAGAGACAAGTATGGAGTTGGCCTTGGGCCTGTCAGAGGTCTTCGAGGCACTGAAAAACATTGCCTCAGGAAACCCTGCAGTCAGACTTTCTGAGGGCTCGCAACTGCCGTTGCTTGAAAAGCTGAAGGAGCTGGTCAACGAGACAGCGAGCAATCTCGGGGAAATCGTTGATCTTTCCCACGAGTTTGCCATGGGCCTCGCCGAGCACTTCGACGCATTGCACCGGGTCTCAACGGGTGATTTAGACGCGCGGGTGAAAGGAACCTCTCAGGTAGAGCTATTGGAAAGGTTGAAAGAAGTAACGAATGACATGATCCAAAGTGTGTCAAGAGAGATTTCCAACCGTAAACGGGCAGAGGAGGAACTGCAGAAGGCTCACGACCAATTAGAAAGACGGGTGAAGGAACGGACGATCGACCTGGTCAAAGCAAACGAAGAATTGAAGCGAGAAGTAGAAAGACGTAAGCGGCGAGATAAGGCACTGAAGATAAGCAATCAACGGTTGCAGGTTGCTTATCAGCAATCCATCGCCTACGCGTCGAGGCTCACCGAGCAGATTGCTGAACGCAGGAAGGCAGAGGAGGCGCTACGGGAGTCTGAGTCAACATTGCAGTTAATATTCAGGACCATACCAACTGGTTTGTTCATGGTCGATTTGGACAAAAAGATCACATACTGGAACAAAGAGGCGGAGAGGATTACGGGGCTGAAGGCAGAGGACATTGTAGGCAAGGACTGTATCCTGGCCTTTCAATGTAAGGAATGTAGTTATGATTGTGCCCTTCTCGATGAAACGAAACCAATGCACCAGAAGGAGTCTACGATAAATCTTGGTGACAGGGAAATAGTGATTCAGAAGTATGGAGATGTTATTACAGATGCCAAAGGGAAAAAGATTGGTGGTGTGAGAGCCTTCATTGACATTACTGAGCGCAAGCGGGCAGAAGCGGCGGTGCGGGAGTCGGAACAGAAGTACATTAGCTTGGTTGAAAATTCGCTAACTGGTATCTACATTGACCAAGATGGAAGGATTGTATTTGCCAATAACAAATTTGCCGAGATTTACGGCTACCAGAAAAGGGAGTTGATCGGCATAGAGTCCTGGAAGCTGGTGCATCCTGAGGACCGGGGCTTAACGGCCGAGATGAGGCAAAAGAGGCTAATGGGAAAAGGGGTCCCAGAAGAGTACGACGCCAAGGGTTTGACAAAAGATGGGGAGACCATATGGCTTACCAGGAGAAACATCAGAATAGAGTATAAAGGAAGGCCGGCAGTATTGGGTAACGTGGTGGTCATTACCGAGCGCAAGGAGGCAGAAGGAAAGCTTCTTAGCTATCACGAAAGACTTCGGTCTCTGGCTTCGGAATTGTCCTTGGCCGAGGAGCGCGAGCGGCGCCGTGTCGCAAATGAAGTGCATGACCGTATTAGTCAGAACCTGGCTTTTGTAAAGATGAGGTTGGGAACTCTACAGTCATCGACTGCCAGCGGCGGTCTCAAGGAATCAGTGGACGAAATGCTCGAGCTAATGGATGAGACCATCCAAAACACACGATCCCTTATTTCTGAACTGGGTTCGCCGATTCTCTATGAGCTCGGATTTGTGCCTGCAGTGGAGTGGCTCACCCAACAAACCCAGAGACAGCATGGCATCGTGGTAGCCTTTCAGGATGACGATAAGCTCAAGCCCCTAAGAGATGATGTCGCTGTCCTCTTATTTCAGGCAGCGCGCGAGTTGCTGGTCAACATTGTCAAGCACGCCCAAGCGCGCCATGCAAAGGTATCCATTACGAGAGAAAATGATAAGGTGCAAGTGGACGTGGAAGATGACGGCGTTGGATTCGACTGTGTCGAAATTGGCTCCAGTGTATGCACAAGCGGTGAATTTGGCTTGTTCAGTATCCAGGAGCGATTGTATCCTCTTGGCGGGCGCATGGACATGGAATCCAAACGCGGTGAAGGGACCCGGGTATCCCTGGTGGCCCCGCTGGAACGTGAGGAAGGACAGAGAGAGGAGAAAGTGGTGTTATGAGCATAAGGGTTCTGCTAGCCGACGACCACACGATCATGCGGTCAGGCCTTCGCTCCTTGCTTGAAAAGGAGTCCGACATGGAAGTTGTTGGAGAGGCAGACAACGGCCGAAGGACAGTGCAATTGGCCCGGGAGCTCTCTCCGGACGTGGTGATCATGGATATCAGTATGCCCGATTTGAACGGCATCGAGGCAAGTCGCCAGATTGTTTCCGACGTGCCTGACGTGAAGGTGGTGGCCCTGTCCATGCATTCGGACGAGCAATTTGTTGCGCAAATGCTCGATAGCGGTGCAACTGGCTATCTGCTGAAGGACTGTGCCCTTGAGGAATTGTGTCGCGCCATCCGCGTCGTGGTTGCGAACAAGAGCTATCTGAGCCCCGGGATAGCAGGTGTCGTTGTTGAAACCTACCGGCGGCGTGAACGGGCAAGGGGCGAACCTCGCCGTTTCCGCGAGCTGACGCCCAGGGAACGGGAGGTCCTTCAGCTTGTGGCCGAAGGCAAGAGTTCCAAGGAGATCGCCTCCCTTCTCCATGTGAGCATAAAGACGGTAGAGGCCCATCGCCACCAAATGATGGATAAATTGAATATTCGCAGTGTAGCCGAGCTCACCAAGTATGCGATTCGCAAAGGAATAACCTCTCTCGATACCTGACCACTCAGTAGCAGGTCAAAGGCAGTCTCAGCTGCTCCCCTCAAGATCAGTAGTTTCCCCGGCTCGAAATGGGGGTATTTCCAGCCCCAAAATCCGTGATTTCCACAATTGCGCCCTGGTACAATGGGTGTATAAAAAGGTAAAGCACGGAAAGGCCAAGGATAATGCCCTAAACCTTGGCAATGATATCTATTTAAATAGGGGGCTTGTCTCAAAAATTCCGTCGCAGCCGATGAAGAAAGTGCTGTCTAAAGAGGTTGCCCTGAGGGATTGGCTATGGGCTGCAGAGCATGGAATCATCAGCGGAGCGCGGGCAGAAGAAGGGCTTCTCACTTGTGATGAAAAACGCCCGTCACGTTGATGGCGGCCCTGAAATACAAGAGGAGAAAGAGGGAGGAAAAGGTGCCATGAGCATAAAGATATTGCTGGCAGACGATCATAAGATCATGCGATCAGGCCTCCGCTCCTTGGTTGAAAGAGAACCCGACATGGAAGTGGTAGGCGAGGCAGAGAACGGACGGATGACCGTGCAGTTGGCCCGAAGACACTCTCCGGACGTGGTCATTATGGATATCGCTATGCCCGATCTAAACGGCATTGAGGCAAGTCGTCAGATTGTCTCCGAAGTGCCTGACGTGAAGGTGGTGGCCCTATCCATGCATGCAGGGGAGCATTTCGTTTCCGGAATGCTGGGTGCTGGAGCGTCGGGCTACCTTCTGAAGGACTGTGCCCTTGAGGAATTATGTCTGGCCATCCGCGCCGTGGTTTCGAACCAGAGTTATCTGAGCCCCAAGATTGCAGGGATCGTGGTCAAAGGCTACCGGCGTGAGCTGGAAAGGGCCGAGCCCTCTAGTCCCTCGGCACTGACATCGAGGGAACGGGAGGTCCTTCAGCTTGTGGCTGAAGGCAAGAGCTCCAAGAAGATCGCCTCCCGCCTCCACGTGAGCGTGAAGACCATAGAGGCGCACCGCCACCAAATCATGAGTAAGTTGAATCTTCACACTGTGGCTGAGCTTACGAAATATGCCATTGTCCAAGGGATACTGTGCCTCGAGGCGTGACCCCATGGCCACGGGCAGGGTTTACTTGAAGTCTGTGTAGATCAGGCGCTTTCCACTGAGAAAATCAGGTCCTTTACGACGAGAAATTGGTAATTCCCATAATTGCATCCTTTTAAAAACCGCGGTAAGCAAAAAAAGAGCCTGGTGCATGTATCTTGTCAAGTCGTTGAAAGGGACCTCCACCTCATCTTGGGATCTATCGTTCGGACAGAGGGGACAACAAGGGGCGAGGCTTCACAGTGGTAAATACCATCTTAAAGATTCAACATCGTTTTAACCCGCTTCACGTATATTGCCGGTTGGTAGAAAGGGGGCTGAATAAGGACTTATCGATATCAATATGTAAGTATTACAGTATCTTCATCTACAGTTGGCTTGCTTACCTCACTGTCGTGGGGGTAGAGGTTTGCAAGCTTATGAAGCGAGTGAGTTGACCGCCGCCTTGGTCTTGGTCGGCTTTAACATGTGTTCTCTTTGAAGGCCATTACAGGCCATGCGCGGGAGATTTTCCTTTTTTTTGTGTTTTTTCTATCAAATCATCGTCATCCTCTCTGATCACCTCGCGGCCTATCCTTCATACTCGAACACGAACGCCTGCTCCGTGGTCTACTATATTTAGTGCCTGCTAACACAGCAAACTACAGTATATAGTTGACATTGCCTCCTATAGGTGGTAACAGGGCCCCAAAAGGGGCCCTTGTGCATAGAAGGCACTTGTCTATGATGGTCAGAGGGCCCCTTTCCCCGCCGATCCAGAGATTTCAGGTCCATGTGAACATTATGAAAATTGAGGGATGGACTACATGATCAAGAGGAAAGAGAGCGTTGAACGAAGGAAAGACAAACGGTTTGAGGTCCAGGAGGGAACCTTTGCGGTGTTCACACCCCATTTCAGCAATTGGGGGCAAGTGATAGATATAAGCAGGCATGGACTTGCCTTTCGCTATACGGGTAAGGGCCTGCCGAAAAACATGCCATCTCAGCTAGGCATATCCATAGCCGATATTGGCTTTTATCTGGGCCGGATGCCATTCAAGGTCATTTCGGATTTTGAAATAGCGAGCGCGGGCTCTCACCGCTTGTCAATGGCAAGGCAATGTGGGGTGGAATTTGGCGAGCTGACTCCTGGTCAGATATCGCAGTTGGAATTTATTATCTCGAACTACACTCAAACTCAGGGCTATTGATCTTTTCCATGATCAGCTTGATCACTTCCGGTATTTTGCTTTCGATTTCAGGGCTTAACTCCATCGCTGGGGTGCGAACATCCTTGGGCACAACGCCGATAAACAAGGTTTCCGGACACTTGCCACTGGCCTTAATGTCGTCCAGCGTTTCAATGAGATGATATTTGCCTACGTCGGTCACTCCATTGACAGTTAATGGAACCTCCCCGGGGCTCAGGCACACAATGGTGCCAGGTTCGGCATCTATTTGAAATACATCGACGACGATCATTCTATCCATGCCGTCAATGACGTGTGGAAACTCTGAGGCGGACTCGCCCACTTCTAGACATTCCACGTTTTCAGGAAGATCCATTTGCTCCAAGGCCTTGGACACGTGATAGCCGAACCCTGTGTCGCAAGTATAGGGATAGCCGGTGCACAAAATCAAAGCACGTTTCATTAATTCCTTCCATCCTTGTGTTGTTCGGTGTAAAAATGGTAGTAGAGCATGGGCCAGACATTCCTGTCAACGACTTAGAAGGCTTCACGTAACATGAGATTTGCTGGTTGTCAAGGAAACCGGGCGGTGACAGGCTCAAGGTGTCAACATGAACAAAATCGGCGAGAATACGAAATTTTGAAAACACTTTTTAAGAGGACCTAGACATGGGAATAGATAAGATTCTTCTGGATCACGGAAGTGGAGGAAAAGCATCTCATAGCCTGATTGCTGAACTCTTGATCCCCCAGTTCGAAAACCCGATCCTTGCCGCACTGAACGACGGCGCCATCTTTGACATTGAAGCAAAGCGGCTTGCCTTTTCCACCGATACCTATGTGGTCGATCCGCTATTCTTTCCTGGTGGAAACATTGGAGACCTTGCCGTTAACGGCACCGTCAATGATCTTGCCATGTGCGGGGCAACCCCCCTTTATCTGAGTGTGGGTCTGATCATTGAAGAGGGCTTTTCCACGACGGACCTGAAAAAGATACTCGAAACAATGAAACAAGCGGCAGCCAAGGCCCATGTCCTGATTGTCACCGGCGATACAAAGGTGGTGCCGAGGGGGGTAGCAGACAAGATATTCATTAACACCTCGGGAGTTGGAGTGATCCCAGAGGAGACAACGATTTCCGGGCACAACGCCCGTCCTGGGGATAAGGTTATCATCAGCGGTACTATTGCGGACCATGGTATTACCGTCCTGACCCAAAGAGAAGGGATGGCCTTTGAGTCCCCGATCCAAAGCGATACTGCGCCTCTAAACCACCTGGTACGGGAAATGATGGCTTCAAGTGACCAGATTCACGCCTTAAGAGATCCGACCAGAGGGGGGGTCGGAACCTCGCTGAACGAGATTGCCATCCAGTCCAAGGTGGGAATAGAGATCTACGAGGAAGCCGTCCCCATGCGAGAAGAGGTTTCAGGAGTATGCGAACTTCTGGGCTTCGATCCCCTCTATATTGCCAATGAAGGAAAACTCCTGTGCTTTGTGGCACCGGACGACGCTGAAAAGGTGTTGGCAACGATGAGAGCCAACGAATTCGGAAAAGAAGCCAGTATCATCGGCAGGGTCGTTGCCGATTCTCCGGCCAAGGTCTCTATGAAAACCCCTATTGGGGGGATCCGAATTGTGGACATGCTTGCGGGAGAACAACTCCCCCGTATTTGCTGAGTCTTGATGGCATCTTATTCTTCTCCAATCGGAAAAAATACGCATTATCTGTCCTAAACATGACCAAGTTTGCCGGACAGAGGGATTAGATCCATGGTTTTCCGATGAATAAACCAGTAGTCTTCAGCGCAAAAATCAGTAATTCTCACAATTGCGCTGGCAGACAGTGAAGCTATGATGAGAGAAGAAAGTAGAGAAATCTTCACATCAGCCATTGACAGACACCATTTATGCACGAGTTATCGATTACGCAGGGTGTATTGCAAATAGTCCTTGACGAGGCCACCAAGCATTCGATTTCTAAAGTGAGCCTGGTGAAATTGAAGATAGGAGAGCTCTCGGGCATCGAGACGTCCTCTCTTACCTTCTGCTTTGAACTTCTGACTAAAGATACTCTGGTAGAGGGGGCAGATCTTGAAATAGATGTGGTCCCTATCAAACGAAAATGCCCCAACTGTCATGAGGTTTTTGAGTGTGATCATTTTTCATTTGTTTGCCCAGCCTGTTCAAGTGTCAACACAGAGCTGATCACTGGCAGAGAGCTTTATGTGGAACACATTGAAGGCGAGTAAAGAATCCTGGCCCGAAGGACCAGGCTTTGATTTGCCCCTGAAAGGGGCTGTTTTCTGAATACTGGACAAGTTCAAAGTGCCTGAAGTGAGCTAAAGTGCCTAAAGTGATGGAAGTCGCTTCGCTCCATTCTTTTATATAATTGGCACAATTCCTTAACTTTAGCGCACGTTAGTGCACTTAAAACTTTAGGCACTCTTAACGATATTTGGCAAAGCCAGTTTACTCTGACCTGGCCCAAAGGACCAGGTTTTCTGGGACGGAATAAAGAATAGGAGGTCACTGTATGAAGATACCGGTGATAAGAAAAATCTTGGAGGCGAATGATCATATAGCGGAAGAAAACCGAAAGATATTCGCTGAAAACGGGATTTTCGTTTTGAATCTCATGAGTTCGCCGGGAGCAGGTAAAACATCGCTTCTTGAAAGGACGATAGACGCCCTTCATAAGGATTTGCGAATAGGGGTGATAGAGGGAGACGTCCAGACCAGCATTGATGCAAAGAAGATTTCAAAAAAGGGTGTTCCTACGGTCCAGATCAACACCGATGAGGCCTGTCATTTAGATGGAAATATGATTAGGGCCACCTTGGATTCCTTTGATCTTAAATCCCTTGATCTTTTGATCATAGAAAATGTTGGCAATTTGGTCTGTCCTGCTGAATTTGATACAGGAGAAAACCATAAGGTCGTGGTCCTGAGTATCCCCGAGGGAGATGACAAGCCAGCGAAGTACCCTCTCATGTTTCATGAATCAAAGGTCCTACTGATCAACAAGATAGATCTGGTGCCTTATGTCGACTGTAGCATCAATAAGATTAAGAAATCTGCCCTGAAGATCAATCCTGACCTTGAAATATTTGAAGTCTCCTGTAAGACTCAGGAAGGCCTTTCCCAATGGTATGAGTGGATAAAGAAAAAGGTTCATGCATACACTCGAAGAAAGTCCAAGAGGTAGAGCCAAGGCCACGATTCAAGGCATTGTGCAGGGTGTGGGCTTTAGGCCATTCGTATACCAACTTGCCCAGGAAAGACAATTCAAAGGGTACGTAGCCAACACGGCTTTTGGCGTCGATCTTGAGGTCGAAGGGAATCTGGCGGCTATTGAAGATTTTCTTCGAGACATTGAGGCGAAGAAGCCACCTCTGGCAGAGATTACCCTGTTTGAAACTGTTTTCCTTCCTTTGAAATCCTACCAAGAGTTTACCATTGAAGAGAGTAGATCTGATACAGAGCGTTCGGTCTTGATATCACCTGATACAAGCATTTGTGACGACTGCCTCAGTGAATTGCTCGATCCGTCAGATAGGCGCTACAGATATCCTTTTATCAACTGCACGAACTGTGGACCCAGGTATACCATCATTAAAGACATTCCCTATGACAGGGATAAGACCACCATGAAAGTCTTTAAGATGTGCAAGGCCTGCAATAAAGAGTACCGTGATCCCTTGAACCGAAGATTCCATGCCCAACCCAATGCATGCTGGGATTGTGGCCCCAGGGTCCGTTTATACGATCACAAGAGAGACGTCATCCCTTGCGATGACCCTATTAAGGAGACCGTCAGACTGCTCAAAGAGGGTCATATACTGGCCATCAAAGGGTTAGGCGGATTTCACCTTGCAGTGGATGCGACCCGTGACGAGGCAGTAGCGCGCTTGCGGCGAAGGAAGCATAGGGAAGAGAAACCCTTTGCCGTCATGTCTAGAGACATGGAGTCCGTTAGAAGATATGCCCATGTGACCAGGGACGAAGAGGAACTCCTCACATCGTCAAGAAGGCCTATTGTATTGTTGAGGAAAAAAGAGGGCCACGAACTCTCTCAAGGGGTATCACCGAGAAACAAGAACGTTGGGGTGATGCTTCCCTATACGCCCCTTCACTATCTGATCTTTGAGGGGGATTTTCTGGCATTGGTGATGACAAGCGGCAACATGACCGAGGAGCCCATTGTCATCGACAATGACGATGCCTTTGACAGGCTTTCATCCATTGCAGACTATGTGCTCGTACACAACAGAGACATATGTTTGAGGAGTGACGACTCTGTTTTAAGGGTTGTCGACGGTGTGGCCAGACAGATGAGGAGGTCCCGCGGTTATGTGCCTGTCCCTGTATTTCTGAAATGGGAGGCAGAGCCTGTCTTGGCTTGTGGGGCAGATCTAAAAAACACCATATGCCTCACCAAGGGGAATTGTGCCTTTTTAAGCCAACACGTAGGCGACGTGGAAAACCTGGAGACCTTAGATTTCCTAAAATTGACTGTAGGCCATCTCAAGCGGATTCTAGAGATTGATCCTAGGATCATTGCCTATGATCTCCATCCGGGGTACCACAGTACCCATTTTGCCCTGGAGCAAAAGGATATCCAGCTCATCGGGGTTCAACATCATCATGCCCACATTGCGAGCTGCATGGCGGAAAATGGCGTGGATGAAACGGTGATAGGACTGTCCCTAGACGGCACCGGCTATGGTCTGGATGGCAGGATTTGGGGCGGAGAGGTGTTGCTGTGTAATCTGCGTGACTTCGAGAGGGTGTGCCACTTTGATGATGTCCCCATGCCCGGAGGCACCGCTGCCATCAAGGAGCCGTGGCGCATGGCGATCAGTTATCTTTATCATGCCTATGACGGGCAATTCATGGATCTTGAACTGGATTTCTTGAAGTCATTGGATGAAAAGGAGGTCAAGGTCATTCTGAAGATGATAGAACACGGGATTAACTCTCCCTTCACATCGAGCCTGGGCAGGCTTTTTGATGGCATTGCCGCACTGATTGGTCTGAGACAGAGGGTCAAGTATGAAGGACAGGCTGCTATGGAATTGGAGATGGCGATTGAGGAGAACAGAGATTCTCTCTACCCTTACGAAATCAGCGGCCAAGACCCGAGTATGATCTTCAGGCATGAACCGATCATCAAGGGGGTGGTAAGAGATCTCCAAAGAGGATTGTCTCAGGGTAGCATCAGCGCCAAGTTTCACTATACCTTATTAGAGATGTTAAGTGAGATATGTATCAGAATCAGAGAAAAGAGGAGTCTGAACGCCGTTGCCTTAAGCGGCGGGGTCTTTCAAAATGCCTTTCTCCTCGAGGGTCTGACCAAGAGGCTCCACGATAAAGGTTTTGAAGTCTATACCCATTCTAAGGTGCCCACGAACGACGGCGGAATCTCCTTGGGCCAGGCCGTGATTGCCGATGCCCTGTCTAAAGGGGAGCCCATCTCTTCTGAAAAACTGGGTTCATGAAGAGGTCACTCTCCAGCCTTCTTCAAGAACCCAGGTCTTACTCACTCCTCTGCAGGGTCAGGCCATACTCCTTTTCTACACTGGCTGCCATCACCACGGCCTTGTCTATTTCATCATAGGCAAAGGTGTCGTTTTTCAATACCAGGTGGGGTGCTTTGTCGTCGAACTGCAAGCCAAACTTGTCGGCCTTTGAGTAAAGCTCGGTCCCTGGGAGGACATGGAGAATACTAAAGACGATCGTTGTGGGTTTGAGTTCCATCATGGCCTTGACGGACCTGCAAAACCTGAAGAAATTGTCCCCTGGAAGCCCGATAATGAGATCGGTCAATACCTCAATGCCGGCATCAAGTAAGAGTGTGATACCCCGGTTGAACTTTTCCTTTCGGTAGTAACGATTCACATTGTTTAGGGTGGTGGCGTTCACCGTTTGCGGGCCCGTTTCCACGCTCAAGACATTTGCCTCTTTCAATAGCTGAATCGTTTCTTCATCAATCAGCTCAGTCATGACCTCCACCGTGCGCAAGCCGGCACCAAAGCTATTGGCATGAGAAAACATCTGGGCCAACCTCCTGAGCCTATTCTTCTTCAGGTTAAACACCGAATCGACGACGTGGAAACTGCGGATGTGAGGGTTGCTCATGATCAATTCGATTTCTTGCTTTACCCGTTCCTCAGGGAAAAACCTGAGCCTTGGAAAGTTCTTTCCTTCAAAGCAAAAGGCGCACTGATAAGGGCATCCGCGGAATGTCTCAAGATAGGTCACCTCATCTGTGGGTGTGAGAATTCCAGTCAAGTAAGGTGATGGGATATCCCCCAGATCGTCTATAAGGGGCCTGTCTTCGGTGCTCACGACCCGGCCGTTTTTCCGATAGGTAATCCCCTTAATAGATGCCAGTGAATCGCCCCCGCCCACGTATGACCGCACCAACTCCTGAAAGGTAACCTCCCCTTCTCCGCGGACAATGACGTCCACTGCTGGATGCCCCATCATGTATTTCTCTGCTGCCGGTCCAACCTCAGGTCCACCGAAAATGATCTTCATTTCCGGATAGAGCTGCTTCAATAATCTGGAAAGATCCAGAATCTTATCCATATTCCAGCAATAACAGGAAAACCCCACGACATCGGGCTTTTCTTTGGAAAGATAGCAAAGGGCCTGTCGCACGTCGTGGATCTCTGCGTCAAAATCCACGATCTGAATGAGGGCGCCACGGCGAATCAAGGGATCTTTTTCTGCGTACGCTTTCAGATATCCGGCCGCCAGAGAAAAATGATTGGACCAGTTGAATCCCATTAAGGTGACCTTAACCTTGTCCATTGCCCCCTGTCCCACCCTCATTTAGCTCCATGAGGATCCTCATATCCTCTATATGCCTGCTCTTTGGAACGGGCATGAGGTGATCGTGTCCAAAGTGATCCAAATAGCCCCTGTCCATGCCCGGACAGACGTCGTCATAGACGCATCTCTTACAATCTTCGGATTTCTTGTACGCGCCGTAAGGCGTGCCATATATTTCTGACACGTGGTGTTCCATGCCTGTCATGGCGCAGAGAGGAATTCCTCTTGTCACGATCCATACCCTGTTCAAGATAGCCCCGCTGATGGCATTCTGAATGTAGGGCAGTGCCTTGGACATCTCCAGCCCACTATCGTCATAGGAGAGGATGATACGATCCACTTGATAGGGAATGAAGCTCAAGGCGATGGGGCCAACATCTTCATAATTGTGCCTTGATATGGGTATTCTCAAGCTGATGAAGGCGCTGAAAGGGGCTTGATCAAGGGTGGTGATGGTGCGCAGGTTGATGACCCCCTGCACGGTTTCTTGCAGACTCCCACTCACCTGAGTCACATCATCGTGGATATCGGGCCGATAGTGATGGACCTTTATTTCAAAGAAGTAACATCCAGACTCTACGGTTTTGACGGCAGTATGGCCATCGGCAAAGGCCCTGGCGTTGGTCAGAAGCTTGATCCTTTTAAAACCCTGATCACGAGCAGTATCCAAGATACTGAAAAAATCTCTCCTAAGAGTGGGCTCTCCCCCGCAGAGTTCTAAGCTGTCCACGCCGTCGTTTCGGGTCAACTGGGCCGCTATTTCCGAAAGCTCAGGATCATCGGGCCTGTTGCTCTTGCGACAGTAAAGGCAGCTATTGTTACACTGACTGCCCACATAGACCCTTTTGTATATCAGCACTTGAAACTCCCATATGTGGAGAAATCAGCCCCTTTTCCTGGCCACACCTAGTGTCATGAACCAGAAATAACTGTCATTAGTCACTGTGCCGCCGAAAGCCTTTTACGTGCGACATTGAGTATTTTCGGAATCAGAGGTCAGCTGAGTGAAGCGTTAGGAATCATAAACTGTTTGATCCGCCGCGGCGGAGAGTTATAGCGCTGACGCTTCACTTCGTGCATGATTCAGCGCAGCGAAGCTGACTTCCCGGAAATGCTCACGGAGCCCGGAAAATGGCTTTATGGCGGCAGTCTATTTCTTAAAGGGACTTCTGAGACACGACACTAGTGGTCCTCCGTTGGTTCTTCTTCTGCATCTAATATTTCTTTCTCATAAACCTCTAAGCCCTTCACAACGTCATGGAGGCTGCTATCTTCAGGAAGTCTTTCCGACAAACTCTTGATCTTGCCCCTGATGCATGCTTCGCAGGCCACCAGAAGCTCTTCCTCAAGTGCAGGTGCAGGGAGCATAGAACAGGCCGGGCAGATAGCAATACGATCAGGGCCCAGCCAGATCTCGTCTGGGTATCCTTTTGCCACGTGCTCACAGGCCAACCACATCACCTGCTCTCCATGTCTTGGGCACTCGCCCATCTTCTTGTCGAAGTCTTCCGCCTTAAACGTCATGCTTTCCCTCCCTTGTTAATAGCCTGCCCATTCAACGTTTGATGTTGGACGTTCGATGTTCAAGGTTCATCTTCATGTTACTTATCTTTCGCCTTACACGGGACTCGATACATCACCCAGGCGTCGCCCGTTTCTATGTCCCACGTTTCGTAACGCTCAATCGTTGCCCCCTCTAGGAGCGGCTCTGAGCCCTTTTCCTCCATTTCTGCTACGAGTTCGCCTATCTCTTTTTCAAAATCAACGTCCCCATCTTCGCTAAATAGGTGCTTGGGAATCTTGAAGGCCTTGCCGCGATAGACCGTCGGATCCCCTGTCTGTTGCTCTGTGACGCCCTTTTGAGTAGGATAGTAAGCGACTGTGACTTTGTGCCCCATGATGCCCTCCTTTTCTTCACGTTTTCACCGATACCACCAAAGAAGGGATGCTACGAAAGGTGGCTGGCGCCTTTATCTAGTGTCGTGTCTTAGAAGTGCTTTTAAGAAGTAGAGTGCCGCCTTCAAGCCATTTTCCGGGCTCCGTGAGCATTTCCGGGACGTCAGCTTCGCTTCGCTGAATCATGCACGAAGTGGCTCTTTTCAAGCCATGAGGCGCAACCGTCAGCGCTATAACTCTCCGCCAGGGCGGATCAAACAGTTTATGATTCTTAGCGCTTCACTCAGCTGACCTCTGATTCCGAAAATGCTCAATGTCGCACGTAAAAGGCTTTCGGCTACACAGTGACTAATGACACTTATTTCTGGTTCATGCTACTAGGATCACGATTTAGAACTGGCTGTACTTGTAATAGGCAGCACAGGTCCCCTCACTGGATACCATGCAGGGACCTACGGGATTTTCAGGCGTGCAAACAGTTTGGAAGAGCTTGCATTCCTTGGGTGTCTTAACACCACGGAGGATGTCGCCGCATTTGCACCCGGGCGGCTCAGGGCAGTCCGGAACCTCCAGGTCGAACAGGGCATCTGCATCAAAGCTCCTATAGGCCTCTCGCAGGGCAAGTCCACTCTTCGGAATGACTCCAAGACCTCGCCACGGTGCGTCACAAGGCTCAAAGACCCGGAACAGGGTTTTCATGGCATTCACATTGCCCTCAGGTGCTACTGCCCGTCGGTATTGAATTTCCACTCGGGCTTCGCCCGCTTCTATTTGGCTTACCAGCATAGAGATTCCCTGCAAGATGTCCAGAGGTTCAAAGCCCACAACAACACAGGGGGTATGATAGTTGGCGGCCACCAGCTCATAGGAGGCCGTTCCAATAACCGTAGTCACATGCCCGGGGCAGATAAACCCGCTGACATCCAGCTCCCCTCCCGAAAGGAGGGCATCCATGGCCGGCGGAAGGAGTTTGTGAGACGAGAGGACCGAAAAGTTCTTGATCCCTTCCACTTCGGCCGCCACTACAGCAGCAGCAATGGTGGGAGCCGTTGTCTCAAATCCCACTCCGAGAAATACCACTTTTTTTTCGGGGTGTTGCCGGGCAATCTCCAGGGCATCCATCGTCGAATAGACCATGCGCACGTCAGCACCCAAACTCTTTTCATGTTGCAATGACGACTTAGACCCAGGCACCCGGATCATGTCCCCGAAGGTCGTCACAATCACACCCGGTATCTGCGCGAGTTTGAGCGCTTTATCGATGTCGCGGGCAGCGGTGACGCACACCGGACAACCAGGGCCTGAGATCAGAGCCACGTGTTCAGGCAGGACCTCACGGATACCGTATTTGAAGATGGCCACCGTGTGCGTGCCGCAAACTTCCATGAACCGGGCCGGCTTTTGGGACGTGGCCTTAATACGGTCCGCCATCTTGAGGGCCACAGAGGCATCCCGGTATTCACTCAGGTATTTCATCAATCACCCCCATCTCTTTCCAAAGCTCCAGGGTGATTCGAGCTTCCTCGGGATCAATCCTATGAAGAGCAAAACCAGCATGAATGATCACATAGTCTCCAACCTCGGGCCTTTCATCCACAATGTCCAGACGGGCATCTTTCGTGACACCAGCCAGTTCGGCGCGGATGGTGTCCCCCTCCACTTCAATCACTTTCATCGGTGCTGCCACGCACATGAGATCATCCCTCCTACCTTATTTGCGAGAGTTTTGCATCACTCTTCCGGAACCTGTTATTATTGTACGACGCACCAGAGCAAGTGTCAAATGAGTTTATGCACCCAGATCTAGCGTCGTGTTAAAAAGTAGAGTGCCCGCCTTCAAGCCATTTTCCGGGCTCCGTGAGCCTTTCCAGCACGTCAGCTTCGCTCCGCTGAATCATGCACGAAGTGGCTCTTTTCAAGTCGTCAGGCGCAACCGTTAGCGCTATAACTCGGGCCTACGGCCTCAAATCCCGACGTGTCGGGACTGCACAGTGACTAATGACACTTCTGGTTCATGACACTAGCGGCCGCTGACAATGGGTTAGGGGAAGCCGCCCCGAGGACTTGCCCCGCCCAGTAGTTATCCGGTGGTAAAATCAGGCCTTTTAGGGCGCAAAACCGGGACAACTCCCTATTGTATCATCGTTTAGTATTCGCTAATAATCGGTCATGCTCTGAACCCTAGGTTGTATCGTGTGATCTTCGGTCATGATCCGAACGTATCTTGAGCTCTTTGAACCAACTCTGCCGACCCGTTTACAGGAGTTCTGGGGTGTCTTGTATGGCATCAGGCAATACCAGGGAGTACGTATTTCAAATTGAAAACATACCTAGAGAAGCAAAAAAGTTTTGGTAAGACAGGTTGCAACAGGAGTCATGTAGGATGAGGGAATGGGAAATTGTACAAAATAACGCACTGTTATCAATAGAAAAATCATGGCGGGCCCCGGGCTCGCGGCACGTCCCGGTGTGGGGTTGCTATTCTGTGTTCTTTGAGATTAGGATCAAATTTGATTGGAAATAGAATCGGTGCGAATCCATTTTGCTCACTCCGTGAGCATGTTAGCAGCGTCTGCTTAACTCTGGTAGGTCACGAAAAGTCCGGCCTCGTGGCCCTACAAAAGTCAGCGACTCGCAACGCTTCAGTCGAGCAGGCGTCTTAGTCTTAAAAGGGTAGCATGTTTTTCGCAATTGGCCGTGGCTTTTGTGCTGTTGCTATTTTCTTAATGAAAGGGGGTGAAACACCAAGAGATGGAAAGAGCCTTTCCTGTGTGCCCTTGTGCACAAAGGAAGGACCCTTGTAACCTTTAGACATAGTTTGACAAAGGGGGGAGACACAACAATGAATATTACCAGAAGGCAATTTTTGCACTACTGCACTGCCTCTGCCGCCGCCCTGGGCCTCAGCCAGATGGATCTCTTGAAGCTGGAAAAGGCCTTGGCGACACCGCAGACAGGCTGCGGCAGCCCGACACCTTCGGTGATCTGGATGACTGGCCAGGCATGCTCCGGATGCCAGACATCGCTGCTGAACCGGGTGGTGGATACTGGTGGCACGGGCTACTATGATGCAGATTTGTTGAATGCCCTTACCGGCGGCGCATTTCCTCAAGGGGTCCCCAGCGATCCTATTCCGGAATTGAACGTGGTAAACGACGTGGCGGATCTGCTGGTGGGCGATGCCGTTGGCACCCTGGTGCCGGCCATCACCCCAAGGGGCCTCACGTGGGCGCCATTTTCGAATGGTTACGTCACGCTGGAGTGGCTGACCACGGTGAACGCCGGCGCCGGCGACATTAATGTCCAGCACATCAAGAACATCGTCAATACCGGCGGTTTTTTTCTGTTGCTGGACGGCTCGATTCCTGTGTTAGATGAGAATTTCTGTCTCGTCTTTGATAACGAGGTGAATGACGGTGTGGGAGGGACCAAGATCATTTCCAGCCTTCCGCTCGGGCCGATTACCCTGTCTGATGCCCTCAGGTGGATGATACCACAGGCAGCTGCCTGCATCAGCGTGGGCACATGTTCTGCCTTTGGAGGCATCCCGTCCGGCAAGAAGAACAAGACGGGCGCCATAGGGCTTCAGCAATTCATGAGCGATAATTCGCTTTCCAAGCCGTTGATCAATGTGCCCGGCTGTCCGCCTCATCCGGACTGGATCGTCTATCCGGTGGCACAGATCCTGATTCACGGCCTGCCGTCCGTACTGGCTCCAGGTTGGCTGGACGCCTGGGGCAGGCCAGCAGCGACTTTCGGCAATCAGCCCTTCTGCTCAGCGGCAGGTTCTTCCTGTGCGAACCACCCGTCCATGGGTGCGGGCTTTGCCCAACACCTGGGTGACGACGGTTGCCAGGGGAACATGGGCTGTAAGGGGCCCATCACCTTTGGGGATTGCCCTTCCCGTCAGAAGAACGTGTTCGACGACGGCACAGTGAACAACTGGTGTTCTGCCGGCTCCCGAGGGCCCAATATCGCCCAGGCCCGGCACGTTTGCCAGAGTTGTATTCAACCGGACTTTCCGGATCCACCAACATCCCCATTCTACGAGCCGGCATCCGGCGCTAGCCCGGTTTAAAGGAGGTGAAATAGCATGGCAACACTAAGAATAGCACCTGTTAATAGAATCGAAGGACATATGGATGTCTCGGCCACGACCGATGTGAACAAGGTCGTCACTCACGTAGACAACGAGGTAGTCATGTTCCGCGGCCTTGAAAATGTCATGGTCAAGCGGGACCCGCGGGACGCACCCATTATCACGCCACGTACCTGAGGCGTCTGACCGATTACACATGGCTCGGCGAGCCATAAAGCGGTTGGAGAGGCCTATGGGTTCAAGGTGGACTACTCTCACTCAAACACTGGTGGCTATCCAGGCGGACCTGCCGATTTTTGGGCAAACAACGCCAGCGGAACGCCCACCATCAACAAACTGTATGAGGATGTTCCGGCCAATGGCGTATTGCTCAGAAACCTGGCCATGGCGTCCAACTACCTCATGTCCCACATTCTGCATTTCTACCATCTGGTAGCCTTGGATTATGTGGATGTAAACGGCACGGGGCTGATCCCGAAAGGGTTCCTCTGCCCGAACTATGACAGTAACTACTACGCCAGGGGGATCGACCCTGTCTTGCAGACAGGCGGTCTCGGAGCGCCGGCGTACACGGTCAACAATGCCCCTGTGGCGAACCCAAACGTTCCCGCAGGCGTTGCCGGCGATCTCACCCCCTACCTTGCAGGACAGTATGTGCGCGCCTTAAAGGCGCGCCGGATGGCCCATCAGCTCGGCGCCATCTTTGCGGGCAAGATGCCCCATGCCTCCTGTTTCACACCGGGGTGCGTAACGACTAAGTCGTACGATCCCACGCCGGGCGGCTCTGACGCTGCCGTGGTGAACAAGGTTCACGAGCTACTCTACGGTGGGCCCGGATTTGACGCGACCGCCCCGGGTGCACTCACCATGTCCAACCCCCATCCGGAAAGCCTCATGGGCTTTATCGGAAAGCCCAGCGATTTCTGGAATTGGGCTGCGGACGCCAGTGGATCCACAGGCGGTTTGGGCTTTGGCTTTGCGCCCGAGTTTCTCCCGCCATGGGCAGCCGCTGGTGCGGCAACCGCAGGACCACTGGCCGGCCTCCTTGGGTCAGGGCCGTGGACACACGGCGGCACCTTCATGTTTGATACGGTGGCCGCTGCCCACTGCTTCCCCGAGTACTTCTGGATCGGTTCCGGCTACGGCCGTTACCTGGCCTGGGGGATCTTTGAGGGGGCAGCCCCAGGGCACCCGGACGAAAGGCTCCTGACCAGGGGTCGGGTCCACACGCCGCTGGCGCCCAATCCTCCGGGGACACCCTACGCATATGACTACAAGCATCATGGTGCGGACCACTTGAAGGCCAAGGAGTTTACCACAAACTCCTGGTACTATGATCCCGCGGGGATCGACTACGGGCGGCACATGTGGAAGGGCAAGACCAAGCCGAGGTCCCGTGCGACCAAGCCCAGTGCCTACACCTTTGCCAAGACCCCGCGCTACAAAAACAATGCGAGCACGGCTGCCTGGGAGATTGCCGATCATCCCAACGCCGCCTATCTTCCCTACGAGGTGGGACCGCTTGCCAGGATGATATCCAATGCCTCTCTGCTGACCACACCGGGCGGCCCAGCCACAGCAGGCGAAGTGGTTGCCGTGGACAGCGGGGCCTTTGGGTGTTACTACCCGGGTATCCTCGCAGATGTGGATGCCGTTCTGGCTCCCGCAGGTGTCGGAGGACCATCGCCCATTGGCGTGTTCCCGGGCAGGGGAGTCAACATGACAGCGCACATCACCTTTCTGGCCGGTGCGGGCGTTTTCTACCTGCCGCCAAACGCCTTCTCACCACAGGTATTGGGGAACGGTTTCCACAGCGACTACATGGGCGGTGCCACGCTGGACAGGATCGCGGCCAGGACCCTGGAGACGTACTACGTGGGGGCGCAGATGCTCAACTGGTTTAACGCCCTTAACCCAGCCGCCCAGTCCAACAAGACCCTGTTCTTTGACTATAGCGGCTTCACGAACAAGACAGCGCCCAAGAAGGCGAAAGGCGCAGGCCTGACTGAGGCCCCAAGGGGCGCTCTCGGGCACTGGATCAAGATCGGCAAGCCTGACGGGACTTGGAAGGGCAAGACGGAAAGGTACCAGATCATCACGCCCACGGCCTGGAACATCAGCCCCAAGGATGCCGTTAATGCGACAGAGAAGACCCTGGGTCTGATGGGTCCCATTGAAAGGTGCATCTGGGGTACCCCTGTGGTGGCCGAATCAGAGCCGATCGAGGTGTTGAGGATTATCCATTCCTTTGACCCGTGCTGTGCCTGTACGGTCCATCTGATGAACCCGAAAAAGGAGAAGGTGGCCGAGGTCACACTCGAAGCCCTCATGTAGGAATCCATTCCAACTGGAAGGGAGTTCCTTATAACCTTAAAAGAAAAGGGGCCATTTTATGGCCCCTTTTCTATTTGATCTCACAAAGCTGGCGCGACCCGCCCGTTGAGTCCTCGCAAGCCATATCGCCATACCCATTGGAGACAGCCTGGTGTCCCAAGGAATGACTTACATAATTGGCGAGGTCGCCAAGAACGCCGGGGGGGAATATCGTAAATCCGAAATTCGAAAATCGAAGCACGAAACAAATTCGAATGACCAGAATTCCAATGAACGAAAAACTTCACAAACGTTTGAGGACATGATAATATTTAAATTTCTGTCATTGTTTCGGATTTCGTGCTTCGAGTTTAATGTCTTGATGACTCTCCGCAGATCATGGATTACTTCCACGATACTGTTATGACGATGCGTGCGTTTTGGCGGGGAAACTGGTATACTATTAATTTTATACTTGGAACGAATCCCCGATGAACAAGGAGGCAATGAGTGGAGAGTGATAAGCCTATACTGGTTTTGGGCGTGGGCAACCTGCTGCTGAAAGACGAAGGGGTGGGCGTCCACGTGGCCCGAAAACTCATGGAGATGGACCTGCCGTCCCATGTGGAGGTCCTGGATGGCGGCACAGGCGGCTTTGATCTGCTGGATGAGCTCGAAGGGCGCAAAAAGGTGATCGTTGTGGATACGGCGCAGGCGGGAAAGCCTGCCGGGACCATGTATCGCATGACCACAGAGGACATTGAAAAGACGGAAAAGGCCCGCATCTCTCTCCATGAGATTGACATGACCGATCTGTTGAAGCTGGCCGACCTGTTCAAGATTGAAAAGCCAGAGATCGTGATCATCGGCATTGAACCCAAGGACATGGAGAGCGCCAGCACGGAGCTTTCTCCGGAGATCGAGGCCCTCATTCCCAAGGTGATCGACGTTGTGCTCAAGGAAATAGGGGTAGATGAGTAGCACAAGTTAGCGCCTCACGGGTTGAAAAGAGGCGCGCCCCCTTATCAACCGTTAGAAATAACACCTAAAAGTGTGCTGGGGTTGCTAGAAAACGGAAGAACCCTGGTTTGAACCTTTCTGATGCAATGGGAGCCTCGGGAGTATGAAATCCGCTTCTCTTCGGCCTCCAATGCCTTTAGTAGCTGTGCGAAAATCGATGAGATCGCAAAAAGCACATTTTGCTCGCTCCGTGAGCCTTTTGGGCGCACCCGTAATGTTCGGCTAAAATGCTAAAACTCTCCGCCGCGGCGGATCAAACAGTTAGCATTTCTTAACGCCAAACATCCCAAGTGCTCTTCTCCCAAAATGCTCAATGTCGTTCGCAAAAGACTTTTTACGAGTTCATCAAAGATTGGAGGTAGGAATGGCTGTAGGCCTTCGTTCAGCGAATTTCCCCATCCCTCTTTTGCCAAATCCGGGGGGTACAAGTGTTGACAGACCTACTATGAGTGGAAACGGGGGGTGGGACAGGTGAGTAAGTAGTTTTCCCGCCCAGAAACCGGGTATTTTCTGGGCCAGGATAGGTGATTTCCGCAATTGCGTCCTCGTACGGTTCTATGGTTCTATAATGATGGGACAGGGGCGCGAAGCGGGGCCGAGTTCGGTTATCAAAGGAGAAGCCAATGATTTTGTTGAGGCGCATCTTCAGTAATAGGGGAATCATCAGGTCAAAATTGGCCTGGTTGCTTGTGGTGTTGTGTGTGGTGACCGTTCTTGTTCTTGTGAGATGGCCCAAGGAAACAAGAAAGGAATCCATAAAAACTGCATCAGTTGAAGAAGCCCAAGAAGAGGTTGTTGCTAAAGTCGCTGTGGAGGAACAAGAAACACTGCGAGAGGATCCGTTACCTGAGAAGTGGCCACAGAAAGAACCCGAAGAAGTAGAAATGGATGTGGTAATGACTTTACAAGGAGTTGTAACAAACAGTGATCCTTGCATTCAGCTCCTTACTGTGGAGGGCTTTGATTTTGATACGGGACCTCTTGACGTGAGCGGTATTCGGGCCGGCGATGTCGTGAAAGCCCACTATGTTGAGAAAAGGCTAGGTCGGCGAAAGACCAATGTCTTGAAGTCGGTGGAATTCATTGCTGCTTCAGAGCAGAGTACTGCCCAGAGGGTCATACCCCAACGTGAAGAAGCGCCATTCAGAGCCGTGGCGGAACAAGAAGAAAATGAGGAATTCATGGAAGAAGAACCGCTACCCGAACCAGAGAAAACACTGGCAACGAGGGAACTCGCCGGGAAAGAACGATTTAATGGGCAGCATAAAGAAATAGCGGGGCCGGAATCCACTCAAGAGGGACGGCCTGAGGGAGAGAAGGAATTCGCTGAAGCTGAAGAAGAAATGTTAGAGGAGGAAGAGCAGGAAACAGACGTCACAAACACCATGGCAGGCCGGGTGACCGCTTGTGACCATTGTTTTCAGCTGATTACGGTAGGGGGCCTCGACTTCGACGGGGGGCGCCTTGACGTAAGCGGCATTCGGCCCGGCGATTATGTGGAAATAGCATATACAGAAAAGCCGTCTGGCAAGGTGATAAAATCTATTGTGGTCATTGAAAGTAACCATTGAGCTCACCCCCAAACTCGTCGTACTTATCTAAAACCAACCTAGCAGTCCTTTTGGATTAGTAGAAGTCCCACGTAAAAATCAGGTCTTTCCAACTGCGAAATCCGTAATTCCCTGAATTGTTTCTTGGGAGCATCCGGGCTAAAAGCTTAAAAGGCTAGAAAAGTGCGCTGAATCGGCGCCTTGGCCTGTGGTTTTAATGCTCCGCGGTGTGAGTTGCGGAGGCAGCTGATGGGGTTAAACCTAACCAACCGGAATCGCTGAACGCAGAGGGAATATCCCCAATGCCCATATCCAGCAACTGGAAGAAGCATCTTTCGGTTCTTTTGCTCACGTTGACCGTGTTCGTCTTTGTGGGTGGTCGTACTCTCCTACTGGCCGACGAGAACGATGCCCCCCACCAGACCCATCTGACCCTTGCCAGGGGCCCTGGCCTTGGAACAATTTGTACGCCTTGCCACACTGCCTCTCCTGGCATCTATGAGAATATCCGTTCCCCTTTGGCAGCTGCTTGCGTCACCTGCCACAGCCCTGGCGGACCATTTGATGGAGTGAATGACAGCGCTGTGGGCGCAGTGAACAATTGGGACAACTTGGGCGATCCAGGCGATGCTGCCGATTCCCTGATCTATGCATCATTTTATCCAGTAGATGTCAAACTGAAATCAGGAAAAGAAAAATGGTGTGCCACCTGTCACGATCAATCGGCCATGGGGGCGAACGTGATGGAGGAGTTCGAGGGATACGCAGACGACGCCGGCCTCCAGAGTAAATGGAAAGGCAAACAAGCTGCTCGCCCCGTGCAGTTGTGGTCTTACGTGCCGGACGAGCTGGGTGATTATGAGCTCGGCATCAGCGGCCAGTTTATGCGCGTAAAACTCAAGTGGGACGGATCGGCCACCTATGGCTTGGTGAAAAGAAACTTTGCCGGCTCGCCTGAGGACCCTTATTTAGATCTAGGCGGTAAGGACTACTTCGGGTTTTACATGAAGGTGGAGAACAAGGGCAAGATCAAGAAGCTTAAGGTGAAGCTGAAGCTGATGGGGCAACTTACCTGGTGTACGGCCAAGTTTAAGGTGGACGCGGCAAGCGGCTTTGTGAATGACGTGTGGCATCTGGTCTTACTGCCCAGGGCGAGTTTTGACAACGACGCCTGTTTTGATGGGCTGGTAGACAAGATGAAGCTCGTTATCCTGGAGGGAAACCCTGGTGCGCCACCTGCGGTCACCTCTGTGTACTTTGATGCCTTTGGCTGTGACTTCACCGGAGCAAACGTGATAGGCGATAATGAGACCTACGGTTACTACAAGACAGGACACAAAGTCAACTGCACCCGCTGTCACGATCCCAGCAGCAAGCATATCGATGGCAACAGGCGCCATGTCTTTGGATATATCAAGAAGAACGCAAATCCCACCAACTTCAGGTTTTATCCTGATCCTGCCAAACAGATGCAGCTTCCTTATACGGAATATATTCCAGGGGCAGAGGGCTCCTTTGCCCTGTGCTATGGGTGCCATTTTGAGGAAAAGCTCATGGCGAACGAACCGGCAGAAAACCTGGAGACCAATTTTACGGATGTAGGTTTCATCGCCGACGGGGCCCCTGATAATTTGCACTTATACCATGTAGGAGGGGAGCGCTATCCTGAAATCTCTGACCTAGAGGCCATCGTGTATCACGGCACATGCGTCCTTTGCCATGACCCCCATGGGCTGTTGAACCCAGCCATGGCCCGCAGAGAGATGGGCAATTTCATCTATTTTGACCAGAATGGATGCGAAGTTGCCAAAGAGGAGTGGCATAACCCTGATGTAAATATGGGCGGTGCCCAGACAGAGGGATACGCCACCTATGAGCCTTTATGCTCTGAAGTTTGCCATATCAACGGGGTGCCACCGAATCCCGACTGCCAAGGGACCCATCCCTATATCAACTCTATGGGGATGGATGGGTGGTATACGCGGGGGTATGAAAGAGTCCCTCACAAACCAGGAACGGAGTTTGATCTTGACTGTTTTTTCTGCCACACGGCTGGACCTTCCCATGCTACCCACATCCAGACCAATCCAAAGGGGCCAGCGCCCCTGGCCTGTGAAGACTGCCACCTTATAAACGAAGAAACCGTTTTTCAGATGGACAGGATGGTCCAACTGGATGTCTGCAACCCCTGCCATAGCCCTGATGGTGCCTTTGATGGGCTAGATGACACGGAGTTTGGAGCAATAAACAACTGGGATAACGGCGTCTACGACTACGAGTCCGGCGGGAACAGCTTCAGGCCTGGAAAAGAGCAGTGGTGTGTGAGCTGCCATGACGATGGCACCTCCCTTTGCGACGGTGTGAGCGCTCCTGATGTGGGCATCTTCTACACCGGTGGTCACGGGAGACCCGGTGCCAGCGTGGAATGTCTGAGCTGCCATGATGCGACACGCACCCACATCGATGGAGAGGCCAGGACATACGCCTTTGACTCCCCATCCTATGATCCCGGTCTATCTGGTGTCACATACGCCTCGGGCTATCGGCTGCTGTATGTGGGTGGGAACGTCCCGCTCATGATCCCGGCTGACGTGACGATTACTTTTGACTGCACGAGTCAAGCCATCAAAGATAACGCCTTTAAGCTGTGCTTCAACTGTCATGATTCGTACAAGTTGTTCGATAACACCCCTGGAGACGGCCTGGATACCAACTTCAAGCCGAGTCTGCCCGATCCTCCAATGGGTTACTCCTATGCCTATGGCAGTGAGTGGGACAACAATCACCGCGCCCACCTGTTGAGCTTTGCCGGGCCATACTGGGATTCAGATTGGGACACTGGCACCATTGGCGGAACGGGCGCTGACGGACGCGAGTCTATGATCACGTGCTCCTCCTGTCACAATGTCCACGGCGCTGCTGCTGCCCAGGCAGGCTGGACCAATGAGGCCATGATCAGGGACGGAAGCCTCGCAGGAAGGACCGGATATGGCTTCAGCTACGTGGTTGAGGATGTGGCGAGCGGCGGCTACCCTATGGTGACCTCCACCGGTGCCACTCAGGCAAACAGCGTTGGTGCTGTGTTCAGAAACAATACGGACAACATGTGCGGAGGGTCCTATTGTCACGATAGTCCCACTTCACCGCCTGGCAGCAGTTATGATGCCACGGGCATTGGCTGGGGGACCTATCTAGAATACTACCGGCCCTGGCAGGACTATTTGGGAAATTAACGCGACAAGGAGTATTTAGGCATAGTCGCTTAATGGCAGAGATACATAATTCACCGCAAAGGCGCAAAGAGCACAGAGTCTATTTTGCTTTATGTTTTCCGCTGAGACGGCGGAAAACATAAGAAGCCATCGCCTATGGCGAATGTCTTGGCGTTCTTTGCGTCTCAAGCGAGTGCATGCGAGCGGGCGGTGAGTCTATGTCTGAAAAGAGAGTTTATGTCTAAAAAGAGAAGGGAAAAGCATACGATAACGCATAGAAAAATGTTGCTCTCGGCAGCAACGGTGCTTTTTGTCTTGGCCGCAGCAGGGGCCTTGTGGGCCTTGTGCCCCCATCCTTATAACCGGCCCACGCCGACGATGGACTACGTGTCCCAAGAGATCGGCATGTTTGATGGCATATACTCGGAGTACACGGAGCAGGACTGCAGGGGCTGCCACGAGGATAGTGAGGATGCAGTGAAAAACCGGCACCACGAGACGCCCAGGGGGGACATTTGTGTGGACTGCCACGCCGAAGACCAGTCTGGCGATAAGATAATAATAAGCAACTGCCTGGGTGGCGAGTCCTGGCAATGCCACGCCACCTATGACAACGGCTGGCACCACGCCACGGATTGGGCATTTAACGAGAATTGTGTCAAATGCCACAACCCGAACCTGATTGATGAGATCACGGAATTTTATGACTTCGCAACCTTGCCGCCGTCGCTCGTGGCGCCCACGCCCTTTTCCTGCGAGAACTGCCACTGGGAGCAGGCCATCATGGATCAGCCCGGCGACGCCTGCAATCCAGGCCACCCTTCCACTTATGAGCATGTAGACAGTTTCGGGAACCTTGTGGGGTACCATGAATATTCCCGGTCTATCTATGACAGCCGCCTGAACCACCACATGGGAGGGGAGGGCTTTGCCCTCGGTCAGTGCTACCAGTGCCACTCCCTAGAGCCGACTGATCCAAGTTGGGACCCCTACAATCCAGAGCTTATCCGTTACTGCGAGAGGTGCCACTCCATAGAGAGGCTCCATGGGATAGAAGCCCACGTGTCAACACAGGCCGGTTGGGCACCCGTTGGGTTCCATTGGGACCCTGTAGGCAGCGTGCCGGACCCGGGTAACATTGATTGCACCGACCTTGCGCCCACGTATTACCGCACGGGCGATGACGGTACTGGCAATGTGGAGCGACTGGACCCTTATGGTGATCCTTTTGATCCTTCCCGTTACTGGGGGCAAGTGCCTTGCAGCCCTCCCAGGACGGAGGGCTTCTACACGGCCGACGAGCACTGCCTGGCATGCCACGCAGCCGGGCTGCCGCCCTGGGTCCCGGACCCTCCTCCAGCCGTTCCATGGCTTGACACGGGCCTTGACGGCATCCATCCCAGCCACGGAAGCCCTGTGATGCTTGTCGCCCTAAGGGGAGGCAACTTTGGCGATGAGCACATCTTGGGAAGGGACGTGCAAGTGGGGATAGATCCGGGAACGGGCTGGGTCTGGATTGACGCACCCATTTATTCCTGGAGTGACACCCTGATTGAGTGGCGGCTGACTGCCGGTCTGCTGGATCCCGGAAACTACAAGGTGCGGGTGGTGACCGAGGTGGGCAAGAGCAATAGGCGCAATTTTGTAGTAAAAGATCACCCCAAGCTGCTGAGTGCCAATCCGCAAAATGGACCATGCGACACCTGGATCACCCTTTCCGGGGAATTCGGCAACCAGCAGCAGAAAATGTTTGCTGACGGCTATCACGGTGTCCATCACGTGGTGGAATTTGAGGGCCCGATTACGACCTATACGGCGCTCAGCTATGCGAACTGGAGCGATACCAGCATTGACGTGATGATTGGAAAGGGCTTCTTAGACGAAGTAGATACCTGTGGGGAGCCCGTGGACGGGCGCAATTTTGTCCGCGATGATGGCACGGCGGTTCCTTCCGGTTCCTGCACGGGCCATATCTGTCCGGAAGAGCCCAAGGTCATAAGCTGCAACGGGATGGCCCTTGGCACCTATGAGATCTGTGTAAAGGCCATCTACTATGGAGATGACGATGGGAGCGGCACCTTGACTTGCGGCGATATCGTCTTTCACGTGGACAAGAGCGATCCTTTAGACTTTGAGCTCACCAACACCCCCTATATTAACAAGGTCAAGCCCAAGGAAAGCGAGCGGTGGTTTGAGGAGGATTGCACTTCGGCGTATCCAGGATGCTACGTCATGCACAAGAACAAGATCAAGATCATCGGTGGAAACTTTGGTCCAACGCAAGGACCTGGTGATGAGGTGCGCTTTGGAAGCCTGGTACACTACACGAAGTACTGCGGCGGCAACACGGAGAAAGGAGAGCTCCTGCCAGTCTCTTTGTGGAGCAACACCAAAATCAAGGTCAAGTTGAAGGTTGCGGCCGAGTGGGAAGGCAAGAGCAAGTATATCTGGGTCTCTAAAGGCGGTCAGTGCAGCAATCCAGTGCCGATGGGGATCTTAGAGCCCACCAGCCTGTGCGATCAGTCGTGTCCCTAATAGCCTTTCCTTTTCCCTCACTATTACAACGGTTCAGTGGCTGCCGTGAAATGATGAAGTGATGGAATGGCGGAATGATGGGTTCAGAGGAAGAAAAAGAAATGATGTGCAATGGTCTCTCCCGCTTTTACCCCATTATTCCATTATTCCATTATTCCACCACCCCAACGATTCCCACTAAAGCAAAGCCTCCAATCTCATTTTACCTTGTTTGGCTCCTTGCGTTCATGCTGTCTCTTACGGGCTGCCGTCACCAATCCGGGGGGACGAAGGAGGCTGTTGCGCAGACAGATCCAAAGGTCGTGGCCATGATCGGAGATGAGGCAATCATGAGGCAGGACCTTGAGAACGCCATGAAGCGGTTACCGCCGCGCAGAGGGGAAGGATATCGTGGCAGGGTCCTTGATCGTTTAATAAGAGTAAGGGTTTTTTCTGAGGCAGCAAAAAGGGCGGGACTGGACAAGGATCCAGAGACCCAGGGGGATCTGGAGCGGGCTCAACATGAGATCTTAGCCCGATCTTTTATTGCCAGGCATGTGGACCAGCAGGCAGTGCCGTCAGAAAAAGAGTTGAACCAGTTCTACCTGGCACAGAAGAAGCAGTTCATGATCCCCGAAGGGGTATTGATGCAGCATATCGTCGTCAAGAAAAAAGAAGAGGCCGAAGCCATATTGGGGAAGTTGAAGGAGGGGGCCTCTTTTGAGGAGCTGGCTAGGAAAAGATCGATTGCCCCTTCATGGAAAAGTGGAGGGCTCTGTGGGTGGCTCTTTAAGGGGAGGATGGAGCCGGAACTGGAGAAGGTGGCCTTTGAACTGGACAAAGCGGCACTGAGTGACGTCATAGAGACGAACAAGGGTTTCCAGATTATCAAGGTGTTAGAGAGACGGGACAAGAGAGAGCTGGGTTTTGAAGAGGCAAAGGCAAAGATATCCCATACATTATTGGCGAAAAAGAAGAGGCAGCTTATTCATCAGTACTACAAAGAGGCAAAGGTAAAGAGAAATCCTACTGAGGCGGGCGTGCTGGCCAAAGTGGGAGACGATGCCTTGACGGGAGAGAGCCTTGCGCCCATTTTGGCCAAGGTGTCGGAAAAGGAGAGAGGAGCGATCCGGCGCCGATGGATCGACTACTTCATAGAAAAAGAGGTCTTCTCAAAGGAAGCGAGAAAGGTGGGGCTCGAAAACGATCCAGAGGTGGCCTATGAACTTGAGAGAAGAAGGGAAGAGGTCCTGGCCGATGCCTTTGCTAAACAGTTTATCACTCAGAAATACCCAATCAGTGATAGGGACATAGCGGGGTATTATCAAGCCCACCTGGAAGAGTTCCAGAGACCGTTGAGGATGAGGGTGAGATCCATACGGGTGGAGACGAGAAAAGAGGCAGAAGAGATCTTAGAAGCGCTACATGAGGGGGCTTCCTTTGAACGTCTGGCCATGAAAGAGTCCATTCACCCTGCAGCCCCCCTGGCGGGAAATATTGGCTGGTTCGGTAAAGGAGAAAAGGACGCTGCACTGGAAAGGGCCGCCTCTTCACTGGAAAAGGGGCAGATCAGCGACATCGTAAAGACAGGGGCTGGCTACGAGATACTAAAACTGACGAACAAAAAGGGCGGTGAGGTCAGGCCCCTTGAAGAGGTGGAGAAAGGGATAAGGATAAAATTGACGCAGCAAAGATTCGAGCGGGAAAGGCAGCATTATTATCAGGAGGCAAGGGTGAGAATCTTGGACTCATAGGCAGCCTGTTTTCTCTTCGCCGTTTCTTTTATAAAGAGCTGGCTTAAAACTATGGGGGTATGAACCGAACAAGCGAGCGCATTGTCCACAGGAGAGCTACCGCAGCCCTCGTAGGTTCAATATCCTCGGCTGCGGGACAATGGGTTGTCAGGTCACTTAAACTAGAACCCTAATGCAACCAAAATGCGTGCCCTATCATTTGTAAGCTGGCGATCAGCACGGCTTTTCAAGTGACACATGGAATTGTGACAGTTCTACAATGATAGAGATATAAATAGGTTTGCCGAAGTGCTTCAAAAACATTTTTCTTCGCTTGGTTTGCCACTTTTTACAGGCTCTAAGTTCGCTCCGCTAGCACTGCAAAACTCACCGCCTTCGGCGGTTCAAACAGTTCCAGTGCTAACGCTCCACTTCACTAAGAGCCTCTACAAAAGGTGTCAAAAATCGCTCAGAAAAAGTTCTGAAGCTTTTCCGGCGATGGTTATGGCTCAATTGGGGTAGAAAAACCACCATTTCATACAGGAGGTTGCCCATGTTTGGACTGGGTGTGCCGGAACTTATCATTATTGCCCTGATCATCCTGATTCTCTTCGGGGCTAAGCGTCTTCCGGGCATTGGAACGGGACTTGGCAAGACGGTAAAAGAGGTGCGTCACATCCAGGAGGAATTGGGGGAGGACAAGGGGAAGGGAAAAAAGGCTGGGGAAAGTGACGACCCCCCGTCAGAGGAGAGCAAGGGTCTTGAGGGCAGGCTGGCCCACTCTCTTCAACAGAAGCTCACTGGTAAGGTGATTGAACGGGTCCCTGGCATAAGGCAGGCCAAGCAACTAAAAGACAAGGCTGATAAGATCAAGAGGATTGTCAGTTGAGGTGTTGCAGTGAGCCCCTCCGCCCTTACGTTCGGTGATTGCCCTGTGTAAAAATCAGGTCTTTTCACACGGAAAATGAGTGGTTCTCCCAATTGTATTCTTAGTGACGTCGGTGTAATTCCTACATAATGGCCAAAGTAGCAGGATGCTGGTGATTTCATGTCAAAAAAGAGGGTCTGATTCCAGGTATTCGGGGTGCATGCAGTTTTGAGGAAGACGCGGAATGTGAGGCATGACACCCCCTGGAAAGGATGCATGTAGGATGGCCCAGGTTATGGACAGCAAATCGAATCTGTTTCGTCATGAGCTTTCCTGGAATCCCATGGAGGAGGCTCGCCATGATCTTAGGTATCACCTTAAGATCATAAGCGATGTGACGGAAGCCAGAATGCTACGGAGGAGAATAAGAGCCTCTGAAGAAGCCTATAGAAAACAAATTTCTCGGGAGCTCCATGATGGGATCGGTCAGGCGCTCAACACCATGGGCTTGTATGTTTCGTTAGCCAAAGAGACGTTGGGACAAAACCAGCAGGCCGTCATGGAGCACTTGTCCAAGCTGGAATCGCTCTTGGAGCGAACGGTAGACGAAGCCCATAGGCTGGCCATGAACATGCGGCCTTCTGTGCTGGATGACATGGGCCTCGTTCCGGCCCTGCGCTTTCTCTGCAAAGATGTTGGAACCAGGACCGGTATGGACATTCATATGAGAGCAAACCTGGCGCAAAGGCTTCGTGACAGAGAGGTAGAAACAGCCCTTTATCGAATGACTCAGGAAGGCCTGTGTAATATCGAAAAACACGCAAGTGCGACCCGGAGCGTCATCAAACTGGATCAAAGGGACTCGAGGTTGATTTTACGCATTCAAGACAATGGGTCAGGTTTTGATGTGCAAGAAGCCTGGAACCGAGGCATGGGCTTGATGGGCATGCAAGAGAGGGCTTCTCTGCTGGGAGGTCAGGTGACCATCAAGTCCCAAAGAGGTCAAGGTACCGAGATAAGAATCGAAGTCTTCCATAGAAATGTGAATGGAACAGAGGTGGGGCCGTGTCCGCGCTTACTATTCTGATCGCTGATGACCACACGCTCTTTCGCCAAGGGGTGATGAGTCTTTTGGAAAAACACGCCCATATCAAGGTCATCGGCGAAGCGGCTACTGGTCAGCATGCCTTGGAGCAGATGAGGAAACTAAAGCCGGACCTGGTTATTCTGGATATTTCCATGCCCGGCCTGTCAGGTCTGGACATTATTGCCCGTATTAGAAAGATCAACCCCCGCACAAAGGTCTTGATTCTATCCATGTATGAGAACGAGGAATACCTTTATCGGGCGTTGAAGGCAGGTGCTTGTGGTTATGTCCTGAAAAAAATGGCAGCCAGGGATCTGCTTTCGTCCATTGCAGCTGCTCAAGCTGGCGAGGTGTACCTGAGCCCCTCCATGTCAACCCACGTGGTCAAGAGGTATCTCCTGCATGACAGCCCGGAGGGAAAGGATCTGACAGACCATTTGTTGACGGCTCGAGAACGTGAAATTTTAAGACTGCTCTGCCTGGGCAAGGATAACAAACAGATCGCGGGGCTCCTTGATATCAGCTACCGCACGGCACAAACGCATCGGGCGAAGATTATGAAAAAGCTGAATGTACGCACCTTGCCCCACCTTATCGGCTTTGCCATTCGCTCAGGGATCACGACGACGGAGGAGCTGATGTGCTGTCCGGAATGAAGGGGGCTGAATCCAGGTTGAGACCGTTACTTGAGATCTGGTTATACGACGAAATAGGTATTTCAAGGCAAAAGTGTGCTTATAGCAGGCAAAATCGTTTTGTACGAAGCGGTGCATTCGGAGTCATTTCAGCGGAGTAAATCACGGAGACAGAGGAGTAACTGATTATGATTCAAAGGAAAACAGCCGCAAGGGTGGGGATTACTTCATGGGGCTGCGGCGCCTTGCTGTCGGGTGCTTGTTGCGCTATAGGCAAAAAGGTATGAGTGAAGACATGTGTTGCGAGTCTTTTGCGAGAAGAACAATCTTAAAAAAAGCCTGAGGAAAGGGGGTGCGACTCTAGGGTTGGGGGAGGAATTTTGACTATTCTAATAGGGTGAAAACTGTGAGGGTTTTTGAAGAAGGGAGGAAGACATCATGAGTAAGAGGACATGTGTATTACTTTTGGGGGCGGTGCTGCTGGTTCTTGCTGCGGCTGGAACCGTGGGGGCCCTGAATGCTGCCTACAATCGCCCGAATCCCACCATGGACTACGTGCCCCAAGACAGGGGGATCTACGATACCATGTACTGGGAATACAGCGGTGATTGCGGTTGCCGGAGCTGCCACGGAAATAGCACGGCAGACAGACACCACTATACGCCCATTGTTTTAAGGGACAAGTTGTGTACGGTATGCCATCCCACATGTACCCCAGGTACTCCAGATTGTGAGAACGGGGTCTTGATCATCAGGGATTGCACGACCTCCGGTTGCCACAGTTGGGCTGATGCAGGACCAAAGGATGAAAAAGGAACCTTTGATCCTGCCAACGACAAAAACGGTTGGCATCACAACACGGATATGGCTGCCGCCGAGAACTGCACCGGCTGCCACAACCCAAACCTGGTTGAAGAGATCAGTGACTTTAGAGACCACCAGATGTATCCGCCAACGGTAGTGACTCCTTCGCCCTTTTCTTGTGAGAACTGCCATTGGGAGCAAGCCCTGGTGGCCGGCACGGGTGATTGCGATAATCCGGGACATCCATCGACCTATGACCACGTAGATAAGTGGGGAAACACTATAGGCTTCTATGAGTACAACAAGCCCATCTTCGGAAACTTTGATACCCACCACATGGGATTCAAGGGCGAGGTGGCCCAAGACTGCTCCAAGTGCCACTCTCAAGATCCTGACAACCCAAGTTGGGATCCCTATAACCCGGAGCTTGGACGCTATTGTCAGATATGCCACAGCATGCGCACCCTGCATACCATAGATCCTCATGTGGACGTCCATCCTGGGTGGTTTCCTGTCGGGTTCCATGCAAACGACAACGATCTTGACGGCTTGATCGATGAAGATGATATCGACAGCCTAGACAATGATGGTGACGGCTATGTGGACGAAGATCCACCGGGTACGCTCGGCCCCGACCCATTTGTCTATGCCACTTGGGATGCCTCAAGCCCTCCCGGGGTTTGTGATCCTGAGCAATACCCGGGCTACACCGCTGATATGCAGTGCTGGGGATGCCACGCCGACAATGTGCCTCCTTATGACGGAGACATTGGCTGTCAGCCTTGGATTGATACTGGTGCAGATGGCTTAATCCCCATTGCCGGTAGCTGTGGTCTGCAGGTGACCATCAGAGGCGGTTGCTTCGGCGATGAACAGATCGTGGGCCGGTCAGTGCAATTAAAAGTCGCGCCCCTCACTTGGATAGAGATGCCAGTGCACGCCTGGACAGACAACGTGATCGAGTGGGAGGTGCCGTGCTGGACCTTAGCCGCTGGAAACTACAAGGTACGCGTGGCCACGGAAGAAGGAAACAGCAATGCTTTAAACTTTACCGTAAAGGACCATCCCACGTTGACCGGTATCAGTCCCGCTGCAGGAGGCTGCGGCACGTCGATCACGCTGACTGGAAGCGGCGGGTTTGCGCCCTCTAGAAAGACAGCGCCTTCGGTGGCAGATCCCACGAATTCATACTATGGCATCTACCACACGGTAGACTTTGTCTCCTCGCAAGGCACCTATACGGTCAACAATGACATGTTTACCGCATGGAGCGACACGAGCGTCACGCTCACGCTCCAAAAGGTCTTCGTGGACGAGGTAGATACCTGCGGCGACCCCACGGACAAGCGAAACTTCGTCCGCGATACTGGCGCCACGGTTCCTGCCGGTGCTTGTAACGGCCATGTCTGTCCTGAAGAGCCTAAGGTGGACAACTGCGAGTGTCTGGGCCTTGGTGTCTATCAAGTGTACATGAAGGCCATCTACTACGGTGACGAAGACGGCAGCGACACCTTGACCTGCGGCGATATCATCTTCCAGGTCGAAAAGAGTGATCCCGTGCAGTTTGAGCTTGTCCAGGCCCCATTTATTAACAAGGTCAAACCCAACCCGTCTGAGCGGTTTTTCTACGAGGACTGCGGCGGCGGTTGCATTATGCTGCACAAGAACATTGTCAAGATCATCGGCTACAACTTTGGCCCAACGCAACAAGCCGGTGACGAGGTGCGCCTTGGGAGCATGACCCAGTACGACGATAATTGTACCGGTGTCAATCCCGACGCTGGCAAACCCCTGCCGGTCAAGATGTGGAGTGCGACCAAGATCAAGGTCAAGCTGAAGGGCAAACCGGAATGGGACGGCAAGACCAAGTATCTCTGGGTCAAGAAAGCCGGTGTATGTAGCGCCCCAATGCCCGTAGGGATCTTGGATCCCATCTCTCTGTGCGGCATGTGTCCATAATGACCCCTAACCTGGAAGGAGGGGTTGATCCCTCCTTCCAGCCAGATTGAACTAAAAAGGGGGAAGGGAGCTTTCCTTCCCCCTCCTTTCGAGCATTTTATTCGAATTTCTGATTTCCCGCTTACCTTCATGCGGGATGGGTTATGAACATGAGATGGATGAAACGTTTTGAAGCCAATATCTGGCAGCGGTTGCGCCTGATGGCTTCAAAGCACACCTCGCCCCCTGTATTTCCGTGTCTTCATAATATTCCAACGATTTCTACTGGCACGAAGCCCCTGATTTTATGTTCCCTCATTCTGTGCATGGCTCTGTTTTTTGTTGTGGGTTGCCGTGAGGAGGCAGCCGATAGGTCGGCCCTTTTGGGAAAGAGCAAGTCAACGGTCGTGGCCTTGATCGGTGAGGAGGAGATCACAAGAGAGGATCTTGAACAGGATCTGAAGCAGATACCGGAGCAGAAACATCAGGCTCTGCAGAAGAAGATCCTGGACGATTTGATCGAGGCCAGGGTCTTTGCCAGGGAGGCAAGAAAGGCGGGTCTTCATGAAGACCCTGAGATTATGGAATCGTTGAAAAAGACGACAAAGGAAACGTTGGCAAGAAATTTTGTCAGGAGACATGTGGACAAAGAGGCTGAGCCCTCAGAAGAGGAACAACGGAAGTATTACGACGAACACATGGACCAGTTCCTGGTCCCCGATGGTGTCATGCTTCGGCAGATCGTGCTGAAGGAAAAGGAGCAAGCCGAGGCGGTCCTAAAAGAGCTGAAGGAGGGGGCCCCCTTCGAGGAGCTGGCCAGAAAAAGATCGATTGGCCGCGCATGGAAGACGGGGGGGCGCCTTGGCTGGCGCTTTAAAGGGAGGATGGACCCGGCACTCGAAGAGGTGGCGTTTGGCCTGGAAAAGAGCGAGCTCAGTGACATTATTAAGACAGGGGAAGGGTATGAGATCATCGAGGTGTTGAACAAAAGCGATCAAGGTCAGAGGCCCTTTGAAGAGGCAAAGCCTCACATACGCACCGGCCTGTTTAGGGACAAAAAGAACGCCCTTGTCCATGAGTTATACAAAGAGGCCGGGGTGGACATCGATCCCGCTGAAGATGGCGTGCTGGCCAAGGTAGGAGACGATGCCTTAACGGAAGAGACCCTTGCCCCTATCCTAGCCAAGGCTTCAGAAGAGCAACAAAAAGAGGTCAGGCGGCGATGGGTTCAGTATTTCATAGACACAACCGTCTTCTCAAAGGAGGCAAGAAAGATCCGCCTTGAAGACGATCCCGAGGTGGCCCGGGAGATCCGAAGAAAAACAGACCGGATACTGGCCACGGCCTTTCGGAAGAGGTTTATCGGGGAAAAAACGCAGATCAGCGACAAGGAGATAGCCGACTATTACCAGTCCCACCCTGGGCAATTTACGACTCCTCCTCTGGTAAGGGTAGAAGCCATCTTGGTCGAGACCAGGCAGGAGGCTGAAGAGATCGTGAAAGAACTAAAGGCCGGTGCCGGTTTTGCGGCCTTGGCTGCCAGGGAGTCGCTCTACCCTAATGCGGCTTCAAGGGCCGGAGAGATTGGCTGGTTTGGCAAGGGAGAAAGGGACCCTGCTCTGGAAAAGGTAGCCTTCGCCATGGAGCCTGGGAAGATCAGCGACATCATCAAGACAGAGGCAGGCTTCGAGATCATCAAATTGATGGCAAAGAGAGGCGGGGAAACTAGGCCCTTTGATGAAGTAAAGCAGGACATAGAGATGAAGTTGATGGCGCAAAAACTAGCAGAAGAAAAGGAGCGTTATTACAAGGAGGCTGGGGTCAAAATCTTAGGCTTATAACAGGTTTCGTTAACAAGGGGCATGGCCTGCGTTATTTGCTGGCAAGAATGGGTGAGTGGAAGTTTTGGTAAAGCCGACGTCGCAAATTGAAAGAAGGGCATGCAAGAGATTTGGGCTAGAACTCCCCGTGCATATCGAGTGGAAGGACGTCTCGGGGGAAGTCATAGAAAGTGAAGGGGCCACGAAGGATATGAGTGCTTCCGGTGCCTTTGTGATCTGTCAGGAGATGATTGGCGTCAAGTGCCATGTCAATCTGAAGATCGACCTGCCGATTGCCTTGGCAGGAGCCAGAAAAAGTCTTGTATCAGCCCGCGGAAGCGTTGTCACGAAAGAGACCATGACCGAGCCTGATGAGGGCTATGGGCACAGGATCAAGTTTGACTATTTTTCCTTCAAGAGACTCTAAAGAACCCAACTTAAGTTTATGAAATGAAAATACTAACGCTCAATCCGCCATTCTTGCCCAAGTTTTCAAGAGAGCAGCGAAGCCCTGCAGTCACCAAGAGCGGGTGCCTCTACTACCCCATGTGGTTGGCCTATGCAACAGGGGTTTTGGAAGAGGCGGGGTTTGATGTAAAGCTTGTGGACGCCCCAGCCCAGGGCAAAGGGATGAACGAGGTCATTGATGCTGCAAAGACCTTTCACCCTGAAATGGTGGTCCTCGACACCAGCACGCCGAGTATATACAATGATGTGGGTGTGGCTGCAAAAATCAAAGAGGTCCTGCCGGGCTGCACCACCGTCCTTGTGGGCCCCCATGTCTCGGCACTTCCCGAAGAAACCTTAAAGCTTGATCCCGCCATCGACGTCATCGCCCGGGGAGAATACGATTATACTGTCAGGGACCTGGCTCGGGCCGTGGAAGGGGGCAAAGATTTTGAAGACGTGGCAGGGATCACATTCCAACGAAATGGCACGATCCTTCATACCCAAGACCGGCCTTTGATCGATGACCTGGACAGCATCCCGCTGGTCAGCAAGGTGTATCAGAGGCACCTCAACGTGAGAGACTATTTTTATTCCATTTGCCAGTATCCGGAAATTGCCATTATTACTGGCAGGGGGTGCCCTCACCGTTGCACCTATTGCGTCTATCCGCAGACTTTTCAAGGAAGGCGGTATCGGCCAAGAAGCGCGGAGAACGTGGTGGAGGAATTTCTATACATTGCCGAGACGTTCCCTTTCGTCAAGGAAATCTTCATTGAGGATGACACGTTTACTGTAAACAGAAAGCGATGCCACGAGATCTGCCGAAGACTGATCCAAGCAGGAAGCCGGATTAGCTGGACCGCTAATGCCAGGGCAGACGTAGATTTTGAGACGTTGAGGCTGATGAAAGCGGCCGGTTGCAGACTTTTGTGCGTGGGGGTGGAGAGCGGAAATCAAAGAGTCCTGAACAACATCAAGAAGGGGCTTTCCCTGGAACAGATCAGGAGGTTCTTCAGGGACGCCAAAAGGGCCAGGGTCCTTGTGCACGGCTGTTTCTTGGTGGGCAACAAGGGGGAAACCCGACAGACCCTGGAAGAGACCCTCGATTTTGCCAAAGAGTTAAATCCTGACACGGCCCAGTTCTTTCCCCTCATGGTCTATCCCGGCACTGAGGCCTATCGATGGGCAAAGGAAGAGAATCTGATTTTGACGGAGGATTACTCACAGTGGCTGACGGAGGAGGGTTTACATCACTGTGTCATAGAGCAACCAAGCCTTTCAAACGCTGAACTGGTGGCGTTTTGTGATAGGGCCCGGCGAGAGTTCTATCTGAGGCCTGGCTATTTTGTATGGAAACTCAGGCAGGTTTTACTTCATCCTTCGGAACTGGAGAGGACGGGCAAGTCATTAAAGACCTTCGTCAAGTACTTGCTAAGGGGAACTTTCGCTCAATCTCGCTTGGTGGCGGGGAGCACGTGACTGGACGATGACGATTGAGTCGTGACCAGAAGGACGGTCCCGGCCCAGAGCGGTAGAGAAAAAAATACTTTGTGGAGTATAATTTATGGATATTTCAGTGATTGTGCCGGTTTTTAATGGCGGAAAAAAGATCGGGAAGTGCGTCGACGCCCTGAAGAGGCAGAAGACTGAAAGAACCTTTGAAATCATTGTCGTTGATGACGGATCAACAGACAGGAGCCTCCACGGAGTTGAAGGGAAGGGCATCAGGGTCTTTAAGCAACCGAATCAGGGCCCTGGGGCAGCACGAAACCTCGGGGTCGAGAAGGCCCTGGGCAAGATCATCCTTTTCACAGATGCCGATTGTGAGCCCCTGGAGGATTGGATTGACCAGATGGCGTGCCCCTTGGATAAGCCCTGCACCTCGGGAGTCAAGGGGTCCTATCTCACACGACAGAAAGGCCTCATTGCCCGCTTTGTTCAACTGGAATACGAAAGCAAATACGAAAGGATGAAAAGGGACCCTTCCATTGATTTTGTTGATACCTACGCAGCGGGCTTTATTAAGGAAGATTTCTTGAAGGTGGGAAAATACGATGCGCGATTTCCTACGCCTTCTGTAGAGGACCAGGAGTTTTCCTTTCGCATGTGGGAAAAGGGTTACCGGATGGTCTTTAATCCCGAGGCCAAGGTCTTTCACACCCATTCGGACAGCCTTTGGAACTATATGAAAAAGAAGTTTCGGATCGGGTTCTGGAAAGCCCTCGTGTTGAAAAAACACCCGCAAAAGGTCTTCAGGGATTCCCACACCCCCCAATCGTTGAAGTTGGAGATGGTCCTTGCCATGCTGTTGTTGCTTTCCTTGTCCTTATTGCCAGTAATGGGCGCAAGCCTTTCTTTTGCCCTCTTTCCCCTGGCTGCTTTTCTGATAACGACTTCTCCTTTTGTCCTGAAACTCCTCGGGAAGGACCTGCCGGTGGCCCTTTTTTCGCCATTTCTTCTCTTTGCCCGGGCCCTTTCCTTGAGTTCTGGCCTCATTGCGGGGATGTATAAATTCTATGTTGTTGACTCAAGGGTTGGCAGTGGCGTGATTGATGACCGAGAAAACGGTCTCTGTGAAAAGGAGTATATGAGAAGCATGTCTTCTCAGTGAGAGAGAGGTGACAGTCGAATGCTTGAAAAAAGGATATTGGACATTGTCGTTTCCAGTGTGTTGATCATCCTGGCGTTGCCAGTCATGGCCCTGGTGGCCCTGTTGGTGAAACTCGACTCCCGTGGCCCGGCCATTTTTACACAGACCCGGATCGGTCAGGACCGCCGTCGGGCCAAGGCCTCTCGAGGGGGAGCAATGGCCCCTGCCTGTGACATGAGGGAAGAGGATCTGGGCGGAAAGCCCTTTACCATATACAAGTTTCGGACCATGGTCCAGGAGGCAGAGCAGCTCTTGCCTTGCCTCGTGAATCTGGGGGCCCTTAACGAGCCCGTTTACAAGCTACAAGATGATCCCAGGGTGACCCCCTTGGGAAGTCTTCTGAGGAAGGCCAGCCTGGATGAGCTTCCGCAACTGTTCAATGTGCTGAAAGGGGACATGAGCTTGGTGGGGCCACGGCCTGAAGCCATAGAAGTCGTGCAGCTTTATGAAAAGACGCATAAGAAACGGCTCCATGCCAAGCCTGGCCTTACGGGCTTGCAACAGGTCACCTGTCGCGGAACGCAATCCATGCAACAGAGGCTGAAGTACGACCTCTATTACATCAAGCACCGCTCTCTGCTGCTTGATCTTGGGATCCTCTTTAGGACGGTATTCGTTGTCATGATGGGTACTGGGGCCTTTTGAGTTGGGAGTCATTTAACCAAAAAGAGTGGAGGCGAGATGTTCGGAATCGGCATGCCAGAGTTGATCATCATTATGGTCATCATCCTCATCATCTTTGGAGCTGGAAAACTCCCGGAGATCGGAAGCGGTATTGGCCAAGGGATCAAGAACTTTAAAAGAGCCACGTCAGGAGAGTTGGAAGAAAATACAGAAGCAAAAGAGATAGAAGGGCTAAAAGAGGAAAGAGCATAAAAGAGGTGACGAGATGGCGTCATCACATACGCGGTGGGAGGTCAGGCACGGCATCCAAATAGGTGTCGCGTCCTTCTTGTTAATCTGGGCGATCACCACAGCAGGCATACCAAAGGCCTATGCTGTGACATACGAGCTCACTGGAGACGGATTGGGATTATCGCAAGGAAACCATGGCACCTCGTTGACGATATCGCCTGAATTGTCATTGTCCGCCCTCACCTGGGGAAACTGTTGCGGGTACCCTACAGGATACCCCGGAATCATCTATCTGCACCAGACAGACGGCACGGGCGTCCGGTGGGGAAGCACCGGATTGTCCTCAAAAAAGATCTCTGGCTGGGGAATAGGTCGCTACGAGTCGCTCATATTCGACTTTTCTTCAGGAGCAGACGCACAATCCATCACCATCTGGATCAACGAGATTCATAAGCATGGCGGTCCATCTGGTTCTCCCGTGGACTTATGGGTCAAACCCTCTTCCGGATCGGCCTTTGAGATTGATGATGTTTCATCATACCTTCATTATACAGATGGCGACACAGCCTACGTGGATTTTTCCGAGCTCTCCGACCTAAGCGGCGTGGGCTCCATCGAACGGGTCATCGTAAGAGCGAACTACGGCTTTCATCTCTATATCAGTCGCATTGACTGCCAGCCTTTCACAGACGCTGACGGTGACGGCTATCCGGCAGATAATGACTGCAACGATGGCGATCCGAATATCAACCCCGGCGCCACGGAAATATGTAACGGGGTGGATGACAACTGTGACGGCGATATTGATGAAGGCTGTCCGATCTACTACCGCGATGCCGATGGCGACGGTTTTGGGGATCCCGATGACACGACTACCGTTCCGCAGTCAGGCTATGTCAGCAATGGATCGGACTGTGACGATACCAATGGAAGCATCTATCCCGGCGCCACCGAGTACTGTAACGGGGTGGATGACGATTGCGACGGGCAGACGGATGAAGGCTGCGCGCTGTGGTACCGTGACGGGGACGGTGATGGCTATGGCCATCTCACCGATTCGTCTACCTACCAGCACGACGATTACACCACGCACAACAACGGTGACTGCGACGACAGCGATTCTAGCATCAATCCCGGCGCCACAGAGGTGTGTGACGGCATAGACAATAACTGCGACGGCCTGACAGATGAGGGCTGTACGATCTACTATCGAGATGGCGATGGCGATGGTTATGGCGATTCCACGGACTCCCAGATAGCCACGAGCCCGCCATATGGCTATGTAGATAACGATGGTGACTGCGACGACAGCGATTCTAGCATCAATCCCGGCGCCACAGAGGTGTGTGACGGCATAGACAACAACTGCGACGGCCTGACAGATGAGGGCTGTACGACCTACTATCGAGATGGCGATGGCGACGGCTATGGCGATGTGACGGACTCCCAAATAGCCACCAGCCCGCCGTCCGGCTATGTGCCGAACTCCGATGACTGCGACGATACGGATGACACCATCTATCCTGGTGCTACCGAGGCCTGCAACGGCGTAGATGACGACTGTGATGGGGTAACGGATGAAAACTGTGCCATCATCACCTATTATAGGGATGCCGACGGTGACGGCTATGGCGATCCCATGGACTCCACTACAGGGACCACTCCCCCATCGGGCTATGTCGCTGACTCGAGCGACTGCGACGACAGCGATTCCAATGTCAATCCCGGGGCTACTGAACAGTGCAACGGCTACGATGACGACTGTGACTCGTTTACCGATGAGGGTTGCCCCCTTCTCTACTGGGATGGCGACAGCGACGGCTACGGCAATCCTGCCGGACCCACCACGAAGATTCCGCAGGCAGGCTATGTGGCTGACGCCAGTGACTGCGACGATACCAACGGGGCCATCCATCCGCTCGCGACAGAAGTGTGCAATGGCGTGGATGACAACTGTGACGGCAATACGGATGAAGGGTGTGCCACGTACTATCGGGATGCGGACGGTGACACGTACGGCGATTCTGGAGACTCTACGACGGCGACGAGTCAGCCGGCCGGTTATGTAGCCAATGCTGGTGACTGTGACGACACGAATAGTGCCATCAATCCGGGCGCGACAGAAGTTTGTAATGGTGTGGATGACAACTGTGATGGCAATACAGATGAAGGCTGCGCGACCTATTATCGGGATGCGGACGGTGACACGTACGGCGATTCTGGAGACTCTACGACGGCGACGAGTCAGCCGGCCGGTTATGTAGCAAACGCTGGTGACTGTGACGACACGAATGGTGCCATCAATCCGGGTGCGACAGAAGTTTGTAATGGTGTGGATGACAACTGTGATGGCAATACGGATGAAGGCTGCGCGACCTATTATCGGGATGCGGACGGTGACACGTACGGCGATCCTGGGGATTCCACGATGGCGACGAGTCAGCCTGCGGGTTATGTAGCAAACGCTGGTGACTGTGACGACACGAATGGTGCCATCAATCCGGGTGCTACTGAAGTGTGCAATGGGGTAGATGACAACTGTGACGGCAATACGGATGAAGGGTGTGCCACTTACTATCGCGATGCGGACGGCGACACCTATGGCGATGCCGGAGACTCCACGGTGGCGACGAGCCAGCCAGCCGGCTATGTGACCGACTCCAGCGACTGCGACGACACGAATGGGGCCATCAATCCGGGTGCGACAGAAGTCTGCAACGGTGTGGATGATAATTGCGATGGGAATACCGATGAGGGTTGCGTCACGTACTATCAGGATGCAGATAGCGACAGCTTTGGCAACTCTTCAGCCTCTCAAGTGGCCACCAGCCAGCCGGCGGGCTATGTGCCGACCCCGGGGGACTGCAACGACAATGACAATACCGTCTATCCAGGGGCCGCGGAACTCTGTGATGGCAAGGATAATGACTGCGATACCCAGGTTGACGAGGGCTGCACCCTTCTTTACTGGGACGGCGATAGTGATGGCTGGGGAAATCCCGCTGGACCAACAAGCACAGTGCCGCAGTCGGGCTATGTAGCCAATGCTGGTGACTGTGACGACACCAACGGTGCCATTAATCCGGGTGCCACGGAAGTCTGCAATGGTGTGGATGACAACTGCGACGGGACGACGGATGAGGGTTGCGCGACGTACTACCGCGATGCAGACGGCGACACCTATGGCGATGCCGGAGACACCACAGTGGCTACCAGCCAGCCAGCGGGCTATGTGACCGACTCGAGTGACTGCGACGACACCAATGGAGCGATCAACCCGGGTGCCACGGAAGTTTGCAATGGTGTGGATGACAACTGCGACGGAAACACAGATGAGGGTTGCGCGACTTACTACCGCGATGCAGACGGCGATACCTATGGCGATGCCGGAGACACCACAGTGGCTACCAGCCAGCCAGCGGGCTATGTGACGGATTCGAATGACTGCGACGACACCAATGGGGCCATCAATCCGGGTGCGACAGAAGTTTGTAATGGTGTGGATGACAACTGTGATGGCAATACAGATGAAGGCTGCGCGACCTATTATCGGGATGCGGACGGTGACACGTACGGCGATTCTGCAGACTCTACGACGGCGACGAGTCAGCCGGCCGGTTATGTAGCAAACGCTGGTGACTGTGACGACACCAATGGTGCGATCAACCCGGGTGCCACGGAAGTTTGCAATGGTGTGGATGACAACTGCGACGGAAACACAGATGAGGGTTGCGCGACGTACTACCGCGATGCAGACGGCGACACCTATGGTGATGCTGGAGACTCGACCACAGCCACGAGTCAGCCAGCCGGCTATGTAACGGATTCGAGCGACTGTGACGACACCAACGGAGCCATCAACCCGGGCGCGACAGAAGTCTGCAACCTTGTAGATGACAACTGTGACGGAAACACAGATGAGGGTTGCGCGACTTACTACCGCGATGCGGACGGCGACACCTATGGTGATCCTGGAGACTGGACTACAGCTACGAGCCAGCCAGCGGGCTATGTAGCCAACGCTGGTGACTGTGACGACACGGACAGTGCCATCAACCCGGGCGCCACGGAAGTCTGCAATGGCTTGGATGACGACTGCGATGGGCAGAGCGATGAAGGGTGTCCGGCCCTGTATCAGGATGCCGATAACGACGGTTATGGAGATCCTGCCGGGCCTACAACGACCATTCCCCAGACAGGCTATGTGGCTGACGCAAGTGACTGCAACGACAGCGACAACACGATCTACCCCGGCGCCCCTGAGGCCTGTAACGGCATAGATGACGACTGCGACGGGACGATTGACGAGGGCTGTCCTCCTGTTACGTATTACTACCGCGACGCCGACGGCGATGGTTATGGCGATCCCGGTGATTCCGTAACGACACCGACATCAGGGTACGTAGCCAATAATGACGACTGCGATGATACGAATGACGATATTCATCTCGGGGCCACGGAACAGTGCAATGGGGTGGATGACGACTGCGATGGGGCCACAGACGAAGGTTGTGTGATCTACTACGAGGACTCTGATGGGGATGGGTATGGAGATCCTGCTTCCACAAAGACCGTAGCATCGCCTGCGCCACCACCGGGCTATGTGTCTAACAGCAGTGACTGTAATGACAGCAACGCCCTGATCTATCCCGGCGCCCCTGAGCGGTGTAACAACAGTAAGGATGATGATTGCGATGGTCTAACGAATGAAGGCTGCATATCCGGTTTAGGCGGTGGCGGCGGCGGCGGCTTGAACTATGTGGGCGGCGTGGCCTTGCCGGTAGATAAGCTTGGCCTGCTGGCCCCCTGGGTGGGTCTGGCCGCGTTGATGACGGCCATGATCGCCTTGGCAACATGGAGGAAAAAGCGAGGCAGTATCACCTAACCGTTCACGGAGTGTTGGAGTACTGGAGTGATGGAGTGTTGGAACAAATGACGGACCCCGCAAGAGGATGGGAAAGAGCCATGAAAGGCTGTGCAGTGTCACGCCAACAACCTCTGCCTGTCCCGAAACAGACACAGGGAGTGATACTAGGTTTTTTCTGTTTTCTCGCGTGCTTGTTTCTCCATCCGTCCGGTCAGGCATCTGACGTATACGCCGGCAAAGGGCCTTCTGCCAGGGCAGCCATTGTGGACCATTTGAGCCTTACGGAGCCCAACCCGAGCTTTGTCAAGGCATGCAAGGCCCTATTGGAAGGGGCCGGATTTGCCGTAGATTACTATCAAGGTGAAGAGGTCACTGTGGACCTTTACAGGAATCTTCCCGCCCATGGATACAAGGTGATCGTTTTGAGGGTCCATTCGGCGTACATTCATAAGTATCTGTCCCTGGCCATGTTCACCTCTGAACCGTACAGCAAGGGGAAGTATGTCTATGAGCAGCTTCGAAACCGGGTGGCCAGTGGGCATCTTCAACCCTATGAGATAGGGGACCCCCAGCAGTTCGTCATTACGGACAAGTTTGTCCGTTTCAGCATGAAGGGCTCCTTCAATGATGCCCTCATCATGATGATGGGATGCACGGGCGTCAAGAGGTGCGCGGCAAGCGCATTCATAGAAAAAGGGGCCAAGGCATACATCGGCTGGAACGGCCTGGTTTCTGCGGGCCACACGGACAGGGCGACTATCGAGCTACTAAAAGGCCTTCTACAGGAAAAGCAACCTATAGACCGGGCCGTGACAGAGACCATGAAAGAGGTGGGGCCTGAACCCCGGTACCAGAGCCGGTTGCTCTTTTGGCCCATTGAGGCCGGAAAGCAGACGGTGCATACGCCCCAGAACAGAATTGCTAAAGTGGCAAGCAAGTGAGTCGTGTGTGCCGCTATTTGTTCCAGTGGTGATGAGGAGGTGAGTTACACAAGAGAGACGCACGGTGAAGTGATAGTGTCCATTCAGGTTTTTGATGGACCAATTTCAAGCATTTTTTGAGCATGAAGCATCGAAAGCTGGTCTTAAAAAAAATGCAGACAAAAGGAGGTGATATGGACGGGAGATGGGCTTTTCTTGCAGGGGAAAAGTTAGAAAAAACAAAAAAGGAGGAGAAATGAAAAAAGAGACAGATCTTGACAGAAGAAAGTTTTTGAAAGGCAGCGTGATCGGGGCCGGTGTACTGACCACCGGCTTTGCGACCGGGCTGTCTTTACCGGGCACCGCCCATGCGTCGCTCCCCACGTTGCCGTTACCGTATTGTAGGATATATAACGGCTCAAGTTGGGTACCCAGTTCCGACCCAGGGTCATACAGCCCTTCGTACAGACAGGCTGTCCTTGACCCGGATGACGTGAGGGTCATGACCTGGTGGTATTACAATTCGGGCAAGGGGTGAATGCAGTCCTGTGTGTCAGGTTTGATGCAAGGATTCAAAGCGGCATTTGCCAGTGACAGCACGGACTGGGACTTTATTCCCTATGACATGTACATGTACGGCGGAGGCGGCATTGGCGGTTGGGGCACCCTGTGCGGGATTCCCAACGGTTGCGCGGCCTTGACGAATCTCATCGGCCTCCACGGCGCCTTGGGATCAGACATCCTGGGCCACTATTCCAGCAGCGAGTGGCCGCCTAGGACGCTTGCGGACATGTACCACGATCCCGATCCCGTTTACGGCCCCGGTGGCTCGGGCGGCTACACCTGGGTCAAGACACCCATGCATGATGACGACGTTTTGGCCCACGTGATTCCTTATTCACCCCTGTGCCACATATCCATCAGCAAGTGGTGCTATGCGGCGGGGGTCAACTTGGGTACCATGGGCACGGAAGGTTACCAGCACAAGAATGATCGTTGCGGCAAGATAGCCTCTGAGATGGCGGGTAAAACTGCTGAAATGATCAATTATTACGCCCTTAACGTGGCCCGGTCAGACCCGTACGCGATCCCAGCGGCAACTGCAGACTGCTCTACCTGTCACTACACAGGCAGCGATCCCAATATAGCTCCCGCCCAGATCACCAAAATGGACTGCGCGGAGTGCCATGCGGTCACGCCCGACGCCGTTCATCAAGGCCTGAGGATGATCGTTGAAAGTGTGTGGACAGCAGACGGCTCCGGCACGCCCAAGAACACCTTTACCTCGGGTGACCCGATCCAGTACAAGGTTCGGTTCCACCTCTTGGGTGCCGGGTATTGCTACGTGAAGACCGGCGTGTCCAAAGTGAAAGACAGTGCCGGTGTCAAGATGCTGAAGCTTGTCAAGAGTGACACGTTAGTTGCAGCTACCTATGACTGGACGTGGTCTGATACCATCGACCCAACCGATGCTCTTGGCACGGCAAAGGTCATTATGCGTTTGAAGTGCTTCGACTATGAAGGTGGCAATGTCCTTGATAATCAGGAAATGAAGTACAAGTTTACCATCGTATAAGCGCCTTCCGCAAAGAGCCTAGAGGCTTAGGAAGGCTCTTGGCATTTATCTATTGCAGCGAGGAGGGTCTGCAGTTGGGGGAACGATTGCACTTAACTCAGCAGCTGGTGTAAGAGACTGCCTGTCAGTCCCATCAGCAGCCGAGGTGGGAGTAGAGTATGGCCCTCCTTGTTCCTCAGGGGCGGAGCCCCCTACATATTGCGGGGCTCCGCCCTTTTTTCCTCCCCCTTGGAGAGGGAAAAGTGTTTCAATGTCCATGCCTGCCCGAAGGGCAAGTTGCTTTTTGCTTTTCGGCGTCTCAGCGAAAAGCAAAAAAAAGGATTCCTTTGCGTTCTTTGCGTCTTGAGCGACCCTGAGCAACGTCGAAGGGGAGCGGGCGGTGCATCATGACACTAGATATGAATTGCCTTATAAGAAACGGATGGAAGGGGAGGTGATATTACAAGATCTTGGATGAAGGCGGTGTAGTACCGTCAGCTTAAGAAGGGGTTGGGGGACCCATTCTTAAGACGCAGGCGTTCACCGTTTTCCGTTTTCCGTTCACCGATACACGTTTCTTGGCAAAGCATGGAAATGCGAGGCTACCATAAGACCAAGCAAACGTTTTCAAAGAGGCTCCGAGAGGACCTATTTCAGGGTAGGCTGAAGGCGTAAAATTAAGAGCCTCCCCACCTACGGACAACGGATAACAGTCAACGGTGAACGGTTACATCAAGACAAACCTGCAAAACAAGAGGGGTGGAAAGATGACCAGTAAGAGGAGCCTGTTGCTATTGGCCGGCTTTTTAGCGGTCTTCATCACAATGATAGGAGCAGCGAAAGCAGAAGAGGGGTTTCAGATTGACTCTGTAGTGGTCACTGATGCCTATGGTAACGAGATGGACGAATTCGAGGTCTATAACCCCGTCATGATAAAAGTGAATTATACCGTTGATGACGGGATCGCGCCCTGCTGCGTGAAGGTAATCGTGAAAGGCTTTGACCAGCGGCGTGTAAACAAACTGACTCTGGATTCTGCAGGTAGCGATACCATCACCGAGGCCCTGAATCCGACAAGATCCGGGGAGGCGAACATCAAGTGCATTTTGAAGGTGTTTAAGGACGGTGTGCTCCTGGGTAATAAGGACAAAGTCGTAAAGCACGTCACCATCATAGGTCTCCATGGTCCCGCGTGCTGGGGCTTAGAGGAATCCGAGTGCCGCAGTTGCCATGGGAATAATTTGGCAAACAGACACCACCTCACGGACACGGTTCTGAGAGACCACCTGTGTACGGTTTGCCACCCAACATGTACGCCAGGTATTCCCAATTGTCCGAATGGGGTGCTGTTGATTAGGGATTGCCTGACGAGCGGCTGTCACACTCCGATCGATTAGGGGTGCGTTTAAGTGGGGTTGTGATTGGGAAAATCAAGGAAGGGGAAAGAATGAAAACGGATCGGTCTGCATTTTTGTTTCTGACGCTTTTGGCACTGCCCATTTTAATCCTGGTTGGCGCCCCTCATGTTTATGCGCTCGGCCATTACGGCATTCCCGGTACCCTGGACGGTTGTGATGTGTGCCATGATTTCGCCGGTGGCTATTATGACAGCCCCACGTTGGGCAATCTTCGGTGGGTCAACTCCTCTATCGAATGGCCCTTGGGTACGGTCCACTCGCCCGTCAAGTTTACCATTTTTTCGAGCACTCTCCCTGCCGACGGGACCATGGGTGATGGCGACGACTTGACGCTGGATGGTCCCTGTGAAGTATGCCATACCACAGCAGATTACCACACCAATACAGGCGATGGAACGAACCATTTTGATGGTCAGAACTGCACGGCCTGTCATCCCCACTTTGCAAATGACATTATCAATTACTTCGAGCCCCGTTTCATTGGCACGCAATCCCATATCACCCACTGGACAGATCCAAAGGGGCCTCAACTGGGAGAGGATACCTGCACGGTGTGTCATTACGCAAGCGATTTTAGCCGGTTTGCCGACGGAGAACTCTTAGCCGACACGGCCATTTGTGATGGCTGCCATAGCCGTTACGGGGCCTATAACGGGGTGGACGATACCACCGTCGGGGCCAAGGCCAACTGGGAGGAAGGGATCTACGAAGCGAACGGGTCCGACCTGAAACCCGGAAAAGACGATTGGTGTGCCACCTGCCATGACAACGGGACCTCCACCGTGAATGGGGTCGATGCCCCCAATGTGATGGGCGATAACACCACCTATGGCTACAACCTGTCCGGTCACGGAGAATATGCTCTTTTGTGTAAAGACTGTCACAGCTACACTGTGTTGCACACAGACGGTGATGCAAGAACGTACGCGGCTGCAAGCAATAACTACCGGGACGGGTACAGGCTGAACGAAGACATGGCTGTTCCCCGAAATGGTGAGATCCATCCGCAAGCCTTCAGGCTTTGCACCAACTGCCATACCTATACAGACATCACCGGGCCCACAAGCAACTTCAGGGATGATGGAAAGGGCCTGCAGTTTCATGAAATGCACCTCAACTGGTGGCCTGCCTTTATTTGTGCGGACTCGGATTTTGATGGTGTAGGCTGCAGTTCAGGGATCTGTAAGGATTCTGCCATGACTTGTATCAACTGTCACAATGTTCATGGGTCGCCCACAGCGCCTATGATCCGCCACGGAGAGCTGATGAGCACTCCGGGTACGAGTGACAAAGTGCCTGCTTTGGATTTCCGTTGGTATAAGGCAGACGGTACGACGCAGACAACGGTACTGGAGGAGAGTCTTTATGGTGGTCTGATTTGCGGGCTGATGCCCGATGTCTCGGTGAACCATGTCTGCTCTGGTTGCCACACCACCGCGCAGTTAAAGTGGTACAGAACCCCTGGAGGCCCTCTGGGCGTCACGGTGGAAGCGGTGTGGACCAGTACCCTGGCCGATGTCACCAAGACGGTATTTGCTCCCAATGAAGATATCCGGTATCACGCGCGTTTTAAGATTGTCGGGTCAGGCTCATACTTTGTGAAGGCCGCTGATTCAAAGGCAAAGAGCACTTCCGGGATATTTTGGAAAACCGAACTCGATCCAAAAAAGTTGACCCTCTCTGAAGGCACCTATGAGTGGACCTGGGATGAGGCCATTCCGGGAACGGCCACCCCAGGTTCAGGGGCAAAGCTCGTTGTTCTTATGAAGATGTTTGACGCCCCGGGAGGCACCTTACTGAGTAAAGAGAAAAAGACTGCAACCTTTAGCATCGCCCCATAGAAGAGAGGCGTGAACTTTGCATGTCTTCTAGCCATGGGGCCATATGTCCAGAACGAATCGTCACAGGGCGGTTCAACTGGCAACGCGAGGGCCATTCCTGTAGCTGCAATCGGCTCTCCATCACTCCACTACTCCAAGCCCCCATGCTGAGCAAAGAGCATTTTCATGCATGTGGTGTGCATGTGTGAGTAACAGATCCTTTGCGTTGATGCGTCCACATCCCTGCCCGGGCATGCTTTACAGATCCTACACATGGGGGATAAGCCCGAACTACCAGATATTGCAAAGTCTTCTCATTTGACACGCCAGTCAGTTTTCGCTATAGTCCGCGCACGGAAAAACAAGTGCTTGTCACTTCAATACTGATTTTGTTCTCGGAGTGAACGAATGGATTTCGTCTTTATATCCATGCCCTATTCGAAGTTTGATTCCAAATGGTTCGCCCATGTTCCCAACATCAATCTGGGTATGGTGGAAGCCTTCTTGACGAACAAGGGAAAACGGGCAAAGAGCTTTCATTTCCACCTGAAGTTCTTGGCCCATTTGAGGGGGTTTGATCCAGAGATTCGAGATAATTTGGTCAAGCTGTCAGACCCATTTGGAGTGGAATACCTGGGCTTGGACTATCTGTTTGCATCCCTTCTCTTTGAAGAAAGGTACTCCCTATCAAGGGAGCGGTTTGAAGAGCGCCTCCACGCCATTGGATTGACGTTGAACGACTTTGAGGCCTTGCGGGAGGTCGCAAGGGCATTTATCGAAGACGTCTTTTCCGAGCTCTTGCCATACCTGGAAGGAACAAGGCTTGTTGGTTTTAGCTGTTCTCACTATCAACTGAGCGGTACCTTGCTCATGTGCTCCAAGATAAAGAATGCCTGCCCCGATACCCTGACTTTGGTGGGTGGGAAGGACTGTTCGGGTGCCTTTGCGCCTGAGTTACTGTCTAACACAGACTTGGTGGATTTTGTAGGCATCGGCGAGTGCGAAGTCACCATCGCGAGTGTACTGGATCATGTCCATGATCGGAAAAAGCCTCTCTATAACGTCGTCTACAGGGACGCAGGGGGTGGAATAGGCAAATCGGAATCAAAGGAGAACCTTTCCCTTCAGTCGCTTCCCTTTCCAGCATATGATCTTGAAGATTTTTCCATAGAGGCACAAGAAGTTATCTTACCGATTGAGCTGGGGAGGGGGTGTCCGTGGGGAAAATGCACGTTTTGCCCGGACAAATCGTACAACATCCGATGTCAGTCAAAGACTGCACACCAAGTCACGACAGAGATAGAGCACTACCAGCAACTCTCAAGAGACCTCAGAAATTTCATCATCCTGGATTCCGATGCCCTGAAAATCCCAAAGATGATCATAGAGCTGTCAAAGTCTCTGGAAGGAAAGGGCCTGTCCTTTCACTTCGCAGAATTTCGGGCAGAGAAGATGGGAAAGAAGGTGCTGGAGTCCCTCTTGCGCTTTGGCACCTGGGTGTCACAATTTCAAGTGGGCATTGAAACCTTTAGCGACAGGGTCTTGAAGCTGATGAAAAAAGGGGTCGGCGCCTTGAAGAATGTGGAAGTCCTGAAGATGGCCGCTGAGTCGGGAGTGCCCTTACAGTTCAATCTCTTTACGTGTTTTCCCAAGATGACGACCGAGGACCTGATGGAAAACTTAAGGGTGATGGATCTTATTACGCACTTATTGGTTACCAAAAATATCTCCATCCACCCGGCGGAATTCTATTTGCCCACAGACTGTCCCATTTTTGAGAATATTGGGCATTACGGCCTGGAGAAACACAGTGCTTCGATCTTTTCAGACATCTTTGAGGACTTTCCCATGCCGTCTTATTCAAACTATCCATACCCCTACCAGTTTGATAATGATGAAGAGCAATTTGAGATGTCTATGATGTTCAGAAAGAAAGTAGAGGAGATTGAAAGAAAAAGCCCCGGCGAAAACTTCATTTTCTACAAGAGGGCTTCAAAGGGCCTGCAGATCGCGGCGTGCCGGGATGGGAGGCATGTGACTCATATCCTCACGCCCGGAGAGGAGGAGGTGTATCTGTCGGCCATTGAGAAGGTGCAACGAATCAGGACACTATCCAAAAAGTTGGGGGTCTCCTCAGCCGACCTCTGTTCCATGCTCGATGCATTTGAGCAAAAGGGCTTGATACTCTACTCTTCCGATAGAAAATCCTTCCTCTCCCTGGCCACAAGAGAGCGTCACTGAAAGATAAAATGCGCGCTTTGTACCCGCTGGTTTTGCTCCATCGGGGCAACGAAAGCTAAGCCAAATCCCAGTGCGAAATCTGCCAAGTTATTCTTGGGTGAGCACTAGGTCATGTTTCTGTAACATTTCTCTGGCAGCATGATAGTCATCTTCGTCTATCTTGAGAAATTTGCCCGTATCACAATACTGAATCAAGGCAGCTCGTTGGTCGCCAACGACCACACAATAGTACGTTGTCTTGTCCCATTTCGGAAGCTGATGGAGTTCTACCTTCAACTCAAAGTCCGTCTCGATGCTTTCTTCTTGACCTTCAGATGTAATGCTCATGAGACAAAGGATATCCTCTACGATTCTTGCTGGCCCCGTTATCCACGAGACTTTTTCATCTTTTGAATCCCAGGCCCTGTATTGATAATCTCCGTCCTCATTTTGCCAAATGGCGTATTCTTGTAAGTGATACGCTCGCTCTTTATCAGCCAGCAATTTTGTCATACCGCCCCCTTAGTGCTATCCGTTAGCCCCATTATTTCCGCATCCAGTTCTATCAACCATCATTTTTCTTCTTTTTCCGGCAAAAACCTGAAAATCCCCCGGAGCATCTCTCTCCGGCTCATGCTCTTCTTGGACGCCTGGTCCAACTTGCGCCAGGGATTGAATTCAGTCCTTTGTTTGCCCTTTTTGCGGACCGTTTTGGGGGGAGTCCTTTGTTTCGCCTTGGCCGCTTTTTCCATCTCCATAAGGTTGGAGTCTGTGGTGTCTGCGCCTTCGTTAAACTCAACGTCACTTAGATCCACCAATTGGCTGAAACGCGTACCCTTGAAGGCGGCCTTCTTTTTGAAGGTGGATCTACTAAAATCGACTTGGCCTGCGAATCTGGCATGGTCGAAGACGATGTCGCCCTTAAAAACACAGGATACAAAGGCCGCTCCGTTTTCAAACGTAGCCCTGGCAAAGCTCACCCCGCTATGAAACGTACAATCCTCAAAGCGAATCTCTTTCTTGAAAATAGACTGGGTAAAATCCGCCTTTTTCTGAAAAGCTGCATCCCAAAAGATCAGTTGTCCACCCAAGATGCCTTTTTTGAAATAGACCTCTTCCGTAAAGACTGATTCATCAACGCACATGTCAACATTGATGGAATCAATCTCCACTTCATTCAGTACACACTCTTCAATGGTGATGGGTCTAATATGCTGGTTTGCAAGGGCGGTGATCTCCCCAAGGTTCGAAATGGACTTTCCCTCGATGATAATGTTGGAGTCAGCTCCTGTTTTCTCTCCATGATAGAGATCTTCCAGGTCTTCGGCAGTGAATGCAGGGATATCTTCACTGGGTTCAAGGTCGTCCATGTGATCATTGTCTACGTCATCTTCATACATGTTGCTGTCCCCCGGGCGGATTTCCCACCTTCTTTTGCAATGTAAGATAATGTAAGATATATTATGGTTTTTAGCAAGAAGAAGGCATGGTGAACCGATTAAGCGAGCGCATTCCCCGTAGGTTCCGCCTGACGGCAGTGCTTCGCGGGCTGCGGGGTTAGCGAGCGTATATAAAATGAGACATATTCCTTACGGTCGAAGATTCCCTGCAGCTTGCTGCAGGGAATCTTCAATCATTATCCAGCCCCATACATGATAGGGGCCTCATTTTTGCAATAGAGGACGGCTAACGTACCAAAAGAGTGCAAGGTCGTTTAACGGGTGCAAGAAGGGAAAGCAACACAAGATGTTTGATGCCTTAGATTGGTTGGCGGCCATGTGTTGTGGTATCAGCCCGAAAGAGATTCTATGCTAACCCCACTTAGCGTCAACGGGCCACTGTGTATTATAAGTAGTTTTCCCATTCAAAATACGGTATTTTCACCGCCAAAATACGTAATTCTCGCAATTGCGTCATTATACGATTTCGCATAGGGTTAGACAACTTCGAGAAAGCCTGAGGTTCGGCCTTATAAAGGATGGGCCTGTTAAATGACCGGGATTTGGAGTTTCAACGATGAGCGCGTTCTTGCATTCATGGAATGTTGGAATGCTGCCATCTCCATTGGGGAGCAAAGCAAAGTCAATGTTTCCCAAAAGTTAGGTGATTGATGATGAAAAAAGTATTGGTTATGGGCCTAGATGGAGCGACCTTTGATCTTATCAAGCCATGGGTTCGCGCGGGGAAGTTGCCGACATTTGAGAGGCTGATGAAACAAGGGGCCTACGGGGAGTTGGAATCAACTGTTCACCCCATGAGTTCCATTGCCTGGCCTTCTTTCATGACGGGAATGAACCCTGGAAAGCATGGGCTTTTTGACGTCACCGAACAGTTGCCCGGCAGTTATGACATCAAGTTTACGAGCGGGGCGTCGCGATGTGGGAAGACCGTGTGGGGACTGCTCAGCGATGTTGGTAAGTCGGCGGGAGTCATCAATGTGCCCATGACCTATCCCCCGGAAAAGGTAAACGGGTATCTTATCGCTGGGATGGATGCTCCAGGCATGGAGAGCCACTTCATCTACCCCGAGGCGCTGTGGGACGAGATCAAGGAACACGCAGGAGGATATTGTATCGAACATGGAAACCCCATGAGCAACAGAAGCCTGGGCGAATTTGAACAAGACGTAAAACAGGCGATGGAACAGAGATACGCGGCCTTTAAGTACCTGAGGGAGCATCACCCAACAGACTTGTTGGTGTGCGTTTTTGTGGCCACGGACAGGGTTCACCATTTCTTTTGGAAGCATATGGAAGAACAGGCCCAGTCGGAGGCCGGCACAGCTCCTTCAAGGTTTGGCAATGTCATCCTCGACATCTATCAAAGGTGTGACGGCATCCTTGAAGAGATCATCGACAGCTTAGATGACGACACCGTGCTTCTGATTATGTCCGATCACGGGGCAGGGCCCCTTCGTAAACTCGTGAACTTAAATGCCTGGCTCAACAGCCAAGGCTTGCTGCGGATGAAGGATCAAGGGGACGGCCATGGTCACCTGCTGGCGGATCTGAAGCAGAGTCCTTTCAAAGTGGCCAGGGTTGGCTGGAGGATATTGAAACGTTACCTGCCCGATCGATACAAGTCACTGTTGAACAAACTGTTGCCAACCACAAAAGATCGTCTGGCAACGTATCTCTTTTTATCGCGCATTGATTGGGCTGCAACCAAGGCCTATTCCATAGGTTATTTTGGCGACATCCGAATCAATGTAAAAGGCAGAGAGCCCAACGGTATTGTCGATCCTGGCAGTGAATACGAGGAGCTTCGAGAAGAGCTTGTTGCCAAGTTGGAGGCCCTGAGAGACCCTGATACGGGAGGACAAATGGTGGATAAAGTCTACAAGAGGGAAGAACTCTACCGCGGTGACCATGTGCACAAGGCCTCGGACCTTATCATCAAATGGCAAGACTACGAGTACAAATCAAGAATAAACCTGGAAGTGGATGACAAGGTTAGCGCATCCCAAATCATGATCGACCCTGCCACAGACAGCAAGGTCTCGTCCATTCACAGAATGAACGGCATCTTTATGGCCTTTGGAAAGGATGTGAAACAGGGCGTCGAGATCAAGGGGGCCCGTATCATCGATCTGGCGCCCACCATGCTGTACTTCTTGGATGAACCGGTGCCGGATTCCATGGACGGCGAGGTACTGACCAGAGCGTTTGAAGAGAGCATTTTTGATCAAACCCCAATAAGGTATCGCAAGGGCGAGGAAGGCGACCTTTCGCCACAGGAAAGCCCTTACACGGATGAGGAGGCCGAGCAGATCAAGGATAGGTTGCAGGGCCTGGGGTACATTGATTGAGGGGAAGTGTCCACTCAAAGCGATCTTCTTGAGCCGACGACAAAAAGTATCGGATAGCCTGAAGCGAAGCGATGGTAGATACGGTAGCTCGATGCTGCTTAGGGAAGAAGAAGGGATCTCTTGATTCATCCAGTGTCGAGAAACCAATTAGCCAGCATCTTATTCTTTGGGGCGGGGCACTATTGCAAGAAACTTGAAACCTATTTTGAGATCTTGATCTATGGAGACGCCTGGTACCATGACAGAGGGCAAGGTTTTCGTAATCGGTCTGGACGGAGCCACCTTGGATCTTATAAGACCCTGGGCGAGCGAGGGCAAACTGCCCCATTTGGCACAAATCATGGCAACAGGGGCCTTTGGCAAGCTTCGTTCCACCATCCATCCTTTGACAGCCCCTGCTTGGACATCCTTCATGACCGGCAAGAATCCCGGAAAGCACGGGATCTTTGATTTCATCTCCCTTTCTCCCAACAGTTATAATATTAGATACAACAACGCCCTTTCCCGAAAGTCGGCATCGTTGTGGAAGATCCTGAGTCAGGCGGACAAGAAGGTGATATCTGTGAATGTGCCCTTTACCTTTCCGCCAGAAGAGGTAAACGGCATCTTGATTAGCGGACTGGACACGCCGAGTACCAAGAGTCTTTTCACCTATCCTCCATCCGTGGCTGACGACATAAAGAGGCATGTTGGTGAATATGTGATCATGGCTCAATATAGAAATAGTCGCCGTGCCTATGTTTCAGAGATATTCCGCATGATAGACAGCAGGGTGGCCACGGTTAAATACCTCATGGACAAAGAGCCCTGGGACTTTTTTATGGTTGTCTTCAGCGCAACGGATGTTGTCCAACACACATTTTGGAAATACATGGATAAAAGTCATCCCCAGCATGTTGCCCAGGAGGCGGCCGAATACGAGGATGTCATATATCGAGTCTATCAGAGAATGGATCAGGTCATTGGCCGATTGCTTGCCCGTTTGGATGACCAAACAACGCTCATGATTATGTCTGATCACGGTTTTGGCCCCCTTAGGAAGGCGGTGTACCTGAACAAGTGGCTGGAGCACGAGAACCTGTTGGAGCCGGCAGCACGGAGTAACAGCGTTCGGGGTTCCGGTCAGGCTTTGAAGGGCATCCTGGGAAGATGCAAGAAGAACTTGCCCCGAGAGCTGAAAGATGTGGCCATAAGGTTCTTGCCGGGATTGAAGGCCAGGATCAATTCCTACCTGGTTGGCTCCCACATTGACTGGTCTCGCACGCAAGCCTTCTCTTTTGGCGTTCATGGAAGTATTTTTATCAATCTTGCTGGCAGACAGCCAAATGGCATTGTCCAGCCAGGGAAAGAATACGAGTCGGTGCGCACCAGGATCATTGACAGGTTGAATCGGCTGACTGATCCTGAAACCGGAGAGAGAGTCGTGGAGCGGGTCTACCGCCGAGAAGAGCTTTATCATGGAGACTGCGTGGATCTGGCCCCGGATCTGTTGATTGAATGGAAGGATTATGCCTACACGGCCCAGCAGGATTATGGAGAGGGAGTGAACTCGGTCTTTCAGACGCGCAGCAAGTTTGAGTTTTCCGAAAAGGAGCACAATGGAAGCCACCGATTAGACGGTGTCCTCATGATGTGTGGAGGACCGACCGAGCGTGGTGTTGAGCTGCACGGGTGCCACATCGTGGATTTGGCTCCCACGATCCTGCACCTGATGGGTACAGGCATTCCTGAAGACATGGACGGGAAGGTGTTAACATCCGCCATGGCTGATGACTATATAGCGGCCCATCCCATTGCATATGGAAGGGCTGCCGATCATGACATGGATGAAGTGACAAGGACGTATTCAAGTGACGAAGCCGAAAAAATCGGTAACAGATTAAAAGATCTGGGGTATCTATAGGGAAAGGAAGCATATGAAAAACAGGGTTTTTGTCATCGGCTTGGATGGGGCTACATTTGATCTGATAAAGCCATGGGCTCGCGAGGGGAAGCTTCCCAATCTTTCCCGTCTGATTTCCACTGGCGTCCATGGCGACCTCATGTCAACGATTCATCCTCTGTCGCCTCAGGCATGGAGTTCGTTTATGACAGGGAAGAATCCTGGCAAGCACGGGATTTACGGCTTTGTTAAACGAATGAGCGGGAGCTATGACCTCGAATACACCAACGCCACGAACTGTGATGGCGCCACGATATGGCGTTTGGTAAGCGAGGCAGGCGGAAAGGTTGGTGTCATTGATGTTCCTTTCACATATCCCCCTGAAACGGTGGATGGTTTTTTGATCACCGGGATGGATGCCATGTGGGATGAATCTACCTTCATCTATCCAAGGGATTTAAAGGCGGAGATTGAGAACAGACTGGGAGATTACTGCTGGTATCCGCAGAAACCAACCATGAAGGAGATGGATAAGTATGTGGATGACATGTTTAAAGTCATTGATCACCGGGCCCGCATCACAGAATATCTCATGGAAAACAGGCCCTGGGATTTTTTTATCACCGTCTTCCTGGCCCCTGACAGGGTACAGCACACGTTGTGGCGTCACATGGACAAGAACCACGTCTTGCACAATTCCCAGGAGGCCGAGAAGTACGGTGACGTCATTTTCCGCGTCTATCAAAGGATAGATGAGATCATAGGCGAGTTGGTGGCAAAGCTAGACGACAGAGCGACCGTGGTGATCATGTCCGATCATGGCGCCGGTCCTTACAAGTGCGTCTTGAACCTGACCAAGTGGCTGAACATGAACGGGTGGCTGAAATTTAAGGGCGGCCGAAATGGGGCTAAATTGGGCGGTCTGCGGAGTGGAGTGCTCAAGAATTCCTACTTCGTTCTTAAGAAATGGCTTCCGAACAAGTTGAAAAAGAGACTGGCCACCCTTTCTCCTGATCTCAAGCACAAATGGGCGTCACGTATCATCTTTTCCGGGATCGACTGGCGAAATACACGAGCATACGCCGTGGGTAACTACGGCAACATTTCCATTAATGTTAAAGGCAGGGAACCCTTGGGAATTGTTGATCCCGGCGAAGAATACGAAAGCCTTCGAGAGGAGATCATCCAGAGGTTGGCGGGGCTCAAGGACCCTGATTCCGGGGAGCCGATCCTGGACAAAGTCTACAGGCGGGAAGAGCTTTACAGTGGGCCGTACATGGAAGAGGCTCCAGACCTCATTGTCCTTTGGAAGGACTTTGCCTATTACACGCGTCAATCGGTTGCCGACGAAGAGGTGTCACTGTTCGAGCCACCAGGCAAATTCGGAAACAGGACCATCGAACATAGCGCCTGTCACAGGCCCAACGGTATCCTGATTATGAACGGAAGGCCATTGCTTCAGGGCAAAACCATAGAGGCGAATATCATAGATTTGGCTCCCACCATCCTTCATGCCATAGGGCTTCCCGTGCCGGAGGACATGGATGGCAAGGTGCTCTCCGAGGCTTTCGCTTCTTCCTATCTCCAATCCCATCCCGTTCGCTATGTGGCCCTTGAAGCCGTGCCCAAACATATAGAAGAGAAGACCCCAGCCGTTTCTTCGGAGGAAGCCGAAGCAACACGGCAAAGGCTTCGAGACTTGGGGTACATTGATTGAAGGTGACCTGGTAGGATCTTTCCTATGAACGTTGTCAAACGAATCGCCAAGAATTCATCTGTTACCATGGGTACAGGAATTGTGAACATGGTCGGTGCGCTACTCACCCTGGCCGTTGTGGCGCGGTACCTGGATGCAGAGCGATTCGGAGAGTACATATTCGTGATGGCCTTTATCGCGGTTTTTGAGGTACTTACGGACATGGGATACAATGCGATATTGGTCAGAGAAATAGCTCGGGCAAAGGACCAACTGACTAAAGTGGTGGGAACAGCTGTCATTGTTAAATTCTTCGTTGCATTACTCAGCTTTGGTCTCATATTGATTTCGGCAACGGTCTTCGAGCTGGCCGTGGAGCTCAGTCCGGAAGTCAAGAATGCCATCTGTGTCATGGCCCTTGTAGTGACATTGGACTTCTTTGTCGACATCTGCATTTCTACCATACGGGCCCATGAGAAAATGGAATATGAGGCAATCATAGTAGTCTTCAACCGAGTTACTACTGTGCTATTTATTGGCCTTGTTGCCATGTTCAACTTGGGGTTTTTAAGTCTTTTCTTAGCCAGGCTGTACTCAAACATTCTTACTTCAGGACTGGCTATCTTTGTCTATGTGAGAAGGTTTGGAAAGCTTCAACTTGACTATGATATTTCCACAAGCAGGCACCTCACAAAAGAAGCGCTTCCCCTGGGTGTGGGGCAGCTTGTGGACAGGCTCTATATTACAACAAACTTTTTTTTGATAAGGATCATTCAGTCGGCAGCAGAGGTGGGATTTTATGGAGGTGCTTACAGAATCATACAGAAATGTGGAATAGTTGCAGTTTCTATTGTGGCTGCTGTCTTTCCAGTCTTTTCAAAGCTATCACAGTCTTCAGTCTCATCACTCGCGCTGGCCCACGAAAAGACATTGAAGTTCCTTGTGGCCATAAGCTTGCCTGTAGTGGTGATTGTAATCTGCATGTCAAAAAAGATCACTACCATTCTATTCGGAACGAATGTTCTTGAGATCGCTCAATCATTGAAGATACTGGCTTTCTGTCTCGTCCTGAATTTTTCTAATTTGCTTTTCAAATTTACCTTGAATGCCATGAACAAGCAATTGTTATACAGGCGGAACATATTGGTGGCCTTTGTCACTAACCTTGTATTGGCTCTGCTGTTGATCCCGGTCTATGGACACATTGGAGCTTGTGTCGCATTTCTGGCTTCATCGGGGCTCCTTTTCGTGCTAGGTCACTGGAGTATATCAAAGTACATGGCTGGGGTGTCTCTGAAGGCAGCATTGGTGAGACCTTTTGCAAGCGCGTTGGTGATGGCCGTTTTCCTGGTGTTGGGCCGTGATATTAATTTCTACCTCGTTGTGCCAGGTAGCATCTTGGCCTACGTTGTTAGCTCGGCGGTCTTAGGAACGTTTACAATCGATGAAATTCGCATGCTGCAATCTGCCAGGACGGGTCCGAGAGACCATAATGAGGAAGATGTAAGATATGCACCCTGTTCGCTGTCGTGACATAGGGAAACTGTTGGTTATCGGTCTAGACGGGGCGACCTTCACGGTCCTGAATCCATTGATGCGGGATGGATACCTTCCCCATCTAAAGGCCATGATCGAAAGTGGGGGGCACGGCATTTTGCAGTCAACGATGCCTCCCTTTAGCGCTTCGGCCTGGGCGTCTTTCATGACCGGCAAGAACCCCGGCAAGCACGGTCTTTTTGATTTCAGGGCTCCGGTGATGACAAACCCGCTAAGGCCTTTGACCAATTCCACATTCATTAGATCGAAGACATTGTGGAGGATTCTGAGCGATGCCGGGAAGAAAGTGGTGGCCATCAATGTCCCCATGACCTACCCGCCGGAAAGTGTCAACGGAGTCATGATTGGTGGCATTATGACCCCTGTCATCAAGGATAAATGCTTCTACCCTCCTGAACTCCACCAGAAAGTAGCCGATGCACTGGGGGAATATAGACCGGAGCCTGACTGGGATGCGTACAGAGAAAACGGCATCAGAGATGCAGACCGTGATGTGATCCCGAGACTGGTGGAAGAGGTCACCTCTTTGAGTCAAAATAGAGGCGAGGCGGGCCTCTTCTTGCTAGAGGAAGTTGACTGGGATCTCTTCATGATCGTCTTTACCAGTGTGGACAGGCTCCAGCATTTTGCATGGAAGTATCTGGACCCGGCCTATCACGACTATGACTCCAAGACAGCTAGAATCTACTGGGAGGTGCTGGCCGGGTACTATTCCGCCCTTGACGACATGATAGGAAAACTGATCCAGGGGGCCGGCAAGGATGTTCATGCCATTATTTTATCTGATCACGGTTTTGGGCCGCAATACAAGAAATTCTACATTAACAATTGGCTCGTGGAGCAAGGTTTTCTCGGACTTTTGGAAACGAAGAGAGCATGGCGAAAGCTGTTTAGAAGGTTCGATATCTCTCGCATCAGAAAGCTCGTGCCGACGTCACTAGAACGTAGGATGAGGAGAAACTTCACGGTGTTCAATTGTATTGATTGGTCTCGAACCAAGGCCTATGGGGGAACTTCCAGTGAACAAGGAATATTTATCAATGTGAAGGGTAGAGAACCCCATGGTATTGTCAGGCCTGGGAGCGAGTATCGTCAGGTGGTGGACGAGGTCTGTGAGAAACTGGATCAGTTGGTTGATCCGGCCACAGGGGAACGTGTTGTGACCAAGATATTCAGGAGGGATGAATTGTACTGGGGACCTCATGTGGAATTTGGGCCGGACATCGTGTTCGAGCTCAAGGATATGAGTTATTTGACCAAAGAAAACATTGGCCAACATGACCTGTTTGAGTCTTCCGGGTTTGAGTCTGGTTCTCATCGCAGAGAGGGAGTGCTAGTGATGAACGGACCGGTCTTTAAGAAGGGATTCAAGTCTCCTGAGGCATCAATCGTAGATGTAGCGCCGAGCATTCTCTATTCGCTGGGTATCCCTGTGGATAGCGATATGGACGGAAGGGTGTTGACAGATTGGTTTGAGGAAAAGTTCGTGGAGGAAAGGCCTGTTCGGACAAGAAGCTTTGATGCAGATTCTGATGGAAGTGGGAGAAAAACTGTTTATTCTGATGCAGAGAGTGAAGAGATAGAGTCCGTGCTCAAAGGCCTAGGGTACTTATAGGCATATGAAAGAGCATCATCGCGTCAACATTCTTTTTACGAACGCGTCGGCTTTTTCAGTGGCAAAGCAAATCGGCGGCGGAGAGGTACATTTACTGTCGTTGATCAGCAAGTTGAATCGCGAGAGATACAAGATCTTTGTGACCTATCCGGGCCCAGGGCCATTAGAAGAATTACTGAAGAAGGAATCTGTGACCCCCGTGCGAGTCACGAGCCTACGGGGCAAATGGGAACCTTTATGCGTCTTTGAGCTTATGTGCCTCATCCAGAGGCATAGCATTGACATCGTTCATTCTTATGAGCCCAAGAGCGCCTTTTGGGCCATGATAGCTGCCAATCTGCTGGACGTGCCGGGAGAGGTTTACACGGTCCATTTGCCCTGCTTCACTCCATACTGGAAAGAGTCGGGATGGAGATGGGCACGTGACAAGATTAGATTTCTGAGAGACACTATCACCAGTGGCATGGCTGACAAAATCATTGCTGTATCTGACGAAATAAGAACCGAGAAAATAGAGAGACAACACGTAGCTCCTGACAAGGTAGTGACGATTCTAAACGGTGTCGATAGCACAAAGTTTTCGCCGACGAGAAAAGACCGCAAGCGCCTGTATGAAAAGTTTGGCATTCCCGAGGAATCTCCTCTAGTAGGGGTGGTGGCCCGTATGGAACCGCACAAGGGACACGGCTATTTGATTCAGGCAATGAGTGCTGTAATAGATGAAGTGCCGGAAACCCGGCTGCTTGTTATCGGGGAGGGTTGGTATGAACAGGAGATAAGGAGGGCTGTACAACGCCAGCAGTTAGAAAATCATATCATATTCACCGGGTTTCAGGAGGATATGGCAGGCATACTTGCAGGTCTGGATATCGTGGTGATGCCATCCCTGTACGAAAGTACTAATCTATCTTTGGTCGAGGCGATGATGATGGAAAAACCTGTTGTTGCCTCGGCGATCCCCAGCCACAGACAGATGGTTCAAGATGGCGTGAATGGTTTTTTGGTCAGACCCAAAGACACCCAGGGTCTGGCCAGCGCCATGATTAAGGTGTTGAAAGGTCCTTCTTTGGCAATAACCATGGGAAAAAAGGGCCGCAAGATCGCTGTTGCACGATTCAGCCTGGATCGAATGTGTGAAGAGACAGAAGACTTGTATGAGGCCTTGTTGAGCAAGGTGGATATATGACGACCATGCTGTTATCCAGACAACTACTGGGCAACGTCGACCTCAAAAAGTCTGAGTTGGTGGTGGTGATCGTCATTGTGGCAGCAGAGATGTTGCTGGGACTCATCTGTCTCATAACGGGCGTTCGCGTATTCCCCCTGTTTCTTGGCGGTCTTCTGGTGTTACTCATATTCCTGTTCCCAAGAATAGGAGTCCTCTTCGTGTTATTCTTTGTCCCGGGTGTGCGGTACCTGACGTTTGACATTGGCCCGGTCACCATGAACCCCCTTCGTCTACTGCTTGTTCCCACTTTCATAGGTCTGATGTTGCATGTTCTGGTGAATAGAGCATCCTTTAAGCCGCTAAACATAGGTGTTCCCATGGTTGCATTTATTTCGGTAGCGGTTTTGTCTGTTGTGCAAGGATGTGACCTTGGGGCCGGTCTTACAAGGCTCATGTTTTTCCTTTCTCTCTTCTTAGTACCATTTGTCCTGGTTCAGCTCATTGACAACAAGAAGTGGGTAAAGACAGCCGTCGGCGTCATGGTTGCGTCCTCCATCGTGTTGATTACGTTAGCTCTAGTGGAGGCATTTTTTGTCTATAGGGGGTTCTCGGCTATGATTGCCGGGGGGCACAGACTTGCGGGGGGCGTAACTGGTAGACTTTATGGGGGGCCGCATCCTTTTGCCTTGGATCTTAATACCTATTTACCCTTCGTGCTTCTTTTGGCTGCGGCTTCGTGTCGTTGGAAGTCCTTGGCTTTGATCTTGTTGGGATCCTGTTTTATGCTCGGTATCTTTTTTTCGGGAGCCATGGCGGGGTGGTTGGGGGCAATCGGTTCGTTAATTGTTCTTTTCCTTGTGGGCTTTGCGCGTGATCGGCGGAAGGTTGTCTTGGGCGTTTTCAAAAGGCTTGTGCTGGTAATGGTGGTTGGAGGCGTCCTGGTTGGTGCTTTTGTTCCCACAGGATTGCGGGGAGCTCGTCTTGAAAGGTTTATGACCATTGTAAAACTGCAAGGCACTCACGCCCTTGGCAGTAGAACAACAAACCTAAGACTTCCTGTTTGGGCCGCATACAAGAAAATGTTCTATGAGCACCCTCTCCTTGGTGTGGGCTTGGGATCCGGACCCGTTGAATATCACAAGTACATGGTTGCCAAGTTGGGTGAGCCGGGAAAGGAGTTTACCCATCATGGTTTCAACGTTTTTGTGGACATAGGAGCCGAGATGGGCATACTGGGACTGGCTGCCTTTGTCTGGTTCATCATTGCCTATGCTAGGCAGGTTCTGAGGTCCTTGAGCCTGATTGAAGATCCGTTCCTGGCCAACATGCTATTGGCCTCCTTTACAGCTTCCGTGGCTGTTTTCATCCAGATGCAGACTGAGACGGGAACCTTTTGGGGCAATAATTTTTGGTGTCTTCTTGGCCTATCTCTTGCGATCGTGAACGTGGCCAACAGGAAAAGATCGAAGATATAATTTTGGAAGGGAAGACTTGCACACCGGGACATCCACCTTGAGAAATATATGGCGAAGCCAAGACGGCGAGCCCGATTGCTGTTGATTGGTTAGGCAATAAGATTTTTATGGCCTCATACATTATAGATAGCCCAGCGATTTCAGTTGCTGTCTCAACAGGTCAGAGTCTTCCCCCTCTTCGGCATCAAGATGCCCGCCAGATGGTTCGCCGTCGTAAGTTGGGATGTATGCTGGGGGAGATTCATTGAGAAACTGCTCTTCGATAATTCCTGTAATCACCTGCCCGTCCATATCCTGACCTACAGGCACCCCCACGAGGGTCAGAAGCGTGGGTACAAGATCGATGTTTCTGATTGCAGGTGCTGATAAGCCTTTCTTTATATTTGGTCCTGACAGTATGAACATCCCAGAGGGGTGGTGCGTCCCTGTGAGCCTGTCGGGATTTCTTGCGATAAACTCCTGAAGCTTACGCGCTGTGCCACTACAGCGCATATGCATGTCCTGTTCGAATGTGGACTCCTCAACGGCCGGATTGAACCTCAAAGATATATTGTCATGCCCTTCTTTTTCCACTTGAAAGAGCTTCTCACCGGTCTCTTTCACAGTGACATTTTTCAAGAGATCCATAATCTTTTGTTCATTTGCGGTATCGAGAATTCTTATTACTGCCTTTGCACCAAGGTTAATACCTCTCGCCTCATTCTCGATACCCAGCACTTTCAGGAGTGGCTCAAATTTAATCCTCTTGCGATATTTGAATTCCTTTCCGACAGCGCAGAACCCATGATCAGAGACAACAAGGACAATGGATCTGTCGTCGATCTCTAGGAGGATTTTGCCAAGAGTAGCATCTGCTTTCTTGTACGCTTCAGAAATCACATTTTTGTATTTCTCAATCTCTCTTTGCGGCAAGCCGTCGAAAAGCTCCGGCTCTCTGTATTTCCAGAAGTAGTGTGAACACGCATCAAGCAAGTGCATGTGGAAAAAAGAGTACCCAGGTTGATACCTCTTAGAGAGATATACAAAAACGTCACTTTGCATTTCCTGTCTGAAGACTCTCTGCCAAAAAAAATCTTTCCTCTCATCTGAGAGTCTGGACAATTTGCCGATAAGTAGCCTTGCGCCCAAGGAGAGGGTTCTTACTGAAACTCCGAATTGGCGGCAGAGTAGGGCATAGCGGAGATAATGAGCCAATGGTGTCTTTTTCCCCTCTCGTGTTTTGACTTCGAGTTGTGAAAGAAAGCCCAGCTCCGGGGGATATGTTTCGGTTCCTCTGGCTGTAAAAAGGTTCGGTACAATAAAGCCGTTCACCTTCTTCGGGGGCCACGTAGTGAAGTGACCGAAGACACCTATGGCGACACCTTGCTGCTCCAAAATGTCCCAGATCGTCTTGCACCTCCTGGTCTTGGCTGTTGCCCAAAAGTCCTTGATACCGTGTTTGTCCGGCAACTTTCCTGTGGAGATACTGGTCCACAACACGGGGGAAATCAAAGGCGGAGGTGCCTCACAGATCCCATAACTGCCATTCTCCATGAGCCTGGAGATATTTGGTAGCTCCTTTCTTCTATCCATGCTATTGATGATGTCCCACGTGGCACCATCTAGGCCAATAACAACTATCTTGAGTTTGTTGTGCTGGGATTTTTCCATTTCCTCTTTCCTATGGTCTCAATCTGTTATTGAGAGAGATTTCTGCCTTTTAGTAAAACGCCCTACTATAGCGGCGCTGCTGCCAATTGTCAATTGGAAAAAATTCCCTTGACTCGGAGACTATTGCAGCCCTTGGCAACTTGACGCGAGCCTTTCGTCGTTAGGCCCGATGGTCAGGGGCGATGGACGTCCCACAAGAAAATCTGACTTTGTCTGAAGGCAGGGCACCAGATCGCTCAAATAGGGACCTACCGCAACAAGATTCCCCTTTTGGGCCATTGAAAATCCGTCGCCGGTATCAACGTTGAAACGCCTCCAGATGTTTGAGGTGACCAGCATTGACCTTGACATACATGGCCACTCGTAATAGTGTATATTATAAATTGGTTACTGCAACAAGTGATTTGGGACTTAGTCAAGGCCACCCTAAACGGTCGCTGCGAAGCACTGCCGCTAGGTAGAACATTGCCTGCAGCTTGCTGCAGGGTCTTCAATGCCGGAAAGGCTCTTTTGGATAATGAAGTGAAAGGAATGATGCAAGAAACGGGAGCAAATGTAGAGTGGTTATGCGAATTGGAATCGAAAACCATTATGTCCATGGCATAGCCAGAGGCACACGCACGTACCTGGAGAATATGACGACGATTATGCCAGTGCTTGCACCGGAGCATGATTTCTACTTTTACAGTCACGGATATGAAAAGACAAGGCAACGCAGGCATAACGTCACGGAGGTCCAAAGCCCATACCGTCTCAATCATCTTAACTACCTCGTTGGGTTCGGGCAGGTAGCGAGACGGGACAAGCTTTCGCTTTTTCATAGCCAGTACGTGGGGGGCATGGGGATGACGATTCCACAAGTTGTGACGGTCCATGACGTCTTTCAGGCATCACATCCCCAGTACTTTCCGTTTCTCCACCGGAAGCAGTTGGACATCATGATGCGGCTTGTCGCTTCAAGGGCGGCGGCTGTTGTAACCGTTAGCAGCTACTCAAAGGCCGCTATTTGCCACTTTTACGATATTTCTGAACATCGGGTGACAGTCGCATATGAGGCAGCGAGTGATTTTTTTACGCCTACCAAGCCCGATGGGGCGTTGCGGAGGCAGATGAACGCGTTGGGTATTGGCAACGGCCCATTTTTTCTCTTCGTAGGCAGGCTAGCGCCAATCAAAAATCTAAAGGGCCTTGTATGCTCCTATGGTCTGTTCAGAGAGCGAGTGAAAGTGCCTGTACAACTTGTCATCGTCGGTGATCAGGATGATCTGTTCGGAGACGATGGCAGCCGCGAGGCCTATTTGGCGTGTCCCTACAAAGCTCACATTATCTTCACAGGGTCTGTCCGCAGGACTCTGCTTCGGGTGCTGTACAGTAATGCCGAGGCCTTGGTCCTGCCATCCTTTTGTGAAGGATTTGGATTACCCGCAATCGAGGCTATGGCTTGCGGCACGCCTTGTATTGTTTCCGATCGAGGTGCGCTGCCGGAGGTTGTCGGTGACGCAGGAAAGATCGTTTCCGTTGATGAACCAGACGAGTTGGCCAATGCAATGCATGACCACATTGAAAAAGAAGATCTCAAGGCGGCCAAACGCGAAGCAGCATTAAAGCGTGCAACGACGTTTTCATGGGAACGGTGTGCGCGGGAAACCTTGCAGGTCTACAGGAATGTCATGGAATAGGACCCCGAGTGAGTTCAGTTATGACGAGAAGTGAAAATTTCTTGGATGGCCGCGTAAAGCTATGGAACGTTGCCGGCAAGGTGTCTCTTTCAGCGGCTGTGGAGTGCATTATCTCCGAAACCGCCCTTCCAGACGATCGTCAGGCCCGCCTGTTGTTGAAACCCAACTTGAACAACGATCTTATTGGGCTCACCGGAAACTCGACAGACCTGCGCGTGGTTCATGCCGTTGTTCAGTCCTTACAGCAGAGAGGGTACAGAAATCTCACGGTGATTGATGGCCCAAACCTTGGTATCGCCCGCACCGGAGCCGACGTGTTGGGCCGTCTTGGGGTCAGGGCGCTATGCGAAAGCTTGGGCGTAACATGCTCGGATGTAAACAGTGGAGAATCCACGGAAGTAACTCTGGATAACAAGATCACCATAAGGGTCGCCAAAGAGTTCTTAGATGCAGATTGCGTCATCAATTTGCCCACAGTAAAGACCCATGCGGAGGTTATGTTTTCGTCTTGCATGAAGAATCTGATCGGCATTGTTGTCGGCATTTGTAAGCGCCAAGTCCACAGGGATCTAGTCGGCAGTATCGTTGCGCTGAATCAGCTTACCCCTATTTCTATAAACATTGTTGACGGCTTGATGGCTATGGAAGGTGACGGCCCTGGCGATGGAATCCCGCGACAACTGAATTGGATCTTTTCAGGGCAAGCCTCCTTTCTGACTGATGCTGTCATTGCGAGGCTTATAGGCCTGAACCCTTTTGAAGAAGTGCCCTATTTGCGGGAGGCCTTTCGACAGGGACTAGTTGAGAAAGATGATGCCGTGCAAATAGCACACATGGCGCCCAGAGTAACGATACTTAGACCGAAACCCCGCAAGTGGACGTCATGTGTACTCGGACACTGGTCACTTGGCTGGTTTCGTGATGTTATTCGGCCGCTGTTTGACAATCAGGTTATTCGTCCTTTCTTGCACTGCCGTGGAGTGGTACAAGACATCTATGAGGCCCAAGAGGCAGATGTGAAGTTCGAATTCGCTGAAAGTATCTCATGTGGAGACTGTTCACTTTGTTCCTATTATTGTCCCATGGGGCTTGAGCGGAACGACATTCTTGATGAGAGTAAAGGATGCATTCAGTGTGGATATTGCTACTGGGTCTGCGGTGCAGGTAAGATTCGGATGGTGGGCCACAAAGGGTATCTGACGCGCCATATCGAAAGGTACAAGACACTGATAGAAAATGCAGTCAGTTCTGGACAGCTTGAAAGGATCTCCTAAAAAAATCCGCTGTTGACATGAAGCTGACAGATAAAGCCCTTTTAAGGGCCCATGATAACGAATTCAGAACTCGCCTTGTCTAAGTCCAGAACCACACTTCCCAGTTTCAGCTTCAGTTTGTAGTTTACGGTTTTGACCTTGCCATCCGGAATGGTGTCAGGAACGATGATAATCCGGCCCTCATGCTTCTCTTTGACCATGTGATAAAGGCCGCCGGGATATCGGTAGTCCATTTGCTCTAATAGGGGATAGTAGTCCCCAAAGACCCGAATCTTTCCTTTGACCTTGTATTCCGTGTCACTATCTCCAGTCGTTTCGTATAGGATGTGAAACTGGATAGGTTCTCCTCGAGAGAATACCGTTTGCCTCAGCCCCTCGCTTCCCGTCGTGTACGCCTCCCGAATGACAACTTCAGGGGGGGTGAAAGATACTTGCTGCTCATTGAGAGGAATAGTCATGGTCAGCGATTCGACACCGATGCCGCAGTCACAAAGTGGGCTGATAGGGTTACCCGCCTGATCATATATAGTCATGGTCACGGCGTCGGATGAGACGGAAACGTGACCAAACCCACCGACTGCGTCAGAGGGAGATGGGATGCATCGCCCATCCCAAATTGCGGTGATGCCACGCACCTTCCAGGAACCCTGTCCGTTTAAACCATCGTCCGAGCAGTGGATATAGTTACCGTTATTGCAATGGAAAAGCCCACAACAGGCTTCAGGCCAGGGATTGTCTTCGCTGGTGTCTCTGTTTAGTGCTGCTAAATGTCTATCTCCACAGAGCCAGAGGACGTGGGGGGCAGTGATTTTGCTTTTTAGGTAATCCCGTTGTGCATCAAGAGGGTCATAGTCCGCCCATTTGTCACTTGACTTCATTTCATCAGACAAGAATGGCAACTCAGAACAAATGAACTTCCATCTGGCCGCACTGTTGTTGACGTGCTGGACAAGCCACTCACGTTGCACATGACCAGCAGCTATATTCCTTGCCCTTGCCATTTCATTGGTGTCGCCGTCCTGGCGATGATCGCTGGCGCCACTTTCACGGATTTCCCAGGCCTGCCAGGTTCCATCGAAAATCTGATCCCTCAGAGTGATCTGTCTTCCGAAGACCCCGTCGATAAGCGTGCAGCTACCATCGGTTACGTTGGTTACCACGTCCCCTCGCACAACCTCTGCCGTCCTATTATCCCAATAAGTAACTGGGATTGAAATCGTCAGACCGTTTACAACATCTAACGAATCACCACTGGCCTTGGGGGTGACGCCAAACTGGGTGCCGTCGAGCATGTCCCCGCCGCAAGGGGTAGGACAGATGGTCTCAGCACAATTTGGGTCTCTTTTGTACCTCGTGTCAATGCAAAAGAATTCTGCCAGGGAGCCATATTTGAAGCCATACCAGAGGCCCCCGCGTTTGATCCGGATCTCTTGGCCCCCGCCGAACCATCGGCTGGACAGGCCTGTCGTGTGGATGGTGGTGGAAGAAACAACATCGGTGATAACGGCGTAGCAGCCAGTCGTCAGATCGTAAACCACTTGGCCCGGGTAAACACCTGCATCTGTGAAGTCCAGCCCGTCGTTCACACTGGGGTCCTGGGTTACGGTAGTGGCATCTCCTTCCGATGCCACAAAGACGAGGTCTCCGTCCCCCGCAGCTTTGTCTCCCGGGCCGTCACCCAATTCAGGCATTGGTGTATAGTCTATGAAAGCATCATAGGCATTGTATGTTCTGTTATTGGTGCCGTCCATATCTCCACACTTGTCAGAATTATTGCCCACGTAGTCGTGATCCGACCATATGCGGAATAGTGGCATCTTTCGCAGGACGTGGTACGTTAAATGCCTGCCCCAGGCTGAAAAGCCCCTCCTTCTTTTATAGGATGGCCAAAGGGGACTCTTGCCACCCCCACCGCCTTGGACGTCCTGGTCAAGGCCCTCCTTTTCGTCGCTGTTAATCCCGTAGTGGTCACCGAGGTCTATTAAGAAGCGAGGGTTTCGTCCCCCACGCGTCATCTGAGCAAAAAGACTGTAGTTGAGGCCTACCGGATGGTTGTCAGCTCCGAAGACAAATTCGAAGGCTTCGGTATTTTCGCTGCTCGGAAACGTTGCACACCGGGGAAGACTACTCCAATATGGATGATCGGCCTCAAGCCAAGGATCCGTGTGAGAGTACTCGTAAAAACCGCTGGTTTCGAAAACATGGACCGGTATGCCGTCTACCAAGAACGTGAAATAGTACGTAGTGTCGCTGTCCAGGCCGGCTGCGGTGGTGATGCAAGTATAGTCATTTTTGCCAGATGGAGGCGCATCTGGCTGCCGTTCCCAATAGTCGTTTCCCAGTACGTAGCCCTCCGGATCCTTTGCAATAGTCTCTGATTTGCTGTACCTGACCGTGACTGTTGCCTCGTTGCTTGCCCGACACCACACCTTGATTTGGTGCTCTGTGACCCCACTGAAGACGGGTACGTGGGTCAGATACGTTCCCTGTCCATCGGAGCTAAAAATGACTTCCAACCAGAGCGTACTTACATTTGCTCCTGTTGGCACTCCCCCTGGGCTACTTGAGGGATACCCAGAAGCAACGCCACCGTGCCAATTGTTTACGTCGTTCCACTGCCACGGTCCTCTTGTTTGCGGATTTACTTCCCACTCCGCATAGTAATATTCGTAAGCGTCAGAGACCATAATCTTCTGTTTGAATCTGTTGCCGTTCCCAGGATCACAGTAATCAAGTCTAAGGTCTCTCCGCACCTTTTTCCCAGTGTCGTGGCCCTTGGCTCTGACCCAAAGTCTCGTCGCCAGGATCTTGCCTTGGATTTCCTCCGGTGCGTTTTGAAAAGTGAAGTATTGTGGGCTGCCTCCGGTCAATGGATACACGAATTCAGCTTCGTTCAAGATAGCTCCCAGCTTATCGCCGGAGCTCACTGCCCACTGATTGTAGTCACCCAATAGACCGTCTGGCTTCAATATGAGGCGCAGGACGGAGGGTGGGGCAGAGGATTCGTCTGCAGTACAGGGCCGATAGTCCAAGGCAAGTCCAGTTGCACAGACGCAACTGACGAGGATCAGAATGGATACGAACTTCGGAAATAGCGCCATCTTTTCCAAGTGCTGTTGTTTCATCGCAGGTTGTCCTTTTTGGGGTTCCGCTTGAAAAACGTCTGGAGGTGAGCCCTTCGTCTCTTGCGGGGCATTTCCTTTGGTCAGGGACGGTCCTGGCGGGCTGGCCTGGCCGATGAGTGAGATGTGTTTCAATTGAAGTGCCGCTTAAAGCGAGTGGGGCTGTTTGGGCCATTTATACACCTATTTTCAGGTAGTTAGCCCCAGCTCTCCTGAAATGCGTACACAAATAAGCTGGCTTCCAGAAATGTCACATGAGGGAGTCTGTGATTTTTCATAGGGGAAAACCCTATTTCTGTCAAGGGAAAACCCTAATCTACTCAAGAAAAACCCCTATGTACATCAAGAAAAACCCTAGTCTCTCTAAGGGAAAACCCTGTGTTCTCAATGTGGTGCAAGACAACAGGCCACTGGTGAGGCGGGTGTGAAAAAAGCGCTCTTTCTGGGGGCGCGGAACCCAAGATCATGGTCCCCAGGGAGCAAGTGCCTGAGAATGGCAACAGGTACTTCAGAGTATTGTTCGCCTTGACAGTCCAATATGGTTTGTGCGCTAATACCATTTGTAATGGCTCGCCCTAAAAATCTTATTTTTATCATGAACTTGGTAATTCGGACATTGATGGCAATGGCAACGCTATGGCTCACAGCCATGTCGGTGACAACTGCCTTTGCTCAGGGCACTCTCGTTCGAGGTGGGGTGACGACGGGAGAAGGGCACGCTTTGGTCTTAGTGGAAGAGGCCCAGTTAAGGGATCTGGTCAGTCAGATAGTGAGAAGCGTGATATATGCGAAAGAGGCCGGACTCAAGGTAGAAAAGTGTGAGATGGCGCTTAAGACTTTGAACCCTATCTTGGAGGACGCAGGCACTTTTCTTAGGAGAAAGAAACCAGCAGCAGGTCTTGAGCAATCCTATGAGACAATATTAGAAAGAATCAGGAACGGGCAGGAACTTGGGCACAGTGTGTTGAGATGTCTAAAGGAGGAGTTCAAGAAAAAACACCCTTGGCATGGGCCTGGTGTCCATGAGGCGGACTCAAATGTGAAAGAAAGAGGCCATACCCTAGGAGGGGGAGCTTTGGGTCGATACTTTTATGGGACTCGCATACCGGCAAAGACCCCACCCAAAGAAATGGACAAGATTCTCAAGAGCATAAAACCATTTGACTTCGATTTCTTTTACTATGGCTACAAGGCTAAGAAGGTTAATCAGCAAAAAGGCAAGTACAATTGGAGCATCTTGAACAAGCGGGTGACACTTCTCAACGCACATGAATATCCGATGAGTGTTTCTGTCAATTTCGGCAGTATGCGACCATGGGCTTTGATGGACAAGTTTTCTTGGATACCTAAGCATTACGCACGGGCAGAGATAGAGGAAATGCTATATCGTAATGACAAGGGTGAGGTGCTTTGGCGTTCGGGCTTTCATTCTGCGTTGAACATCTGGCACCCGGTGATCATCGCATACCAAAAGGATTGGTTGCGGGCCCTTGGGAGTTTCTGCCGTGACCGCAACATCATCATGTATGAACTCTTCAACGAAATGGGTCTCTCTGCCAAGAAAAGACCTGTGGGTTATGGCAAGTATGCCAGGATTGCTTTTGGGAACTATTTGGAAGAGAAGTATGGAGATATAGACGCCTTAAACAAGACCTTGAAGACGGCATATCCTGGGTTCGAAGTTATCAAGCCACCACCCGCAGATGGCTACCAGAGAGGAGATGTTCCTATCGGCCTTGTCTATGAATTTGAAAGATTCAGAAAAGATAGTCTCGTGGATTACATGAAACAGATGATTTCGGAGTTGAGAAGGGCGGACACCAACCCAGAGCACGCCATTTCTTCCCAGTTTACCGGTTGGTTCAATGACGCTCATCGTGCCAAGTATTCCGCAAGGGATTTTCTCAGGCTTGGCTCTTTGGACTGGGATCTTTATGGCGCCCATTGCGCGGGGGACGGAAGGTTTCCGGCCATTACCTTGCTTTACCATTATTGCATCAATCGGTATGCGAAGAAGCTCTATTGGAATGATGAGTTCTGGTGGGACTACCGCGAGGCAGCAGACGAAAAGGTTGATGATGAGATTGTCTTAAGGGCCGTGGCTGAAAGGAACCTGTGGCGGCATATTGCCTATGGAGCAAGGGGGATCAATATTTTCCCTGGACTCTATTCCGATTTGCCGAGTGGGCTCTTCACAAAGAATAGGCAAATAAGATATGCAGCGTCGGCCTTTCCAGTTGTTTTCAAGAAGATAAACAACTATGCCAAGATATTTGTCAATAGCGACATACTGAACCAACAGATTGCCATTTTACAGCCCAGTACGACCCTAGATGTTGTTGGTAATGAGTTTTTGGCCAACGAGAATGCCATGAAGCTCTCTGATTGGATGTTGAGCGAGCACTTGATTCCATTCTATGTTCCAGAAGAGTGTATTTTGGACGGAAGAGAGTCTCTCTTTGAATTTCGTGTATTGATAAGCCCTTATGCGCCTTTTGCCCCCAAAGGTCTTTGGGCAAAAGTGGAAAAGTGGGTGAAGGGCGGAGGAACATTTGTTTGCGTCGGCCCTTTTGCTTGTTTTGACCAGTACGGCGGCGAGCAGGATGCGTTTGCAAAAGCGATCCACGGAGAGACGCCGGAGGGCCTCCTTAGTAAGAAGCACGGGAAGGGACGGCTAGTCGTGATGAACAAGGATCTCACCTACGCAGCTTATTTGAAGTACATTCAGCCTGCGTTGGAACCCTTGAAGCTTGTCAGCTGTGATCTGAAACCACACATTCTGCAGTTGCCTGCGAGCAGGGACAGATTTACTGGTGAAAGGAACTTCTACGCCAGGAGTGATATCGACCTCGTTCCATGGGAAGGCGAGCAGGGTAATTGGTATCTCTTTGTGATCAACCTGAATGCTTCCAAGATTCTCAAGACAACCATTGAGGTAAAAGGGCCCTTTACCAAGGCCCTGGACCTCAGCGTTGATGGCGGCATGCCAGTGCCTGCCCTGAAGCGAAGGGATGCAGTAGAATTCCGCGCATGCTTGAAAGCGGGGCAGGGGGTCCTATATCGCCTGTTCTAAAGTGAAATAAATGTCATTTGCAACAAAGGGTTCTTTTTTCTTGGTCATGTGCCAGCTCACCCCCAACGTTCTCCGAGACCAGTACTTTCCCAGCTCTAAATAAGGTGGTTGCCCATCCTTAAACGGATAATTCTCCCAATTGTGTCCTTGTATCATATGAGCTAAAAAGGCGGGAACATGGAGCGGTATACAAAAACTCTGGGCTGCCCGTGTCATGAGGCAAGGATGCCCCAAAGGACTTATTTCTAAAATCCTGGATTTCTGGCGCGAATATTCTTTCCTAACATATCGTTATCATTACATAAGCATTGTGTGTTGACCATCAAGGAGCCTTTTTCGTAGCCTGAGAAGGCGACAAAAGAAGCCCTGTTTGTCATCTTCAGGAGTTGGACGAGGGTGGGGGGGATAATGCGTATAGCGCTGGGGTGAACGTTCATGACAGACCTTTGTCAGTCAAGGTGTAAAGGGGTTAGGAATGAAAAAGGGCAATAGGCAGTGGCCGATGAGGATGAGGTTGTTGGGTATAGTGCTTCTCAGTCCTCTTGTTTTCCTCGAAGCGGGAGATCTGATGGCAGAACCCTTCGGCTTTTTTGGTATAAGAAGCGCCCTGAAAAGGGATTACCTTGAAGACATAGGGGGCGGTGAGGGATTCTTGATCCGGTCCAACCTCTATTTTAGAAATGTATATTCTATTGCGGAAGATGTATGGGATTTCAAGACCGCAGACAAAGACAATCTGTTTAGCCAGGCCTGTGTAAGAAAGGCACAGCTTGTGGTGACGTTTATGTCCCCAACCAACATGGAGAAGATAAGAAGTGACTATTACCGGGATTTTATCCTGAGAACCGTAGAGAGGTATGATGGGGATGCCGATTATGGTTGCACGGAGAGCCCTCCGGACTGCTACGCGCTTGGAGACCAGATGTATCCCCTGTGGAGTGAAAGCGAAAGGCCAGCGGTCAAGTTCTGGCAGATGGAAAACGAAGTTGACGATAACATTTACTGGTTAGACCACCCTGAAGATTATTCTGAGCTGATCAACTTGGTGTACCCTTTAGTGAAGCAGGCCTGTCCGGACTGTACCGTTTTGCTGGGCAGCCTCTTGCTTAAGGACATGGGGCACCCATTCTATGACGTCTTTTTTCAAAATTCCAGCAGCTTTGACATCTTTGATCTCCATCGATTTACCACGATGAACAAGAATCACTTCAGTGGCTATTCCTCAAGAATTGAATGGCTTAGACAGCAGGATCCTTCTTTACCCCTTTGGATGACGGAAACGGCAAATCACACGGATTCTCCCCGAAAGGCAGACGGAACGTTTTGGCCGTACCAGAGTGAATTGAACCAGGCTCTATCGGTTTTTAAACGAATTATTCACCTTTCTTCGCTTGGCGTGGAGAAAATCCTGTGGAACCACCTGTTCGAACGCACAAATGGGAAGGAAAATGGGATTTTTTGGTATACAGGTCTCATCTATGATGGCGAAGGAGAATTTGACAAAGGCAAACATGTGAAGAAACTCTCTTATTTCACATATAAGCTAATGGTCCAGAAATTAGGACATGCTGATTGGCAGAACATCACAAGCACTAACCCCGCGGAGAATGTTTACCTGTATCTGTTTATGGTGGATGGGGCACCAATGTATGTGGCATGGTACGACTGGTTCGACGGCACGGACAAGTCGATCCAAGTGACCCTTGATGTCAGCGCCATCACCACCCCTGAGGCAGTCGTGACCAAGGCGGTGCCAAAGTTTCAGACAGGAAAGAAAGCCGATACGGTCCCCTTTGTGCAAGCGTTCAAGAGCTACCCGGTGTCGGTCACAGAGGATGCGATCAACATCACCTTGGGCAAGAAGCCGGTCTTCATTCAGGAGAATTAAGGTGTCTTAGATAAACGGGCTGTTGCCCAAATCTCTTTTCCCTTGTTCTGAGACGTTTTTTGACAAATCTAAGGCTTGCTCCAGGCGCTTTCAAAACTCGCCCTTCGGGCTCAAGCAGTTGAAATCGCTTGT
>JAXHVD010000020.1:0-69111 GCA_034189385.1 Thermodesulfobacteriota bacterium
GTTGTGAATCCACTCCATGATCCTGCGTGTCTGTCATCATCGCACCTCCTCAAAAAAGAATCAGTGCTCAACATGACACGCATCCATGGGCTTGTGAAGATGGGGTTGGTTGGACGCTTACGATGTTCGCCCAGATAGAATCAAGACCAGAAGCATGCCAACTAAAAGCGGCAGACATTTCCAGCGTTTCATACTTGCCTATCTTCCCCCAACATTGATTCTTTTAGAAGACTCACTTTGGGATTTAGCAATAGCGTAATCAACTAAGCCCGTTCTTACAGCACAAAGTATACCACATAACTTTTGACTTAATTACAGAAAGTTAGCTAGAACACATGTGGAAACATGTGGAAACATATCGAAGATTTATACCAAGTAATGGCAAAAGAATCTACTTCCGAAATGGCCGACATCACTATTATTAAGAGCACACCAAAAATCCCCTGTCAAAGCTCAAAGATATTCGACGACTGTTTGTCCTTTGGCGGCAATGAACCTTTCCTGCCAAGAGATAACATATATAGAATGCAAGGGTTTGTAAAGAATATCCAAGCTTTCATGTGTATTTTGCCAGGACCGCTATTCAGTTGATTCCTATAAATGCAAATGTGTGTTTAGCTTTTTTATAAACCTATTAGGCTAGTTATCTAAAGTGATGCTTGAACCGATTAAGCGAGTGCATTCCCCGTAGATTGCTGCGGGGTTAGCGAGCGTATACAAAATGAGACATATTCCTTACGGTCGAAGATTCCCTGCAGCTTGCTGCTGGGTCTTGAATAAAAACTGAGACGGCCTTTTAGAGGCTGGCCGCCAAAGGGGCCTCCGAGATGGAAAGGGACTGATAGCATCGGCAGGGCGACCATAGCACCACCTTTGAAGCGTCCCTGACATAATGTTTAATGCAGGCGCTGCTTTCGGCCGGTGGTTCTGGGGGCGAACACCTGGTTGACATCCTTCTGCGACTTATTGTAGGGTGACGATTCAGCGTTTAGCGTTGGCAAAGGATTAGAAGGCCCGCAGGCCAATGACCGGGGCAGGGCCGAGAGGGGTATGGCCAGCGCTGGATCATTTTCATGAGGAAAAGGAGAACTTGGTGATGGGAAAGAAGGAAAAGGAGAAAAAGGAAAAGCCTCTGGATCGAATGACAGCCAAAGAGCTCAGGGATGTTGCGCTGGAGATTCCTGAAATGACCGGCGTTCATGGGATGAACAAGGCTGAACTGCTCGCCGGCATCAAGAAGGCCCGGGGGATTGTAGATGAAAAGAAGAGGAAGAAGTCTGACGTATCCATGAGGGAGATCAAGAAGAAGATTCAGGACTTGAAGGCGCAGAAGGGCCAGGCTCTTGAGAGCCATGACAAGGCCCAGGCCAATATGCTAAGACGCCGCATCAGTCGCCTCAAGAAAAAGACGCGAAGAGCCGCCTAAGACCAGACCCCATGATCAGACCTGGGCAGATAGGTTTTGACATAGACGGTGTGTTTGCCAATACCATGGCGCTCTTTCTGGAAATTGCCAGAAGGGATTACGGCATTAACCATGTGAGATATGATGACATCACGCAGTACTTCCTGGAGGACTGCCTGGATATTGAGCCGGACCTTATTAAGGAGATCATCAACAGGATCTTGCAAGGAGACTTTGAGACAGAGCTTAAACCCATAAAGGGCTCTGTGGAGGTACTTTCCGAGTTGGCTTACAAGGGGCCGCTTCTTTTTGTGACCGCTCGTCCCACGCTTTTACCCATCAAGGCGTGGGTGGAACAGACCCTTCCAAAGTCATCATTTCCTATTGAAGTAGTGGCCACAGGCACCTTTGAGGCAAAGGCCGATGCGCTGAAGGCCCGGGGTGTGGATTTTTTTGTGGATGACTACCTTGAGATCTGTTTCATGTTAGACGAACAAGGTCTGTCTCCTATCCTTTTTCGCCAACCCTGGAACAGATTCTCCCATCCTTTCCGTGAGGTCACCGATTGGGCTGAGATCAGGGACTTGATCGATCTCTCTCCTTCCTAGTCTCCCGAAGTTTTTTGTTGATTAATCAAAGCAGTGTGTTACATTTATAGTTTTTTTGAGCAGTTGGTTCCGCACAGGGGAAGTCCTCAATCAGTTTGGGCAAAGCTCCTAAGGTTAAGTCGGCCGACAGGCAGTTGAACCACCTGTCACCTTAGATTTTTAAGCAGTCACTACACTGGCAAAGTTCCTTTAGGTCATTGTCAAGGGAGGCACACAAGGCCAGTCATGAGAGGGTGGATCGACACGTTTATAGAAACCCTTTCAACGGAAAAGGGTTTTTCCAAGCACACCTGCCGAGCGTACCGGAGAGACGTGGAGCAGCTTTTCGCCTATCTTCGTGAACAGGGTAGGGGGGGCGACACAGGGCCCGAGATTGATGAGGTGGATGAGCTCATGATCCGGTCCTATTTGGGCTTCTTGCATGGAAGATATGCAAAGACAACGATTGCCAGAAAACTCTCTGCCTTCAGGTCTTTCTTCCGATTTTTGGTCAAAAGGGGTGCCATTGAAAGAAACCCTGCTGAAATGGTCTTGACTCCTAAACGGGGACGACCAGTGCCCCGCTATTTGTCCGTTGATGAGACTTTCCGTCTCTTGGACGGACTAACAGGGGACTCGGTCCTTGCTTTGCGGAATCGAGCGATTCTGGAAGTGCTCTATTCCACGGGCCTGAGGGTGGGGGAACTCGTGGCCATGGACGTAAAGGACGTGGATTTTGAGGGGGGCCTGGTCAGGGTCTTGGGCAAGGGGAATAAGGAGCGCCTCTCACCTGTGGGCAAGAACGCGCTACGTTGTGTGCGGGCCTATTTGGAGAAGAGGCGTCTTAAGAAAAAGATCGGTGAAGGGGGAAGTGAGCCCTTGTTTCTGAACAGACTGGGTGGACGTTTGAGTGCCCGCTCCGTTGGAAGGCTCTTGGACAAGGTGATTCGGCAACTGGGCTTGGCGCGGCCGATTACACCCCATGGACTCCGTCACACCTTTGCCACCCATCTCCTTGATGCTGGAGCGGATCTGCGCATGGTTCAAGAGTTGCTGGGTCACGCAAGCTTGACCACGACTCAAAGGTATACCCATGTGAGTATAGACCGGTTGACGGAGGTCTATGATCGGGCACATCCGAGGAAGTAAGAGAGGGGCACTTTAGGGCACTTTCTTTGTTTGGGAGATCTGCAATGAACAGAACAGAGACGAACCTTCGTGGGACCACCATTCTGGCCGTGCGGCGGGGCCATCATGTGGCCTTGGCAGGGGATGGTCAGGTGACCATGAAGGAGACGGTCATGAAACACCGGGCCAGAAAGGTTCGCAGGATATATCAAGACAAGATCATCGTTGGGTTTGCTGGTGCCACAGCCGATGCCCTGAATCTTTATGAGCGCTTTGAGGGGAAGCTTGAGCAGTTCAACGGAAATCTGACCCGTTCGGCCGTAGAGCTAGCCAAGGACTGGAGAAAAGACAAGTACTTAAGGCGCCTGGAAGCGCTTTTGGTTGCCGTGGATTCGGATCACATGTTTCTTATATCTGGAAATGGCGATGTGATTGAGCCAGACGAGGGGGTCATGGGAATCGGTTCTGGAGGGGCTTATGCCCAAGCTGCGGCCACAGCTCTTATGCGCTACACGGAGATGGACGCGAGGGCCATTGTGGATGGTGCCATGAAGATTGCAGCTTCCCTATGTGTCTACACCAATGAAGAAACGACCGTTGAAGAGATAAAGTGAGTTCGGGGAAAGACGTGATGTCAGAGGAGCACCTATGAAGAAGTTGACACCTCGGGAAATCGTGTCAGCCTTAGACAAGTACATCATCAGCCAGAAGGATGCCAAGCGCTCTGTGGCCATTGCCCTGAGGAATCGGTGGCGCCGGAGACAAGTGCCGGAAGACTTGCGAGACGAGATCGCCCCAAAGAATATTATTCTGATTGGCCCCACAGGGGTTGGCAAGACAGAGATTGCAAGACGTTTGGCCCGCTTGGCTGATTCTCCTTTCTTAAAGATCGAGGCCTCAAAGTTTACGGAGGTAGGATACGTGGGCCGGGATGTGGAGTCCATGATCCGCGACCTCATGGAGTTGGCCGTGAGCATGGTGAAATCCCAGGAGCGGGAGGCCGTGAAACTGAAGGCCCAGGGCATTGCCGAGGAGCGGATCCTGGACATTCTTCTTCCGCCCAAACAAGAGCCGGAGGAAAAAGAAGAGGGCGAGAGCGAAGACAAGCCATTGGAATTAGTCAGGATGAATAGTCCTGAGCCGCTGTCCACCCGCGAGAAGATTCGGAAGATGCTCCGTGAAGGCAAACTTGACAATCGGTATGTGGACCTGGAAGTGGCGGAGCGGCCCATGCCGGTAGTGGAGATATTTTCCAGCGTGGGGCTCGAGGAGATGGATGTGAACCTCAAGGACATGTTTGGCAGCATGTTTCCCCAGAAGACGAAGAAACGGAAGGTCAAAGTCCCAGAGGCCATTGACATTCTCACCCAGGAAGAGGCTCAACGACTCGTGGATATGGATAAGGTGGTAAAACGGGCCATTACGAAGGTGGAGCAAACAGGCATCATCTTCCTTGATGAGATAGACAAGATTACCGGAAGGGAAGGGGGCCACGGCCCGGACGTATCGAGAGAGGGTGTCCAACGGGACCTTCTTCCTATTGTCGAGGGCTGTACCGTGACGACGAAGTACGGCATGGTGAAGACAGACCATATTCTATTCATTGCTTCAGGGGCCTTTCATACCTGCAAGCCCTCTGATCTGGTTCCGGAGTTGCAAGGACGGTTTCCCATTAGGGTGGAATTGAAATCTCTTGGCAAAGAGGAGTTTGTGAGAATCTTGACGGAGCCCAAGAACGCCCTGGTGCTTCAATATGAGGCGTTGCTCAAGACAGAGGGTATGGACCTCACATTTGAAGACGAGGCCATTTCTGCCATTGCAGAGATTGCGACGGAGGTCAACAGCCGTACAGAGAACATAGGGGCAAGGAGACTGCACACGGTCATGGAGAGGCTCCTTGACGAGATCCTCTTTGACGCCCCTGACATGGTGGAACGAACGATCACCATTGATGCCGAATACGTGTATGCAAAACTGAAAGACATCAAAGAGGACGAGGACCTGAGTCGATACATCCTGTAGGAAGGGGGCGGCGCAGTCCCCAGTAACGAGTGACAGGTAAGAAATGAAACGCAGCGTAGCAGACATACTCATTGAGGCCCTTCCTTACATACGTCGCTTTTATGGAAAGACGATCGTCGTAAAATACGGCGGCCACGCTATGGTAGACGACGGCCTCAAAGAAGATTTTGCCCGTGACATTACGTTGCTGAAGTTTGTAGGCCTTCACCCGGTGGTGGTCCACGGCGGCGGGCCGCAGATTGGATCGGTCCTGGACAAGATGGGGATGTCGTCCCAGTTCGTCAGTGGCCTGCGGGTGACAGATGGCCCCACCATGGACGTGGTGGAGATGGTGCTCGTGGGCAATGTCAACAAGGAGATCGTGGCCCAGATCATCCAACAGGGCGGCAAGGCCGTGGGCTTAAGTGGTAAAGATGGAGGACTGATTCTTGCTAAAAAACTGCATCTGTTGCGTTCACAGTCCCAAGACGAGCCTCCTGAAATCATAGACATGGGCATGGTGGGCGAGGTTGCAGGCGTAAACCCAGAGATCATCCAGACCCTGGAGGACGGAGGCTTTATCCCGGTCATCGCGCCAGTGGGGGTTGGTGGGTCCGGTGAGACTTACAACATCAATGCGGACTGGGTTGCCAGCAAGATTGCCGTGGCGCTCAATGCCATTAAGCTGATTTTGCTCACAGACGTGGAAGGGGTCATGGACGAGAGTGGCGCCCTCATCTCTTCTGCCACGGCAGAGGTCGCGGAGAAACTCCTGAGCAACGGTGCCATCTCAGGGGGCATGATTCCTAAGATGGAATGTGCCTTGGAGGCCATTCAAAATGGTGTCAAGAGGGTACACGTGATTGATGGCCGCAACCCACATGCTGTGCTCCTTGAGCTTTTTACAGACAGGGGGATAGGAACGGAGATCAGTGAGTAAGTGAGTAAATGACGGACGAAAAGAGACAACCGATGAAAAGTGACAAGATCATGGAAAAGGCAGATCGTCTCATGGCTGCCACCTATAGCCGTGTGCCCATCGTGATCACAGAGGGCAAGGGATGTATGCTCAAAGATGCAGAGGGCCGGACCTATACGGATTTTGTTGCCGGCATTGCAGTATGCAGCCTGGGGCACGCCCATGACGGAATTGCCGAGGCAGTGGCAGATCAGGCGCACCGTTTGGTGCATGTATCAAATCTCTATTACACGGAACCGCAAATCGAGTTGGCCCAATTGCTCATTGAGCATTCCTTTGCCGACCGGGTCTTCTTTTGCAACAGCGGGGCCGAGGCAAATGAGGCGGCCATCAAACTCGCAAGGAAATATTTCAAGGATCGCCAATGCCCGGAGAAGTTCCGGATCATTACCATGGATGGCTCTTTTCATGGCCGTACCATGGCGACTCTAGCGGCCACAGGTCAGGCCAAGATCCGGAAGGGGTTTGATCCCCTATTGGACGGTTTTGACATCGTGCCCTTCAATGATCTGGAGGCGGTCCGCGAGGCCATTACGAAAGAGACCTGCGCAGTCATGCTGGAACCGATCCAAGGAGAAGGAGGTGTCCAATGTCCGGACCAGGGATACCTGCCGCGTCTGCGGGAGCTCTGTGACAGAGAAGGGCTCCTTCTTATTTTTGATGAGGTTCAAACGGGGATGGGTCGGACAGGACGGCTCTTTGCTCACGAACACTTTGAAACGGCACCTGACATCATGGCCCTGGCCAAGGCCCTGGCCAACGGGCTCCCCATGGGGGCCATGCTGGCTAAAGAGGAGGTGGCCCAAGCCTTTACGCCGGGATCTCATGCCTCCACCTTTGGAGGGACCCCCTTGGTTTCTGCTGCAGCCGTGAAGGTCGTCAGAACCCTTCTGGACGAAGGGATCCTTGAAAACTGCAAAAGAGTGGGCGAATACTTTAGGGAGCGACTCCGAGGCCTGAAACAGAAATACCACTTCGTTCGCGAGGTGAGGGGTAAGGGGCTCATGATCGGCCTAGACCTTACTTGCAATGGCGCTTCTGTTGTAAAGGGGTGCATGGAGAGAGGTTTCTTGATTAACTGCACACAGGACCATATCCTGCGATTTGTTCCTCCGCTGATTATTCAGGAAAGAGAGGTAGACCCACTCATCGCGTGCCTGGACGCCCTTTTTGCGAAAATGACGGACGGAAAGCCATGAAACAAGACCTCGTCACCCTTAGGGATCTAAACGCCGATGATTTTGAGGCCCTTTTTGCACGGTCCATTGAGTTGAAAGCCCGTTATCAGGCAAAGATCCCAGACCAACCCCTTGCGGGGAAAACCCTAGGCCTCATCTTTGATAAGGCGTCGACTAGGACCCGGGTCTCCTTTGAGGCGGCCATGAGTCAACTTGGAGGCGTCTCTCTTTTTTTGAATGCTAGAGATACTCAACTGATTCGAAATGAACCTATTGCCGACACAGCCCGAGTCCTGGCCAGGTACTTAGACGGCCTGGTGGTCCGAACCTATTCCCAGGATCTCCTTCAAGAATTGGCGGCAGAAGCCTCCATTCCTGTGATCAACGGACTTACTGATTTGTATCATCCCTGCCAGGTGCTTAGCGACCTGATGACGATACTGGAGAGGAGGAGTAACCTGACAGCGCTCAAGATCGTGTGGGTGGGAGACGGCAACAACGTGGCCCACTCGTGGCTCAATGCGGCAGCTATCTTAGGGCTTCACTTGGTTCTTGCCTGTCCTGAAGAATACTATCCTAGAGAAGAGATTTTGGGACCTGCCGAAAGGGAGACAAAAGGTTCCATACAGATTCTTTCTGATCCGGAGGCGGCTGTTCGTGACGCAGACGTCATCTATACAGACGTCTGGGCCAGTATGGGGCAAGAAACCGAGTCCGGGCACCGGAAAAAGATTTTCAGGCCTTATCAGGTGAATCAGACCTTGGTGGATTTGGCCAAGGATGATGTCATGGTGATGCACTGCCTGCCTGCCCACAGGGGTGAGGAGATTGCAGCCGATGTGCTGGAAGGAAAGCATTCCATCGTATGGGATCAGGCGGAAAACAAGATCCACATGCACAAAGCGATTTTAGAAAGGTGTATGGGTGATGACTAGCATGGGAAGAGACGGGAGGTTCGCTTGTCAGGACAGATCAAGAAGATAGTATTGGCCTATTCTGGGGGCCTTGACACATCAGTCATTCTCAAATGGCTGGCAGAGACGTATGACTGCCCGGTGGTGGCCTTTGCAGCAGACATCGGCCAGGGAGAGGAGCTGGGTCAGCTGGAGGAAAAGGGCCTGAATACTGGAGCTGAAGAAGTCGTCATTGAGGACTTAAGAGAGACCTTTGTACGGGACTATGTGTTTCCGGCCTTTCGGGCCAATGCCATCTATGAAGGTCACTATCTGTTGGGGACCTCCCTTGCACGGCCCCTTATTGCCAAACGACAGGTTGAGCTTGCCCAGAACCGAGGTGCTAATGCAGTCAGTCACGGCGCCACAGGAAAAGGCAACGATCAGGTGCGCTTTGAGTTGACCTATCAGGCCTTGGCGCCTGACTTAAGGATCATTGCACCATGGCGGCAATGGTCATTGAATTCACGTCAATCGCTTATGGAGTATGCCGGGGCCCACGGGATTCCAGTCCCGGCCACGCCGAAAAAGCCCTATAGTACGGATCGGAATCTGCTTCATGTCAGCTATGAGGGGGGCATTTTGGAGGATCCCTGGGAGAGTGCACCTGATGACATATTCACCCTTTCCGTGTCTCCTCAAGATGCCCCGGACAGGCCGGAAGTTATAGAGATATCCTTTGCCCAGGGAAATCCAGTGGCCATCAATGATGAGCAACTGAGCCCCGCCGACATCCTTGCCAGGCTCAATGCCTTTGGCGGGAGAAACGGCATAGGCCGAATCGACCTCGTGGAAAACCGGTTTGTAGGAATGAAGTCGCGAGGGGTGTATGAGACGCCAGGAGGTACCATCCTGAGAACGGCCCATATGGCCATGGAATCGATTACCATGGACCGAGAGGTCATGCATCTTCGCGATTCCCTGATCCCCAAATATGCCGAACTTGTCTATTATGGATTCTGGTTTTCCCCTGAAATGAAAGTCCTTCAGACAACCATTGACGAGACGCAAAAGGCCGTGTCCGGCACGGTGCGTCTGGAGCTTTACAAGGGAAACTGTAAGGTCCTGGGCCGAAAGTCAGACATATCCATGTACAGGAGTGATTTTGCTACCTTTGAATCGGACGAGGTGTATCGACAGCAAGATGCAGAGGGCTTTATCCGGCTCCATGCACTGAGGCTCCGTATCCAAGCGCTCATGAAGAATCAAAAAGGGGCATAGGGCTGGCCAGAGTAACTCTGCAGCTGCATGGTGGAGGAGTTCAGGGGAATCTTTTAGAGGAATGAAAACTGAGGTGTGCTGTGTCCAAGAAGTTGTGGGACGGAAGATTTAGAGAAGAGACAGATCAAAGTGTAGAGTCTTTTACTTCTTCCATTGCCTTTGATTGGCGACTCTATCGTTATGACATTGAGGGGAGCATCGCTCATTGCCGCATGCTTGCCAAGCAGTCTATCATTTCCCAGGAAGAGGCCTCCAGAATCATTGAAGGACTAAACGCCATAGGTAGAGACATAGAAGCCGGCACCTTTGCATTCGACGAGGCCCTAGAAGACATCCACATGAATATAGAGGCCCGTCTGACCTCAGACATAGGCCCTGTGGCACAGAAGCTTCATACGGCAAGGAGCCGCAACGATCAGGTGGCCTTGGACGTTCGCATGTATCTCCGCCAAGAGGTAGGCATGGTCTGTGAGAGGCTCACGGCCCTTCGTGGCGCCCTGGTGGCATTTGCAGAAAAAGAGATCGATGTGATCATGCCGGGATATACGCACCTTCGTCGTGCCCAACCTGTGCTGCTGTCTCATCACATCATGGCCTATTACGAGATGTTCACAAGAGACAGGGGCAGGTTCAAGGATGTCCTCAAGCGCGTCAATGTCATGCCTCTGGGCAGTGCCGCCTTGGCCGGCACGACCTATCCCATAGACATGGCATATACGGCTGACCTACTTCACTTTCCTAAAGTGTCGGCCAACAGCATGGATGCCGTGAGCAGTCGTGACTTCATCGTAGAGTTTCTGGCTGCGGCCAGTATCTGCATGGTCCATTTAAGTCGCTTCTCTGAAGAGCTCATCCTGTGGTCGTCAAGGGAGTTCGGCTTTGTGGACATCCCCGATGCCTTTGCTACTGGCAGCAGCATCATGCCGCAGAAGAAAAACCCTGATGTTTCAGAGTTGGTGAGAGGTAAGACTGGACGGGTGTTTGGAAGCTTAATCGCCCTGCTTACCATGATGAAGGGGTTGCCTCTGACCTACAATCGGGACATGCAGGAAGACAAGGAACCTCTCTTTGATGCAGTGGACACTGTAAAGGGGGCCCTGGAGGTGTACGAAAAACTGGTTCCCAGTTTGAAGGTGAACCGGCCAGCCATGGAGGAGGCAGTCGCAAAGGGGTGGCTGAATGCCACGGATGTGGCTGACTACCTGGTGACCAAGGGGATGGCATTTAGGCAGGCACACCGATGTGTTGGAGAGTTGGTCCTCCATGCCACGGAGCAAGGCAAGGAACTCCATGAGCTGTCGCTAGAGGCGTTTAAGGGCTTTTCAGAACTGTTCTCAGAAGACATCTTTGCACTTCTCACGCCTGAACAGATGGTCAACAGACGTCTTTCAACAGGAGGTACGGCCAGAAAGAGCGTGGTCCGTGCCGTCAAAGACGCAAAGAAGATCCTTGCCAAAGAGGCAGCAGAGGGCTGAGGCCGTGAGGAGAGGCAAGGAGAAAGACAACAGACTCCTTTTCGTAATCTCTTTGGCCGTCCTTGTGCTGTGCGCGGGATGCGGCATAAAGGGACCCCCAAAGGTGCCCCGGGCTCTTGTTCCTCCGCCTCCGATCGCTTTTTGTGAACGCTTTGATACGAGACACGAGGACCCTAAGCCGATGGAAGTAGACGATGGTCGGGTCGTGTGTCATGTGAAGTTTGGCTTGGGACATTGGCTCACGGGGGATCGAGGCTGGATGCTAGATTCTCGATACGCAGGAATGCACAAGGAGTGAAATCAAAAAGCTTCCGGTATCCAGGACAGTATCTAGGATCAGCCAATCCTGGCAACGGTTTTCATGGCAAAGCCGTAGATTGCCCATAACCTTCTATGTAAGTGCAAAGGCTACTAAGGATCGAACGAGCTGACGATGCATCATTTTCACTATAAGAAGAAACAGATGTACTGCGAGGATGTCCCCATTTCTGAGATTGCCCAAGAGGTGGGCACACCGTTTTATTGCTACAGCCATGCCACGCTACGGCACCATTTTCTCACCTTTGAAAGGGCCTTTGAGGGCGTGCGGCACCTGGTCTGCTTTTCTGCCAAGTCGAATTCGAATCTTGCCGTGTTGGGACTTTTTGCAAGCTTAGGGGGTGGTCTGGATATTGTTTCAGGGGGTGAGCTTTTTCGTGGCCTAAAGGCAGGCATTCCCCCTAAGAAGATTGTCTTCTCTGGGGTAGGAAAGGGTGAGGAGGAAATCCAGTACGCCCTGGAGTCCGACATCCTCATGTTCAATGTGGAATCCTTTCAGGAGTTGTCACTCATAGACCAATGTGCCGCAAGATTAAACAAAAGGGCACCGGTGGCGTTGCGTGTGAATCCCGATGTGGATCCCAAGACCCATCCCTATATCTCCACCGGGTTGAAAAAAAACAAGTTTGGTTTAAACGTAGGCGCAGTAGTGGAGGCCTACAAGACCGCCCATGATTGTGCCAATATAGACATTATCGGGATCAGTTGCCATATAGGCTCCCAGGTTACGGAGGTGGCCCCTTTTATAGACGCCTTATTGCGTATCAAAGAACTGCTTGCCACACTGGGGGCCCTAGGTATCTCCATCTCCTATCTGGACCTAGGTGGGGGCCTTGGCATTACCTACGATCAAGAGGCACCCCCCCATCCCACAGAATATGGCAAGGCCATCATTGAGACCTTGGGCCAGACACCTGTTACCCTTATCTTGGAACCCGGCCGCGTCATTGCAGGCAATGCAGGCATCCTGGTGACAGGGGTACTCTATACGAAGGCGGGTGAAGAGAAGGATTTTGTGATCGTAGACGCTGCCATGAACGACCTGGTACGACCGTCTCTTTATGACGCCTACCATGCCATCCAACCGGTAGCAAAAGATCAGGAGGGGAGCCACAGGGCCGACGTGGTGGGACCGATTTGTGAAAGCGGCGATTTTCTCGCCCGGGATCGCCAGATCGCCCACGTCCAATCAGGGGACCTGCTGGCCGTCATGAGCGCAGGCGCTTACGGATTTACCATGTCTTCCAACTACAATTCCAGGCGGCGCGTTGCCGAGGTCATGGTTCAGGGGGGCCAGTTCTTTGTAGTGAGAAAACGCGAATCCTATGACGACCTCATAAGGGGCGAATCCATTCCGCCTTTTGTGTGAAGACAGGGGAACGGATGGTCTATTCCAGGCATGGTGAAGAGTGGCGGGTGACGAGTGACAAGTTGACTGGAGACGAGAGGCGTCCGGGTAGTACGGAGCAGAGATCATGACAGAGACGGATATATCTTTTTTTAAGATGAGCGGTAGCGGAAACGATTTTATCATCGTGGACAACCGTGACCGCGTTGTCAGAGAAGAGAACTTGGGTCCATGGGTTGCGTCTGTCTGCAGGAGGAAGCACTCCGTAGGGGCTGACGGACTTATCCTTATTGAAAGGGCAGACGAGGCGGATTTCAAGTGGCGCTATTTTAATGCAGACGGCGGTGAAGTGGAGATGTGCGGAAATGGGGGTCGTTGTGCGGCCAGGTTTGCCCTTCTTAAGGGGATAGCCGGGCCCAGGCTCAGATTTGAGACTATGGCCGGCGTGATTCAGGCCGAAGTCACAGGAGAGCGGGTGAAGTTAGAGATGCCTGAGCCCTCTGCGGCCCAGCTAGATTATCCCCTGGAAGTGGAAGGCGAGACCTTCACAGTGAGCAGCATCACCGTGGGCGTCCCCCATGTGGTGACCTGGGTAGAAAACCTGGAGACCGCCCCAGTTGTGAGGCTGGGAAGGGCCATCCGGTGTCACGAGAAGTATCTGCCGGCAGGAACGAATGCGAACTTTGTGCAGTCGTTAGATGACGGTACCCTTGCCATCCGCACCTATGAACGGGGCGTGGAGGACGAGACCCTTGCCTGCGGGACCGGCTCGGCCGCTTCTGCCCTGATTGCCGCTTCAAAGGGGATGGTCACCTCCCCCGGAGACCTTCACACAAGGGGAGGCGAGCTTCTAAGGATCTATTTTGAAAAAAAGGGGCATGGCTTTGGCCATGTCTTCTTGGAAGGAGACGCAAAGGTTATTTACGAAGGCCGGCTCTGGAAGGAAGCGGTTTCATAGACAGCCAACAACAAATGACGAACAGTGGAGGACAGCAGTGACGATCGAGAAATCTGAGAGACTAAAATGCCTTCCCCCATATCTTTTCAAGGAGATTGATCGCCAAAAAGAAGAGGTCCGTGCCAAGGGCGTGGACATCATCGATCTGGGTGTGGGGGATCCTGATCTTCCCACGCCCCCTCATATTATTGAAGCCTTAAAGGTGGCTGCGGCAGATCCTGCCAATCACCAATATCCCTCCTATTCGGGGATGGATGCCTTCAATAGGACGGCGGCAGCATGGTATAAGGGCCGATTTGACGTAGATCTCAATTCCAGCAATGAGGTCGTCACACTCATCGGCTCCAAAGAGGGGATTGCCCATCTCCCCTTGGCCTTTATCAATCCGGGAGATATGGCCCTCGTGGCCAGTCCTGGCTATCCTGTGTATCATATTGGGACCCAGTTTGCAGGGGGGGAACCTTATTTTATGGACCTGTTGAAAGAGAACGGGTTTTTGCCCGATCTTTCAGCCATTCCCACAGACGTGGCCAGAAGAGCTAAGGTCATGTTCATCAATTATCCCAACAACCCCACAGCCGCCGTGGCTGACAGGGCCTTTTTTGAATCAGTCATTGCCTTTGCCAAGGAGCATGAGGTGATCGTGTGCCACGACGCCGCCTATTCGGAAATGGCCTATGACGATTACAGGCCCATGAGTTTTCTAGAGGTGGACGGCGCCAAGTCTGTTGGGATCGAGTTTCATTCGCTGTCCAAGACATACAATATGACGGGCTGGCGGATCGGCTTTGCTGTGGGCAATCATGAGGTCCTAAGAGGTTTGGGGCAAGTGAAAAGCAATATCGATTCCGGGGCATTTCAGGCCATCCAGATAGCAGGGATGGCAGCCCTGGAGGGGGACCAGGGGTGTGTGGAGGAGATGCGGCACATCTATCAGGAGCGACGAGATATCCTGGTAGACGGTCTGCGAGGTTTGGGTTTTTTCGTGGAAAAGCCCCGTGCCACCTTCTACGTTTGGATGGAGGTGCCAGAGGGATACACATCGGCCGGCATGACAAGCCGGCTTCTAACAGAGGCCGGCATCGTGACCACCCCTGGAAACGGGTTTGGCGCAGCCGGCGAAGGATACGTGAGAATGGCCCTTACTGTGACCGCCAAGCGGCTGCGAGAGACAGTAGAACGGATCCAGTCCATTGGATTGTAGGCATCGGGCATACATTGGCGTGGGGTCCAATCTGGGCAACAGGGTGGAGAATTGCCGCGAGGCCATAGAGGCGGTTTCGGGCTGCAAGGATTGCGTGCTGGAGGCCCAATCCCCTTTCTATGAGACGGAACCGGTCTACCTGGAAGATCAGGATTGGTTCATCAACGCCGCGGCCCTGATTCGCACCTGTCTTGAGCCCGAAGCCTTTCTGGCCCGACTTCAGGCCATTGAACAGAGGATGGGCCCAAGAGTTGACAGCCCTAGATTTGGCCCCAGGGTCTTAGACCTGGATATCCTGTTTTTTGATGATCTTGTACTGCAGGGAAGCGAGCTGTCGGTGCCCCATCCAAGACTGCACGAAAGGCGTTTTGTGTTGAAGCCTCTTTCAGATATTGCGGCCCGATTTGTGCATCCGGTTTTGGGAGAAACCGTAGGATCTTTGTTGGCGAGCCTGAAGGATGGTCAAAAGAGGGTTCTATTGTTGAAATGAGGCTCCTTATACTAGGCATTTTGATCTACGTAGTCTATCGGGCGCTCAAGGCCTTGGTGCTTCCTGAGAAGCCGTCGGTCAGGTCCGAAAGGCAGCCGCCATCTGCTGAAGTGGATGACGTGATGGTCAAAGACCCCCTTTGTGGGACCTATTTCCCTGCAAGAAAGGCCATCAAAAAGGTCATCAAGGGGGAGACCCTCTATTTTTGCAGCAAGGATTGCCTGGACCGGTATCTGGAACAGGTGAAGGAGTCGAGGGGCTGAGAGGCCGATGGGTCAAATGGTTGAATCGTCGATGGGTTACATGGTCAAGTCGGTGGCTCTCGGACAACCATTTGACTATTCAACTAGTTAACCAATATGCTAAGAAATACGCGAAGGATGACATACAATAGGACATATGGGCTCCTGGCGTTCTGGGTGTGTCTTTGTGGGCTCATCCAGGTGGTGGTGCCTTGGTGCACATGGGCTGATATCTACCGGTATGTAGACAGCCAGGGGAGCCTTCATTTCTCCAACGTCCCCACCAGCCCAGGCTACCGGCTTTATATAGATGAGAATCAGAAGGGATCGGTCCATCGGTCCTTGAACCGGTATGATTCCTACATCTTAGAGGCTTCACAGAGGTACGGAGTGCCCTTTTCTCTCATAAAGGCCATCATTCAGGCAGAGTCTGATTTTGACCCCTATGCCGTCTCAGACGCCGGAGCGCGCGGGTTGATGCAGATTATGCCGGGGACGGCAAGGGATGTGGGGGTAACCGATGCCTTTGATCCCAGAGATAACATCCTTGGTGGGGTACGCTACTTCACCGCGCTCCTGAGCCGCTTTGACGGTAATGTGCCTCTGGCTCTTGCGGCCTACAATGCCGGCCCTACCAAAGTGGCTTCCCTTGGTAGAATGCCTAGGATCAAAGAGACGAGACGGTTTGTAGATAGAGTGATGGAATACTCCGGTACTTACTGATGGGGATCGGCCCTGTGTTCATAGAGACTCTGCGCGGGCAAGTAACATCTTCACTAGGTTTATCAGTCAGTTGAGTTTTTATATCAGGGATGCCTGCGCTGTGGCCAGAAGACCCTTTCCAGGTCTCTTGATGGTAGGAGCGGGGTACTTTTTTGTTGACAAAAAAGGAAAAAGGCATTTGAATCTTGTGTGAAGGGCGGGAATAACTCAGTGGTAGAGTGCAACCTTGCCAAGGTTGAAGTCGCGGGTTCAAATCCCGTTTCCCGCTCCAGCTTTTCCCAGGCGGCATAGCCAAGTGGTAAGGCAGCGGTCTGCAAAACCGTTATACACCGGTTCAAATCCGGTTGCCGCCTCCAGGTGATATCAACGGCTTGTAGGTCATGTGAAAAACCTACAGGCCGTTTGTGTGTTTAGGCCTTGTCTGCTCTCTCTGATGCCCAGGGGCCGCCTAAGGTGCCAATAGCCGTTCGCGGTCCTGAGAGATGCGGGATCTGGGGGACGTGCGGCGTTCAAGTGCCCACGGCCCAATAGGGATTGACAATGGCCCATCCTTCGCCTATCATTAACAATTGTATCAGACTCAGGCTTCTTTTTTCCTCTTTAGAGACGGGTATGTTTGCCATGGCCTTTGACCAGAAGAAGGTCCAGACTCTATGGGCCATCGCAGTAACGGCAATGGGGGTGCTCCTTTGTGTCAAGACGCCCTATGCCCTTCGCCATACATCTGATACTTCCTTTCTCAGCTTTGCCCGGTATTTTATTGCCGCCTTGCTCATTTTGGGGGGAGTGAAGAGACTGTATTCGCTCTATCTTTCCAAGCACGAAAAGTCGTCCCATGAGGAGTAGACTCCAGGAGATAAGTTGTTTTTTGGAGGATTAGATCACCATGGTAGTCCTGAAAATGCCAAAGAAACAGGCGACTGGCGGCCAGAAGGAAAACGGGCCTGCCCTGAAGCAGGACGTACAATATCGTGAGCAGCTGTGGGAGATTACCAACCGGATTCATTCTGCAAGCAACCTTGATGAAATCCTCCTAGATCTTAAAGACGACGTGACCAGTCTGTTTGAGGCAGAGCGGGTCACGGTTTACGTGGTAGACGGCATCAAGAAGGAGCTGGTTTCCAGGGTGAAGTCAGGCGATGAGGTAAGTGACATCCGGGTGCCTATCTCTGCGGATAGCCTTTCCGGCTATGTGGCCTACAAGGGTGAGTTGATCAACATCGAAGACGTGTATAATCAGGAGCAGCTGTCGGCCGTCGATCCAGACCTCAAATTTGATGCTCAGTGGGACAGAAAGTCCGGGTTTCGTACCCGACAAGTGTTGGCTACGCCCATCAGTTTCCAGAAGTATCTCCTTGGGGTGGTTCAGATCATCAACCGCAAGGACGGCCAACCCTTTGACGAGCGTGATGAAGCAGGAATCCAGGAATTGGCTGAGACCCTGGGGATTGCAGTCTATAATCAGAAGCGGATGGCCAAGGCCCGTCCGGGCAAGTTTGACTATTTGGTGGAAAACGGGCTCTTGACCCAGAAGGAGCTTGACAAGGCCATTTCAGATGCGCGGCAGACCAGGAAGGACGTTCAGTCCACCCTGATCCAGAGTTTCAAGATCACTAGAAAGGATCTTGGCAAGGCGCTGAGCCAGTACTATAAAGTGCCTTTTGTGGAGTATCATGAACAGACGCCGATTCCGGGTGAACTCCTTACCGGTCTGAAGACGTCGTTCATGAAGAGGAACCACTGGGTTCCTATTAAGAGAGAGGATGATAAGATTGTCGTCGCCGTTGACAATCCTTTCCACCTTCAGAAGATAGACATGATCAAGCTCCTGTTTGCCGGCCAGGAGCTGGCCTTTCACGTAGCCCTTCGAGAAGACATCGACAGGTTTCTCGGCCTGTTTTACCAAAAAGAGAAGGCGCAAAAGGATATTGATGAGATCCTCGGCCAGTTGGCGGTTGAGGAGGAGGAGATTGAGGAAGCGGAAAAGGCTGTCACTGAGGAGGACAACGCCATTGTGCAGCTGGCCAACAAGATCATCTTGGATGCCTATTCGCGAGGGGCATCAGACATTCACGTAGAACCCTATCCAGGCAAGAAGAACACTGAAATTCGATTCAGGATAGACGGTGTGTGCCAGCTCTACCAGACAGTGCCCTACAGTTACCGCGGGGCCATTGTGTCGCGCCTCAAGATCATGTCGGATTTAGACATTGCGGAGCGTCGTAGGCCCCAGGACGGCAAGATCAAGTTCAGAAAATACGGTGGCAAGAACATAGAGCTTCGCGTAGCCACCGTTCCCACGGCAGGCGGCTTGGAAGACGTGGTCATGCGTATCCTCCATAGCGGCGACCCCCTGCCCCTGGACAAGATCGGTCTTTCCAAGTCAAATTATGAACAGTTTCTTAGTCTCGTTACGCAACCCTACGGTCTTATCTTCCTCTGTGGTCCCACAGGTTCGGGCAAGACCACGACCCTTCACTCCGCCTTGGGATACATCAACAGGCCGGATATCAAGATATGGACGGCAGAAGACCCTGTGGAGATCACACAGGCGGGTTTGCGGCAGGTTCAGGTCCATCATAAGATAGGTTTTGATTTCGCCACGGCTATGCGTTCTTTTCTGAGGGCTGATCCTGACGTCATCATGGTCGGTGAGATGCGTGATAAGGAGACGACGCACATCGGCATAGAGGCCTCACTCACCGGGCACCTTGTCTTTTCCACCCTGCACACCAATAGCGCGCCAGAGAGTATCACAAGACTGCTCGATTTGGGGATGGATCCTTTTAATTTCGCCGATGCCATCTTGGGCATTATGGCCCAGCGGCTGGTGCGTACTCTATGCAACAAATGCAAGCAACCGTATCATCCCAGTCAAGCAGAATACGACGAACTGGTCAGAGAGTATGGCGCTAATGAGTTTGAGAGGGTGAAGATTCCTTATTCTGATGATCTTACTCTCTATAAAGCTAACGGATGTCCGGAGTGCAACAATACAGGATATCGAGGCCGTATGGGCCTTCATGAACTCCTGGTTGGGACGGACGCCATGAAGAAGCTCATCCAGATGAAAGCCACGATGGACGACATCAGAGACCAGGCCATCAAGGACGGCATGACCACCCTCAAACAGGATGGTGTAGAGAAAGTGCTTAGAGGGTACACGGATTTGTTGCAGGTGAGAAAGGTTTGTATGAAGTAGAACCACTGAATGCGCCTGCCAGTCACCCTTCAATCGTTCAATTTCCCGATCCCTTCATTCCTCCATCTCTTCTCTGCTTTCTGAAATTTGTTGAGCTGGCCCTCATAATAGGCCCTGTCTTGGGGTGCCATGGCCAGGGCCCTTGTGATGGCCGTAATCGCCCTGTCATACAATCCATTTACATAAAAGCTTTCTGCAAGGGTATCGAGCACATAGGGCGCGGGATGGAGCGCTGCTGCCTTTTCTGCGTAGACCAGGGCCTTTGCATGGTTTCGATAGCGGGTCTCCTGGCACGTGGCATAGATCCAGGCCAGGTTATTCAATGTCTCCGGGTCTTGGGGCGCAAGCTGAATAGACCTTTCATAGGCCACAATGGCCTGCCCATAGGCTCCTTTTTGAAAGTGAATCGTGCCGAGGAGGGTGTAAAGCTTGGGATCATCAGGATTCTCCTTGAGATTTCTCTCCACGATCCTTTCAAGAAGATGGGTATTCAGGGTCTGTCCCACCTTCCCGAAGTTCATGGCGTAGCCCATAGATCCTATGCAAAAGAGCCCTACCACAAAGAGGGCGATACTCACCTGGAGCTTGCGGTCATGCCGTATGATCCAACGGCCGTCAGCCTCGCACTTGTTTAGATAATCGATGCGCTGGCCAATACTGAAATGGTGCCAGTTGGGCCTGTCGTGGCTTTTGCCGGAGTGTAAGGCAATCTTTTCTAGAGAGGAGACAAGGCCTGCACTGGTCCCTAATAGACTGAATGCATAGAGATCGGCCTGGCGCTCACAATTGCGCATGAAGTATCCGAAGATGTACCTGAAATAGACAAAAAGGGTAGCTGCCATGGCCAACACAAAGACGATGGACGTGTACGGGAATAGTTCGGCCCTGGGGTCTAGCGTGATGGGCAATGCAAGGCGGGTGACCATGACCCCATAGAGGATAAGGTCAAATACAGCATAGGAAACCAAGATAAGACCCAGGAAAAACACAAGATACAGCAGGAGGTGCTTTCTTTTTACATGACCGATCTCGTGGGCCATGACCGCGTCCAGCTCAAAGTCATCCAGAATCCGCAGGAGACTCTCTGTGACAAGGATGTACCGGAATCTCTTGACCACTCCCATGACACCAGCGGTCAGCAGTCTCCCTTCAAAGATAGGCCAGTTTAAGATGTCGTTGTATCCAATACCGGCCTGGTGGCAAAGGGCCTCGATCCGTCTTCTTGCCGGAGAGTCGGGCAGAGGACGACATTTCCAAAAGGACTTTATCAAGGAAGGGGTCCCTACCACAAGGGCCCCGAGGAAGCAAGAGAAGAAGACAACCTGTCCTTCTGGCGTGGCCAACAGGTCTTTTGGAGTCTCAAAGGGAAGGGCGTCTATGATATCCAGTCCTATGGAGATGAGAAGCCACGGCAGGATGATCGGGAGATTAAAGGCGACATTGGACAGGATATAGGATCGCCTGGAGACCTTGGTTTGAAAAAGACGCCTGTAAGGTTCGTAGGCAATGGCCCAGATGATAGTAAGATAGAAGACAAAGAGGCCGATAAACAAAATGGCCACCAAGGTGGGCGAGGCGGAAAAGAGGGGGTGAGGCGTTACAAAGAGCTTCAGATTCAAGACGTAGACATCGAGTGCAAAAAGCACCACCGCCATCATGGCCTGGCGATTGAATACACGGTCAAACCGGCCGTGGAGGCCATAAGGGCCGCGTTGATCGATCTGCCTGGAAAGGGCCCCAAAAGAGGCTTGGGTAAAGAGGACGAAGATAGCCACAAAGACAAAGAACGCCAGGGCTGTGTCAAGAGGACCAAGATAGGGCTGTTCTGGCGGGAGGTAGACGGTGTATATGAGAAGGACCAGAATAAAGTAGACAAAATTCCGATACATCTTTCATTTTTAACATAGACTGCCCTGACGTTCAACCAGCAAGGCTGGTCCCAAGGCCGTGTCCGCAATGCAAAGTGCTGCCCAAAGAAAGCCATCAGGTATTCTATATTTCCAACTTATAGTAATTTGCTTTAACACAGGGGCATTTTACGGAGACAGGGCGGACAGGTCAACCATCGCATGGCCATTTCCGGGCTGTTGCCCAAATCCTTTTGCCTTTTTCTGAACCTTTTTTGATACAAAGGCTTGCTCCAGGTGATTTCAAAACACACCCCCTTGCCTGGCCCCTCCCCATGGTGTGATGAACCCGCCCCACAAGATCTGGATAACCCTTTTCCCTTGAAGCACCATGCCCTTTTTCGTATATTCAGCCTGTTCAAAAGCGCGTCCTTTTTTTCATCACCAGAGCGATTCGTATGTTGTGAATGGGTGTTCGGGAGGGCTGGGTTTTCCATGATCGGCACAGAAACCTCATGGATTCGAGTCTCCCTGTTTTGGGGGGGACTCCTGTTCTTTTTGATCTTGGAGCTTTTCGTGCCTTATAGGAAAAGTACCGTGTCTAAGGCGAAGCGCTGGGTCCATAATGTGGAGCTGACCATTTTCAACACAGTGTTTCTCCAGCTCCTGTTCGCGGGCGCCATTGTGAGCACGGCGGCGTATGTGGCCAATCGTGAGGTGGGCGTTTTGAACATGGTGTCATTGCCGGCCTGGGCCAACGTTCTTGTCACCGTGGTCTTTATGGATTTCATGCTCTACGTCTGGCATCTGCTGAACCATGAGGTTCCTTTCCTCTGGCGGTTTCATCGTGTGCATCACAGCGATTTGAATATGGATGTCTCCACGGCGACCCGGTTCCACATCGGGGAATTGGCCATATCGACGGTGATCAAAATCTCACTGGTCTTTTTTACAGGGGCCCCTCTTCTAGGCGTTCTTGTCTTTGAGTGCGCCCTGGTCTTGTGTGCCCAGTTTCATCACAGCAGCTTGGCGGTGCCCGGGTGGTTCGAGAAGATTTTTTGGGTTTTCTTTGTGCCCCCTTCCATGCATCGGATTCACCATTCCGTGGTCATCAAAGAGCGAAACACCAACTATGGGACCATTTTTTCAACCTGGGATCGGGCCATGGGGACACTCTTAATGGATGTGGACCAGACACGGATCCGCATCGGTGTCGGTGCCTATCAGAAGCCTGGGAGATTGGATTTTCGGCGTCTCCTTGTCATGCCTTTTACCCGGCCCATTCGGTAGGGTCCGTGGAGGGGCTCTTTTCCCGAGGAGGTTTTAGAAAAGTAGGGCCAAATCTGCTCTTGACCCTCGGTCAAAACGACTAAGGGTCAGAAGCTGACTTGGCCGCAAGACTCCTTTGATTTCCAAACGGGCCGGACGTGCTCTAATCAGTTCCTTTCATGCCCATTCGGAATCTGTTAGTGGAAGGACATCAGCGCCTTTCTCCTCTGTTTGAGAGGTGGCATTGTCGGGTCTAAGTGACGTTGTTGTACCATCGGTCTTGAACATAGAGATGGATGAAGAAAGCTCTTCGGCTGATGCGGCACTGTTCTGAGCCACCCTGTCCACTTCGTTCATAGCCTTGTTCACCTGTTGGATGCCAGTTGTTTGCTCCTCGATGGCAGCAGTGATTTCAGAGATTAGCTCATCCACCTTTCGCGAGGTCGTGGCTACTTCTCTATACTGTTCATCCGTCTTTTGAACCAGATCTGTGCCTTTCTTGATCTTTCCAACGATGTCCTCTATCAGAGTTTCCGTATCCTGGGCTGCCTCGGCAGACCTCATGGCAAGGTTTCTGACTTCCTCGGCCACCACTGCAAAGCCGGAACCAGCCTCGCCTGCCCGGGCTGCTTCCACGGCCGCATTGAGAGCAAGGAGGTTCGTCTGGAAAGCGATTTCCTGTATCGTCTTAATGATCTTTCCGATATTATCACTCGCTGCTGACGTCTCTTCGAGCGAATTCATCAAGTCTTTCATGGAAACATTGGCCTGGCCTAGGACCTCTTGGGTATTGCCTACGACCCTTTGAACTTCCTTGCTGTGTTCGGAGTTCTGCGTCATCGTGGAAGATATCTCTTCCATAGATGAAGAAGTCTCTTCAACTGCGGCTGCCTGTGCGCTGGCACCTTCAGCCAATTCCGTGGCGCTCGCTTCTACCACGCCGATTGTTGAGTTCAAATACTCTGTCATTTTGTTGAACGAAGTCGCCAAATCTCCCATCTCGTCGCGGGATTCCATCGTCACTTTGCGGGTCAAATCTCCCTTTGCCATAGACTCGGCATTGTCCTTCATAATGCTCACAGGCCTAATGACCATTCTGGCAATCAGGAAGTAGACCAATAAGACCGTCAAGACACTCCCCACTACACCCATGAGCAAGTTTCTGTTTCGAACGGCAGAAATGCTCGAATACATGTCCTCGTTGACCTGGCGTGCCACTAGTCCTCCGAGGACCTGACGGGTTGAGCCATGACAATGGTGGCAGAGTTTTTCGTTACGCATAGGAAGGACGACCGAAAAATACCGTTGGCCCCCAATGGTTTCCTCGTAACCCTGTTCTGGCGCTTTACCATCGGTCAACATACTGTTTGCGGCGGCAAGGAATGAGGGGTCACGGAGTTCATCATTCAGATTCTTCCCTTCTTTGCTTTCGTTTGAGCCATAGACAATGGTCTTGTCAGTACCAAAAACCAGGACTTCCACATTCTTCATATTTTCCTTAAGGTCGGACAGTTGTCGCTTGACGGTCACGCCATCACCTCTGGACATGGGGAAAAGCATGCTGGTGTAAATACTGTTGGCCAGACCAAGCCCTGCTTCCTTGGTTGCTTGCTTCACGCTTCTCCCGTGCTCCCAAACATTAAGGACGATCATGGAGCCAAGGACGATCAGAAACAGAGCCCCAAGGGTGGCCACTACCTTCACTTGCAGTTTTCGAAATAGTGTGTTGAACATAGTAAACCCCCTACTCGATATTCGTTTAGTATGAAATTGCTTTTGCGTGTCTCAGACCTCACATAAACCACCCACTAGTGCGCACCTCCGTAAATGAGAGGCTTGTAATCGAAGGCTGCCACCCGTTCCGAATTGTGACAGGACTCGCAGTCTTTTGCAGTCAAGGAGCCTTTAATATCCTCTGGGTCCCCGGTGTCTACATGCAGGTTCCCCGGGCCGTGACAAACCTCACATCCTGCGTTTTTCAAGTGAGGCGTTTCATCGTGTGATCGAAACCCCGTCGCATTTCCGAATCCGGTTGTATGACACTCAAAGCACTTGCGGAATTCAGCCTGTGTCAGGTTCTTTTTCATGGCTAGGATACTCTCATAGGAATGGGCTTTTTTAGCGTAGTTGACGAAATTCCTGTATTCAACTTCATGGCATTCCTGACAGGCGTTCGACCCGACGTAGGCCATTCCGGAATCGGCCTGAACCGAAACAGGTTTCACGCAACACCACGTGACAGCAAACAAAACCAATACTCCGAAGCAGAGTGAATAGGCCATATATCCCTTCCATAGTCTCATTACATCACCTCCAATAGTCATTAAGCATGAGTAGTTAAATGAGATAGTGTTAAAGTCGCCATCCTATCCTCTGGCTTGATCCCGGCAGATAGAGCAGGTTTGTGAAATGGCTTACGCTGACCTCTCTATGCCCATGAGTTCGTCAGCGCTAAAGACGCGATGCATGTCTACAAGGATCGTGACGTTGTCATCTCTTTTGGCCATTCCTAGAATATAGTCTGTTTTGAGCGTTGCACCGAAGGTGGGCGTATCTTCGATGTCGTCTCCGTTGATGTTCAGTACCTCTGAGACCGAATCCACCACGGCGCCGATAACCACGTTCCCAGCTTTGCCGTCGATTTCCGCCACGATGATGCAGGTGCGCTCTGTGTAATGGACCGATTCCATACCGAATTTCACCCTAAGGTCAACGACTGGTATCACCTTACCCCGCAGATTGATGACGCCTTTGACGTAGTCCGGGGCCTGAGGAATCGGGGTTACCGGCATCATCCCGATGATCTCTCTGATTTTGAGGATGCCGATTCCATATTCTTCATTGTCTAGCGCAAAAGTAAGGTATTTTCCTTCTCTATTAGCTGCCGTCCTACCTGTTCCTTCCATATCTTCTTGCATACCTTTATCACCCCCTTTGACCAGCACAAGATGTTGACGACGCCAGCGGAAAACCTTTCCTATGCATAAATTCCGTGCTCCCCATGTTTCAGTACTTTCATTTGAAGGTGCCATAGATGCGGCCCAGAGCTGAAGGCCGTTTCTGGCCTGAGTTTCACCAAACGCAAGTCGCCGCGTCGTCTGGCCTATGAACTATGCGAGAATGCTCTGGAACCTGAAAGCAAGGGCATCATACTTGCATCAAGTGGCTCTGCAGGTCATGAGGAGCCCCTGGTCACTCTGAATGCCGATGACTCAGCCTGAATACTTCATCGGCTGAATCCCGTAAAAGTTTAGTAATCAGCAGTTTCCAGTTAGGTTTTTGCACGCAGGTGAGGGGACAAACAGAAAACTGTAGAATCCAAGGCCTTAACATTTCAAGATATTATTGTTTTGGCCTTTCACGGAAATGTGAAGCGTGTGTGGCCGCCGATTTCACCGGGTCCTTTTTGTTGGTGGGCGTTTGACGTACCTTACTACATCGGCGCAGTCACAGCGGGGCGCCAGAGGCAAACTGAGCGGACGGTGGATCTGGGCGCACTTTTGGTTTTGACTGAGGCTCAAGACTGCGCTACGGTCGGGTGAATACTAGGGGTCCCCATCCAGGGTGTGGCAAAAAAGAGGCCCCAAAGGGGCCATAGTAGCGTATTCTCAGGGGTAAAGGGCAGACAGGGAGAGACAATGGTGATGTCAGGTTTTTGTCGTTTTGGTAAAAAGGGAGAAGCCCGTGGGCGTCATTCGCAGAGTTGGGTTTGATTTCGCCTTTGACCCCAGTGCATGCAGAGACTGCCCGGGCCGCTGCTGCCGCGGGCCATCCGGTCGCGTTTGGGTAAACCATGAGGAACTTCTCGAGATTTGCGCCTTTTTAAAGACAAATCCCATTGATTGCATCCAGAAGTACTTCAACCGGGTGGGCAACAGATTGTCTGTCAAAGAACGGTTTGCTGAAGACAGTTTTGAATGCCTCTTCTTGGAGGGGGCCGAGAAACGCTGCGCCATCTATCCTGTAAGACCTCTCCAATGTCGGCAATTTCCGTTCTGGGATTATTTCAGAACACACAAGGATGAGGTCCTCCAGGAGTGTCCCGGAATCAGGGAATATAGGAAGGCCGGAGACGAAGTAACGCCTCTTAGTTCAGCGCACCCAAGCATCGGTCCTGGTTGTGGCAGTTCCGGGAGACAGCACCGTTTGTCTAAGGGCTTAGAACCTCACCGACGCAAGTTTCCTTTTGATCAAAGCACTAGAGCTGAGTATTGAAATTATTTGTATATAACTAAGAGTTCGCCCCCGTCGTTGCCACTAGTAGTAGGTGTGTCAAGACTTGTACCCCGGAATCTGCAATGTCGAGGGTTGGGGAAATTTGCCAAAGAAGGCCTACAGCCATTGCCACCCATAATCTTTGCAGAGCTACTAAAGGCATTGGAGGCCGAAGAGAAGCGATTCGGCCCATAGGGCACTGCATCGGAAGCAACACCAGTGCCTAGGGACTTCGCTTCCTATGGATTGTGACTAACCTTTTGAAAAGAGTGAATAAAAATGTCAAGAAGCCTTTTGGGCCCAGGAGTGTCGCGCAAAAGCCCAATGGCTCAGGATATAATTTTTAAACTAAATTAAATATAATTTATCATTATATTAGTAGAAATGAACATAAAAACTATTATTTTTCTTGCAAATAGCATATAAATATGTTTATAATATACAACTAAATGGACGGAAACGCCTGGACTAAGGTGCATGAAAGAGAGAGAACCACGCAGAAAGGATGATGACCATGAGAACTTGTGTGTTCACGGTGATAGTGTTTTTGTGTTGCTCGGTGTCTGGTTTTGCTGAGACATTAAAGGATGAAAACGAGGTCCAGCAGTTCGGCGATTTTGTCCTCGACAGTGTAGTGAGCGCCGGTATTAACGCTGCTTTTGAGGCCATGAAGCCTTTTGTGCAGCTGACTGAGACGGAAATGGACACCTTAGCGTCGGAATCCAAGACACAGCGAGATCAATTTTCCGGAAGATTTGGAAAATCTACCGGTTATGAGTTGATAGGCATAGAAAAGGTGGGCGCATCCCTCTTGAGGCTACAATATATTGAAAAGACAGAAAAACATGCCTTCCCCTGGTCGTTCTATTTTTACAAGGCTGATCAAGGGTGGATGCTCAATGATTTTTCCTGGCACGGCGACATCAGAAGAGTCTTTTCTGGACAGGCGTCCATCTGGCCGGAGTAAGAACCCGTGCGGCCACGGACACAGGGGGGGGCAGAAAAAAGCCATTCCTCAAACTCTATTGCGCCTGGCTTAGGGTGAGTGTTGTAGCCATGGAAGGCCTTTGCTGCGCTCACAGTGGCTTGACTATCCCTGACACCCAGCCGATGGCTGAGGCAGGAGGCTGGCTGGCAGAGACCTTACTCTACTCATCAAAGAACAACAGGTGACAGCCGGGCGAAAGAATCACAAAACGCCGTGAGAGTGAGACACAGTCCGTGATGCCTGTGGGCCGTTCCCTAGAAAAAATGGGAATCAAGGTACGTTGTGGCGTCTTCCCGAGGCAACGACCTTGTTGAAGTGAGCCCGTGCTCTCTGTGGTGCTGGCCTGTATGGCCTGTACGCCTGCCACAGTAGTTGGCACAACAGGCAATGGAGTATAAGGATGGTGAGTTCTGACATACACTTGTGGGCAGCAAGAACCATACCAGGAGTGCCTGCTATCCGGGGTATTTCGTTAAATCACAATATGTTAGGGTGAAGATATAGACTCCTTGAGGGCTCTGTGCCTATGGGGATTGTCTGGCCGTCAATTACAATTTCGTGTTTGGCCAGAAAATCCCGTGACTTGCGAAGAGGCGTCAGGTGACCATATGAGGCGTCTATTGCCGCGTTCAGTGGGCATAACAGAGGGCAAGGCAGGTGGGCAGTGTTAAACCTCCTCTTCTTGGGGTGTGACCGTGGGCGGCAAGGACGCCAGATCCACCTTTTGGGCGGCCTTGATCCCGGCCTGAAAGGCCCTGCGGTTCATCTCTTCTGTGCCTTTGGGGGCCCGTGCCATCACCGCTGATTCCAGGGCCTTTGGAGAGACTATCTCTGTGAGCTGGGCCATGGCTCCTAGTGCCACCATGTTGGCAACCAGCTTTTTGCCCAGTTGTTTTTCGGCGATCTGCGAAAAGGGAATTGCAACGGCGCGACTGGTGGGGACTTGGTCCACCAAACCAGCGTCTACTACCAGGAGCCCCTCAGGCCTGAGATCGGGAAAATAGTTGTCGCAGGAGGCTTGATTCATGGCCAGGAGCAGATCCAGCTTCATTGCCCTGGGATAATCAATGGGCTTTTTACTTAAAACGACTTCTGCCTGGCAGGCCCCACCCCTTGCTTCCGGACCATAGCTCTGAGTTTGACAGACATGGTTTCCATCGCCGATGCCTGCCGCCTCAGCCAGAACCATTGCGGCCAACACGATACCCTGGCCTCCGGAGCCACTGAAGCGTATTTCATAACGTTCTTCTTTCATGGTCATTGGGTCGAGGAAGTCCCTCTGCCTTTGGCCTTGTGGCGGATCTTCTGATATTCCTGTGTGTAGATGGGTTTTTCTACATCTGTCAAGAGACCTATGGTGAACTGGTCCTCCAAAGCGCCGTCGGTCATTTTGCCGGCCTTCTCGATGGGTACTGCGTGATCCCTCAACCATTTGATCATCGTCACGGGATCGGACAACTGGTTTCGTCGTCCAAACTGGACATGGCAGTTGGACAGCACCTCCACCACACTAAAGCCCCGTTTCTGTATGGCCTTTTCTATGAACTTCTCTAGCAACTCTGCGTGGTAGATTGTGGCTCTGGCCACAAAGGCAGCGCCAGCGGTGATCGCCAACTCGGCAACGGAGAAGGCATGTTCAACATGTCCGTAGCAGGAGGTGGAGGTAAAAGCCCCATAGGGCGTTGTCGGTGAATGCTGGCCCCCTGTCATCCCATAGATCTGATTGTTGATAATGATGGTGGTAAGATTCAGATTCCTCCTTGCGGCATGTATGAAGTGATTGCCGCCAATGGATGTGGCATCTCCGTCACCCATGACAACGATGACATTTAGAGAAGGGTTGGCCAACTTGACGCCGGTGGCAAAGGTCAAGGCCCTGCCATGGGTTGTATGCAGGGTGTTGAAGTCCACATAGACGTTCATCCGTCCGGAACAGCCAATGCCCGATACCAGGACAACGTCGTCCTTTTCCAGGCGCAGCCGATCGATGGCACGGATGAGAGCTCCTAGGACAATCCCATTTCCACAGCCGGGACACCAGACATGGGGAAACTTCTTGTCGTGCCGCAGGTACTTATGGATGAGTTTGGTGACTTCTTCCGGCATTTTCTACTCCGGGCCCTGAGCATTCCAAGGCTTTTTGTGGCGAGCCTATGAGATGTCCGTTGACGATGATAGTTTCATAAGCTCCCCACAGATTTCCTGCGGCGTCATGAGTTGGCCGTCAATTCGGTTATACTTTGCTACACGGCAGGGACTCTGGTTCACGCGCTTTACCTCCCGGCTGATTTGTCCCACGTTCATTTCAGGAACCAGTACGGCCCGGCATTGCTCCAAGACGGCCTCCACGGTGCGTCTGGGGAAGGGAAAGAGGGTTATGAGCTGCAAGAGGCCTGCCTTGGTTCCCTGTTCTCGGGCTTCCAGTAGGGCGCTACGTGCAGAGCGGGCCACTGAGCCGTAGGCAATGATGGCCACATCGGCATCATCCATCATAAGGGATTTGGTCATCTGAATCTCGGGAAAGCCCTGAGTAATCTTGCGATGGAGACGGCTGATGAGGTCCTTTACTTCATGAGAGCGCCGTGTGGGGAAACCCCGAACATCGTGCACGAGCCCGGTCACGTGATGACGGTATCCTTGTCCGAATGCCGCCATGTGTGGCACGCCGCGGCTATTGTCTTCGTAGGGCATATACCATTCTGGGGGCATACTGGGGGTGCTTCGGTTGACAACGTCGATCTTGCTGGAGGGCGGCAACACCACGGTTTCCCTGGTGTGGGCCACCATTTCGTCTGAAAGTATGATGACCGGGACACGGTATTTCTCAGACAGATTGAACGCCCGCAGGGTTATCTCGAAACAGTCAAGGGCGGTGGAGACGGCCAAGACGATGATCGGGTGGTCCCCGTGGGTCCCCCACCTGGCCTGCATGACGTCGCCTTGGGCTGGGTTCGTGGGAAGGCCGGTACTGGGACCTCCACGCATGACATTTACCACGACGCAAGGGACCTCGGTCATGCAAGCAAAGCCCAAGTTTTCCTGCATCAGGGAAAAGCCGGGCCCGCTAGTGGCGGTCATACTCTTCACCCCTGCCAGGGAGGCACCAATCACAGCCCCCATGCTGGCAATTTCGTCTTCCATCTGAATAAAGGTGCCGTCCACTTGGGGCAAGCGGACCGACAGAAGCTCGCTTATCTCCGAGGCCGGGGTGATGGGATAGCCAGCGAAGAATCGACAGCCCGCCGCTAACGCCCCTTCTACAAGAGCCTCATTGCCTTGTAACAAAAGCCTTTCTGGGAACCGGCTCCTCGTCATGAGGGATTCCTTGGTTCGCCTCCGTTCCGTTCCTTGATGGTGATGGCAAAATCCGGACAGTGCAACTCACAGAACCTGCATCCGATGCAGTCATCGGGCCGCTCAATCACAGGTTCACCTGTCTCACTGACGCCGATGACGTCTTTGGGACAAAAGGCACTACAGATGCCACAAGCCTTGCACCAGTCGCGGAAGATAATCTGGCTGAAGAGCCTTTTTGGCTTCTTGCGGCGACGCTGTTTGGATTCTTCCGCTTTGGGGAAAGGCTTGGTTCTCTTTAAAGGTTGTGGTGTCTTATCAAGCGGATGGGTCACCAGTTCTGCCTTAGCTATAGGTTTTGGATGGGGCGTTGCTGTCATGGGTCTACCCTCTTGCCCAGGCCGACGTCTCTTCAACGGGCTCAGAACAGGCGAGAAGTCATGTGGGCAACAGCTCGTGTAGAGGAAACCTAGTCCAAAGGTGTGTATTTTACAAGTATAACATAACTTGATAATGTGGATTTGCGTTTCCCAGTTCGACGGGGGTAGAAGGTCGAATGCACGGGCAGACCCATGTTCGTTAAGGTATGATTTTCTCCAGACAAGGAAGGCGGACGTAAGATGGCAGGAGTGGATTCCAATAACCTGTTGCTCAGCGTTGAAGGGCTGAAAAAGCATTTCCCGGTGCGTAGGGGTTTTTTTCAGAAGGCCGTTGGCTGGATCAAGGCCGTGGACGGCGTGAGCCTTGAAATCGAGCACGGGAAGACTCTCGGGCTGGTAGGGGAGAGCGGGTGCGGAAAATCTACTATCGGGCGTACGATCCTGAAGTTGCTGGAGCCGGACGCAGGGAAGATAACCTACATGGGGCGGGATATGACCGGTTTTTCACAACATGAGTTGAGACCCATACGAAGGGAGATGCAGATTGTCTTTCAGGATCCATACGGGTCATTGAATCCTCGCATGACCATAGGGGCATCTATTGAAGAAGGCTTGCGGGCCTGCGGTGTCACAGACCGTGCTGACCGGCGGCAGGGGGTGGAGGAACTCCTGGAGATGGTTGGTATGGCTGCGGGAGGGGCTGATCGTTACCCCCATGAGTTCAGCGGAGGCCAGCGTCAGCGTGTCGTCATCGCAAGAGCGCTGAGTGTAAAGCCCTCTTTGATCGTTTGTGATGAGCCCATATCTGCCCTGGATGTCTCCATTCAAGCCCAGATCATTAATCTCTTTAAAGAGCTGCAAGACAGATTGGGCCTAAGCTATCTGTTCATTTCTCATGACCTGAATGTGGTAGGCTACCTCAGCGATGTGGTGGCCGTCATGTATCTTGGCAAGATCATGGAATACGCCCCGGCAGATGCCCTCTACGAGACACCACTTCATCCCTACACACTGGCACTTCTTTCCGCCGCGCCCGGGGCCACTTCTGTGCCCAGAGCCAAGTGGATGGGCCTGTCAGGCGATGTCCCGAGCCCCCTGAATCCGCTGCCAGGATGCAAGTTCCAGGGGAGATGTCCTATGGTCGAGGAGAGATGTCGAACCGGAGAGATCGACTTTCATGAACTAGAGCATGGCCACTGGGTCCGATGTTGGAAGGTTGCAGGCACCTAAAGTCCTTCTGCGATACGGTGTAATCGCACACACGTCTCGGGCTCTATCTGGCGAAGATGTCTCTTAAGAGAGCGCACTGCCTGGGGGATATATTTCTTGAAATCCTGCTTACCCTTTTTCTTGCCCAGAAAGGCGAAAGCCCCCAGTATCTGGAGATTTCTGTTAATGGCGCAGTAGGTGTAGGTGTGAAAAAAAGCAAGAGGGTCTACAGCAACAAAGGCCTGGAGCCTTCTTATGTAGTAACTGAGCAGATCTTTCTGGAGCCGCTGGGGAAGCTGTACGTAGGGATCAATGAGCAGCGAGGCAAGATCATAGGCAAGGGGACCGAGGCGGCCTCCTTGAAAATCGATGGCATAGCATCTATTGTCCTTTATCATGATATTGCGCGATTGGAAATCCCGGTGCATAAATCCGATATGGCTTTTATAAAGAGCTCTTTGGGCTAATAGTTTAAATTCTTGGTGAAGGTCTTCGAAGTCGATTCCAAGGCCCATATATCCATTTAGGAAGGCGTCCACGAAGTATCTGGCCTCTTTGTTCAAGATGAGATCTTCGTCGTACTGTGGTGTCTCATAGGAGAAGGCTGGATCGAAACCCTTTGCCCCTTCAACGCCCATAAGAACAAGCAGGTCCAGGACTTGGCTGTACGAGGCAATCACCTTTTCCTGGGCTTGTGTACGAAGGATTAGGGTCTGCAGGTGAAGATCGCCCAGGTCCTCCAAGGCTACAAGGCCGGAGGGGCGATCATAGCCATAGATGCGGGGCACGGCGACCCCCCTGTTGTGCAAATGCCTGCCAATGGCGAAGAAGGAGTCGGCCTCACAGATGTTATCCCCCGAAGGGGGGCCATGATCAACGAGAACGAGCGTGGTCTCTTTCCGTGACACGCGATACCACCTGCGCTCCGAGCCATCTCCTTTGAGATTGGACCAGGCCAAGGGACTCTTTTCCGTTGTTGAACCGATCATTGCCAGGGCCCTCCGCGTGAGGGCTTCTTGTACAGCGGCCTGGTATCCTTCCAAGGTCCCTATGTCATGCCAATAGTGGTTTCGGGCTATGAACCCCTTTACGGTCCTATGGGAACGGATCATGTCACAATAGACATCGATGATGCTGCAAGACCTCCCTTTGGGGATAAGGGTTAGGACCTTTGGATCGAGAACCTGTATGCCCGTGAAGGCGAGTCGACGGTGGGTTCCAGTGTCTTCTGACACAGGCTTATTCGAGCCAGGCCGGGTCTGAAAACTTACAGGGGGACAGGGTGCTGGGTGGCCAACCCCCCTAACGCAATCGTCGTTGTCTATCCACACATGGTTGTACTGGTCACAGTCATGTAGTACTAGGGTCACAGGATGTCTGTGGCCCAAGTGAAACCTATAGACCTCTTTGAAGTCAATATCGGTGAGGATATCGCCGTTGATGACAAGGAAAGGGGCCTCATCCCAAAAGCTTTCCACGTTTTTGATGGCCCCGCCTGTACCCAGAATAGTCGGCTCACGGCGTGTTTGGACGTCAATGCCATAGTGCTTTTCCTGGACAAAGGCATGAATTACGTGGGCCAGGTGATGGGTGTTGATGATGACACCGTCACATCCTGCGGCCTGAAGCCTTTGAATGAGGATATCTAGGAGTGGCTGGCCAAGAATCGGAAAGAGAGGCTTAGGTTTTTTCTTGGTCAGGGGCAACAACCGTGTGCCAAGGCCTGCCGCCAAGATCATGGCCTTCATGATATGGGTGCCTGGATTGAGTTATTGTACCTGCAACGTCACAGACTGTTGGATGTCACCGAAAGATTCCCTCTAGAATTTCCAGGGCTATTTCACTCTTTGGGCTTTAGTTCACCTATGTGTGCCACAATGTTATGCACCGTGAAGCAGTTGAGATATTTGTCGATGACCTGGGTGTAAAACGCGATTTCTTCCTCGTCTTCTTTCCCACGGACACCTTTGAAGTTGAAAAATGTCAGGCCGTTTTCATAATTGACGTGGGAAAGAGCCTCTCTCCTTTCAATTTCCTTCTGTTTATAAAGCTGATTTCCCAAGGCGCGAATCTTTTTCATGCGTTCCTTCTTCACTATCTCTCTGCGGCCATATTGTTTCAGGACGCGAAGGACGACCCAATACGATTCAAAATAGGTCTTCAAAAAGCTGGCAAATACAAGGAGCTTGCGAAAACCTGTTGAGGTGATGTTGTAGGTGTCGGGCAGGGTACGGTGGGGCATGAGGAGGGCGTCGTCAATAAAGGCCTTCAGGGTTCTTCTGACCATGTACTCGGGGGTTCTGTCCACATCATAGGCAAACTCATACTTAAAGAAGTCCTGCAAAAAATGGTAATCAGCGTGAAGGGCTGATGAGGAAAACTGAAATGCGTCATATGAGAGGATGGCCAAGGCCGTGTATGCGGCGGGCACGAAGAAGTGGATGCAGTTGTTCTTGTAGTACTCGAGGTTCATCCGCTTGCTTTCCGGAGCCACAAATCTCTGTTTTCCAGGAGGCTCATTGTCTCTCACCTTCAGTCTTATCTTCTCAAGAAGTTTGCGATTAGTGTAGATAGCCAGAACGTTTTGAACAGCGTGTTCTGGATCATCAAGGTTTTCCGACAGCTGGGCATCCTGAAAAATAAGATGGTTCAGATATATTTCCACGTAGGCCATAAGATCACGTTGAGAAAAAACCTGTTTGGGATAATTTAGGATGGCACAGGCTGTCAGGGCCTGAGGGGTTACAACAGAGATCCGATTAACAGCGTTAATAATTCTATAGGCCAAGTTACGCCCCATGGCGAGGTACGCGTTTTGATCCATTTCTTGCAGGGAGCACGGGGCCTCAGAGGCCAGGGCCTCCAGCGAGATGGGTTCGTCAAATTGAACGTACACCCTGCCGTGTTGCCTGTTTAAGAGTTTTCGTGCACGAATCAATTGGCCAAAGCTTTCCTGTTTCTTTCTCTTTCCTTCCAATTCTTTCAACAAAGAGGTCTCTTCCAACAGCCGATCATATCCTATATAGACAGGTACAAACATTAAATCGTTACAGGCTCCAGTCCTAAAGGCGTCCATCAGTATGGTGAGGAGCCCTGTTTTGGGAAGAATCATTTTTCCCGTTCTGCTTCGCCCACCCTCAATGAAGAACTCGATATTGAAGCCTTGCTGAACCAACATGCGCACGTATTCTGAAAAGATCTGGGCATAGAGTCTTGCACCGTGGAAAGTTCGTCTGATGAAGAAGGCACCGCTTTTCCTAAAGAGGGTGCCCATGGGCCAGAAGGCCAGATTCGCCCCTGCCGCTACATGAGGGCAGGGAATGTGGTTCGTGATAAGCACGTAAGGGAGGATGAGGTAGTCAAAATGGCTCCTATGGCAGGGAACAAAGACCAGGGGGGCCTTTGTAGCAGCCCTCTTCACACGGTTCAAGCCTTCCATGTCCAGCACGATCCCGTCAAACATGGTTCTCCATATCCAGCTGAAAATCATGCGGAGCGTTTCGATGAGTGTGGGACTATAATCGGCTGCTATTTCATTTAGGTCGGCGTCTGCCTTTTTGTGTAAATCAACCAGGTTCTTCTTGCCTGCTTTAACGTAGTCTGTCATGAAATCTTGAAACCGTTCGCTTCTAAGAATCAGCTCTTTCAACTCATCCCGTGTCTTGAGAACGGGCCCAGTAATGCTCTGGCGGTGGCGATTCATCTGATCTAGAAGCCTGCGTCTAAGAACAAAGGAAAGCTGTTCAGTGCTGCGCCCCCGGTTGTCTGTCTGCCGAATGAATTCTTTGAGGCTTAGTGGATCAGAGATCTCTACAAAGATTTTTTGAGGGCTCCGCAGCATGGCCATCAAGCGACGGAGGCGGCCGGGGTTTTCTTCACTGCCGAAGAGAATGTCTACAAGGCCCATGGGGGTTTGCTGCGGCCTTTTGCTGAAAAGCAGCCACTGGGGAATAATGTAGATAGAACGATCGAGGGTCTGCTGAAGCTCAATGAGGTAGCCCAAGGGGTCATGTCTGGCCTTTACAAAGCGGTGGTAAAACCCTCGGCGGTCCACCAGAGATAGGAAAGCCGCGGAACCGCTTTCCAGTTCACGCTTGAAAAAACCAGATGTGTAAGGATTGGGCAGGGTCCTGTAACGGAACAAATGATCCAGGTGTCCAAAGGCTATGCGGATGAGATCCAAGAAGTTCTGCCAGAGAAATATCCTGTATTCAAAGGCTATTTGTGGAAAAGGAAGTCCTTCCTTCTTGTATCTGATATGATAAAACAAGTACTCAAGGACGCTCTTATACTTAGAGGCATAGACGATAATCGGTCTGTCTTTAAGGGTCTTCAAGAAAGCGGTCTGAGTGGCGTTCACGGAGACATGGGAGAAAAGGGACTCCAGCAGAAGGGAGGAAAAGATCCCCCAACTTCTTGGCAGCGTCCCTGCATAGTGATCATGATGGCCCTGAAGGAAGGTATGCCCCCAGGCCCCTATCTTGGCCTTAGTACGTTGGAGAAGACCCATATGGTTTGTGCCTGCATACGATATCGGCCATGGTCTGCAAACCATGGCCGAAGAAAGAGGAGGTCCCTTTATTGGCTGGGGCCTGTGACGTTGACAAGTGGGCAGCCAGTAGCGCAAAAATAGCAGCACATTTTGTTCATGTCAATTTGAAAATAGTGTGGTATGAGGCCATGATATGGTGACTATTGGAGATCTAGTGCTGGTTTACCGGGAAGAGAAGCCTGCCTTCTTTGCTCGTATCGAAGATGTCTCGGCCGACGTTAAGACCGACTGGTATCAGGTCACGTTGCTTGTCTTGCAGGTCCCTGTTATAGAAGCTGTCTGGATACTCAGGGAGTCTTACATGGATGGCGAGACGTTTACGATGAATGGGACAAGGGTGAGGATTGAGAAGGTGCAGGCCCCCTCGGAGTCGGAGCGTGAGTCCTCTTGGTCTGAGAGGGGGGCCAGCCCAAATGATCTCTCGTCAGAGAACAAGGTCATATCCATTTTTGATCGAAAAAAGCGTTGATTGGCATTTTTGGCTTGATTTGGTAAACGGCTTATGTTAGGCAATCGTCACCAACGAATAGGACGTTACATTAAAGGAAATATGTGAACAAAGGAGGGTGTTGTAACATGAAAACATTAGTTGGCGGTGCGGCTGCGGCGGTTTTGGGCCTTATTGGTCTGGCAGTGTGGTGGAAGCCTTTCTTGCAGCTACTGGCGGGGGCTATACCCTTTGCTCTTCTTTCTGGTGGTGCGCTGGCCATCTACCTGGGGTTCGATGAATTGAAGGACACCTGGAAGAGCAAGGAAGAGGATTTCGGTGCCTCCTCTATGAATAAAGAAGATGTTGAAAAATATAAGAAAGAGGTCGAAGACCTGAAGAAAGAGGTTGAAGACCTTAAAGGCGAAAAGGAAGAGAAGAAAGCAAAGAAATAAGAGCCCTTTCTGAGGCTCACATGGAGAAGCGTCTTTTCACATGGGCCCCGCACACTTCCGTGCGGGGCTTATGCTTTTCAAGGCCCGTTGCCCTGCCAGAGTTCACCCATTACGTTCCAGCACCCTTGTGGACTGCTAATCGTGCCAATCGGTCGGCCCGTTCGTTATCTGCTATACCAGCATGTCCTTCGATTTTATGAATTGATAACTGTTTAAATTTCTTCATTAATTTTTTTGTTGCGCCCACCAACTCTTCATTTCGCCTTGCCTTCCATCCCAGGACCAAAAGGCCATAGCAGTATTGGCTATCTGTGTAGAGATGGACAGGAAGATGGGGGGTGCGGATGGCTTCCAGCGCTTTCTTGATGGCCATGAGTTCGGCAATATTGTTCGTAGCGGTGCCGATGTACGTCGAGATTTCCTTTTTGCGGGATTCAAAACGCAGGACAATGCCAATGCCCGCAGGCCCTGGATTGCCGGAAGATGCCCCGTCCGTGTAGACGACAATGGTTCCGGGCTGAACAGGAGCGGCTGCTGCTGGAGACCCCGTCACAACGGCACGACGGGTCTTCTTGTGGCTCCCCTTTTTGGTCAAGCGGTCGGGATCGATGGGTTGGACCGCCTTGGGGGGGACCCAGTATTCATAGTCCTGGTCTTGTTGGTATTTGATCAGGACCTTATGATTTTTCACTACAGGATGTTCATGGACATCTACGGCAAGCCAGACCTTATTCCCCTTGAACATCATCCGTTTCCATCTATATGGCTCCCTCATGTCGCAAACCCCTCCGAGTCTATCACTTCTGTGTTGGACAACAAACCCATGTGGCTTATAATGATCGTTGCCTGGGAGAGCGAGAAAGGGTCACGTATAGAGCAGGTAAGCCTTTCTCATATCCTTGAAGTCTTCTAGGTCGTCCTGCCAGGTTTTTCCCAAATCCTGGACAGCCACGGCGTCCACCATGGCCTGTCGTATCGCTGGATCTCCTGTAATCATGTCAAATGGCATCTTCTCAAGTTCGTATTCATAGGGCGGTGGCTTCCATTGAAACCGGTCAGGATAGAGGCTCACCACGGCCTGGAGTATGGTCAGGGTGGTTATGTAGGGCCGGTATGCCGCTGGATCCAGGATGTGGAGTTGAAAGCCATGACACAGCTCGCCGGTCCACTTGTTGGAGGTGGGCTCAAAGACAAGGGGGCGGAGGTACAAGCCAGCCAGGTTCTGGCCAAGGAGGTGCTCCTGAACAGCGGCTGCATTGATAAAGGGCGCTCCGAAGATCTCAAAGGGCTGGGTCGTACCCCGTCCCTCAGAGACATTGGTCCCTTCCCAGAGGACTTGTCCTGGATAGACGAGCGCCGAGGTGGATGTGGGCAGGTTGGGGCTGGGCGCTACCCATGGCAACCCCGTATCATGGAACAGCATGTCCCGCCTCCATCCTAACATGGGAACCACGGTCACGTCGCAGGCTATGCCAAAATGGCCGACAAAGAGCTGGGCCAGTTCTCCCATGGTCAAACCATGGCGCATGGGAATGGGATACATACCCACAAAAGAGGCAAGGGCCGGTTTTAAACAGTTGCCTTCCAAACGCTTTCCCCCAAGGGGATTGGGGCGGTCCAAGACCACGACCTGGGTGCCATGGGAGCCGGCGGCTTGCAGGCATAAGGCCATGGTGTAAATGAAGGTGTAGACACGGGTTCCCACATCCTGGAGGTCGATGATGAGCGTGTCTATTTGTTCAAGCATGGGGTCTGTGGGGGCTGTGCGTTGCCCATAGAGGCTATAGACGGGGATCTTAAGCAGGGGGTGGGACCAATCCTCCGAAGGGACCATGTTATCCTGCTTTTCAGCGTAGAAGCCGTGCTGGGGGCTGAAGAGAACCCTGAGCTGGTCGGGGAAGTGGTCTTGGATCAACCTCCAACTCGGCTGAAGGTCCTTGGCCACGCTGGCGGCATTCGCCAGGAGCCCAAGGCGTTTGCCTCTGACCATGGGCAGGGGGTCAGCGACAAGGGTTTCAATGCCGGTTTGAACGGGTTTCATGGTTACACCTTTTGAAAGAAAACCAGCATACGACGGCCCTTCTGCTTTTGCAAGGCGCAAGGCAGAGGGCCTTCCCCCAAAAGCCCCTGTTTCCGCCGCTCAGGCCCCTGTTGGGTTGCCAGTCAGATGTTTGGCGAGGGAACAGGAAACCTTGAGATCTGAAATGCCGATCAATGGGGAGATGTCTTAACGGGCTCTTGCTGAAATCCCTTTGCGCTGGCTCTGAAACGTTTTTTGATAAATCTAGGGCTCACTCCAGGTGATGTCAAAACTCTCCGCCTCCGGCGGATCAAACAGTTGACATCACCGATCTTCTGCTTCGCCAAGATTTGTTGACAAAAAACGCTTCAATAAGCGCTCAAACGGATTTTGGTTTGGGCAACAGCCCGTTAAGGCTCGATCTCTTTTCTCCTTTTTTGCCAAAAGGCTCAAAGTCGCTGGCAAGGGGCTTTTTGCGATTTCATGCTTTTTCATGGAGAAGAATTGTGGTAGCACATGGTCCGGTGAAACCAGTTGGAGCAACAGGAGATCTGGAGGACACTCTCCCCTTTACTTGTGACCAAAGCAGAATGGAAGGCAAGGTGAAATCAAGATGGATAGCATAAAAGTGCCTGACTACATTGCCAGGCTTAAGGCCTACGTGGCCGGCAAACCGATTGAGGAATTGGAACGCGAATACGGCATCAGCGATTCTATCAAGCTGGCATCCAATGAGAACCCCCTGGGCCCGTCTCCAAGGGCCGTTGCGGCCATCATGGGGCGGGTAAAGGACCTGCACCGCTATCCTGACGCAAACAGTCATCTCCTCAGAGAGCGCCTGGCAGAGAAGCTCCATGTCCAAAGCCCTCAGATTGTCCTTGGAAACGGTTCCAATGAAATCATTGAATTGCTGGTCCGCACCTTTCTTCAGGAAGGCGATGAAGTGATCATGCCGACGCCTTCGTTTCTGATGTATGAGATCATGGTGCAGGCTGGCGGCGGGACACCTGTCAAGGTGCCCCTGAAAGAACGCGTGGTTGACCTGGAAGCCATGGCAAGACAGCTTTCCGGAAGGACCCGTATGGTCTTTGTGAACAACCCCAACAATCCCACTGGAACGATCGTCTCTAGGGATGGCTTTGAATGGTTTCTCGGGGAGATCCCTTCAACGGCGTTGGTGGTGGTGGATGAGGCCTACATCGAGTTTGTAAGAGATAGGCATTGCCCTGTAGGGCTTGACTATCTGGACAACGAGAAGACCGTTGTGGGGCTGCGCACCTTTTCCAAGGCCTATGGCCTGGCTGGCCTTCGCTTAGGCTATGGGGTGATGAGGCAGGAGCTGGCGGACCTGATCCACCGGGTCAGGCAACCCTTTAATGTCAATTCCCTGGCACAGATCGGGGCCTTGGCGGCATTGGACGACGATGAGTTCTTTGACGAGACGATCCGGACCATCCACCTGGGGCTGGTTTTTTTCTTTGAGCAGTTAGAGGGGCTGGGGCTTCAGTGTTTTCCTTCACAGACGAACTTTTTTCTCGTAGACGTTCAGCGAGACGCCAAAAGCGTTTTTGAAGGGATGCTCCGCAGAGGGGTGATCATCCGTCCCATGACCGCCTACGGTTATCCCACCTACATCCGCATCAATGTCGGGCTCCCAGAAGAAAACCAACGATGCGTCCAGGCACTGAAAGAGGTCCTGCAAGGGGAGTCAGGATGAAACGGCTTCTAGTGACCATTGACGGCCCTGCAGGGGCTGGCAAAAGCACGGTGAGTCGATTGTTGGCAAAACGCCTCCAGTATACCTATGTTGACACAGGAGCCCTATATCGCGCCGTGGCCCTGGCGGTGCTGGCGGCAGATGGTGCGGCAGATGACGAGACCAAGATAGAACAGATTCTGAAAGATCTCAAGCTCGCCTATCAAGAGAGCAGGGAGGGCTTGAGGCTCCATATGAACGGGCTGGATGTCACCGATCAACTGAGGACCCAGGAGATCACTATGCTTGCATCGGCTGTGTCGGCACGCTCTGACGTGAGGCAATACCTTCTGGGGGTGCAACGGGAGATGGGAAAAGAGGGGGGGGCTGTCTTTGAGGGGAGGGACATGGGGACCGTGGTGTTCCCCAGTGCTGACGTGAAGTTCTACCTGGATGCTGAGTTAAGGGTCCGCGCCCTGAGACGTTACAAAGAATTATCTGTTGTGCTGCCTGGAACAAGCGTCAGCCTGGAAGAGGTTACAGATGGCATGAAGAAAAGAGATGAGGATGACTCCAACCGTGCCTTGGCCCCTCTAAGTGCCGCTAAAGACGCCGTTAGAATCGATTCAAGTTTTCTTAACATCGAACAAGTGGTTGACCTCATGCTCCATCACATTCCCTGTTCAGTTAAATAAAGGTTGTTTTTTCTTAGAGTACTTGCTATAGAATTTTTTTTTAAGCCGGCACATAGCCCAGTGCTGGTTGAAAAAATAGTGAAGGGGGCAAACGTTTAATGGAACCGTTGGAAGAGAAGACTCAAGACGAACAACAAACACAGGAACCAGAGATGGACGAGCAGGGCTCGGCTGAAGTCACGGAGTCAGAAAAACCCGAAGGGCTTGAGGTAGCGGAAAAAGAGCCAGCACAAGAAGACTCCCATTCCAGTGAGGGGGCTCCAGATGAGGGGAGTGTGGAAGCCACACAAAGCCCCGAGGGTAAGGAAGAAGCCCTCATGGAGATGTATGAAGAAAGCATTAGACGTGTGCGGGAAGGGGAGATTGTTCAAGGCAAAATCATTCAGGTGGACAAAGAATTTGTGCTGGTCGACATTGGGTATAAGTCTGAAGGGCAAGTCCCTATTGACGAGTTTGTGGGCCCAGATGGGACTGTCGAGGCCGTCGTGGGCGACACCATCGAGATCATGGTGGAACGCTGGGAGGACGAAGACGGTGGTGTGCGGCTTTCCAAAGAAAAGGCCTCAAGGGTGAAGGTTTGGGATGATATCAAGAAAGCCTACGAAGATGATGGAGTTGTTCAGGGGACTGTTTCCAGTCGGATCAAGGGGGGGCTTTCCGTAGATATTGGTATCCCAGCATTTCTCCCTGGCTCTCAGGTGGATCTGCGACCCGTGCGGGACCTTGATCAAATGGTTGGCAACACCTTTGATTTTAAGGTCCTCAAGTATAACCGAAAGCGGAGCAATGTTGTATTGTCGAGGCGGGTGATTCTGGAAAAGGAGCGGGAGGCCAAGCGTGCAGAGACTCTTGCGACCATCCACGAAGGCAAAGTGATGGAGGGTGTGGTCAAGAATATCACGGAATACGGGGTATTCGTTGATTTGGGAGGTATTGACGGACTTCTCCACATCACGGACATGTCCTGGGGCCGAGTGAACTATCCTTCTGAGATGTTCTCCATGGGAGACGATATTACGGTAAAGGTGCTGAACCTTGATCTGGAGCGCGAACGGGTATCTTTAGGGTTGAAACAGCTGGTGCCAGACCCGTGGACAACAGCAGAAGAGAAGTATCCTATAGGCTCTCATGTTGTGGGTCGGGTCGTAAGTCTTACAGATTACGGGGCCTTTGTGGAGTTGGAAAAGGGGGTCGAAGGACTGATCCACGTTTCTGAGATGTCTTGGACGAGAAAGATCCGGCATCCTTCCAAGGTCGTGTCCGTTGGAGAGACAGTGGAGGCCGTTGTACTGAATATCTCTGCTGAGAACAGAAGGATCTCCCTCGGCATGAAACAGGTGGTTCCGAATCCATGGGATGTGATTGCGGAGAAATACCCCGTGGGGACTACCATTGAAGGAAAGATTAAGAATATTACTGACTTCGGCCTGTTCATCGGGATCGATGAGGGGATTGACGGCCTGGTCCATATTTCTGACATATCTTGGACAAAGCGCATTAGGCACCCCTCAGAGCTCTACAAGAAGGGCGATGAAATCCAGGCCGTGGTACTCAATATTGACAAGGAGAACGAGCGCTTCTCTTTGGGCATCAAACAGCTTCAACGGGACCCGTGGGAAGCCGTTCCTGAACGCTATAATGTGGGAAGTAAGATCACCGGCACCGTGACAAACGTGACGGACTTCGGTGTCTTTGTAGAGTTGGAAGAAGGCATTGAGGGCCTTGTCCATGTGTCAGAAGTGACCAGGGAGAAGCTTAAAACCCCCCTAGGGAGGCTCCAAGTCGGAGAAATCGTGTCTGCAAAAGTCCTCAACGTCAATCCAAAAGAGCGGCGGATCGGTCTTTCCATTAAACAGATTGAGGTGGACGAGGAACATGATTTGGTGTCTGATTACCTGACGAATTATAGTGGTCCTGCCTCGAGTTTAGGGGAGGTATTAAAGGAAAATCTCAAAGAAAAAGCCCCTGACGATTCTGTTCCAGAGGCCCCTGAGACATCGGCTGAAGAACCTGAACCAGCTGAAGCAGAGACGGAGAAAGAGGACAACCAAGGTGAAGAAGATGTCTTAGCCCCGGAGGCAGACGGTGACAGTGACGAGGTCCTGACAGAGGGTGAGGACGACACAGCAGAGGGTGAGGACGACACAGCAGTGACAGCCTCCACTGATGGGGAGACAGTGGCTTCTGGGCAAATGGTGGAGGACGTGCCTGATGCAACCCTAGAGGAGCCCGTTGAGGCTGACATAGACGAGGACAGCGACGACAGATAGAGCAGGGGGGCTGTGATAGAGCCCGTTGGCCCCATACTTCAAGTGCTTTTCGTCCGACAAGTTAAGATTCTTACAATCAGATGAGGACATCTTTTGTTGAGCGGGGCTTGACCGTTCACTCAGGTTCTCTGACTAGACTACGCACACCCCCGTTGAAACCGTTTGGACACCTGCCCTGAAAGATACAATGTTTGCTAGAAGACACCCTATCTTATTTTCCATCCTGGTTCTTTGCGGGATGGGGGCCATTGTGATTATCAGTTTGGGGGCCTTCTTATTCCTCGGGATCATGGACTCCACCTTTGAGTTTGGCCAACAGGTCGGAGTGGTTGAGATTCGCGGCCTTATTTCTAATCCCAAGCCTATCCTGAGCCAACTGAAGGAATTCCGCGACAACAAGGACGTGAAAGCGATTGTGTTGCGGATTGATTCTCCTGGTGGTGGGGTGGGACCGTCTCAGGAGATTCACGGGGAGGTAGTAAAGACCAGGCGTGTGAAAAAGGTGGTGGCCTCCATGGGTGCCATAGCGGCTTCAGGTGGATATTATGTGGCCTCAGGCGCCGATCACATCATGGCAAATCCAGGTAGCATCACTGGAAGTATCGGGGTGGTGATGGAGTTTGCCAATCTGGAAGAGCTTTTTAAGAAGATAGGGGTGTCGGCTTTTGTCCTGAAGAGCGGGGAGTACAAAGACGTGGGCTCCCCATTTCGACAAATGACCGCCCAGGAAAAGGAACTGTTACAGGGCTTTGTCGACAATGTACACCAGCAGTTTGTGGCTACGGTGGCTGGGGCGCGGCAGATTCCTGAGGAGGAGATTCTGGCTATTGCTGATGGTCGGATCCTCTCGGGAGAACAGGCCCAGGAAATGGGTCTGTTGGACAGCTTAGGCAACCTGGAGGATGCTATTGCCTTAGCCGCTGAGCTTGGCGGCATTGAAGGTGAACCCTCTGTTGTTTACGGGGAAGATGACAAGTTTTCACTCTTGGAGGACCTTCTGGGTCTGTCACTGGGTGAGGTCATGGATGACATAACGGCTGCGGCGCTCCGTTGCGGATATCTTTGTGTGCCTGTTCAGGGGGCGGGAAATGGTTAGAGGGGAGCTCGTAGATGCCCTTGTTAAGACATTTCCGGGGATTACCAAGCAGGATATGTCTAGCGTTGTTGACACCCTCTTTGGCTCCATGGCCCAAGCTCTGATGGTGGGAGAAGCTGTTGAAGTGCGAGGCGTGGGCCGTTTCAAGGTGAAGGAGCGTGGTCCCATGGCAGGAAGAAACCCCAAGACCAAAACTTCTGTAAATGTCCCTACCCGTTGGGTGGTCCGTTTTAAGGCCGCCGACAGCCTCATCAAGCGGATCAATTCTTAGCGGTTCAGCCTTGGCACCCAGTAGCCCCATGACGGGTTTGGCTCGCTAAACTGATTTGAAGATACTCACATCTCCCAAGCCTTCCCTGATGACCTCTGGCGTGTCGTCAATAAGAGCAACTACACTGGAAGGCCCTCCGGGAACCGGGCCGCCGTCAATGACGAGGTCCACTTGATGGCCAAGGGTTTCATGAATGAGAGACGGATCAGACAGGACCTGGCCATCGGCTAGAGTTGCCGTGGTAGATATGACAGGATGTCCCAGTCCTCTGACCAAGGCCCAACAGATGGGGTGGTTTGGGACTCGAATCCCTGCTGTCCTGCGTCTTGTCAGCATGATTTTTGGCACGAGCCGAGACCCTTCCAGAATAAAGGTGTAGGGGCCGGGCAGCAACCTCTTCATGTTCTTGTATGCGTAGTTCGAGACCTTGGCGTATTCGCTAATGTTCTTCAAGTCACAACAGATAAAACTGAAGGGCTTTTTCTGGTTCCTCTGTTTCAGCCGATAGATTTTTCCGATAGCCTTCTTGTTCATAATGTCGCAACCAATGCCGTAGTATGTGTCTGTGGGGTACGAAATGGTTCCGCCGTCACGAAGGATCTGGACCGCCTTGTGGATCAAACGGGGTTGCGGATTTTTAGGATTAATAGCGACAAGCATCGTATCTACAATTCTTTAACACAAAGAAGAAAGCCCCTTGCCAGTTGGTTAGCTATAGTTTTCTATGGTCGTTGTTGTCAAGGAGACAATGATCCTGACCAAATAAATCGTTGCCAAAGGGCAGCCCATCTGGTAATCATTCCATCCCAAAAAAAAGAGGAGAATACCCATGGCTCAGCCCATGATTGAGGAAAGCCTGACATTTGATGACGTCTTACTCCTTCCGGCCTATTCCGATGTATTGCCCCGGGACGTTGATGTCAGGAGCCGTCTGACCAAGCAAGTCTCACTCAATATCCCTATCACCAGTGCTGCGATGGACACGGTGACAGAGGCCCAGACCTCTATCAGCCTGGCCAGAGAGGGAGGCATGGGGATCATACACCGAAACATGAGCATAAGAAGCCAAGCCCAAGAGGTAGATAAGGTCAAGAAGTCGGAAAGTGGGATGATTGTTGATCCTATGACCATTGAACCAGATAGACCCATCCATGAAGTGGTGGCCCTCATGGAGCGGTATCACATCTCAGGTGTCCCCGTCGTCACAGGGGAGCATCTGGTGGGGATCGTGACAAACAGGGACCTTCGCTTTGAGACTGATTTGGACAGAAAGGTCTCTGAGGTGATGACCAAAGAAAACCTGGTCACCGTCTCTGAGGGGATTACCCTGGAAGAATCGAAGGAGTTGCTCCATGAACATCGGATCGAAAAACTCTTGGTCGTAGACGACAAAGGGCGCCTCACGGGGCTTGTTACCATTAAGGATATTGAAAAGATAAAAAAATACCCCCATGCCTGCAAGGATAGTCTGGGTCGCCTCAGGGTGGGTGCCGCTGTGGGAATCGGCGCTGACATGGAGGAGCGGACAGAGGTTTTGCTTGGGGCCGGGGCCGATGTGATCGTCATTGACTCGGCCCACGGTCACAGTGCCGGCGTTTTGGCTGCCGTAGAAAGGTTAAAGCAAGCCTTTAAGGATGTTGAGCTGGTGGCCGGCAACGTAGCCACAGGGGCGGGTGCAGAGGCCCTTATAAAGGCCGGGGCCGATGGCGTGAAGATTGGTGTCGGGCCTGGGTCCATTTGTACGACGCGCATCATAGCGGGCGTGGGTGTTCCCCAGCTGAAGGCCATTATGAATTGCAAAGAGGTGGCTGAGAAGACAGGGATTCCTTTGATAGCCGACGGGGGGATAAAGTTTTCAGGAGATATTGTCAAGGCCATTGCTGCTGGTGCCCACAGTGTCATGATCGGAGGCCTTTTTGCCGGTACAGACGAGAGTCCCGGAGAGACCATCTTTTTTCAGGGTCGAAGTTACAAGGTCTATAGGGGGATGGGTTCTCTAGAAGCGATGAAGAAGGGAAGCAAAGACCGATATTACCAAGAAGACCTCAGGGAAGAGGCAAAACTTGTCCCTGAAGGGATCGTGGGCAGAGTGCCCTACAAGGGGTCTCTTTCTGCATCGGTTTACCAGCTCGTAGGCGGTTTAAGAGCAGGCATGGGTTACGTGGGATGCCACACCATTGAGGCCTTGCGGCAAGACGCCCGATTTGTCCGTATCAGCTCATCGGGGTTACGGGAGAGTCATGTCCATGATGTCATCATCACAAAAGAATCACCTAATTATTTGCTAGACTGATGTCCTCGTCGGATTTCGTCCACCTCCATATCCACACCCAGTACAGCCTCCTTGACGGGGCCATTCGCATTGATTCCCTGCTACAGCGCGCGTCATCCTTTCACATGCCCTCTCTTGCCATCACAGACCATGGGACCATGTACGGTACTATCGAGTTCTATGAAAAGGCCTATGCGGCCGGCATCAAACCGATCATCGGTTGCGAGGTCTATGTGGCGCCCACAACCCGTTTTGACAAGGACCCTCGTCACAAGACCGGGGCCTATCATCTTGTTCTATTGGTAAAAAATGCCAAAGGGTACAAGAATCTTTGTAGGCTTGTTACAGCGGCCCATCTTGAGGGATTCTACTACAAGCCTCGAGTGGACAAGACCATCCTTTCCGAGTGCAGTGAAGGACTCATCGCACTGAGCGCCTGTCTTCATGGAGAGATCCCCCGGCTAATTCAAGCCGGACGTCCTGAGAAGGCGGCAGAGGTGGCCCGTACCTACGAGAGGATGTTCGGCGAAGAGAATTTCTATCTCGAGGTCCAGAAGAATGGAATCGAGGCCCAAGAAACCGTCAACCGGGCCTTGTTGGAGATGAGCCAGGAGCTTTCCATGCCCTTGGTGGCCACCAATGACTGCCACTATCTGGATAGAGAAGATGCCCGGGCCCATGACATCTTGTTGTGTGTTCAGACAGGCAAGACTGTTCGGGAAGAGAACCGTCTCAAGTTCCGAACAGATGAACTCTATTTCAAGAGTCCTGAGGAGATGCGGTCGGCCTTTGCCGGCTATCCAAATGCCATCGAGAATTCGGTTCATATTAGCAATCGTTGCAACCTAGAGCTTGACCTGACCACTTATCACTTTCCCAGATTCTCTGTTCCCAGTGAATTGTCGCACAGGGAGACCGACCCAACTGACGATGGTCCCTCTACGGTGGTACGACACCTTGAGAAAGAGGCCAGGCGGGGGCTGGAAGAACGGTTGGCTGAGATACGTGCAAGAAACCCAGGCCTTTCAGCATCTGACACCCAGCAGTATGAAGAACGCCTTGACCAAGAGCTTGAGGTCATTAAGCAGATGGGTTTCTCTAGTTATTTTCTGGTGGTGGCAGATTTTGTTCGCTTTGCCAAGGAGCAAGGTATCCCTGTGGGGCCGGGACGTGGATCGGCGGCCGGCAGTGTAGTGGCCTATGCCCTGAAGATCACGGATTTGGACCCCATTGACTACGGGCTCATCTTTGAACGGTTTCTGAACCCTGCGCGGAAGAGTATGCCCGACATCGATGTCGATTTCTGCATAGAAGGTCGAGAAGCGGTCTTCAAATATATTGTGGAGAAATATGGCGGCCCTGACCATGTGGCCCAGATCATTACATTTGGCAAAATGCAGGCCAGGGCTGCTATAAGGGACGTGGGAAGGGCCCTTGATATCCCCCTGCGGGAAGTTGATAGCATTGCCAAGATGATACCCGAAGTGCTCAATATCAGTCTGGAGAGCGCTCTGTCTCAAGAGCCGAAGCTGAAACGCCTGGCAGAGGAGAACCCCCACATAGCAGAACTTCTCAAAGGGGCCCAAGCCTTGGAAGGATTGCCAAGGCATGCCTCCACCCATGCGGCAGGCGTCGTGATCTCAGATCGGCCCCTCGTCGACTACCTTCCTCTTACTAGGGGTAAAAAGGGGGAGGTGGTGACGCAGTATGACATGAAGGCCATAGAACGGATCGGGCTCATCAAATTTGATCTCTTGGGCCTTCGAAACCTGACAGTCATGAAACACACGTGCCAGATCATTGCCAAAGGGGGCGGCATGCCTCCAGATCTGACCAACCTGGATCTCACTGACAAACAGACCTTTGGACTGCTTGCATCGGCCCATACCACCGGAGTCTTCCAGCTCGAGAGTTCGGGCATGAAAGATCTTTTGCTTCGTCTGAAGCCAGCCTGTTTTGAAGACATCGTTGCCCTGGTAGCCCTTTATCGTCCGGGACCGTTAGATAGTGGCATGCACGAGGAGTTCGTGAAAAGGAAGAACGGCCAGGTCGAGGTGACCTACATTGTGCCGGAGCTTGAACCCATCTTAAAAGATACCTATGGGGTGATTTTGTATCAAGAGCAGGTCATGAACATTGCCGGGGTGCTGGCAGACTACTCCATGGCCGAGGCGGATAATCTTCGAAAGGCCATGGGGAAGAAAATCGCCGATATGATGACCCACGAGCGGGACCGTTTTCTCACAAGGTCCAAGAAAAAGGGGTTGAATTCAGAGAAGGCCGAAAAGATCTTCGATCTCATGGAGACGTTTGGGCGCTATGGCTTTAACAAGGCTCACAGCGCTGCCTATGCCATGATCGCTTATCAGACGGCCTATCTCAAGGCCCACTTTCCCGTTGAATTCATGGCCGCCATTCTGACCAGCGAGATGAACACAACGGAGGAGGTGGTCAAATACATCGCCGAATGCCGGAATCACGACATCCAGATCTTGCCTCCTGATATAAACCAAAGTGAAACGAGTTTTACTGTGGTAGAAGGGGCCATCCGTTTTGGCTTGGCTGCTGTCAAGAATGTGGGAGAGGGGGCCATTGAATCGATTCTCCAGGCACGAGACGAAGAGGGCCCCTTTAAGTCCCTATTTGATTTTTGCGAACGCGTGGATCACAGAAAAGTCAACCGGAGAGTCATTGAGAGTCTAATCAAATGCGGTGCCTTTGATTCCACGGGGGCAAAACGTTCCCAGATGATGTCCCTGCTGGAAGAGGCTGTTGAAATAGGCCAGAAGATTCAAAAGGATCGCATTGACGGCCAGTTCAGCCTTTTTGAGATCATGGGCGGCAAGGCCCAGGAAGTGATCTATCCTCCTGTTCCCGAGATAAAGGAGTGGGACGACAGCCAGCTCTTGAACTATGAGAAGGAATCCCTTGGTTTCTTTATCACTGGTCATCCTCTGGCCAGACACGAGGCCTTAATAAGAAAGTTTGCCAACACGGACACCTTGAAGGTTCGGGAGCTTTCAGACGGTGCCGTTGTACGCCTTGGTGGACTGGTGAGGGATTACAAACACTACAACGATAGAAAGGGCGACCGTATGGCATTTGTAACCGTTGAAGATTTAAGCGGTTTTGCCGAGGTCACCCTTTTTTCGTCGCTCTATGCAAGTGTATCCGGTCTTATTGAAAAGGATAGGGCGATTTTTATAGAAGGCCGTGTAACGAGAGACGAGAAGTCCGCTAAGATCCTTGGCGAGTCGGTCATTCCAATAGAAATGGCTGAAGAGACGTGGACGACGAGTATCCGTCTGAACCTGGACGTCACAGGTCTTGACAAAGACATCCTTCAACAACTCCATGACATACTAGACAACCACAAGGGGACTTGCAGCGCCTATCTCCATCTGCGGATGCCTCACAGAACGGAGACCATTATTGCCCTGCCGGACCATATGAGACTCAGGACGGGCAGAAGGCTCACGGAGGCCATCAAGGGCTTATTGGGCGATGACGCACTGGAGACAGTATGTCAGCGGCAGGGTTGAGCCGTCTGGCAGGTGGACCGGTCAATGGAGTCATGAGGCCGGCGGGCCTTTGGGTGAACGATGACGACAAGGGGCTATGAGGATCGGACTTACCGCAGTCTTGTCACAGATGATAGACTTGAGTCCTTTCGCGTGGTCGTCAAGGAGACGGATCTGCTGGTGAGGGCCCAGAGGCCTCTTGTGACGGAAACCAGGGATTTGGTCCTGAAGCATAGACTGCCCCTGGAACGGTACATGGCCGATCATCCAGAGTTTGTAAACCAGCTTACACCATGTCCCTGTGATTCCATTGCACCCCCTATTGTCAAGACCATGGTTGGGGCCGGTCAGAAGGCCGGCATAGGGCCTATGGGCGCCGTGGCAGGGACGGTGGCCGAGTATGTGGGAAAAGATCTTTTGGACTACAGCACAGATGTGATCGTTGAAAATGGGGGGGACCTCTTCATCAAGACGGATTTTCCGCTCACTGTGGCCATCTTGGCCGGAGCTTCTCCGTTGAGTGGTAAGATTGGCGTGTGTGTCCACTCAGAGCAAAGCCCTGTGGGGGTCTGCACCTCTTCGGGCACCGTGGGACATTCCTTGAGTTTTGGCAGAGCCGATGCGGCAGTGGCGATTTCGGAGTCCGCCGCCGTGGCAGATGCGGCTGCCACGGCCATCGGGAACGTGGTCTCGAATAAGGCGGCCATTTCAGATGCCATGGATTTTGGCGGGAGCATCCAAGGAGTCTCGGGGGTTGTAGTCGTGGTGGAAGACAAAATGGGGATATGGGGTGATGTGGAGTTGGTGAGGCTTGGTTAGTGGCGGATCAAACGACGGTTGTTTGGGCCGAATCCCGCCTTGAAGAAGTGTTGATTTAGGGGAAAGGCCATTCAAAGGCCAACATGGTGGCCCTTACGGAGTGTTCTGAAGACGACGGCTTTTGGTTGATGCAGAGTGAGCTTATGAAAAGGGCTTGTCTTTTCAGGTGAGCCTGATATCGTCTCGTGAAACTGGGATGTTACCCATTGCCTTGCGGGGCGGAGGATTGGTTCAGAAGTCTTAAGGGCAATAGGATCAAGTTGTGAAGACACTGTGGGCGCCGTGGCGCTTGGAGCACATTCTGGACAAAAGGGAGAAGGAGTGTATTTTTTGTCATGGCCTATCCAATGACGGGAAGCTTACCCTATACAACGGATCTTTGTCCATGGTCATGATGAACAAGTATCCATATACCAACGGTCACATGTTGGTTGCACCGAAAAGACACGTAGCCTCCTTAGAAGATCTGAGTGTTGAAGAGATGGCCGACCTTCTGAGAATGGTTAGAGATTCAGTGGGGATCTTAAAAAAGGTGATGAACCCAGACGGGTTCAATGTGGGGCTGAATCTTGGTGCAATGGCCGGGGCAGGGGTTGAAGAGCATCTGCACCTGCATATCGTGCCACGCTGGCACGGAGACACGAATGTCATGACGGTCTTGGCCGACGTGCGTGTGATTTCGGAGCATCTAGAGGTGACCTGCCGAAATCTCAGGCCCCATTTTGAAATCCTTGAATCCGCTGGCTGAAATAGTGTAAGGAGAGTTTGAGATGAAATCTTTAAAGCCCGTGTTGTTCTTTATGGTGGTCATCCTTTTTGCAGTCGTAGTAGTGCAAAACTCCGAAGTGTTCATGGAGAGAAAGGCTATGGGACTGAATCTGTGGGTCTGGAGCGGCGAAACCCAACCTATTCCACTTTCAGTCTACTTTCTGGGGTTTTTCCTCGTGGGGCTCCTTATTTCATATTTCTACGGATTGGGCGAACGGTTTCGGGCAAAGAAGACGATACAGAATCATCTTCAGACTATCGGCAAGCAAGAAGAGGAGATCAAGGTCCTAAAGAGCCTGCCCATTGCAGAAGAAGAAACTCCCCAAGAACAAAGTGAAGCTGTCTAGTCGGCGCCGGAAATTCATTTAAATTTGTCAACCCTTCCCTCTTAGAAGGCCTCTTTCGTTAGATGGTTAAAGCCACCCCGATGGTACAGCAGTATCTGTCCATCAAAGCACAATATCCAGATGCCATCTTGTTTTTTCGGATGGGCGACTTTTACGAGATGTTCTTTGAAGATGCCAAGATCGCGTCTCGTATCCTTGAAATTGCCCTCACCTCCCGTAACAAAAAGGATCAAGACCCCATTCCCATGTGTGGTATCCCTTTTCATGCTGCCAGGGCCTATATCGCTCCGTTGATCGAACATGGACTGAAGGTGGCTATTTGCGAGCAGGTGGAAGACCCTGCTACGGCCAAAGGGCTGGTGAAAAGAGATGTGGTTCGAGTCATTACGCCAGGGGTACTCCTTGAGACTGAGATCCTTGATGGGAAATCAAACAATTTCCTCATGGCCCTTTGTCTCAGGCAGGGGCGCTTCGGTATCGCCCATCTGGACGTATCCACTGGCACATTCAAGGTGACAGAATCAGACCAAGAGGAAGCGGTGTTGGACGAATGCAGCCGCATAGAACCCAAAGAGACCCTTGTGGCAGAGGCTCAGCGTGAAGACGGACTCATCCAGGCTTTGATAGAGAGGGTTGGCCAGCGGACTGTGAACTTCGTCAAAGATGAGACCTTTGATGTGGAGCTGGCCCGGAGGCGGCTTCTTGGACAGTTTCAAACCCACTCGTTGGAGGGGTTCGGATGCCATGGGTGGCCGGCGGGCATTGGTGCGGCCGGTGCCTTGTTGCGGTACGTAGATGAGGCCCACAAGGGAGAGCTTTCCCATGTAACAGGGATGGTGTCATATAGCCTTTCTGATTTCATGGTCATAGACGAGACCACCAAAAGGAACCTGGAACTTTTTGAAACCATGCGTACGAGAGCAAAACGTGGCTCCTTACTTGGCACCTTGGACCACACGATGACGGCCATGGGTGGCCGGATGTTGCGTGGGTGGCTGCAGTATCCTCTCATCGATGCCGAGCGCATTCGGAAGAGATTGGAGGCGGTCGGAGAGGCTAAGGAGAGACTCCCCAGGCGTCCGCTCAGAAAGGTGCTGGGCGAGATTCATGACCTTGAACGCCTAAACGGTAAGATTGCCCTTGACCGGTGCAACGCCAGGGATTTGTTGGCACTGAAGACTTCGATTCAAGAACTCCCTCGTCTTTTGTCTTTGATCCAAGGGGGGCGTGCAGGAGGGATTTTTTCAAAGATCGTGGAGGGGTGGGATGACCTTACCGATATCGGAGACTTGATTGACGAAGCCATTTGTGACGAGGCCCCCCTCACGCTCAGGGAAGGTGGGCTCATCAAGGCTGGCTTTGATGAGGACCTTGATGCACTGATGCTCATCAGCAAGGAAGGTAAGGATTGGATTGCCCGTTTGGAAGCCGAAGAACGGCAGGCCACGGGGATTCACTCACTGAAGGTTGGGTTCAATAAGGTTTTCGGGTACTATATTGAGGTCTCCAAGACCCATGTCAAATCAGTTCCGACACACTACGTTCGGAAGCAAACCTTAGTCAATGGAGAGCGTTACATTACCGAGGACCTTAAGGCCCATGAGTCCAAGGTCCTTGGCGCTGAGGAGAAACGGGCACAACTGGAATACGAGCTGTTTTGCGCAGTGCGGGAAAGGGTGGCCCAAGGTAATCGTCGTATTGGCAAGATGGCTGAGTTCGTTGCCCTGGTGGATGTCCTGGTTGCTTTGGGCGAAGTGGCCGACCAGCAGGGCCATACCAAACCGGTTATCCACGAAGAGGGCAGCCTCTTCTTGAAGCAGAGTCGTCACCCGGTTGTTGAGCAGTTGATGACATCGGAACGCTTTGTTCCAAACACCATTGCGATGGATAACACCTCTCGACAAGTGCTCATCATTACAGGCCCTAACATGGCAGGGAAATCAACGGTTCTCCGGCAGGTGGCACTGATGGTATTGATGGCCCAAATGGGGGCCTTTGTCCCCGCAGAAGAAGCGTCCATAGGGGTTGTGGATCGGATTTTCACTCGTGTCGGCGCATCGGATAACCTGGCCCAAGGTCAAAGCACGTTCATGGTTGAGATGCAGGAGACCGCCAATATCTTGAACAGTGCCACAGAGAAAAGCCTTGTTGTCTTGGACGAAATCGGAAGAGGGACGAGTACCTTTGATGGGCTGAGCATTGCGTGGGCCATAGCTGAATTCCTTCACGACTGGAAGGAACGTGGGATTAAGACCCTTTTTGCCACCCACTATCACGAGTTGACAGACTTGGCGGTCACGAAAGCGCGTGTCAAGAACTACAATGTTGCCGTCAAGGAATGGAACGATGAGATCATCTTTTTGAGAAGACTGGTTGAGGGCGGGACGAACCGAAGCTACGGGATTCAGGTGGGACGCCTTGCCGGAATTCCTGCAAATGTGCTGGACAGGGCCAAGGAAATATTGAAAAATATTGAAGCAGGTGAATTCGACGGGGTAGGTGTGCCGTACCTGGGTCGTTCCAAAAGGACGAGTGACGGGGCCGCAGATGTACAGCTGGCTCTCTTTGGCACTTCCCATGATCCTGTCGTCAATCGTTTAAGAGGGCTGGATGTGGACACCATGACACCACTTGAAGCATTGAATCAGCTCCACGAACTAAAAGGGCTTCTCGGGGACTCATGAGCCGTGAAGAGGGCATAGAGGGGCTGGATACCGGTCAGAAGATGCTCCCTTTTTCTAGGAGACTGTGGCCCTTTCTGAAGGGCTGGCATCACTTCCGTTTGGGGCCGCTGTTGTTTTCACTGCTGATTCTTCTTCTCTCTGGGCCTGCTGCGGCCGTGGCAGGCGAAGATGGGTATAGAGCGGCCGAGCTGGCCTTCCAGCAGTTCTTGAAAGATCCTCACAAGCAGAAGGACCGACTCAACTGGATCTTGTGCATCGACAGGTTCCGTTCGATCTATAGGGCCCGTCCTGCCGGTCCTCAAGCAGATGACGCCCTCTTTATGACTGGGCGCGTCTATTCGGAACTATACAAATCATTTTCCGAGCCTGGCGACAGACAGGAGGCCCTTGATTACTATTCACGGCTGCTGAAGCGCTTTCCTCGCAGCCCTTACCGTTCTGAGGCCAGCAAGGCCATTGCCGAGTTGGATGAGGGCACCAAGACTGGCTCTCCTGAGGTAGACCAGGCGCCAAGCATTGTCCCCTCTAAAGAGGGTGGAACAGAAGCCCATCCCTGTGCGGCAGCGCCTGACAAGCCAGTTGTGGAGAAGAGTCCCAAGCCGCCAGTAGGGTCGGTAGGTGAGGCGCGCAAACCGCCCCCAGGAGATGTGACAGACCCCAGTGCCCTAGTAGAAGCGGGGGAAAAACCTGTTGGTGAAGGGGTCGTTGAGCCTCAAAAGGGGGGGCTGAGCGAGGTGACCAACCTGCGGTTTTGGTCTAATCCAAGTTACACGCGTGTGGTTATTGATGTGGACGGGGAAGTCCCGTACATCCATCGCCTGTTGAGAAAAGACCCCGCCATGGGCAAACCTCAACGCCTTTACGTTGATCTTGGCCATGCCCGTATGGGGGCCAACCTTAAACCGATTGTCCCTATCGGCGATGACCTGCTGAGTGACGCCCGAGCCGGCCAATACACACGAGATACGGTTCGGGTGGTATTAGACATCAAGTCTATCGACGACTTCAACATTTTCTCCTTGAGGAACCCCTTCCGGATTGTGCTCGATATCAACGGCATGCCAAAGAAGGGACCCAGAAAAAGGCCCTCTAAAGACGAGGAGGAGCAGCCAAGTGGGAAGATTCCCGATGGGGCCTTGGCGAAACAGCTGGCCCTTGGCGTGAGGCGGATCGTTATCGACCCGGGTCATGGTGGCAAGGATTGCGGGGCTATCGGATACGACAAGGCTGTCATGGAAAAGAACGTGACTTTGGAGGTTTCCAAGAGACTGGCTAGAAAGATCAGGAAGAGGATAGGGTGCGAGGCTATTCTGACCAGGGATCGAGACGTGTTTCTTTCCCTTGAAGAACGAACGGCCATAGCCAACACAACCAATGGAGACATCTTTGTCTCTATACATGCCAACGCCCACAGGAGCAGAAAAGTCCATGGCGTAGAGACCTATCTGTTAAACTTGGCCACCGATAGGGAGGCTATTATGGTGGCTGCCAGGGAGAATGCCACGTCGACTAAGAATATCAGTGATCTTGAGACAATCCTCAACGAATTGATGAAAAATGCCAAAGTGAATGAATCGAGCCGTCTGGCCAGAAAGGTCCAACAGGCCATGGTCAAGGAATTAAAGGGAAAGTACAAGAAAATTAAGGACAACGGTGTGAAGCAGGCCCCGTTTTATGTGCTCTTGGGGGCTGAGATGCCCTCCATATTGGTGGAGGTCGCTTTTATCAGCAACCCTGAAGAGTGCCGTCGGTTAAATACTGCTAGTTACCAGGAAGACGTCGTCGACGGCATCGTGACAGGGATTGAAGAGTACATTAGTGAGATAAGTCCTGCTGTCCTCACCAGGGCCGCGACCGTTCAGGCCCAGAGGTAGCACTGGATAAAGGCGCCAGCTGAAAAGATTACTCGGCCTTTGAAAAGGCCTCAAGGGCTTCTTGTTGAAGTAGATGGGGACACTGGCCGTAGCGGGGCGAGAAATGGAATAAGGTAAAACGCTTGACCCCCGCCTTTTTGGCAAGAGTGCCCGCTTGTCCTGCCGTCAGGTGATACTTCTCACGTGCCAGATCGGCTTGCGCATCTAGAAAGGCTGCCTCGATAAAGAGGTGATCTGCATGATGGGAAAACCTAATGATTTTCTCGGCATTTTCTGAACTAAAAACAACGTCAACAATGTAGACAATCTTCTGGCCCCGTGTGACGCGGGCAATTTGCTGTGCAAGGTCAGCCAGAGTAAAGTTGGCCTTTTTGGTCCTGCCCTTGTCTTTCCACGTGATTTCAAACTCCCTTTCTAGGTCTTGCCTTTCGTACAGTGCTTGTTTGAATCTTCTCAACCAGGGGCCTACGGGTATGTTAAGACGCTTCAGACGGTCCTTCATGATGTTGATGTGGCATCTCTCTTTTAGCATGAAGGCCAAGCAGGGGATTTGGTGGTCCAGATGGATGGTGTGGACCGAAAAGGCAGGTTCTTTGACAAGAATGCCATCAAAGGGGGATTTGTGGGCCGATCCGATGGGCCGGAAAGCATTTCTCCTGGGGTACACTTGGGTCAGGGCATGGTCTGTGTGAAGTTCCGTAGCGGTGAGGACAAGGCCATCGGTATCATTTGTCACGAGGTTCCAAGTGTATCCGGCGAGTTTCCCTTCAATGTTTTGGAGGAAATGGGCTGGGCCGAACAAATGAAGAGACTTTCTGCGGTCCAGAAAAAGGCGCAACAGCCTATCAAAGCCCGCAAAATGGTCCATATGTGTGTGCGTGACAAATCCGTGGGTTATTTTCAGAATCTCTCTGGGAGGAAGACGGTTCAAGTTGCCCATGTCGAACAGGAGGGCTCGTTTTTGAAAAAGGAATGGTATGAATAGGGCTGGATCTTGAAAGGGGTCGTTAACCAGTCTGGGAAGGTAGGTAGGCCTCACTGAAGGACGAATCTGGCGACCTGACGATTGATGCAATGGTAGATCTCTTCGTCAGAGCCGAACACATCTTCCACACTCCTGTGGTTGACAAGTTGCTCTACTACAAAGGTCGTCAGATAGAGGCTCACCACATTTGGCCGCGGTACAAGGTCCCTGATGGGGGCAACAGAGTAGTCGATCTCAAAATCGTCTGCATAGCTGAGCCTTTGAAGGGCCTCAGCAATCTGTTCTTCGATAAGTCCCTTGCTATTGGTTTCGATGAGTTTCTCTTCAATGAGCTTCATCGCTAAAGCATTGCTCAAAGGTTCCAGGACATTCTTGAGTTGCTCAATGACAAGGCGACGTTCCCGTTTCTTTGAGCTTTCAATCCTGGACAGGATCTTTGCTTCGCGACTGCTTGGGCGGAATACTCTAGACATACCGACAGGCGCCTCAAGTGTGACTTTGTGATGGCTCTTTTTTTTGCGGGGGAGGTGCGCCCCCCCATCGCAAGACACCACTTCGAACAAATACGACAGGTCCTTCCAAATTACAACAGAAAAACAGAAAAATATGAACTCATGGCCATGCCACGCGTCGGCTGTGGGTGACGCTGAGAGACCTTTGCACAACTCTTTCGAACGTTCTTGGCAAGCGCACACCCATTGGACTTGTTCAAAAAAACATACCAGACTTGCCACAGGCAGGCATCAGTGCATTACAGAATCCCTAACAATGAGTTGCAGATTTTTTCGGTCCTTCCAACGGTTCCAGCGAATGTGACAGGCCACATGATGAAATTGGTCTGAAACACGTGTTTTGGCAACCCTGTTGAAGGCGATGGCCTGGAACGGTCTGGAAGTCCTATCCCCAGCAGGTACTAATTGCATTTGTGTGTGACAGTCCCTTACGACACGGGTGGAGAGCACCTCCATGTCTGAAATCATAAAGAGGGGTTCTGGGTTTCCAGTTCCAAAAGGTGCCAGAGTCTCAAGCTCATCTGCGAGTTCGGGTGTTATCTCCGCCGGGGATATCTCCGTGTCGATGTCAAGTCTCGGTATAAAGTCCTCAGGTGCTGCCATCTCGCGCACCTGACTATCGAAAGCCCGACGGAAGGCCGGGATGTTTTCGGCCTTTAGTGTCAGACCTGCAGCCGACTCATGACCGCCGAACTTCTCCAGATGCTGGGCGCATCTTTCCAGGGCCTCAAAGAGATTAAAGCCCTTTGGGCTTCTGGCCGACCCCTTGCCCATGCCGTCTGTGACGGCAATCAGAACAACTGGTCGCATGTATTGGTGAACAAGCCTGGATGCCACAATTCCGATCACGCCTTCATGCCATGTGGGGTTGTCCAATACAAGGGATCTCCCCAGAGTCTCGGAATCGGCTCCAAGATCCTGGACGATATGGGAAAGGATTTGCCTTTCTATGTGTTGCCTTCTGGTGTTCTCATGATCAAGTTCGTGGGCGATGGTTTGGGCAATACGACTATTCGACGTGGTGAGAAGTTCACAGCCCATGGAGCCGTGGCGGAGTCTCCCAGCAGCGTTAAGTCGCGGGGCGAGCTTGAAAGCCACATCCCAGGTGTCAAGATGGCCATTGGTCACGTTGCAGACGTCTATGAGCGCCTTCATCCCAGGACGTGTAGCCGTGGCCAGGACTTCTAGGCCGGCCTTTACATAGATGCGGTTTTCCTGGAGAATGGGAACCATGTCTGCCACAGTGCCGAGGGCCACCAGATCACACGAGGCCTTCAGGTTAGGTTCTGGCCGCGTTTTCCAGAAGCCCTCATCCCGAAGGCGCTTGCGGAGGGCCAGCGCCAGGTTAAAGGCTACGCCCACCCCAGCAAGGCAGGTAAGGCCAGAGGCACAGTCCGGCTGCTTGGGATTCAAGATCGCAAAGGCCTCAAGGGGCTGCTCACTGGGCTCATGGTGGTCGGTCACAATGACGTCAATGCCGCAGCAGCTTGCCTTTCGAACGGCTTCGTGGCTACTGATACCGCAATCTACGGTCACGATGAGCCCTATGTTACGGCCAACCGCTTGTCTTTCTACTGACTCGGGCGTAAGTCCATAGCCTTCGGTGAGGCGATCAGGGATGTAATAGGACACCTCTATACCCAGGAAGGCAAAGAGGTTGAAGAGAAGAGCTGTGCCGGTCATGCCGTCAGCATCGTAGTCGCCAAAAACGAGGACTTTTTCACGGCGGTCAAGAGCGAGAAGGAGGCGGGCGACTGCCCGATCCATATCTTTCATGAGAAAAGGGGATCGCATATCGGAAAAGGAAGGCCTGAGAAAGGATGCTGCCTCCTCTGGGGCACTGAGGCCACGGTTCACAAGGACCGCTGCAACAGGTCGGTGGCAACACAATTCCGTTACGAGACGGGAGACTTTGTCATGGTCCGGAGAATGGACACACCATCTTTTTTCCATGGAGACCTGGTATAGCTTATAGGAGAGTTTTCCACAATACCGTTTTTCTCTCTGGGTCTGAGAGCCGGGAGGGCCACGCAGAGAACAAGCACCGAAAGGCTGTTTATTGCCTCTTTTTTCTTGATACCAGGTGGTCTCTAGCTCCATGGGCGGGAGATTGAGGTTGGGACAGGTTCAGAGTCAAGGTTCGGGATTCTTTCATTTTTTTTAATTGAAAAGAAACAAGGGATGATGCTAGCATGGATGGAGAAAGATGATCCCCCAATGTTCTATCGAAAAGTATTACCGGATAGACCGACGAGAGGTCTGGTACCTAAAATTTATCCTAGAGGGGTACCCTGGCGTGGCCATCATGAGGACCCTGGATCCACAGCAAGGGTTGGTGGTTCTTCACGTGGGGCCCGGGTGTGAAGAGGAAGTCGACATGATTATCGATGATCTTCGAAAAGAGGTGCAGATTGAACGAGTGGAGATGGGCGAAAGGGAGGCCCCATGAGACCGGTGTGGCAGGTCAGTCTGTTGAGGCCTTTTTAGAACCCTTCTCGCTTGTTTGTATGAGGTTTTTGATTCGCCACGGCGAACCGCTCACAGCGGCTGGATGGGTTTGCCAAGAAGCTCATCATGGTCGCGCTAAGGAGTTATTTCGTCCCAGAAAACCTGGTCGTTTGGGCCAGGTCAGAGCAAACTGGCTCTGCCAAATATCGTTAATAGTGCCTAAAGTTTTAAGTGCACTAAAGTGTGCTAAAGTTAAGGAATTCTGCCAATTATATAAAAGAAAGGAGCGAAGCGACTTCCACAAGTTTAGGCACTTTAGCTCACTTCAGGCACTTTGAACTTGTCCAGTATTCAGAAAACAGCACCTTTCAGGGGCAAATCAACGCCTGGTCCTTCGGGCCAGGATTCTTTACTCAAGGCTCTCTCTGTTGTTGCTGCGTGCATGGAAAATAGTTGGATGTGGGGTTAGGTATGGAAAGAAGACGGGTTCACATCATCACCATGGGATGCCAGATGAATGTATACGATTCCGAACAGATGGAGAGAATCCTGGCGCCCATGAATTACAGGCCTACTTCAAATCCGGACAAGGCGGATCTGATTCTGGTGAACACCTGTTCTGTTCGTGAGAAGGCGGAGCACAAGGTCTATAGCTGCCTGGGACGACTTGAGCGTCAAAAAAGGAAGAGACCAGAGCTGATCATTGGTGTGGGCGGATGCGTGGCTCAGCAGGAAGGGGAGCGGATTCTCAAAGCCGCCCCTCATGTAGATATGGTTTTTGGAACCTTTGCCTATAGGCGGCTTCCTAATCTTTTGCGAGCGGTTGCTGAGAAAAAAAAGCGGATTGTAGACATTGACATGGCCGGGACAGTGGAACCGCTGCACACATGGCCTTCAGAGTTTCAGGAGGGCCGGGCGACTGCCTTTGTGACCATCATGAGCGGTTGTGAGAATTACTGTTCATACTGCATTGTTCCCTATGTGAGGGGACGGGAAATCAGTCGAAAGCCTGAGGGCATACTGGAAGAGGTGGAGCACTTGGTGGAAAAGGGCGTTCGGGAAGTGACACTCTTGGGGCAGAATGTCAATTCCTATGGTGCGAAGGATGGCCATGGCCTTGGTTTCGTGTCACTCCTTGAGGCGGTGAACCACATAAGAGGCCTGCACCGTGTCCGGTTTACCACTTCTCACCCTAAGGACCTTTCTGATAGGCTGATTCGTGCTTTTGGAAGATTGGAAAAGCTGGCCCCCCATGTCCACCTGCCGGTTCAATGCGGAGCAGACCGCATCCTGAGACGCATGAACAGGGGTTACACAAGGCAGTACTACTTGTCTAGGGTCAATGCCTTGCGGGAGGTTCGTCCTGATGTGGCCATTACGTCTGACATCATCATAGGCTTTCCTGGCGAGGAGGAGGCTGACTTTGAAGAGACGCTGAGCCTGGTAGAATCAGTTAGGTTTGACAATCTTTACACATTCAAGTATTCTGATCGTCCCCACACACCAGCTCGCAAGTTCCGAAATAAGGTCGACGAAAAGGTAAAAGGGGAACGATTTACCAGGTTAATGGAGCTTCAGGCCAAGATAACGCTGGAAAAACATCGATCATTGATAGGGACTGTCCAGGAAGTGTTGGTGGAATCTCCCAGCAAGAGAAGGGGAGATCAAATGGCGGGGCGTACCCCCTGCAATAAGGTTGTTAATGTTGCAGACATGACAGCACCAGTTGGCCAGGTTGTGCGGGTCAGTATTGTTCAGGCCTTTTCCCATTCCTTGTTGGGCAGCCTGAAAAGGTGTGGCAGTCAGGACCGCGGCCCCAAAGGAGGTATACTGGATGCAGCATGAAGTGAAGGTCTCGGGCATTACGATAGACGCCACGTCAAATGCCCCCATTGTCATCCTCAAGACGGTTCATGGGGAACAAGCGCTGCCCATATGGATTGGAATACTGGAGGCCACAGCTATAGCCACGGAACTTGAAAACGTGCGGTTGTCCCGTCCCATGACCCATGATCTGTTCAAGAATCTCCTGGACAAGTTGAAGATAACCATTTCAAAGGTGGAGGTTTGCGACTTGAGAGACAACACCTTCTACGCTCAGATCTATTTTTCCCTCAATGACCGCTCGTATAGCATTGACGCTCGTCCCAGCGACGCCATTGCATTAGCCCTGCGGGCAAGTTGCCCCATATTTGTTGACGACAAGGTCCTCCAAAAGTCGGGACAGCTGGATGGTGAGCCAGAGGCACTAGACAAGAGCGAGGAGGGGAAGAAATGGAAAGACTACCTGGAGAAGCTGGCCCCAGAGGACTTCGGAAAATATAAGATGTAGGGTCATGATTGATCTTCATACCCATTCCATCTTTAGCGACGGGGCGTTGATTCCGTCAGAACTGGTGCACCGGGCAGAAGTGCTTGGCGTAAAGGCTATAGGAATCACCGACCACGGCGATGTCTCGAATGTGGATTTTATCATTCCGAGGCTGGTGGATGTTTGTCAAGAACTCAATCGCGTCAATCAGATCAAGGCATTGCCCGGTATTGAGTTGACCCATGTGCCGCCTTCTCAAATAGGGCCCTTGGCTAAGCAATCGCGCTCACTAGGGGCGAAAATAGTGGTGGTTCATGGAGAAACCATTGCTGAACCTGTTGCCCCAGGAACCAACCGCGCCGCGCTGGAAGCCGACATTGACATCTTGGCCCATCCGGGTTTCATCTCCATAGAAGATGTCCTTATGGCGGCAAAGAAAGGCGTTTTTTTAGAGATCACTGCCCGGAAGGGACATAGCTTAACAAATGGCTATGTGGCGCAATTGGCCAAAGCGCATGGTGCAAAGATGGTGCTCAACTCTGACGCGCACGCGCCTTCGGATTTAGTGACGCTTCAGTGGGCAAAGAAGGTTGCTCTTGGTGCAGGGTTGACTGAGACGGACTTCGAAGGGATGCAAAAAAATGCCGAAACCCTCCTTTAAGGGCTGGCGTAGCGGTCCCCCCAGTATTGGCGTTCAGGTGTGGCTCAGCCTTTGCCTTGATCTCGGACCTTTGGCAAGCCCTCTTGTATGGTCAATCACCAGGGGGGCGACACCTCCATCATCAGGACGCGTTTTGGTGATGTAAGTCCCACCGTGTTCTGCCTGCAGTGAGTAGCAGAAGCATGTCCAGGATACTCTTCATAGAAGAAAGCAAGAAGTGGCGGAGCCATTTACAGAAGGTGCTAGTTCCGCCCCACACCCTCAGCTATTGGCCCAACGGCAAAGACATCGTTTCTCTCCTAAGAGAAAAGGACTATGAGATTATTCTTCTTAATGTTCAGATGAAGAAAGCCGACGGGTTTGGGCTGCTGAAACAGGTCAGATCGGCAAGTCCCCATACACCTGTGGTCGTCATCAGCGAAGACGAAAAAGCCAGTTTGATTGTGGAGGCCATTAAGAAGGGCGCTTTCGATTTCATTGCCAAGCCCTTTTCTAAAGAGAAGATCGAACTGTCCATCGAACGGGCATTGGAGAATAGACACCTAAGAAATGAGATTGACTACTTAAGACGCGAACAGGACGTGGTGTACGATTTTGACCGGATCATTACCTTAAGCCCGTCCATGAAAAGAATCATTGTTACGCTCAAGAAGTTTGCCAAGACCGATTCTACCATTTTGATCACAGGGGAGACCGGAACTGGAAAGAGTTTCTTGTCTGGCGCCGTTCATTTTAATAGCAGGAGACGCAACAAGCCCTTCATCAATATCAATTGTGCCAATATTCCAGAGACCCTTCTAGAAAGCGAGCTTTTTGGCCATGAGAAGGGGGCCTTTACCGGTGCCAACAAGACCCGTGTGGGAAGGTTGGAACAGGGCAGGGATGGAACGGTGTTTTTGGATGAAATTGGCGAAATGAGCCCGGCCCTGCAGGCCAAGCTGTTGAGAGTATTGGAAGAGAAGGTCTTTGAGCGCGTTGGTGGCAACAGGACCATCCATTCAGACGTGCGGATTATCGCGGCCACAAACAAGAAGCCCGAGGAGCAGGTGGCCCAGGGCAAATTCCGAGATGACCTTTACTATCGTATCAATGTTCTAAGGGTGCATCTACCTGCCCTTAGAGAACGAAAAGAGTGCATCAAGCCATTAGCTTATTTCCTTTTGGACAAGACATGCCGTAATCTAAAGAAGAGAATCAAAGGGTTCTCTCCTGATGTTGTGGGGGCCTTTGAGGCCTATTCGTGGCCGGGCAATATCCGCGAGCTTGCCAACACCATTGAGAGGGCTGCTATCCTCGAGGAATCGGACCTGATACAGGCCGAAAACATCATTCTGCCAGAATCGATGAAAGAGGCATTGATGCCTAAATCCGTGGGTCGTGGCCCAGTGGACTCTTTTAAGGACCAAGAAAGAGAAATGATTCTAAGGGCACTGGAGGAGAGTTTCTGGGTCCAGAAGGATGCAGCCAAATTGCTGGGTATCAGCCCACGGGTGCTGAATTACAAAATCAAGGGCCTTGGCATCACCCACTCTCGTTGGAGAAAAAACAAGTGATGGAGTTGAGCGTAATGCCTCACTGTCACTAGGGGCCTACAGGTCATGATCGGGACTCTATAGCTTCTCCTGCTCCCACGCCACTAGGATAGTGACAGGGCACCATGAGGCGGACCTCCGCTCCTTTGAGGTGCACGCATACACACAGGTCATCAAGACTTGCCTTCCCTTTTCCAGCGACATGATCTCGCGCTATTCCCCAAACAAAATGTAAAAGAGCCGTCTTGAACTCGGCTATGGCTGAATCACAAAAAATCCAGTTGTCCGTGTCGCCGCACACGTCAAGCTGAAAACGGGGGGCCCTTCCCCTTCCATGTGAGATCTTGCGGATTCTCACATCAATAGTGCCAAAGGGGGTAGCAAAGCGCTTTTCCTTTTCTCCCGCGAGATTCACTTTTGCGGACAAGAGCACGAAAGGTAGTTCTAGTGAGAGTGTATTCACCATTGACCCAGCCTGGCTATTAGATGAGAGACTTTGGCTGTCTGGATTGCCTGTTTCTCAAAAAAGCAAGTTCCGTGCCTTTGAAAGAGGTCGGGAGTGGTCTATTGGGGGAGGTTTTCTTGCTGGTTGTTTAGATGGATTGAGAGGGACGGTTCATAAACCATTTTGAAACCGCACTGACTAGTGAAAAGATGCAAGAAGTCAGCATGTTATAAAACTGACAAGCAAGTCAATAGGCCGCTTTTTGAGGCCCATGGCCTTCCTAGGTGAGCCCTGTTTTCCTTCATGGCCCTGGACTGGTGACAGTGATTCGCAGTGATCGAGGAAACCGTGGTCTATTGGAGTTACCTAATTGTAACTTTGGTTTCGGGGATGTTATCTTCCCTTCTTTCTTCCTCCAGGGTGGAATGCTGATAATCTGGCCTTGCGCTTTTTCATGTTACCTCCCTCCTATCAGTTAGGATATTGAGAGGATATGTACCACAAAACCTGCAAAATGCCACACCATTTTAAGAACACAATACTGGGTACGAGCCGCCCATTTGTCGCATCATCCGACACGGAGCACAGTAGAGAAGAGTAGACGCTATCCGGCTTAGAACATCTCCACTTTCAGGTCATCCAAATAGCTGCTTCCAGGGCCCATACTCCAGACGCCGATTGTGCCAGAGGTCAGGCGGGTGGCGCTGTCATCATAACCCTGTGCCTGCCAGTCAACAGGTTCATCAGAGCCATCAACCCACACCTTGGCCCTGATATCGGTCTGGGTGCCCGTATCCTCGACCTGGATCCTGAAACGATACCAGGTGCCTGCTACTGGAACGACACCAGTGTCAATATCGCCGGTAATCGCGGAACCATGCCACGAGAGATGAAAGGCTGTGCCGCGGTATCGGCGTAGACGGTAATAGGCCTCCGAACTCGGATATTGACTAAAGTAAGTAACACCAATGCCGCCGTTTGCATGGTCTATCATCATGCGCCCGGTGTACTCGTAATCTGAAAAGGCGCCACTGCCAGCCCCCACATAGTGGGAATGGATGTTGGTCAGGGTCGAAGTCGTGCCAAAGACCTTGTTGCCACTCAGATCAAAGACCTGGAACAGATCCTGCTCTGTCAAGCTGTTATTGGCGCCAGTGTCCAACCAATCATCCGGATCAGCACCAGCTCCATAAGATTCAAAATCGTTGTCATAGGCATAAACGCTCTCTTCAAAGGTGGCAGTTACAGTCTTATCACTATCCATGGTAATGGTGGTAGGATTCACATCGCCTGTGAGATCGTCGCTCCATCCAGTGAAGTCTGAGCCTGAATCAGCATTTGCTGTCAGTGTCACCACCGTATCCACGCTATAGGTGCCTCCAGGGGGGACCAGAGTGACAGTGCCTGAACCAGCGCCAGCCGTAGTTACGATGAGGTCATAGGTAGGCACAGGCTCAAAGCTGGCAGTCACTGTCTTATTAGTATTCATGGTAATGGTAGTAGGATTCACATCGCCTGTGAGATCGTCACTCCATCCAGTGAACTGTGAGCCTGAGTCAGCATTTGCTGTGAGTGTGACTACCGTACCTTCATCATAGGTGCCTCCAGGAGGGGCAAGAGTGACAGTGCCTGAACCAAGACCAGCCGTGTTTACGGTGAGGGTGTACTGCGTGGGTGGCGGACCCAACATTTCCACTTTCAGGTCATCCCAATAGCTGCTTCCAGGGCCCATGCTCCAGACCCCGATCGTGCCAGAGGTCAGACGGGTGGTGGCGCTGTCATCATAACCCTGTGCCTGCCAGTCAGGTTCATCAGAGCCATCATCAACCCACACCT
>JAXHVD010000020.1:69211-83524 GCA_034189385.1 Thermodesulfobacteriota bacterium
CAGTGAACTGTGAGCCAGTATCAGCATTTGCTGTCAGTGTCACTACCGTGTCCACACTATAGGTGCCTCCAGGAGGATCAAGGGTCACAGTGCCTGAACCAAGACCAGCCGTGTTCACGGTGAGGTCATAGGTAGGCACAGGCTCAAAGGTGGCAGTGACTGTCTTATTAGTGTCCATGGTGATGGTTGTGGGATTCACATCGCCTGTGAGATCGTCACTCCATCCAGTGAAGTCCGAGCCTGGATCAGCATTTGCTGTCAGTGTGACTACCGTACCGTCATCATAGGTGCCTCCAGGAGGGGCAAGGGTGACAGTACCTGAACCAGCACCAGCCGTGTTCACGGTGAGGTCGTACTGCGACGGTGGAGGACCCAGCATTTCCACTTTCAGGTCATCCCAATAGCTGCTTCCAGGGCCCATGCTCCAGACCCCGATTGTGCCAGAGGTCAGACGGGTTGCGCTGTCATCATAACCCTGTGCCTGCCAATCAGGTTCATCAGAGCCATCAACCCACACCATGGCCCTGATATCTGTCTGGGTGGCTGTAACCTCCACCTGGATCCTGAAACGATACCAGGTGCCTGCTACTGGAACGACACCAGTGCTAGTATCACCAGTAATAGTCGTACCATGCCACGAGAGATGGAAGTCTGAGCCGGGATACCTGCGTAGACGGTAATAGGTGTCCGAACTCGGATATTGACTAAAGAAAGTAACACCAGTGCCGCCGCTGGAAGCGTTTATCATCATGCGCCCAGTGTACTCGTAATCTGAAAACCCATCACTGCCAGCCCCCACATAATGGGAATGGATGTTCGTCAGAGTCGAAGTGGTGCCAAAGACCTTGTTGCCACTCAGATCAAAGACCTGGAACAAATCATCCTCTGTAAGGCTGTTATCGGCCCCAGTGTCCAACCAATCATCCGGATCAGCACCAGCTCCATAAGCTTCAAAATCGTCCTCAAACGCCGTGGCCGGGGTAGTGGCGCAGGCCGGATCTGTGTAGGCAGATGCTCCTATGATGTTATTACTTCTTACCCGGTAGCAGTAATCTGTTTCAGGATTGAGCTCAGTGTCTGCATAGGACTCTGAGTTGGCGCGGACAACAGCCAACAGGCTGAAGGGACCTCCATCTGTGGAACGCTCAACCTCGAAGCTTGTCTCATTGTTGGAGTTGTCTGCCCAAACGAGGCCGACCTCAGTGCCAGAGAGGGCCGTTGCGGACAGACCCGTTGGAGCTTCAGGGACCTCAATGGGCAAAACGTGATCCACAGTGAGCTTGGGTCGAAGAGCTGTTGAAGCGTACTCACTCGATCGGACCTGCGCACCACCACCAGCATCACCAGGTGGCGATGGCGGAACGATAATCCATCCCATGTTACTGGGAGGATCAATGGCCCATGCCTGGACACTGCTGGTCACATCCACATCATACGTGCCGGCCGAAGAGGCTGGAGCGCTACCGATACTGAGGGTCCCATATTCGATCCCCTCATCACAGGATCCATCACACACGCTCGTGAGATTGTCAGACTCATCCCAATCGGTGAGCATCTCTCTCACATCTCCGGTAACACCTTCGTCAAATACGGTATAAGTGAGAATAGCAGAAACAATCTGGGACCCTTCTGGGATCTGATCAGCGCCGCTGCCGAAGATGTCATCGAACCGGATCAGGCCATAGTTGCGATTATTGCTTCCGTTGGGATCGTCATCATCCCACTCCCATTCATCCAGTGATCCGTTGACATTAGCAGGAGCGTCTTCTTGCAGGAAGGTGTCATGAGTGCCAGAGTAAGCATTCACACCTTCCTGGAACGTTACCGCCGTGGGTTCTGGCACGCAAGCGCCTGAATCAGGATCACACATTTCACCCTCGGGACAGTCGATAGGAACATTCTCACATACTCCCGTACCTGAATTGCAGGTATCAGTGGTGCAGAGGTTGTTATCATCGCACTCACCGTCACTGGAACATGCCGTAATGAAGCTCCACACCTGACCGGTGGTGGTTGAGGTGCCATCCGTTACGTCAACGTACCACTCGTAGGTGGTGCGTGATGTCAGATCTGGACCTGGCCAAGGAAGAGATGCGTCCGAACCACTAGGAACGTCATAAACCGTTCCTAGTTCGGTAAAAGGTCCGCTGCCCTCCATGTCATAGTCTAAGCTAAACTGTGCCGACGTTGTATCATCCCCCATAGCAGTATCGGTGCCGTATTGGCCCAGGGTGGGTGAATAGGTCGTCACCGTGATTTCGTCGACTTCCGGCGAGAAGCCCATGATACGCAGCCATCCATTCCCACCATTGGGCAGGTCCTGATAGTCGGCAAGTATCGTGTGGATTTTGTGGTCAGGATCGGGGGGATCTATATCATCCATTCGTATCCCTTCGCCGTGGATGTGTCCACTGACCATGAGGAACAGATTAGAATGGTCCTTTAAGGCATTATAGATGGCCTGCCCTTGCGAACTGAAACTGCCAGGCTCACCGACTCCCATGAGGTAGTGGCTCGCCACAATGGCCCGGCGGTGACTATAGGTTGTGAGCAACCCATCTGCCCAGTCCAAGATGTCAGCATTGGAACTGGACTCCCAATTCAGATAGATCACAATGAAATCCATCCCGCCGCCACTGAAGAGCGAGAAGCTGTTCTCATTGCCGCTTCCCGAATAGTGCCCACCATAATAGGCCCTACCGGTGAAACGGCTTTCACCGAAGTAGTTGTTGAAATTAGTCATATTCTGATCGTGATTGCCGGGCGAGATCCCATAAGGAATGCCATCCACGAGAAGGGTCGTGACAGGGTCCTCCAACAGGCTCATGGCGGCGTCAGCGTTTTGCCACTCAGGTACCTCCCCTGCGTTTTGAACAACATCACCCACATGAATGACCTGGACAATATTTAAGGCCTCTCTGTTATCTACGATCCAATCTGTCTGGTCGACAAAGGTCTGAGGATAACTCTGTGAGTAATACTGCGTGTCCGGCAGTACAATAATCGTGAAGTTTTCGGCTGTCCCCGCGCCGACCTCACGTCCGAAGAAGGTGACATCCATGGTGTCATCGTCTGGATCGGTCACATTGACCATCAAATGAGGGGCCAAGGGAATACCCTCTTCACCGTCAGTGGGTGATACAACAGTTGGTGGATAGGGGGAATCAGCCCACTCGTAGACGACCGTCAGTTTGGGACGCTGAGACGGAGTATCGGTGTATTCGCTGGATCGGACTTGCGCCCCACCACCAGACTCACCAGGTGGCGATGGCGGGACGACAATCCACCCCTTGTTACTATCGGGATCAAAGGCCCATGACTGGACACTGCTGGTCACATCCACATCATAAGTGCCCGCTGAAGGAGCTGTAGCACTGCCGATACTGGTGGTTCCATATTCGATGCCCTCATCGCAGGATCCATCACACAGGCTGGTAAGGTTGTCGGACTCATCCCAATCAGTGAGCATTTCTCTCACATCTCCGGTAACACCTTCGTCAAATACGGTATAAGTGAAGATCGCAGAAACAATCTCGGCCCCTTGAGGGATCTGATCGGTTCCGCTGCCGAAGATGTTGTCGAAGCGGATCAGGCCAAAGTTGCGATTATTGCTATCGTTGGGATCGTCATCATCCCACTCCCATTCATCCAGTGATCCATTTACATTATCAGGAGCGTCTTCCTGCAGGAAGGTGTCATAAGTGCCAGAGTACCCCCCTTCACCTTCCTGGAACATGAGTGTGATCGGTCCTGCCTCGCACTCGCCATTATCCGGGTTACAGGTTGTCCCAGGTGGACAATCTACCGGCGTTCCTGCCTGGCAGATGCCCGTACCCACATCACAGGTCTCCAGACCGTTACAGGGATTCCCATCATCACAGTCTGAGTTCTGAGTACAGGGAGCATTGTACTCCACCGTGAGGATGGGGCGTTGAGCAGAAGTCGTATATTCGCTCGACCTGAAATCCACACCATCGGTATCAGTAGGCAAGAAGATCCAACCGCGGTTCGCTGACGGATCACTGCTCCACGCAGCAAGGCTGGCAGTCACATCCACTGATTGAACCCCAGTGGAGGAACCGCTGGCGCTGCCCAATGAAGCCCCATACTCGTCCGCTTGGACCCCAGCTTCGCCACCGAAGGCGTCGTAGGTGACGTCCTCTGCCCAGTCAACCGTGACTTCATGAACGTCGGCAGGGTCCCCCGTGTTGTAAACCACATAGTCCAACGTGGCAGACTGGATCGTTGCGCCAACAGGTATTTGACCAGGGCCAGAGCCAAAGAGGTCGTCGAAGCGAAGCAGAGCGTACTTGTACTGACCAGTGCCACTCGGATCATCATTGTCCCACTCAACCGAATCCAGATCGCCGTGGGCAGTATCCGCTTCTGCTTCCATGATGTGCGTATCCACGGTACCGGCATAGCCGTCAGCACCCTCCTGGAATGTCACTGTTGCAGGGCCTGGCAGGGTAGTGTCGCATGCTTCGTTCGTGTAGTCTGACTCTCCGGCGCTGTTGGTAGCCCGGACTCTGTAGCAATACTCTTCCAAGGGAATCAACCCGTTGTGTGAGTACTCCTCTGTGTCGGAAGACACCGTGGTCAACGGAGAGAATGTCGCACCACTGTCATCCGACCACTCGATTTCAAAGCCGGACTCATTGTCCGCATTGTCCACCCAGATCAGGTCAATCTGAGAAGACGATGTGGCCGTTGCTGTCAGATCCGTCGGGGCGTCGGGGGGGTCAGTTGGCACGCCGGCGCCGATGGTCCATTCCTCGTGCAAGGCAAAGGACGAACTGCTGTTCGGCCTCAGATAGACCTTGTAGGTGACGCTGGAGCCATGGACCAGTACGTAGGTAATGGTCGGATTGTCATAGGTCCGCAAGTATCCATTGGTCACCTGATGCAAGTCGCCTAGGTCGAACTCTGGAGCCACGTCATGCTCGTAGTAATGGGTGTGTCCACAGAAGAGTGTTTGAACATCGTGGTCGTTTAATGTTGTCACAAAGGCGTCCCGATTTGTCGGATACTTATCCAGAGAGTCGCCCACGTGCCGGTGATCAGGGAAGGCAGGCTCATGGACAAAGGCGAACTCCGGCCTGTCGGGATTCTCTTCACCCACTGACAAATCAGCATCGACCCAAGCGAGCAGCTCGGGGACGATGTCCCCGTCTCTGTTGTGGTCAGCATCTGGGTTGGTCGTTCCATCCCAGTAGGCATTGATGGCCACGAAGTGGGCATTGCCGTAATCCCAGGAATAGGTGGTATTTGTGCTCCCTATTGGGCCGTAGTCCACGATATGGGGCAGCGACGGCACCATGGTGTCTCGTATGTAGTAGAAGTTATTTATGTCGTCGCTGATCTCGTGGTTGCCGATAACCGGATACCAGAGAAAGTCCTCACCTAGGACATCTTCGATAATATAATCCGTTTCATTGGGATCTGTATCTCCATCCTGCCAAACATCGGGAAAATCACCGGTGATGACCATGAACTCGGGCGCCGGCATATCCTCCGTAGGAGAGTCAATCCAGGATTTGATCTGTTGTAAGTTATCCCTAACGGCTGCATAGCCGTCACTCGTATGGGGATCAGTGACAACGACAAAGGCAAACCTCTTGAGGATCTCAACATAGGCATTGTCTGCCGCCCCACCGACATCACTATAGTTCTTAAAGGCAGGCCAGATGGGGCCCGTGAAGTATTTGGTGCCGGGTGCACGATCTCCGGGTGCGCCGGTGCCGTCATCCCACTGACTGGTATCCTCCACAGTGCCTGTAATGGGGGTTCCGACGGGGTTGCAGTTGTCATCTAATTCCACCAGGCTCACGTCAATCTTGGCGGACGTGTCCGTCAGTTTTGTGATTTCCGCCCGGAAACGATACCACGTGTTAGCAGAGAGCAATCCTGTCAGATCCACGATAGGGTCCTGGATGCGTGTATCACTGCTGTCCCGCCAGTAGGTGACAATGCCGCCATTAACATCATCCAGTTGAACGCCGAATATGTTGGTAGAGCCGACCTCACTCTCCGTGATCATCCATCCCAGCCGGTCATCATCGAAATAGTCGTTTGAACCGTTACCATCGGTCTGAAAATCCATCCCGAGCCTGATGCCCGCGAAGTCAGGATCATTCCAGTCAAATTCATGATCATCCGCTGTCCAGATGAAGATGTTGCCGGCAGGGGCAAGGCCAGGCGATCCGCCGCAACCATTGACGTCCGTAACAACGGGACCGCCCCCATTATCAAACCAGTCGCTGTGGGTCCCCACTGTCTGGCCGAGAGTGAAGCCAGTGTCAAAGGTCTCGGCCACACCGGCAGGAGGCGCCGAGGGGGCGGGAGTCGTATCACAATCGTGATTGGTATACGCCGACTCGCCAGCCCCATTGACTGCACGGACTAGATAGCAGTACTCGGTTTCAGCGAGTAAGCCTGTGTCAGGATACACCGTCGTGTTGGCACCAACAGTGTCCAATAGCGCAACGGGAATGCCTGCGCTGTCCGAAGACCAGACCTCAAAGCCCATCTCATTGTCTGAGTTGTCCGTCCAGGCCAGGTCGATCTGAGAGGATGACGCAGCTGTGGCCGTCAGAGCCGTGGGTGGGTCAGGGATTGTGGGTGGAGGAGCATCTACCTCTTCCAGCCGGAAGACACTCATGGCATACCCTTTGGTGTTATCTGCACCACTACCCAAAGAGCTATCCCACTCCGATTTGATCGAGAGACTGCCATCCGCGACGGTCACGCCGGTCCACTTGGCCACATACCCGGCGCTGTTGTCGCCGGTGCTGAACGATACCGACGCCTCTGAATTGACTACGACACCGGCACTACTGGCATTCGTAAAGGTATCAGCGCCCTCGATGGTCACTCTCGTGTAACGTGCATCGGGATAGTTATTCCGGTTCGCAGACAGGGTGATAATGTATTCCTTCTCAGGATTCAAATTGTTGAAGGTCACCGTGTTGTACCAATCCGTGGCATCCAACTCACTCATGGCCCGCATGTCTACAATGCGCGATGAGGACGAGCCGAAGACATCAGCAGCGTCCCCAACGTCAGCATTATCCCCGTTCGCATGAGGATCTCGGTTGTTGTAGGAACCCGACATGGTAACGGGCAGATCCGCCCCTGTGGCAAAGTCTTTGAGTAGAGCATCGGTGGCTGTATAGTCGTACTCCGTGACATTCGGGGCGTTGTCTGTGGAACCGCTCGGTACACGAGGATCAAGATCGTTATAGGCCGTCCAGTTCTCGGGAGGTGTAATGAGTGCATAGTTCACGTCCACCGAGTGGGCGCTTGCCGGCATGCTTACGGTGTTGGTATCTGCAGTGCTGCCATCGTCATCCGTACCGGTCCAGCTGTCGATTTCCCATCCAGCATCTGGCACGGCACCGCTCAAATTGACAACCTCCCCTTCCACATACTCGCCTGCCGAGCAGCCTGCGGAGTTGGCAGGAGCTGCCACCGGGTCAGTGCCATTACCCGTGTGGCCAAGGGTTAAGGCATAGCAGGGAGATGGGCCGGGAGGCAGAACTGCTGGGGATGTAGAGTTGCGGGCCTCGTAGGTACCAAAGGTTTCGCTGTGAGGACTGCTCCAGACACCACTGGGATAACCGTCACCCAGGGTGTCCTCGTCCGTGTAGTAGCCCTCAACGTCGTAGCCTGCATAGAGGTCCTCCGCCGATTCACGCCGCGCAAGTCCCTCTTGAAAACTATCAGTACCACGCGTGTTGCGAACTACTTCAGTCCGCGGCCATGAGTTGCCGTCAAAGGATATGTCCCCATCCGGATTGTCGCCGTCAGAGCCGTCGTGACGACCGTAGAGCACATAATCCATGTGTACGCCATCAATCACTAACTCAAGGGCAATGGCCCGCTCAGCTGAACCCCCCTCACCAGTTGCCAGGTCCATATCGGTCTCGATGTCGTGGGTGCCACTGGGTGCCGCCACACCGGACTCAGCAATGAGGAAGAAGCTGTTTGGAGCAATAGACTTGCCGGTCAGATCGGCAGAAAGCTGCCAATCGATTCCTACGCCTGCCGCCCCAGATCCGTCCGGGTCCACCCGAGAGATCAGCTCCATGTTCTCCAAAGAGATCGTCTGATCGGTTGTATTGAACAGCTCCACAAACTCACCTGGATTCTGACCGGACGGAGAGTTCCACGCCTGAAAACCTGAAATGATTACATCGCCAGGGGCCGCAAGCGGCAGTAGAACCGCTGCGGATGTAGAGTTGCGGGCCTCGTAGGTACCAAAGGTTTCGCTGTGAGGACTGCTCCAGACACCACTGGGATAACCGTCACCCAGGGTGTCCTCGTCCGTGTAGTAGCCCTCAACGTCGTAGCCTGCATAGAGGTCCTCCGCCGATTCACGCCGCGCAAGTCCCTCTTGAAAACTATCAGTACCACGCGTGTTGCGAACTACTTCAGTCCGCGGCCATGAGTTGCCGTCAAAGGATATGTCCCCATCCGGATTGTCGCCGTCAGAGCCGTCGTGACGACCGTAGAGCACATAATCCATGTGTACGCCATCAATCACTAACTCAAGGGCAATGGCCCGCTCAGCTGAACCCCCCTCACCAGTTGCCAGGTCCATATCGGTCTCGATGTCGTGGGTGCCACTGGGTGCCGCCACACCGGACTCAGCAATGAGGAAGAAGCTGTTTGGAGCAATAGACTTGCCGGTCAGATCGGCAGAAAGCTGCCAATCGATTCCTACGCCTGCCGCCCCAGATCCGTCCGGGTCCACCCGAGAGATCAGCTCCATGTTCTCCAAAGAGATGGTCTGATCGGTTGTATTGAACAGCTCCACAAACTCACCTGGATTCTGACCGGACGGAGAGTTCCACGCCTGAAAACCTGAAATGATTACATCGCCAGGAGACGGAGGCGGAGGGAGTTCTACATAGTTTACGTCCGCCGAGTGAGCGCTTGCCGGCATGGTCAGTGTGTTCGTGTCTGCAGTGCTGGCATCATCATCCGTGCCGGTCCAGCTGTCGATTTCCCAGCCGGCGTCAGGCACTGCATTGCTCAAGTCGATAGACTCTCCCTCTAGATACTCACCTGCCGGGCAGCCCGATGAGTTCGCAGGTGCTGCTACCGGGTCAGTACCTTGACCAGTGTGGCCAAGGGTCAGCGTATAGCATGGAGATGGACCAGGCGGCAGAACGGCTGCAGAAGTAGAGTTCCGGGCCTGGTAGGCATCGTTTTCTTCATCGTGAGGGCTGGTCCAGACACCGTTGGGGAACCCGTCACCCAGCGAGTCCTCGTCAGTGTAGTAACCCTCCACATCATAGCCCGCATACAGATCAGTTGCTGATTCACGACGGATTAGGCCTTCCAAAAAGCTGGTGCTAACCTGGGTGTTGCGGACAACCTCGGTACGTGGCCATGAGCTGCCATCAAAGGCTCTATCCCCAGGTGGGAGCTCTCCAGCCGGCGTTGATCCGTCGTGACGACCATAAAGCACATAGTCCATATGCACGCCGTCAATAATCAGCTCTATGGAGATGGCCCGTTCCTCAAAGCCACCCTCACCGGTAGCAATATCCATGTCGGTCCCGATATCATGTGTTGCGTTTTCCGCATCCACATTAGGCTCGGCGATGAGAAAGAAACTATTGGGCGCAATCGATTTTCCAGTCAGGTCGGCAGAGAGCTGCCAGTCGATATCTAGTAGTCCATCGCTGTTGTTGTCTACTCGAGAGATTATCTCCATATTCTCCAACGATATGGTCTGATCAGTGGTGTTGAAGAGTTCAATAAACTCACCGTCAGGATTATCAGCGCCCGGGTGGTTCCAGCTCTGGACACCTGAAATAATTACATCACCAGTCGACGGCGGCGGTAGAGGGACGTCTGCTTCTTGCAGCATAATGGAGGTCATGGCATAGCCCTTGGACCCCGTCCAGCCCTGGGCCGCTGAAGTGTCTTGTACGGCCGTGACCGAGAAACTGCCATCAGCAGCAGTGACACCGGTCCATATGGCAACGTAGCCGTTGGCAGTGTTGTTGCCGGTGCAGAAGGAGACCGAATCGGGTCCGTTGACCACCACACCCGGAGGCGGGTCGGTGCTGCTCGCATTCGTGTAATCGTCGGCGTCAGCGATGGTGAACATCGTTGCGCGGTCTGTGTAACCGGTGTCGTCCCGGTTATAAGTCACGGCAACGCTATATTCCTTGGCAGGGTTCAGGCTCTCAAACGTGAGCGTCACATAGTCTCCAGGAGTGGCGGTGTCGATCTCGTACCCCCCAACCCCGTCGACAATACCGCCGAAGATGAGGTCTGCATCAGTGCCCGCAGCAGAGTCGGCCCCGTTTGTCGTTGGATACCGAACTTCCATATCCACGGCCATCGTCGCAGGAAGGTCAGCACCGGTATCGAAATCTTTGAGTACCCAGTCAACGGCTGGGTCTATGGGCTGGGTGTCAGGGCCGGTGGGCACAATGGCCAGCACATTGGGATCGTTGCTATCGCCGGCTTCTGCCCGCAGATCAACATAAGCTGTCCAGTTCTCTGGAGCAAAGTTTGCCGTAATAGCCATGCCGGCAGTGACGGTGACAGTCTCAGGATTCGTGGTGCCGGTGAGATCACCTGACCAGCCGATGAACTGCCAACCAGTATCGGGCACTGCCGTGAGTTCCACCACGTCACCCGGATTATACTCAGCCTGGTCAGGATCCTTGATCACCGACCCGTTTCCGACCGAGTCTATGGTCAGATTCTCTTCTGTTGACTCACCCACCTCCTGCAGCATGAAGACGTCAAAGGAGTATCCCTTGTACTCAGTGGGAACGTCATGGGCTTCAGCCCGGACCATGAAACTTCCGTCGGCACCCGGCTCAATGCCTGTCCAGCGCGCCACGTAACCTTCGTCGTGATTGTTGCCGGTATTGAACCACACCGACTCATTGCTTATAACGGTTACGCCAGGGGTGCTTGTATTGATGGCGTCGTCAGCGCCCGATATGGTGTACATGGTGTTGCGGTCGTCGTAGCCAGTCCCACTCCCGTCCGTGTTCTTCCGGGCGCGCGAAGCACTTGTGGCAAAAGTGTATGTCTTTGCCGGATCCAGCTCGGTAAACTCCAGATCTACGTACCAGCCGCTCGAGCCGTAGTAGATCACCCCTGTCATATCGGCAATGCCGCCGAATGTGTCGCGGGCCTCTGTGCCAACAGCAGTGTCGTAACCTCCAGTCCAGCTGCTGCTAATGTCGGGCTGCCATACAACGCCGCCGCTTTGCGTGAGGGTGGCAGTAATCCCCGTGCCTGCGCCCGTGTTGAAATCGAGGAGTTCTCCTGATGCAGGGCCGGGACTATCAGTCCCTGTGCTGAACGTGGTGACATTGGGAGCAATATAGTGCACAAGCTGTCCGTTTGGATCGGTAGCAGCTTCAAGTTTTGTCGAGTCATACACACAGTCGTTGTAAGCGGTCCACAAAGCCTCTGTGCCGGTCGAGGTATAGGCCACAGTCAGTTTCGGCGGCGTACCGCCTTCAGCCGAGTCGAATTGCCATGAGTCATCAACTGTCGGTGGTAACCATGCCCAACCGAAGTTGCCGGTGGGGTCGTTTGACCAGGCCTGGAGATCAGCGGTGACGTCGATGGTGTGCGTTCCCGTTGCACTGCCCACACTGCTGCTCTCAGCCGCCACCTCGGCCTCTGTTCCGTCAGCCTGGACTCCGCCTCCCCAGGTATTCCAAGTATCTGTGTCATTCCAGGACTGGAGCATGCGATGCAGCAAGGCGCCCGCATCGCTTGAGTTGGTCACGTTGATCTCTAGCGAGGCAGATTGGATGGTGGACCCGGGGGGAATTTTGTCGGCATCAGTTCCCAAAATGCTGTTGAAGCGTAGTAAAATGTGCCTTTCTTCATCGAGGTCCACGACCAGTGTCGTTGCGCCGGAATTGTCCGCATCCGCACTGGCGGAGCGAAGATAGGTGTCAACGGTTCCAGAGTAGCCATCAACCCCCTGCTGGAACGTCACGGTGGTGGGGGCGGGCGGTGGGGTACCCTCGCAATACTCGATGACGAGCAGCGGTGCGTTCTCCTCTTCACCATCGTACGACTCGGCCACGCGCCGACCAGAACCCTCCACTATAAACACCATGGCGTTACCGCTCGCCCATCCACCACGATCAACGATCTCCTGCACGATCATGGAAAGATCCTTTGTCTGGTGCTTGACGTCCGGCGCATCCCACGCCCCCGGGGCCCAGGCCACAGATGCCGAAGTCTTGGACCGACTCGAGATGTTTTCCGAGGTGGCTGCAAAAGTGGGTGGGTCATCGGCCGCTTGACCGTAGAATGCCAGCGACGTGACGCCGCTGCTGGTCTCGTCGGTCTCGAACTCGATGTAAGCGCTCTGGATCGTCACACCTTGGGGCACCGCCACGTTTTGGAAACGCATGCCCACAAGCTGGTCGACCCCACTGCTATCGTCATGGATCAGCTCCAGATCGCTGCTGGTCAGAGACTCCATGACGCCGCCGCTCCGTTCCTCTGCGTCGTCGGAGCTCTGGGCCACTCGCGACTGGACCGTCGTGCAGGACCAACTTGACCCCATGTCGTAGTCTAAGGTAAATATTTCGGACGTTGTGTCATCGCCCATAGTCATATCGGTGCCGTATTCATCGAGGGTGGGTGAGTAGGTGGTGACGGTTATTTCGTCATTTGCGGGAGAGAATTCCATGATACGAAGCCAGCCGTTGCCGCCATTGGGCTCGTCCTGGTAATCGGCAAGCAGAATGTACACTGTATTCCCATCGTACTCTTCCACCCGCATAGCTTCTCCGTGCATATGCCCGCACAGCATAAGGAAGAGGTTCGGGTTGCCTTTCAAGGCATCGTATGTTTGTTGCCCTCGGCCGCCAAAGGTTCCATCCGTATCTAGTATATAGTGAGATACTACAATCCCCCTTCGATCACTAAACTCACTCAGCCTTGCATCAGCCCAGGCGAGTTCGTCATCAGTAGGATCCTTTGCGAGATTAATGACGATGAAATCCATGCCGCTGGTGCTGAAAAGGGTGTAGTTGTTGTCATTGAAACCGGAGGGGTATCCGTCGCCGTAGTAGCTTCTGCAGTCCGTGGGGTATGTGTCGCAGAATCGAGAGACGCCGAAGTACGCATTGTAGTTTGTGGTCGGCTCATCGTGATTGCCGGGAACCACGCCATAGGGAATGCCATTCGGCAGACCTGTCTCTACAGGGTCTTCCAAGAGGCTCATGGCGGCGTCGGCATTGTCCCATTGGTCCGTGCTACTTGCCGTATCGACAATGTCTCCTTCATGGGCAACATAGACGATGTTAAGAGCGTCCTTGTTGTCCACGATCCATTGCGTCTGGGCCGCAAAGGTGGCCGGATAGCTCGCTGAATATTTCTGGGTATCCGGCAAGACGACAATCGTGAAATCCTCGGCCGACGCAGGATTCACCGTCCACACGCCCAGTGCGATCAGGACCAGGCCTGCAACAGCTAGTGTCTTGTAAGCGAGACTGATGTGTTTCATTTTCTCCTCCCCTGGAGTTGCGTTCAAAAGCTTAAGAATGTTTTAGATCACCGGATACACGCGGGCATGGGCACATTGTCATATATGCCCTATGGCGAATCGCGGTGGGAATGAGGTAGCGGTTGTGTTTTCGTAATGAAGTCAAGAACCCCCATGACGTCCAGTCAGACTGACTGTACATATTGTCGTCGATCCACAACAGGCCAGGCGTACAGGAGCCCATCTCCCCGGCCTGCTGAAGGAGGCACCGGTGTTTGTGCCCATTCCTTATCTGGTTGGTTCTACTGAAGAATCAAATGGAAGATTGCCTAAAATGTGACTTACATTCGCGAGAATCGTGCCAATACGTCCAGATGCCATTTTTTGTGTTATATTTCAAATAGTTGGGCCAATTGGATGGGAAGGGCTCGCACATCTTTGTGTGTAAGAAGATTCTAGATGTAGGGAACATGTTTCCCATTTAGATGGAAAAAAGTTCTACATGCGCTTGTTAAAAAAGGGAAAATGGGGAAATCATATGCCGATTTGCGTAAGCGTCTAGTGAACCGCTCCTAGGGGGGCCTGGAGATACTGGCCGCGGTCGAGATACTGAGGCAGCAAGGATTTGAATTCGTCCTCATTGGTAGCAGTAGGCAGGTGGTCAAAGAGGAACCGAAAATAGAGATAAGGCTCAAGCCCATTGGCCTTGGCCGTTTCGATCAGGCTGTACAGACAGGCGCTGGCCTCGGCGCCACGGGGATGGCCGCTGAACAACCAGTTCTTTCTTCCCACCACAAAGGGCCTGATGGCATTCTCGG
>JAXHVD010000021.1:0-45040 GCA_034189385.1 Thermodesulfobacteriota bacterium
ATGCAACGTACGCCTTCTCCCCCTTTAGGCCTTGACTGACGCATAAAACTATGGCAATGTGACACAACTTAACTTTCCAATATCACCAGAGAAACTCACCTTTGTTACGTATACCTGCTATCGATCTGGATTCTGCCCATTTTGGAGATTTTGGCAAGAAGTCTATAATCCTGCCTGGGTCAGCTAACCCCCCATATCCTGTGTCTAAGCGGCTGAGCGGTGCTGGACGACAAGGCTTTGCCCCGTCCAGTTTCTTGCTTCTGTGCGAGTCCAACCCTCAACGTTCTCTTAGACCAGTAATCTCCCGGTTAAAAATGAGGTGTCTGCCCATCCTTAAATCCGTAATTCTCCCAATTGCGTCATAGTATAATATGAGCTTTAAAGGCGTAACAATGGAGACGTGTGTAAAACGTCCGGGCTGGCATCATTTTTTTAAGGCAACGATGACTAAAAGGACTCATTGCTAAAACGTTTCACTCCTCACAATAATATTCTTTTCTAAGATACTGTGATCATCTTGGAACCATTGCATATTGCCCCGTAAGGAGCCTTTTTTCGTAGCATGCGGAGACGACGAAAAAGGCCCGATTTCTTATCTCAAGCGTTTGGACCTGGATGGGGTGATAATGCGTATAGCGTTCGGCTATGCGGATAGAGCTCTCTCAATCAAAGTATGACGGAGGTTAGGAATGAAAAAAGGTTATAGACAGCACCATCGGAGGTTGTTGGGTATAGCACTTGTCACTTCCCTTCTTCTCCTCGGGGCGGGAGAAGTTATGGCAGAACCCTTCGGTTTTTTTGGCCTAGGGAGCGCACTTGAAGGCACCTACCTTGAAGACGTGAACGTGAGCTTCCTTCGAGGAAATATTGTCTTTGACAGTGTCTATTCCGTGACGGAAGACACCTGGACCTTTGCGGTAAAGGATAGCCTATTCAGCCAGGTTTATTCCAGAAACGCCGACCTTGTCGCCACTTTCATGTCTCCAACTGATATGCAGCACATTAGAGCCCCTTATTACCAGGATTTCATTTTAAGATGTGTGGAGAGATATGACGGTGATAGTGACTATGGTTGCACCGAAGCCTCTCCAGACTGCTACGAAGCAGGCGATAACTTGTACCCGCCGTGGGCTGGTACAGGGGACGAGCCGGTTGTCAAGTACTGGCAGATGGAAAATGAAGTCGATATCAACAGTGAAAGCGGCCCTAGCTACTGGCTTGACCATCCTGCGGATTATGCTGAGCTGGTGAATCTGGTGTATCCTTTGGTGAAGCAGGCATGTCCCGATTGCACTGTCTTGTTGGGGAGTCTTGTGATGGATGATCTGGGGCACAGCTTCTATAATGCCTTCTTTCAGTTGACCCCTCAGTTCGATATTTTCGACATGCATCGTTTCGGCTTCAATACGAATCACTTTGCAGGCTTTCGGATGAGGATTGACTTCCTAAAAGAGTATGATCCCACCAAACCTATTTGGATGACGGAGTCATCGACCTATTCGGACTGCCCTAAAATGCCTGATGGCACCTACTGGCCGTGCCAGAGTGAGCTCGAACAAGCCACAGACCTTTTTAAACGATATATTACACCACCGTCCATGGGGATAGAGAGACTTTTGTGGAACTTCCTCTATGAAAGGCCCGGCGGCGCGCAAGAAGGATGCTTCTGGTATACCGGACTAATCTATGACGGCGAGGGAGAGTTTGACAAAGGGGCTGGCGTCAAAAAGCTTTCCTATTTCACCAAGAAACTCTTGGTGCAGAAGTTGGGAAGTGCAGATTGGCAGAACATTGCCTACACAAAGGTTGCCCCCGCCGTCTACCAGTACCGTTTCATGGTCAATGGACTGCCTATCTATGTAGTCTGGTATGATTGGTTTAGGGGTGAAGAAGACACCAAAACGGTTACACTTGATGTGAGTGACGTGAGCACGCCCCAGGTGAGGGTGACCGAGGCTGTGCCAGCATTCGATACGGGACAAGAGGCTGATACGGTCCTTTTTGAAGAGGCTTTTGCATCCTATGCCACGCCGATTACAGCAACCCGGATAAATATTACCTTGAGGAAACGGCCTGTGTTTATCGAGGAAACCGGGGCGGACATTTCAGTTTCTCCCACAAGTCTTGATTTCGGAGAACTGCCACCCGGTACTTCATCGCCACCTATGTCGGTGACCATATCCAATTCGGGAGAGGCAGATCTTCAGCTAGGAACCCTTTCGATAATAGGGACAAACGCAGCTGAGTTCACGATACAAGGGGACACCTGTTCTGATCAGATACTCGCACCGTCAGAAACCTGCGTAGTTGATGTGGTCTTTTCTCCCATATCGGAAAGGCTGGAAGGGGCAAGCCTTCGTATCCCCTCGAATGACCCTTACACGCCAATACTGGATGTGCCTCTCAGCGGGGGACTGGCAGCTCCCAAGGTTGTAATTACTGACGCCTATGTGACGGACAAAAACGACGTACGAAAAACAACTTTTAAACGCAGGGAGCCCATCAAACTGCATGTCATATATGATGTCATAGGCGATCCAGACACCAAATATAAGGTGAAGGGTTTGTTTACTGCCTTTCCGACCTACTATCCTGTTATAATAAAAAAAGACAAACAGTTTCCTGGGACCGGGTATCACATGAAAGTAGGTCTGGCTTATGGCATTAGGATTCCAGCAAACAGTGCCTTCGGTGCCATCAAGACAATTAAGTTTAAACTGAAATTGATAAAAGACGGTGTACTGTTAGACAAAGACAAGGCTATTGCCGAAATCGTTGTTTTCGGGCGATATGATGATTAGAGTTTAGCGGTGACATAGAAGGACTTGATGCCTGATGTAGATGGAAGAAATTGAGGGGGCTTCATGTCATTTCAGGCGATTGAACGGGAAGAAAAGGATCGACTTCAGTACGAAATGCAACTGTTCGGTAACAATAGTAACTGATTATCTGAGAAAGAAAGGCTGAGCCATTTGGCTCGGCCTTTTTCCTCCAAGCCTACATCTTGTATGTGACCCGTGCATCTTAAAAGCACAGATGGCTGCTGATATATTTGAAATTGCCAATGAGGCAACACTTATCCATCCCTTGTTTCAAGGATAGGTTGATTATCTACTCCACGCTCCGGAAAGAGCCGAAACTCACCTCCTGGTTTGTTGTTTAAACTGAAGTTATTAAGAGTTGGTGTACTGTTGGACAAAGACAAAGCTGTTGCCGAAATCGTTGTATTCGGCAAATGGGATGATTAAGGCTTAGTGGCAATAGAAGGCCTCGACCAGCAGTGCGGATAAAGCAAAGTAGGGGGTGATACTGTTCGCTAATATGAGGTAAGAATCGCTGGCCCTTCGCTTGTGACAGCTCATTTCTCAACGTTCTATATTGGACCGGTACTTCTCCGGCTAAGAATTAGGTGTTTTCCTGCCTTTGAATCCGTAATTTTGCCCATTGTGCCCTATGCTTGATTTGGCTACAAAAGGCTGTATTAGGAGACGTATGTAAAACGTGTGGCTGGCCTATCTTCAGTTACCTCAACAATGGAGACAAATCATGAACAGTGCTGGGGACAACGAACACAGGTATATGGCTTATAGGCTGATGATAAAAAGACCTCTACGGAGAGGGTCGATTTATGGTGTCTTTGTAGCGTTACTGGCTATGATGTGCCTATTCGCTATGGTTTCATCAGCCTATGCAGTGCCGCCAGTAGCTGATTTTTCCGGTAGTCCCACCACCGGCGTGGAGCCCCTGACGGTCACCTTTACGGATCTTTCAACAGGAGTGCCTACGTCATGGTCTTGGGATTTTAACAACGACACGGTAGAAGACTCGACGCTGCAGAATCCATCCTTCACTTACAATACGCCAGGCACCTATACTGTTTCTCTTACAGCGACCAATGGGGAAGGCTCTGACACGGAGACAAAGATAGACTACATTACAGTGACCGATGCACCCCCTGTGGCGGACTTTTCCGGTAGTCCCACCACCGGCGTAGAAGCCCTGACGGTCGACTTCACGGACCTTTCCACAGGCAATGTCACGGGCTGGTCGTGGGATTTTGAAAACGACGGCACCCCGGACTCAACCCTGCAAAACCCCTCCCATACGTACAACACGGCCGGCACGTATACGGTCAAGCTCACAGCCACCAGCCCGGGCGGGTCAGACATTGAGACAAAGATCGACTACATTGCGGTCACCGATGCACCCCCTGTGGCGGACTTTTCCGGTAGTCCCACAACGGGCGTAGAAGCCCTGACGGTCGACTTTACGGACCTTTCCACAGGCAATGTCACGGGCTGGTCGTGGGATTTTGAAAACGACGGTACCCCGGACTCTACCCTGCAAAACCCTTCGCATACGTACAACACGGCCGGCACGTATACGGTCAAGCTTACAGCCACCGGCCCGGGCGGGTCAGACATTGAGACAAAGATCGACTACATTACGGTGACTGATGCACCCCCTGTGGCGGACTTTTCCGGTAGTCCCACAACCGGTGTGGAGCCCCTGACGGTCGACTTTACGGATCTTTCCACAGGCAATGTCACGGGGTGGTCGTGGGATTTTGAAAACGACGGCACCCCGGACTCAACCCTGCAGAACCCTTCGCATACTTACAACACGGCCGGCACGTATACGGTCAAGCTCACAGCCACTGGCCCGGGCGGGGCAGACATTGAGACAAAGATCGACTACATTACAGTGACCGATCCGCCCCCTGTGGCGGACTTTTCCGGTAGTCCCACAACCGGTGTGAAGCCCCTGACGGTCGACTTTACGGATCTTTCTTCAGGCAATGTCACGGGCTGGTCGTGGGATTTTGAAAACGACGGTATAGAAGACTCTACCCTGCAAAACCCTTCGCATACTTACAACACGGCCGGCACCTACACGGTCAAGCTCACAGCCACTGGCCCGGGCGGGTCAGACATCGAGACAAAGATCGACTACATTACAGTGACCGATCCGCCGCCTGTGGCAGACTTTTCCGGTAGTCCCACAACCGGCGTAGAGCCCCTGACGGTCGACTTTACGGACCTTTCCACAGGCAATGTCACGGGCTGGTCCTGGGATTTTGAAAACGACGGTATAGAAGACTCTACCCTGCAAAACCCTTCGCATACTTACAACACGGCCGGCACCTATACGGTCAAGCTCACTGCCACCGGCCCGGGCGGGTCAGACATCGAGACAAAGACTGACTACATTATCGTTTACCGCGTGGCGGACTTTTCGGCCACGCCCACAACGGGTGGAGAGCCCCTGACGGTGAATTTTACGGATCTTTCATCAGGCGGTGTCACGGGCTGGTCGTGGGATTTTGAAAACGACGGTATAGAAGACTCTACCTTGCAAAATCCCACCTATACGTATAGCAACGCCGGGACTTACACGGTCAAGCTGACAGTCACTGGCCCGGGGCCGTCAGACACGGAGATAAAGACCGACTACATCACCGTGAACCACGTGGCGGACTTTTCGGCCACGCCCACAACGGGCGCGGAGCCCCTGACCGTGAACTTTACCGATCTTTCCTCACATGGTGTCACGGGCTGGTCGTGGGATTTTGAAAACGACGGCATAGAAGACTCCACCTTGCAGAACCCGTCGCATACGTACAACACGACTGGCACCTATACGGTGAAGCTCACAGCCACCGGCCCGGCAGGGTCAGACGTTGAGACAAAGATCGACTACATTACAGTGACCGATGCGCCACCTGTGGCGGACTTTTCCGGTAGTCCCACAACGGGCGCGGGGCCCCTGACGGTCACCTTCACGGATCTTTCATCAGGCAATGTGACGGGCTGGTCGTGGGATTTTGAAAACGATGGTACAGAAGACTCTACTTTGCAGAACCCGTCGCATACGTACAACACGACTGGCACCTATACGGTGAAGCTCACAGCCACTGGCCCGGCAGGGTCAGACATCGAGACAAAGATTGACTACATTACGGTGACTGATGCACCCCCTGTGGCGGACTTTTCCGGTAGTCCCACAACGGGCGCGGAGCCCCTGACGGTCACCTTCACGGATCTTTCTACTGGGGTTGTCACGGGCTGGTCGTGGGATTTTGAAAACGACGGTACATCAGATTCTACCCTGCAGAACCCGTCGCATACGTACAACACGACTGGCACCTATACAGTGAAGCTCATAGCCACTGGCCCGACAGGGTCAGACATTGAGACAAAGATAGACTACATTACAGTGAGCGATGCGCCACCCGTGGCTGATTTTTCGGCGACACCCACCACGGGCGTGGAGCCCCTGACGGTCACCTTCACGGACGTTTCGACTGGGGTTGTGACGGGCTGGTCGTGGGATTTTGAAAACGACGGTATAGAAGACTCTACCCTGCAGAACCCGTCGCATACGTACAACACGGCTGGCACGTATACAGTGAAGCTCACAGCCACTGGCCCGGGAGGATCAGACATTGAGACAAAGATAGACTACATTACAGTGACCGATGCGCCGCCTGTGGCGGAGTTTTCCGGTAGTCCCACCACGGGTGGAGAGCCCCTGACAGTCACCTTCACGGACGTTTCTACTGGGGTTGTGACGGGCTGGTCGTGGGATTTTGAAAACGACGGTATAGAAGACTCTACCCTGCAGAACCCGTCGCATACCTACAACGCGGCCGGCACCTATACGGTCAAGTTCACTGCCACCGGTCCGGGAGGGTCAGACACGGAGATAAAGACCGACTACATTACCGTGAACCACGTCGCGGACTTTTCGGCTACACCCACAACAGGTGGAGAGCCGCTGATCGTCACCTTCACGGATCTTTCATCAGGCAATGTGACGGGCTGGTCGTGGGATTTTGAAAACGACGGTATAGAAGACTCTACCTTGCAAAATCCCACGTATACGTATAGCAACGCCGGCACTTACACGGTCAAGCTGACAGTCACTGGCCCGGGGCCGTCAGACACGGAGATAAAGACCGACTACATCACCGTGAACCACGTGGCTGACTTTTCGGCCACTCCCACAACCGGCGTAGAGCCGCTGACGGTCACCTTCACGGATCTTTCATCAGGCGGTGTCACGGGCTGGTCGTGGGATTTTGAAACCGACGGTATAGAAGACTCCACCTTGCAAAACCCCTCGCATACCTACAACACGGCTGGCACCTATACGGTCAAACTGATAGCCACTGGACCGGGAGGGTCAGACAAGGAGAAAAAGATTGACTACATCACGGTAACGGATGCCCCGCCTGTGGCGGATTTTTCCGGCAGTCCCACAAGCGGCGGAGCGCCCTTAACGGTCAACTTCACCGACCTTTCTACAGGCAATGTTACGGAATGGTCGTGGGATTTTGAAAACGACGGTGTAGAAGACTCCACTGAGCAAAATCCCACCTATACATACAACGGTGCTGGCACCTATACGGTGAAATTGGTAGCCACTGGGCCGGGAGGGTCAGACATTGAGACAAAGGCCGGCTACATCACCGTGAACCACGTGGCGGACTTTTCGGCCTCTCCTACAACCGGTGACGAGCCCCTGACGGTTACCTTTACCGACCTTTCTACAGGCGGCGTCACGGGCTGGTCGTGGGATTTTGAAAACGACGGTATAGAAGACTCCACCTTGCAAAATCCCACTCACACGTATGGCAATGCCGGCACTTACACGGTTAAGCTGACAGCCACTGGCCCAGGGGGGTCAGACACGGAGATAAAGACTGACTACATTATTCCCGCGCACAAGGCTGATTTTTCAGCCACAGCCACGAGCGGTAGCGAGCCGTTGACGGTCACCTTCACGGATCTTTCTACCCATACAGTCACGGGCTGGTCGTGGGATTTTGAAAATGACGGTGTAGAAGACTCCACTGAGCAAAATCCCACTCATACGTATAACGGTGCTGGTACCTACACCGTCAAGCTCACGGTAACAGGCCCCGGTGGGTCAGACACGGAGAAGAAGATTGGATACATCACCGTCCACGTATATCCGTGGGCTTATGACTATGGGGGCAGCGGGTATGATCGAGCCCATAGTATTCAGCAGACCTTCGACGCCCATGGGAACCCTGATGCTTACATTGTAGCGGGTGAGACGTCCTCATTCGGTGCGGGAAACAAGGACGTTTGGGTCGCGAAGCTCGACCCAAGCGCAAGTGTTATCTGGGAAAAAACCTATGGCGACACTGGCGACGAGACCGCTTGTGGCGTCCAGCAAACATCGGACGGCGGATATGTCGTCGCAGGTCATACGGATTCGTTCAGTCATTCTATATGGGTTCTGAAGTTACACTCCGACGGGGCCATTGTCTGGCAGAAGACTTATGGTGGTTGGCTTGAGACGGGAGCAACGTGCCTGCAAGAAACTTCAGATGGTGGCTACATACTGGCAGGTGATTGGGATAATGGGGCAAGGAGTTCTGACATTTGGGTCTTGAAGCTGGATTCCACCGGGACCGTGGGCTGGCAAAAGACCTATGGCACGGGTCAGGCCGACTCGGCCGTTTCCCTTCGACAGACGTCAGATGATGGCTATATCCTGGCAGCCAATCGGGATGATGGACTGGGAAATGCCCACAGCTGGGTCTTGAAACTAGGTTCCAGCGGAACTGTGGACTGGTCGAAGACATATTCATTAGGCACTATCAGCACCGTGGGCTCCATTCAGCAGACGTCAGATAGTGGGTATATCGTAGCAGGCAGTACCGATTTTTTTGGTACGGGTACGGAAGTTGATTACTGGGTCTTGAAGCTGAATCCTGACGGATCCATTGTTTGGCAGAAGGCCTATGGGCTAACAGATTCTACGGATGAACATGCCCATGCCGTCCAGCAGACTTCAGATGGAGGGTATATCGTGGTGGGGGATGGCATCACAGCACTCAGGCTGGATTCAAACGGGGCAAGGCTTTGGGAAAAGACATATGGCGGTGCAGGGGATGATTCCATCCGCTCTGTCGAGCAAACCAGAGACGGTGCGTATATCTTGGCAGGTTTCAGTGATTCTTTCGGTTCTTACTGGACGGATGACATGTTTGTTCTGAGGCTGAATAGTGCTGGAGAAATCCCTAACTGCCAGATCATGACCACGAGTGCGTCCCTGTCCAGCGGCACGGGCGGTTCCGGTGAAAATCGCTCATACGTCGCTGGCACTTCCCTCGTCGACGTTGTCGATACAAACGTTACCCCTCAGGATTCGTTGGCTGAAATATCCATGGTGTGTTCTTCAATTGGTACTGAAGCGGTTGTGATCAAGGACGCTTACACCTGTAATGACAGTGGCGTACCCCAGACCGTGTTTGCTCCCAAAGAGCCGATTCAGTTTCATGTTGTTTATGATGTTCTGGGCAATCCGGGTACGCAGTACAAGGTGAAGGCCCTCATCAATATTTTTGGAAGGACCTACGAGAAGAAGGCCCTGCAGTACCCGGGAACGGACTACGTCCTGATCAAAGATCGGGACGACGGGAAGAGGATCAAGGTTCCTTACACGGCTGCAGGTAAAATCAAGACGATTGTGTACAAGCTGAAACTGAAGCTTTCGGGTGAACTTCTGGATAAAGAAAAGACCACATCTCAGTTTACAGTAACAGGGCTTTAACAGAACAGCCACATTCATTGATGAACGAGGCCAAGTGGTCATCGGCTCTGCCCATATCTTGTGGTGGTGCCCTTGGCCCCAAGATTTGCTGGCATGTCACATCTCCGTTTTCTATCTCGAGCCCTTGTTTGATCATGCCGATTGGCAATATTGCATGCTATGCATAAGCAACGATTCGAAAGCCTAAATCGTTAGTAACGTTCAAAAGTGTTGACTTAGTGGATTTCTAGACAACCAACTTAGAGATAGGAATCATCGCTTCTCTTCGGCCTCCAATGCCTTTAGGTAGCCTATGCCATTTGTGTAGATGGCAATGGCTGTATGCCTGCGTTCAGCGATCATCCCTATCTCTAACTGCCGGCGAAGGCCTTTGCCTCAACTTTTGAACGTTATCAAATCGTTTAGGTATGCGCTGCGGCGTTCTTAAAGACCCCCGCGATTACTTTTGACCAATCTCTTGAGCGTTTTTGCGTTCTTGATGCCGTAGTTCTTGTAGCAATTGTTAAAAAGTACAAAGGTCTCATCGGCTTTGGCGTGTACCTCCTGTACCTTTTCTGTCCACCCTTCCAGTTCTTTTTCATCATAAAGGTAGCGATAGCGCTCCACCGTTGCCACACCCTTTTTGAACCAGTTTTCGCGGTTTCGACCATGAAAACGGAGATAGACAATGGGGGCTGCCACTGCCAGGGGGGCTTCCCAGCCCCTGATCCAAGGGGCGTCGGTGACCACATAGCTCATGTCGTTTGCTTTTAGGAAGCGTAAGGCCCTGTCCTTCTCTGGAGCGACAATCCATCTCCAATGTCGAAACTCCACAGCCAGGCGATGAAACAGGAGTTTTTCCCGGACCAGTTCCAGCCAGGCATAGGACCTGGCAGACGGCACAAACCAGGGCGGGAACTGAAAGAGGAGACAGCCCAGTTTGCCTGCTTCTTTGAGTGGCCTTAAGGCTGATTGAAACATATCAAAGGCCGCCTCCACGATCTCCTTTGGGAATTCCCTTGCCTGGGCCCTTTTCAGGATCGCTTTGGGAAGCTCTTGTCTCAGCACCCTTGGGATACCTTTCACCACGGTGGGATGGCCTGTGAGCATGGAATAGGCCTTGATATGGAATACGAACTCTGGGGGCGTGCGCTTTGCCCATAAGACAGCGTTCCTTTCCGAGGGCAGGGCATAGTAGCTGGAGTCTACTTCTACGGTATCAAAATGCTCTGCATAGAACCTAAGACGGCCTTCCGCGGTAGTTACTTGCCTCGGGTAGAAGGTGCCGCTGTCGATCAGGGTCTTGTCTGTCCACGAGGCCGTGCCTACCCTTATTCTTTTTATCTTTGCTTCTTTCATAAAACCCTTTCACTGTCCAAAAGCGCTTTGCCACAATGGATACGCCGCGCAATCCGAAACGGTTCATGACGCCTTCTACCAGGAGCACCGTACTGGCCAGGATCTTTTTTGCATATCTCGCCTGCACATCTTCAAATACGGTGAGATCAAAGAGACCGTCTTCGTCTTCCAGGGTCAAAAACATGACCCTTTTTCTACTCTTGGTAGGGGGCGTGTGAATAATGATGACCCGCCCGGCTGCCTTCACCAGGCTTCCATGGGGTTTCCACTTTAAGGCGGAACTTTGGATAAAGCCGTACGTTTTAAGGTCCTCCCTAAAAGGGGTCATGATGTGTATGGAAGCAGATACCTGCATCACGTCAGACTCGGTTAAAAACAGGTAAAGGTCCTTTCTATCCACAGGCACGCCTCCTCTTGTTCAAGGGGAGCCCCAGGAAGGCACCGGCGAAAGAGAGCCTTAGGATGATCTCCTGTGGGAGTTTCACCCTGAGACAAAAGGCCTTGATGCTGGTAAAGGGTCCCTTTTCTCGTTCTCTTAAGATCCGTTCAGCAAATTTCGGCCCCAGACCATTTATGGCTAAAAGTCCTATTCGGATGCTGTTTTTTTCTGCCGTATAATCTTGATCGCTGTGGTTGATGTGAGGCCTCAGTACCTCAACTCCCCGCCTCTTCGCCTCGTTTACCATAACGCCTTTGGGGTAAGAGCCCACGTGGCCTGCATTGAGAAGCCCCAGATAGAATTCAAGGGGATGATGGGCCTTGAGAAAGGCGCTCTGGTAGGTGATGTGGGCAAAGGAGGCTGCATGGGCCTTGCAAAAGCCATAACCGGCAAAGCCTGCCACCATGGCAAATATCTCCTCCGCTGTCTTTTGGCCGTGCCCTTGTCTTATGGCCCCCTGGATAAAGGCCCTTTTCATCTTTTCCATCTCAGCTGCCGACCGTTTTTTGGTCATGGCCCGCCGCAGGAGATCGGCCTCGGCAAGGGAAAAGCCGGCGATGCGATGGGCAATCTTTAAGACCTGTTCTTGGAAAAGGACAACCCCGTAAGTTTCTTTAAGGATCGGCTCAAGGTCTGCATGAGGATAACGAACTCGTTTTTTACCCCTTCTTCGCTCTACATAGGGAGTCACCATGTCTCCCTTCATAGGGCCGGGCCTGAAGAGGGAAATCTCAGCAATAATATCGGAAAATTTCTGGGGCTGAAGCCTTCCCAGGAGCTGGCGCTGACCAGGCGATTCGACCTGAAAGACCCCTACGGTTTCCGTGGTCCTTAAGAGACGAAAGGTCTTTTCATCATCTAAAGGGATCTGGTCAAGGTCCAGAAAAGTACCCCGGTCACCAAGACGGTCCAACGTCTTTTGGATGGCCGTGTGCATACGGAGCCCTAATAGATCAAGCTTCACCAGACCAAGGGCCTCTACGTCGTCCTTGTCGTATTGGGCTACAGGAAACCCTTTGTTGGACATCTCTAGGGGAGTCCACGAGGCCAGTTCCTCAGGTGCGATGATCACCCCACCTAGGTGCACTGAAAGCTGATAGGGAAGGCCTGAAATCTTTGCCGCCATCTCTAGGAGTTCAGCCTCCTCTCTAAGGGGTGTGTCTTTTAGTTCAGGTAGGGTGTGAGATGCAGCTTCAATCTGGGAACTCTTCAAATAATATGGAAGAAAAGAGGTTAATCGATCAATCTTGTCATAGGAATATCCAAAGGCCCTGCCAAGCTTACGTATGGCCCCACGAGCCCTGAAGGTGGGAATCGTGGCCACCATGGCAGCCTGGTCTGCATATCTTTCCATGACATAGGTGATAACCTCGTCTCTTCTCATAGAGTCAAAATCAAGGTCCACATCAGGCATGTCTGACCGGCCCTCATTGAGAAATCTTTCAAACAAGAGATCGTGCTCCAGAGGGTCCACACCTCCAAGAAGCAAATAGGTCATGAGGGACCCGGCGGCAGACCCCCTCACGGTGCAGCGAATCCGCCTGGACCTGGCGAAATCCCGCACATCTTTCACCAATAGGAAGTATCCAGAAAGTCCCTTTTGCCGTACAAGGTCCAGTTCCCGTTCCAGATCCATAAGGACAGGATAGGGGACCGGCCTATAGGTCTTTGCCAAGGCGGAAAAACAGAGCCTGGTAAGGCGGCTGTCTGCGGACTCGCCTTCAGGCACGGGATAATAAGGAGGATGCATTTGGTTTATAGGAAGCGTCAGTTTACAGTTTTTCGCAATACGCACGGCATTTCCCAGGGCCTCGGCATATGGGATTTCTGCCCGCATCTCCTTTGCTGATTTGAGATAAAACTGTTCATTGGGAACTCCATGAACATCTCTATGGTGGACCGTCAGCTGGATATCGATAAGCCTTTGATGGACATCGAAGTCATCTTTGTCCAAAAAGGCCACATCATTCGTTGCTACCACAGGAAGCCCAGCCTTTTTGGCAAGCCCTGCCGAGGCATCCATGACTTCGTCGTCGTCTTTAAGGCCATGGTGCTGGATTTCAACAAAGAGTTGCCCAGGCCCAAAACTTTCTTTGAGTCTGTAAAGCCAGTGGCAGGCCTGTTCCAAGTTGCCCTTAGAAATCAGTCTCTGAAGCCTTCCGTCCTTTCCTCCTGTCAGACAGATGAGATCCTGGGAGAACCGGGTCAGGGCATCCTGAGAACAGGCAGGTTGTCCCCTTGGATTGTTCATGTGTGCTTCAGACAAGATGCGGCAAAGGTTTCTGTAGCCAGCAAAGGAAAGGGCCAGCAATATCAAAGAAGTCCCATCCCGGAGGGTAATCTCTGACCCCAGAATCGGCTTCATAGCTTCTGCTGTGGCAGCCTTGTAAAATCGAACAGCCCCATAGAGACCGTTTTTGTCTGTAAGGGCCATGGCGTCAAACCCTCTCTTTTTTGCGCGCTGCACCAAGGCTTCGGGTGTAAAGGTGCCGTAAAGAAAGGAAAAAGCACTGTGAACATGGAGATGGGTGAACATAAATATAATGATTGGCATAAGGCGTAGGGCGCAAGGTGCGAAAAAATTGCTGCCTTAAAGCCTTATGCCGTGCGCCTTTATTATTTCTCTCTTGCCTGGATAAGCCTCGCTAGCATACCTGAAAGGGCCTGACATTCTTGTTGGATATGGCCAAAATGCTCCTTCTTAAGGTAGCCGATCTCATAGGCTATCATGGCCTGCGTAAGAAGTTCTGCAGAGGAACCCTTTGCCGTATAAAAGAACTTGATAGCCTGCCGGTCCGTATCCAGTTCATCGCCTTCTGCTATGTTACTAGGAATGGAAACAGCAGTGCGGCGCATTTGGTCTCTCAAGCCATAGTCTTTGGAAAATGCATTGCCCTCTGTCAATTTATAGATATATACGGCAAGTTCTTTTGAGCGCTGCCACACCTTAAGTTCCTGAAACTTTCCCATCTCCCTTAACTCCCTTATGCCCTACGCCTTACGCCCTATGCCTTATATTACCCCTCTTCCTTATGAGCCCCACCATGACTCCCAGGATTTTCAAGGATCGGCTCTCTCCCTTTTTAAAAATCAGAGGCCCATACTTTGGATTTGCCGACTCCAGTCTCACCTGGTTTTGTCTACGGACAAAATATTTCAGGGTCACCTCGTCATCGATAAGAGCAGCCACGATATCTCCGCTTTCAGCCTGCTCCTGCACCTTGATGATCACATAATCTCCGTCTTGGATATGGGCATCCACCATGGAGTCTCCCCTGACTTGGACTGCAAAGTTTGTTTCAGTCCCAAAGAACCCCTTATCAATCCCCAGGAAGTCTTCAATATTCTCAAGGGCCAAAATCGGTGTCCCTGCTGCAATCCTGCCTACCAGGGGGATCTGTCTTTCAGACAAAGGGCGGGCTCCGGGCAGGGTGATCCCTCGCCCTTTGCCTGGATGAATCTGGATATACCCCTTCTTTTCCAGGGACCGCAGATGAAAATGGGCCGTGTTGAGGGACCTAAATCCAAAGTGTTCACACAGTTCTCTTATGGTGGGTGGGAGCCCATGGTCTGCATTGAAATCCATAAGAAACCTTAATACCTGCCCTTGCTTGCTTGATAGACCTTCCATAACGTGTCCTCCACGATATAGAACAAATGTTCTATCTTCCGAGTATAGAACGAATGTTCTGTATGTCAAGGAAATTCAAAACAGGAAAGTGCCCCTAACCCTTCGTGGCCTAACCGTTGCAGTGTCAGCGATTCAAGTTGTAGACAGGATTCTGTCATTGACACACAACGCCATCCCTGCTACGCAACTTCCATCGGAAATCAACTTGTTATGACCAGTTATCACCAGCCTCACTGTTGTAACCGTGAGTGGTACAGTGAGGTGTTAAGGGCAATGAATCGACAAATCGCCGTCAAAAAGGCCCCTTCAAAAGAGCTGCATCAAGGATGGTTGCGCTATTTTGAATATCAACGGCAGGAACGAAACCCCATCTTCCGGCGGCGCTTTAAAATCATTGATTTTGCCGGTTTGAAAGTACTAGAAATCGGGTGCGGTCTTGGCAGCCTATGTATCGATGTGGCCGCCAGTGGGGCCCGCCAGGTGATAGGTCTAGATATCAATGCGCACAAGATCGATTTTGCCAACAAAATCCTAAGGCTTCATTATCCTCAATTCGTCCAGACCATCCGTTTCAGCACCACGCCTCTAGAGCAATTGCAAGAAGCCGATTTTGACATCATCCTGTCCAAGGCAGCCTTCGAGCATTGCCTCGACCTGGAAGGCCTGCTGCTACAAATGAAGAAACGCTTAAAACCCGGCGGTCGCGTCTATTCCGGCTTTGGGCCACTTTACCACAGCCCGTACGGGGACCACGGCTATTGTAAAGCTCTGATTCCCTGGGGACATCTTATTTTGAGCGAAGACACAATCGTCACGCGTCTAAACAGAAAACGAAAGGTCCCCATCCGTTCGATTAGCGATCTCGGTTTGAACCGCCTGTCTTTCAATCAGTATATGTCTGTCTTTGCCCAATGCGGTCTACGCATTGTCGATTTAAGGACCAACGTCCATGAGAACCTTTTGTATTCCATGCTTTCCAATATGCTGCACCGCATCCCTTTCTTAGGGAAATATTTCACCTTTAATATCTACTGCATCCTGGAAAAATGAGGAAGCGGCAAAAAAGGGGGGAACGCTGACCCCATATTCTCCTGCAGAGGAAACAAGGGGAAAAGCCTTTGGGTTTGCAGCGAATCCGTCGGCCGCAAGTTCGAATCTTGCTGGGCGCACCACACAACACAAAGGGGTTATGGCAAGTTGCCGTAACCCCTTTCTATTCTATTGCCATGGTGCTAAGCCCCATGGCCTTGTTACAAAAGCGCGAGCCTCATGAAGGGAGAACGTATTTTTTCCCTTTTCGAACGAGGGCATTCTCTTTTTCCATCTGTTTGAGATGTTCTCCTACGGTACCTCTCCGAATCCCAGTATTTCGGTGGATCTGTGTGACAGTGGCCGCGTGGTTCTCTTTCAGCCAGTCAAGGACAGCCTGTTTCACCTGCTGATATTTGCTGTCACTGCGCCGAAATCGGTGGGGGGCAATCTCGGCCCTAGGTTCACCTGCCTCGCCAAGGGACAAGAAAGGTTCATAGTCAGAAACAGGGTCTTTGGAGAGGATGTAGAAATCAACGTCGTGAATGATGTAATGGGTGAGGGCCAAGGCCCGCCTCTGTTCAGAGAACTGCAACGATTTTGTCAACTGACCAACCAGCGCGTAATCGTCCTTGTAGACACGCTCGCCAGTGGTTTCCTCCCGGGCCCAGAGAGTCGATTCTGTTGGGGTGCATCCATCAGCAGACAAGATATCTCGGATCCACTCTAGGGCCATGGCGACTTCCACTCCCTCTGAAGGGCGAAACCCTCCCAAGACAACGGCAATGTCGCAGTCTTTAGCGCGATGACCTCCGTGGTCAAGGCCTCCATAGGAGACTACCACAGGGTCTAACTCAGGATATTCCTTTTCCAGAAAGCCCTTAAGATATCCCTTTATGGTCGTTTCAGAGGCGACAAAGAAGTATCTGTGGTCCTTTCCCTGCTCCCGCAGCAGGTCCTGGATGAACTCCTGGACCTTTTGTGCCTTCTCTCCTTGGCTCTTGCCCGGCAAATCAATCTCCCCATTCTGGGTTACCCTGATTCGCCCAAAAGGCTTTATGTCCAAGGTCATCTGTTCAAACTGAATGTCTTGCAGTTTCTTTTCCACCAGGTGATCTTCCGGCATAGTGGCATCGAAAAAAGCGTGGGCAGGGAGCTTCGAGAGATTGTAGGCCGTTGGGTTTGGAAAGTGGACTAAAAGGGAACCGTTCTTCCTCTCAACAACCACGCCCAGCCGTATAGCATGTTCAAGCCATTGCAAATAGTCTTCGACCCTGCCCACATCACGAAGGGCCTCCGGGATAGACAGTTGTGAATGGTGAAATGATTTCTTCCAGTTCTTTACCATGGCATTAGAAAACCTGAATGTGGCGTTTACAGGCGGCGTGATGGCAGTGTCATCGCACTTGGTGATCTCTTTAAAAAGCTGGTCCACGTGACCAATGGCCTTACCGGCCTTGTCAAAGGGAGACAAGAACTCCGTCGATTTCGTCAAGAACTCCTTGGTCTTTGCCTCGTCAAGGATAAGCGGCTGATAACACCTTGAAAAAATAAAGTCTTCGGCAAGTGCAAAAACATCTCTTCCCACTGCGTCTCTTTTTTCATCAACCCCCTGTTTGAACCATTTGCAGAGATTCGGGTTCTCACAGAAGGGGGCATATTCATAATGGGTGGCGACAATGATTCTGGAAAAGGGGGCACGCTCCTGATGGGAGATAAATCTGCAGTATGCCTTCTTTTCGCAATCCTCGCATGTATCTTTGTTGAAGGTCCAATGCTGGCGATACCCAGCGGCGAGCTCCTCATAATAGGGACACTCCTTTTCATTTAAGCTATCTACATAGTAGACTTCCTTTTGAAGAAGCTCCCTCTTAAGGTCCCTCTTTAGAAAACCGTTCTCGTAGTCGAAGTGCTTCCAATATTTAAGACCTTTTTTCTGTGCGATTCTGATTTTGAGGTATCGTACGATTTCCTGACAAAGCCTGTGTGTAGGCATGAATATGATAGCGGACAGGGCCTCATTTTCCACCAAGGCTTCTGGCAGGGCATAAACCTTGCCCAGGCCCATGGGTCCGTCTACAAAGAGGGCCTTTTCCTTTGCAACCCTCTTTGTCCAGCCCAGGGCCTTGTTCCTGTCCCTTTCAAGGGCGATCTCCGTGCATATGGGATATATGACGGGTCGAACAGCGTCTTGAAAGTGTTGCCATATGGTTTCTTCGAATCCAACCTGTGTGGAAAGGTGCTCAAGCGTTTCCGTTGGGTCATATTCTGACAACCATAGGTTCCGCTCCAAGGCCTCCTGAAAGAGGTTTTCGTCGAAATCAGCATCGCCTCTCTCCGCCAGGCGGCTTCTCACAGCCTCTCTTAGAGATTCTCCAGCCGTTTGTTTCAGTATCTCAATCCACGCAATGCTTTTCTCTCCAAGTTGCTTTGGATCACCCTCGCTCCATTTGGGAGAGACGCCTTCCTCATCTATTTCCACTCGCGATATCCTGCTGGGACTCAGGCACACCAAGAGGTTTCGGAACCTGGGGGTGTCTGGATAGAGCCTCCTGAGTTGAATCTCTCCTGTCTCATTCTCTTTTTCCTGCTTTCTCTCTACGTCTCCTGGTATCATCATTAAGTAGGGAACGCCCGGCGTTGTATAGAGCGCATAGGAATCAGAGGGGTAACGATTCACTAAGTCCACATAGCCAATCGTCTCATCTTCCCAGGCCGGGATAGACTTAAATTTTAGAAAATCGTGTTCATCGGCCATCCGTTCGCGCTGAATGAACTGCTCCCACGTATTGGCTGCCGGGTTTGAGTTGGGGACAATGATGAAATCTCGAAGATCGACTAGAGGATTATCTCTGGGAAGGGGTTTGAGGCTGGTCTTTTTGCACTTGCGACATGTGATGCCTTGATAGATGAAGTTTCCACAATCGGCATAGACAACACCCCAAAGTCGTAAAAGGTCTTTGAACTCTTCTTGCCCATAGGCTTGTTGGCACTCTGGGTTTTCACAGATAAAAGGGAAAACGTCTTCACGGACCTTAGGGTCAAACATACGCTACCTCACGTCGTGCCGCGGCTGCAAATTCAGCCGTGTGACGCAGTGCTTGGGGCTTGTTGATGGATTAGCGATATGTTACCTTAAATTGACTAAAAGTTCAAGTGTGATGGTCCCGCAAGAACTCTTTTGCGAACGACTGTTAGCGTTTTGGGAGAACAGCAGTCACGATGTTTAGCGTTAAGAAATGCTAACTGTTTTAGGCCTTTAGGCAGGGTCTTAGTATTTTGCTGAACGTTTCGAGTGCGCCCAACATGCTCACGGAGAGAGGAAAATGAATTTTTTACGACTTCAGCAAATAGTTATACAAAGAAAAATGGAGGGGGTCAGAGTTTCATGGAATGAGCCGGTATGCCCCATGAGCCGATGGGTCCGTTAAAGGATTCGGAATCTTCTTTTAAGCGTTTTATTGAGGCCTTGGGTGCTGTTGGCGATGTCAGTCGGAGTGAGAAGATTCAGACATTTGCTCTATGGCAGAAGATGATTTTGTGGTAGCGTCACGGGGCATTTCATGAGACGAGATTTTTTTCTAATCGTTGGTCACGAGGGCCGCAAGAAGAGACGAAAGAGAGCGAAACCTGCCACCAGGCAGGAGGTTGAGCTTAACTTAGATCTCCTTCAGGAGAGTCCTTGTTTGCGCTGCGAGCTGTTTGTTGAGGACAAGTCCTGCCCTCATCGGAAGGGCTGTAGTAAGCTCGATGAATTTCAAAGGGTTGCAGCCTCTCACCGAACGCTGTCCAAGTTCCAGGACATATGGTCCATTTGCAAGATCTGAACCGAGGCCCCAGCCCCTTTTTTCTGTGAATCTGAAGTGGCTCGAAGGCCAGCCAGTGCCCATCGGTGCATGACCTTTGAAAGGTTGGGTTCTGCCTGCGTTCTCCATTCAAGCGTGAGGTTCTTTTCATGAGCAAAGCCGCACAAGGGTTCTTGGAGACCCTACACTAGCCCATGGGCCGGTATCTTCTGAAGCGACTCAGCCTGCTTGTTCCCACGGTACTTGGCGTGCTGACTCTGGTCTTTTTCTTCCGTCCTCTCATACCTGGGGATCCCATCGATTTCATGCTGGGCGAGACGGCCCAGCCTGCCGATCGTGCCTCGTTGCGGCACGCTTTCCACCTGGACCGTCCTCTCCACGAGCAGTACCTTATCTTTCTGAGGAAAGCCCTTTGCGGTGATTTGGGACAGTCCATTCATGCGCGCAGGCCTGTGAAAAGGATGATCGCCGAACGCATCCCTGCAACGGTGGAACTCACCTTGGCAGCTGCCTTGGTGGCTGTGCTCATTGCCGTGCCCGCAGGGGTCCTGTCGGCCCTGCACAAGGACTCGTGGGTGGACAATGGCGCCATGTTATTTGCCATGTTAGGGGTCGCTATGCCCAATTTTTGGCTAGGCCCTCTTCTGATCATGTTCTTTTCCATATACTTGGGCTGGTTTCCAGTCTCTGGCCACGGAGGGCTTGCCCATCTCGTGTTGCCTGCCCTCACACTGGGTACAGCCATGGCGGCCATTTTGACCCGTATGACCCGCTCCAGCATGCTTGAGGTCCTAAAGGAAGACTATATTACGACGGCTCGGGCAAAGGGGCTCTCAGAGAGGGTGGTCATATGGAAACACGCTTTCCGCAATGGCTGTATCCCCATTCTGACCCTGCTGGGGTTGCAGTTGGGAGGCCTGTTGGCCGGCTCCATCATTACAGAGACGATCTTTTCATGGCCCGGTATCGGGCGCTTAACCATTACAGCCATTTATTCAAGAGATTATCCCCTGCTCCAGGGTTGTGTCATAACGATTAGCTTCACCTACATCCTCATCAATCTGTTGACGGATCTCGCTTATGCATGGAGCGATTCCAGGATACGTCTTGGCAGAGAGCCTGTTGCGTAGAGGGTGCCAAATGTTTTGGCCTAAGTCTTTTAACGTCAGAAATCGTCTCGTCCTTTTGGGCCTCGTCATTATTGTGATCATGATCCTTGCTGCTCTCCTTGCCCCCCTTCTTACGCCTTATGACCCGTTCTTGCATCACCTGGATGAGGGCCTTAGTCGTCCCAGTTGGTCCCATCCCCTAGGCCAGGACAGATTCGGTCGCGACATTCTTGCCCGCATGCTCTATGGGGCCCGCATTTCCCTTTGGGTCGGGGTCTCTACGGCCCTGGTTTCTCTTATGATCGGGATGATGATTGGAGCCACTGCCGGGTTTTTGGGCGGGGCCTTTGATGAGATCCTGACCCGGGTCATCGATATCCTCTTGGCCTTTCCCGGCATTCTCCTGGCCTTGGTCCTGATGGCGCTCTTGGGTCCCAGCTTAAACAACGTCATATTGGCGCTCTGTCTTGTGGGGTGGGTGGGATATGCTCGCCTTGCCCGTGCCCAAGTGCTGTCCATCCGGGAGCGAACGTACATCACTGCGGCCCGCTCCATTGGTGCCACGCAAAAAAGGATTATTTGCTCTCACATTTTGCCCAACATATTGCCCCCCCTGTTGGTGGAGGCCACATTTGGCATGGGTGGGGCCATTGTCGGGGAGGCGGGCCTTTCTTTTTTGGGCTTTGGGGTCCAGCCGCCTACGCCGAGTTGGGGGGCCATGCTAAACGAGGGTCGGCAGTTCCTCCTGATTGCACCCCACTTGACGACCTTTCCCGGGCTTGCGATCATGCTAGTGGTCCTTGGCTTCAACTTCTTTGGAGATGGGCTGCGTGATATGTTAGATCCTCGATTGTAACCAAGAGTGCGGGGCCAAACCGAATCAGGCCCGCTTTAGCTGTGGAAGGGGACAGGCCATGCATCGGGCAGACACTCTTACGAATGAGCAACTGGCGGGCCAGAGCCTGATGGTTGGATTCGAAGGGCCGCGATTGGACGATGACCTACGATCTATGATAGGCCAAATGCACGTGGGCGGCCTTGTCCTGTTTAAACGAAACGTATCTGATCCCCATGGGTTGGCAGAGCTTTGTGGGGACGTGCAGGCCCTTTCACTGAGAACAGGTGATCCTCCCCTCATGATTTCTGTTGATCAGGAAGGTGGCTCGGTGGCCCGGCTGGGGCCCCCCTTCACGGTTTTCCCAGGAAACCGGGTTATAGGGAAAGCCAGATCTCAAAATGCCGCCAGAGCCTTTGGGACCACCACGGCACGGGAACTGAAGCACGTGGGGATTACTATGAATCTTGCACCCGTACTGGATGTCATTGAGCAGGAGGGCGATTGCCCTGTCATGGCAGATAGGGTCTTTGGGGATGATCCGAAACTGGCAGCAGATATGGGCAGGGTCGTGATTGAGGCACTGCAGCAAGGCGGGGTCGCCGCCACGGCCAAGCATTTTCCAGGGATGGGGCGGGCAGTGGCCGATCCTCACAACGACGTTGCCCACATTGATACAGAAAGGCACGTTCTGGAATCGAGGGATCTGGTTCCATTTCAGTCTGCCATAGAAAGCGGTGTGGAAGTGGTGATGCTATCCCATATGGTATACGATGCCCTTGATCCCCTGTGGCCTGCTAGTCTGTCGTCAGTCATCGCCAAAGACCTGTTGAGAGAAACCATGGGCTTTAAAGGGGTCACCATCACCGATGACCTGGACATGGGGGCTATTGATAGGCACTTTGACGTGGGGACCGTTGTGAGACGGATCTGTGATGCGGACATTGACATTGCCTTGATATGCCGTGATCGGGCCAAGATGGAGACTGCCTACGAGGCCCTGTTGGCGGCCATGGGGGAGTCGCCTGAGAGGCGGAGAAGGAGACTCCTGTCTGTTCAACGTCTTCTAGACCTAAAAGGGCGTTACGCCCCTCAAGAGGTGGTTTGTTGACAGGGATGCCATATTTTTCTATAGTGCCCAAGGTTGATCGGCAGCCAGCGGGATATTGCCGTCCTGGTCCACCAGAAGCAGTGCGAAACAGGGTCCGTTCATAACGCAGGGCTTGTGTTAGAATGTTTCAGGAGAAGTCCATGTACCGCGAGAACTACATCAATTCGCTCCGGACTGAAGTGGTGGATATGGTGGCCGGTTACTTGACCCCTGTGGCCCTTCGCTACGGTTACAGCGACGTGCCTTTGGAGGCCAACATCAAGTGGCGGCCCCAGGTATTGGTGCTGGGCAATTACTCATCTGGCAAGTCTACCCTCATCAACGAGTTCCTTGGAGGAAACATCCAGGCCACGGGTCAGGCACCCACTGACGACTCCTTTACGGTGATTACCCACGATGACTCAGACACTGTTGGCAATATCGTGCGCGTCATTGAGGAACGGGACGGGAAGTTTTTGCTCAACGACCCTGAATTCCCTTACGAAAGCTTGAAAAAACACGGACAGCGTTTTGCCTCCCATTTCCGCCTAAAAAGGGTTAACTCGCCCTTTCTGGAAAACCTAGCTATCATCGACACACCTGGTATGCTCGACAGCATAACGGAACGGGATCGTGGTTACAACTATCAGGATATTATTGGCGACCTGGCACAGATCGCCGATCTTGTCCTAGTGGTCTTTGATGCCCACAAGGCGGGCACTGTCCGGGAAGCCTACATCAGCATCAGGGAGACCTTGCCGAGCCGGACATTTGAGGACCGGGTGATCTTTGTATTGAACCGCATCGATGAGTGCGCGTCGCTGGCAGACCTCCTTCGGGTGTATGGGACCCTTTGCTGGAACCTGTCACAAATCACTGGACGCAAAGACATTCCCATGATTCGCTTGACCTATTCTCCCCATGTGACAGGTGGTTTTTTTGATGCATCGGACCAGGATTCAGGTTACCTTGGCCATCTCGAGAACCAGCGTGAGGAACTGAAGAAGGCCATCTTGCAGGCCCCTTGTCACCACCTTGATCACCTTGCCACATTCGTTGAAACCCATGGAGAGCGTCTGTCTCATTTGCTTGAAGCCCTCATCGGCTATCGCAGGCGGGCTCGCGCATTCCGCGCAAAATTCGTGCTGGCCGGTCTCTTGTTCAGTGTGCTCTGTGGGGGCGCAGCCACCTTTGCCATGATGACCACGACCGCGTTTGCTAGTATGGGGCCCCGTGCACTGTTGGGTGGAGGAGGCGTGGTGGCGCTAGTGGTGCTGTTTTTTTGGCTGACACTGCTCATGAGATACTTCACGTCGTCATTCCACCGCAATTGTATGAAGGACCTTGATGAACTGACGCCCATTGAGAATCAGACGCGGCGGGACAGCTGGCAGGCAGTTCGACACCTGGCACAAAGTTACCTGAAAAAGAGCGCCGGACGTTTTTCCTTCAGGGCGGTAAAGCAGGAATATGCAGCCGTGCGCCGGGTTTTTGACAAGGGGTCCCGAGAGATCCGTGAAGCGCTCAATGAGCTTTCCACCATCAGTGACGGTGAGGGAAGGGCTGATGATGGTTCCATTTCCGCCCCTTCGCCCTTGCGGGGAGAAGAAATGGGAAAAGCAGTCCGGCTGAAGCAAAGAAACTCATGATGGGCTTTCTGGCCCATCAAAGGATTAACTGACTTACGCCCGAACACCCTTCATTGCGGTGAACCACATCCCCCTCTGTCAGATCTTTGCCCTGCTCGGGGCCTGCCTCTGGCTCCCAATGTTCTTTTCGTCGTACTGAAGACTTCCATATCCCCATTGATTGATAAGAAACGGCTTTGTGGGACAGGGCACTGTCTAAAAGAAGGGAGATTGCCGTTTTGCGGCATTGATCCATGCTTCAACCCGGCGCTTCACCAGAGGCGTTTTTCGAAGTCCGACGGCCTTGTTGATGGTGAGGAGCTCTGCAAAAAGTTCATTGGGGCGTTGATGACGCAGGTCTTCTGGCCAGCAGATGCCGGCCATCTCCAGTAGTCGCGCATTTTCAGAGCCCATGTTGACCAGGGATACAAGGGTAAGACGACGGTGGATGGGGTCGCGAAAGGGGACGCTGATTACCGCTGATGCCTTGCCCCAGTCTGCCAGGATTTCTGCAGGGTATCGCCATCCCTTCTTGGTGAGTGCCTCTGCTTCAGAGAGGCTGACATCTCCAAGGATCTCCTGGAGTGATTCGGAGCGACTGTCGATGGTACGTGTATTCATTTGGTCGTAGGACCATTCGCTCAGAAAGAGACCCAAAAGCACAAGAAGTGCGTAACCTGTCTTGTGGGTGAATCGTGAGGCCCTTTTTTCCCCTGTTGCCTCTGGCAGCCAATGGCGGCCACCGCGGAGCAGATAGACGGCGTTCGTCATGACGAAACATTCCACACAAAAGGGCGGAAAGCCCAGAAACCCCAGGTACGGCATTTCGAGCAGTTTGCCCTTTGCAAAAAAAGGCACCGTGTACACCCATTTTTCCAGGGACCAGAAATTGCAGAGCTCCCAGTAGCCGCCGCATAAGATTCCGGCAATGAGCAGACGGACCAGGGTGGTCCATTGTCCGGTTTCCACATCTCTCAGTAGAGAAGGCCCACCCCATTTCGCACAGATTGGTTCCAGCAAGAAGATGAGGCCCCCCCACACCAAAGGAAAAAACCAGTCAGGATAGAGGAGAGGCAGTACCAGCATGGCACATCCGACCAACGGGCATGCCTTGCGGCCCCACCCCTTCATGGTGGCCTTGGTTTTCACCTGCCCGGGGATCTTCAACCGACACAGGAGGCGGTATACCAAGAACATGCCCGGCAGCACCGTGGCGAAGTCAAGATAGGCTTCCACATGAGCCCATGGCCCTTCCGACGGGGCACCGGCAAAATACCAATCCTTTAAGTGGAGATTCCAGATCTCAAAGTAAAACCAGAAGACGGCAGACCAGAACAGGAGGGTTACAAATTCCCTTGGCCTTGCGAGTATGAGTCCTTCCTTCCAACGCCACCAGAGGAACCCGTCCATGAAGACGATGAGTCCGTACCAGGCAAATGGATAGGTGTGGGCATAAAAGGGAAAGAGGTAGTTGGCAGTGCCCCAAAAGGTTACCAACAGGGTCAAGAGGCCTGTGGCCATCATCATTTTGCTGAGAGAGTGGCGGCTCATGGAACATCAGCGTAAGGTTGTTGTCTTTTTAACTATACGCTCGCTAACCCCGCAGCCTGCGACGCACTGGCATCAGGCAGAGCCTACAGGGGCTGCGGTAGCTCTCCTGTGGAGAATGCGCTTGCTTATTCGGTTCAAGAAGAGATGGTCACCGATTGGTGCAGCCCCTTAAGTACCTGGATGATCTCCTTTCCGAAGGCCTTTCTCTGCCATACCCTCATCTTGTCTATGGCCTTCAGGTCATCCACATGCTGTGGGTCATGCTCTGCGAAGGCATGGAGGAGCTGATTGTTGCACATCAGGCCAGGGTCCAGTTTGAGGTCTTTGGCTTTCAGGCCACGCCAGGTCTTTAACAGCTTCAAGCGGGCTTCCTTTTTGCGGTTTTGGGGTGGCCTGGGTGACTTTGGAAAAGAAGGCAGGCAGGAGCCCGGCAATGCAAGGGCCCGTTGAATGGCTCCCAGCACCCCATCTGCATAACGTTTCACGAAGTCGGACGGCAAATCGCCCACCTTTTTCAAGGCTGCACGGTGAACCGGTTTTGCTTTGACCAGTTTTTGTATCACACTATTTGGAAAGATCCTGAAGGGGGGTTTGTCCTTTTTCATGGCTATACTTTCGCGAAACCGGAGGATCTCTTCGAGAACGGCCAGATCCCTCGCTGCCAGTTTGCCCGCCCCTTTAAACCGTCTAAAGAGGGGAGGAGCAGCTCTCTTGGTTCCTTCAGGCACATTGCACTTTAGGCTGTTTGCCCTCTTAGCCTCACGGTGGCCAGGGTTGCCATCCACAACAGAGTCTCGCGAGAGGATCTCGCATTCCTCCTCAACCCAAGCCAACCTTCCTTTAGATCTTAGCGCCTTTTCCAGTTCGACATAGAGCCTGATAAGATAAGCACTATCGTGGGCAGCATAGAGCATCATATCATGGTTGAGAGGACGCTTTGACCAGTTGGCTCTCTGGTACTTCTTGTCCAGTGCGATTCCAAAACGGTTCTTCACCACAGCGGCCAGGGCCGCCTCCTTTTCTCCCAGGAATTGTGAGGCCACCATGGTGTCAAAGAGATTGCTCACTTCGATTCTGAAGCAACGGAAGAGGGACCGGACATCATAATCTGCTCCGTGGAACACCTTCTTGACCCTATGGTCGCCAAATATGGGGTGTAAAGGGTCCATGGTCTCTATGGACAGGGGGTCAATGACAAAGGTGTTTTGGGGGGTAGAAATCTGGATGAGACATACCTTCGGGAAGTAGTGGTAGAGTGAGTCGGCTTCTGTGTCGACTCCCAAGACCATCTGGCCGGACAATTCCCTGCAAAGCCGTTGAAGATCAGGCAATGTTTGAATGAGTCGGAATGGTCGAACGGCAGGCGATGTCATATTGTCTTTGCTATCTGACTTCGCGCAAAAAATCAATAGGGAGTAACAGGGTGTGGCGGGGGCTCGCCACTCCGGACAAAAACATAAAGTAATGTATTATAGATGCACCTGATCTTGCCATTAAACGAGAATATATTAGCCAGGTATTTGTGGCAAAGAACGGTGCACTGCCAAGAAAGCCGCTGATGGAGGGGGCACTGGGAAGGCGTCTTGACCAGGCCTTGAGGAAGTCCCCCCCACGATCGGGAATCATCCCCTGGGGTGATACTGGCTATGGACTGCCTTGAGCCTCTCTTGAGCCACGTGTGTATAGATCTGCGTGGTGGCAATGTCCACGTGTCCCAACATGACCTGTACGGTTCTAAGATCGGCTCCCCGTTCCAAGAGGTGAGTGGCAAAGGAGTGCCGAATGGTGTGCGGGGTAATGTCGTGGGAAATGCCGGCCCGTTTTGCATATTGTTTAAACAGCTTCCAGAAGCCTTGACGGGTCATGGGGTTGCCAGAACGGGTGACAAAGATATAGGGACTCAGGCGTCCCTTGAGGAGGGCGGGGCGTCCTGATTGAAGAAAGGCATCGAGTTTTTTTCGGGCCTCTTGACCGATGGGCACGACGCGCTCTTTTGATCCTTTACCCAGGACCCTCACAAAACAGGCCTCCAGATCCACGTCTTGCATGGCCACTGTGACCAGTTCTGAGATCCTAAGGCCTGCGGCATAGAGAAGCTCCAACATGGCAGCGTCCCTCAACCCCAGAGGTTTGGAGGCATCAGGGCTGTCAAGAAGGCGTATTACATCTTCAACCCTTAACACGTCAGGCAATCGGCGGCCGATTCTGGGCAGATCGACAAGTTGAGCAGGGTTGCTTTCGAGGATTTTTTCCTTGACCAAGAACCGATAGAAGCCCCTCAAGGTGACAAGATGCCTCGCCCGACTCCTGGGGCCAAGGCCCCCATCCCTCAGCGCAATCAAATGCTTCAGGATAAATGGGGTATCTGAATCGCTGACGTTCTGAAGGTCATTTCCCTTGAGGAAGTCAAGATAGAGGTTCAGGTCTGCGCTGTAAGAGGAGACGGTGTTTGGGGAGAGCCCTTTTTCCACTACCAGGTAATTGATAAACCGATCTGCCAATGTGTGAAAACGGGTACCCTTCATCTTGTGGTTGGAACTCCCTTGCGTCATGATGTCGCAGGAAGACTTCTTGCCCTCTTGTCCAGTGTGACCGACTTCTCGGCATCTTGGACACAGGAAGCGCTTCAGCCCCGGAAAGAGCAAAGGTGCGACAGAAGCATCTGAATCGGGGAGGCGGTTGCAGGTGCCTTCTAGAGATCCATCATTCCCATTAACGGCTCCCTGTTTAAGATCTCAGCTCCGCCTTCCTGCACGACAACCATGTTTTCCAGTCGCACCCCGCCCCATTGGGGTATGTAAATGCCCGGCTCCACCGTTGCCACCATGCCAACGTCAAGGTTTGTGGGGTGTGTGGGACCCAAACGGGGCTTTTCATGGACAGCCAGTCCCACGCCGTGCCCAAGTCCGTGTCCAAAGTGGCGGCCAAACCCCTTGGCCGCAATATGGTCTCGCGCAATCTTGTCTATGGCCTGTGTGCTGATACCTGGTCTGATAGCATCTGTAGCCATAGACTGGGCATCGCGGACGACTTGATATACAGTCCTAAAGGTATCATCGGGCTCGCCTAGGACAATGGTGCGCGATATGTCCGAGCAGTATCCGTTCAGACGGCTCCCCCAATCAAAAAGGATGGGTTCGTTCTGACGGACAGGTCGATCCGTGGGAATGGCGTGAGGAAGGGCGGCGTTAGGGCCTGCAGCGACAATAGGGGGGAAGGCGAGGGATTCAGCACCCTTTTCACGGAGGGCCTTTTCCAGGCTCCATGCCAAGTTTTTCTCAGTAACGCCTGGTGAAAGGGTCTCCAAGATGGTTTTGAATGCAGATTCCGAAAGGGCCAAGGATTGAATGATAGCTTCCAGTTCCTTGGTGTCTTTTCTTATGCGAAGCTCTTCAACGACGTCTTTGGTGGGGACCAGGGACACAGGCGACCCTTGTTTTTTGAGTTCCTGTTCATACGCCTGAAATTGAAGGTACGATAACCTCACACTTTCAAAGCCGACACGTTCGGCTTGCAATGTCTGCAATATCTCAGGCAGGGCCTGGGCCAGCCCCTTCTGATAGCAATAGATTTGAAATTCAGGGGCTTCCATGGCCGCCTGGGTTTCGTATCTCGAGTCAGTGGCAAGCCATTGCTGGTCTGGCGTGATGAACAGGGCGCCAGAAGATTCGTCGAACTGGCCGTCTTCTCCGGTGAATCCACTCAGGTATCGACGATTCTCTCCTTGGAGTACAAGGAGGGTGTCAAGACCTTGGTCTTCCAGCTTGGCCCTGAGTCTGGTAAGGCGATTTTTGGTCATTTGTCTAAAAAGCACCACTCCACAGGCGTTGGGGCTTCGAAGACGTGGTTTTTTGCCACGCCTGTACGAGACCTTGGTACAAGCGCTTCTCTCATGATTCTGTGAGCTTGTTGATCCGCCAGGGCGGAGCGCTCACCGCAGCCGAATGGGTATCCCAAATAGCTTACAATGACCGTTCGAAAGAGTGATGCAAAGGTCTCTCTACAGGAGGGTAGGTAGCAGAATGTCTTACCCGGTGTCAACCTTGGGCTACCGCTTAGTCCCACAAATGGCTTGACAACAGGTCGATTTCAATAATAAATCCTTCGGTGAAAAAGAGTGCTCTTCCCGTTCTCCAAGGGGTGTTATCGGCGGGAAGGGGATGGGCTGGGCCAGCAGAAGTTGGCAGGCTGCAAATGATATGAGCTCCAATGCTCGGGGCGGTGGCTGTGATGGTTGTAAAAGGCAAAGACAAGATAGAGGGGCTCCTTCAAAAAGGGGTTACCATTCCCAGCCCTCAGACGGTGTTTATCGGCAAGGAGGTCTCTCTTGACCGCATTTCGGGTGACGGGGTGGTCCTTCATCCTGGATCCAGGATCCGTGGTAAGGAAACCCTCATCATGGCCGGTGCCAAACTCGGCTACGAAGGGCCTGTGACCATAGAGGATTGCCAAGTTGGCCCCAGTGTTGAGTTGAGAGGCGGTTTTTTTCGCAAATCTGTTTTCCTTGAAAAGGCGAGTATGGGGTATGGGGCTCAGATCAGGGAGGGATGTATCCTTGAAGAAGAGAGCAGCGGGGCCCACAGCGTAGGACTGAAGCAGACCATCTTGTTTCCTTTTGTCACACTGGGAAGCCTCATCAACTTCTGCGATTGCTTCATGGCAGGTGGCACCAGTCGAAAGAACCACAGCGAGGTGGGGAGTTCTTACATCCATTTCAACTATACGGCGAATCAGGATAAGGCAACGCCCTCTTTGATCGGAGATGTGCCTCGCGGGGTCATGCTGAATCAGCCGCCTATCTTTCTTGGAGGCCAAGGCGCCTTGGTGGGGCCTGTACAGCTGGAATACGGGACAGTCATTGCGGCAGGAGTGGTGTGCCGAAAAGACGTCCTTGAAAGGGGCCGGCTCGTTTTGGCCCAGGTTCTCTGTCGGGAGGGCGTTGAAAGGGTGGATCACGTCTCCAAGGCCTACCCAGGAGTCTACTGGTACGTGAAGAGACGGCTCGTCAAAAACGTGCATTACATCGCGAATCTTGTGGCGCTGTTTCAGTGGTACCTGGAAATCCGGCCCCTATTTCTGAAAGGCGACGCCATGGCAACAGAGCTATACCACGGCCTTGTGGATAAGCTCCAAATGGCTATTGAGGAGCGGATCAAACGATTCAAGGCGCTGGCCCAGAAGATGCCAGAATCTGCCGAGAAATACCGGTCGATCATGAAAGGGGAGGCAAAGGAGAGACTCCTAAGGCAGAAGCAGGAGTTATTTGACAGGTGGCAGGATCTAGAGGGCGTTTTTGTCAGAAACCTGGAGAATCAAGGCGATCCCTCTATTCGAGAGCCCTTTGTAGAGCACCTTTCAAGGCATGTCCAAAAAGAAGGCACAGGCTATGTGAGGGTTCTTCAAGGGCTGGATAGGAGCTGGTCGGCAGAGGGGACCAAATGGCTCCAAGGGATTGTAGGGACCGTGAAGGAAGAGGCCTTTCAAGTGATGCCGTCTTTCAAATAGTGGGAAATAGACCTTTTTAAACAGGCAAATTGATGCCATAGTTAAAGTTATTTATAAATATTTTTTCCGCTTCCAGCACCGCCAGCCCCAAGAGCTATGGGTATGGGTTTCCTCCTTCAGGTGAAGCACCTTACAACGAGTTTTCACACCGACTGCGGTGTCACACGGGCTGTAGATGATGTCAGTTTTTCCGTAGATGATGGCGAAGTCATCGGCATCGTTGGTGAGTCCGGTTGTGGGAAGTCCGTGACCGCCCTTTCCATCATGGGCCTGGTCCCCAGACCTGCCGGCGAGATCGAGGACGGGGCCATTCTCTTTCAGGGGCAGGATCTCTTGGCCCTAAATGAAAGGGAGATGCGGCAGATTCGAGGTGGGAAGATCGCCATGGTCTTCCAAGATCCGATGACCTCCCTCAATCCTGTCTATACCATAGGAAGCCAGCTTGCTGAGGCCGTTCGCCTCCATCAGGGCCGGAGCAGGCGTGAAGCCGTTAGGATTGCAGCACAAGCCCTTTCCAAGGTCCACATTCCTGACCCTGAAAGGCGTCTCCGTGAGCATCCCCATGAACTAAGTGGTGGCATGAGGCAGCGGGTCATGATCGCCATGGCCCTGTGCTGCGAGCCAGACCTGATCATTGCAGACGAGCCGACCACGGCCCTTGACGTGACCATCCAGGCACAGATCATGGATCTCATGGGAAAGCTCCAAGCCGAGCAGGGTATGTCTATTATCATGATCAGCCACAACCTGGGTGTCATTGCCGAGATGACGAACCGTGTGCTGGTCATGTACGCAGGCCAGATCGTGGAAGAAAACAGTGTCCAAGGGCTCTTTGAAGCCCCCCTTCATCCATACACCAGAGGACTCATTGCTTGTAGCGTTGGGAGAGAGGCTCAAGATGAGAGACGACGTCTCCATGCCATACCAGGGAGAGCGCCAAACCTTGTGGAACTTGGCCACGCATGCCGGTTTGAGACGCGTTGTCAGGACCGCTTCAACAGGTGTGGTGTTGAGGTTCCAGATCTGATTGAAGTAGGGGAGGGGCGTCGGGTACGCTGCTTCAAGTACTCGAAACAGGAGGAAAAATAGTCAGTGCTCCCGCAACTGCTTACCCTTTACTTTGATCCGTTCTTCGCAGTAACCTTGGTCATGTGACGCATTCAGCCGACTTTCATGTTGGCCTTTTCTTATTGCGGAGAGATGGTTGTCGGTGAACGCTTACTGTTTTTGAAATGGAAGACAGCCCCATTATCTCAATAGAAAAGCTGAAGAAGCACTATCCGGTGAAAGGGACATCCCTTTTCTCCAAACCAGTGTTACTTAAGGCTGTGGATGGTGTGGACTTGACCATCGAACAGGGAGAGATCATGGGATTGGTAGGGGAGTCGGGGTGCGGCAAGTCCACCCTATGCAGGCTGGCACTTCGACTGGAGGAGCCGACCAAGGGCAGTGTGCTGTTTGAAGGAAAAGACCTGTCCTTGTACTCCCAGAAGGAACTCCGTTTGGCTAGGAGGTCCATGCAGATGATTTTCCAGGATCCTTACTCGTCCCTTAGTCCTCGCAAGACTGCAGGGGCCATCATTGAGGAGCCGCTGATTATTTATGGCCTGGGGGATCGCAAGTCCCGTGCCGCACAAGTGAAGGAACTCATGAAAGAGGTGGGGCTTGACCCTGACCAGGCGAATCGATATCCCCACGAATTCAGCGGTGGCGAGCGGCAGCGCATCGGCATCGCCCGTGCGCTCGCCCTTAAGCCCCAGTTTGTCGTGGCCGATGAACCAGTGTCTGCACTGGATGTTTCCATCCAGGCCCAGATTGTCAACCTGCTACTGGATCTGCAGGAGAGATTTGGCTTGACCTATCTTTTTGTCTCCCATGACCTGAATGTGGTTGAGGCTGTGAGTGACCATATTGCCGTGATGTATCTCGGAAAAATGATGGAGGTTGTGGGAAAAAGGGACTTTGAGGTGTCAGCCCGACACCCCTATACAGAGGCCCTTTTGACGGCAGCTCCAGTGGCTGCGCCAGGGGGGAGACCGGTGAAGAGCGTGCTAGAAGGGGAGATCCCCAGCGCAGTCGCCCCGCCCTCTGGGTGTGTGTTCCGCACCCGCTGTCCTTACGCAGAATCTGTGTGTGCCGAAGAAGTTCCTGTCTTGAGGCAGATTAGGCCCAACCACAAGATAGCCTGCCATTTGAGGTGATTGGCCCGCCATGGAAAGGTGATGATGGCAGCGCTAGCAAATGGTTCCTGTTAATAGGGTCAACCTCAGGCCTCCATGAAAAAGACCGTGCACGTCCACAACAAAGGGGACTTTTCTGACAAAGCTTCTGTTTGGGGCAAGTAAGGCCACTCTCCAGCCACTGAAATCCTTTTTTAACTTCTGGCATGTTTCAAGAAACACTTTCTCACTGTCACCTCTTTTCCCCAGTCGGCGGCCGTATGGGGGGTTGATGGCCACCAGTCCCCTTTGCGTCGTCCTTGTCAGGGTCTTCACGTCAGATGGCAGAAGGTCAAAAAAATCTTTCTTAAACACAGAGACAGTATGGGACAAATTGTTATCACCAACGACTCTTTCTAGGACCTGGCAGGCATGGGCGTCGTTGTCAGAGGCGAACACCGTCGGTTCCTGCACAGGGGTTATGGACTTCTCGGCTTCACGACGGATGTGTTTCCATCTGGCACGTCTAAAACAGGGCCATCCCATGAAGGCAAAGTCCCGATACCACCCGGCGGGAATGTGGTTTGCCATCATGGCGGCTTCAAGTGAAAACGTCCCGGTCCCACACATGGGGTCTATAAGGGGTTCTTGGCCATCGTAGCCTGCAAGGATCAGTATGGCTGCTCCAATGGTTTCGCGTATTGGTGCCTTGCCACCCTGTGTTTTCAAGCCGCGCCGGTAAAGCAACTCCCCGCTGCTATCTATGGACACGGTGAAGCTGTCGTTTAGTGCACGGACAAAGATCTGCTGCATAAAAGGCGCTGTCTCCCCTGCCTCTTTTGAGCCACCACGGGAAAAGGCCCATCGCTGTGTCACACCCTCTTTGAAATGATCTGAAATGGCCTCCTTATGAAAAAGCCTGGACCGTCTTGACGTGACATGGATGCTGTATGGGGCACCTTGGTGAAGATAGAGTTCCCAGGGCAGCCGGGTGACCTTTTTCGCCAACTGTCTGAAGTTTGTCGCCCTGAATGTCTCCATGCGCATCAATATGCGATTTGCCGTTCGGAGCCTCAAATTGGCAATGTAACAGTCGTGGACACGGCCCGTAAACTCAACCCCGCCTTTTACCAGCGCCGTGTTTGCTTTGGAGATACCCACCGACAGAAGTTCATCTAGGCAAAGGGGCGCCATCCCCGGCGAAGTGGAAACGAAAAACCTTCGCACTTTACCCAGGACGTGGCGTTTGATCCGTTTTTCGATGTTTCCAAGATGATCCATATGCAAGGGACTCGTGGTTTGATTGACGCTTACGCAACCTTGGCCATGGGACTAAAAGGGGGTATCCATGGGCATTTTCAAAAGAAAGTGAGCAATGGGAGCGGCAACCCCGGCACAGGCTCTGGCCTCGACAAACAAGGGAAGACGGGGAGACAAGATGGGAAGGGCTGGACAGGGGGCGGAAGAACAGGGGCGCTCTTTAGTTTCTGACTGATGTCACGGCCATCTACGTGAGGCATCATGTCCCTTTCATTCCTTGCCGCTATGGCCTGTTGGCTTGGACTTGGCTTTTCCTGGATGGGTCCCAGCGGCAAACTCTTGGTCGTTTGTAAACCCATCGCCATCGGAATCCAATCGCCCGAGGGAATCTACATACTTATCCCCAGCGGCAAGGCCAAACTTCTCATAGTCCCGGCCAAAGGGATTTCTTTGGCCACCTCCATTAGGATCCATATGGCATGTGGCACAGCCAAAGTTCCTCCCCTTGTCAGGGGTCTTTGCAATGCGGAATGGTCTGGCCAAGACATGGGCAACTGGTGCCCACGTCAGGGTGGTGGAAACGAAGAAGGCCAGTGCGCCAACGATGCATCGTCTGTTGAATGCCGTCATCGCCCTCATTGTCCTTTCTTGACTGGCTGTTGCCCAAATCCCTTTTCGCTTGGGCTAAAGCGTTTTTTGACAAATGTGGGGCTCGCTCCAGGCGATGTCAAAACTCGCCCTTCGGGCTCAAGCAGTTGACATCGCTAGTCTTCCACTTCGCCAACATTTGTTGGCAAAAGACGCCTTAATGCCCGCTCAAAGGAATTCTTGTTTGGGCAACAGCCCGTTGACATGGGATCTATAGGAAATCATCGCCCCAAAACCCACAGGGATACGTTATTGGCACCAACGCACATCCCTTAAGACGCACAAGACGTGCAGGAGGTGGCCACCAAGGGCAAAAAACGATCCTCTCTGGGCACCTGTTCAGGTAGTATAGTATAGGATAGGGCCGGTGGCGCGTCAATGAGATGTCTATTAACTCGTCACAGAAACAAGACGGTCCCGGTTGGCCCCCTTGTCATCTGATTACAGGTCTCTATCTGAGGTAGTTTCCAGCTCAAGGATGCGCTTTTTGAGATTCCTTCCACCACCATAACGGCCTGGTGAGCCGTCTGCTAGGATGACACGATGGCAGGGGACCAAGATGGGGAAGGGGTTTTTGGCTAGAGTGGTTCCCACGAACCGATAGGCCCTTGGATGTCCTACCTGAGCAGCTATTTGGCCATAAGATCGGACCTCTCCGTGAGGGATACCGGTCACGGCTTGCAACACGGAACACTGCAAGGGGGTCAGTCCGCCTAAGTTGAGGACCTCCCAGGGCGGTTTAATGGGGGTTCCTGAAAAATAGGCTTGCAGATCCTTACAAATGGCCAGGGCTGCCGGCGTGGATCCTGGTTTGGCTGGAGAAGCTGTTCCTTGGATTTGCATCACCAAGGCCCTCTCCTGGGAGTGGGGCAAAAAGACGCGATTTAGGAGGAACGGATCGATTTGAAACAGGATACCCACGTATCCAAATGCCGTGATACAGGTGTGGTAGAGCATCAGAGGGGTTCCAGGTTGCCATTGTGGTCAAAGGCCATGGGTTGAAGAGAGCCCAGAATCTGGAGATCGGGATTGGATATCACCTCGCCCTCCAGGGCCTGGGATACCAAGAGCTTTTCCAGGGAAAGGGTATTTTTGATACGAACAATCCGTGCCGCCTCAGGTTCCACCTGGCCGATTGTCTTTAGGCAGGCCTCCAGACACTGGCGATCCGTCTGAAAATGCATGGGAATCGCTGCCTTTTCAGGAGAGATGGCGGTCAGGGCATTTGTGTACGTTTTTTCAAGATCAAGGCCCTGTACCAGGCGTTGGGTCGTAACGTCTGCCAGGCCGATGCCATTTCCGTTTCCCCCAGTTCCTGGGCTCAAGTCCCTGACGAAGATTCGCTTCACGTGTGGGGCCGCGAAGAAGTCACCCACCAGATCCCGATGCCTTCCAGTCACATTGGAGTCCATGCCGATGCCACTAATGTCTTTGCCGATTTCATCTATGACAAGGACATCTATGGAGTCAAAGGGGATGCGCGCCAGCATGGAGCGGGCCTCTTTTAACAGCAAACGCTCTTGGTCGAGCCAATCCCTTGGCTCCACAGCCGAGATTTGAGCAATGTCGTGATACCCGTCTTCCAGTATGGCAAGCCCAAAGAGGACGGAGCGGTTCTTCAGAATCTCGCTGGCGGCATCCTGCAAGATAGTGAAGGAGTGTTGGATAGCAACCCGGTGATACAGGGCTGCCCCGTGGCCCTTGCCCAGGCCCACGGTAAGCATTTTGGTAAGGCCACTTTCGATGGAGTCGTGAAACTTCGTATGAGGTTTAACCCTGTTGATAACAACGATGTGATCGGCCCCAGCTGCTCCTCTATCCATGAGGATAGGGATGCCCATGTCCAGATGGCCGATCTCCACAACCTCACTGGCGGCCTGGACAGGCACACCCATGGTCGACTCTGTGATCCCAAGACTGGCCAGGACCGAGAGCTCCCCTTCTGGTCTATTCCCTCCGTGGCTGCCCATAGCGGGGACGACGAATGGCGAAAGGTCCTTTTCTTTCAAAAACGTCACGCATTCGTGTGCCACGAGCGAAATCTGGCTGATGCCGCGGCTTCCGATCCCTACAGCCACAGAGTGGCCAGGTGCGGCCCTCCTGTCAAGGTCAAGGTCTTGAAGGGCCTTTCTCACTGCGGTAGGGACGTCTTCCACTTTCTGGGCACAAAGCCGCTGCCCAACAAGGCTCATCTTTGGGAAGGACATGAGCAGGCTTCCGGCTGACTCTTTGGTTTTCAATGGCGCTTCTCAGACCTGAAGCCGGCGTCAGGATGAGCCACAGGTCCCTGTGATCAATACGTATAAAACCCTTGTCCTGTCTTGCGGCCCAGGTATCCTGCATCCACATACTTCCTGAGCAGGGGACAGGGGCGATATTTGGAGTCACCAAGACCGTCTTGCAGGACCTCCATGATGGACAGGCAGGTGTCCAAACCGATCAAGTCGGCCAACTGGAGAGGGCCCATGGGATGGTTCATGCCCAGTTTCATGACCGAATCGATGGCTTCCGCTGTTCCCACACCTTCATAGAGGGCGAAGACGGCCTCATTGATCATGGGCATGAGGATCCGATTGGATATGAAGCCCGGAAAATCATTGGCTCCTACCGGGGTTTTCTTGAGCTTGAGAGCCAGGTCCTTGGTGGTTTCAAAGGTCTCGTCAGACGTGGCCAAGCCTCGGATGATTTCAACTAGTTTCATGAGGGGCACAGGATTCATGAAATGCATGCCAATGACTTCGGAAGGCCGCTTCGTGGTCGAGGCGATCCGAGTGATAGGAATGGAAGAGGTGTTGGTGGCCAGGATAACGCCAGGCCTTGAAATCTCGTCCAGTTGCTTGAAAACCTCCAGCTTTAACCCCTCGTTTTCTGTGACAGCCTCCACCACAAAGTCTGCCTCTTGGAAGGCCTTGATATCAATGGTGGTCTTGATTCTTTCCACTGTGGCCTTTTTTTCTTCCTCGCTGATCCGTTCTTTTTTTAGAAAGCTTGCAAGACTCTTTTCAATACGCCCCATAGCGCGGTCCAAAAAGGAGTCTTCTAGATCACTAAGGATGACGGAGAGCCCGTTCATGGCTGCCACTTGGGCAATCCCTGCACCCATCTGACCTGCCCCCACAACACCGACCTTTTTCATCATGATTCTCCTCCGTCCAACCAAGGCTCTTCGGCCTCTGATAGAATATAAATCCCCTCTTGGTTTTGCTGGTATCCAAGGGCCCGCAGGTCCTCCTCTTGTTCGATGCGGACAAGGCAGTCCATCAATTGCTCCTGTTCCTGCCTGTTAAAATTGTAAATGTGATCTTCAAGAAAGATGTAGTCTGGCTCCATGCCCTCGGCCGATTTAATGTAAAATGGATAGTCATAGGCCTCGACCCCGTTAGCCATGCACCTGGCAATGGGTTTGTCATCCATGTTTAGACCTCAGATAAGAAGATATAGACCATGAGATTGGCAGTAAGGTAAGCCAACCAATAAAGGCTGATGGGCAAAGGGAGGATATGTGGGAACTGGCCCTTGATTCGAAGTCCTTCGATATCAAGGACCAGATACCTGTTACCGGGATCACATTAGGTTTCTTCTACAGTAATGGCTTCCTGCTCGCAGACCTCTACACAGCTTTCACATCCTAAGCACTCCTCTGCGTTGACAGGCTCGGATTTCTCGTCTTGAAGTTCAAAGACCTCAACGGGACAAACCTCGACACATTCGCCGCAGCCGGTGCACTTGTCCTTATCGACGCTCGGTGTGAACATAAAGCAATGCCTCCTTTCTTATCTTTTTTCAATAAGTTTTACATCCAAACCGATATTCTAGGATGAACTTGTCAGGTTTTGGAATGTGTCCTCATACACCAATAATCTTAAAACGTCAAGCATTCTGGCTGATCTTGCCTGATTTTTATGGCCTATCCCCTCCGCCTCTGGAGCCCCCCTTCGTTCTGGTACCGTTACAAAACAAGGCCTATGATGCTGTTCTTGGCACAGTCTCCGTGTTCAGGACCAGTCTTGAGGCCACATCTTTTCTGTAGGAGAGTGCAAGGGGCAAGGCCGGGTACGACGGACCAACAGATACGTACTGTTCTATTCCCAGGCTGGCTCACAGAGGCTTCCCAAGCCTTGATCATATCGTCGATCTCGCGCCCTGCCACTTCAACCCTTTGTCGCAGCTGATCACGCCACTCTGTTGTGAGGATCGCACCAAGAAGCTCTTGCAGAAAGGGGCTCCAAGGGGCCTTTTTGTGCGACTGTCCAGTGCAGGGGATGGCCCGTTTAAGCGGTTCAAGGCTTTCTTGTGCAGCTTCAAGAAGCCAGGTATAAGCCACCGGTGAGTCAGTCAAAAGGATGGCTGACGTATCATGGTCTTCCTGAAACAGGTGATTCCAAGCAGACATTCGATGCTCAATCATGAAGCCGCCAGGATCTCTGTCAGAATCCACAAGAGCGGCTCCGGGCATGGAGATCTCACTCTCTTCTGTCCTGTCAATACGAAAGAAGTCCTGCAAGGCCTGTTCCTGCAACTTGAATTGCTCAAGGTGCTCTCGCAATTCCAGGGACCGCTCATCATAGTCTTGGGCCAGACGCAGGAAGAGCTGAGGGCCGAGATCGCCGTCCCAGAACGTTTTTGTTGTCTTGTCCACAGGTGCCTCTGATGCCTTGATTTCAGAAACGATCTTTGGGGTCAGGGGATCTACTGGAGCAATGTGACTCCCCACGGCCTTAAGATAGGCCATGTCGGCGTCCTGATTCATAAGACCCCATGTTTTCCATTGCTGTAATTCGCCCTCAAGGGTTTTCTTGTCAACGACATCTTCAAAGGGAACGCGGATTTCCAAAAACCGGTCGCTACCTGTCTGAGCGCCCGCGAAAGGAGGGGAACCGACAGGTCGATATAGGGCCACCCGGTCAAAGCAACGGGACAAGGCCTCAAGGAGTGAGGAGCCCATGACAGTAAAGGGGAAATAGACCGGAGACAGGATTGTGGATTCAGGCTTCATATGGTTGTCTTCTCATCCCTCACTTCTACCCCTAAGGCCCAAAGCTGTTCCCTGATTTCATCGGCACGGCCCCAGTCTTTTCTGCCCCTGGCCTCTTCTCTTTGGGCCATCAGGCCTTGCACGTGGGCGTCCAGCGAGGACTCCTCGAACTGGAAGACACCCAGCACCTCATCAATGCGTTGAAGGGCCGCCTTGATCCGTCTTGCTCCCTGGAGATCTATCTCTTTGCTTGAAACCAAGGCGTTGAGTTTTCTAACCACTTGAAAAATAATGGCTATGGCAGGGGGGATGTCCAGATCGTCGTCCAAGGCATCGGTAAACCCTGTCCTCATGTCGTATAGAAGCTGGTCCAGGTCACTGTAAGGACGCCCATCCTCCACACGGTTCAACCGATATAGGCACTCGTCAAGCCTGCGAATGGCGCTCCTTGCTTGGTCAAGGGCTTCAAAGGAGAAATCTAAGGGTTTGCGATAATTGTGGGAAAGCAGCCAATATCGAATAGCTCGGCCACTGTATCCTCGGTTCAACAGGTCCCTCACATAGGGCATGTCAGGACCTGCCTGCGCTTTTTTCCCCCCAGACAGCACCAATTCGCTGTGTATCCAATAACGTGCCAAAGGTTTTCCTGTGAGGGCCGTGGTGACGGCTATCTCGTTTTCATTGTGGGGGAACGTGAGGTCCCGGCTGGTTGCATAGATGTCAAACGTTTCCCCCAGGTGTTTCATGGCCATTGCCGCCGACTCAATATGCCAGCTGGGTCGCACAGCCCCCCACGGTGTTTTTGTATAGATCCCGCGCTTCAGTTCTGAAAGCTTGGACCGTTTGAGGAGAGTGAAATCCCTTGGATTGGCCTTTTCATATTCATCCAGGTTCACCGTAGAGCCGAGCCTAATCTTATCAAGGTCAATCCCAGAGAGCTTACCGTATTGCGTGAATCTTGAAATATCAAAGTAAACGGACCGGAGCTTCTCATAGGCAAAACCCTTTTCCAGGAGTCGGGCCACCAGGGCAACCATATCTTCAACATGCTCGCTGGCTCTGGCGTACTTGGCTGCCGGGGTCATGCCGATGGCCCCGGCATCCTCTAGAAACGCCTCGAAATACTCGTCAGTAAAAGGGGTTAGCTCCATACCCGCCTTCTCAGACCCAAGGATCGTCTTGTCATCTAGGTCTGTGATATTGACCACATGGGTTACCCCATATCCCTTATAGGTTAGATATCGGCAGAGGAGGTCGGCCACTACAAAACGACGACACTCTCCAACATGGATGCGATCGTGGAGTGTCGGGCCGCAGGAATAGATGGAAACCTTGCCAGGGCTAAGGGGCTCAAAGGGTTCCTTGGTGCGGGTCAGGGTGTTGAAAAACTTCATGCTGACTTGTTCTCGCATGGCAAAGAGGGGGGTGCTTAAATAGCGCTCTCCACCATCGGGCAAGATCACCACGACCACACCGTCAGACAGGGACTTGACCTCTTCACAGGCGATGGCCATGGCAGCTCCCGAACTCATACCCACAAACATGCCTTCCTGCTTCGCAAGCCGTCTGGTCATCTCAAAGGCCCTTTCATCGTCTATATTGACCTTTCTGTCCAGACGGCTATTTTCAAATATTCCAGGCCTATAGGACTCCTTCATGTTTTTTAGGCCTTGGATTTTGTGGCCAAGATAGGGTTCAACACCCACGACCTGAACGTTGGGATTGTATTCCTTGAGGCGCCGTGAGGTTCCCATGAGGGTGCCCGTGGTCCCCATGGTGGCAACTAACATGGTAATGCGCCCTCCAGTCTGTTCCCAGATTTCCCGACCAGTGCCATCGTAGTGGGCTCGCCAGTTGGTATTATTGTTAAACTGGTCCGTCATGAAATAGGTGTCGGGATCTTCGCGGGCGAGGCGGTAGGCTTCCTCTATAGCACCATCTGTTCCCAGGTGCGGAGGGGTGAGTCTGATGTCAGCCCCCAGGGCTTGAAGGATCTTGCGGCGCTCCACGCTGGCAGATTCTGACATGGTCAGCAGGAGGCGGTATCCCTTGACTGCGCACACCAGGGCCAGACCTATGCCAGTGTTGCCGCTAGTGGCTTCCAGCACGATCTTCTCAGGAGTCAGGGCACCAGAGGCCTCTGCCTCCATAATCATGGTTTTGGCAATCCGATCTTTTACCGAGCCACCTGGATTGAAGTATTCAAGCTTGGCCAGCAGGGTCACCTTGGGGTTGGGGTTGAGCCGCTTGATTTCAAAGAGCGGCGTGTTCCCAATAGCGTCTAGAATCGAAGTCATTCCTGATGTCTCTTCACCCAAGGGCCTTTTGAATCTGTTCCCCCACAGACTTGATCTTTTGCATATCTCCTGGAACGATCTCCCAACGTGAGACGGTCACGCCGTCTCCTGACCACCTGGGGACGATGTGTACGTGAAGATGGGGCACCACCTGATTTGCCGCCTTTCCGTTCAGCTGCATAAGATTGATTCCATCGGGATTGAGGGCCCCCTGGACAGCAACCGCCAGTTTTCTGGCGGCCGCCATGACGGCCAGGAAATCGGCTTCAGCGATTTCGTGAATCGTGCTAGCGTGGGCCTTGGGAATGATGAGAAGATGGCCGTCATTGATTGGGTTGATGTCCATGAAGGCGAGCACCCTGTCATCTTCATATACTTTGACCGATGGGATGTCTCCACTAACGATTTTGCAGAAGATGCAATCCATAGTGACCTCCTCTCAAGATAGCTCTGGGGCGCCGAAGCGTCCATACCTATTAGAAAAGCCGTGACGCCTCGTCAAGGAAAATCCCAGAGAAGAGCAAAGGGGCGCATCGGCCGGGGAAAAGAACAGGGAACTCACAGGGGGCGGCGCCTTGGTTTTGTCCCAAAAGACCCCCATGACACTGCGACTACTTGATAAAGTGCAGAAATCCAGGTGATTCAAGGCGGCTCCTGCCCCCTGGGGCCTCTAACCAGATGCCACTGTCTTCAATGATCTTGCCGATCCGTGTGGCCCGCCGGTCTGACGCCTTGGCGTTGAGGGAGCGGATCCTTGGTTCTTCGACCGGTGAGGCCGTAAATAGGAGTTCATAGTCCTCACCACCCTGAAGGGCCCAACGAAGGGGACTTTGTGCTACTTGATCGGCAAGCCTCTTGAGCGGATCTGACATGGGGAGGGAAGCTCCTTGGAGGAGGGCACCTACACCGCTTTGCTCGCAGATATGGCCCAGATCCTTGGCCACGCCATCTGACACATCGATCATGGCGTGTGCCAGTCCACCCGCTCCCAAGGCCTTGCCCAGCTCAAATGGGGGCATCGGCTTCTGATGGGCCAGTATCAGGGATGCATATTCCACAGGCGTGGGTCTCGCCTTGTTGCTGAGGAGAAAGAGCCCCCCGGCTGCATCTCCCAGTCGGCCTGTCACCCATATATGATCCCCTACCTCAGCCCCGGAGCGGTATACGACGCATTCTCTTGGACAGTCCCCTAGAAGGGTGACCGTGACAACGGTACAGGACGGGCTTTCCACGGTGTCGCCGCCGGCTAAGACAACCCCTGTTTTTTCTGAAAAGGCCCTAAATCCTACTAGGAATGCGTCCAGAAATGCCGGTTTTGTTTCCGGCTTCAACCCCAGGGAGAGAAATGCGGTTCGGGGCGTACCGCCCATGGCGGCAATGTCGCTCACATTGACGGCAAGGGACTTCCAGCCGAGGGCCTCTGGGGAGAGGGTCTGATTAGTGAAATGAATGCCTTCAATCAGGGTGTCTGTGGTCACAAGAAGGGCTGACGCCCCGTCTGCTTCCAAGACTGCACAGTCATCGCCTATGCCTTTTGTGACGTGGGAAGCAGGTCCAGTGGTCCCTTGGCCCTGGATCTGTTGGATGATACCAGCTTCGCCCATGTCATTGAGTGTATGGTTGCCTTTATCGTGCCTCAAGATCGATTTCCTCCCCCGGCCAATCGTGTTGGAGCGATTGGCCAGCATTCAAGCAGTAACAATCATCGTGTGATTTGTCCACAAATAAGGCAACCATGAAATGCGGTGTCACACAAGCATGAAGACCAGCCCCCAAAAAGGGGCCGTCAACGCAGGCAGAGGTATTCAAATGGGTCTAGGGCCCCGAAGGAGAGAAGGCTTCAGGTTGTATGTATGGCGGTGAAAGGCGGCCAGGTTAGCTGGCACTATGTTGTTGAGGCAAGGGGGAAGGTTCCAAGATCCGGATTGAAGTCCCAGAGGCGCTGCTAGCCTTCATCATCAGCCCCGTCGGGATCGTATTCCCGGAGGTAGAGGCCTCTATGGTCTTCCACTAGCCTATCTGCCCAGAGAAACAGCCACTGGGGATCTTCTTCGTTGAGCTGGGTCCAATCGGCGCCGTCAAAGTGCCAGAGGCCCAGGGTTCCAAAATCGACAGCCAGGCCGGAGTTGTAGGCGACCATGGTATTTCCGGT
>JAXHVD010000021.1:45140-74781 GCA_034189385.1 Thermodesulfobacteriota bacterium
AAAGTCCGAGGTTGCCATAGTCTGCGGCGAGGTAGCTGCCATAGACTGACAGCCACTGGGGGTCTTCTTCGTTGAGCTGGGTCCAATCGGCGCCGTCAAAGTGCCAGAGGCCCAGGGTTCCGAAATCGACAGCCAGGCCGGAGTTGTAAGCGACCATGGTGTTTCCGGTGTTGTCCGGATCAGAGGCGCCTATGGCCGATTCATCGAGATGGCCGTTATCGCCAAGGTCTTGTTCACCGTCAGGGGGATGGCTTGTTTGCGCAGAGATAGCAAAGGCAATAGTCTCGGACCACTCTGAGGGCTTTAAATCGATGTCGTAGAATCGGACTCGGACATAATAGACCCTGCCAGCCTCTAGTACTGCATCTGGCACGTTCAGCTCTGTGGGTTGCTGAGTGGTCGCTACGTCGAGGATCGTGAGGTGAAAGTCAGCCTCCTCGCTGATTTGCCATTGGGTCTGTCCATGGGGATCCCCATCAGGGTCTGAGAAAGCTTCCGTCACGATGCACGGTTGAGGGGCGCAGTCCATCTGGCCATCTTCGGGATAAAGAACAACGGGCTTCAGTGGGGCCCGGTTGGAGTCTGTGATGGTTATTTCCATGTGGGCTGTTTCCATCATATCTTTGTATGCGTAAAAAGCCGCTATGGTCACCGCCTGATCGCCAATTACCTGAGAAGCGGACAGGACTCCGTTACTATCAATACTTGCATAGGAAGAATCCTCTCCCCAGCTAGCGGTTTCCGTGACTGTTTCAGTCGTACCATCACCGAAGGTGACCAAGGCCGTATAGGTGGCCGTCGTGTCCTCTGGCACAGATTCTGGCCCGCTAATAGACAGGGTGAACTGTTCGGAGGGGGCGGTCACCGACGTGGTGGTAAACTCAATGATGTCAGACCACTCCGAGGGTTCCAGGAAAGCATCATAGAATCGTACGCGAACATAGTAGATTCCATCTGGTTCCAGGAACATCTCTGGCACGGTCAGTTGGGTAAGTTGCCTGGTACTCGTCATATCAAAAATGTTCGGGTCGAATTCGGCATTCTTGCTAATTTGCCATTTGGTTTGTTCATGGGAATCGGCGTCAGGGTCTGAAAAAGGTTCTGTTACGATAATGGGTTGCAGGTCACACCCCATCTGGCCATCATAGGGCGCGATGATTACCGGCCTGGAGGGGGGGGCGTTTGAGTCAAGGATGGTGACCTGCTTTTCTACTGTCTGTGTCTCGCCCTGGTAAGTGAATGAGGCCGTAATGATAACTGTCTGGTCGGTATTCACCTCTGAGGTGGACAGGATGCCATCGCTGTTAATACTGGCATAGGAGGAATCCTGGTCCCAGGCAACAATTGGGGTAAGATCCAGAGAGGTCCCATCATTGAGGTTGGCGGCATAAGTGGCCTGAGTGTTCTCGGCCACCGAACTCGGCCCGTTGATGGATAGGGTTGGCTGTTGCGACAGGGACCCCTCAGAGGTCACGCCAGCTTGCGACAAGGTGTTGCCTAAAGGGTCCGGTTCTTCTTTCACGTTAGCTCTGAAGCCGTAGTCTCCTAATAGGTCAAACACGCCTTCTCCACTGAGTTCATAGGCGCTCCTTTCATATACCGATGGGCGAGAAGTGGAAGCGTTTTCTGCGGCATTGGTTCCAAACATACCAACGCCATGAGCGTTGATTCCATACGTGCCTTGCTTGAAACTGCCCTCAGAGGAAGACGAAAGCTCTTTCACATCAAAGGTACTGCCTGCCACACCCAAACGGCACTCCGCGGAATTACAGGTGTTCACGCCGATTTCCTCTTCCGCCGAGAGGGACCCTCCTATGAGGCCGGGGTCTGAGTCTGCCACATAAGCAATGTCCACGCCGGTCTCTCCAGACTCAAAGTGATTTCCCACATAGGTCGTACCCTTGGTGCTATCAACTTCCAGGGCATAGCGATTCAGTTGGCTTCCAGTGCTTTGTGTCGTGCTCATGTCTACGGACATGTCGCCCTGCACATAGGCATCTGTGTGGATCACGAAGGCGTGCCCGTGGCCACAGGCCACCCACGCCAGGGCAAAAGGGAGAATCAAGTGCCTACACATGGATGCCAGTTGTCTGATGGCCCTATTTCCTCGTATCACCTTTGTACGGGCCTGCTTGAACCCGCGGGGCCCACCTGAAAGGAGCCTCGTCACGTCAGCCAGGACAAATAGTTGACAAATTGGACCTAAGTATACACTAATAACAGATAATTTATATCAACTTAAAATTTAAAATGCAACCTTTTTATATAAATTTATTATTTTTTAATTGTTTTTATGGTTACTATGACCTATATTAATTTTAGTTATATATAATTAAATGTTTGTTGGTGTCTTTTATTGTTTTCATCCCGGTCCTCTTTGGAAGGCATGGCCCGGACTCTGACGCAGAGGGTACAGATGGTCTGTGGGAGCGGCCGCGCAGAGGAGAACCGTAGGGCAGGCTGCAGGTCCTCCCTGGAAGAGGCAAAGAGGGCCTCAGTTCAATATAATGATTGTTGTAAGAGGTGATGCAATGACGCTGGCGAGGGAAGATCTAGATGATCTTGGCCCTCTTGCAGGAAGGCGCTTTTTTGGGGGGGGCAGTCTCCTGGCCTAATCCATGGCCAGACGTTTCATCTTTTGAAGCATCTCCTCGGGCCCCAGAAAGCCTACTAATCGTTCACCGCCGACTTCTTGGCCCATAGTGTTCAAGAAGACGATGGTGGGCAGACCTGAGACCCCGAATCTTTTGGTCAGGAGGCGGGTCTTATGATCCGGTGAGGTGCAGTTTGCTCTTACCATGACAAACTGCCTAGCTTCCTCTGCCACCCCTTTAGCTGAGAAGGTTTCTTGATCTAGTCTCTTGCAGGCTGTACACCAATCGGCGTAGAAATCGATGAGGATCGGCTTGTTGTCCTTTTGAAGTTCAGCAACGGACTGACCATCATATTCCACCCAGTCGATGTGTACCGGTTGCCTGTGTATGGCCTCGTTGACAAGCAGTGCTCCCACAACGATAAGCAGGCAACCGAAGACGGTGCGAGTTATCCTGAAAGCCCGGCCATAACTCTGTGCGCTTTCCAAAAATCCGAGCAACAGTCCGCCGAAGATCCCCAGCACTCCGAGATAGAAGCCCTGCTGGTCCTGGACCAGACTTCCTTGGGGAACCAATAGATAGAGGGCCACGGCAATGAGAAGGATGCCAAAGAGCTTTCGTATCCAAACCATCCACATGCCTGATTCGGGCAGCCTGTTCAAGACGCTCGAAGACATCGCCAGCAACAGGTAAGGCAACCCTAACCCGAGGCCCATGACAAAAAAGAGCAAGGTCCCCTTTGCCACGATTCCCAGTTTCGCCACAAGACCTACCAGTCCGATAATGATCCCTGCCGCACAGGGAGCAATCACAACACCCACTGTCAGTCCCATGACGAAGGAGCCGATCACGCCTTGACGCGATTGGCCCAGGCTCGTCATCAGGAATGAAGGGACTGTCAATTCAAAGGCTCCGAACATACTGGCTGCCATGGAAAGGACGATGATCGTCACCAGAATGACAAACCAGGGATTTTGAAACAAGAAACCCCATTGCTTGCCTGCCAGGGCAGAGACCAGTCCCAGGACAGAGAAGACAAGGGCAATGCCTACTACATAACACAATGCCAGGACGAAGACTCGGGATCCCTTTTTGCGGCTCTGACTGGCAAAGAAGCTCACTGTGATGGGAATGACTGGGTAGACACAGGGGGTCAGATTCAAGGCGAGTCCGAAAAGAAAAAAAGCGATGAAAGCGTAGGCAAGGCCTTTCTCAATGATCCCTTTGGCGCGTTGTTCATCTGGGGTAAAAGAGGCCTTTTGTTGGAAGACAGCTTCATTGATGCGCCCAATGGGAAGCTGGCTTTCCACAACTCTCAAAGGGATCTCAAACTTGACTGTTCTTGGCATGAAACAACTCTGATTGTCGCAGGCCTGATAGGTCAGCCCCCCTGATAGGAGTATGTCTCCCAAAGAGATACCTTCGGAAAGGCGGCCTCTGGAAAAGATCGGTAACTTGCCCGTATACACAGCTGCCTTTTGAGGGGAAAAAGAAAAGGACTTGTGCTCTGGCAAAGGATAGCTAGCGGGCGTGAAAGCGATATCGTCGCTTTCGTCGAACTTCACTGCCGTCGGGATAAGATATGGGTCTATGGGACTGTTGCTGTTGATATGGAAACCTGAATCGATGGTCGCCACAATGGCCACCTGAAAGGAGTCCCCAGCATGGATCTGTTCATGTGATGCATACGCATCCACTCGCACGACATCAAGGTTTTTCGAAGGCTGTCCGAAGAGGAGAGAAAAAAATGGAAACAGCAGTAACGACGTCGCTGCAAAGAGCAGCAGACCTTTGACGGGGGATCTCACGTCAAACATGGACTCGCTCTGCTTCTGGCAGCACGGCCACAATATCTTCATGGACGGTTTGCATGTCTCTGGAGGCGTCTATCACCCGAAACCGTTCAGGTTCAAGATTCGCCAGCGTTAGATACCCTTTGCGCACCTTTTCATGAAAGGTGAGGGCCTCCTTTTCAAAGCGGTCCTCACGAGGACCGGCATCTTTTTCCCTGATGCGTTGCCAGGCCCGCTTCAGGCCCAATGCAACGGGCAGGTCCAAGATGATAGTAAGGTCCGGTTTGAGTCGGCCCAGCACCGTGCGATGCATTTTCCCGATGAGTTCAAGGTCAAAACCTCTAGCATACCCTTGATACACTGTCGTGGCATCAAAGAAGCGGTCTGAGACGACCACCTTATTTGCTCCCAAAGCCGGTTCAATGACCTCGCGAACATGCTGCGCCCGGTCAGCCTCATAAAGGAGGAGTTCTGTGATGGGGAGAATAGCAGTGTGGTTGGCGTTCAATAGGATGGCCCGAATCTTTTCCCCGATCTTGGTGGCACCGGGCTCGCGTGTGGCAAGACACTCATAGCCCTTTGATTCCAGCACGGGGATGAGGAGCTCTATCTGGGTGCTCTTGCCTGAACCCTCAATCCCTTCAAAAGTAATAAACATCTACACTCTCTTTCCTCACATCAACTGCCTGGGTTTCCTTTGTAGAAGAAGCGATCCAAAACCCGGTGGTACGACGTCCACGTGGCCTCTGGATCCTCTTTTTCCATAAAGGTACGCACAGCGGTGACCTTGGCATCCAAGTCGTCCAGGTGGTTTAGGATAATGGCCTCAAGAGTCTTGGGCGGTTCCGGTGATCCAAAGTCACGCGTGCCATGGTGGCTCACGATCATGTGTTTCAAGACAAGGGCCAGGTCTTCAGGGAAGTCTTGAATATTAGCGATCTTTGTTTCAAGCATTTCCACCCCGATGACAATGTGGTTCAGCAGGCGGCCCGCGTCAGAATAGTCGATATGGGTTTCATAGGAAAACTCGTAAACCTTGCCAATATCGTGAAGGATCCCTCCTGCAATCAGCAAGTCTTCGTCAACGCCCTTGTAGTGACCGGAAATGGCCTGGATAAGCCGGACGATGGAAAGGGTATGCTCTAAGAGGCCACCTAAGTAGGCATGATGCATCCTTTTTGCCGCAGGCGCTGTCTTGAAAAGACCCACGAAGGTCTTGTCCTCAAAGAACGCGGCGAGAAGTCTTGACAGGTGATCGTTTTCCACTGTTTGGCTGATTTGAATCAATCGGTCCAACATCTGATCCACATCTCGCTCTGTTGCGGGAAGAAAGTCTTTGGCATCCACCTCTGCCGGATCTGCCCGTTCAAGATGCCGTACGACAACTTGCAGATTCTCCCTGTATTCGCCCACGCTTCCCCGCACTCTCACATAGTCCCCTGGTGCAAAGGCCCTGTTTGCGGCCTGTACATTGTCCCATACGACGGCAGTCACGTCACCACTGCGGTCTGCCAGGACCAGAGTGAGATAAGGGCCTCCATCCTTCTTAAAGGCCTGCTGTTTGTCGCGAGCCACAAAGATGTCATCTATCCTCTGCCCGGCCTCTATCATGCTTACAAAGGTCTCTTTCAACGCTTTTCTCCTGGCTCTCTACGGTATGGTCGTGAACCGAATAAGCGAGCGCATTCCCCGCAGGTTCTGCCTGACGGCAGTGCTTTGCGGGCGGCGGGGTTAGCGAGTGTATAGTTAAAATGACAACATCCTTGCGGTGAAGATTCCCCGTGGCTTGCCGCGGGGAGGGGTCAATTTTTCCAGGCTGGTGCATTCCACCAAGCGATCCAGTGTTTTTAGAGTGAATACCTTACCACGCGTCGCAAGAAGCATCTTTTCCATGTCTCCTCTCCTCACACCGAAACCGCGTCCCCCTCGGTACGTGAGAGTTTTTGGTTCCTGCGTATCCTTTTCATAGCAGACGGATCGACTTATTGAAATACCCTTTCGGCTAAGGTCGTGTGAGGCGGTGTCTCTTCATGGGGGCCGTAAGGTACCATTTTTGATAGCAATTGCAAAGTGTTGCTTTTTTATTGTGGCCTCTTTGTTGAAGGGCTTTTGTGGCGATGCGGAGCCAGGTTCTGGGAGGGGGACTTAGGCAAGATGGCATACTGATGTGTCAGCGAGCGGGTTTGTAGTTACTTCAACGAGATGTCCCAGTTTTTCAGATGCTCCATGGACTCATAGTCTGTCATGTCACAATGCACAGGTGTGATGGAGATGCACTTCTGACACAAAGCAGCACCGTCGGTATCTGGCCCGTGGTTGAACACCTGCGTTTCTATCCCTTGCCAATAGTAACTCTGGTCCCTTGGGTCTGTTCTCTTGTGGAAGGTCTCTTCGAGCTTGGACATGGCTTGTCTGGTGATGCGTACGGCCTCAATCTCCTCGGCAGGACAGTTTGGGATGTTCACATTCAAAAAGGTGCCCGAAGGGAGACCCTCTGTCATGACCCTGGAGATCAAGGAGCCCACAAAGCGGGCAGCCAAGCCGTATTCATGATGTGTTGGCGGATCTTGTGAGACAGCGATGGCGGGTATACCCATGAGGGCTGCCTCCTTTGCTGCCGATACCGTGCCGGAATAGTTCAGATTGATCCCCACGTTGGCCCCGGGGTTAATGCCGGAAATGACCATGTCAGGCCGCGTTTCCAGGATCTCCAGTACGGCAAGTTTCACGCAGTCTGCCGGGGTCCCGTTGACCGCGTATCCCCGGCCGCCGTTTGTCTCTATCTTAGTGAGCCTCAAAGGACTGGTCAACGTGATGCTGTGGCCCACGGCACTTCGCTCCTTATCCGGCGCCACCACGGACACGTTGTGTTGGCGTGAGAGAACCCGTTCCACGGCCCAGAGGCCCTTGGCGTAAATGCCGTCATCATTGGTAAGCAGGATGTTCATGTCTTTCCAATTCCTTCAGTCTGCATTGAAAGCCAACGCTGTATGTGATAGAGCCAAGGCGTATCTCCCAGCGCCCAAAGGGCCTCGCTTATCCCAACAATTTAATGGATGTCATGTGAGAATGCAACTGGAAAACCAGGGAAAAACTCTACATGCTGGGCTTTACATACACTTTCCCTTTTGCATTCGAAAGTGCCCCTATTGCGACTTCTATTCCATTACCGACCTTCGTGAAATGGATGCCTTTGTTGATGTCCTCCTGCGAGAGATGGCTGTCGTAACCATGCCTGAGGTGGCATTTGACACGATGTACATTGGTGGGGGCACCCCCTCCCTTCTCACGCCCTCACAGCTCACGAAGATTCTGCAGAGGGCTCACAGACGATGTGGCTTCACACAAGGCGTTGAAGTGACGATGGAAATGAATCCGGGAACAGTGTCTTTGGATTTCTTGAAGGCCTTTATGCATGGCGGCGTGAACCGTGTCAATCTGGGCATTCAGTCATTTGACGACCAGCAGCTAGAGTTCTTGGGCCGCCTCCATTCGGCCCAGGAATGTCGGGAGGCACTCCGCTTGGCTCGAGCGGCCGGGGTTGAGAATGTAGGATTGGACTTGATCTATGGGCTTCCGAACCAGAGTCTGAAGGGGTGGCTAGAGGATTTGAAAGAGGCAGTGAGCTATGAACCCGAGCACCTATCGTGTTATATGCTAACCTATGAAGAGGGAACACCCTTTCACGAGTGGCGGAACGCCGGCAAATTCCGTCCGCTAGACGAAGGAGCGGCGAGAGAGCTCTTTGAACTCACCATCGATTTCTTAAGCAGCAGAGGCTATGATCACTATGAGATATCTAATTTTGCTCGGGGAAAGACTTTTCGCTCCAGACATAATCAGAAGTACTGGTCTCATGGGCCGTACGTAGGGCTCGGGCCCTCTGCCCACTCCTTTGTGTGGCCAAAGCGGTGGTGGAACCATTGCTCCCTGGGCCACTACTTGGAATCACTGGGCAGCAAGGAGCTTCCTGTGGAAGGTATGGAGCACTTGAGCAAAGGCCAACTCATGCTGGAGACCGTTTTTTTGGGTTTAAGAACCTCAGACGGGGTGGACACCTTACAATTCAAGAGACAATACAAATTGGATTTCTTCGATCTCTTTGGAGACCTTGTTGAGAGACTTGAGGCCCAAGGCCTATTGGCGGCCTCCTTTGACCGATGCGCATTGACTGTGGAGGGGATGCTCCTGTCCGATACTGTCGCAGGGATGTTCGCAGACCACGTAGGGGAATAGGCGCTTTTGGAAAAATATGCTTGATTTTAGCTGGTTGCCCCATATAAAATGCAACATAAAGTCTTGAAATATGGCAAAAGGTGGGGAAGCAAAAGGCGACTTCCATGATATTGAAACAAGCAAAAGAGGTCCTTCAGATTGAGGCCGACGGCATTTTGGCCGTTATGGATCGCCTAGATGAGAATTTCGCCAAGATGGTGGATTTGGTCTACGAGTGTAAAGGCAGGGTCATCATGACCGGCATTGGAAAGTCCGGCATCGTGGCCAGAAAGATCGTGGCAACGCTTAACAGTACCGGAACGCGGTCCCTCTTCCTCCATCCTGTGGAGGCCATGCACGGTGACCTGGGGATGGTCAGTTCAAATGATATCGTCATCGCCCTTTCCAGCAGCGGAGAAACCGATGAACTGAACATGCTGATTCCAAGTGTCAAGAGGATCGGCTGTTTTCTAATCGCCTTCACTGGACAGGTGCGTTCCACCCTGGGTCGGCAGGCCGACATCGTGATCGACGTGGGTGTTGACCGCGAGGCGTGTCCAATGGGCCTTGCCCCGACTGCAAGCACGACAGCTCTTTTGGCGGTAGGCGATGCATTGGCCGTCACGCTGATTCGGAAGCGTGACTTCAGGGCGAGCGATTTTAGGCGGTTCCACCCGGGAGGTAGCCTGGGGCAGCGCCTAACGTTGAAGGTGCGGGAAATCATGCTCACAGGCAAGAACATTCCTAAGGTGGGCCAAGGGCAGAAAATGCGCCGCGCCATCCAGGAAATCAATCGCCTCCAGCTTGGTGCCACGCTTGTCGTAAGAGAGGGTAACATCCTTGTGGGGATTGTCACCGATGGGGACATTCGGCGCCATCTTATGAAACAAGAAGACCTCTATGAGCGTCCTGTGGAAGAGGTGATGACAAGGAAACCGAAGACCCTTGGTCCTGATAGCCTGGCGTCACAGGCGCTGAGCGTGATGGAGAAGAATCAGATCACGGTTCTGCCCATCGTCAATCCAGTTCATAAGGTTCGGGGCATATTGCACCTCCATGACATCCTGGGAAAGGGAGCCTTCAGATTCAATGGTGGCTGACACGAATCAGCTTCCAAGGGGATTAGTTTGCCCCCTAGTGACACCGCTTAAGAGAGGAGACCAGGTAGACCTCAGCGCCCTGGATCGACTCATCGATCATGCTGGCGCAGGTTCAGATGCCCTCCTCTTGGGTGACGTGTTTTGGGGAGAAGGCCTTGCTCTGAGTCCCGAGACAAGACTGGAAATGGTGTCTGCTGCCCTTACAATCATCCAGGGCAAATGGCCGGTCCTCATTACTATTACCTCCCACAGCATGAAGGCCACGGGCGAGTTGCTAAGCAGTATGGAGGCAGTCGTTGAAGGCTCGGGCTATGGGGGAAAGGTCTTTTGGGTGGACTATCCCATCTATTACCATAGCAACCGAGGGCTGCCCCAGTGGTACATGTCCATTCCCTGCCGAACTAACTCCCCCTTCATATTGGGTAATCATGCCGGACTCGTTGACCGGCGAAAAAGGCCGGTGAAACACAAGAATATTCGAACCAGCGTGTTGAAGAAGCTGTCACACATGGATGTGATACAGGGTCTTATCTTCACTGGCTCGCTAAAACGTTCCATAAACTATCACAGGGCCGTCCGTCTTCGTCGAGATTTTAAGTTCTACGATGGAGATGAGATGGTTTTTGTCAGACGGCCAAGCTCAGATGGTCTTGTGGCCGCTGGGGCAAACCTGCTGCCCGACGCTTGGCGGGAGATGACAGGGTCCTGCCTGAATCAATATGATGTCCAGCAACAGTATGCAGACCACACAAGTCAGGTAATGGAAACAGGGATGATGCTGCAAGCATTTCATGACATTTACTCACAGAATCCTGCGGCTCTCATGAAACAGATGCTCCAGGTTGCAGGGGTGCTTCCGAATGCCCATACAGCCTTGAAGACCCCCGAAGCCACCCAAACTCAGAAGCGGGCAGTGGAGGCTATTTGCAGGAAGTATGATTTGGTATGACTCCATCGTTTTTCCATGGGCGGTCCATTTCGTCAAAAAATGGTAAAGGAGACAGGACGTGCTGAACTTGGGCAAGAAGCCCGGTGTGATCATTGAGAGAATAGGGCATATCTCTATCAACCAGTCTTTTTCGGTCGGTCTGGTGGCCGGCAGAAAGGAGGGCCCATGAGAACGACACTCAGTATCATTAAGGCTGACATCGGGAGCGTAGGGGGACACATCGCCCCGAGCAGGCAATTGTTTTCCGTTGTGAAAGACTACGTAAAAAACGCCTCTCCGGCACTCGTTGATGACGCCTTTATATCCAGTACCGGAGATGACATTGCCCTGCTCTTGACACACCAGCACGGGGCCTTGAATGAGAAGATTCATAAGATGGCTTGGGAGGCCTTTCTTGAAGGCACCAAAAGGGCCAAGCAACAGGGCCTATATGGCGCGGGCCAGGACCTGTTGAAGGATGCCTTTTCCGGCAATGTGAAAGGGATGGGTCCTGCTGTTGCTGAACTGGAATTTGAAGAACGCCCTAATGAACCCTTTCTGATGTTTGCTGCCGATAAGACGGATCCCGGGGCGTACAACCTGCCCCTGTATTTGGGATTTGCAGATCCCATGTACAATTCTGGACTCATATTGGCACCTAAGATGGAAAAGGGCTTCACCTTTACGATCATGGACGTTTCCTATACAGAAGGTGATCGGGTCATACGCTTGAACACGCCTGAAAACATCTACGATATTGCAGCCCTTTTAAGAGACAATCAACGCTTTGTCGTGGAATCGATCCACTCCCGGGAAAACGGCGAACAGGTGGTCTCCGTGAGCACGACCCGTCTTCACAATATTGCCGGCAAATACACAGGCAAGGACGATCCGGTCATGCTAGTCCGCGTGCAAGGAAACTTCCCGGCCACCGGTGAAGTGCTTGCTCCTTTTTCCATCTGTCACTATGTGGCAGGTTTCATGCGAGGAAGCCACACCGGGCCCCTCATGCCTGTGAAGCGAAATACGACGGTTTCTTTCTTTGATGGTCCGCCCATTGTCTCCTGTATGGCCTTCTGTGTACACAACGGGAAACTGACGCATCCTGCAGACGCATTTGACCATCCTTACTGGGATTACATGCGGGACAAGGCTTCTCGAAAGGCCTATGAAATGCGGGAACAGGGCTTTTCCGGTGCGTCCATGCTTCCTTATTCTGAGCTGGAGTACGGCGGGATCGTGAAAAAGATGGAGAAGCTTGAACCCAAGTTTGAGGTCAGGAGATAATGGACGTGTTAGGGCCCGGTGGAGAAAAGAACCGATTAGCGGAATATGGTGAATGACATACCGTCTCGTTCCTCCAGAGGAAGTCTTTGGCCGGATCGCAAGGCTTCAGCTGGGACTGACAGGGGCCTCCCTGAACGGTGCCTTGATCCTGGACAGGATCAATATGTACTACTACACGGGCACCATCCAGAATGGCGTCCTCTTTGTCCCCGTTGAGGGGGCCCCTGTCTTTTTCGTGCGTAGGAGCCTGGAACGGGCAGAAAAGGAAACCCCACTGGAGATTTTGGTTCCTCTGAAAGGCCTTAGCCAGCTTTTCGGGGCTTTGAAGAAGTTCAGCTACCAAGTGCATCGGCTGGGGCTGGATGAAACGGCAGTGCCCCTTTCAATCTATAGAAAACTCTCCGAAGCCTTTCCCAAGTCGGCATTTGAAGACATCAGCCTCATGTTGTCTATGATCCGTTCTGTCAAGTCCGACTATGAAATTGGCCTGATTCGCGAAGCCGGAAAGAGGCACAAGGTCCTATACGACCTGATACCCGATATGATCCATGAAGGGATGACCGAATGGGAACTCGGCTCGGCGATCCATGGCCGCATGGTCAAGCTCGGTTACACAGGCCTGGCCAGGCTTACCAGCTTCAACAGTGAGTTCTTCGCAGGGGTGATCAGTTTTGGAGAATCGGGCAACTACCCCACTGCCTCTGTGGGGCCGGGAGGGTCTGTGGGGCTTTGCCCCGCCTTTCCCTATCTTGGGGGTACAAGAAGGCTCAAGAGAGGGGACCCCATCTTCGTTGACACCGGCTTTGCCTATGAAGGATATTTTACGGACAAGACAAGGATCTTTTCTTTGGGTCGCCCACCTGGGGTGGCGGTGGATGCTCACAAGATTTGCCTTCACATCCAAGAAGCCGTTCGGTGTCGGTTGAGGCCTGATGCCCTTCCCTCACAGATATTTGATGAGGTGTATGAAAGTGAAATCACCCCGCGACACTTTGAGAAGCACTTCATGGGTTATGGAAGCAATCAGGTCTCATTCCTCGGTCATGGTCTGGGCTTGGCCATCGATGAATTCCCAGCTATTGCCAGAAAGATCCATCTTCCCCTTAAGAAGAATATGGTTATTGCTGTAGAACCGAAAAAGGGTCTCCAAGATATTGGTCTGCTAGGTGTGGAGAATACCTATCTAGTCACCGAGCATGGTGGAGAAAAGCTGACACCTGGCTCCGATGATATCACCATTCTGTGACAACGAGCATGGCTTTCTCTTGACTCCCAGGGTCCTTCTCACGATATGATGCTGTCAGAGACAGGAACAGGGAGGATTTAGAGAACGTTCTGAAAATGCTATGAGGCATGTTTAGGAGGACGGAAAATGACAGGAAAGAGTAAGGTCAAGACAATTGGGATTCTTACTGGTGGAGGTGACGTCCCTGGCTTAAATCCTTGCATCAAGGCTGTTGTTTACCGCGCCGTTGACGAGGGCATAAAGGTGCTTGGGATTAAAAAGGGATGGGCGGGACTTGTAGAATACGACATTGAGGATGAAAGTACCCACGGTGCCAGCGTGGTGTCAATGGACAAAGGCTTGGTTCGAACGATCGACCGTTCGGGTGGCACCATTTTGCATACATCCCGCACCAATCCTGCGGCAGTGAAAAAAAGCGAGATGCCCTCTTTTCTAAACGCCCATCCCACTCAGGAAAAGACCGACGTAACCCCGCATGTTTTGAGGAACCTGGAACATCTTGGCATTGACCTGCTGATTCCCATTGGCGGAGATGATACCTTAAGTTACGGAGAGCGGCTCCACGAAGAGGGTTTTCCTGTTGTTGCTATTCCCAAGACGATGGACAATGACGTGTTTGGGACCGACTACTGTATAGGCTTTTCCACGGCCATAACCCGGTCTGTGAACTTCATCCATGCGCTGCGCACCTCTGCCGGTTCCCATGAGCGCATTGCAGTGGTTGAGCTGTTTGGAAGACGTTGTGGTGAGACATCACTCATATCGGGCTACCTTGCAGGCGTCGATCGGGCCATTATCTCCGAGGTTCCCTTTGATCCGGAAAAACTGGCCAGACTCGTCATGGAAGACAAAAGGGCAAATCCGAGCAACTACGCCATGCTGACTATCTCGGAAGGGGCTAAGATGGCAGGGGGAAAGATCCATGAATATGGCGAGGAGGACGCCTACGGTCACCGAAAGCTCGGGGGCATTGGGATTGTGACAGGAGACGCGTTGAAGAAGTTAACGGGCCAGGGCATTATCTTTCAGCAGCTTTCCTATCTTATGAGAAGCGGGGCCCCAGATTCTCTTGATCTCATGGTGGCCATCAATTTTGCCAACATGACGGTCAACCTCATCATGAAGCAGGTATCAGGTCGCATGGTGGCATTGTCGGGGGGCAATTACACGGACATTCCCATCAGCACCGTTACGTCTGGTCAAAAGCGTGTGGATGTTCGCGAACTATATGATTTGGACGAATACAGGCCCAAGGCCAGGACCATTGTCGGAAAGCCGATGTTCCTTTACTAGTGGCAAGCGCCTATTCTTGTGCAGGAACCCGGTGTCACTGACTCCTTTGGCTTTTTCGGGATGTATTTTTCACTGCTTTTCCTTGGTTCTGCCTGATCGCCCACACGGTTTCTAAAAGGCCTCTTGCCTTCCATTTTGGTCCACAGGGCCACGGTCACCGTTTCTGTGGGTGTCACAATGGTGCGCCCCGCATGATGGCCCTACGGAGAAGACAGGCTTGGGCATGGACATTTTTTCGCCGCCGACTTTTCCTGCCTGTGGAACACTGTTACTGGGTGGGCTTCGTCCTTATGCTGCCACGTAATTACCCCTGCCGGCCCTTTTGATTTTCCCTTGCTTAAAGGCCCTAAAAAGGATGTTTCTGACCTTCCTCTCATCAAACCCTGTTTTCTTAATGAGGCTAGGGGCATCAATGCCTTTTTTGGTCCTCTTTATAAGTTTAAGGACTGTGTCCGTGGCCGTGGCTGGACGGGCTTTCCTGGCGGAGGTCTTTCTCGTGGTCTTAGGTTTGGACTTGGCTTTCGGCTTTCTAGTAGCTTGAGCCTTATCGAGTTTCTGAACGGCCTTTAGCATCTTATCTGTCTTTTTTGCTAGGGCCTTGAGTTCCTTGGATACTGCCTGCAAGTCTTTTTTTAGTTGCTTCATTTGCCTTTTCCTCCCTTCTTGGATTTATGGGTGATCCACCCTTTCTTTCAATTCCTTACCGCATTTGAAAAAGGGCAATTTCTTGGGTGGGACGTGGATGGTTTCTCTGGTTTTGGGATTCCTGCCAGTATATGCCTTGTATTGCTTTACATAGATGCTGCAGAATCCGCGAATTTCCACGCGATCACCACTAGCCAGAGCATTGGACATTTCATCAAAGAACAGCTCTACGACCTCATTGGCTTTGGTTCTCGTGAGGCCGGCTTCCTCCCTAAGAGCCTCTATGAGTTCTGCCTTATTCATGAGTTCTCTCCTTCAACATTATAGGCTTAACAGAATAGTCAAGTTGGATTTAAGCGTTCCCTATCATTTCTGAAGATGCTCTTGTCCTCCCTTTTCAGAAAAAAACACCACTGTCTCTTTATGGGTCTCTCTTGACTTACACAAAATCATTAATTTTTCGCGCAGTGCATCAGGAGAACACATACAATGGCCCTATTTGACAGAGCCTCTCCACAAAGGCAACGAGGCTAGGAAATAGCGTCTTTTAGGGTTTTCCCAGGCTTGAAGCGCACAGCATTATGTGCCTTGATCTTAATCTTATCGCCTGTGGCAGGATTTACGCCTTTTCTTGCCTTGCGACGGACCTTGGAGAAGGTCCCGAAGCCCACCAGTGTTACTTTCCCATTTTTCTTTTTCAAGGCCTTTTGGGCGGTGCCAAGAAAAGAGTCCAATGCTTTTCTGGCAGCAGCCTTTGAGATACCTGCATCTTTTGCCATCTTCTCAATGAGGTCCCCCTTGTTCATGCCCCCTTCCTCCTGTGTTGTGGTTAGTAAGGCCTTCCCCCAACGTTGAAGACTAGTAAAACATAACATTCTGAAAAGTCAAGTAATATGTTTACTATTATGAAAAAAGCCATTTTTTTCGCTTCGGTTTGTGTCCTCAAAAACTCTTCTTGGTGAAGTAACAAGTGCGAGCCGAATAGGTGGTAAAATGGATGCAGTCCTTGACAGGTGCACAGGGCTGAGCCGGCGGCCTTTTCGGGGGCACGTGACGTAACTAATTGGAATAACAGCAACTTATGACTTATCAGACATACACGATGGCCTTTATACTGGGACAGAATTTTGAGAGGTTAGTTTCGTCATGAATCTAAAAAGGAGCTCCAAGAGATCATGCCCCCGTGGCGTAGACCAAAAGTGTGGGGCAGTGGGGCTTCATATGTCATTGTTCATTTTGTAAGGACGAAGTACCGTAATGGGCCGAGGCTCTTTGTTGCGTTGTACGGTAACCTGAAATCGAGTTATGGGAGGTCTGATGACGGTAAAGAATCGGTGTCTCATTGTTCTTGTGGCCCTGGGTGTTGTAGATGCAGTTATTCCCATCCCCATCATTGGACTGATCCTTGTCTACGTCGTCCTGGAGAGGCCTCCGTGGTTTCTAGACTTGGTACAGGGGCTCTATGGCGGCTAGTATATACATCCATGGGGAAAATGTACGAGGGCCAACCCCGTAGGTGTGGGCTGCCATGAAAAGCCAACGCCTCTTCATGACGCTGCAAGGAGTGGCTCACGAAATCGCTTGACAAAGGGAAAGGAGGTGTTATTTTAATATTTAAGATCTGAAATACCTAAATGAGCAATGAGGTCTGCATGTCAAGCATCGTAAAGATTTCAGAAGCCGCTTCCATGGCCTTGCACGCAATGGTTTTTCTTGCCTCTGAACCTGACCGGGTCGTGCCTAGCAAGGAAGTGGCTGCCAGACTTGGAAGGTCTGAGGCACATCTTTCTAAGGTGATGCAACGGCTGGCAAGGGAAGGGTTAGTGAGTTCTACACGAGGGCCCAAAGGGGGATTCATTCTCAAAAAGGGGCCCCGAGACATCAGTCTTTTGGAGATTTTTGAGGTCATGGAAGGGCCCTTGGAAGAGACGAACTGCTTGCTGGGGCGGCCTATTTGCCGTGGAGGGAACTGCATTTTCGGTGACCTGTTGAGGGGCGTGGACCGACAGGCCAAAGAGTACCTTTCGAAAAGGTCGCTATGGGATTTACAGGGGGTGTTTAAAGGAAAGGATAAGTAGGATGAAGTGTCCAGGGCAGGACAGCCGTTACTGGAAACCAGGGGCTATCTTCGAAGTTGAGTGCCCGAACTGCAGAAATGAAGTAGAGTTTTTCAAGGACGACACAACGCGCCTGTGCAAAAAATGCGGTCATCGATTTGTGAACCCTGAGATGGATTTTGGCTGTGCCTCCTACTGTCCCTATGCCGAGCAGTGTCTGGGCGACCTGCCTCTGGAGCTCCTGGCTGAAAGAGATGACCTCTTGAAGGACCGGGTGGCCATTGAGATGAAGCACTATTTTGGACACGATTTCAAACGGATCGGTCATGCTGCCAATGTGGCCAGATATGCTGAACATATTGTTAGGGAGGAACATGGGAACCCAGCCGTGGTCTTGTGTGCTGCCTATCTTCACGATATCGGTATCCACGAAGCTGGGCGAAGATGTAACAACACGGCAGCTCGGAACCACGAGAAAGAAGGGCCGCCCATTGCCAGGAACATTCTGGCAAAATTGGGGGCAAGGGAGGAGATCATCGAAGAAGTTTGTGACATTATCGGCCATCACCACCACCCCAGAGATGAAGAGACGCTGAATTTCAAGATTGTCTATGATGCTGACCTGATCGCCAATCTCGAGGGAGAGCAGAAGGAAAGAAAGACTGATAAAGAAAGGCTAGGGAGGATCATAGAGAAGAAAATGTTTACTCATGCGGGAAAACGTTTGGCAGATACCATCTTGTTGGGAGAAGAAAGATGAAGGTAAATAGAAAGATCATAGAAATAGACGACGAACGCTGCGATGGCTGCGGCCAGTGTGTTCCTTCCTGTGCAGAAGGAGCCATCCAGATCATTGATGGAAAAGCCAGATTGGTGGCAGAGAAGTACTGTGACGGTCTCGGGGCGTGCCTGGGAGAATGTCCCACAGGGGCACTTTCCGTAGTTGAACGGGAAGCTGAGGAATTCGATGAAGAGGCTGTTGAGGAACACTTGAAATCAAAAGATCTGAAGGAGGATGCGCCAGAGATCACTCTGGCCTGTGGTTGTCCGTCAACGCAGATCCAGAGTTTCATCGCCCCACTGACACGAAAAAAGGAAACCATGCCGGTCTCGGAGCGAGACACCGATTCAGCCCTTTGCCACTGGCCTGTTCAGATCAGGCTGGTGCCACCGACCGCCCCATTTCTGAAAGGGGCGGAGCTGTTGGTAGCAGCAGACTGCACGCCATTTGCCTATCCCAATTTCCATCGGGATTTTATCAAAGGGCGGGTCGTTACGGTAGGCTGCCCTAAATTCGACGATATAGAGGCATACATCCAGAAGTTTGCCGATATCTTTGATACGGCCGATATCAAGAGCATCACGGTCGTTGTAATAGAAGTGCCTTGCTGCCAGGGGCTCCCTGTGATCGTCAAGAAGGCCATGACGCTGGCAGGCAAAAAGATTCCCATAGAGCAGGTCATCATCAGCACCAGAGGCGAAGTTTCGAAAAAGGAAAAATTAGCAGCGTGAAGCGTCTTTGGGGGAAGAAATCTGAAAACCAAGGAGGAGAATGATGTCTGACAGACCAAAAGGAGCCATTATTCAGCGCGACAAGAAGACTTACGCTGTTGTACCCCGAACGCCTATGGGGCTGGTAACACCGGACGTCCTTGAAAACATAGCCCACGTAGTGCGTAAGTATCAGATCCCGGTTATAAAAATTACATCAGCCCAGCGCATGGCACTGGTTGGAATAGCCCCCGAAGTCGTTGATGAGGTTTGGCGAGACCTGGGCATGGATGTGGGACCTGCCGTAGAATTGTGCGTTCATTACGTGCAAGCTTGTCCTGGCAATACTTTGTGTAAGCTGGGTGTGCAGGACTCCCTTGGGCTAGGAGGGAAACTGGAAGAGGTTTTCGTGGGTATGGATCTACCTGCAAAGGCCAAGATCGGTATATCGGGATGTCCCATGAACTGTGGCGAAAGTTATATGCGAGACTTTGGTGCCTTTGGCAAAAAGTTAGGATGGACTGTGATTTTCGGGGGTAACGCGGGCCGTAAGCCGCGGATCGGAGATGTCATTGCTGAAAACTTAAAGAGCCCAGAAGTAATCGACTTAGCCAAGAGGTGTTTTGAATACTACGCTGCCAACGGTAAGAAAAAGGAAAGGACGGCTCGATTCATCGAGCGCACCGGTATTGAAGAATTCAAGAAAGCAGTCTTTTGATAGGTAACCGTTCGCCGGTATCAGCGCGTCTATGAGTTGCTCCTTTCGACCATCTGTCTCTCGGCAAAGGGTCAACGGCTGACCGTTGACTGTAAACGCCATCGTTGAGGCTTTTCACGAAAGCGTCCTTCTCAGTGATTCTTTGTGTGTGGCCCATGGGAGCCCTTGTCGAGGTCTTCACCGCCAACAATTTCCCCGCAACGGAGCATCTCATGACCATGGTAAGGGTTTCTGACTACCTTTCCTTTCTGAAGCCATGAGGCGTTGGCCATGGAGCAGAATACGACGTATACACCTTTTGGCTTTGACATGGTGGCCCACATGGCCATGGGCCTCGAGAGCCCCTTGAAGGCCTCTCTCATGGCTTCCAGGTCTTTCCCCCTTGCAAGGTCTTGGGCAGCTTTCTTGATCTTCATGGGCACATGCCTGTAGTGGTCTTTATGCTCGCTCGTCACGGTATTGGGGTCAGCCTTGTCTGCCAAGATCACCATCTGCTCTGCTGCCCTCTCCACACCGTCCGTCTTGTCTGCTGCAAGGGCGTCGTGGATCTTCAAGTACTCCTCCAAGAGGGGGGCCATGGCCCTGTCAAACTGATCTGTCCCTCCACAAACAATGGCAGGAACAATAAGGGCAACCAGGATCATGATTGCTGGTGTCAGTCTTACTGATTTCATTCTGTCCTCCATTTTTTCCTGACTATACAATATGTGGCCGGATCATTTCTCACTTTGTTGACCGGCAGTCTGTCTCTCTACGTCTTGTCTTTCTCAACACCCTGCCATTTCCTCCACAGGAGGTATACGGCAGGAATAATAACAAGAGTGAGCACCGTGGAACTCAGAAGGCCGCCCACCATGGGGGCAGCAATCCTCTTCATCACCCTGGAACCTGTCTCGGTGATGAACATGATGGCCAACAGGGCAAAGAGATCGGTGGCAACGGTCATGAGTTTGGGCCGGACCCGCATCACGGCCCCTTCCACAATGATATCGTGAAGATCCTCGAAGGTTTTTAGCCTCCCCTCCTGTTTCCATCGATTATAGCTTTGATCCAGATAGACGAGCATGATAACGCCTGTCTCTGCTGCAAGCCCCGCGAGGGCAATGAAGCCCACAACGACAGCAACAGACATGTTGTATCCGAGGATGAACATGAGCCACACCCCTCCGATCAATGCAAAGGGAAGGGTCACCATGACAATGAGGCTTTCTGTGATGTTCCTAAAGTGAAAGAAGAGGAGCAGAAAGATTAAGGCGATAGTCATGGGCACCACCAGAGAAAGCCTCTTGTTTGCCCGCTCCATGTATTCATACTGGCCGGACCAGGCCATGGACACGCCGGCAGGGAGTGTGATGTTTTGGGAGAGGGTCTCTTTTGCCTTTTCCACAAACCCCCCGATGTCTTGGGTCTTGAGATCCACATAGATCCATGCCGTACGCTTGGCGTTTTCACTCTTTATGGCGGGCACCCCCTTGCGAAGATATATGTCGGCAATCTCTCCCAGGGGGATGGCATGCCCCATGGGCGAGGGGACCGTGAGCCTTTTTATCTTCTCTACATCGTCACGCAACTCTCTTGGGTATCTCACGTTCACAGGGTAGCGCTCAAGCCCTTCCATGGTAACCGTGATGGTCATCCCTCCAAGGGCTGTTTTTATGACTCCTTGCACATCTCCAACCTTGAGACCGTATCGTGCTGCCTGCCGGCGGTTCACATCTATTTCTACATAGTTGCCGCCCACCACGCGCTCTGAAAAGACGGAACTCACCTCAGGCAGGGCACGAAGCAGGGCCTCCATCTCCTGCCCAAGGGCGGACAATTCTCCAAGGTTAGCACCCAGGAGTTTGATGCCAACGGGCGTCTTGATTCCTGTTGCAAGCATGTCGATCCTGGTCTTAATAGGCATGGTCCATGAGTTTGTTAGGCCCGGAAACTGCACCATCCGGTCAAGCTCTCGGATAATGTCTTCAATCGTTTTGCCGTCAGGCCACTCGGACTCTGGCTTTAGAATGATATGGGTCTCCAGCATGCTGAGCGGTGCTGGGTCCGTTGCCGTGTCGGCCCTTCCCACCTTTCCAAGGACATGAGTCACTTGAGGGTGTTCCTTGATGATCTTGTCTGTCTGCTGTAGAAGGGTCCTGGCCGCGGTAATGCTGATGCCTGGCGGTGTCGTGGGCATGTAGAGAAGGTCCCCCTCATTTAGGGGAGGCATGAATTCGGATCCCAGCTTTGCAAAGGGATATAAAGATGCACCTGTTAGCATCAGCGCAATGAGTATGGTCGCCACGGGAAACTTGAGGACCAGCCTTATGACCGGTCTGTAGAGAAAGATGACAAGGTTGTTGAGAGGGTTCTTGGACTCATTGATGATCTTTCCCTTTACGAAGTAATACATGAGCACAGGGATGATGGTGATGGCCAGGACCGCACTCACGGCCATCGCAAAGGTTTTTGTATACGCCAGGGGCGAGAAAAGCCTTCCTTCCTGCTGTTGCAGCGTAAAGACTGGCAGAAAACTCACGGTAACGACTAAAAGGGAAAAGAACAATGCAGGCCCCACCTCTCTGGCTGCCTTTATGACCATCTCCTTGTGGGGAAGATGGGTACCTGTTTCTTTGTGCTTGTGTAGGTTTTCCACCATGACGATGGAGGCATCCACCATCACACCGATGGCAATGGCGATGCCGCCAAGGCTCATGATGTTCGCCTTGATCCCAAGAAACTTCACAAGAATGAAGCTTAAGACGATTCCTACAGGCAAGGTAAAGATGGCCACAAAGGCACTCCTGAAATGGAGTAAGAAGACCAGAGAAACCAGAGCCACCACCAGCATTTCCTTTAAGATGGTATTCTTGAGGGTATTCATAGCCCGCAGGATAAGGGCTGAGCGGTCATAACTGATGTGCACGCTCACCCCTTTTGGAAGCCCTGCCTCAAGCTCTTCCAGACGTGCCTTCACACGCTCAATGACCTCTAAGGCGTTTTCGCCGAACCGGATCACCACAATGCCCGAGACCGCCTCACCTTGGCCATCCATCTCAATGACACAGCGTCTAATCTCAGGCCCTATCTGTATGTGAGCGACCTGGGAAAGAAGAATGGGGGTGTGTGTCTTTTCATCCAGCGCCACAGGAATATCCCTGAGGTCTTCAATTGTTTCTATGTATCCCTTGCTTCGTACCATGAACTCGGTCTCACCCATCTCCAGGAGTCTGCCACCTACGTCCATGTTCGATTTTTCGATAGCCATGTTGATCTGCTTCAGGCTCAACCCAAAGGCCCGCATTTTTTCAGGATCAACTTCCACCTGATACTGCCTAACAAACCCCCCTGCACTTGCTACTTCAGCCACGCCCGGGACACTCATGAGGTCATACTTGAGGTACCAGTCCTGAATGGAGCGAAGCTGGGCAAGATCATGGCGATCTGATGTGAGGGTGTATATGAAGCCCCAGCCTACACCCGTGGCATCAGGGCCGAGCTGCGGTGACACCCCCTCGGGGAGTCTGCCCGATACAAAATTAAGGTACTCCATGACCCTGGACCGGGCCCAATATATGTCTGTGCCATCCTCAAATATGACGTAGACCAGAGAGAATCCGAAGAAGGAAAACCCCCGGACCGTCTTGGCATAGGGCACGGAGAGCATGGCGGTGGAAAGGGGGTAGGTGACTTGATCTTCTACTACCTGCGGTGCCTGCCCTGTGTAGGGTGTATAGATAATGACCTGGACGTCACTCAGGTCTGGGATGGCGTCCACGGGGGTGTTGAGGGTTGCCCACAGGCCAAGGAGAAAGGCAAGGATAGTGACAATGATCACGATGAGTCTGTTCTCCACAGACTTTTCTATGATCCACTTGACCATCCTTTTCTCACCTATTCTTTCACCCTGACCAAATCCATGCCGCAGATAGGACACTGTCCAGGGGCTTCTTGAACAATCTGGGGGTGCATGGGGCAGGTGTATAGGGTTTTTTCCTTGTCCTCGTCTTCATGGATATGTGTATGTGCCCCAGGTGCGCCTGTACCAGATTGAAGCTGGGTTTCACGAAACTTCTTGACCGCCTCCTGGAGCTGGCTTTCAGAGTCAAGTAAGAATTGACCGCTTGTGACCACCGTTTCGCCCTCCTCCAGGCCGGACGTGATTTCCGTCACATAGTTGTCACCGACGAGGCCTGTTTCCACTTCCTTTGCCTCGTACCTGCCTGGCCTCTCTGTAACAAAGACCATTTTCCTGTTTCCTGTGTGGATGATCGATTCCGAGGGGATGATGAGCCTTTCGTCGTCTGAATGGCCATAGATGAGCATCCCTGCAATCATGCCCGGCTTGAGTTCCATGGTGGGGTTTTCCAACTCAACCCGCACCGTGAGGGTCCTTGTCTTAAAGTTAAGGGTAGGATAGATGTAGGAAATCTTTCCTTTGTAACCACTCAGTCCCGGAATGGAAAAGTCAATCTCTACATGGGCTCCTTCCCTCGCCCACGGTGCATCGAAGTCGTACACCTCTGCTTTCAGCCATACCTTTTCAAGGTTAATGATCCTGTAGATGTCTTTGCCGGCTGTTATACGGGACCCTTCTACGACAGTGACACTCTCTATAAACCCTGGCGCAGGAGCGGCAACAGTAATGAGGCGCCTTGGTTTCCTCTCTTCACTGATCCTCTTTATATGCCAATCAGGGATATCCCAAAGCCTCAGTCTCCTTCTTGCTGATTGCGTGACGCTGTGACCTTCACCGTAGTTCTTCAAGGCAAGGATGTATTCCTCTTGGGCTGAAAAGACTTCAGGGGAATAGACCCCAAAAAGCCTGTCCCCTTTCTTGACATAGGCTCCCTGTTTATCGGCCCATATCCTTTCTGCCCATCCGGAGAACTTGAGGTTCACTACGGCATAGGCGTCGTCTGGGGTCTCCACCCTGCCGAATGTCCGTATGTGGCGATGGACGACACCCTTCTTGACGGTGTCGACCCGCACCGCCATGTTCTGCACTGTGACAGGGTCAATTGCAATGATTCCCTCCCGGTCACGCTTCTCTTTCCCTTGGGGGAGGCCTTTTTGTGGCACAAGATCCATGCCGCAGATAGGGCATTGTCCCGGAGATTCCTGCACGATCTGAGGATGCATTGGGCAGGTGAACAACGTTTGCCCTCGTTGGTCATGGTTGCTGGCATGAACCATATCAAGACGATTCAAAGGAACATGGACACTCAGTAGGGCAACTGACCCTGACACCAAGCAAGTCATGAGTATGAGAGTGATATACTTCTTCATAATGACTCCTCTGTTTGAGTGTCGGGAGATGCTCCGACGAGTCGCTCGATTTCAAGAGACATCAAGACAGTTTCGGCTCGGGCCATGAGCACAGCTTTCTCGAAATCAAGCAACTGCACCTCTGCCTGATAGAGAGAACTGAATTCCGTCCTGCCTACCTTCCACGCTGACAGGGCAGCTTCCAGCGTGGACTCCGCGCCTGGAATCAGCTGCTGATGATAGGTGACAACCTTGTTGCAGCTCCTTTCCCACTTTGAAAGGCTCTTCTCTATCTCGAAAGAGACCTTGTCGAGCATCAGGTTGTACTTCTCTTCAGAAGCCAGGGCATGGGCCAGATGGGCCTTTCTCTTGGCGTTGTATCTGTCCTTGTAGTCCACGGGAATGGGCACACTCACCCCGACTGAGAAGAAATCGTCTCCTTTGTCCGCCCCCACTTCCTTCCTGATCCTGTAACCCGTCCAAAGGGTAATATCAGGGCGCCCTTCGTAGCCTTCCTTCTCGGCAGCGAGGCGTTCAACATCAGCCTTCTTCTTCCAAAACTTCAGAAGTTGGCGTTCCTTTCTCGCCATCTCAATGAGCTCATTCAACGTTGAGGTGCATGCTATGAGGGGAATCTTTTCACCAGTTATCAGTGGAGCACTCATATCCCGATGAAGGGCACTGTTTATCATGGCACTTAGTTCTCGCTCTCTCTGTTTGAGGTCCTGTATTTCATCCGTGAGTTTTTCTTTCAGCACCTGGAGCTTCAGAATGTCTTGCTGGTTCGCTTCGCCTGAAGCATACTTTGCCTGCACCGCCTCAAGGAGACGTTCAACGGTGCTGATATGCTTGTCTCTGATGCCTGTAAGTTTTTTAACGAGGACCAGCCTCCAGTAGAGTTGCATCACTTTCCCTTTGAGTTGGCTCTGGAGTTCCTCCAGCTCAAGGGCCTTTAAGTCTACCTGCCCTGCAGCTACGGCCTGTCTTCTGTGATTCTTTCCAGGAAAAGGAAAGGTCTGTTGAATTTTGAGTTGCACCCCGCTCATAGGGTGTTCGCCCAAAGACGGATCCTCCCATGGGATGTTGCTGTATTCCACCATGAAGACGGGATCTTTCCATACCACTGAAGCCCTCTCCTGTGCCTTCAAGGCCTCGACCTGATGTCTGAGCATAGAAATCTCAGGATTTGCTTCAAGTGCCGCGCCAGCAAGGTGCTCGGGGATGTCGAGTGCCTTTGCATCAGAGGAAAGGATTGCGGCCAGACCAACAAAAAGGACAAGGGGTAAGCGTCGCATTGTCTTCATCCCTCCTGAAATCCTGTGTTGATTCTCACACCTACATGCCTGCTGCTTGTCGTTCTTGGTCCTGCTCCTTACCATGTGTTGGTATGGTTCCGGGAGCCAAGGCCAACATACGATCAAGGGCCATGCGGGCGGCCCCGATTGTCTCTTGAGGCACGGTAATGACATTGACCTTGCCAATGTTTTCCAGGGTCCACAGCAGGTTGTTCAAATTGATCTTGAACATGTTAGGACACAAAGAACGATGGAGGTCTAGGACGGTTTTATCAGAGTGTTCATGGGCCAGTCGTTGAACAAGGTTGATCTCTGTACCAATAATAATGGTTGTGCCCGGGGGGGCATTTTCTACATACTTCACGATGAAGCTGGTGGAGCCCACGGCATCGGCCAGAGCCACCACCTCCTGGGTGCATTCCGGGTGGACCACAATCCTGGCGCTTGGAAACCTCTTGCGCATTTTCCAGATATGTTCTGCCTGAAACCGCGTGTGGACCAGACAATACCCATCCCAGAGAATGACTCTGGCCTTTTCAATCCTCTCCCGGGTGTTACCCCCCAAAGGTTTGTGGGGATTCCAAACAATCATCTCTTCGGCTGGAATCCCCATCTCATTTCCTGTATTGCGACCGAGGTGCTGATCTGGAAAAAACAGGACCTTCTCTCGTTCTCCAAAGGCCCAGCCAAAGGCTGCCGATGCATTGGATGACGTACAGACGGCCCCCCCAAGGCGGCCACAAAAGGCCTTCAGATCGGCATCAGAGTTCATGTAGACAATGGGCATGACCGATTCCCCACTAATAAGAGACGTGAGTTCGTGCCAGGCCCTTTCAACAATATAGATGTCTGCCATGTCAGCCATCCAGCAGCCTGCCTCAAGGGCGGGGATCTGAACGGTCTGATGGGGCTGCGCAAGAATGGCAGCACTCTCTGCCATGAAATGGACCCCGCAAAAGACGATGAACTGGGCGGCTTTATGGGCGGCAGCCTTTTGTGAAAGGCCGAAGGAATCTCCTCGGAAGTCTCCCAAGTCCACGATCTCTTTTCGCTGATAGTGATGTGTCAGGATGAGGACTTCTTCTCCCAACGTCTCCTTTATCTGCAAGATCTGATCTGTGATCTGTTTAAGGTCTTCCACATTTTCCATTGGGTTTTTGATCCTCCCACTCGACTCCGCGCTCGAGCATGCAACAGACTTTTTCTACGGGGTTTTCCGTCATGCTTTTGCCATTACTGATGACAATGAAGACGTCCATTCTTCAACGCTTCAGAACCCGCCACTAGTATAGACTGCAAGTGAACTCGTCACATTCCCGCTCTGCCAACACATCAAAGGTGTAGAGGATCCTTTGTTCCTTCTCCAGTCTCTCTTCAGGGATTCTCGCAAGGGTCAATGTCTCCATTTTCTTCAGGGCCTCCTCCTTGGAGGGGATGGATTGAAGGTCCTCACCAATGACACTGCCGGATTCGGTTTCCAGGACTTCGGCATCCTTTCCGTTTGTCACCACGGCAAAAGGAACTGCGTAACTTTCAACAAGCCTCGCTGCGGCCAGCGTAGAGCGCTCGCGGCTGACGAGTGAGCCCGGGCCAAAGATGACGATAGCAAAGGCCTTGTCGGCAACCCTGACGACAAAGTCCACCATCGAGGTCGCTCTGTTTCCATCCACATTCAGCTGTATTTCTTTGCGGACCTCTATATCCCTTTTTGAATAGCCCTTTTGGTCCACAAGGAATCGCGCAGTGTTTTGTCTTGCCCGTTCGTCATCGGTGTCGACAATTTCTTTTCCAGTGATGTAGTCAGTGGTTTTGCCCAAGATCAAGTGATGTGCCGCCACAGTGTCCTCCCTTCCATCATGATGGTTAGCCAAGCTCCGAAATTTGCGCAACATTTTTTTGGCGAAATAATTACGTCCCCTTCCCCTTGTTTAGGAGGTCCGATAGGGTGATGGAATCCAGCTTATCGCACATGGCTGCTGTTGCAACTTCCCAGATGTCACGAGTCACACAGGTATCAGATCGATCACACACGTCAGGATTCTCAATGCAATCGGACAGACTGATTCCCCCTTCCAGTATCCTGACAATCTCTCCAATAGTAATGTCGCCGGGCGGTTTCGCCAGCATGTGGCCTCCTTTTGGTCCACGGACACTCCTGATGTAGCCACTCTTCTTCAAAGGAATAATGAGCTGTTCAAGATACTTCAAGGAAATACCCTGACGCTTTGAGATGTCACCTATGTGCACCGGGCCTCCATCATCATACTGGGCCAAGTCCAGCATCATTCTCGTTCCATACCGACTTCTTGTTGATAGTTTCATAGAGAATCCATTCCTATCCGTTGACGTGATTTGCCCCAGTTTTTCTTGAAAGGTCCTCCAAGTTAAGGCTTTGGCATGACCCTACAACCTACAAAGAATCTCACATTCCCGAGCATTGTGCGCCCAATGACTCCCAGAACAGGTCCCCAATGCCGATCCTACCCTCCGCAAATAGGGATGATGAATGCGATTTCATCATCTTTGTTCAAAGAGAGTTGATCCCACTGATCCATCCCTGTATTCGTGAGTTTATTGTTGACAAACACGGAAAGCAGGCGGCAATCGTCACCTACTACCTTGAGTCCGGGATGCTTTTTGAACAGACGATCCATCGTCTCGCTGAGGGTATTTCCCTCCAGGAGAACTTCTCGCTGATTGTTGCAGTGGATACGAAGTGGAAAGGGTATAATGACCGTAGGCATTGTCTATCCTTGTGTGTGCTCTTCTGTTTTGTGGTTCTGACGTGAGACCCCCACGTCAACACACGTGTCGTAGGGCCTCGTCATCATGCCAACGTCTGGCATCTTGTAACCGGATCATAGGCCCATGGTGGCCACGTTGTCCAGAAACCAGTCTCCAGAATCAGTGAGTCCACTCCAAGAGCAGCCGAAAAGAGACTGTTCGTCTTCATCGCAACCATCATGTTAGGGTTTCGAGCACGTCTCTTAGGGCCAAAGGGATACATTTTACGATATCTCCTACCTGAGTGGCAGGGGTGGGGCGGGGATAGCTCTCCCGTCCTTCTGTTCACCCTGGCCGCTATTCGACAGGCCTCAAGAGGCGATTTTCCCGCATAGATTAGTCCGCTGATTGTTCCGGTGATCATGTCGCCCGTTCCACCAATCGGCTCCATTTCCTCAATACATGGTTGTGAGACTGTCTCGAGTATTTCTCCATCCTGACAGATGTAATCGACGTGACCCTTGACAAAAAGGGTACGGGCGGCATTTTTCTCTTTATAGGCCCTTCGGATCAACTCCGGGACATCATCCTCCAAATGAAAGATAAACCCCCGGGTGTAGGTGGGGTGCGCTGCCTTTTCATCGGCCAAATATGCCACTTCCCCCACGTCGGGCGTAAATACGTCATAGGAAGTGGCGTCCCCACCGGCCTTGGCAACATACATGGAGCCGGCGTCAGCAATCAGGATCGGTCTTGTTTCAAGGGTGTCTATTGCTTTGAGGACCTCCTTGTTCTTCTTCATATCAGGCATGATGTAGTTGAAGGTCATGACGCTCACGTCCATTTTCGAGAGGTTTCCCGTGAGGTAGTCGTAGATCTTCATACTCCCGTCCCTGGTACCCATGTCCCCTGCCACAAGCCCCATGGGCATTTCCAGCCCAAGTTCCTGACAGATGATGCAAACGACGCTCATCATGGTCGCTGTCCCCCTGTCAAGATCTAATT
>JAXHVD010000022.1:0-72004 GCA_034189385.1 Thermodesulfobacteriota bacterium
TCCTCTTTGACCACCTGCCCACTGCCGCCAATGAGGACGAATTCAAATCCTTGCTGCCTCAGTATCTTGATCGCGGCCAGTATCTCCATGCCCCGCTAGGAGCAGTTCACTAGACGCTTACTTATATATCAAAAAAATATAGCCCCTGGTAGTGGCTGTGTCAAGGGGAGGTGAAAGCAACACAGTTTCAGAAGTCCTAACACTTTTAGATTGAAGAGAAGGCCGTCGTCAAATCGATGGCCTTTTGCTGTTTTGAAAGGAGGTGAATAGAAATGGCTTACACGCCAGAACTCAGCGACAGAGGAAGTGCGACAGTTGTGGCTGCAATCCCCATAAACACGGGCATTAGAGAGACGATGCCCATGCCAAATCTCCTGTCTCTCCACCTTGGCCAGGATTTTATCAGCGCTTTCAGCTTTATTCCCCCAGTACAGAAGTTATCGGGACCTTTTTCTTTACCAACAAAGGATGACATTCGTGTCATGCCAATCGCTACCTCTCTTACATAATGTAGTCCAATTATCGTACCGAGCTTAGCTCCGTCCGATAATTCACATTATATAATCGAGGCGATTGGCCCGCCACTCATGTCGACTGTTTTTGTATCCCTTCCGGAGACATCACCGCCCACAACACACACCGTTCAAAAAAGGCATACCGTACCATTAACCAGGGGCAAATCGTCCATTATACGGGCTCTCACGAAGCCGTATAGTAATTCATGTCATGTAGCAATTCATTTCCTTGCCATCACACCGCTTTCGACACCAGCACCTTTAAGAATCCCAACCCAAACCACTCTTTACCAGGAAAGGAGGCCATTATGTGGAACGAACCGACAAAGGGACGGCTGGACAGGATACCACGGCTCTATGAGACCGAACACATCCCCCTAAAGGACAAGCTTATCCACTTTCATTTCTTCATCGGAGGGTGTGATTGGTACATCTGCGAGTATGACGGCGAGGACCTGTTCTTTGGATTCGCCATTTTGAACAGGGATTTTCAAAACGGGGAGTGGGGCTATGTGAGCTTCAGCGAATTGAAAGCCATCAAGATACACGGCTGGCTGGAGATTGATTCTGAAACGGAAGATGTCTGGACCATCCGCCCAGCACGGGAGGTTGAAAAGATAAGGATAGCCCATGGATGGCTGGAGCAGAAAGAACCAACCCGTACCGAGACAAAGGCAGAGCCAATGACAGTCAGTCCCATCCCTTAACCCACAACCAACTGTAAGTCCGTGAACAGAAGCCCTGGGGGCCACTATCCCTGGGGCTTTTTTGTTCTGGAAAGGAGGTGGACCTATGACCAAGGAACAAGAGCGCCAGTACCAGGACCCAGAGCTGTTAAGGGAAATCCTGAAGAGAACCCTGAACGGTATGAAGTTCCGCTTGGACTGCGGGCATCACATTACTTTTGGAGAGGTTCTTGGCAACGACATCACAATTATCAACGGCAAGGAGTTCAAGGTTATATGCTCCATGTGTGGACACTAAAGCTTGGCAAACAATACAACTGGCTGGTACAATAGGAAGGGAGGTGAAGATAGATGGATGATTTCTTTGATGACTTGGACACTGAGGACTATGCTCTAATAGGTGGGCTCATAGGAATGTTTGAAGACGAGGCCCAAGAAGAAAGACGCAGACGGAAGAGATTGGAAGAAGAGATGTTGAATCCTGATGACAGTTTTCACGGCGAGGACGGCAACATTTAGGCAGATGGCACAGATTCTCCAGAAAGACCCAATCCGCACACCCCATATTCTTGGTGCCACCCACTACAATCTCACTTTTAGGGGGTAAGATGGCAAAGATAATATCAATACTGACCGGAAAGGAGCTTGAATCAATGAAAGCACTGTATCTTGACAGTTTCGGAAGTCTCATAGGATTCAGATTCAGCGCTAGCCAAGGCTCTGCTGAAGTGTTGATGACATTTCCGGAATTACAGAGGCTCTTGGAAGAGCTGGGCGAGTATGAAAACTCCCAGGCACAACCTAACCAACAAGTATTAGGGGCGATTAAAATCCTCAATGAATACCTTTTTGGCTTCCCGTTAGGGCTAGTAGCCAACGTGGTCATTGGGCAATCCCATGTGAGGATTCAGCCTGACCCACCGATTGAAACGCCCGATTAGAAACGGAAGAGCGGCAACTAGTTCCCATAAGTCAAACCGGTTGCCCCCCATCCTCACACACCCTCATGGTCCCTATGTTCGAGCACATCCGTCCCAACAGCGCTACCAACCTATTATAACCACTACGATTTTTCTTGAATTCCGTGCCCATATCTGCTAATTGAAATACAAAGAACTATGGCCAGCCCCCTATCGTTCACAGGACTGGTTGGACAGCACCGCTACTAGAAATAACCATCACGCATATTTCTTGTTCGTTTATCTCCCGTGTCAAGACAGGAGGTCTTATGTCATCAAAACTAAAAGAATGTCCAACTTGTGGAAAAGAGGTAGCAAAATCGGCCAAGATTTGCCCCCACTGCGGAGAAAAGCTGAAAAAGAGATGGTTCCTCAAAGCACTGATTGCAATCGTTCTGTTGATAATCGCTGTTATCGTACTAGGCCCCTCCGAACAAGAAAAAGCTACAACCGTGAATTCACCATCTCAAGGCCAGCAAAAGGCTACCTTTCGTATTACGAATGTAAAAAAATATAGCACTGACCACTATAAATATAAATCCAAATTGCCACTAGTTTCCATAGCAATCGAGAATACAGGTGCAACAGCAATCACATCCAAGGCACTTAAGTGCCTTGTATCTTTTATAGACCTTGACAACAAAAGAATTATTACTCAATATCAACGCAATCTCTTGAATGATTTTAAAGAGATTGCTCCTGGATTTACTTCACCCTTGATTGGCATACAAATTCTTAACGTAGAAGCCAAGCTTGTAAAACTCATTGGCCAACGGCCTATCAGCTTTAGGATAAGCGCAACCGTGAAATGTGAACTTAATCAACATGTACAAGAGAAGGCGGTCATCTTTTATCCTTCAGAATACACTTCGCTCCCAGTTTGGGACTGGTGATAGCTGGCCACAAACGAGTAGTCAGAAGACTCCCTTATTACTTTCCCTACCACATCAGGAGCCACCCATGTCAAAGTACCTTACAGCGAAAGAACTCATGGAACGCTGGAACGTCAAGCACTTCGAGCTTTTTCACGAATACATTACAAAGGGTCTCCAGCCCTATGATGACATGGGCAATCCAAGAAGCCCAGCGGACGTATCACTTAGCATAGGGGCACATATAGCACCGCCTGTATGTAAGAATTGGGAGGACGTGGAGCTTCCAGAGCCCACGGAACACGTTAGGGAGATTGTTGAAAGAACCGTGTACGGCTCACTGTTCAAGAAAAGCGACGTAGACGAAATTGAAAAACAGGGTCGCACCGAGGCAGATACAAAGGAAAGGATTCCCGACCTGCCGCAAGGAAAGAAGAAACCACGCCTATCTGTTGGCAAGGATAGGAAACCACGCCCATCTGCGATACATAGAATACGTGTAAGAGCGAAAGCGGAGGAACTTTGGCTTCTCAACCCTGAAGAAACAATTGCTGACATGGCCCACAGAGACGAACTACACGAGACCTATCTCCATGAAAGGAAGGAGTGCTACTCTGAGGAACAGGTTCAGCGCTGGATACGCGACCTCTGCCCTAATCCTAAACGAGGAAGACCCAAGAAGAAGACATAGTCAGATAAATACACCAGCGTTAGCCAGAATCCTCTTCCCAGATGGTTCAGCTCAGCCCATCTCACGTCCCATAAGTTTTTTCCGCCACAACTAGAAAACCGTTTTCTACGCTAGATGAAAGTATTTTACTTTCCCATCTATAATCCCCACGACACACGGGTTTGTTGTTCCTGAACTCACCGAAAACACCTCTCTAAAACTAGAAAACCTTTTTCTACAGCTTCATCCCGATGATAAGAGTAAAATGTTGTACTATAATGTCTATAGAAACGCTCAATAACTGTCTCCGCCATGTTGATGGCCATAAAAAGTGATATCAGTTTCATACGCATCATCTTAACAGCGACCGTCCTCACGTCAATTAGACAAGTCGCTTAATAGAAGAGGACACAAGACCACAACACAACCTGTGAAGCCCCTCCCAGTCGCTTTGAAGGGCTTCCAGGCAAATCCGACGGACAGATTGTTCCCGTTCGTCGGGGTGGTTTTGTGTCCTTTTTTTGTCGGGTAAATGCAGGACAGGAAGATTTTAACGAAAGCGAGGAAGTTATGGCCTATGGAATACAAGGAATGGCTGGAAAGAGCAATCGGGCTCGATTTAAACCTTGGCATCTATAACGACTATGCCATGCGAATAGCAGATATGATTTACTCACAAATTCACCGCTCTAAATGGAGAGCTGACTATAAGCCAGCCTTCTCCCGCATCATAGCCAATCTAAGAGTGTCTTATGAATTAGGCATCCCGCTTCATTACAGCAGAGACACTAACAGGAAATACCAAGAATTCAGCGGTTGGCGCCTTCGGAATCTCGTTGACGCCATGGACGAGGAAAATCTCATCGAACAACATAACGGCTACTATGACGAGGAATTCGGTGGCAAGGAAACTCGAATGTGGGCGAGCGAAGACCTTATCGGTCTGTTTTTGGCTATACAGCCAGAGGACGTCGTGTTGGACCCTCCAGACCCAGTCGTAGATCTAAAGGACAGACCGCCAAAGAAGAATGGAAAAAGGCAGAAGCCAAAGAGCGTACCCTATCGGAGAAGCGTTGAAACCGATGCTATGACAAAGGAGCTGAAACAATACGGCGAGATGATGCTACGTCATCGAGTGGAACTCCACATTTCCAGCGATGATGATTTGTCAGAGAAAGCCGAGGAGCAATTAGTAAATCTAATAACTCTGTATCGATATTCCTATCTTAGTATCCTGTATCCTAAGGGATTTCCTAATGCTAGCTATTCAATACTAAACACTAACAACTCTAGTAATAACAGAATTGCTACCATTACTTACGAAATAGGCCAGCCGATAGGTATTAGATTCAGATACTGTTGGCTTCATCGAAGTTTCAGCGAAAAATTCACGTTGGGCGGTAGATACTATGGGGCACCTTGGCAATTCATTGGTGGTGAACTCAGAGCCCACATAACCATAGATGGACAATCGACCGTAGAACCTGATTACTCGGGCTACCATCTGCGGATGCTCTATCACCTGGAAGGTATCGAGTGCGAGAAAGACCCCTATGGGTTCTGTGAGCCGAAATTGAGAACTCTGTATAAGGACGTTGCCTTGATAATGATAAATTGTGGAGCAAAGCGATACCTTACCAATAGCATCAAGAAGCGGTTCAGGGACAAGGGACGGGAAAATGAGTTTGGCAAAGAAATCTTTGACAAGGGTTTCATTAAGAAGATGGTTGCTGAATGCGAGGCATTCCATGAACCAGTCAAGGGCTTTTTCTGTTCCGACGTGGGTATCAAACTTCAATACATCGACAGCGAGATAACATCCTGCGTGTTGGACCATTTTATCAGTGGCGACATTCCAATCCTGCCAGTCCATGACAGTTTTGTCGTGGCAGAGGAACACGGGCAGGTTTTACGCACGGTTATGACGGAGGCGTATGAATACCATTTGGGATTTGAGCCAGTGATAACGGGTTAATTCCCTGGCAACGAGAGAGCCGACCTCTAAAACTCGGCAACTACCCCCGCCTCCTCGGGGGACAAGCTGTGAATCAGCCATCGATTTTTTGAGGGGGATTTTTCAAATGGCTGAAATAGGATTTCCGAACCAATGGCAAGAGTTGACGCCATTTACACACAATGCTATTCACGCAAGAAATGGGTGCGAGGGAGGAGTGTGTATGAAGGGGTCTATAAGCTATGAGAGGGACAGGAAGAGGTGGGTCGTAGTTTGGTATTACGAGGGCAAGGATTACAAGGTTCGCCGATACAAGGGCGAGTTCCTATGGCATAGAACCATCGCTGAAAAGTGTCTCGCTCTCATCCAGGGCAGATGGGAAGACCATCTCCAAGGCAAATGCCAGTTTCGCATAGAGGAGTTCACGGGAAAAGGTTGGACAGACGTAATAGAGTTCTATGAAACCTGGCTGAAAGAAGTAGTTAAAGGCAGTACCAAACCAGCCACATACAAATGTTATCGGTCCTACTTGACAAACTGGATTCAACCCTTTTTTGAAAAGAATCCTGTGAGGCTCCATGAGATACAGTTGGACACCTTGGTAAAGCTCAAGAACAGCATCACGCTCCAGCCCAAAGGCAAATTCAACGTCATGAATGCCTTTCACGCCATGATGGATTACGGATGGAGGTCAAAGAGGATTCCCGAAATGCCACCCTTTCCCAAGAAGAGTGAGTATGGTCTTAAAGACCCAGAGTGGTCATGGTACACAAGAGAACAAAGGGACATGGTGTTGAACGCCATCCCACAGGAGCACAAACCGATTTTTGACTTTCTGGTAAAGCATTACCGAAGACCAGGAGAGGCTTGTGCCATGTTTAAGACCGATTATGACGCCATAAACGACGCTTTCTGGATTAGACGGACAATCAGCGACAGGAAATTGACTGAAACCACCAAGACAGGGAAAGCCCATTATACCCCTTGTGATAGCGATTTCACCGCCACCGCCCGACGGCTTCTTAACGAAAACCTGGACAGTCCTTTCCTTTTTGTCAATCCACGCAGCAGGAAGAAGAATGAAGGTGGGCGGTACACATTGGAGAGCTTGAACACTGTTTGGAAAAAGGCGTGCGACGAGGCGGGAGTTCCGAGGATCTCCCTATACCACGGAACCAAACACACCGCTTGTACGCTGTTTGTGGAAGAAGGCGGAGGCCCCGATGAGCTACAAATTCTGACGGACCATGCCCGCCGAGAGTCAGTTGAACGGTATTATAAGATAACTCTTAATCGCAAAAGGCGGATAATGAATCGCAGTAAGGTGATATCACTCTATCCCAAAGCTATCCCAGGGCCATCAGAGGAGTAATAATCCTCATTTATTTCAACTGGTTGGCGGAAGGTGTTGAAGTTCGATTCCCATGCACTTCCGCCACAATTTCCTTTTATATCAAGATGTTGAGACAGATCGGCCCTTTCGAAACACGTCCCAAAGGCGTTCGTCTCCCGCCATATTATTCTGTGCAGGCCCAATTCATGCGCTCTAGGACGATGTCCCAATGAGAGAGCGAAACGTTTCGATCGTAGCACGGTAGTCGGAGCTGCCGAAGATGGCAGAACCGGCTACAAAGACGTTCGCGCCTGCCTCGGACACCTGTTGAATCGTCCCCTGGTTTACCCCCCCATCGACGGCAATGAGGATCGGTAGGCTCTTGGCGTCGATCATCGATTTCAGGGCCCTTATCTTTTCAAGGGCCTGGGGGATGAACTTCTGTCCTCCAAAGCCCGGGTTGACGCTCATGACCAAGACCAGGTCCACATCCTCCAAGATCCATTCCAAGGTCGAAAGGGGCGTCGATGGATTCAGGGCCACCCCTGCCTTGGCGCCATGGTCTTTGATAGCCTGAATCGTCCTGTGGAGGTGATAGCAGGCCTCGGGATGGACGGTCACATAACTGGAGCTGCCCCCTGCTTGGGCAAAGGCCTCCACATACTGGTCGGGGTTTTCGATCATCAGGTGCATGTCAAGGGGAAGGGCGGTCACCCTTCTCACCGCTTCTGCCACCAAGGGGCCGATGGTGATGTTGGGCACGAAATGGCCGTCCATGACGTCCACATGGATCCAATCGGCACCGGCCGCCTCTACGGCCTTGATCTCATCGCCAAGCTTTGCAAAGTCTGCAGACAATATGGATGGGGCAATAAGCTTCATGTTTCTCCTCCATGATGCGTAACAGCCGATTCATTTCCTGCGGTTTCCACCAAGGGGACTTGGTGCCTAAAGAGGTGGCAGGCCAGGATCTTCAAAACGCCCTTCAGGAGGGCAACTCCATGCCAACTCTCCGTCTTGGTAGAAAAAAAGTGTTACCCCAGAGGTGCGGGGGGTCAGCATCCAGACCTCCTTCCCAGGGGGTTCAAAAGCGTCATATAGATCATAGAGCATCCCAAAGGCGCTTATGCGAAGCCGAAGGTGTCTCTTCAGCCAGCCGCTGGATACACGATGATGAAAGACGTAGAGCCCCTTGTCAAGGATCGGCATCTGTTCTGACCTGTTTAGGGTCAAATTTACCAGGCTCCCAGAAGCAACAGGGTGTCCAGCCAAGGGCCTTTGACCTACCACCACATCTTTTGGCAGGTTGCTCTTCTGGACAGAGCGAATCTGGCCCAGGTTCAGTTGAGATCGCTCCAATATAAAGATGGCATCTTCCACGGTAAGACCATCCAAGTAGGGCATCTTAAATCTCACCGGCCTTCGGCCAAGGCTGATCAACAAGTCTATAGGAGTGCCCCGCTTGACCTTTGTGCCGGGAGGCGGTGCTTGGCCCATGAGTTCGCCCCTCGTGGCCCGTTGGCTGTGTGTTTTGGAAACGACCCCTTCTGCAAGCCCATTCTCTTCCATGATGATATGGGCTTCACGTACGTCCATGCCCACCAGATTGGGTACAAGCACACTCTTGGGCCCTTTGGACAACACAATTCTTATGTCTCGGTCTTTCTTTACCTCGGCACCGGGTCTGGGGTCCTGATAGGCCACATGGTTCTTGGGAAGGTTGGCCCTATATTCGAAACCGCTTATCTTGATATTGAGTCCCAGGTCGGTGAGAATCTCCAGCGCATATACCACATCTTTGCCTCCAAGATCGGGCACGACGACGACATCCTCACTCCTGATAATGAACCTCAGGGTGAGATAGCCAGTGGCTCCTGCAATGACGGCAAAAAGCCCAAAGAGTATCCCTATCCTGAAAACAGCCCTCACGGCCCAATCCTCTCTAGGCGAACGGCAAAGAACCCGTCCATGTTGTGTTGGTGCGGCACTGTTCTGAAGATGCCTGACCTATCAACGACGTGCTCATTCATGTCAGGAAGCGTGCAAGGTGAACGACTTATAGCAAAATCACGGTGATTTTTCAAAAAGGCGTCTACCACGCTATCGCCTTCTTCTGGCTCAAGACTGCACACGCAGTAGACCAGCCATCCTCCTCTTCTTACCAGGGGCGCTAGGGCGGCCAACAAGCGGGACTGTTGGCGTTGAAGTCTCAACAGGTCTTCTTCCCTTTTTTTCCATTTTATATCTGGGTTTCTTCGAACCACTCCCAGACCCGAACAGGGGGCATCCAGCAAGATCCGGTCAAACGTGGCGGCAAGGTTGTTGGGCACCGGCAACGACAGGTCGTGGCGCCAAGTGGTCACCATAGAGATGCCAAGCCGTTTCATGGCTGTCCTCAGAGAGCCCAGTTTCCAGGCCTCTCGATCCATGGCCTGCAAGACGCCTGAATTCTTCATGAGTTGGGCCATGTGCCCTGTTTTACCTCCGAGGCCCGCGCAAGCGTCCAAGGTGGTCTCGCCCCCCTTGGGGTCGAGGAAATAGGTGATGAGTTGTGCGGCTTCATCTTGGACCTGAAACCAGCCCTTTTGAAAGGGCGACATCTCGTCGACGGGCTGTTTCAGACCCGTGAGGGCAAGGCCTTCGGGGGCAAATCTTGTTTCCCTTATCTTCCTAACATGGGCGATGAGAGACCGATGCAGTTTTTTTCGAGAAACCTTCAAGGTGTTTGCCCGAATGGTCACAGGAGGGATTTGATTGTTTGTCTTGCAGAGCCGTTTTGTCTCTTCCACGCCCAGGTGCCTGACCCACCGCTTGACCATCCAAAAAGGGTGCGATTCTCCTATGGCGATGGCGGCCACCGGATCATCCCGTTCATCGGGCAAGGGCACGTCCTGCGCCTTCCTCACGGCTGCTCGCAGCACTGCATTGACAAATCGAACGGTCCAGAGAGGGGCCTTGCCTTTGGCCAGTTCGACAGAATCGTTGACAGCCGCAAACACGGGAATGCGTGAAAGAAAGAGTATCTGATAGAGACCTAACCGGATAATGTTCAGGACCGGCGGATCGATTTTGTCAATAGGGGTGTTTGACAGGTCTTTAATCACCCAGTCGAGGCGGGCCTGCCATCGGAGGACCCCGAAGACCAGGTTGTTGGCCAAGGCACGGTCGGTTTGAGCCAGTCGGGGCCTCTTTTCGAAGGCTTGGGTGAGGAGGCTGTCCAAGGTAATGTGAGGGTCGTCAAGAGCATTCAAGACGCAAAGGGCTATCTGTCGCGCGATGGCGGCCATGACCTGGCTATCCAAGAACGGTGCCAGGTGGCACAGGACAGCCCCTCAAGAACGTCTCCATAGGGAGCCGTTTGCCGGATTCAAGCTGAACCTCTGTCAGGCTCAGCACCCCACGGCCCGTTGCCACATCCAGCTCCCCAGGGAATCCCTCCAAAACAGTGCCTGGTTTTTGGCGGGACCCCTTCTGGGATATCTTGCAGCGAAACACCTTGAGCCGTTTACCCACGAAAGAAGTAAAAGCTCCAGGCCACGGATTCACCCCACGAATGTATGCATCCAAAGAGATCGCGTCCTTGGACCAGTCGATGCGTCCATTCTCTTTCTTGAGGAGAGGCGCATAGGTGGCCTCTGACTCCTCTTGAGGGGTACCCGAGATGGCCCCGGACGCTAACTGCTCCAATGTTTGGACAAGGAGTTTGGCACCGACCTCGGCCAGTCGGCCGTGGAGGCTTTCAGAGGTCTCCTCCGGACCGATCGATACCTTGGCGGTCATGAGCAGGTCTCCTGTATCCATGCCTTCATCCATCCACATAGTGGTGACGCCCGTCTCTTGTTCCCCATTGATGATCGCCCACTGTATGGGGGCGGGCCCTCGGTATTTGGGAAGAAGAGAGGCATGGATATTGATAGCACCCAAGCGGGGAATAGCAAGGACCGATCCAGGCAAGATATGACCATAGGCAACGACAACAAATAAGTCTGGGTCAAGGGCGATAATCTTTTCCAAAAAGGGCTGTTCTTTGATCTTTGCAGGTTGCAACAGGGGATAGCCGAGGCTCATAGCAGCTTGCTTGACAGCAGAGGCCTTCGTACGGCGGCCACGCCCTCTTGGACGGTCGGGCTTGGTCACGACGGCTAGGACGTCATAATGGCTGTCATGGAGCCCCTTAAGGGTTGGAACCGCAAATGCTGGGGTTCCCATAAATACGATTCGATAAGGGCTCACAGTCACACTCCGCAAAGCGGCTCGGCGTCATCGGCCTCTGGCAGATCAACACCTATCAAAAATTTAAGATTATCCTTCACCCCGGTCTTCACCGGGGTGAGGAGCTTTTACGATTGCATCAGTTTTAAAGCCCTCCAAAAACGCGGTGCGTCAGGAGGCATCAAACCCTGACACCAGTAAGATCCGCCTCATGTCTCTTCCCAAAACCCTTAGGCCTGCTAGAAGATGTCAATGCGAACAGGCACTTCCAGGAACTCCAGGCCTTTTTGGTTCGTATAGATCTTCAGGGTATCCATGTTTACCCCCTTCTTAAGCTTTTCGGCGATGGGTTCAACGAATACCCGCACTGTGCGGCCGGGAGTCAGTACCGTAACAACGGCCTTAAAGAGCGATTTTTCCAATTCCGCCTTATTGATTTTCAAATCATTGCCCTTGTTTAGAACAATCGTCACGGGACGCCTGGCAAACCTATCGCCGGTCTTTGCCTGCGCCACCCGCTCCTGTGACAGGCGGCCAAAACTCACTGTTCTTGGCCGTGCTTCCACAGTGGCCCTGACGTTGCCTGATATCCGGATCACGATCTGGGGCTTTTCCGGATAGTTGGTGCTCAACGTGATCTGGCCGCCGTAAGTTGTTTCTTCTTTGACCTTGTTTTTAACCGTCAGTTTGTAGGTGCGTCCCTTGTCCGTCTCCTCCAACTCTGCCGTCACCTTGTCCGGAACAGAGACAGACTCCAGTTTGACCGTCAATGGCTCCTTTTTCTTCGCCTGCACATGAACAACCTGTTTGATCTCATCACCCACGATCCCCCTTAGCTGCACGTATCGCGGTTTGAGATCGATCGGGGCCCAAATGTTGCCTTGCATACTGATGGTCATCTGGGGATTCTTGGGGTCATTGGTCATCACCCGGGCCGACTTGTTCATCCTGCCTTGATAACCCTTTGTGCGCAACTCTAACGTAATCTTCCCCTCACCTCCGGGGGGGATGGTCCGGTCAAACCGGGCCACACTGCAGCCTCAACCCGGTTTGACGCTCTTGATCTCCAGGGGAGCATCGCCGCGGTTAAAGACCCGGAAGTCGTGTTTTACCACCTCGCCTTGGGAGACCTGAGAAAAGTCATAGGTGGGTTTTTCTATCTCCACGGCCGGTACGGCCTTTTGTTCCTCTGCTGCTTGTGTGAACCCGGCCACAACCATGAGCGCCAGCCATCCCAAGAGCATACCTCTAACGAACCGCATCATCTTCTTCCTCCTTCACTGAACTGGTTGAGTCTGTGATCAACAGGGCTGTGTCGTCGGAGAGCATTTCTTGGTCTCCTACCACAAATTCTTGCTGTTTCGGCAACGGCCTGTCAACAATAATAATGCCTTTTGGCGATACTTCAACCATGCTGACAGACCAAAACCGGTCTCATGTGTATTCCCTGAGCCCCTTTTTACACCCCTTCTCACTTCAGGCTGTGAGCTTTTTGATCCGCCAAGGCGGACCGCTCATCCCGACGGAGTCTGGAATGGGTGCCCCAAAAAGCCCAAAATGAATGTTCGAAAGAGAGACACAACAGCCTCTTCGTGCCACCATGGCCTGTGCCCCTACGTGTTCACCCTATCCAGATGGCCATCTGCTTCAAGGCGATGCCGGTTCACGGCGAGGTGGGCCTGACGCACGGGTTCCGGCAGTCTATATCCCCTGGAGCAATCAAGGATTAAGCTGATGGCTTCTGCCAGGGTAATGGCATGGCCGGAAGAGACAAAAACCGGTTTTATCCCTGCGCGAGTCCTCACTACGGCCCCCACCATCCGTCCCTGGTAGTTTAAGGGGGCTGTGCTTCCTTTTGCCTGGCCTGGTGGCCGGTGAGAGCCTACCAGGCGTGTCTTGGCACAGCCGATGGTCGGACAGTCAAGAATTAAACCCATATGGGATGCCAGGCCCATGCCCCTGGGATGGGCGATCCCCTGGCCGTCAAAGATAATCACGTCGGGCGTTGTGGCGAGTTTGCTGAAGGCCCTTTCCAATACAGGGGCCTCGCGAAAAGAGAGCAGACCGGCCACATAGGGAAATGACGTGGTATCTGAGGCCAAGGCCCTATCCGTTAGCACAAGATCTGGAAAGGCGAAGACAAGAACCGCTCCATAAACGTCACGACCCCGGGGGTGATAGGAGACATCAGCACCGGCTACGGTGCGAATCGGCCTCGACAGGGGTTTCTCGCAAATTTGGCGGGAAAGGCGCTCTTGAACGGCCAGGGCTTCCCTATACTGCAAGTTCCAGGGGTGCAGTGTGCGGATTTTCATAGATATTGAGCGGCCATCAACATGTACCACAGACCGGCAGCTATCAAATCCCCCCTTGAGGATGCTTGCTCAAAGAAGGAGGCCAGTTTGTCCTTTCTGACACGATGGACCTCAATCTTCTCAGATGGCTCCAATTCCTGTGGTTGTGGGGTGGCATCTTCTTCCAGTTCCACCACCACGCAGTATCCAGTCTCTCTGACCAAGGCACTGTTTAACGTAAGCCCTGGAGATATATGAACGATTTTTCCTGTGTAACCGGTCTCCTCCTGGAGCTCTCGAAGGGCGCATGCCTCCACGGTGTCATCATCTAGGACCCCTGCAGGAAAAGCAATCACGTACCTGTCAAAGACTACCCGATATTGTCTGATGAAAAGGAGGTCACCAGATTCCTTGAACCGGGCCATGATGAGGACCGACGTGCGGGTATGGGTACGCTCAATGTAATCCCATTGAAGGATGTCTCCTGCATCGTTTTTGTAGATCACCCTTTTGGGTTGGATCCATTGACTTTCCGAACAGTTAACCGTCTTTAAGATATTCACGGCAAGCCTCGTCTGTTTCATTGGTATATGGTGCCTTGGTCCCAGGATTCTCCTGCAAGCACCCACCTTCAACTTCCACCTCCACAGCCGTTCGCACCATCGTCATTCCAATGATAGTCAATGAAACCAGTCCCAAAACGATGGCCGGGACCATCTGAAAGACATGATTAGCCAAGGTGAACCCAGCCGCTTCACCTGCCGGGATACCGAAGATAAGAAGCCCGAACACGCCCCCTGCTTCCCAGAGGCCCCAGAAACCGGGGGCAGAGGGAAGCGAAATAAAGAAGCAGAGGATAACCATGACTGCATACATTTGAAAAAAAGAGAGCTGAATGCCAGGACAACCAAAGGCCATGACGTAATGAGAAGCCCCGGCCGCGGCCCACACAAGGACGGAAAGAACCAGGCAAAGCCCAAGCTTTTTGGGACTTTTAAGAAGTTCAAACCCTGCGGCTAGGTTGTCGATAATCCGAACAACAGGGGTACAAAGCCTCTCTCTCATCACTTGGCGGAGGGATGGGCTAAAAAAGAAAAGGAGGTTCGGCAGGTTCAGCACCACCCGCGTCATGGCCGTCCGGGTCTTTCTGAAACTCACTAGGGCGATGGCCAACACAAGTCCGATAAGCAACTTAAGGGTCGTCATGCCACTCATCTGAAGAGTGGCTTTGTCCAGATGATAGCCGGCGAAGGTCAAATGAAGGCTTGAGCTGATTTCAACAGTGGCAAAGACGATGACAAAAGAGACGATCAGTATAATGACGTCTAGGGCCCTTTCAACGCCGACCGTGGCCAGCACCTTGGTGAAGGAGACGTTTTCTCTCTTGGAGAGGACCGCCGGTCTGACCAGCTCTCCTAGCCTGGCCGGCAAGAGGCAATTGGCCATGAAGCCTATCATGGTGGCATGGTATGCACTGGGAAAGGCGGTCCTTCGGACCGGAGCCAGGAGGAGCTGCCACCTCACGACCCTGATCGCGAAACTCATGATGGCAAGAGACATTGAAGGGATCGCCCACCAGTAGTTCACCCTCTTCAGATAGTCTACAAGTTCGCCAAGGGGGATATTCTTAAAGGTAAAATAAAGGGCAAAAAGAGACAGCAACAGCCCTGCCAAGAGAGACAGACAGCTTTTCTTGTTCCAAAACATGCTCTGGCAGGGCCCCTTGTGTGATGTGGATAGCTCAATGCGCAGGGAAACTCAGGCCAGACAGTGTCCCTCATGGCCTCGATAGAATCTCTCTGGCTTGGGTAATATCTTTGTTGATTTGGGTGGCAAGGGCCTCTGGCCCCGAGAATCTCTTTTCTCCTCGTAGCCGATGGATGAAGTTGACGCGGATCGGTTGATCGTAAATGTCCTGGTCAAAATCAAGGATGTGGACCTCTATGCTGAACTCCCCATTATCAAAGGTTGGGCTGTACCCGATGTTGGCCACACCCTCGTAAGTCTTGTCTTCAACCTCCACCGTCACTGTGTACACGCCACCTTTGGGGCAGAGCTCATCCGTGAGCCTGAGATTGGCCGTGGGAAATCCCAGCAATCTTCCCCCTCGATCCCGGCCCCGTATCACCGTGCCTCGAACCTGATAATAGCGGCCCAGTAGTTGCCTGGCTTCCACCATCTGTCCTTCCGCTACCAAGTTTCGAACCTCCGTGCTGCTGATGCGTCGAGGCCCGGCTTCAACCCATCCAGAGACAATCACTTCAAACCCATAGGTCCTGCCCATGTCCTTGAGCAATGCGATGTTTCCCTCCCGCTTCTTGCCAAAGGAGTAGTCCTGCCCTACCACCACACCTTTCATGCCAATCACATCGCAGAGGATGTCTTTGACAAATGCGCGGGCCGGGGTCGCAGCAAAGGCACGGGTAAAGGGGACACATATCAATGTGTCTATACCTGTGGCGGCAATCAACTCTACCTTCTGCTCATAAAGGGTGATGAGACGGAAGTGTTTGCCACAGTTAAGGACCCGGATGGGATGGGGCTCAAAGGTCATGACTACAGAGGTGCCATTGATGCTGCGTGCCTTTTCCATGACCTGACGGAAAAGGGCTTGATGTCCAAGGTGGACGCCGTCAAAATTGCCTATGGTGAGGACGGCGTTGTTAAGTGGCGCCGTAATTTCTGCTACATCAGTGATAAGTTCCATCATGATCGTTCCATTATGTCCCTTGACAATGAAGTCAAATCCCTATATATAAAGCATTTCATACATAAAATCAATAATTTTCTTCCTTATAGGTGCCGAAGTGGCGGAACTGGTAGACGCGCTAGGTTCAGGGTCTAGTGGATGAATGTCCGTGCGAGTTCGAGTCTCGCCTTCGGCACCAGCAATAAAAACAAGGGGTTACGTGTATTCACGTAGCCCCTTTTTCGTAGACGCAATTCTTGCTGGCTACAAAATGGCTAAAGTTTGTAAGTCAGATTAGATATATTTTATTTGATATCGGGTGGTTGAGAGTTGTTACAGGTTAAAGAAAAGTTCAGTTTTTTAGCTCTGTTGGATTTTCGTATGTATTACCTATTATTTTAAATGTGTCTGCTGCTTTTACTTCTTTTATATGTCCGAAAAATGGTATTTTTTCTTTTCTTCCAATTACATCAACATAAAAAGCTCCATCTTTATACTTTATTATTCCTTTGAAATAATCTGTTCCCCAAGAAAAGCCATTACTATATCCATAATTAATAATATCTTCCTCATATATTTCTTTTCCATTCTTATCTTTAAGACCTGTGTATTGCATTAAGATAAGATTTAAATCATTTGCCATATCAAAAAACTCATTCAGGCTTTTTGTTATTCTTACAGAGCCCTTAATACCTATTCTATCGCCACTGGTCATTTTCTTTTTTTCTTTATCCCAAGCTCTAAATCTAAATTCTCTCATAAGTTTTTGAACAAAAAAGGCGGAACTTAGCAAAGGGAGTAACCACTAACCTTCACCGAGTTTCCGCCGTTTCTGTTGGTTACTAATTAAAAATAGTTTTAAAAACGTGTATATAAGGACACACAATACATTATAACATACTGAAATAATTTGTCAATGTGCATAAAACCTCTTATTTTTTAAGCAAAATCCTTCAAAAAAACTTCCTCATGGCCTATTTTTTCTCTTGCAATACACCATATGTAGTAGTATAAGAGGCAAAATAAAAAAGGAGACCCAATATAGGGGGGTCTCCTCTGTTCTAGGTGCCCTCGTAGCTTAAAGGATTAAAGCAACGATCTCCCGAATCGTTAGAATCCGAGTTCGAATCTCGGCGGGGGCACCATCTGTAACTGTAAGTTCATTCTCTGCAAAAACTTGACTATTTGTCAACTACTTTTTTGAAAAGTTTAAAAACTTCTCGCTAAAGAATGGCTACAAAAAACTTTCCTAACCCTTCCTTTTTAGGGTGTTCCCTTCCTAAATCTTCCTATAACTTTTTTAAGGTAATTTAGTTAGTTAGGTAATATTAGGCGGTTAGAAAAATAGGTGAGAAAACTTTCAGGGTCTAGTGGGTGTACGCCCGTGCGAGTTCGAGTCTCGCCTTCGGCACCACGCCTATCAAGGCCCTCAGGCCGCACTAGCAGTGTGAGTGTCTCTCCGCCAGCCCAGTGGCTGTTGGAAAACCAATTAGGGTTCTATTAAGCACCGCCAAGGAGTCTGTCAACCCGGCCCCCGGGAGGGAGCAAATCCGAGAAGGGGCAAAGACTTGACAAACCCTTTGCTATCACATACCCAGTCACCAGGATCTGGTTCGCCGAGGAGCGGTGGGCTTCAGATGCAACCTCTCATGGGATGAGATACAGATGCTGCGTCTCCGGGCCTTTGACCGGCCATCAGCGCATTGTTTAGAATGCAAGGGGGAAAAATGAGACCAACCCTAGGAAGACTGGCAACGTTGTGGGTCTTGATGCTGCTTTCGGTTTCTCTTGTCTCGTGCAACGGAAACGGAGGCGACAGTGGCGCTTCATCGCAGACAGTCCAAGGGGCCTTCATCGCCTCTGAGAGGGAGCGGAGCATGGTCCCCGCAACCAGTCCATGGGATGTAGATGAGCTTGTTGAGGGGAACACGGACTTTGCCTTTGACCTGTATCAGGCCCTGCGAGACGAAGATGATAATGTGATCTATTCGCCTTACAGCATTTCTCTGGCCCTGGCCATGACCTTTGGAGGCGCCAGACATCAGACAGAAATGCAGATGGCAGAGACCCTCAACTTCACCTTGGGCCAAGAAGGGGTCCACCCTGCCTTTAATGCCCTTGACTTGGAACTGGAAAGACGCGGAAAAGGTGCCCAGGGCAGTGATGGAAAAGGATTCCGGCTTCATGTCGCCAACGCCATTTGGGGGCAGGCCGGCTATTCGTTCCTTTCAGATTTTCTTGATACCCTGGCCGAGAACTATGGGGCCGGTTTAAGGTTGCTCGATTTTGCCGCCGTGCCGGAAGAATCCCGCCTTACGATCAATGACTGGGTCAGTGATGAGACTGAAGAAAGGATCCCAGATTTGCTTCCCCCGGGGTCTGTCACCTCCCTTACCCGGCTGGTCCTCACCAACGCTATTTACTTTAATGCTGCCTGGAATTTTCCCTTTGACGAGTTGGGAACCCAACCGGGTTTGTTTCATCTCCTAGGCGGCGGTGAGGTCACAGCGGACATGATGTCCCAGGTGGAGCACTTCAACTACTTTAGGGGGAGCTATTATCAGGTAATCGAACTCCCCTATGATGGCCATGAGCTTTCCATGGTGATCTTCATCCCCGATGAAGGGTGGTTTGAAGCATTTGAAAACGTCTTGACGGCGGACAAGGTGGACGAGATGGTAAAAGGACTGTCTCCCGAAAACGTGAGCTTGACCATGCCCAAATTTACGTTCGACTTTGGCCTCAGCCTGAATCAAATCCTGGCAGCCATGGGGATGCCTGACGCCTTTGATCCCACGGCGGCCGATTTCTCGGGCATGGACGGTTCCCGCAGCCTTTTTATCTCAAATGTTTTGCACAAGGCCTTCATCGCTGTGGATGAAGAAGGCACAGAGGCTGCTGCTGCAACGGCAGTGGTGATGGAACTGACCGCTGTGCTTGATCCTCCCATTGTGGTGTCCATTGACCGGCCCTTTGTCTTTATGATTCGAGACTTGGAGACAAGGACAGTGCTTTTCATGGGCCGGGTCTTGCATCCTGAGACTTGATGGTTTCGTAAGAAGTCTTTTGCAAAAGAGATTGAGTTCGCCGTGGCGGAGGAGAAAAGCATTGGAGATGCTCGGCGTTAGAAAATATCCCGATCGTCGGGATCTCAGGGCCCTTTCTCAAAAAAAGAAGGGGGATCGGAATTTGCTTGGAAGGGAAAGAAAGTGCCTGCCTGTAAAGACGGACTCCAGGCAGGCACAAGTCGCAGTTCGGTGCTTTAGAGTTTTGACATGAGCTCTTCTGTCACTTCTGTGACGCTGGGCGCTCCGTCAAGGGTGATGTACTTGATCTTGCCTTCTTTTTCAGCTAGGTCTTTGAAATAGTAAGCAGCGGCCAAGGTGCCGGTGTCCGTATCGTAGTAAATAGCGTGGCGTTTGTCGATCGCCCCTTCGTCTTGATCATCCGATCGGGCCGAAAGCTCCCCGCCGCACACGCGGCATTTGTCGCCATTTGGTTTAATGGCATCGATGAAGATGTTATTCGGATGGTTGTTGTCGTTGGCACAGAGCCTGCGGCCCATGATGCGGTTTTTGGCAATCTGTCGATCCAGAAGCACCTCGACAACGATATTCAGATCCAAACCCGATGCCTTAAGGGCTTCGTCCAGCTTGATGGACTGTGCCTTGCTCCTGGGGAACCCATCGAGTAGCCAACCATTCTTGCAATCGTCTTGCTTCAGACGGTCCAGGATCATGGGAATGGTGATTTCATCTGGCACCAGTTCCCCACGGTCTATATACTCTTTGGCCTTCTTGCCGATGTCCGTGCCTTTGCCGATGTTTTCTCGAAAGATCGCACCTGATTCAATGTGAGGCAGGTTGTACTTGTCCTTCACGATCGCTCCCTGTGTTCCCTTGCCACTGCCGTTTGGTCCAAACATCAAAATGTTCATACACCTCTCCTTTCTTGACTATTTTTTAGCGGAAATGCAGATGTGAGGTCTGACCTGGAGATTAGAGTTGATCTCGCACAGTGGCTCAGGTATAAGAATTTGGACAGTTTGTCAAGAAGTTTGAGTTGCTTGAAACCAGGTGCCCTATTTTTTTCTTGACAGGGCAAGGTAAGGAGATTTAAAAGAATGGGTTTTCAAGCACCTTACAATCAAAAGAAGAGAATGGATTATGAAAACATACAGCGCGAAAATAGAAGAAGTTGACAGGGCATGGCACGTCATTGATGCCAGCGGGTGCGTGTTGGGCAGACTGGCTGCCCTCGTTGCCACCCGCCTCAGGGGAAAGCACAAGCCCACGTACACGCCTCATGTAGACACAGGCGATCACGTCATTGTCGTTAACGCGGCAAAGGTGACCCTGACCGGTAGAAAACTGGACCAGAAGATGTACTACCACCACAGTGGCTATATGGGGGGGCTGAAGTCTGCCACGGCCAAGCAGCTCTTGGAGAAGCGGCCTGGAGATCTGGTCATCCATGCCGTGAGAGGGATGCTTCCGAAGAACAGGCTCGGCCGCAAGATGCTCAAGAAGCTCAAGGTGTATGCTGGGCCCGATCATCCACACGTGGCACAGCAACCACAACCACTGCAACTTCAAGTGTAGGAGAATTCCATGCCAGAAGTCTATTATGGTACCGGTAAACGGAAAACATCCGTGGCCAGGACATGGGTCAAACCGGGAAGCGGAAACATTACGATCAACAGGCGCAGTATTGACAATTATTTCGGCAGAGAGACGGCCAAGATGATTGTAGAACAACCCCTCGTTTTGACGGATACTTCCGGCAAGTTTGACATTACTGTCAATGTCTCTGGCGGCGGTATTTCGGGCCAGGCGTCAGCCATTCGGCACGGTATCACCAAGGCCTTGCTGCAGGTGAATCCCGAATATCGACAGGTCCTGAAGAAGGCCGGTTTTGTGACACGGGATCCAAGGATAAAAGAGAGGAAGAAATACGGGCAAAGAGGGGCCCGTGCCCACTTCCAGTATTCCAAGCGATAGATCAAGGGGCCTTTTGGTGAACAGCTTTAGGGAGGGGGTTTAGGGCTTCTTCCCTTTTTTTTCTCTTTTAAGGGACGTGTTGGAGGGGCGTTTAGGGCGTCAAACCGCTAGAGTCCATAGGAACGACAGACGGAGGTGAATCGATCGTGGCCAAAGAAGAAGCTATAGAGGTCCGTGGTAAGGTCATCCAGGACATGTCACACGGCACCTACAAGGTGGAGCTGGAGAACAAACACCAGATACTTGCCCATCCCTGTGGAAAGATGCGAAAGTATTCGATAAAGATCCTTCCTGGAGACATGGTGAAGGTGGAGCTGTCGCCCTATGATCTTTCCCGTGGGAGGATTACGTATCGTTTTAGCGGCCGTTAGGACGAGGGGCGCAAAAATGAGTCATCCCCTTTTCTGCCTCTGTCTTGGCTTTCACTGTTGCCTGCTTCTAATGCCCAGCGTCTAAACGGCAAGACAGGCCTTTCTGACCATGATCTGAGCCCTTTTTTCATCACGCCTCTTTTCCTTCCATAAGAAACTGTCTCCCCCATCCTGGGCACGCGCCCACGAAATCGTGACAACGCGCCGCGGCATGCCTCGGATGCCCCTGCAATCAGCGCGTGATGCCACGGGAGGCTCAAGACCATCGGGCCCACGGTCTGGCCATTGTCCGGATGAGGCACAACGGCCTGCCATAAAAAGACTCCTGGCAAGGTGGACCGGGCTGTAGACTAGACGGTGCCCTTTGGAGGAGATTTTTGATTTGACAAGTCTAGGGCTTTCCCATAAAGTCGTTTTACAAGAATAACTGGTGGTTAGGACGAAATCAGGCCATCAAGGCTGAGCGTCCCCACGCTCCTAGGAGGCACGATGGTAAGAGCAGCAGTCATTGGCGCAACGGGCTATGCAGGGGCCGAGTTGGTGCGGCTCCTCTCTGGTCATCCTCATGTAGAGCTGTCCATGGTCACCTCCCGCCAGCATGCGGGCACCCCCTTTTCCCATATCTACCCGGCCATGGCCGGAAAGGTGGAATTGACCTGTGCATCCTTTTCTCAAGAGGCTGTGTGTGAGGCCGCTGACGTGGTCTTTACGGCCCTTCCTCACAAGGCATCCATGGATGTGGTGCCGGGACTCATTGACGGGGGCAAAAAAGTCGTTGATCTGAGTGCCGATTTCAGGTTCAAGGACCCCGCCACCTATGAGGCCTGGTATGAACCCCATCAGGCAAGGGACCTGCTCAAGACTGCCGTCTACGGGCTTCCTGAAGTCTATTCCGATCAGATCCAAGGCGCCTCCCTTATTGGCAATCCAGGCTGCTATCCTACCAGCGTCCTTCTTCCCTTGCTGCCCTTGGTCAAGGCGTCCTTTGTGGATCTTGACAGCATCGTGGCAGACTCAAAATCCGGCACAAGTGGCGCTGGGCGAGCAGTAAGCCTGGGCACCCATTTCTGCGAGGTCAACGAAGGCTTTAAGGCCTACAAGGTTGCAGAGCATCGTCATAACCCGGAGATGAACGAAGTCTTGAGCCTCTTTGCGGGACGGACGATGCATATTACTTTCACACCCCATTTGGTGCCCATGACCCGTGGCATGCTAACGACCACGTACGTGGGGCTGAACGAAAGGATTGCCCCCGAGGAAGTGGCTTTGCGTCTTGATTCCTTTTATGGGGAAAAGCCTTTTGTTCGTATATGTCGGCCCGGTACCTTTCCCAACACAATGTTCGTCAAGGGGACAAATTATTGCGATATTGGGTTGAAAGTGGCCCAGGACACGGGACGACTTGTCCTTGTGTCTGCCATCGACAATCTCGTGAAAGGGGCTTCGGGCCAAGCCGTGCAGAACATGAACCTCATGTTCGGGTTTCCCGAGACGGCAGGTTTGGATCAGGTTCCCTTTCCTCTGTAGTGGCGTCCATGAGGCGGGCTGGAGGGAACGTCCACCCTGGAAGCTTCGATAAGGTCTAACCCCCTTGCCGTGCCGGCACGCTTTCCGGTCTGATCATCGTTGATAGGGCATCTCTGCCTGCTCTCTTGGACAGAGGCTCACGCCTTAACAGGTTGCCATTCGATGAAGCGAAACTTTAAACTGGTCATGGAATACGACGGCACGGGCTATCATGGATGGCAGCGCCAGAAAGAGATTCCAACCATTCAGGGGACCATTGAGACGCAATTAAAGACCATGACAGGGCAGTCCGTGACTGTCATAGGGTCAGGCCGCACCGATGCCGGCGTGCACGCCCTGAACCAGGTAGCCAACTTTGTGGTGGACACCCAACTCACCGCCGACATCTTCAAGAAGGGTCTGAACAGTCTTCTTCCCGCAGACATCGTGATCAAAGAATGCCAGGAGGTGGACACCGCCTTCCATGCGCGATATGATGCGTTGAGCAAGACCTATGATTATCGCCTATTGAATCACCCTGTGCGGGCAGCGCTCCTTCGGCAGTTCGCCTGGCACATCAGAAAACCCCTTGACGAAAAGGCCATGAGGGTGGCCATGGAATGTCTCAAGGGCGAACACGACTTCTCAGCCTTTGAGGCCGTTGGAAGCCCCAGGTCCCACTCCAGAAGGACCGCCCTGAATGTGGGCCTGACGGCAAAAGATCCCAAGGGTTACTTGGTTTTTAGCATGGAGGCTGATGGATTTTTGCGCTCCATGGTCCGCAACGTCGTGGGGACCCTGGTGGATGTAGGTGTGGGGAGAATGTCCCCAGAGGGGTTTGGAGATGTCTTGGCTTCAAAGGATCGTAAACAGGCAGGGATCACGGCCCCTCCACAGGGCCTGTTCCTAAGGGAAGTAAAATACCAGCACACTTCCGGTTCAACGGGCTGGTAACGTTTAAGAGTTGAGGCAAATCCTCTTAGCAGGCAGCTAAGAGGATAGGGAGGATAATGGTATGCGGGCTACTTAAAGGCATTGGATGCCGAAGAGAAGCGATTCGCCCTATCGGGAAGTCGTGTGTCCAGAAATAGACTGTCACAATCTGAACGTTACTAACGGGCTGGAAGCGGTCATTTCTCATCGGCCCTTGTGGCTGCGCTTAATGACAAAATCGTCATAGGTGGACATGATATCCCTTCGGCTGATGACTCCAAGGAGGCGCCCGGGATCCTGTGGGTGGACCACAGGGAGGATGGAGAAATCTCCTTGGGTAATTCTGGTGAGGCCTAAAAAGAGACTATCTTCTTCTGTCACCGTGACCAGATTGCGTGTGGCGATGTCTTTTGCAGTGAGCCCCTTTTCTCTTTCCCCCTCAGAAGCCTTCTGGCAGTCTGATAAAGAGATGATGCCAACGAGTCGATCATTGGCGTCCATGACACAGAAGCTGTTGAACTTGCTTTTGTAAACGAAGTCCTGGAGGCTCTTAAAAGACATGTCAGCGTCGACGGTTTCAGCTCCCCGTCTCATGGCCGCTCCCACTGGGATGTTCTTCAGCTGACTGATTTCGCGATCAGATTCAATATCCACCCGTTGGTGACTTGATTTTATCTCTTCTACTCTCTGGTTATAATACTCAATGACTTCCCTACGGTCCAGCATGCCCAGCAACACCCTGTGGTCTTCATCTTTGACAACAGGAAGCCTTTGAATGTTGCGAACGGTAAACTTTTTGAGCACCTCATTGAGATCTTCAGAGGGGGTTGTCACGATGATGCCTGGGTTGGCCACATCCTTCATGACGATGAGGTCTCCCATGGACTGGTCGAAGATGATTCCCCGAATATCGTTTATGGAGAATATGCCGGTCAACAATCTTTCTCTGTTCACGACTGGGAAGTAGTGCTGATCCGTAGAAGAGAAGATGTCCCTGAAGGCCGTCAAGGGCATATGTTCAGGCACAAGCTTCACATGTCTCACTTTGGGCATGAGCTCGTTGACCCGAATCGTGCCAAGGACGTCTACGAAGAAGTCACCGCGATGGGCATTGGAGTCTATTCTTGTGGATACCTGTTTTTCGTAGATGGTCCATTTCTTGGTAAGCAAGTAAGCCAGAGAGCAGACAAGCAGACTGGGCAAGAGTAGATGATAAGAGTTGGTCATCTCACTGACAAAAATAATGGTGGAGATGGGGGCGTTGGAGACGGCAGCAAAGAAACCGGCCATGCCGACAACGACAAAGGCACCCGGCTCGGTCACAACGCTCGGTATGATGCTGTGGAAGATCCTCCCCACAGCTCCTCCAAAGGCCCCGCCGATGACAACAGAGGGGCCGAAAACACCACCACTTCCGCCTGATCCTATAGAAAAAGAGGTAGTAAAAATTTTCCCAAAGGCCAGACCGAGGAGAAAGAGGGTAGGCAGTGCATTGTCCAGGGCCATCTGGGCGGAACCGTAGCCAAAGGCAAGGGTTTCTTTCATGAAGAAGCAGCCGATAGCACCGGTGCAAAGGCCCCCAATGGCCGGCTTTAGATGATTTGGGACGTTCCATTTACTGAAAAGCCGGTGCACTCCGTAGAAGGATTTCACATAGAGAATCCCACCGCCCGCTAGGACGAAGGCCAGCACGATGTAAGGTCCCAGCTCAATGGGGTTGCGAAAGACGAAATCCGGTGACTGAAACAGGGACCCCCATCCAAAGACGAGACAGAAAAGACAGTAGGCAACAACAGAAGAGATGCCTGCAGGTATAATGACCTCTGCCTCGAATTCAGGCTCACGGTAAAGGACCTCAGCAGCAAAGAGTGCCGCTGCCAATGGGGCGCGAAAGATGGCTCCAACGCCGGCACCGATACCGGCTGCCAACATGATACGACGTTGCCGGTCAGAGAGCTTGAGTCTTGTGGCAAGATAGGAGCCAAAGCCAGCTCCTATCTGGGCGATGGGCCCTTCCCGGCCTCCTGAACCGCCCGTCGTGATGGTCACAGCGGAAGCGATGGTCTTTATAAAAGGGATTCTCCCTCGAACGAACCCTCCCTTGTTATGGTAGGAGTCAATGGCGGCGTCTGTGCCGTGACCTTCAGCCTCAGGGGCAAAGGTATAAACCAGCCATCCGCTAAAGAGGCCGCCTAGAGAGGGCATGAGAAACAGCATCCAGGGGTTCAAGGGTTTGCCTGAAGGCAGAAAAAGGTGGGCCTCTCCAGCCGGGCCATGGGGACGATAGCCGGCCATCATCTCTAAGAAAACATATAGGCCCACTTGGCACAGATATTGAAAAACAATAGCGCCCAGCCCTGCAATGAGACCTATGAGGATGTAATAGAAGGTCCATTTGCCTGCGGAGGTGATGCGGGCAGTTGTCAGTCCGGCTGCGAAGTGAGTTGCCGAAGCCTTATTCTTCAAAGGAATTGCCTTTTACTTCCATATTTGTTACTGGACGGGTCGTTCTGCGAACACCCCTATTGGCTATCAAAATATGTGTTCTTTGATTACGGGATTGACCAAATACGTGTGTCGACATAGACTTATAGTGACGGCCACAGCGTGGGTCAAGTGAAAAGCCCCAAAGAAACAGATGGGAGGGATGATCATGTTGGTGTCCGAACGAATCAAGGCTATCAAACCGTCTCCGACCCTGGCCATGAACGCAAAGGCCCTGTCTATGAGACAGGCAGGTGTGGATGTGATCAGCTTTGGTGTTGGAGAACCCGATTTTGACACACCTAAGCACATCTGCGAGGAAGCGGTCCGGGCCATGGAGGAGGGGTTTACGAGGTACACGGCCGTAGGGGGGGTGCCAGAGCTAAAAGATGCCATTATAGAGAAATTTGGGCAGGACAATGGCCTGCACTATGAGCGCGAGGAAGTCATGGTTTCCTGCGGAGGCAAACACGTGCTCTATAACTTGGCTCAGGCCACCTTGAACCCTGGTGATGAAGTTATCATTGCTGCACCCTATTGGGTTTCTTATCCTCCCATTGTGGTTCTGGCGGGGGGGAGACCTGTCATTGTGGAAACAAAGGAGGCTGAGGACTTTAAGTTGTCTCCCCATGCCTTGGAGGATGCCATCACACCTCGAACCAAGCTGTTGATTCTAAATAGCCCTTCCAATCCCACGGGATCGGTTTACACCCAATCTGAACTGGAGGCCTTGGCCGAAGTGGTCTTAAGGCACGACATATGGGTCGTCTCAGATGACATCTACGAAAAGCTCATTTTCGACGGCAAGCCCTTTTTCTGCATCGCACAGGCAGGCGAGGAGGTCAAATCAAGGACGCTTGTTGTCAACGGGTTGTCCAAGGCCTATGCCATGACGGGCTGGCGTATCGGGTATGTGGGCGGGGCCCGTGAAGTCATTGCGGGGATGACAAAAATACAAAGCCAGAGCACATCAAATCCCAATTCCATCGCTCAGAGGGCTGCCATCGCGGCATTGAGGGGGCCGCAGGATTTAATTCCGGAGATGATGCAGGCCTTTCACGAGCGACGTAAGTACCTGGTAGATCGATTGAATGGTCTGCCTGGGGTCCAGTGCAACATGCCTGGGGGGGCTTTCTACGCCTTTCCCAATTTTAGCGCGTATTTCACAGACAACATGATAGACGGCAACATAGAAGGCTCTGCCAGTCTTTGCGAGTACCTCTTAACCGAGGCACGGGTGGCCCTTGTGCCGGGCGTTGCCTTTGGCGCAGACGATTTCATCAGATTCTCTTTTGCAACAAGCCTGGAGGTTATAAAGGAAGGGCTAGAGAGAGTAGAGGGGGCACTTCACAGGCTGGGGTAGGCAATATTTAGTGCTGACAACTGGGGCATTGCACGGGCTGTTGCCCAAATTCCTTTTCGTTTGGTCCAAGGTATCTTCTGATCACGCCCGGAGAGACCCAAGGCTTGCTCCGGTGACACGTCAAAACAAGACAGGCCAAGATTTGGCGGCAAAGACTTTTTGGTGATGGCCCAAAGGAATCTGTTTGGGCAACAGCCCGTTGTACGAATGACCACTGACAGATGGTGAGCGGTGGAACTAGTGGGCATTTCGCTTGGATGCCTTGAGCGGGTTGATCTTTGCACCATTTTCCCTGGCAGACGTCTTCACATGGGTGGCAAGGTTACATTTGCCGTTTTTCCATTTGAGTGAAGGGTCGGGGCAAGCTGTGCAATACCATCCTGAGACACATTCTGAGGCGCGGTCACAGCCCTCGCATTGTTCCACAATGGGATGGCACGTACCGCCATTGAAAGAACACCCGTTCTTGGTCATAAATGGACACTCTACGCCGGGCTTTACAGTTGTACAGTCCATTGGAATCACCCCCTTTTCTTTCTAATTCTGTAGGCTCATGAACAGGGCCCAAGAAGCGTCCTTTCATATGAACGAAATGGTCCTTTGTCAACAAGATTCCCAGACCTTCGTTCTTTTTTCTTCATGAGGCGCTCTTTTATTGTTGCGTCTCGGTCTCTTCCGGGAACGCGATCGTTGGAATGAGTCTTGCATGTCTTTCCTTTGCAGCACGTTTTTTCTCTTTGGACAAACCAAGGGAAGGTTCAAGCGCTTTGGTTGTGGACATGTCCCTTGTTTGCTAATAAGCCTTCAAGGTAGCAGGGACGCAGTTGTGTGCTCTGGTAAAGGCAGTCTTTCGGCTTTCCGTCCAGGCATGCCTCGATTACAGGTGGCTGTATGAGAGAGTCACTTGGCGTCAACAAATTGTCACCCGCACCCAGGGAGGGCTTGAACCGAATAAGGGAGCGCAATCTCCACAGGAGACGAGGTGGCTTATGCCGATCTATTTGTGGCGAGGAGAAGACAGAAAGGGCATTATCCAGAAGGGTGAAGTAGAGGCTGATGACCAGAAGGCCGCAGAAGCCCAAGTGCGGCGCATGAACATCAGGGTCACCAAAATAAAGAAAAAGCCCAAAGATTTGTTTGAAAACGTCGGCTTTTTGCAGCCTCGGGTACGCAACGCTGATGTAGTTGTATTTGCAAGACAATTTGCAACCATGATAAACGCCGGACTTCCACTGATTCAGTGCCTTGATATCTTGCAGGCACAGCAAGAAAACAAAACCTTCAAGACCATGTTGAAGGATATCAAGGAGTCTGTAGAGAGCGGCTCAACCCTTGCGGATGCCTTGGGGAAGTATCCGGCCATATTTGACGACCTTTTCGCAAACATGGTAGCGGCGGGAGAAACAGCCGGTATCTTGGACACCATCTTAAACCGACTTTCAGAGTACATGGAAAAAGCTCAGAGGCTCAAGAAGCAGGTCAAGTCGGCCATGACGTATCCCATTATAGTCCTTGTCGTTGCCGTCCTTGTGATTAGCGTCATCTTGGTCTTTGTCATTCCCGTCTTCAAAGAGATGTTCGAGGACTTTGGGGGAGCCCTCCCTGTACCCACTCAGATTGTCGTAAACATGAGCGAGTTTGTTCAGAGTAACATCCTGTATGTCATTGTCGGCATTGTCATTTTTGTCTTCTTATTTAGAAAGTTTTATGCCACTGAAAAGGGTCGTGCCATCGTAGACAACTATCTGCTGAAGATACCTATTTTTGGCGCACTCTTGCGTAAGGTGGCGGTGGCGAAATTTACACGAACCCTTGGCACCATGGTCGGCAGCGGGGTGCCCATCTTGGACGCGTTGAATATTACGGCAAAGACCTCAGGCAACAAGACCGTTGAGACGGCCATCATGAAGACGCGGTCGGCTATTAGCGAGGGGCAAACCATGGCAGCCCCCCTGGGTGAGACTGGGGTGTTTCCTTCCATGGTGTGTCAGATGGTGGCGGTGGGAGAATCTACAGGGGCCTTGGATTCCATGCTTGCCAAAATAGCCGATTATTATGATGAAGAAGTGGATGCCGCAGTCGCAACCCTCACGTCTATGATTGAGCCCTTTATGATGGTGTTTCTGGGTGCTACCATTGGCGGGTTGGTTATTGCGATGTACTTGCCCATTTTCCAGATGGCTGGTGCTATTGGTGGATAATGCACAGTCTAAGGCCAAGCCCTTTGTGCCCATGCCGTGCGTCTTGGGGGCTTGAAGCCGATTCCCCTTGCCAATAGCAAAGGGATGTGCAAACGTGTCCTCAGATCCTGCACGCGCCCCTGTTCATTTCAATCTCCCCTTTTCAACAAGACTCAGCGAGGGCTTTGCATAACCGGTTTGAGCGGCCATTACAGGCTTTTTGGGGAACCCATTCCGGCGAAGCGAAGGGTCCGCCCTTGCGGATCAAAAAGCTTGTAGGAAGAAGCGAAAATGGGTTTTGCAAAGGTCTCTTGGCAACGAGGGATCTGGGCCCCCGTGGTCTCTGACCCTTCCCCACCTGCCGGGCCTTTTATCTTGACACGTTGGGGCAAATAAGTTAGCAGGAATCCTTTAAACTTTTAGTAACGTTCAGAGGTTGTGGCATCTTGTAGGCCGGAGCAGACCATTTGACGATAGGGACGCGGATCTCTTCGGCATCTCATGCCCTTGAGACGCCTATGTCATTGGCGCAGATGCAACAAGGCTGTGTGCCTGTGTTGTGCGCTTTTTTCTATTACCCCAACTGCTGAACAACTGGGCTTGGTTCAACGCTTGAACGTGCCAAGCTTTTCCATGAGGTGGCTATCCAGTGGACGAATCTGATGTTTTCCGTCAGCGACGAGAGAAGGCAAAGATCCTAACTGATCGTGGTATTGAGCTCTATCCAAACGACTTTAGGGTTTCACACACCGTAAGGGGCGTGAAGGCATGCATTGAGAAGGACAAGGAGGCTGGAGACTCTGGGGCTATTTATGCCATGGCCGGCAGGATGATGGCGCTCAGATCTTTCGGTAGGGCAGCGTTCCTGCACTTCAAGGACCAAACGGGCAGGCTTCAAGCCTACGTCAAACAAGACGAGATTGGCAAGGAAGCCCATGCCATGTTCAAACAGATGGACATTGGTGACTTCATCGGGCTCAGAGGCACCGTGTTTCAGACCAAGACGGGCGAATGGACCCTTTTAGCCAAAGAGATTCGATTGCTTTGTAAGGCCGTTCGGCCGTTGCCTGAAAAGTTCCATGGACTGAAAGATCCGGAAAAGCGCTACCGAAAGAGGTACCTGGACCTCATTATGAACCCGAGTGTTCGGGATATCTTTGTTAACAGGGCACGGATCATTCAGGCGTTTCGGGAGTTCCTGCTGGCCCGGGACTTCCTGGAAGTAGAGACACCGATGATGCAGCCTATTCCCGGAGGGGCTGAGGCGACTCCTTTTAAGACCTTTCACAAGGCCTTGGGGATGGAACTCTTCCTGCGAATAGCTCCGGAGCTTTACCTAAAACGATTGGTTATAGGGGGGATTGAAGCCGTTTTTGAAATAAACAGGAATTTTAGGAATGAAGGGGTCTCAACGAGACACAACCCAGAGTTCACGATGCTGGAATTCTACCTGGCCTATGCCACCTATGACGACCTGATGACCTTGACTGAGGAGATGTTCAGATTTGTAACCCGGAGAATATTGGGAGAACCCCATTTCACATACCAAGGAAACCAGATTGATTTGGACGGTCCTTGGCGCCGATTGACCCTCAAAGACGCCCTGAGTGAGCTGGGGGGGGTCGATCCTCTTCTTCTCAGTGACAAGGAAGGATTGCTCGATTTTGCCCGGTCCAAAGGGATTCAGGTGACAAAGAGACGACGGCTTGGCAAAATCTTGGCCAAGCTATTCGAGGTATTGGTGGAGCCCAAGTTGATAGCGCCCACTTTTGTTGTGGACTATCCGGTAGAGATTTCACCCCTTGCCAGAAGGAGCAGGTCAGACCCCGGTGTAACCGAGCGATTCGAGCTGTTTATTGGAGGCAATGAGATAGCTAACGGGTTTTCAGAGCTAAACGATCCCATCGACCAGAGAGATCGCTTTTTGGACCAGGTGACAGATCGTCAAGACGGTGACGAAGAGGCCCATTACATGGATGAAGACTATGTGACGGCTCTCGAATATGGAATGCCTCCTACGGCGGGAGAAGGTATCGGCATTGACAGGTTTGTCATGTTGCTAACCGATGTTGCTTCCATCCGTGAAGTTATCCTTTTCCCCTTGTTAAGGCAATTTGATCGTTAGTGCGTGCCCATCTGCACGCCCTGCAAGGAAGCGGGCACTAGTGTCATGCACCAGAAGTGCCATTAGTCACGGTGCAGCCGAAAGTCTTTTAGGTGCGACATTGAGTATTTTCGGAAGTTATTGTTGAGAAGCCATCGTGGCTTTTTGAGACCTCAGACAAAGAAGCTTTAGAGATGTCCTTTGAACTATTTGTCGGCCTTCGGTACCTTCGGGCAAAACAAAAAGAGGCCTTCATTTCAATAAACGCCTTTATATCTATCGCAGGGGTCATGCTCGGCGTGACGGCCATGATGGTGGTTTTGGCAGTCATGACTGGGTTCAGTGCGGACATTAAATCGAAGATCCTGGGCATGAATGCCCATATCCGTGTCATGAGCCAGAGCGGGAACCTAAAGGACTATGGACAGGTACTGAAGAAGATTGAGGGGGTGCACGGGGTGACGGCTGCGGCTCCTTTCGTCCACAGTCAAGTGATGCTTCGTGGTGGGTCCCATATTTCCGGGGCAATCTTGAAGGGAATCGACCCGTCCAGGGCTGGTCGGGTATTGGATTTGGAAAAAAATATGAGGGACCATGATCTGCGCGCACTCAGCCAGCCAGAGGGCACACAGACAGATGGAGGCGTCGCCCCCGTTCCTGGCATTATCTTGGGACAAGAGCTTGCCAGGTTGCTGATGGTGGGTCCTGAAGATGAATTGCATGTCATCTCTCCCACAGGGGGCAGCCTCACGCCCGTCGGAGGGCGGGTGCCCTACATGAAAAGATTTAGAGTCGTGGGGCTCTTTGATTCAGGGATGTATGACTACGATACATCCTTTGCCTATGTCTCTATTGAATCGGCCCAGCGGCTGTTGAGGCTTGGAGATTCAGTCAATGGGATCGAGGTGAGGGCCGATGACATCTATCGTGTTGGTCCTATCTGCCAGACTATTTTGGAGGGCCTTGGCCCTGGTTATTGGACGCAGGACTGGATGGAAATGAACAAGAATTTCTTTTCTGCCCTGAAGCTGGAAAAGACCGTCATGTTCATCATTCTGGTACTCATCATCTTGGTGGCTGCTTTCAACATCGTCAGTACGCTGATCATGATGGTCATGGACAAGACCAAGGAGATTGCTATTCTCAAGTCCATGGGTGCAAAGGGGAAGAGCATCATGAAGATCTTCATGTTCGATGGTCTTATAATAGGTATAGCGGGGACTATCTTGGGCCTTATAGGAGGGGGCTTGCTGTGCTATTTGTTAGAGCGTTATGAATTTGTCAAGCTTCCAAGTGATGTCTACTATATTTCCACCCTCCCTGTCAGAGTCCAGGTGTTAGATGTGGTCCTCATCGCCCTGTCGGCAGTGGCCATTAGCTTCTTGGCGACCCTCTACCCGTCCTATCAGGCGTCCAGGTTGGATCCAGCTACAGCTATTAAGTATGAATAGGCAGCTTCGGCCATTGGTGAGCGTTGTAGACGTCCACAAATCCTTTGCCACAAATGGCAACCGGGTGGACGTGTTGCGGGGGGTTTCCTTGGAGATCCAGCAGGGAGAAATGATTGCCGTTGTGGGTGCCTCTGGCGTGGGCAAGTCCACATTGCTTCATGTCTTGGGAACCTTAGAACGACCCGATAGTGGAGATGTCCTTTATGGAGGTGAGGAGGTTTTCAGCTACGATGACGAGAAACTGGCCTCTTTCCGCAACGAGTCTATCGGCTTTGTCTTTCAGTTTCACCACTTGTTGCCGGAGTTTAATGCCCTGGAAAACACGATGATGCCTGCCCTTATCAAGGGCATGAATGTGACAGAGGCGAGTGAACAGGCTGAAACCATATTGGTCCGCGTTGGCCTGAAAGATCGGCTTCGCCATCAGGTGGGCGAGCTTTCAGGAGGCGAACAACAGAGGGTGGCTGTGGCTAGGTCTTTGGTCCTTCGGCCATCGGTCCTCTTGGCGGACGAACCGACCGGTAATCTTGATACAAAGACTGGTGAGACCATACACGATCTTCTGATCTCCTTGAACCGTGATGACGATGTGACGGCTGTCATCGTGACCCATAACATGAAGTTGGCTGAAAGATTATCCCGTCAGGTGACCCTGATTGACGGGAGGGCAGTCTCGGTAGATTGAGGTGCGTATGCTAAGGCGATGGTTGTGTGCTGTGCTGATCTTGTTGCCCGGCTGGATAAGTGTCATAGCCCAGGAGCACTTGCGAGTAGTAGTTCTTCCCTTTGAGATACACGCCCCTCAAGGGGGAGAAGGCCTGAAAGGCCAGATTCGGACGCTCCTTGCAAATCAACTCAAAGAGGAGGGGATGGTGGTTGTGGAACCGTCGATCCCCCATGAGGCCCCACTTGTTTCCAAAGACTTGAGATTGGAACAGGTCCGCGCATTGGGCTCAGGGGCAGGCGCCGACTTCGTCATATGGGGAAGTCTTACTCAGATGGGGCAGCAGTACAGTCTGGATGCCAAGATGGTGAGAGCCTATGGCGAGAAGCCGCCAGAGATTCTATACGTTGCAGGGGAGGGTATGGAGAATTTGTTATACTCTGTTCGGCAGCTTGGACAGGACATCAGCATGAGGATGTACGAGAGGGACAAGGTGGCCGAGGTCTTGCTCACAGGCAACAAGCGGATAGAGTCTGAGGCCATCAAGCGGGTGATGAAGACCAAGAAGGGTGGTGTCTATCTAGCCAAGCACATCAGGGCTGATGTGAAGGCCATTTATGGGATGGGCTATTTTGGTGACGTCCGCGTCGAGGCCGACACTACGCCTGAAGGAAAGGTGGTCACTTTCCAAGTTGCAGAGAAAGAGACCGTTCGCAACATCAAGACACGGGGGAACAACGAGTTTGACGACGAAAAGATCAAAGGCTTGATTCGTACCAGGAAGGGGAGCGTCTTGAACATCAACAGGCTTCGCGATTCCGTAAAGGAGATTGAGAACCTTTACAAGGAGGAGGGCTACCATCATGTGAAGGTGACCTATGTGACAAAGCCTGTTTCAGAGGGCCGTGTGGATGTTGATTTTGTAATTGAAGAAGGCGACAAGGCTTTCATCAAGTCCCTCTCTTTTGAAGGCAACCACACCTATGATGATGATACGTTGAAGGACCTGATGAAGACCAAGGTGAAGGGTTTCTTTTCATGGTTTACCTCGTCGGGAGATTATGATCCTGAGGTTCTGGAACAAGATTTGTCTAAGGTCGCTGCTTTTTATCACAATCATGGCTACATTCAGGCAAGGGTTGGAGGGCCGCAAGTCACCTATAAGGGTAACTGGATTCATATTGCCATGAAGATAGAGGAGGGGCCGCAGTTTACGGTTGGTGATGTGGATATTGCAGGAGATCTCATACAGCCTAAGCAGGTCCTGCTGGAGAAGATAGAGACTGCCACAGGCCAGGTTTACAACCGTGAACTGATAAGGAGTGATATACTCAGTTTGAGAGACGCCTATTCCGATGCAGGATATGCGCACCCTGATATCTCCCCACAGGTTGACAAGGATTTTGAAAAACACAAGGCTCATATTACCTATGTCGTCCACAAGGGGCCAGTGGTCTATTTTGAAAAGATCATGATTGCGGGCAACACCAAGACGCGGGACAAGGTGATTCGCAGAGAGCTCCAGGTCTACGAGCAAGAACTCTTCAGCGGGAGACGGTTGAAGAGAGGCGCGCGTAACTTGTATCGCCTTGATTATTTTGAAGACGTAAAGGTGAACCCCACAAAGGGGACGGCCGATGACAAAATGATCCTTAAGATCGACGTGACGGAAAAGCCCACCGGTGCATTTAGTTTTGGCGGTGGCTACAGCTCCGTAGACGACGTGTTTCTTATGGGATCGATTTCACAAAGAAACTTCCTCGGCAGAGGGCAAACTCTTAGCTTGCAGGCCCAGTTGGGCGGCCGAACCAACACCTTTACATTCAGCTTCACGGAACCATGGCTGTTTGACACGCCACTGACAGCAGGTTTTGATCTCTACAATACGGAAAGGGACTATGATACCTATGACAAGGATAGCATAGGGGGCACCGTTCGTTTCGGCTATCCTGTCCTGGACTACACCCGGGCCTTCTTTTCCTACAACTATGACCGGGGCGACATCAGGAACCTCACAGAAGAGGCTTCTGCTGCCATCAAGGATCTTGAAGGATTAAACGTGGCCCACACAGTGACTGCGGTTTTAAGCCGGGATTCAAGGGACCGTGTTTTTCAGCCCACTGAGGGCTCGGACAACAGCATTACCGTCAAACATGCTGGAACGCCCTTTGGTGGCGATATTGGGTACACCAAGTATGTTCTTGATTCTGGATGGTATTTCCCCCTTTTTTGGGATACCGTTGGTCTGTTGCATGGTCGTACAGGCTTTATCCACGGTGACCCTGTGGGCAAGGTGCCCTTGTGGGAGCGCTTCTACCTGGGAGGCATGGGTTCTGTGCGGGGTTACGAGTGGCGGGATATCAGCCCCAGAGACCCGGAGACGGGGGACGAGATCGGGGGAAACAAGATGCTACAGTTTAATGTGGAGTTCATGTTTCCCCTCATAAAGGAATCAGGCCTGCAAGGGGTCCTGTTCTGCGATGCGGGAATGGCCTATGATAATGGAGAAGACATGGACCTCGGTGAGTTGAGAAAGAGCATAGGCTACGGTATCAGATGGTATTCTCCAATAGGCCCCATCCGTTTGGAATATGGATACATCTTGGATGACAAAGAAGGGAAAAAAGGCGATGGAGGGTTTGAGTTCACCATGGGGGCTGCGTTTTAGGCCAAGGGTCATTGGCCATTGGTCATTTGTCATTGGTATGCCGTTGTTTGCTGCCTGTGACAGATGACGAGTGACAAATGACAATTGATGAAAAGGGGAGGTTTTTCTCATGAAGGCACCTACCATGTTTTTGGTTTTGACCCTATGTCTGTTGGGTTTTGCAGGGAGCGTCTGCGGGGCTGAGGTGGCAAAGATAGGTGTGATCGATTTCCAGGTGATCATTGACACTTCCAATGCTGGAAAGCGGTCCGCCGGTGAGATGAAGTCGCAGGGAAAGGAAATGGAGCAGACCCTTAAAGAAAAAGAGGCCGAAGTCGAAGAGCTCAAGAAGGCCTTAGAGCAGAAGGCCCTCGTCATGAGTGAAGAGGCCCGAGAGAAAAAGGAGCGGGAGTTGCGGATCAAGGCCATTGATTTCGATTCTCTCAGGAAGAAGTACCTGGAGACTTTAAAGGATCTGAATCTCAAACTCTCTGACAGGATCAAGGAAGACGTTTTTCACATTGTTGAGGACATAGGAAAGCGGGAAGGTTACTTGTTGATTTTGGAACGGAGGGTTGGAGGCGTTGTCTATGCGCCTCATGCGATTGACATCACGGACAGGGTCATAGAGGCCTATAACAAACAAGATGCGCAACGAGAGAAGCAATAGAAATGACTGAACTTTCCATAAGCAAGATTGCGGAGTTGGTAAAAGGTGAAGTGATCGGAGATGCCGCCCTTGTCGTTGGAGGCGTTGCCCCATTTGATGACGCCGGCCGAAACGATCTCACCTTTGCCACGTCTGCAAGCTTCAAGCAGCGGATTGACGAAACCGGCGCCGGGGCAGTGATTGTCCCCCTTGATGTCCTCCAGTCCCGGAAGGTTCTTGTCCGTGTGGAGAATCCCTATCTGGCTTTCGCCAAGGTTTCGGCCCTGTTCCATGCCACCTCCCGGTCGGTGGTTGGGATCAGTCCACGGGCCACGGTAGGGAGGAATTTCAGGTGCGGCAAGGATATCTCCGCCTATCCGGGTGTTTTTATTGGAGACAATGTGACCGTAGGTGACCGTGTCACCTTGGAGCCGGGCGTGATGGTTGGGCACGGCGTAAGGCTGGGAGATGATGTTGTTGTCCGTCCCAACGTCTCCATTTTGGATCGTTGCCAAATCGGCAACAGGGTTCTAATTCATGCCGGTTCCGTCATCGGCAGCGACGGCTTTGGTTTCGCCTCAGATGGGGACAAATACTACAAAATCCCGCAGGTTGGTATTGTGCGCATTGACGATGATGTGGAAATAGGCGCATGCAATACGATTGATCGAGCTACCTTTGGCCAAACGTGGATCAAACGGGGGGTCAAGACAGACAATTTGGTCCACATTGCCCACAATGTAGTGGTGGGCGAAGATACTGTTCTGGTGGCGCAGGTAGGGATATCAGGCAGTGTAACCATTGGAAACCATTCTATCCTTGCGGGCCAGGCGGGGGTGGCACAACATGTTACTATTGGCAGTCGCGTAACCGTTGGGGGTCAGTCCGGGATTGGTAAGTCTATACCAGACGGTCAGATCGTTTCTGGAACCCCGGGTATGCCACATCGCCTTTGGCTGAGGGCCTCCAATATCATCCCCAAGCTGCCTGACATGAGAAGGAAAATGACAGAGTTGGAGAGGCGAATCCAGAAGCTGGAGAAGCTGGAAGAAGCCCTAAAAGACGAAGATGAGTCATAGACACCTTGCCTGCCCGAAAGGAATGATTCATGGAGATGGTATACGACATTCAAAAAATCATGGAGTTCTTGCCTCATCGATATCCCTTTATTCTGGTGGATCGCATTTTGGAGGTGGTGCCGGATCAGCGTATCTTGGGCTTGAAGAATGTGACGATGAATGAGCCGTTTTTTCAGGGCCACTTCCCGGGAAGACCGGTCATGCCAGGCGTGTTGATTGTTGAGGCCATGGCGCAGACTGGAGGGGTTCTGGTCTTTGCCTCACTTCCCGAAGACCAAAGGACCGGTCCGATCTACTTCATGGGTATTGACAAGGCCCGCTTCAGAAAACCTGTGACACCAGGAGACCAGCTCATTTTCGACATAGTTTGGACTAAGAGACGGGGAAATGTCTCAAAGATGTCCGGCAAGGCTACGGTGGACGGAAAGGTCGTTGCAGAGGCTGAAGTAACGGCCATGATCGGAGACAGGGCATGATACATCCCACTGCTGTGGTGGATTCGAATGCGGAGATAGAAAGGGATGTAGAGGTCGGGCCCTATGTTGTCATAGGCCCTGACGTGAGAATACATGCCGGCACTGTTATCGGTCCCCATGCCACTATTGATCCGTACACCACAGTCGGTCCGAAGTGCACCATATTCCAACACGCGGCCATAGGTGGGGTTCCTCAGGCCCTGAAGTACAAGGGAGAAAAGACGTTCGTAAAGATCGGCGGAGGGACCACCATTAGAGAATTTGTGACTATTCATCGGGGCACGGAGTTCGGGGGGGGGATGACGGAGGTTGGAGAAGAGAATTATCTCATGGCCTATTCCCATATTGCTCACGATTGCTTCACCGGTCGAGGGGTCATTTTTGCCAATGGGGCAAGCCTGGGTGGGCACATTCGGGTGGGGGATTATGCCACCATGGGGGCCTTTGCGGCAGTTCACCAGTTTGCGCGGATCGGAGACTATGCCTTTGTGGGAGCCGTCAGTGGGGTCACAAAGGACATTCCACCCTATGTGCTTGCCTCAGGGACCCCCCGGGCCAAACTTCACGGCCTGAACTCTGTTGGGCTCAGGCGGCATCACTTCGCAGCCCCGACTATTCAAGCCCTCAAAGGGGCCTATCGCATCGTCTTTCGCCTCGGATTGACCTTAAATGAAGCGATAGAGAGGGTGAGGGCGGAGGTAGAGCAGATCCCTGAGGTGATCCATTTTATAGAGTTTGTCAAGTCATCGGAGCGAGGAATTACCAGATAGTGCTTGGTCGCGTGTTACTTATGGGGAAACCGGTGGGCAGCAGTACATGACTACCATGGAACGGATTGGACTCATCTCGGGGAGCGGGCAGTTCCCCGTTGTCTTTTCAAGGGCTGCAAGGAAAAAGGGACTGAAGGTCTATGCCATAGCCCATGAAGGAGAAACAGAGCCCCGTTTGGAGACCTTTGTGGAGGCCATGAAGTGGATCAAGATCGGCCAACTGAATCAACTCATTTCATTCTTCAGGGGCCATGGCGTGAAGGATGCCGTGATGGCAGGGGCCATCACCAAAACCAAGATGTTCTCTGATGTGAGGCCCGATTTAAAAGCCCTGAAGGTTCTTGCCACGATGGACCACACACAAGATGATGGCCTCTTGCGGGCCTTTGCCAGGGAGCTGGAACGGGCGGGAATTACCATCCACGCCTCAACTTTCTTGCTTCCAGAGCTCTTGGCGCAGAAAGGACGTTGGACGCGGCGTAAACCCTCCAAGTCTGAGATGTCTGATGTGCGTTTTGGATGGGGTATCGTCAAAGAGATCGGAAGACTAGACATCGGTCAAACGGTCGTTGTCAGGGATGGGTCGGTGATGGCCGTCGAGGCCATTGACGGCACCAATGCTACCATAAAGCGAGGGGGAACGCTTGGAAGGGAAAAGACCGTTGTGGTGAAGGCAAGCAAGCCCAACCAGGATTTGCGCTTTGACATGCCTGCCGTGGGAGTGGAGACTATCCTGACGATGGGTGATGCTAGGGCCTCGGTCTTGGCTGTTGAGGCCGGTAAGACACTGGTTTTTGACAGGGATGATATGGTAGAGCGTGCCAATGAGCAAGGTATTGCCATCATAGGTATAGATTGGGAGTGAGCGTTCACCGAGGTGCCCGGTGTCTCCAAAGTCAGTTCAAGTGGTCCTCCATCCAATTGTATAGCTCTTCGACGACCTTTGTTGCAGTCCGACCTTAAAACAAGCTGCAAGAGAATAATCCTTTGACAGCACCGGTACAGGTTGAGGGTTGAAGGGTTCCACCAAGGGGATCACCTGCATGCATTCTGAAACTTTGCAGAGAAGCGGGAATGATTGCCTTTCGAAGTCGGTGCGTGTCATCTAATGGCAGGCCTATTCATGGGAAGGTCATGGACGAGAAGAGAAAAATCATGATTGTGGCCGGCGAAGCGTCCGGTGACATGCACGGTGCACGCCTCGTTAAGGCTATGCAGGCGCACGATCCCGGCCTCGGCTTTTTGGGCGTAGGGGGAAAGGCCCTTCGACAAGCTGGCGTTCGCATAAGGGTTGACAACTCTGAAATAGCGGTCGTAGGGCTTTCGGAGGCCCTGTCCAAGCTTGGAGTCCTTTTCAGTGCCCTCAGGACCGTGAAGGAGGATCTAAGAAGCATTCGTCCTCACCTTGTCATTGTCATCGATTTTCCAGACTTTAACCTACGGGTTTCCAAGATGGCCAAGAGGCTTGGTATCCCAGTCATGTACTACATTAGCCCTCAGATATGGGCATGGCGCACCGGCAGGGTAAAGAAGATCAAAAAGGTAGTAGACCATATGGTGGTGATCTTTCCCTTTGAAACGGCGTTTTACGAGAAATGGCATGTGCCGGTGACCTTTGTTGGGCATCCTTTGCTGGACAATGTCAGTTCCGGGACATCTGAGGGGGCCAGGGAGGATCTTAGGGGGAAAGGCCCCCTCATCGGATTGCTCCCTGGCAGCCGAAATGAGGAGATTCGCCACCTCCTTCCTACCATGGTTCAAGCGGCAGACATATTGTCGAAACATTTGTCGGATGTCCGGTTTGCTATCCCCGTGGCCTCTTCCGTGGACAAAGGCTTGGTGGAGGCTATTACGAAGCAAGGGACGTCGCGTTTTCTGATCGTGTCAGATCGGCTTCATGACATATTGGCGGAGGCTGCACTGGCCGTAACGGCATCTGGGACGGTGACTTTAGAGGCGGCTATTGCAGGCACTCCCATGATTATTGTGTATAAACTATCGGGTTTCAGCTACCGGGTTGGGAGGTGCCTGATTCGCGTAGAGCACATTGGCCTGGTGAACTTGGTGGCAGGTAGACGGGTTGTTCCGGAGTTGATTCAACACGAGGCTTCGGCAGAGAATATTTCCCACCACGTATTGGAGATGCTGGAAGATGAACATGCCCTTTTGACCATGCGGCGGCAGTTAGGTGATGTGGTGAAGCGTTTGGGCCATCCAGGGGCCTCAGAGCGTGCTGCAGAGGTGGCCATGGGGTTGCTCGCCAGAAACTGATTGGTGACGTTCAGAAGTTGTGACATCGTGTATTCATGGACAAACAACTTGCGGATAGGGCGAATCGCTTCTCTTCGGCATCCAATGCCTCTAAGTAGCCTATATCATAGGCGTAGATAGAAATGGCTGTATGCCTACGTTCAGCGATCCTCCCTATCCTTTTAATAGCCTATTAAGAGGGTTTGCCTCAACTTTTGAACGTTACCAACTGATTCGGTTATCGTATGGATAGAGAAAGATCACAAAGGTCCGGGTTGAAGTGGTGGCTCGTGGGCTGGCTTGGCAAGGGTTTGGTCGACCTGATTTGTGGCACTATCAGGATTTCCGTTGTGGGCCTTGAGAAGGCCAGGGCAGAGATCGAGTCGCGGCGGTTTATCCTGACCTTTTGGCACTCGAGGATCGCCGTCATCAGCTACTTGTACCAGAGGTGGGGGGCGGCCATACTGGTGAGCAACTCTAAGGACGGAGAGATCATGGCGCAGATACTCCAACGCCAGGGCCACGAGCCCATCCGTGGGTCAACGTCAAGACACGCCGTCCGGGCCCTGGCGAGATTAATCAGAGCACTAAAGCAGGAGAATCGTCCTGGAGTTATTGTCCCAGACGGCCCCCGGGGACCACGATTCAAAGTCCAGCCCGGCGTCATTACCTTGGCTCAGAAGACAGGGTATTCTATTGTGCCTGTGACTTACAGCGCAAAGAGGGTGAAAGTTTTTCAAAGCTGGGACAGATTCATCTTCCCTTACCCTTTTACCGAGGGTCGTGTTATTTTCGGCAGACCCATGTCCACGCCTTCCACACTGGCCGCGGAGGAGCAAGATGTCTATCGGGTCAGGCTAGAAGAGGAACTCAATCGGATCACCAGGGCTGCAGACTGCTACTACGGACATCAAATAGACTAAACCCGTTGCATAAACAACATGGCAAAAGGTCCTAAAAAGCAACGTTAGGGTAAAATGACATCGAGCTATGGCTGTAAAGAGAAGAAATCGTAAAGACCTGCTGGAGGTATGCCGCCGGGTTCTGGGCCTCGTGAGATCGCAGTGGCGTCGTCTGGTATTGGCCATGTTGTGCATGCTGATGATAGCGTTGCTGACTCCTGCAAAAGCCTATCTCGTGAAGCCAGTCGTTGACGATATCTTTGTCAACAAAAACATGAGAATGCTGAAGCTCATTCCCTTTGCCATCATCATGATCTACGTATTGGAAGCGCTGTTTCTTTTTGGTCAGGCCTATCTCATGAACTACGTGGGCCATGGCCTTATCAAACGACTGCGGGACCGGCTGTACAGCCACATTCAAATGTTGCCTTTGTCTTTTTTTCATCAACGCGAAACCGGCGTCCTCATGGCAAGGATAACAAATGACGTGAGCATTATTAAGGGCATGGTTTCCAATGCTGCTGCAGGGATGGTGAAGGACGCTTTTAGCATCATAGGCCTTCTGTGCCTCATCTTCTACCTAGAGTGGAAGCTGGCCATCATTGCAGTCACTGTCTTGCCTCTGGCCGCAGTCCTTATTGTCCATTTTGGCAGAAGAATGCGCAAACTGAGCACTCGGCGCCAGGAAGCCATGGCGGACATGAGTTCCCTGGTCCATGAGACCTTTACCGGTACCAGAATTGTAAAGGCTTTTGGAATGGAACCTTATGAGAACAAGCGTTTTTTTGACAAGACGCATCGGCTCTTTAAGTATGAGATCAGGGCCGCAATCGTAAGATCCATGTCCTCGCCTGTGATGGGATTATTGGGTGGCACCGGTGTGGCCCTTATTGTCTGGTATGGAGGGGGAAGGGTGATTGACGGGGTATCGACGCCGGGCACGTTCTTTTCTTTTATGACTGCCCTCTTGATGTTCTACCAGCCGATCAAGGCCATCAGTAAACTGAACAATACCATTCAAGAAGGGCTGGCAGCAGCAATTCGCGTCTATGACATCCTGGATACCAATTCGGATATCGAAGAGCGCCCTGATGCTGCAGAACTGGAGCCGGGCCATCATAAGATTGTTTTTCGCCACGTCTCTTTTAAGTATGACGATCAGATGGTCTTAAGAAACATCAATCTTCACGTTAAGAGTGGAGAGGTTCTTGCTCTGGTGGGCATGAGCGGGGGGGGGAAGAGCACCTTGGTGAATTTGATCCCTCGCTTTTATGACGTATGGGAGGGGGATATCCTTATTGACGGGTGTGACATCCGGGATGTCACCATCAAATCGCTGCGAAATCAGATAGGGATGGTGACCCAAGATCCCATACTTTTTAATGACACCATTCGAAACAATGTTGCCTACGGCAATCTCAATGCCTCCGAAGAGGAGATCATTGGAGCCGCCAAAGCTGCCTATGCCTATGATTTTATACAGGGCTTCCCCGACAAGTTTGAAACCGTGGCGGGCGAGAAAGGCGTGCGACTTTCTGGCGGGGAAAAGCAGCGCATTTGCATTGCCCGTGCCCTTTTGAAAAACGCACCTATCCTGATCCTTGACGAAGCCACCTCTTCACTGGATACGGAGTCGGAAGTGGCTGTCCAGCAGGCCCTTGAGAACTTGATGAAGGGTCGCACGACCTTTGTCATTGCCCATCGACTTTCTACTGTTCGCAATGCTGATCGGATCATCGTGATTGTAAGGGGCCGGATTGTGGAGGAGGGCACACATGAAGAACTCATGGCCCTTGATGGAGAGTATTGTAAACTTCACGAAATGCAATTTGAAAACAAGAATCATCGCATCGCTTCTCCCTTATGAGATAGACGGCCAACAGAAGGGTCAGGCTTTTAGGGACAGAAGCCGTTGGCCTTTGTCATGGGCCGCAAGTTTATCCCATGAGTCTGGATCAACGGCAAGATGACGTTCATGAGAATTAACAGCATCATCAACAGGTATGTCTTCAGGGAGATGATGCCCCCCTTTCTCATTAGCCTGGTTTTGTTCACCTTCCTTTTTTTCATGGCCAAGATACTGGACGTCACCGACCTTGTCGTGAACCACGGGGTGAGCCTCTCCTTCGTCTTCTTACTGCTCATCTGCTCCATTCCTTCTTTTCTGGTCTTTGTCTTTCCCATGTCCACCATGATGGGTGTGCTCCTTGGTTTCTTGAGGATGTCCAATGACAATGAGATTATTGCCATGAAAGGGGGCGGGTTGAGTCTCTATAGGCTTCTTCCTCCTGTGTTTGTTTTTTGCTCAGTGGGCTTCGTCGCAACAGCTTTCATGTGTATCTATGGATCTCCATGGGGAAGACTCTCCTTTAAGGCTGTACTCCTGAAGGCCGCTACATCGAATATTAGTATTGGCTTAAAAGAGCGCACATTTAACGACAGTTTTGAAGATGTGATGTTGTACGTAAGCAAGATTGACGGACGAGAGAATACCTTGACAGACGTCTTCATCGAGGACCGGCAAGCGTCTGGAATTGTGAGTACGGTTGTCGCGCCAAAGGGAAGGTTCCTTTCTGATTCCGAAAACAACAACTTGCGGCTAACCCTGTTCAACGGGATTATCAACAATGTGAAGCAAAAGGACAAGACTGTTCATTCCGTCAGCTTCGATACCTATGACTTTGATCTGAAACTGGCCCAGGTGCTCTCCGCGAAAAAGCATAAACGAAAAAATAGAAAGGAGATGAGCCTGGTCGAATTGCGCCAGAGTCTGAGTGAGACCGATAAGAACAGTCCGAGGCACAAGGCGATCCTCATGGAATACCACAAGAGGTTTTCCATCCCAGTTGCATGTTTTGTGCTGGGGATCATAGCAGTTCCACTGGGCATTCAATCAAGGCTTACAAAACGATCCTTTGGAATGGTCCTTGGCCTGTTTTTCTTTCTGATTTACTATATCCTTCTGTCTGCCGGCTGGGTTGCGGGAGAGTCCGGGATCTTACCTCCTGTTGTTGGCATTTGGAGCCCCAACGTAGTGATCGGCGCTGTTGGTCTATATCTTCTAGTGTCCAGTGCAAAGGAACGTCCTGTAGTGACGAGACTGACCGGCTTCGTTGGGACACAATGGGAGAAGATCAGCAGGGGAAAAGGTTTACCCTTTGCCGTTTTCCGTTCAGCGAAGGACAAAAAGCGCAGGTGATGATGCATCTTCAACGGAGACTCTGCGAAAGAGATGGCGGCGACAATAGGGTCAAACTGAGGGGAAGTGGAGGACCGACGGCGGTCGGCGGCCAGGGACTAGTAAGTAACGGTGAACGGTTACCATGACGATCATTCATAGATACCTGACCAGGGAATTGCTCAAATACTTCTCAATTGTTCTAGCCTCTGTTGTGGGTATCTATCTGACTGTCGATTTCTTTGGGAAAATCGACGACTTTTTGGAGGCCAAGCTTCCGCTTTCACTGGCCCTTCAATTCTTTTCACTGAAGGTGCCCCTTATAGTGGGGCAGGTAATCCCCGTTGGGGTTCTATTAGCTGTTCTCATAGTCTTCGGCCTCATGGCTAAGAGTAATGAGATATTGGCTTTGAAAAGCGGCGGGGTCAGTGTCCGAACTCTCCTCAAGCCTGTGTGCGCTATGGGTCTCATAGCGAGTGTCGTGCTCTTTTTTCTAAGTGAAGTGTTGGTCCCCGTGACCACGGCAAAGTCAAACGAAATATGGCGCACTGAAGTAAAGGGCGAATCTGCAGTCTCGTCTAGGAAGAAAGATATTTGGATTAGTGGTGACCACTCCATTCATCATGTGGCCTATTTCAACTTTTCCGATAAGACGATTTTCGGTGTCACATCGAACTATTTTGACAAGGATTTTCGCCTGGTAAAACGACTTGACGCCCAGAAGGGTGTTTATGTGGAAGAAGGATGGCGTCTATTCGATGTCCTTGAACAGTCCTTGTTGAGTGGAAATGGTGGCTACGACGTCACCTGTAAGGATGACACCTTTGTACAACTTGAGTTTGGTCCCGAAGATCTCAGGAGGGTGGCTAAGAAGCCTGAAGAAATGAGTTACGGCGAGCTGTCCCGATACATAGGTGAGGTTGAAGGCCGAGGGTATGACGCCACGAACCACAAGGTGGATCTTAACTCCAAAATAGCGTATCCCTTGGTGTGTTTGATCATGAGCATTTTAGGTGGGGGCTTGGCACTTTGGCGGGAAAGAAAGGAGGGCTTTGCCGGCAATATTTTCTATGGCATTGTTATGGCCTTCTTCTATTGGACCCTTCACAGTTTCTGCTTGTCCTTGGGATATGGGGAGTTCTTGCCGCCTATGGTGGCTGCGTGGATCGCGAACGGTCTGTTCGCCTGTTTTGGGATGTTTTTGTTGTTCCAGGCCGATTGAACCAGGTTGAAAAGGGATACTCTTTTTGTGGAACATTGGGCTGAAGGGCTTTTGTGCGCTGGCGCAAGTCCAGGTGCAAGGCGCACAGGGAAAAAGCGTTGCCAAGTGGCTCATGGTCCACACAGGACTCATCGGCCCCGCCCCAAGGGGATTTGCCTCACTATGCAACAAATGGATTCGGTAGGTTGTCCGATTTCAAGACACAGTACAATATCGTGATCATTCTTTACAATATATTGCTTTCCATGGGCATCGTTTTATGCCTGCCTGTCATCGTCGTAAAGGTGCTGACGGACCAGAAGAGGGGCCGCACCGTTTTCAGGAGACTGGGCGTGCATCGTTTTACCAAGGCCCCTGCAACAAGACCGATTTGGGTTCATGCCCTTTCTGTTGGTGAGGTGCTGGCCGCTACCCCCTTGGTAGAAGAGATACGAAAAACGCACGCCCATTGGCCTGTCGTCGTATCGGTATCAACGCTTACCGGTTATGAGATTGCCAAAAGGACCTTGGAAGCCGATGTTGATCAGATCTTTTACTTTCCCTATGACGTGGTTTGGTCTGTGAGAAGGATCATTCGCTCCATCCATCCTGCCATATTCATCTTGGTGGAATCAGATATTTGGCCGAATTTCGTATACGAGATGAAGAGACAGCACATTCCCTTTGTTCTTGTAAACGGCCGGATTTCGCCAAGGTCTTTTTCTGGATATGGATATTTTTCTTTCTTCATGAGGCATGTGTTTTCCAACGTGTCCAGCATTTGCACCCAGACCGCCATGGATGCCAGGCGGTTTCTGGCAATCGGGACTCCACCTGAGAAGATTCACATCACGGGAAATATGAAGTTTGATCAGGCGCCTGTCTTTGCATCCTGTGAAGAGGTCAGTGAAATGAGAGCGGCCATGGGCATCACACCAGTGGCTAAGGTGGTGGTGGCAGGAAGCACTCATGAGGGTGAGGAGGCGGTGCTGTCGCGTTGCGTCCGGGCCCTGAAGAGGAATTTCCCAGACCTTGTGTTGGTCCTGGTGCCGAGAGATCCATTGCGGGCCAAGAGCATTCAGGCAATCCTTAGCCAAACAGGATGTCTTGCTTTGTTGAAAACCCAATTAGGGAAAATGGAGCCAAAGTACATGCCGGAGGTCATCATTGTCGATACCATAGGCGAACTGAGACGACTATATGCCATGGCTGACGTCGTATTTGTGGGAAAAAGCCTGGTAGATCTGGGAGGGCAGAATCCACTGGAACCAGCAGCCTTGAAAAAGCCCATACTCTTTGGGCCTCATATGTTCAATTTTCAACGCGTTTCCGAGCAACTTGTTCGACAAGGTGGCGCCCTACAGGTGGCAAACGAGGAGGAACTTTTGCATCAGCTAGATGCGCTGCTGGCCGATGCCGCCAGATCCGAAGCTATGGGAATGGAGGCCTACAGGGTTTTTCAGATGAACCGAGGCGCTGTTGACAACACCTTAAGGGTGATTGAGGAGTTTCTGTAGGAATGGCTTCTCTGCGGAGCAAGATCGAGCGTGCCATGACTCAGGGGGGTGGGGCCGCCCGTCCCTTTTCATCACCCTTTGAATGGATACTCTACGTTTGTTCCCGGGTTTACGAACTTGCCGTGAGGCTCAGGCTCTGTCTTTACCAAAAGGGCATTTTTCGGCAAGAGGGATTACCGTGCAAGGTGATTTCTATCGGCAACTTGACGGTGGGGGGCACTGGAAAGACTCCCATGGTGCATTATGTAGCGACGCTGCTAAAGAAGATTGGCCTTGAGGTGGCCGTGATTAGTCGGGGATATGGAGGGGATGCCCAGCGATCGGGAGGCATTGTCTCAAATGGTAAGACCACCTTCATGGGACCAGAGGCATCAGGGGACGAACCCCAACTCTTGGCTTTAAAACTCAAGGGGATTCCATTGCTTGTGGGAAAGAACCGCTGTCGGGAAGCCAGGCGCGTCATTAAAGAATTCGGCGTATCGGTCCTGGTCCTGGATGACGGGTTCCAACACCTGCGTATGAAGAGGGACCTCGATCTGTTGCTCCTGGATAGCAAAAGGCCTTTTGGCAACGGCTACTGTCTTCCAAGGGGGACCCTTCGGGAACCTGTGAGACAGATGAAGCGTGCCACGGCCATAGTCCTCACGAGATGGCCAGAAACCTGCAGCCTGGCTCCAGAGCGCTCTATTACCGAGGCTTGTGCCGAAGGACGTCCGATGTTCAAGTGTAGGCATGTGCCTGAGGCGCTATTTCCGGCTGGTAAAGAGGTGCCCCTGGAGCCGTCAAGTCTAAAGGGGCGAAGGCTTTTTGCCTTTTCCGGCCTTGGCCGAAATGAGTCCTTTCAAGAAACCATTGGCCAACTCAAAGGCCAGCTAGTCGGCTTCAGCGAGTTTCCGGACCATCATGGGTATTCTCATCGTGACCTGCGTTCAATCTGGAAAAGAGCCAGGGACTTGAAGGTTGACAACATCATCACAACTGAGAAGGATTTTGTAAAGATTCATACTGAGATTCCGGAAACCCCGCCGCTGTTGGTACTGGCGATTTCGATTTCATTTGGGGATGACGGGAAACGTTTTGACAGGTATGTGAGAAACTGGGCCTTGTCTCCTTAACTGGTTGACTGGCTAAATAGTTGACTGGTTAAGTGCTCGGCGTTGGGCCGTTTTCGCGCTGACTAATGGACTACTCAACCAATAAGAACATACTCATCGTGAAAATGAGTTCCATCGGAGACGTGATACATACACTGCCGGCGGTGAATGCCCTAAGGGCACATTTTCCAGATGCCCGCATTACGTGGTTGGTGGAAGAGGCGGCGTCAGCGATTGTTGCATCCCATGAGGCCGTTGATCGTATGCTTATTTCAAAGAGGAGTCGATGGGTGAGGGGGCTTTTGGGGGCATCGTGCCTTGAAAATGCTAAAGAGATCTTTCGCTTCGCAGGGGAACTCCGAGACACCAGATATGACTTGGTCATTGACTTTCAAGGGCTGATGAAGAGCGCTGCCATGGTGGCCCTTTGCAGAGGAAAGCGTAAGATCGGCTACAACAGGACCAGGGAATGGAGTTACCTCGCTCTTGACGAACGCATAGAGCCCTATGATATAAATACCCACGCAGTTTACAGATACTTGAATCTGATAAGCCATTTGGACGTTGACACGTCAAAGATAGAGTTCAAGATTCCCTATGACGAGAAGGACCTGTCGCGTGTCCAAACCATGCTCCGTGAAGGAGGATGGAGTAGTGGACAACCCGTTGTTGCCATGAACCCGGTGGCAAGGTGGGAGACGAAGCTGTGGGACGCAGAAAAATTCGCTCATCTGGCAGACAGGCTCATAGCACACTCACGATGCCTTGTAGTATTTACCGGAAACGAGGCCGACAGGGAAGAAATCGCCAAGATTAGGTCTAGGATGAACCATTCGTGCATGGATTTATCGGGCCGGACCGGTTTAAGGCAATTGGCGGCCCTTTACGCGATATCCACTTGTGTGGTATCTACGGACACAGGGCCCATGCATCTGGCTGCAGCAACGGAAACCCCTGTGGTGGCCCTCTTTGGTCCCACTGCCCCATGGAGGACAGGTCCCTTCGGTGAGGGTCACCAGGTCTTACGCTCAGAGATATCCTGCAGCCCCTGTTTCAAAAGAAAATGTGACAGTAAGACTTGCATGCAGGATATTTCCGTTTCGGGCGTTTTTGACTCTGTTGCAGCGATTCTGAAGAGGAGTTGAGCCATTCGAAGACTAGTCGCATAGTCGAGTGGTTGAGCAGCAAAAGGGAGGTAAAGGCATGACAATCAGCGAGGAGTTATTGGATATTTTGGCATGTCCCAAATGCAAAGGGGATATTTATCTTAACAAGACAAAAGACGGGCTTATCTGCGATAAGTGTAAACTCCTTTATGAAATCAAGGACGACATTCCCATCATGTTGATCGATGAAGCCAAGCCCATAGAGACATGAGAGGCGGGAAGGCTGTTTATGGCTGTTTTTTTTAGATGAGACGGGTGTAGGATGAGATGTTCGACTCTTTGAAACTGTCCGATTTGTCCAAAAAGCGTTGTATGCTCCTTCGGCATGGCTCCCACACGAGACCTGCTTTGTGGGTGGTGAAAGAACATGGAGTGCGGGCTGTTGTGAAAGACTTCAGTCGAGGGAAGCTGTTCTATCGAGGCATTATTGGAAGATTTCTCGTATGGAGGGAAAGGAAGGCGTATAGAAAGCTGCGCGGCCTAAGGGGTATCCCCGCCTTATATGGAGTGATTGACGGTCTGGCATTGGTTCTGGAGGAAATTCCGGGCAAGAGGTTGAAAAAGCATAAAGGGGATACAGCGCTTTCCAAAGCCTTCTTTGATGCATTGGAAGAGACGATTGAAGACTTTCACCGAAGAGGTGTGGCCCATTGTGATTTGAAGAATGCAAGTAATATCTTGGTGGGTAACGATGGGATGCCCTACATCGTGGATTGGGCTGCTTCCATTTCTGAGAGGGAATTGAGGTTCTTTCCCTTGAATCTCATCTACCGAAGATTTGTGTCAGATGATCGCGCGGCCATCACCAAGTTGGAGTTACAATATCGCCCCGATCTCCTGAGCCCAGAAGAGAAACGGTGTTATCAAGACCGGAGTCTTGTAGAAAGAGCCGTCAGAGGTGTTAGGAATGCTCTCCGCAGGGCGTTGCAGAGAATCGCCTGAGTGTTTGGTGGGGTCATCGATTGCCCAAAACAGATCTTTTTTACCTCGACGAAACCTTTCTTTCTACACCAAGTATTGCCAGGAACCCTGGAGGTTAAGATGCTGCGAAATGCAGTGAGTCGCATCCACGAGATTTTCAACGATCGATGGCTGAGATCTTTGCTCAGAAAACTCCGTTACGCAATCTTTTTGGTCGCTATAGTAGTCTTGATTCCTCAAATAGAGCCTTCTTGGTTCCTGCCTGGATGTTTTCTGTGCCTTTTTGGGGAATCGATTCAGCTTTGGTGCTTCGCCTCTTTAGACAAAAACACGACACTCGCCGTGAAAGGACCCTATACCTTAATGCGAAACCCCATGTACATTGGCCGCTTCTTTCTTTTACTCGGGTGCCTGCTACTCACGGGGAATATCTGGATAATCATTGTCTTCACCCTCCTTTACTATTTTTATATGGTGAATCGGGTTCAAAGGGAAGAGGGCAAATTAAAGCGTGTCTTTGGGGAAGCATATGAGGATTACTGCCGAAAGGTGAACAGGTTCGTGCCGTCCTTTAAAGGAGTCGCCCCTGGATCATTATGGTTTTTCAGATGGGAACTTCTTCTGAATAACAACGGACACTGGAACGCACTGGCAGTTATCATCTCTTTCGCAGTCTTCTATTTTTTTACCTTTGTCTATTCCGCGTCCTGAGAGATCATCTTTGGCAAGGTGAAATCGTCATCCTTGATGGCTTTTCTGTGGATGTAACATCTGCCAAGAGGCAATATATTATGCGCATACTTCTGGTTGAAGATGATCTTAAGATTGCCTCTTTCATTCTAAAGGGGTTAAAGGAAGCGGGATTTGCTGTGGACCATGCAGTGGATGGGGAAGAGGGGCTCCATATGGCTTTAATGGAACCCTACGACACGGCCATTATTGACATCATGTTGCCCAAATTGGATGGTCTGAGTCTTATTGAGAGATTAAGGCAGAAAAAGACCAAGACACCTGTTATCATCTTGAGTGCTAAACGGTCGGTAGATGATCGCGTGAAGGGGCTCCAAAGAGGCGGTGACGACTATCTCACAAAGCCTTTCGCTTTTTCTGAGCTTCTGGCTCGTGTACAAGCACTCATCCGAAGGGCAACGGATGCTTCAGAGCCTTCAAGTCTTTCGGTCGGTGATCTCTCCATGAACCTGCTTACCCGTGAGGTGGCCAGAGGGGACAAGAAGATCGACTTGCAGCCTCGCGAGTTTGCTCTGCTTGAATATCTGATGCGCAACGCAGGAAGGGTCGTTTCCAAGACCATGATCATGGAACATGTCTGGGACTACAATTTTGACCCGCAGACCAACATTGTGGAGGTAAGGATATGCAGGTTGCGAGATAAGGTTGACAAAGATTTCGGGGTGAAGCTGATTCAAACCATTCGCGGGGCGGGATATGTACTTAGGGAAGCTACTTAGACTACGCCATACACTGGCGTTCAGACTCACCGTTTGGTACGCGGGCATATTCATCCTTTCATCTTTTGGGGGTTTTCTCGTCTTCTATCTGATGAACATTTCACTCATTCAGGAGGCCACTGATCAAGAACTCCTTAACGAGCGAACCGAATTTGCAACTCTCTTGAAATCGCAGGGTATTGATGCGGTGAAGACAGCAGCACAGCTTGAGGCCGAGTCTGAGGGTGTGGACAGAATGTTTTATCGCGTTCTCACCCTGTCCGGTAAGCTCCTTTGCACATCCGACATGTCAAGCTGGGGGAATCTAGCTGTCGACAGTGCGACATTACAGGGATTAAGTGGGGGAACCGGCTACCTCTTGGAAACAATGGCTATGCCAGAACACCAATATGACACCCGGATCCTCTACGCATTGATCGGGCCCGAAACCGTGTTACAGATAGGCTTGTCATTGGAAGAGAACGCCCAGTTTCTGAAAAAGTTTCAAAGGTTATTTATTGTAATTATCGCTGCCATCGCTGTTTTTGCTGGTTTGATAGGATGGTTCTTGGCAAGACGGGCAGTGCTGGGTGTGGAGGACGTTACCCGAACGGCACGCCATATATCGGAAGGTGCTTTGGAAAAGCGCGTTCCCGTGAAATCCCGAGGAGATGAAATCGAACAGCTGGCAACCACCTTCAATAGCATGCTGGACCGGATTCAGACGCTGGTTATAGGCATGAGAGAGATGACTGACAACATTGCCCATGACCTTAAAACGCCTATTACCAGAGTGCGAGGTGTGGCCGAAATGACCTTGACCACGGGAAAATCCATAGAGGATTACAGAGGCATGGCAGCGAACACCATAGAGGAGTGTGATCGTCTCCTTCAAATGATAAGGACGATGCTGGATATCTCAGAAGCTGAGGCAGGAGTCGTTAAGCTGGATATAGAAGAAACGGATATTTGCCAAGTCATTTGCGAGGCATGTGAGCTCTTTGAGCCAATAGCTGAGGACAAGGGCATAGACATTGTACATAGATTGCCTCCCACTTGTCTGATACGTGCTGATACTCAGAGACTTCAACGAATGATAGCCAATCTTTTGGATAACGCGCTAAAATACACCGAACGCGAAGGCACGGTGAGCATTGCTGCCAATGGAGATCGACATCAGATCCTCATCTCAGTCCATGACACAGGGATCGGGATCTCCAAGGACGACCTGCCCCATATTTTTGACCGGTTCTATCGGTGCGATCTGAGTCGCTCAGAGCCGGGTGTCGGTTTGGGCCTGAGTCTGGCCCTGGCAATTGCTCGGGCTCACGGTGGTAACATTACGGCTGAAAGCTGTGTCGGTAAAGGGAGCACCTTTACGATATCCCTCCCACGAGCGCCTCTTTCTCACTAAGCCCATCTGAAATATTACCAAATGGTAATCCCCCGGTAATTTCCTCGTTAGGTTGTTGTGCTAATCAATCATTTATTGTCAGGGTGCCTACCCCCCTTTTGGCGGGTATCGGTAAACGGCAATTGATGAAGACGCAATGAACACTGTTCTGACAGAGCGCAGGGGCCATCTTTATCAGATCCAGAGTGGCAAGAAGTGAAAATGAACAATATTGGTGGGCGCATGGAGAAGGCGAATGGCCTTGAGTTGTGAGTCAGTGAAATGCGATGACGATCTGATTGATCTTTTCGTCCCGTATCCCCACTGCTCCAGCTCTTCATTGAAGCGGGATGGATCGATCGGACAGAAATGGCTTGAAGCCAAGGAGTTGCAGAACCTCCAGAAAACAGGCTCAGATTATGATCGTTCTCTACAACATGGTGATGTTGATAGGCAGCGCCCTGGCGCTGCCCGTTATTTTCGCAAAGATACTCACTTCTGAGAAACGGCAAAAAACGCTTGTCCGGCGTTTCCACCCAGATGTTTGCATTAGGGCTTCTGAGGCAAGACCGATTTGGGTTCATGCCCTTTCTGTTGGCGAGGTGCTGGCGTCTATCCCTTTGGTAAGAGAGCTGCGGAAAACGCACGCCCATTGGCCGGTCGTCGTGTCTGTCTCAACGCTGACCGGTTATGAGATTGCCAAAAGGATGTTGGAAGGCCATGTCGATCAGATCTTCTTCTTCCCCTATGACCTGGTTTGGTCTGTGAGAAGAATCATCCGCTCCATCCATCCTGCCGTCTTCATCCTGGTGGAATCAGATATTTGGCCGAATTTCGTATACGAGATGAAGAGACAGCACATTCCTTTTGTCCTTGTAAACGGCCGGGTTTCACCAAGGTCTTTTTCAGGATATGGATGTCTGTCTTTTTTCATGAGACATGTGTTTTCCAATGTCTCCAGCATTTGCACCCAGACTGACATGGACGCCAAAAGGTTTCGGGCAATTGGAGCTCCAACTGAGAAGATTCACATCACGGGAAATATGAAGTTTGATCAGACGCCCGTCTTTATGTCCGGTGAGGAGATCAGGAAAATGAGAGCATCCCTGGGCATCACACCAGCGGCTAAGGTGGTGGTGGCAGGAAGCACTCATGAGGGTGAGGAGGCGATGCTGAGCCGTTGCTTCCAGGTCCTAAAAAGGAATTTCCCAGACCTTGTGTTGGTCCTTGTGCCGAGAGATCCGGCGCGGGCCAAGAGGATTCAAGAAATGCTTAGCCAAAACGGATGCCTGGCCCTGTTAAGAACGCAATCACCGAGAATAGACGTAGGACCCGTGCCAGAGGTCATCATTGTCGATACCATGGGGGAACTGAGACGACTATATGCCATAGCTGACGTGGTATTTGTGGGAAAAAGCCTGGTAGATCTCGGAGGGCAGAATCCACTGGAACCTGCGGCCGTAAGAAAGCCCATACTTTTTGGACCCTACATGTTCAATTTTGAGAGCATTGCCGGGCAACTGGTTCAACAAGGCGGCGCCTCGCTGGTGGCAAACGAGGCAGATCTGTTGGATCAGCTAGATGCCTTGCTGGCCGATGTGGGTAAGTGTGAAGCCATGGGAATGGAGGCTTACAGGGTCTTCAAGAGAAACCGTGGCGCCGTTGACAAGACCTTAAAGGTGATTGAGGAGTTTCTATAGCAATTGGTGTTCATCACCCTTTGAGCGAACACTCTGCGCATGTTTCCTGGTTTAGGAATTGGCCATGAGGCTGAGGCCCTGTCTCGACCACAAGGGCGTTGCTAGACCAGAGGCGGTTACCGTGCAAGGTGGTTTCCAAAGGTAATCTGACGGAGGGGAAGGGTGTTTTGGAAAATGACACGGGAAGGGGAGTAGGTGTTCGACTCTCTGAGACTGTCTGATTTGCCTGAAAGAAGTTGCGGGATCCTGCGGCAGGTCTCGAACACAAGGCCTGTCATGTGGGTAGTAGAGGAGAATGGGCTGAGGGCTGTCGTCAAGGACTTCAGTCAGGGCAAGCTATTCTATCGAACCATTGTTGGCAGGTTTCTCGTATGGAGGGAAAGAAAGGCGTACAGCAAGCTGAGAGGCGTTAAGGGTGTCCCTGCCCTGTATCGGGTGATCGACGGTCTGGCCTTGGTCGTGGAGGAAATTCCGGGCAAGAGGTTGAAGAAGCATAAGCGGGACATAGCGCTTTCTGAGGCCTTTTTTGATGCCCTGGAAGAGACGGTTGGACGTTTTCACCGACGTGGCATGGCCCACTGTGATCTAAAAAATGCGAGTAATGTCTTGGTGGGCCATGACGGGCTGCCCCACATCGTAGACTGGGCTGCTTCCATATGTGACAGGGAATTGAGATGGTTTCCCCTGAATCTCATCTTTAGGAGGTTCCTTTTAGACGATGAGATGGCCATCATCAAGTTAAAATTGCGACATGCCCCTGAAATGTTAAGCTCCGACGAAAGGAGGCGCTATGGGCGCCGAAGCAAGGCTGAAAAGGTGGTGAGGTCCGCGAGAGACATGTTGCGGACAAGGCTTCAAAAGATGGTGTGACCGCTTCGTTTTCGAAATCTTCCAGAGGTTCTTTTCATGCGTATACTTTTGGTCGAAGATGATTTGAAAATTACCTTCTTTATCTCAAAGGGGTTTAAGGCGGAGGGTCTTTCAATAGACCATGCGGCAGACGGAGAAGAGGCCCTTCAGCTCCTTTTAAAGAAACCGTACGACGCGGCCATCATCGACATCATGTTGCCCAAAGTGGACGGCCTGACGGTCATTGAGGAGCTCCGGCGGCAAAATGTCAACACCCCGGTGATTATTTTGAGTGCGAGGAGGTCGGCAGATGATCGCGTGAATCGGCTCCGAAGAGATGGTGACGATTATCTGACAAAACCTTTTGCTTTTTCCGAACTCCTGGCCCGTGTGCAGGCATTAGTTCGAAGATCCGGCGGCATTTCAGAGCCTACGGGCCTTTCGGTCGCTGATCTTTCCATTGATCTTCTCACCCATGAGGTTGTTAGAGGAAAGAAAAAAATAGACCTGCAACCTCGCGAGTACGCCTTGCTTGAGTATTTAATGCGCAATGCGGGACGGGTCGTTTCCAAGACGATGATCATGGAACATGCCTGGGACTACAGCTTTGATCCTCAGACAAACGTAGTCGAAGCAAGAATATGCAGATTGCGAGACAAGGTTGATAACGACTTTGGGACAAAGCTGATTCACACCATCCCAGGGGCTGGATATGTACTCAAATAGCGGGGTCAGGTCTAGAGAAACCTTGGCTTGCGGTTGTCCCTCTGGTACGCGGGGATCCTTACCATTTCGAGTTTTGTGGGCTTTTCCACTCTTTGTTTCAGGAAAATGTCCCTCGTCCGGGTGGTTAGAGATCAATAACTGTTGAACGAACGTTGCGAGTTTGCCAGTGTGGTCAGAGCGGTGCGGTGCCAGCTATTGGTTTGGGCCTCAGCCTAGCCCATGGAAGTAACCTTACGGCCACAAGCTCCGTCGGAAAGGGAAGCTTCACGGTCCACCTGCCTCGAGAGCCTCTCACAGACTGTCTCCATCTGAAGTATTACCAAATGGTAATCTTCATGTAATCTTCTCGTTAATTTGCTGTCGTATCTTCTCAGAACGGAAAATGAAGCTCGGCAAACCTCCACATGTGTCTGTAGTGGGCACACCTGCTAACGTCGGTGTGTTTATTGCCTCGCTTTCCGGCAGCTTGGAAATTCCAAAGCTTCTATAAAGAGTACTGCAAAGGATGGGGACAGTGGAACCCAGGTCTTCTAAGTCATCCAACACGGGCCGTTTAGAGTCGGTGGACCCTATTGCATTCCATAGGAACCCCTCTCTTTTGTCCGTTGTGGTGCCGGTCTATAACGAGCAGGAGGTGATCCGTGAATTCCATCATCGGCTTTCAGAAGTACTTGAAGGGCCTGACATTACGGCAGAAATTGTCTATGTGAACGATGGAAGCACCGATGGCACACTGGATATTCTGTTGGCCCTGAACAGGGGGGATAACAATGTCCACGTAATCGATCTGACACGAAATTTCGGCAAAGAGATCGCCATGACTGCCGGGCTGGATCATGCTGTGGGTGACGCGGTCGTCCTTATTGATGCCGACCTTCAGGATCCTCCGGAGATGATCCCTCACATGGTCAGAGAATGGCACAATGGGTATGATGTGGTTTACATGAAGCGGATCAGTCGCCGGGGTGAGTCGATGTTGAAAAAGGTGACAGCCCGGGCTTTTTACTGCTTTATGCACAAGGTCAGTCCTGTTGAAATACCCGTAAACGCAGGTGATTTTCGCCTGCTAAGTCGCCGTGCAGTAGATGCGTTGCGGCAGATGCCGGAGCGCAACCGTTTCATGAAAGGTCTATTTGCTTGGATAGGCTATCGGCAGAAGGAACTGGTTTACCACCGCGACCCCCGTTATGCGGGCCATTCGAAGTGGAACTATTGGGCATTGTGGAACTTTGCTCTAGAGGGAATCACCTCGTTCACCGTATCGCCGTTGAAGGTGGCCAGTTATGTGGGGCTGCTTACGGCAGCAGTCGCCTTTCTATATGGTCTGCTGGTGGTCCTCAAAACTCTTCTGCTGGGAGATCCGGTACCTGGTTATCCCAGCTTGATGGTAGTGATTCTCTTCCTAGGGGGCATTCAGTTGATGGCCACAGGCATCCTCGGTGAATACGTTGGACGGGTGTTCATGGAGACCAAGGGGCGACCGCTTTACTTAGTAAAGGGCCATTTCAGAAGCGCGTCGTCCCAACGTCCCATCAAGATCAGAGAAAAGGCGACCATGAATGTGGTTTCATAGTCAACTTACCACCTTTCAGAGAAAATATCTTGGCCGTGTGTTGATATTTGTGGCTCTGGTCCGTCTGGTTACACTGGGTGCCTACCCCTTGGCAGACACCACTGAAGCACGATACGCTGAAATCGCCCGGGAGATGGTTGCAACGGGCAACTGGATCACCCCGCAAGTAGATGGCGGTGTGCCCTTTTGGGGGAAGCCCCCCCTGTCCATCTGGGCCGCCACCGCTTCTTTCAAAGCCTTTGGCATCAACGAATTCGGTGCCCGTTTCCCCAGCTTTGTTTTCGCGTTGATCGTGGCTTGGCTATGTTATCTCATGGCAGAGAGACAGTATGGACACGAGCAGGGGTTACTTGCCGTTATGCTGCTTTCAACGCAGGCCATTTTTTTTGTGGTGGCTGGTTGCGTGATGACGGACCCTGCCCTTGTTCTTGGTACGACGCTGTCAATGGTCGGCTTTTGGCGGGGGCTGACCGAAACGGGGTTCGTCGGCCGTATGTGGGGTTACCTGTTCTTTGCAGGGATTGCCATCGGCTTGCTGGCTAAGGGCCCTGTCGCAGTCGTCCTTAGCCTCTTCCCCGTTGGTGTTTGGGTGGTGTGGAGGAATAGATGGGATAGCGTATGGAAAGGTCTTCCTTGGATAAGTGGATCACTGCTGGCTATTGCCATCAGTCTGCCCTGGTACCTGTTGGCAGAGGCAAGAACGCCGGGATTTCTGGAATATTTTCTGGTCGGAGAACACTGGAAACGATTTGTGGAAAGCGGTTGGACTGGGGATCTTTATGGGAACGCCCATTCACAGCCCCGTGGCACGATTTGGTTGTACTGGCTGTTGGCAGCTTTTCCGTGGTCCTTTGTGTTTGTCACGAGGCTGCTACGATTGGCACGGCATGGAGGGACATCAAATGGCATGTCATTCACTGACGATCGGTCGGTTTACCTTCTTCTCTGGACGCTTACACCGATGATTTTTTTCACATTTGCCGGAAACATACTGTGGACCTACGTGTTGCCGGGGTTGCCGGCCTTTGCACTGTTGATGGCCGGGATGGTCCCTTCAGCCGTGGATGTGCGAATGGGGAAGGCTCTTGAATCAAAAGGGGGCGGCGCTATCATCCCTCTAGCGGGATGGACGACGCCATTGGTCTTTGTTCTTGTGCTTTCATTGTCGGCTCTTGGTCTTATTTCAACAAAGAAGTGTCACAATCATCTCGTATCTCGATATGAATGTGCACGGACAGAGAAAGCGAGTCAGCTCATTTATCTATTCAAAAGGCCTTATTCGGCACAATTTTACACTGGTGGTTTGGCCAAGAGGGTCACGACCTTGAGTGAGGCCGAGACGTTTCTAGACAATAAGACCCAAGACTTTTTTGCTGTGAAAAAGAGTCGGTTCCATAAACTGCCCGTTACCTTTCGCTTCAGACTAGAGAATTTAGGCGAATACGCTGGTTACTTGCTCTTACGTGAGCGCGTGTAGTGTCAAGGTAGAGGGAATATCAGACTTGCAGCTTTTTGAGGAGGCCAACCGAGTTTTGAGCAGTGGTCATGATAAGCGCTTTTTTGCCTTCATTCATACATCTGGAAACCATCGACCGCTAGGCAGCCTCGGCATGATCGCCCTCGGCACCCTGGGATCCACACCCATGTTTCATTTCCATAGATCCTCGTAGAAATAGGTAAGACCTGCAAGGCCTCCGAATGCATTGAGCCCATCATTTCTGTTCGCAATACCTGCATTGGATATATGTTGAAATTGGGCTTCGGCATCGAAAGACCATTTCTCGTTGATCAGGTAATGACAACCCAAACTGCCCTCCAACGTGAATTCAATGGCCTGTCCGATGACCGCCTGGGAATGATCCTTATAGGCATCGGTGTATACGATGCCTGCCCCCGCTTGGATATAGGGGACAAGCTTCCAGCCCGGCTGAACCAGGTTGTACCGTCCGAGGGCTGCCAGACCTCCAATATAGTTGCCAGGGCCTTTATAGATGATTGAGTTGGTAAGTTCCAATATGACCTCAAGGTTCCCTCTTAGGAGCGACCGTGAGTCGTCTGGGGAGTTCAACATGCGGCTGATGCGTAAGTCTGTCCTTGCATAGTCGAATGCAGGGTAGTGTTGGTCGGCAAGCAAAGTAGGAGAAAATAAGGCCCCTGAGACAAGTTGAACAGTTACGCGGCCTTTAGTGAACAACTTCGATTGCGGCGGCGTGTTTGGTTCATCGTTCGACTCTTTGTCGGCGATGGCCAAAGAGGGCAGAATCACAAGGGCTATGATAGAAAAGAGGAGAAGGGCTTTGGCTGGTGGGTTCATTTGAGCTCCTCCATAAACTGCCTACAGAAAAAACAAAGAGGTACCGGAGACATGGTTCAGACAGGTCTTCATTCGAGCATTGCCAGATGCTATGCCTCTTCCCCAGCGTTGCAAAAGTCGAGGATGCTCCAGGTCCAAGGCGACCAAGGGTGAGGCTGTACTAAGGTACGCCGAATCCTTGGCAACGCAGGAGATGGGGTGTACTCGGCTTTCCGAAAGGGTAAGAAATATGGCTGTTTTTTACCTGCCTGCTGGACATCACCAATAGTTGATTCCTCGGTGCCGCTCGTAACAACCGCATACGTAGGCCATTGCTGTTTTTGAAGATTCTGTGCCATATTTCTTATGCAACATTGGGGTCTTCTCTGGTGAAATAGTCGGAGATAACACCCATGAAGGGATTATATTTTATGGCATAGTGACGCATCCCCTTTCTTACAAAATGATGGGATATTTCTTTGTCCTCGTCCATGAGGTGAGGCTCTCGCTTTTCCCATTGTTCTGCATTCAACGACAACATCTCATCTACTTTTTTCTTGTAGAACTCTGCCACAGGAAGATCTGAATAGGCGTTCACAAACCAAGGCATAGCGCTTCCCACCTTTTTCAGAAAAAGATTATGCTTCTCTCCAAAGTCAAGGCAAGAACTTTCTGTGAAGTTTTCCATTTGCTCCATTTTTTCGTAATCAATGTGACTGAATTTGGCGCTTAGTTCATTGGCCTTGGTCCCGGGGAAAGGGAAAAAGAACGACCAGCGATAACGGCCAGGTTTGGCTTGTGCCATGAGTCCAATTGTAGCCATGACATCCTCATAGGTCTCGCCAGGAAGCCCGATCATCAGAAAGACGGAGGTATGCAGGCCAAAGGCATGGGCAGTCTCTATGGATTTCACAATCTTCTCGTTTGTCATGTGGCGGTTTAGAATCTGGCGACGAATTCTAGCACTGCCGCTTTCTACCCCGAACTTGACAATCTTACAATTGGCTTGAGACAGTGCCCGTGCACGTTCCGTGTCAAAAAAACCCACATGAGCGTTTACCACAAAAGGGATGGAACAGAGTTGTCTATAGGCCTGACAAAAGGCTGATACGTACGGTCGATAAAAAGTGAAAAGGTCGTCATCAAAGATAAACATCTTGATATTCTTATAATGGGCAAGAAGATACTCAATTTCAGCAATCATCTGTTGAACGTCGAAATGTCTTATATAGTTGAGTTCCTTAAAGCTACACTGCAAATCTCTACGATAATGCTTTACCATCTGGTGGTTGAAGCAGTAAGTGCAGGAAAAGGGACATCCCCGCGAGCCCATCAAGCCAACCCAACCATTTTTGGCATCAATGATTTTCTGAAAGTCGAAAATATCATAGTCCTTGGGAGGTAACTCTTTAAGTTCTGGTAGGGGGCGCACCGGATTAATGCAAATCTTGCCGTTTTGGACATATCCCAGATTTCGCACCTGTGCCACATCTTCTTGTCTGGAGAGTTTTTCTACAAATTCCAGGAAGGCCTCCTCTGCCTCTCCTCGAATAATATAGTCAAATGCCCTTGTTTGAAGAATCTCTTCTGGCGCCGCCAAGGTATGAATGCCCCCACATACCAAGGGGGCAGAAGTGGCTTCACGGGCCCACTCAGCAAGCTGTCGGGCATAAGTCCATTGATTCGTCACCACAGAAAAGCCCACCACGTCCGGAGCGATTTCCTTTATTCGGGCGATGAATTCTGCCTTGGAAGGCAGTGCTGCTAGGTCTTCACATAGTTGCCACAAATCCACCGCGTGCCCGGCTTTTTTGAGCACCGCAGACATATGGGCAATGCCGTAGGCAAATCCTAGCTGCGAGTTAGCGTTAGGATAGATGAAAAGGATTTTCATGTGTTATATGGCACCTTGCGTCTAACCCCTTGCTGAAAAGAGGGGCCTCCACTCTGATAAAAGGCTGCACTTCTAACAGGCACAGGAAGGAGCCCCAGCAGGGGGATGAACATAAGTCCTCCTTGCATGCTCAATACGGGTAATAATATCTTCTACATCAATGGACGAAGGATTTGTAAGTACGCCGAATCCTTGGCAACGCAGGAGATGGGGTGTACTCGGCTTTCCGAAAGGGTAAGAAATATGGCTGTTTTTTACCTGCCTGCTGGACATCACCAATAGTTGATTCCTCGGTGCCGCTCGTAACAACCGCATACGTAGGCCATTGCTGTTTTTGAAGATTCTGTGCCATATTTCTTATGCAACATTGGGGTCTTCTCTGGTGAAATAGTCGGAGATAACACCCATGAAGGGATTATATTTTATGGCATAGTGACGCATCCCCTTTCTTACAAAATGATGGGATATTTCTTTGTCCTCGTCCATGAGGTGAGGCTCTCGCTTTTCCCATTGTTCTGCATTCAACGACAACATCTCATCTACTTTTTTCTTGTAGAACTCTGCCACAGGAAGATCTGAATAGGCGTTCACAAACCAAGGCATAGCGCTTCCCACCTTTTTCAGAAAAAGATTATGCTTCTCTCCAAAGTCAAGGCAAGAACTTTCTGTGAAGTTTTCCATTTGCTCCATTTTTTCGTAATCAATGTGACTGAATTTGGCGCTTAGTTCATTGGCCTTGGTCCCGGGGAAAGGGAAAAAGAACGACCAGCGATAACGGCCAGGTTTGGCTTGTGCCATGAGTCCAATTGTAGCCATGACATCCTCATAGGTCTCGCCAGGAAGCCCGATCATCAGAAAGACGGAGGTATGCAGGCCAAAGGCATGGGCAGTCTCTATGGATTTCACAATCTTCTCGTTTGTCATGTGGCGGTTTAGAATCTGGCGACGAATTCTAGCACTGCCGCTTTCTACCCCGAACTTGACAATCTTACAATTGGCTTGAGACAGTGCCCGTGCACGTTCCGTGTCAAAAAAACCCACATGAGCGTTTACCACAAAAGGGATGGAACAGAGTTGTCTATAGGCCTGACAAAAGGCTGATACGTACGGTCGATAAAAAGTGAAAAGGTCGTCATCAAAGATAAACATCTTGATATTCTTATAATGGGCAAGAAGATACTCAATTTCAGCAATCATCTGTTGAACGTCGAAATGTCTTATATAGTTGAGTTCCTTAAAGCTACACTGCAAATCTCTACGATAATGCTTTACCATCTGGTGGTTGAAGCAGTAAGTGCAGGAAAAGGGACATCCCCGCGAGCCCATCAAGCCAACCCAACCATTTTTGGCATCAATGATTTTCTGAAAGTCGAAAATATCATAGTCCTTGGGAGGTAACTCTTTAAGTTCTGGTAGGGGGCGCACCGGATTAATGCAAATCTTGCCGTTTTGGACATATCCCAGATTTCGCACCTGTGCCACATCTTCTTGTCTGGAGAGTTTTTCTACAAATTCCAGGAAGGCCTCCTCTGCCTCTCCTCGAATAATATAGTCAAATGCCCTTGTTTGAAGAATCTCTTCTGGCGCCGCCAAGGTATGAATGCCCCCACATACCAAGGGGGCAGAAGTGGCTTCACGGGCCCACTCAGCAAGCTGTCGGGCATAAGTCCATTGATTCGTCACCACAGAAAAGCCCACCACGTCCGGAGCGATTTCCTTTATTCGGGCGATGAATTCTGCCTTGGAAGGCAGTGCTGCTAGGTCTTCACATAGTTGCCACAAATCCACCGCGTGCCCGGCTTTTTTGAGCACCGCAGACATATGGGCAATGCCGTAGGCAAATCCTAGCTGCGAGTTAGCGTTAGGATAGATGAAAAGGATTTTCATGTGTTATATGGCACCTTGCGTCTAACCCCTTGCTGAAAAGAGGGGCCTCCACTCTGATAAAAGGCTGCACTTCTAACAGGCACAGGAAGGAGCCCCAGCAGGGGGATGAACATAAGTCCTCCTTGCATGCTCAATACGGGTAATAATATCTTCTACATCAATGGACGAAGGATTTGTAAGGGTGTCTACGTGCACAATACGGCAACTCCTGCGGCCATAGGCACTCCAACGGCGGATAAAACGCATGTTGTTAGAACCTGCAAAGATGGTCAAGCACGGCGTTTCTAAAGCCGCCGCAATATGTTGGCAGGCGGAGTCATACCCTATAAATTCGTCACTATTTGCTATGAGCGCTGCGATTTCTCCCATTCTGGTCTGGACCCCAATAACCCCCCAGGCCATTTCTTCAATGTCCGACGCGTTAAACGCCCCATGTGATACTGGATATCCATGCCGATTGATCGCCTCCAGGAGGATGTTTGTGTAAGCGTGTTCTTCGTCACCAAACCCTTTGTCTAGGAGTATTACTGTGTTTGGCTCCTGCAAGAGGGTTAACAGGAGTTTTCCCTCCAAAGGTTTTCCTACTCTCTTACGGGGATTGCCACCGACGCCGAAGTTGACAGCAATGATCCTACGGGCGCCGTGGTGCCGAATGCGCTGGCAAAGGGGTTCGGCAATGGCCAGGTAGGACTGGGGTAGCCATACTTTAGGATAACAGAAGCTTTCTTTGCCAAGCAGTTTGTCTAGCCACGAATTCGTGAGTTCCGCCATGGACATATTGCTGTCAAAGGAGGTATCAGAGCGACTATCAAAGAAGAAGTAGCGGTGAAGGGGAATCAACGGCAGGATGCCCAGCTGAGAAAGGCGGGAATCAGGATCAACAAGGACGGTCTCTTCCAGAGGGCAAGAAGCTGTCTCCTCTTGGATAATTCTTAGCACCTGATGCCACACGGACAGGCGGGACAGGAGTCCGCCTCTCTTGGAATAGGCGACTTCTCGTATCCCTATTCTGGGATTTCCGCCATAGACTTCTCCCATCTTCTTGTCGCCAATAAGGATCAGTTCGGCGTTAGGAAAGATCTTGGCGAGGCGCTGAATGATGATGCTAGTGATGGCCACATCTGCGCCCACGGTCACCCGAGAGAGGAGCAAAATCTTTTTTACGGATTTTTCAGCCGTTAAAGAATTGTCATTAGCACGCACCTTCTTGATACGTTCAAGAAGGTGCTCAGAAGAATCGATTTTAAAGCCCTTTAAGGTGAGATCAAGGTCTTTGCCTGCTGGAATCCCTCGGCAATATGAAATGACCTGTGCCATCACCCTATTGTACGTGTCTGTCTGCAATTCCTCAAAATCGTCACAAAGCGTCTCTACGATGATCCCAAAAAGTGCCTGCGCCCCGGGGCTGTCAAGTCGCGGATTCTGTGAAAAGGTCGTCATCTCACAGAGCAGATCAATGTACCCTGCTTCATAACGACAATCCTTTAGATAATAATCTAAGAAGGAGTAGGCGATTTGACGCGCCAATCGTCCCAATTCTTCCTGGTCGGGGGGGCGCCGCTTTAAGGCAGACCATTTATCTCTGTAAAAAGAGGTCGTCATGGATCACAGGAGGTCCCGCATCAGGTTCTCGCTTCCACGAAAGACAGCCTCAGGATAAATCATGCGCATGCACTCGTGATTGCGGGGACATCTCTTCTGATGACAGGGAGAACAGTCCAATTCCTTACGCAAAACAAGGGTTTTTTCAAGATTAGCCGCCGTGTAACGGGGATCGGTGGGTCCCATAAGGACCACCACAGGCGTGTCGAAAGCAACAGCATAGTGCCTCGGGCCTGTATCATTAGTGACCAGAAGGGCGCATCTTTTGACTAATGGCTTGAGAAGGGCCAAATCAACCCTGTCAGGGGCCGTGTTGATAATAGGCGCTTTGCTTGCCTGAATAATAGATCGGGCGATGCCGTCCTCGCCAGGACCTGCAAACAACAGAATTTTGCAGTCCCATTTTTGTGAAAACAATTCAGCAAGTTTTGCAAAATACTCAGGCGGCCAGCATTTGGATGACCCAAATTTCGCTCCGGGATTCAGGCCTACCACCATATCGCCAGGTTCGATTCCGTAACTAGCAAGGAGCGCGTTTCCCTTTTCTTGGAGTGCGTGAGACAGAAACAGAGAGGGCCTCACCTTCTGTGGGAGCGTGAGCTTGAGCCAGCGACAGATTTCCATGTAGTAATCCACCATGGGCACAGGGACGATACCGTTTCCTGAGCGCATTGGCTCCGGGCCGCCGGTCAGTAGCAGGGATCTATGGTTCCTGAGGTAGCCGTAAATCCTATTGACGCCCCCAAGCCGTGTGCTCAGGGCAGATCGCATGGAGTTTGGCAACACAATGGCAACATCCGGGTCCAGACAACGGATAGCCTTCACCAGTCTCCAAAATCCCTTGGTAGTCTTATCATCACAACCGACAATGTGATCAAACCAGGGGCCGTCTTGCACGACGGCGCGCACATAGTTCCTGATGACACCTATCAATCTAGCATCAGGAAAGTTTTGCCGCAGACAATCCAAAGCTGGAGTCGCCATGACCACATCGCCCACCCAATTGGGGCAACAAACAAGGAGTGTTTCAGCCTGTGTTTTCACAAAAATATAAGATCATTCTAAGGTTTACGCGATGCCCTGTGTGGCCAGGGCTTCCATAACCTTTTCTTTCACCTTTTCAGGAGATATGAGCCGCATGCACAATCTGTCAAGGCCGGGGCATTGTTTCTTATAGCAGGGAGAGCAGTCGATAGCGGACTGAACCACAAGATGCTCACTCCCATAGGGTGCGGTTCGCGCAGGCGATGTAGGCCCAAATAGTGACACATAGGGGGTGCCCACTGCGGCGGCCAAATGGCCTGGCCCCGAGTCAGGGCCGACACTAACTGCTGCTGCCTTGAGTATGGCAACAAGTTCAAGAAGCGATGTCTTGCCCACCATATTGACGAGCCGTGGACCATTGATGCTGTCAGAAAGCCTGAGGGCAAGAGTCGTGTCCTGGCCACTGCCAAGAAGGATGACATACATCCCTTTGACACTCAGGATATCTTTGACCAATTGACAGTAGTGGTCCAGGAACCAGTTCTTGGATTCCCACGAGGATCCCATGACCACGGCCACAAAGGGGTGTTCTATCTCACCCAGAACGCTGGTCCTGATATTCTCCAGATCAAGGGAGGCAAGGCCGAAGTCCGGAAATTTTGGCTCGGACAGTCCGAGGTGGCCCGTGAATTTCAGGTAGTGGCGGAGTTTTGGGAGGTCGTCTCCCGCATTGTCAATATGTTCATTGTTGAAGAGCCAATTGAACTCCTTTGCATTGCGCCGATGAAACCCTATCCGCCTCTTCGCCTTTGAAATGAGTGAGAAAAAGCCACTCTTCAGGTGACGCTGAAGGTCCAAAGAAACATCGAAGTGTGCTTGAGACAAATCCTTGTACAGATTCCGCACTGCGGAAAGGCCTTTGGGTCGGTTAAAGACGATGACCCTGTCAATATGTGGATGAACTCTGACGAGCTGGGCCCACTTAGGTTCTATGAGCCATGTCACCTTGCTTCCCGGTAGGCCATCCTTGATATGGGATACCAAGGACAGCCCTCGCGCCACATCTCCTAAAGACCCCATCAGAACGATCAAAACCGATGGCGCAGAGTTCCGCTGATCAGTAGTGGGGGCCACGGCAAGATCTCCATCGTTCACTCCATTTCATAGTCTTACTGAAGTGCTGCACTCATCGTGTCACAGAGCACTTTCGGCAGGCCGTGTTTTGTTACCGAGCGCCGCCAACGAGTGAGGTATTGGTGTCGAAGCCTATTCTTGTCTCCTGGGCAAAGACAGGCCTTGTCAAAATCAACGAGAAATGTGCGGTTATTAGCGTCCACTAAGACATTGCCGGGGTGCAAATCAATGTGCAGTATGTGATTATCAATAAGAATGCAGACGTGATGGATGAGTTCATCCATGGCAATGCGGGTACGGTCCTGATCCGTGCAACTGAGCTCAGCCAGTGTTTGGTGTCGCTTAATCAATCTGGTCACCAGCCAGCCTCTGTAAAAGACACTCCCCTTTGAGGCATAGGCGATTGGCTCGGGTGCTCCTACACCTAGGCTCCTCACTTTGTGAAATACTTCATACTCGATCTGACAGCGGGTCTTTCCTAGCTTCAGGTACCTTCGTTGAACGAGATGTCGAAGAAGGCCTCCACGGATATAATATTTAACGACCACCGATCCCACATCTTCGAGTTGAGCAATGGCGACTGAGGTCCTTCCACCTAGCACTGAATGGACACTGTTTGTCGGCATATTAAAGAGTTGGATGAGCTGCTCAATCTGTCGGTCGGTAAGCTCGGACGACACCCCGAAATGATACGACCCATATGTCCTTGTTAACGCTGGATTCATTGAATGTCCGCCAGGCAGAAGTTTCAAGGCGCGGCCCTTGGCCACAACTAGCTGAAATCAGACACATTTCAGTTTAAACTAGAAATTATAGAGGAATGAAGTCTGTGTGTCAAGGAAGTCCCCCGCTCAACATTTGAAGCCTTGCCAGAATGATGACACTTGAGAGGCTGTCTAGTGTCCAAACGCTAGAGGGCTGAGCCTGCACAGGTGGTAAAGACCAAACAATGTTGGCAAGTTCGCCACCACTCCTTCCAGGTTCGGTGGAAACTGACGCCAGTGCCCACCTTCTTCATGGGCATCTGTGGATGGGCACTAGCTCATAGGTACCTCAAGTTTCGCACCCGTATCAACCATTAGAAATAACGGCTAAAAGTGTGCTGGCGTTTCTAAAAAACGGAAGAACCCTCTTTTTGATGCAATGGGAGCCTCGGCAGTGGGAAATCCGCTTCTCTCCGGCCTCCAATGCCTTTAGCAGTTCTCCGAAGATTCCGGCTCGCAATGGCTGTAGGCCTTCGTTCACCGAATTTCCCACTCCCTCTGTTGGACGTCCCCGGGGGGGTACAAGTCCTGACAGACCTACCATTAGTGGAAACGCCGAATGCGCCTCTTTTAAAGCCGCCGGGCGCAAACTTGAGTAGGTACTTTTTCGCGACAATGGCAGGGAACCTCTGTAAATAGTCAATGCTGGGAAGGATTGAGAGGGGCTTCAGTTCAAATTTGACAGCCGATCTTTTTTTTTCTATCTTCCCAGGGCGGAAAACTGGGTCTGGGCGATGACAGTGCGCGCCAAACGGGATCTTCATGGACAGCTTTAGCACATAATCTATGGTCAATTGAGCCTTCCAGAGAGCAGAATCGGGTGACACAGCAAGAGAAAGGAGGATGTTCTGCGGACAGCCTCCAGCGAGAATTCAGGGGGTTTCGGGTAACGACGAGTCCATCAGTCCCACATTTTTCTTTCGACCGGTTGCTTGCCGAAGTCACCCTGTGTGATAAGATCAAGGACCGAGTCGTGCGTCAGGTTTATTACTTGGAAGCACCTTACGGGCAGTTTTTTCTTAAACGTAGCACAGTAGTCAGGACCAAAGATCGCCTACGTCACTTCTTCCTCCCCCGCCGACGCTGGGCGGAATGGCGTCATCTTTGCCGACTGCGAGTCCGTGGTGTGGCTGTACCCGAAGCGCTCTGCCGAGGAGAAAAGGGTGGTTTAATTCCCGACCAGTTCTTTTTGTTGACTCGAAGGGTGGCTGGTGAGCCCGTATCCTGTCATTCTCTTGAAGAAACAAAAAAGTTGGGCGGCTACGTGGCCTTCTTGCATTCCTGTGGCGTCTATCATGCCGATCTGCACCCGGAGAACGTTATCATGCAGGAAGATGGCACACCCTGCCTCATTGATGTACAGGAAGTTTTCTTTCTCCGGTTGCTGCCCACGTGGCTCCGTATTCACAACCTGGGAAAGCTCTGGTTTCATCTTCGAGTCCAAACAGATTCCCAAGATTGCCTGGCTACGTTCCTCACGGGCTACAATGAAGGGCGCAAAAAGCCGGTAAAGACCTCGGAAGTGATGAAGGCGGCTGACCGTCATCAACAGCGGCACTACTATTCTCGCGCCAAGCGGTGCTGTAAGAATAGCACTGAGTTTACGGTTATCAAAGAAAAAGGCTTTAGCGGTTATAAGAGAAGAGATTTTCCCTGGGATCTCGAAG
>JAXHVD010000023.1:0-64664 GCA_034189385.1 Thermodesulfobacteriota bacterium
TGTGAATCCACTCCATGATCTTGCCCATCTATCATCATCGCACCTCCTCAAAAAAAGAATCAGTGCTCAACATGACACGCATCCATGGGCTTGTGAAGATGGGGTTGGTTGGACGCTTACACATCGTCTTCTATCCCTTGCCAACCATGACAAGCCCACAAGGAATCGCTGAACCATCATTGGGAAAAATGCCCAATCACCGTGTCCGCGCTGTGAAAAAACGGCTTGCAGCCCAGTTTTTGGGGTGAACCAAGAACGGGACAAAAACCTGGCAGGTGCTCAAAAGGAGACGGTACAGTCTTTGTGGGTCTACGTCTACCCTCCACCAAGGGGCAAAATTAAATTTACTTATATACAATTATATGATATCATAAAAAAATGAAACTGCTGCTGACTTCTTTTGACAAAAAAAGAGCCAGGGCACAGGGAGTAGGTCGGAAATGAAGAAGGCCTTTTTCGTACTCATAGCCTTTGCGTTCCTGATCCCCTCACACGAGAAGGCAGGGGCCTGCGAACCTCTTCTGATTCACGATGCCAGTTCCCAGGTAACCTATGACAGTCTTACTGGGCGGTATTGGTACTACGACCTCGTAAGATTTACGAACATGAGCTATGATCAACAGATGGCAGAGATTAGAACCATACAGGTAGACGGCTTCCCAGGCCGTTGGCATATGGCTACCTATGAAGAGATGGAGGAATTGTGGTACCACAGCGCTGAGACGATTTTTTCCAGTTTTGCCCTCACCAGGGACGACCCTTCCCATCACCAGCAGTACGCCGACGGCAGGTATGATGAACGTCACCCCCAACAGGCCCAGGCCCATTTCTTTGCCGAGGTCCGCCTCATAGATGGGACCACCTATGAAAAATCACAACTAAATCACAACATACATCCAGATAGCGCTGGCGTTGATGTATTGGGGGCGTGGGTGATATACGAAGATTCCTCTGGAGGACCAGGATCTCCGGCAGGCAAAGCACTGCCTGCCATCATGCTGCTGCTCTCAGACCCTGAGGGTTCCAGAGATCCCTATTGGGCTAGTTCGGTAAATCGGAGGTCTTCCTATAAGACCGCGAACTGATAGGGCCTTTTCGACCTGGCCCCGCGCCGCAATGCCCCCCAAAGGTCTATCATAGACTCCCCTTGACCCTGATGGTTTGACCTACCGTAGCCTTGAAATAGGTCCGGGCATCTTGCTGGTTTACGGCGATTTCAAGAAGGTTGCGACTGCCCATGACGCAGATCGCCCCCCCCTTCTTGACCGAGTCGTAGGACGTTGAAAGCCCCTGGATAGTGGACCTTCCAAGGCGGATGACAAGATCCGCCCACGCCCCTTCCCCTTTAAACCTTTCCAAGGTTTGCGCATCAATGTTGGTGACAAGATTTCCGAAATGATCTATCGATAGGACCCTTCCCACCAGCTCCCCGAGGGACGAAAGATAAGGGGTGGGGATGTCAAGGGTGGTCACGTCAGCGACTGCGACTTCTTCTCCCAGGCTGGGCATGGGAGCCCCCCTTGAAAGGTGGGCGGCCACCGGGGCAAGGATATCGCGGCCGTGGAAGGTGCTGCTAACTGGTTTTAGAAAGTACGTTTCATTGGTTACAGTAAAGACGCCATCGACCTTTCCGCCTTCCATGACGAGGCTCAACACCCCGTTGTCTGGGGCAACAAAAAAGCGGCCTTCTTTTTTGATACAGATGATCCTTCTCTTTCCGCCCACACCTGGATCCACGACGATCACGTGAATGGAGCCTTTCGGAAAATACCGAAAGGACGTCTTGATGACCAGGGCGGCCTCCGTGATGGCGTGTCTGGATATGTTGTGCGTGATATCAACTAGTTGAACCCTGCTGTTAATGGAGAGAATGACGCCCTTCATGACGCCCACGTACTCATCCTGGAGGCCAAAGTCGCTGAGCAGGGTGATGATCGGGATTGCCTTTGTCATAGGAGCCAGCCTTCAAGACAACTTTCAGGGTTTACTTGAAAAGCCCCTGTTGCATGGAGAGGCCAAAATGCCGAAAGGCTTTTTCCGTGACCTTCCGCCCTGACGATGTGCGGGTCAGAAAACCGGTCTTGAGCAGATAGGGCTCTACCACATCTACCAATGTATCAGACTCTTCATGAAGGGTGGCTGCAATGGCCTCGATCCCCACAGGCCCACCTTTGTAAAAGTCGATAATGGCCTTTAAGAACTTCCTGTCCAGGATGGTGAGGCCCTTTTCGTCCACGCCCTCCAGGGCCAGGGCTTCGCAGACCGTGTCTTTGTGGGCGACGCCGTCGCCCCTGACCTGGGCAAAGTCTCTGACCCTTTTTAAGAGGCGGTTCACGATCCGCGGTGTCCCCCTGGCTCTGCGGGCGATTTCATACGAGCCTTCTGCTTCTACCGTAAAGTCCAAAAGAGCGGCCGAGCGCTTTGCAATGCGAACCAAATCCTCATCAGCGTAAAAATCGAGAGTCCTGAAGATGCCAAAGCGTTCACGCAGGGGGGCGGAGAGCAACCCGGCTCTTGTGGTGGCCCCGACCAGGACAAAACGGGCCAGGCGGTACCGATGGCTCCTGGCATGAACCCCCTTGTCAAAAATGAAGTCCACGGCAAAGTCCTCCATGGCTGGATAGAGAAATTCCTCAACCACTCTAGGCAGCCGGTGGATCTCGTCGATAAACAGGACGTCCCCTTCTTCCAGGTGGGTCAAGATGCCCAACAGATCACCGCCCTTCTCAAGGGCCGGACCGCTGGTAACGGTGATACTGACGCCCATCTCCTGGGCAATGATGTGGGCCAGGGTTGTCTTGCCGAGACCTGGGGGGCCATGAAAGAGGATGTGATCGGGAGGTTCTTTTCGCTTCAAGGCCGCCTGAATGGCAATAGAAAGGGTCTCTACGACCTCGCCTTGCCCTATGTATTCATCTAGGGTTTTTGGCCTGAGGCTCACATAGTCTGACGTCTCTCCGGCCGGCCCTTCCTTCTCGGAAAGAAAATGGCCGTTTCCCACATTAACTGTTTGTGACTTCTCTCCCGCCATCAGAAGGCTTCTCCGCGGTAGACCTCTTCAAAGAGCTCTTCTGCCGTGGAAATAGTGCTGTTCCTCTTTAGGGCCTCTGTGATCATCACCTTGGCCTCCCTGACCTTATGGCCCAACTGCTTGACCAAGACCTCCTGGACCTGTTTGGTGAAGTCCTCCACCTCCATGGCCTCGACAGGCCTGTCAGGGGATCGGATCAAGGCAAACTTGGCCACCTTTCCTTCCAGGGTGGCCAAGATCTTCTGGGCTGTTCGGTTGCCGATCCCTTTGAGGCGTTTCAGATAGGCCACGTCCCTGGACTCTATGGCCCTGGCAATGTCGCGAACAGGGGCCGTAAGGGCCTGCGCAGCCTTTATGGGTCCAATATCCTCCACCGATATAAAACGACCGAAAAACTCCCGCTCCACCTCCAGGTTGAAACCTATGAGGATCGGTTTGGGCTGCCGCTCCGTCTGATGATAATAGATGTACAAGGAGAGCTCATCACCGGTATTCTTGGAGTCGATCGATTCTCTAACCATGACGGGGAGGAGTATTTCATAGCCCACCTGGTTGGCCAACAGTAGAATGCGGTCCTCTTCCTTTCTGAGTAGCTTACCTTCAAGATAACCGATCACCGTGTTGCTCCCCTTTATTGGACATGCCTGAGCAGACCCACCAGTGCCAGGGCGAGGGCGTCGGAGGCATGAGAGGGCGTGATGGCCCTGTCTCTTTTCAAAAAGTGCCGGACCGCTCGTTCCATCTGGGCCTTGTTAGCGTTACCGTTGCCGGTGAGAACCTGTTTGGCTTCCCGTGCCGGAAGTTCCACACTCTGCAAGCCCGTCTGAGCCCCGGCCACCAGAATGACACCAGAAACCTTGCCAAGGGCAATACCCGATTTGGGGTATTGCTTCAAGGAAAAGACATCCTCGATGACCATGAGGTTGGGTCTTTCGGCGTTCAGGATAGAAGAGAGCTCGGAAAAAATGCGATTGAGTCGAATGGCCAAGGATTCGGCCTTGTGGGTTCGAATCGTGCCGAAGGTATATCGCTCTATTCGGGAACCAGCACCCTCCACGATCCCAAAACCGGTATTTGCCAAACCGGGATCTATGCCGATAACCTTGAGTGGGGATTTCAAGGGTTGTATTTTATATTCGCAGATTATCTGTTACGGAAATGTCTTTAGTTTCTTCTGGGCGATTTTTGCCTCATTGGACTCCGGGTATTTGCGCACCAGTTCCCTCAGGATAAGCTTGGCATTATCCGTATCGCCCAGGTTCGAGAACGCGAACCCCTGCTTGAGAAGGGCACTGGGCACCTTGTTCCCTTTGGGGTGGTCTTCAATCACCTTCTGGTATTCCAGGATGGCCTTTTCGTACCACTTGTCTCTGTAATAGACCTCCCCAATCCAGAATCGAGCACTGTCTGCCTTTTCGGATTTGGGGTATCTCTGCACGAATGCCTGAAACAAGCGCCTAGCCTCCTCATAGGCCCCCTGGTCAAAGCTCTGCTTGGCGTCCTTGTAGAGCTCGTCAGGTGTCTTGTTGTCACCAGCATCTTTTTGGCCCTGTTTGGTCTCCCCTTGTCCTGAAGAGACCGATTTCTCAGACCGCTCCATGCCCAGGTATTGTTCCAATCGAACAATGCGATCCAAATTAATTTGGGCCTCCCTTGCCCGGCCATTTGACTGGTCTTCCTGTTTGCCCTTCCACTCGGCCAACCCATCCAAGCTCTGCTGGATCTCGTGTCTGTTCTCTTCCATTCGGCCGCCAAGTTCCTGGATCTCTTCCCTAAGGTCCTGCATGAGAGCGTTCAGTTCAGCGTGCTTGGTCCGATACACGTCGTCAAATTGCTCCTGTCCTTGGCGGCATTTCTCTATTTCAGAACGAAGGGCATCCCTGTCGGCGGCAGCCTCTCTGTTCTCTGTCACGACCTTCCGTTTCAGGGCCACAAATCGTGTGTTGACCACCGCCACATCTTCTTGCATGGCGCAGCCGACGACAACCATGAAAAGGGTGGAAATCAGCACTGCCCTACCGGTCACGATTCTAACATTCATGATGGCCCCCTCAAGACCCTTCACGGCCGGTCCCGAAGCTCTGAGACCTTTGCACAACACCTTGCTCCCTTTTTCCTATAACGTTGGTGACCATTCAATGGGGTTTCTCAATATGAAAAGCGCTCCACCCCCCAGAGCCTTTTGCCGGCCCAAAGGTTCTTGGATGCCCTACCCCCTGATGGAGTCTATTGTATCACGAATTGTGCCCGTCTGTTCTTGGCCCAGGCCCTCTCGCTGTGACCAGGATCAATCGGTTTTTCCTCTCCGAAGCTGACCGTGGTCAGGCCCTTTGGCTCCACACCAAGATCGACCAGATAGGTCATGACGCTTTGAGCCCGTCGGTCCCCAAGGGCTAGGTTATACGCTGTCGTTCCCCGTTCATCGCAATGGCCCTCGATAGTCACCTGAACCCCAGGATGGGCCTTCAGCCATTTTGCATTACGTCTGAGGATCTCCTTTCCTTCTGGAAGGAGCCTTGATCTATCGAACTCAAAGTAAATGTGATCATTTAAGAATCTTGTACGTTCAGCCCTCTCCTCATGTTCCCTGCGCGATTTGGCCTCCTCGCGCAGCTGCTCTTCACGCAGCCGCTGTTCTTCCATAGCCTTTCGAGCCTTTTCAGCCTCGGCCATGGCCGCCAGACGTTTGGCCTCAGCTTCCTCTTCACATGGGACCACACCAGGCTCTGATACCACTTGCTTCTTTGCGCAGGAAGCTTGAAACACGAACGCGGAGATAACCAGCAGGAGGATTGCCAAACCCACCCAAAAATTCCTTGTCATATGATTTCACCTCCTTTGGAGAAGAACAAAAAGGGGCAGCCACATGCCATCATTTGATTTTTCATTTCTAATTACTTGAAACTGTGCAAAAAGTCAATGACCAACTTGCACAAATTGAAGGGCCCTTTAGTCGCCTGACAGACGTGGTGACCAGCAAGGGGCTGTCTGCTCACCTCCAAGGGTGAGCAGGGGTCGTTGATTTTCACCATTTGCATTCATGACAAAAATGGCGGAGCGTCCTAATCTGGTAGAACTGAAGGCGATGAGGCTGCCGTCTGGTGACCACGTTGGAGACTCGTTTTGTCCGGCTTCTTGGGTGAGTTGAATCGGGCCCCTTCCGTCTGGGCTGATGAGATAGATGTCCATATGGCCGAGCTCACCAAGCCCAGTGTAGGCGATGTAGTCGCCCACTGGCGACCATCGGGGACAGGTGTTGTATTTGCCTTGAAAGGTGAGCCTCCTGGGCTTTCCATCCTTGCTGTTCTGAATATAGAGTTGGGGGCTGCCTGACCGGTTGGAAACAAAGGCAAGCGCCTGGCCGTCCGGGGACCAGGAGGGGGAGACATCAATGCCCCAATATTTAGTCAACCTTTTGATCATTTTTCCTTTTCCTGAAAGTAGATAGAGATTTGGATTGCCCTCGTAAGATAGAGATGCTGCCAGGGCGAACTTCCCGGGCATCCATGCCGGCGTCATGCTTGAGCCCTTAAAAGAGAGGACCGTGCCCTGTTTCTCTTTGATGTTTCTCACATAGATGTCTGGTTTGCCGTTTCGGTAGTCTGTATAGGCGAGCCAGTGGCCATCTGTGGACCAGGCTGGAGAGAGAGTGATGGTTTCAGTATTGGTGAACTGAGTGGGATCGTGGCCATCAAAATCGGCGATGTAGATCTCTTTATGGCCTGTGGTGGTGGAGATAAATGCGATCTGTGTATCAAAGATCCCCTCATGGCCAGTGAGAGCGTGGACAATCTCATTGCAGAACCGACGGATCATCCGACGGTGGTCCTTGAGCTTGCCTGTGTACCGCTTGCCAATAATGAGATGGCCGCCAAAGGTATCAAAGAGGCGAAGCTCTACTTTAAGACGGTCTTTCTGATAGGCAAATCCGCCTTTAACCAGGAGTTCAGCACCTACCACCGTCCAGTCTTTGAAATGGATCGCGCTGTCCGTAAGGGTGGCCACCTGAGGGTCTTCCAGAAAGCTTTCGCGGTCTAGAATTTTAAAAAAGCCTGTAAAATCAATTGTTTCTGAAAGGAGATCGGCAAGCTTTTGGGTCAAGTCCTCCTCTTTGTTCCCAGAACCCAGGTCCTGAAACAGAGGCACGGCCGTGGGGATCTTACGCAGGTAAGGAGCTGTAATGTCGAGGTATACACGTCCCTGGCAAGGGGTGCCTGAACCGGTCAACATCCCCAGCAAGAGGACCAGTATGGCTGTTTGACGAATGGACCAGCAGGGCCTTCCCATAATGGGCTTATGGCCTCCTTTTCATTTCCGAAGGGTTGAACCTGAAGCCTATCTCATAGTATGGATGCAGGAACCCCTTGGGCAGGGGCGGTAAAGGATCAGATTTCTTCACTGCCTTGACGGCAGAGGCATCAAAATACTTACTTCCCGAGCGCTTTTCAAACCAGATATCTTGTATCTCACCATTTTTCATGATCTTCATGATGATGACTGCTTCTGGATTTGACGCATCTGTATCCAATTTTTCTGAATAGGCCCAGTTTTTTCTGATCCTGTCCCATATTTCGGCATGATAAATATCAAGAAGGTCTAAGGTCTTCTTGCTCATGCCAGTTTTTCTCCCTTTACCACCTGCCTGAACGCCGGAGGCTCCCCTCTTGACTTGCTCCTCCAGTTTGTCAATGGCTTGAACCACAGGGCGAGGCCTTGACCTATCGGCCCGCTTTTCTATTTTGGCAATGGCCTTTGTGATCACCTTTGACACATCATAACTCTTTTTTTTCAGAGATCTTTTGACCTGCAACGGCTTAGGGGCCACGGATACCGTTTCTTTGGGTGGAGAGGCCGAAACGACCGCTGATTCCTCTTTAGACCGGATCGGTTCAGTTTTTTGGGAGGGGGCCGTCTTGACCATCTCAGCAGGTGGCGTCACCGTTGCGGGAGTCTGGCCTTGAGGTGAAGGCCCCTGGGGCTCGAGCTCGGCCTCAGGCAGGCTCACCAAGTCCACCTCAACAGTGGTGGGCAGGTGGCGGGGTGTAAACCGTAACTCGGGCAAAAACACCATCCCCGATAACAACAGGGCATGACAAAGCATGGAAAGGAAGATCATTCTGATCCATGCTCGATCTCTGTCATCCATCTGGTTCAATGCCGTGACAAGCATGCATTCAACTCGTCTGAGTCAACATGTCGGATAGCACAAGATGCGGCCGTCGAACCTGGAGGGGGGACTGGGAAGGTGGACACGGGAGAACATTATCGCGTCTTGTGCGTCTCTTTTAAGGGCTCTGTGACCATCCCGAGTTTCTCAATGCCAGCCATCTTTACTTCTGAAATCACTCGTACTACAACTCCGTACGGAACAGTCCTGTCTGCTCGCAGGTAAACTTTCTGGTCCGCACGGCCCTCCAAGATCTTCTTTATCTTTACCTGAAGGGCTTCCAGTGCCACCTTGTAGTCGTTGATGTAAATCTGCTGGCTTCCGTCTATGGAAATGGTCAAATGGTCCTTTTCCGCAGGCAGGGGCTTTGAAGTGGTTTGAGGCAATGAGACGTTCACCCCTTGCATCATCATGGGGGCCGTTACCATAAAAATGATCAGTAGCACCAACATGACATCCACCAAGGGGGTCACATTGATGTCTGACATAAAACGGTCGTGGCCATTACCCGGACCCATGCTCCCTGCTTCCCTTTCGTATGATCAACTGCCGTTCGAGCAGGTTTAGAAAATCGGCCGAGAAATTGTGCATTTCTGCCTCCAAGACACGGACCTTGTTGCTGAAATAATTGTAGGCCACCACAGCCGGGATGGCAGCAGCCAGCCCCGCGGCCGTGGCTATCAATGCCTCAGAAATGCCTGGTGCCACCACCGCCAAACTGGCAGAGCCCATGAGGCCGATGCCCCGAAAGGCGTTCATGATCCCCCACACCGTGCCGAAAAGCCCAATGAAAGGCGTGGTATTGCCGGTGGTTGCCAAAAACGGCAGAGCCTTTGTCAACGCAGTGAGCTCTGCGTTTACGGCACGGCGAAGTGCCCGCTTAATATTGTCCACCGTTGCCACGTCATGGTTGGGTGTGGTCCCTTTTTCCTTTTCAACGTCCAGATGAGGGGACTGCGGCTTGTTTACTTTCTTGAGTTCTCCATAGGCTACACGAAACACCCTTGCCAGGGGCGTATACCGGAGCTCTTTGGAGGCCGAAAAGGCCTTGGACAGACTGGCCCGCGACCAGAAGAGGTCCAGAAATCGCACGGACTCTTTCTGGGCCTTTCTGATGAGGCGGTACTTGGTAAATATGATGGCCCAAGAGGTCACGGAAAAAAATAGGAGAAGAAGAAGAACAAAACGGACCATTGGCCCGGATTGCAGAATCATCTGCACTATGTCGCTGCTAGTAAAGATAGGCATGGAAGTTATTTGGTCAGGCAACCCGGCTTGGTGGGCAGGCCCCGGAAGCCATTGAATGAGACAAGCCTGTAACCCTGTACCATGGCCGGACCAACCCCTGCGGGGCCAAAATTTGCCCAAAATTTGCGAGGATAGTTACATAAGGCTTTCCGAGGTGTCAAGTCAATTTCCGGTTGCCTTCATGGGGCCTATTGTATAGATAATGGTGGTGCTTCAACGAGTGGGGGGTCCTGTGCTTCATAGGCAAGAAACGTCTTGCCGATTGCTAAGGGGCCCCAGAGAGTGGCCTCCTTGGCAAAGGAAGGTTCTCGCCTTTTTCTCCAAAGGAGACTAATATATTCATATATTTACACAAATTCAGGCGTGACGGCGTGGGTGCCCGTTGAAGCCTATTTGTGTTTTAGGACGCTCTGGGTAGGAGGCAGCCTCTGATATGATGAAAGCCATAGCCAATTTGCTTTTTGAAGCCAGGATCTTGAAAGAGATCCCGCGATCTGGATTTCATTTCTTGGGGTCAGGCCGCGAATCAGTGGCTGAACATACCTTTCTTACCACCTTTGTGGGATATGTGTTGTCCCAGATGCTGCCGGCTGCGGACCCCCTGAAGACAGTCCAGATGTGTTTGATACATGATCTTGGTGAGGCCCGGACCGGGGACCTGAATTACGTTCAAAAGAAGTATGTCGCCTCAGACGAAGTAAAGGCCATGGCAGACCTCACTGGAAGCGTCCCCTTCGGCCCAGCCATGGGGGAACTCTTTGACGCCTTTCGCAAAGGTGAAACCTTGGAAGCTCGGCTTGCTCACGATGCGGACCAACTGGCCCTCATAGTGGAGTTAAAGGCCTTGGGCGACACAGGATACAAGGGGCCAGAGACCTGGCTGCCCCACGTCGTTGCGCGACTCCAAACAGACGTTGGCAAAGGCCTGGCAAAAGAGATCTTGAAAACCACTTCAGACGCGTGGTGGTTGGAGGAAAAGGACAATGGCCCAGCAGGTGATGACACTTGAGTCGATTGTAGGCCAGCCACGGGTCATGGGCATCTTGACCCGAATGCTTCACAACCATCGGCTTGCCCACGCCTTGCTCTTTACCGGTATGGATGGAGTGGGCAGGCAAACCACTGCCAAGGCATTGGCCATGGCCCTTAACTGCCTGAATCCCGCGGGGGTGTCGGCATGCGCAGAGTGTCCTTCCTGTCGGAAGGTGGCTACCGGCAATCATCCCGATGTCATCGTTTTAAAGCCCCGTGGGGCTTCTATCAAGATTGACCAGGTGCGCTCTTTGCGCAAGCACTTGAGGTTTGCTCCCCTAGAGGGGGGGCGGCGCATCATTATCATCAATGACGGACAGACCATGAAGGCTGAGGCCTCTAATGCATTACTAAAGATACTGGAAGAACCACCCAATAACACGCACATTATTGTGACGGCACCTGAGACCAGTGATTTGTTGCCGACTATTGTTTCCAGATGTCAGCACCTCGCCTTTCGGCCTATTGCTCCAGCAGAGATTGCAGCGGTCCTAGTTGCCAGGCAGGGGCTTGATCGAGACACGGCGATCACCCTTTCCCTGTTGGCCGGAGGAAGTCTGGGAAGGGCCCTTGCCGCCGACGCAGAGCAATGGATCACTTGGCGACAAGATCTTCTTCAACGTGTTCACTCCATTTCAGATTCAACAAAACCAACGGCAGCCCTTTTTGACTTTGCCCAAAGCCTGGCCCGTGATAAGGATAGGCTGGAAGATGCACTGGGTGTGATTATCATGTGGTTTAGAGACGCTCTGATGTGCAAGTTTGTTCCTGAAAAGGTCCTTAATAGGGATTTCTTGAAAGAGATACAGACCCTATCAGAAGAACTCTCAGTAGATGAACTTCTGCAAAAGATGGCAGCAGCCTTTGCTACCCAGACAGCCATCTTGAGAAACGTGAATGCTCGCCTTGCCCTAGATGTCATGATGATGCGTCTGCGTTCAGGTCATTCAGCATGGCAGGACTCTGGGGCCAAAAGGGTATAAAGGGAGCGGATTGGGGGTCCTCCTTTGAAACATGGAGGCCTGTTAGAGCCTTGTTTATCCTGAGAGCGCCCCAATAAAGGTCTCGTCCTGTAAGGCTTAGATAAGAAGAAAGAGGAACGATGGCTAAGACTGTTGGCATAAAATTCAGACCCCAGGGCAAGGTCTACGATTTTGACGTAGGCCACTTTGTCCTCTCACCGGAGAGTCATGTGATTGTGGAGACAGAGAAGGGTCTGGCCTTTGGCACCGTTGTCACACCGCCTCGGCCTTACGGGGAGTTGGATGCCAAGGCCCCATCGAAGAAGGTCTATCGTCTGGCCAATGACCGGGATGTGAGGCAACACAAGAAAAACCTGGAGCTGGAGAAGACCTCATACGCATATTGCCTGGAGTGTATCAAGAAGTTGGGACTTGAGATGAATCTTATCTCCGTTGAGGCACTCTTTGACAGGACGAAACTCACTTTTTACTACACGGCTAATGGCCGTGTTGATTTTCGCGAGCTCGTCAAGATGTTGGTGAAGGCTTACAAAGTGCGCATCGAGATGCGCCAAATAGGAGTCCGTAATCGAGCGAAGATGTGTGGGGCCCTCGGACGGTGCGGCCGTGAACTTTGTTGTTCTTCTTTTATCGGTGATTTTCATCCGGTGTCGATCAAGATGGCCAAAGAGCAAGGTCTGTCACTAAACCCCAGCAAGATTTCGGGGCTGTGTGGTCGGCTCATGTGCTGTTTGGGCTTTGAGTATGCCACTTATTGTGATCTTAAAGGTAAGTTCCCTAATGTAGGAAAAGTGGTGAAGACGAAGAGGGGACGGGGGAAGGTTATTCGTCACAACATCTTAGAGGAGTCGCTGACGATACAGCTTGAAGGAAACGAAGAAATAGACATACACTTAGATGAGATCATCGGGTAGCAGGATACCTCCTTGGGCCGTGTACGGCCCGTGCAGCTCACGCCTTTATCAGTTGAATCGGAGGTGCCGTGGATTTTTCAACGTGACCCGGGCTGACGAGTCTCTCAGAAGGGAGTAATATGTTTGAGCCATTTTATGTAACCACACCCATTTACTATGTAAATGCTAGACCCCACATAGGTCATGCTTACACGACCATTGTGGCAGATGTGGTGAATCGATTTCAGTCCATGGGCGGGCAGGACACCTACTTTCTCACAGGAACTGATGAACATGGTGACAAGGTAGTCCGTGCAGCCAAGGCAGAGGGGCTGAGCCCTCTCACCTATGCCGATCAAATTAGCCAGCTCTTCAGGAGCCTGTGGCCAGAGCTGGACATAGCATACGATCATTTTATACGCACGACGGACCATGCTCACATGAGTGTTGTCAAAGAGGTTCTGAAGAAGATTTACGACTCAGGCGATATTTACTTCAGTGAATACGAAGGGGCCTATTGCTTCGGCTGCGAGCGATTCTATACGGAGCGGGAGTTGGAAGACGGAAAGTGCCCTGACCATAAAACCGTTCCAGAGGTTATTAAGGAATCTAACTATTTCTTCAAAATGAGCCGGTACCAGAACTGGCTCATTGACCACATCAACACCCATCCCGAGTTCATTACTCCCCAACGGTATAGAAATGAAGTACTTTCCTTTTTGAGGGAGCCTTTGGAGGATTTGTGCATATCCCGTCCCAAGAGCCGGCTTCAGTGGGGGATCACACTGCCCTTTGATGAAAGGTATGTGACTTACGTTTGGTTTGATGCCCTTCTGAATTATGTCTCTGCCCTGGGATATCCCGATGGCGAGAACTTCATCAAGTTCTGGCCTGCAGTCCATCACGTGGTGGCCAAGGACATCCTTAAACCCCACGGCATATACTGGCCCATTATGCTAAAGGCTGCCGGCCTGCCATTGTACCGCCAGCTCCATGTTCACGGATATTGGAATGTGGACGAGAGCAAGATGTCGAAAAGTCTCGGCAACGTAGTGGACCCTCTGGGATTGAAGAATGTTTATGGGGTGGACACCTTTCGATACTACTTACTTCGGGAAATGGTCTTTGGTCTTGATTCCAGCTTTAGCGAGGAAGGCCTCATTCAGCGCATTAATTCTGATTTGGCCAATGACCTTGGGAACCTATTCAGCCGAAGCCTGACCATGGTCCACAAGTACCTGCAAGGGGTTGTGCCGAAAGGCGACACCGTGCCCCAAAGCAGCTTAGACCTGGATATGAAATCCGATGCCCTCAGGGCCGTTGAGGAATATGAAGAGGCCATGGAAGGCTTCGCATTCCACAAGGCCTTGATGGCCATTTGGGAGTTTATCAATGCCATCAACAAATACATTGACGTGACTGCACCCTGGGAACTTGCCAAAAAAGAATCCCAGCACCAACTGCTGGGTGTGGTGCTTTATAATATCCTGGAAGGGCTTCGTGTCATCGCCGGACTCTTGTATCCGATCATGCCGCGGGCTTCCCAGGTGATGCAAGAGCATTTGGGAATGGCCTCGGCAGGAAGGGTTGCGTCATTAGAGAACCTCAAGGTCTGGGGAAAAACCGGATCTGGGACGAAGCTTCCAAAGACGGTGACCCTGTTTCCGCGGATTGATCTAGACCGGGGAGCCAAGGGCCGGGAGGCCGGCCCTGTGGAGGAGACACCGGCCGCCACTAAACCCGAGATCCCCATGAAGACTTTTCAAAAAATGGATCTTCGCGTTGCTACAATCCGTGACGCCGAGCCTGTGCCAAGATCCAAGGGCCTTTTGAAACTGAAAGTCGATGCAGGAGAGGAGCGGACCATCGTTGCAGGTATCGCTAAAGACTACGACCCTGAAGACCTCATCGGAAAACAGGTGGTCATTGTAGCGAATCTTAAGCCTATGAAATTGATGGGCATCCTGTCTCAGGGGATGGTCTTGACTGCCGGGGACAAGGGGGCCTGTTCAGTGGTCACTGTGGACGTTGCCGTTGAACCAGGCACACCTTTGGGGTAGCAACATGTATCCTTCCTGGCATCTGGGGGTTGGTCCAGTCCGACTAAGGCTCCCAAACAGTGAGCATCTTTGACGCCAGACTCCCCCAAGCGCTTTTCTCCCAAAAGGCTCAATGTCCTTCGCAAAAGACTTTTCACGAAACGGTCAAGATTTGGTAACGTTCAGCAGTTGAGGCAAAGCCTCTTACATTTCCATCCACACCAATAGTCTGGGCTACCTAGGGGCACTGGATGCCGAAGAGAAGCGATTCGCCCTATCTGAAAGTTATCTGTTCAGACATACACGATGTCACAACTTTTGAACGTTACTCAAGAGTTACGGTCTAGAAAATACTATGAAGGGATCAAGGGGGACGACTGGGGTGGCACCTTCAAAAGATGGGAGTCCGCAACGCGACCAGTTTGTTGGGGTCATCTCTGATACCCATGGTCATCTGCGACTTGAAGGGATTAAGGCTTTTGAGCAGGTGGATCTCATCATTCACGCCGGGGATATCGGCAGGCCGGACGTGCTAGAGGCACTGCACGCCTTAGCTCCTGTCCACGCTGTGCGAGGAAATATGGACACAGGCAGTTGGGCCCGCAAGCTTCCTGAAACACGGGTCGTAGAAGTGGGTGAGGCCTTGCTCTATGTCATTCACGATGTACAGGACCTAGACCTGGATCCGGAAGCGGCAGGCCTCAGTGCTGTCATAAGTGGCCACACGCACAGACCATTGATAGAGAGACAAGGGGGGATACTCTTTCTAAACCCCGGTACAGCTGGAGCCTTTACGTCTCGGCCCACAGTGGCCCTGCTTCGTGCGCGGGGAAAGTCTCTCCGAGCAGAATTACTCGAACTGAACGCATGGGGATTCAGGAAGAGGTCTCTTTGATGCTTCTAGACATGGACTCTAAAAGACCTCTTCATGAGCGGTGAAGGCCGATTGAAAAAGAAGATGCCTTTGTCGCTGTACATACACTAGTACGGCTTAGTCAAAGATACAGGAACGTCATAGGCCTTGAAACTGGAAGGCGATATGTTGTCACCATAAAGGTCCTTGGCCTCAAGGAGGACCTCCCTGTGCATCTTGATCATGTCAAAGATCTCCTTTGGGATATCACTCGTCTCCTGGTGATAAAAGTCTTCTACAATGTCAAGTTTTTCCAAAAGTTCGGGCACCCGGGTGACGAACTGAAGTTCATATTGATCTCGGGAATAGCCCTCACCCAACTCCTTCTTAAAGAGCTTGGCCAAATCGTCATATATAGGAATGAAGCCGATGGGCGTTGCAAGGGCTCCAACTTTGTCTGCGATCCTCCTCTCTATCCACCTAATCCAGACCTTCTTGTCCATCTTGGTGTTCATGAAATTTCCTGAATCATCTCTTAGGAAGTAATTAACGTAGAATATCTTTGGCGTTTCCTTTAATCCCTTGGCAAATTCGATGTGGTTCTTCAGGTACCTGCCGATGGCAATTGAGACAAATTCCTTGTTGGCCATGGGGTTGATAATGACCTTGGTGCTGGACCCTCCAACGGTTGCAGCAGTCGGTTCAGATTCGATACTTGCAGCATAAAACACGCCCTGTACCCAACCGTAGGACTGTAACACTGGCATCGGTCTTTTTGAGCTGCGCCCCCCGTAGACGATACCATCGAGACCGACGACCTGCGTGGGGTCATAGTTCTCAATTCCTTCCAAGGCAACACAGAATCGAGCATTGTCGTGGGAGACAGGAATCAATTTGCCCTTTCTGTCCTTCTTGCCTTGCCACCACTGGCCCGAGTGGTTGCGGCCCCTCAGGGGGATGCGGACATCCCCCATGCCCTGCCAATAGGGCCTTCCGCGAACATCAAGGACATTTGAAAATATGATTTCTCCCGGCTTGACAAGGAGTTCATGGATATAGGGATCGTCCTGTGGGTTCACATCCTTGATGACACCAAACATCCCCTTTTCTACGTTGGCAGCGTAGGCCTTACCATCTCTTTTCCGAACATGGGCGAGGTCGTCTCCCACTATCTGGAATAACATGGATGTGGAAGTCTTACCGCACCAACTTGGAAAGGCACCGGCGATGTATGTGGTTCCCGTTCCTTCGTAGCTTGGAATACCGGCAATGAGAAAGTGCTCTGAAAGCCAATCTTCCCGTGCAGCCTTGCGGATTGCCAGGCGGTGAGCCAGCTTCTTTGCAGCCACCGTATTTCCCGCATATTGGGTGTTAGCACTATAAACAAAGTTCTTCTTTAGATCTATGAAGATCCTGCGAAGGTCCACCTCGTGGCTGACGCCGTTTTCTAAGGCCCCTGCAGAATGCAAGAAGGCAAAGAAGTCGTCTTTGCTCTTTTCAGTTTTAAACAGCTCATATCCCTGTCGATATAAAATGTCCTCACTATGGGCCACGTAAAACGAGTCCGTTACCTGAACACAAGGGATGGCAAACTCCGTCCCCAATGGCCCTAGAGAGTAAAAACTCACAATCATCTCTTTCCCGCGCATGATGCGGTTCATGACCTGGTCTATTTCGTATAGGCCCTCTTGTGTGTCTATGGAATTTAAAGCTGGACCCAGTGGTGTTTTGCCTGAGACAAGAAACCTGGTGTTTGCCGGGTCCCTGCCCTGATCTTCATATCCATCATAGTGTATGGTATGGCCCGGCATGATGAGCGGGCTTTCCTCGCCTTCACGAATGGCCTGCGTACGGATATAGTGCATGTCTTCAGGAGAACCGGTGGAGACAAAGACAGAGTCGGGTTGAAATTTTAAAATAGCATCGGCGATCAGCTCATTTAAAGGAGCGTTGTCCAGTACTTTCAGTCTTTTTAAATTCTCCGCATCTAATCTGCGTTTGAGCACCCTGGCAACTGTCATAAAAAATTCCTCCCTGATACTTAAGATGCTTGCACACCCTCTTCCCTCCACTGGATCGCCACACAGGCCTCCAAGGCGGCAGGGTTGGCCTTGGCTCCCCTCTTCTGATCAGGTGGCTCCAAAGCTTGGGACGGACCTTTAACATGTTGTGATTGCACTGGCAATGAAATTATCCCCCTGGCTGCCAAAATCTGACCATGCCACGGCCAGCGATCCCCTCCTGCGATTCTTATTTGGATTTCAGGAGAAGAAGGTGTTTGCAGCGCCGTCTTATGGGATTAAAGTGGGTCGTTCCTTTGCCCCGGGGGCTCTAATGGGGAACAGGAGGTGCTGGCAGGCCTTTGACCCATCTTCAGCCTTCTTCCATAAATCGGAAAACTGGGCCTAACAGCGTCAAATAGTAAAGCCTTTCCCAGCCTCGTAGGCCCCTCACCAAGGGGAAGGATCTTCAACAGGTGGCCAAGGCCTCTTTGATCTCTTCCTTGATCCCCGCCACCTCCTCAGGGTTGTCCACTTTTTGGCCGTCGAAATCCCGCACGTAGAAAACATCCACCACCTGATCCACTTTTGTGGCAATCTTGGCAACCCAGATGTCCAGCCTTAAATGGAAAAGGGTACTCGTGATTTTGTACAGGAGCCCTAGGCTGTCATGGGTATGAATCTCTATAACAGTAAAAAAATCCGAGCTCTCATTGTCCACAATAATCTTGTCAGTCTGGACTTTGTCCGTCTGCTTGGGCAACGTCCTTTGTGCGGACTTATAGGCTTTCCCCTTCTGGTCCAGTGCCGCAGGAAGGGCCAACTCCCCTGCCAAGGCAGCCTTCATATCCTTGTTGACACGCGCCCAGGTGTCGTCTTCCAGGATGGTGTCGGGCGGGGCCTTGACCTGGAAGATGTCCAGGGCAATGTGATTTCGCCACGTATAGATCTGGGCACTCAGGATCTGGACATTATTGAGGGTGAATACCCCTGCAATGGTCGAAAAAAGCCCGGGGAAGTCCTTGGCACAGATGGTGGCCGTTCTGTAGTTTTGCCCCTTACTGGTTTCCACTTCCAATACAAAGGGACTTTGGCCAAGCCTATGATAAAGCGCCATGTGACGGACCATGTCTTGAGGGGGCATATACAACAGATAGCGGGGGGATAGATGGTCGAAAAGGGCCTCAAGTTCTCTTTCTGGCATGGACAGCGCTCCCTGGAAAACGGCTTTCCTCTTTTTTTCTATGACGTCTGCAGCGGCTGGAGTGGCTAGCTCTCCTGTTTTGAGGACGTGGTAGACCTTGGAGTAAAGCTCTTTGAGCAATGCTGCTTTCCAATCATTCCATGCCTTGGGCCCCGTAGCCTTTGAGTCGGCTACCGTAAGCAAATACAGCATGTTCAAGTGCTCAATGTCAGGGAAGTTTCTGGCGCACTGGACCACGACTTTCTCATCGTTGATGTCTCTTCGTGTGGCCGTGTGTACCAGGAGAAGATGGTGAAGCACCAGAAAAGAAACGGCTTGGACATCTGTATCAGGAAACGCCATCCTCTTGAGGATGCGCGTTACGATTTCCGCTCCTTTAGCGCAGTGATGATCGTGATCATCCTCGGCCTTGCCAATGTCATGAAAAAGTCCGGCCCAAAGGAGAAGCCGAGGGCTGCCTATCTCACTGAAGAGCTTTTCGCAGAGGCTTTCGTTACCATCAGTCTCGGCATCGCGGAACTCTTTCAAGGTCTGCACGGTCCGCAGGGAGTGTTTGTCCACAGGATGGACGTGATACTCATCATACTGAATCCGGTTGGTAATCCCCTCCATTTCCGGGATGAGGGCAGCCATCATTCCGGTGTTCAACAGTTCATTTAGGACATTAGAGGGGCCGTTAGGGGCAGCCAGAATCTGTTCAAATGACTTGACAACCTTCCGGGCCCCCCGGAATTGGTCATCGATCAGGTGCAAGAACTCTTTGACAAGGCGACTTGCTCCTGCGGTCAGAGGATGTCCACGAAGGGCGCTTTTCTCAAATATGCCGATCAAAAGGTGGGGGTTCTCAAGGATGGCCTCTGGAGATTCGAACTCCAGGCAGTCTTGGACAACTTCTATGCCCCGTGTCAACACCCGCCGTGGGGCCTTCTTTCTGCCAGGCTTTTTTCTCGCACTCGCTGCCTTTCCCAGAAATGCGAGGTGTCGATGCTTTAAGAAGTCCATTTGTCCATGGAGGGTACCCAGGAATCTTTCTACCCCTTGTTGTCCGTTTTCCTGTCTGAAACCCAGAGATCGCGCAAGCTTTATCTGATATTCGAAGTATAGCTGGTCGCATTTGCGCCCACTGAGATGGTGCAGCCAATTTCTCACCATCCTAATGAATGAGAGCGCTTCGTCGAGACCGTTAAACTCATCGTGAGACAGGTGCCCAAAAAACTCCAGGTCTCTCGGTTCGCCAATATCGTATAAGGCCCTGGCCACCCAGAGCATGGCATGGTAGTCTCTGAGGCCACCGTGGCCCTCTTTCAGGTTAGGTTCCAAAAGATAAGTGGAATCTCCGAACCGGGCGTGGCGGCTCTTATTCCTTTCTGCAAGCCAGTCTATGTATGCTCGTCTGCGCCTGCCAAGGACCTTATCCCGCAGCCGATCCATGAGGTCTGAATATGGGGAGGAGATACCGCACAGAAATCTAGCATCAAAGAGGGAAGTCAATACCTCAAAGTCTTGGGAGGCCAGCGTCGAACATTCCTTGAGAGAACGGATAGCATAGCTCACATCAAGGCCCATGTCCCAAAGGGGATAGAAGACCTCTTGAATAAGCCCTTTTGCTTCTTCGGGGATCGTCTTCTTGAAAAGCAGGAGAAGATCCACATCGGAGTGGATGCACTGTTCTTTTCTTCCGTAACCGCCCAGTGCAATGAGGGCATAGGGGTTTTTGTCTACCCGTATCTGTGGACCGATTGCACTTCTGGTGTAGCTTTCTCGAAAGTAATCGTCCAGGATCCCCGCATGACGTTCCAAAAAAGTCGGTTCTTTACCCTTGAGGAAACGGGTAATTAACCTCTCTTTCTCTTTCTGTAGCACGTTGATTGGGAGGTCCGCCTGGTTCATGGGCATTATAAGGAAACGCCTCAAGGCGCAAGGCCGGATACCTCAAGTTCTATGCCCTGTGCCTTGAACTGGATCATATGGCTTCCTTGCCCCTCTCGCCAGTCCTGATGCGAATCACTTCTTCCAAGGACGTGACAAAGATCTTGCCATCACCGATAGATCCGGTCTTGGCTTTCTCTTGGATCAGTTCCACCACTTGAGGTGCCATTTCCGCCCCCACGACCACCTCCAGTTTGAGCTTGGGCACAAAATCCACCGTGTATTCTGCCCCACGGTAAATCTCCGTGTGACCCTTCTGGCGGCCAAAGCCTTTTATCTCTGACACACTCATCCCGCGAACGCCAATCTCGGTGAGGCCCTCCTTGACGTCGTCTAGCTTAAAAGGTTTAATAATCGCCTCGATTTTTTTCATGTTTTTCTCCTCCAAGCCCCCTGCAGGCATCTGTCTCACCCCAGGCAAGGCCCTAATGTGCTTTGAGACTACAGACTGTAGGCCGTCTCGCTGTGCTGGGTAATGTCTAACCCTCTCACTTCTTCTTCATGGTCAACCCTCAAACCAATGGTCAGGTCAAGAAGCTTAAGGATCACAACAGTCATGACAAAGGCGAAGATGCAAGTGACGAGGACCGACAGAAACTGGACCCAAAGCTGTGCGGCATTTCCAAAAAGAAGGCCGTTGGCACCATCAGGATTCACCGCTGTGCTGGCAAACAATCCCGTAGCCAAGGCCCCCCATGTCCCGCCGACGCCATGAATGCCAACGACATCCAGAGAGTCATCATATCCGAGTGTAGACTTGGCCACCACTGCCCCATAACAAATGATACCTGCAAGGCCCCCAATGATCAAGGCGGACAATGGCCCCACAAAGCCAGCCGCTGGCGTCACAGCCACAAGTCCGGCCACGGCGCCACTGGCGGCCCCAAGGGTGGTGGGTTTTCCGTGGTGCATCCACTCTGCCAACATCCAGGTCAAGGCCGCCGATGCAGAAGCCACATGGGTGGTCACAAATGCCCCTGCTGCCAAGCCGTTGCTTGCAAGGGCGCTACCAGCATTGAACCCAAACCATCCAAACCAGAGGATGGCCGTACCCGTAATAGTCATGGGCAGATTGTGAGGGATGAACTGTTCCTTGCCGTATCCTTTTCTCTTGGAAATCAGAAGGGCGGCAGCCAAGGCAGAGACACCTGAACTGATGTGTACTACGGTTCCCCCGGCAAAGTCCAGTGCGCCCATGTTTCCCAGCCAACCACCAGCCCCCCACACCCAGTGGGCCAAGGGGCTATATACGAAGGTAGACCAAAGGAGGATGAAGAGCAAGAAGGCACTGAATTTCATGCGCTCTGCAAAGGCACCGGTAATAAGGGCCGGGGTGATGATGGCAAACATGGCCTGGAAGATCATAAATGCCTGGTGGGGAATGGTGTTGGCGTAGTCTGGACTGGGCGACAGCCCGACCCCCTTCAGGCCAAACCAGGCGAGGCTCCCAACGACACCTCCCACGTCAGGGCCGAAGGCCAGGGAATAGCCCCACAAAACCCAGATCACCGTCACCAGGCCGATGACGATGAAGCTTTGCATGATTGTCGCCAGGACATTCTTGTGACGGACCATGCCCCCATAAAAAAGGGCCAAGCCCGGGGTCATGAACATGACGAGGGCCGAACAGATGAGAATAAAGGTCGTATCCCCTGCGTTTATCATTGGCACTTCCTCCATTGTCATAGCCTATTTGCCCCTCCATGAGGAACATGGAAGACCAAAAAGCAACACCTGTGCCAAGCCCATGAGCAGGGGAAAAGATGTTGCGAATTCAGAGGCCTATGCATATAACGGCGGACGAATTTCTGGACGACCGCCAAAACGATAATGTCGTAAACGGGGCAGTTTAATACATAGTTGTAGTTTTAGGCCTTCAGGGTACTCTGGGATTGGCCTGGGCAAGTGTGGGCCTTAGGACCGTTCAGCCAAAGACACATAGTCTCTTTGTGGGGCCCCGGTATAGATCTGGCGGGGGCGGTGCATTTTCCAGTGGCGATCGTCCATGCTCTCCTTCCATTGACTAATCCATCCGGGCAGGCGTCCTATAGCAAACATGACGGTGAACATGTTGAGCGGAATACCCATGGCCCGCAGCAACACGCCACTGTAAAAATCTATGTTCGGATAGAGGTTGTGGTCGATGAAGTAGGGATCCTTCACCGCCACTTCTTCCAGCCTCTTGGCAAGATCTAGAAGAGGGTCTTTTTGAGTGACCTTTCCCAAGACCTTGTGGCAAATCTCCTTCATAATTCGCCCCCTTGGGTCGTAAGTCTTATAGACCCTGTGGCCGAATCCCATAAGCCGAAAAGGGTCCTTCTTGTCCTTGGCTCGGGCTATGAAGGGGGCCATATCACCTCCACTTTCGTAGATCTGGTTCAGCATTTCCACTACGGCCTGGTTGGCACCGCCATGGAGAGGCCCCCAGAGGGCACAGATGCCTGCAGAAATGGCGGCGTAGAGATTCACCTTGGCACTTCCCACCATACGGACTGCGGCGGCAGAACAGTTCTGTTCGTGGTCCGCATGGAGGATCCAGAACACATTCAACGCCTTCACAAAATCCTCGTCTATGGTGTAGGGTCGTACAGGCGAATCGAACATCATGTTCAGAAAGTTCGCCGGATACGTCAGGTCATGCCTGGGATAGACCACCCTGTGGCCCCTAAAGATCTTGTAGGACATGGCGGCCATGGTCCGTACTTTGGACAGTAACCTCGTGACCGTAATATTGATCTCTTCTTCCTCGCTTCGTTCAGGTATCTCAGGATAGAAGGCTCGCAGGGCATTGACCATGGAAGATAGGATACCCATAGGATGGGTCCACCTGGGGAAGTGCTCAAAGAACGCCCTCATGTCCTCATGGACAAGGGAGTGGTCATTTAAGAGCACCGAGAAGCTGTTTAACGCCTCCTGCGTCGGCAGCTCCCCGTTTATTAACAGGTAGACTGTCTCAACAAAGGTGGAATTCTCCGCCAGGTGCTCCACAGGAATGCCTCGATACCTGAGAATCCCTTTTTCTCCATCCACGAAGGTGATAGCGCTCCGGCAGCTGGCTGTGTTCGCGAATCCCGTATCCAATGTGACCAAACCGGTTTCCTGGCGTAGTCTGGAAATGTCGATGGCCCTTTCCCCCTCTGACCCGGTGATAATGGGCAGTTCGAAGGTCTTGCCGTCTACCATAAGCTTTGCTGTATCTTCCATGTCGTTATACCTCTCTCGATTTAAGGACAGCCTGGGCCATGAGAACAAATATGTAGGTGGCCCTGGCTGGAAACAAGCAGAAGGCCCCTATCGGTACAGACGATAGTCCACCCCGTGTCTTTTGGCCTTATAAGCGAATTTCCGCTCCGTCGTTTTTAGGATCTGAGCGGCCTTTGCCATATTACCCCGCGTGGTTTTCAATGCGTCAATAATCATTTCCCTCTCCAGGTTTGCCAACGCATCCTCCAAGGATCTCCCCAGCACGGTATCAGATTCCTCTGCCGTCTGCACAGTGGCAGGCAGGTGGTAACTGTGGACAACCCCTTCTTCACAGATGAGCACCGCCCGCTCAATGCAATTCTCGAGCTCCCGCACATTGCCCGGCCAATGGTATTGCATGAGCATGTCAATGGCAGGCGTGGAAAAGCGGCGAATGTCTTTGTGATTCTCCTTGGCATATCGCTCCAGAAAATGGTCCGCCAGCAGCAAGATATCTGTCTTACGCTCCCTCAAAGGGGGCATATAGATGGGGAACACATTCAACCTATAATAAAGGTCCCCCCGAAACGTCTCGTCTTCCACTCCCTGCTCCAGATTCTTGTTTGTGGCAGCGATGATGCGCACATCGACCTTGATGGTCTCGTATCCGCCGACCCGTTCGAACTCCTTTTCCTGAAGGACACGCAAGAGTTTCACCTGCACGTCCATGCCAACGGAGCCGATCTCGTCCAAGAAGATGGTCCCCTTATTGGCCAGTTCGAACTTCCCTCTCTTCTGCCGGATGGCGCCAGTAAAGGCCCCCTTCTCGTGGCCGAAGAGCTCGCTCTCAATGAGGTTGGACGGCAGGGCTGCACAGTTGACCTTCACAAAGGGACTCTTTGCCCTTAGACTGTTGTAATGGATGGCATTGGCACCCAGTTCCTTGCCGGTGCCACTCTCTCCCCGGATCAGGACGGTGGCATTGCTCTTAGATACCTGGGAGATCATCTGAAAGACCTCCCGCATCTTATTGCTATTACCTATGATATTGGTAATACGAAACTTGCTTGAGAGCTCTTGTCGAAGTCGGCGGTTTTCTTCTCTTAACTGGTCTTTCTCCAGCTGAATGGTCTCCAGATTGATGACATGGTGGGCAATCATCGTGGCAGTGATGGAAAGTAACCTCATCCCATCCTTTAATGAATAGTCTTTGTCAAAGGGACGGTCCACACTCAAGGCCCCCACTACCTGATTGCCCTTCTTGACAGGAACGCACATAAATGAGAGCTCTTTATCGTGGACAGCCTTTCTCGTGGCCGTGCGGTTCAAAAACAGAGGTTCCTCGCTAATCTTGGGCACCACCAGTGCGCTTCCCGTTTCAATCACACGGCCCGTAATCCCTTCGCCCATCTTGTATTTGCCTTTTGCCATGGCAGCCTTGGAAAGGCCGTGGGCGACCTCAATGCTGATCTCATTTCGCAGGGGGTTGAGAATGGTAATGGTCCCCCGTTCCATCTCCAAGGAACTAGAAAGAAGGTCTAAGACCTTATAAAGGGAATTTTTTAGGTCCAGGCTAACGTTAAGGACCTTGCTGATTTCATACAAAAAGGTGACTTCTTCCAGTGTCTTCAACACGACCTCTTTGTCTATTATGCCTCTACAAGGACCGCTTCCGCAAAAAGAGGCTCAACCCCTTTGAAAAACCGAAGAAAGATCACAATGAACGCTCGAAAGAGTGATCGAAAGGTCTTCTGGCTTGAGTTATGTGACTGCCATCCGTCAGGCTGGGAGGGCCTCTTTACCGTCTGTCCTCGCCAGACCTGTCAGAGGATACAAGACCATGGGTGAATGGGACCCAACTATATGTCAGCCCCTGCTCATTGTCAATGTATGGACAGGCCTACTACAAGCCTTTGCAGTGTTTTTCTATCCCTATCGCCTCCCCAAAAGGCTCGTTTCTGCCCTGTTTTTTGGCCCTTCAACTCCGGCTGCGGGGGAGTGCATTGGAGACTCACGCTAGTGTGGTGTCTCAGCAATACCCTTAAAAAGTAGCGTGTCGCCATCAAGCCACCTTGGAACGAGCACTGGTTCAAATTCTCATTCATTTTTTTGGCGAAACCTCCGATACTTTGTGATAAAATAATAAAATTTGGGTTGGGCCCGTCCATGGGAGACGGGCTAGAAGGACTTTTTTTGTCTGACGGCTTTTTCTTTTGTCATGTTCCGCGCTATTTCTTCATCTTGAGGATTTCCACAGGGTTGATGCTTAAGCTACTGCCTATGGAAAAAGAAGGGGCAATCCTCGTGTACTGTCTGGAGACAAAATGGGAACAGGCGCCATGAGACCCAGAGAGAGGATAGGCGTCTATATTTGTGAATGCGGGCCGAACATTAAAGAGGCCGTCCATATAGACGACGTCGTCCACTTCGCACAGGGCCTGGAAGACGTTATTTTTGCCAAGGTTTTCGGCTTGCTGTGTTCCAGCGAAGGCAAAGAGCTCATCGCCAGAGACATTAAGGCTCAGAAACTGACCAGGGTGGTCATTGCGGCTTGCTCCCCCAAAGAGCATGAGATGACTTTTAGGCAAGCCCTAGAGAAGGGGGGCCTTAACCCCTTTCTTTTGCAGATGGCCAACATTAGAGAGCAATGTGCCTGGGTGATAGACGATAAAGACCTGGCCACGGAAAAGTCAAAGGCCATGATTGCCGCAGCAATTCAAAGGGTTGTCTATCACGAACCCCTTGAGACCAGAGAGATAACATGCCAGGCCGACGTCCTGGTAGTAGGGGCTGGCGTGGCCGGGATAAGTGCTGCCCTGGCACTGGCCCAGAAGAGAAGAAAAGTCTATCTGGTGGAAAAGTCGCCCTGCATTGGAGGAAAGGTGGCACGGTACGAAGAGATCTTTCCTCATCTGGAGTGCGCTTCTTGTGTGCTTGATCCCATCTTAGATGAAGTATTGCATCATGACCATATAGAGGTCCTCACGCTTAGTGAGCCCCAAGAGGCCCTGGGGTTCTATGGAAATTTCGTGGTCAAGGTACACAAGAAGGCAAGATACATCAATGCCGAAACGTGCATCGGCTGCGGGGCCTGCGTGGAGGTTTGTCCGGTCAAGGTGGCAAATGAGTACAACGAGGGACTCGATGAGCGAAAGGCTGTCTACATCCCTTATGCAGGTGCCCTGCCGAATGTGGCAGTTATAGACTGGGAACATTGTCTTCGGGGGCAAGGCGAGGCGTGCCATGCCTGCAAGGAGGCCTGTCCCTTCGGTTGTGTCGACTATGAAGAAAAGGATCAAATCCTAGCGTTGAAGGTCGGCGCCATCGTCCTTGCCACGGGATTTGACATCTTTGATCCGAGGAAGGCTCCTCAGTACGGATATGGGGAGATTGAAGGTATCTATACCAGCCTTGAATTTGAAAGACTGTTAAGTTCCACAGGCCCCACGGAGGGCCAGCTCTTGTTGAAAAATGGCACCCCTCCTCACAACATCGCCCTGGTCCATTGTGTTGGTTCAAGGACCAGCAGGTTCTATACACATTGTTCCGGGGTCTGCTGTATGTATTCACTAAAATTTGCCCATCAAGCCATGGAAAAATTGCCAGGGGTTTCCATTAAGGAGTTTTACTCCGATCTGTGCTTATGGGGTAAGGAATCACAAGGCTTTTTCAACAGGGTCTCCCAAGAAAATGGCATAGAACTGATGCGTATGCAGGGACCTGATGCCATAGAGATGGTCGAAAAGGATGGACACATTTTGATCAAATATACCGATGTCTGTGGAGCGGTCCAAGAAACGCCCTCTGATATGGTGGTGTTGGCCCCGGCCATGGAAGGGGCCACCGGGGCACAGCAATTGGCCGAAATCTTTGACATATCCCAGGGCAAAGAGGGCTTTTTTGTGGAAGAACACGCCACAGTGGCGCCTGTGTCAACGGCCCGGGACGGGGTGTTTCTTGCAGGCTGTGCCAGGGGGCCAGAGGATATCCCAGGCTCTGTCACAGAGGGCCAGGCCGCTGCAGGGGCCATTCTGTCACGTCTTATCCCCGGGGAGAAGTTGGCCCTTGAGCCCATGACGGCGGAGCTAGATGAGGGCCTTTGTTCTGGGTGCAAAATATGTGTTGGCCTTTGTCCTTACAGGGCCATCACATACGATGATATCAGAAAACGGATTACCATCAATGAAGTGCTGTGCAGGGGCTGTGGCGTCTGTCCCGCGGCCTGTCCCAGCGGAGCCATCAAGGCCCACCATTTTACGGATATGGAGATTTGTGCTGAGATAGAAGGGCTCTTTCAAGAGGCACTGGACAGGTGAGAGATGAAGGGCTTTGAACCCAAGATTGTCGGGTTTCTCTGTAACTGGTGTTCTTACGAGGGCGCCGATGCTGCGGGCAGGGCGCGAAAATCTTATCCGGCAAACCTCCGGGTCGTAAAGGTGATGTGTAGCGGAAGGACGGATCCCCAATTCATCCTGCAGGCATTTAAGGTTGGCGCCGACGGGGTCCTTATCCTAGGGTGTCACCCTGGGGACTGTCACTACAAAGAAGGCAATCTTCAGACACTCAAGAGATACGCGGTGTTGAAGGAGATGCTTCCACAGCTGGGCATAGAATCAGAGAGGTTGAGGCTTGACTGGATCTCCGCTAGCGAGGGAGACAAGTTCGCTCAGGTGGTCTCTGACATGGTTGAACAAGTCAGGCAGCTTGGGCCTCTGGTGCGCCCATCATGACGAGGCCTCTCGTGTCAGGTTCTGTTCTGGAGGTCTTTTTTTTCGGGGTTCGTAACATATGAGTAAGAAACAAAAAATCGCCTTTTATTGGTGTTCAAGCTGCGGCGGGTGCGAGGAATCGGTCATCGATTTGGGCCAGGATATCCTAAAGGTGGCTGGGGCTGTAGAAATCGTTTTTTGGCCGGTGGCCATGGATTTCAAATATGCCGATCTTGCCGCAATTCACGACAACGAGATTGCCGTCACGCTGATCAACGGATCCATCAGGACCGATGAACAGGAGCATATGGCCAAGGTATTGCGAAAGAAGTCCAAATTGCTCATGGCGCACGGAAGCTGTGCCCATTTGGGTGGCATCGTGGGGTTGGCGAATTTTTTTGAAGCTGCTGAGGTATTGGGCAGGTCCTACAAAGAGGTCCCGTCAGTCCATAATCCTCAAGGGGTACTGCCCCAGAAAAAGAAAGTGGAATCGGGAAGGGAGCTCACACTTCCAGGTTTCCATGATACGGTCAGGACCCTGGACCAGACAGTACCGGTGGATTACTACATCCCTGGTTGTCCTCCAACACCGGAGCTCGTCAAGGATGCGATCATGATGGTGTTAGAGGACAGACTTCCCCCCAGGGGAAGCGTGTTGGCTGACAGGAAAGCACTGTGCGAGACATGTCCTCGAAGAGATAGCAGGCCTGACAAGGTGAAGATAAGTGCCCTGCGGAGGGTCTACGAAATAGAATGGGATCCTCATCGGTGTTTCTTGGACCAGGGTATTATCTGCCTGGGCCCCGCTACAAGGGGGGGCTGCATGGCGCGGTGCATCCAGGCAAACATGCCCTGTCGGGGTTGCTTTGGACCGACGGACAATGTCCTGGACCAGGGGGCAAAGTGTGTCTCTTTTCTGGCGGCTATCCTTGATTCAACGGACGAGGAGGAATTGCAGACGATGGCAAAGGCCATTCCTGATCCTGCTGGATTGTTCTACAGATACAGCCTTCCGTCGTCACTTCTCAGAAGGAAGGTAAGCATTTGGTAACGTTCAAAAGTTTAGGCAAAGCGTCTTAGCAGGCAGTTAATAAGGATAGGGAGGATCGCTGAACGTAGGCATACAGCCATTTCCATCCACACCAATGGGATGGGCGACTTAAAGGCATTGGATGGCGAAGAGAAGCGAATCGCCCTATCCCGAATGTCTATTCAGAGAAATAGACTGTCACAACTTCTGAACGTTATGAAGCATTTAGTTGTTCGCAAGACAGAGTTTTTGAAAGTGCTTATAATGTTACAAAGAAAGATAAACGGACGGAGCTTATGAGTCGACGTATCACCATTGACCCCATAACAAGATTGGAAGGCCACGGCAAGATTGATGTCTTTCTTGACGGCAACGGCGATGTAGAACGTGCCTATTTGCAGGTGCCGGAATACAGAGGTTTTGAGAAGTTCTGCGAGGGAAGGGCCGCAGAAGAAATGCCCACGCTTACGCAGAAGATTTGCGGGGTCTGCCCCACGGCCCACCATATTGCCTCTGTTAAGGCATTGGATGATCTTTTTGCGGTGGAGCCGCCTCCTGCTGCCATAAAGATACGGGAGCTCATGCACAATGCATTTGTTTTTGAGGATCATCTGTTACACTTCTTTTTTCTAGGAGGCCCAGATTTTCTGGTCGGCCCTGAGGCCCCCAGTGCTGAGAGAAACATCCTTGGCGTTATAGGCAAAGTGGGCCTGGAAATGGGAAAGAAGATCATTGACATACGGGAAAGAGTGCGGGCTGTGAATGGGACCATTAGCGGCGGTGCCCTTTATCCTGTTTGTGGCCTTCCAGGCGGCGTTTCAAAGCCTCTTACCGAGCAAGAGAAGGCAGAAATAGCGGGGGTGGCAGAAGATGCCGTGGGGTTTGCGATACTTGCATTGGAGATATTCCGCGACAAGGTCCTCAAGGACAAAAGGTATGCTGAATGGCTAACGGATGACCTCTTCTCCCATAGAACCTATTACATGGGCCTAGTGGATAGTGACGGGAAGGTAAATTTCTACGATGGGAAGATCAGGGTCGTCGATCCCGACGGAAAGGTGTTTGTAGCCTTTGAGGTAAATGACTATTTGAAGCACCTGGAGGAACGGGTTGAACCATGGAGCTACATGAAAATGCTCTATTTGAAAGGCATCGGCTGGAAGGGGTTCGTTGATGGGAAAGACAGTGGGGTGTACCGCGTTGGCCCCCTTGCACGCTTGAATGCCGCTGACGGCATGGCCACGCCTTTGGCTGAGGCCGAATACGAGAAGATGTTTGATCTCTTTTCAGGCAAACCTGTCCACAACACCTTGGCCTACCATTGGGCCAGGCTTATCGAGGTCTTATATGCAGCGGAAAGGATGGTACAACTCGCCAAGGATGAAGAACTCACCGATGCCAAGGTGAGAAATCTGCCCAGTCAGACTCCCAAGGAGGGCTTCGGAGTCTGTGAAGCCCCCAGAGGCACTCTTTTTCACCATTACGAAACAGACGACAGGGCAATCATAGAGAAACTGAACCTATTGGTTGGTACGCAAAACAGCGCCGCAGCCATTTGTATGTCCATCGAAAAGGCCGCCTGTGCCTTGATAAAGGGCGGCAAGGTCTCGGATAGCACACGAAATATCATAGAGATGGCATACCGAGCTTATGATCCCTGTCTCGCCTGCGCCACCCACTGGATTGAAGGAAAGCGGGCAGGGATGATTCACATATACAACCATGAACAGGAATTGATACAGGTCCTTTAACAAAATACCTAAAGCGAGGAGAGATGATTATGGCGGTAGAAGTCTTGGATACTCTTGGTTTGAAATGCCCGCAGCCGGTTCTAAAAATAGCGGTGAAGGCCCCGGACATGAAGCCCGGTGACATTCTGGAAATACTAGGGGACTGCCCAACCTTTGAGAAGGATGTGCGTACCTGGTGCGAGCGGCTCGGCAAGCTTTTCCTCTCCATTAAGGATGAAGGGGGGGACCAAAAGCGCATCCAGATACAGTTCTAGGAATTTAGGCGCCACGCCTCCTTTTCTCCCAGGGGAGGAGGCTAAAAACGATCTTTAGAACCATGGCCAACCAAAGGGGCTCTGGGCTGGCGCAGATACAAAGGACGGGGACTCTTTTCCCCGATGGTATGAAAAAGGCCTGCCACGAGTTGGAAATCCAGGCTGAAGAACGAAGGGCAACGCCACCAGGGCCAATCCCTTTCTTAAGCAGGAGATTGCTGCGTGGAGGCGTGGCACCAGATACGACGGGCTGTGGAGATGTCTTCCATGGGGGCTTCATCTATGGTGTGGTGCAAAAGATTCCTTCCTGGTCCAGACCGGGTTCTTATAAGGCACCGGTCACTATTTTCCTGTTACGCCAAGGCCGGACGCAATCTCCTTGGCAAGACAGGGTTTTTGAAAACGCTTGTGTTTGACGAAAAAGCCAACGACAGAACCACGGACGCTCTAAAAACACGAAGCCACGCCTCGTTATAAGGGGCAAGCTGCGAGGCACGAAAAGGGGGAAGCCTGGACCAACTGAAAGACCTGGTTGACAGTTACATAAGCCATCCATACAATGGGTTGACAAAGGCTGAAGGTGCTATACGGCATCTTCACGGGGGCACTCCATGGGTTATTAAAACACTCTTCGTTACAAGGGCTTTTTCTTATGACGGGAAAAGTGAGGGTCAGTTCTGGAGTCAGCCACCTAGACCGTCTTCTGGGCGGCCTTTTCATCGGCGATAACGTGGTCTGGCATGATGATGCGGGCTATCTGGCTTCACCTTTCTGCCTGAGTTTTCTCCAAACTTGCCTAGCTCTACAGAAGCCTGTTATTTACGTTAGCTTTGACCGGTCTCCCAAGAATCTCCTGGACAAATTAGGGGGCCTGGCTGAAAGCCGGGACCTCACCATCCTTGACGGCTTCACCTGCGGCAGAGGCCGCGGCAGTTCCATCTTCATGAAGTTCTATGAGGAACCCGACTCTGAACAGCTCTGCCAGATCCAGATGATCGATAAGCCTAGAGACGTGGACCATGTGATGGAAAGCATCTACGGGCTCCATGAGACTCTCCATGGCGATGTCCGCCTCATATTCGAAAGCATGACCGGGATGCAGAAAATGTGGGGAGGCGAGGACGCCATCCTGAAATTCTATTCCCACTCCTGCCCCAGGCTCTATGAGCTGGATACGATTGCTTACTGGATTATGGAGACATTGGCTCATACGCAGACACTCAGGGCGCAGATCAATCAGATCGCACAGGTTGCCATTGATCTTTCTATAAAGAGGGGCACGACGATACTCACTATTCTCAAGGCTGAGAATCGCGGGATAGAGGGTGCCCGTGAACCACATCGGTACTGGACCAAGGACCTTGCGATCACCTTTGACAAGGAGAAGTATGCCGGTAATCAATGGAACCTTGGCCTTCGCATCAAAGAACTTCGGGTCAAGCGAGGGTTGTCCCAGGCAGAGCTGGCAAAGCTCGTGGGGGTTACGGCCAGCACCATCTCTCAGGTGGAGGCCAACATTATATACCCTTCTCTGCCCGCACTATTGAAAATGGCAGAGGTCCTGGCCGTGGACATCGGCTCCGTCTTCCAACGGGCTGTGGAAAGGGAAGAAAGGATGATTTTCCCAGCGGCTGAGGCCGTGAGTGTGGGTTTTCCCAACCTGCCTAAGGGGGCACTGGAAGGGAGACTCCTAACAGCCCCTGATTTCCACGGAAAGATGGAACCCTATCTCATTGACATCGAGCCTGACCGCGATGTCCCAACCCATTTTTTCTTTCACAAGGGAGAAGAGGTGGGCTATCTTCTCTCGGGCAGGCTCAGGATGTCTGTGAATAAGGCTGTCTATACCCTTCGGGCAGGCGACGTGGTTTACTTGACTTCAGAGATGCCAAGTGAGTGGAGAAATCCTGGTCCCAACCTGGCAAGATTACTATGGATTAAATCAAGATAAGAAAAAGGGTTCAGATGCCATTCGCAATCAGTTCTTGTGCATGGCATATTTATCGCTTTTTTTGTTTAGTAAAACTAAATATATTCTTGCAAATTGTTAGTCTGTATGATATTTTAAATTGGCTATACCACTAGAAGGAGGTCTAAATGGCACATAAAATATCAAAAAGAATTAGTGTTTTTGAATTTGGATGTGAGGCACCCCTCCGGTTTTTTGAACATTGTACGCAATGCCCTCGCTTTGGCGATGATTGTCCAGACCTGGCCTTGGGCAAAGAGATCCTTCGTGGGAAGAAGAAGGTGGCCTATGGTGATAACCAAGGAGAAGACACCATTTCCGCTAACGCCTTTAATTGCCTGGCCCCACTCTACTACTTTGAGCGTAGCCGAAAAAAATGCGGCCACGCCGGTCGTTGCCGAGAAGAAGGGCTCCTATTAGCACTATTGGACGGGAAGAAGACCTTAGACTATTCCCGCAAAGACCCGGCAGAGCTTCCTGTGGTGCGACGACGCAAGAAGGCTAAGGCTGTAATAGCTGAGGCCCAGGAAGTGGCTGCTTCCTGACAAGTTCCAATGAACCCAAGAAAGCCTTGACTTGGGACGCCAGTTGGCTGTCGGTGAACCCCTTGACGCTGATGGCATGCCGATAGCAGGTGGCCGCGCATACCCCACACCCTTTGCAGGCCACGTCAACTGGTCGTACCTTCCGTCCATTTGGTGTCTCAACGATCTGTAAGGCCTCAAAAGGACACAGGGCCACACAGAGACCACACCCTCGACAGGCATCTTCATCCACAGTGGCAATCACACCTTCAGTGACGATGGAGTCCTGTGAGAGCAGGGCCCCTGCTCGGGCTGCAGCAGCTTGGGCTTGAGCAATGGTCTCCTCAATGGGCTTGGGATAGTGGGAAAGTCCGGCCAGAAAGATTCCGTCCGTGGCCACATCCACCGGTCTGAGCTTGACATGGGCCTCCAGAAAGAAACCCTCCTGGTTCATGGAAACCTTATAGAGCCGGGACAGCGTCTCCTGATCCCTACAAGGGATGATGGCCGATGCAAGGGTGACGATGTCCGCCTCTATCTCCACATCACACCCAAGGGCTTGATCCTTTAAAGAAACCGTTAACTTCCCGTTGTGACGCTCAACCGTCGGTTTTTCTGCCAGGTCATAGCGCAGGAACACAATCCCTTTTGACCGGGCTTCTGTATAAATATCTTCCCGGAGCCCGTAGGTGCGGACATCACGATAGAGGATGTAGACATCCATATCAGGGTTGCATTCTTTTAGCCTCAAGGCGCTTTCAACGGAATGGGTGCAGCACACCTTGCTACAGTAAGGCCTTGCCGGTTCTCTTGAGCCCACACACTGGATGAACACTGCGGTCTTAATGTGTCGGAACCTGCTGGAGTCTTTCAACATCTCCCCGTCGAGTTCCAAGGCGAGATAGACGTTCGCGTCCTTTTTGTAGAGATATTCCTGCGGCTCATAGGCCTGCCCTCCGCTGGCCAAGATGGCAGCGCCATGGGGTACTTCTGTCTCCTTGCCTTCACGGTCAACAACAACGGAGGTGAAGTTTCCCACAAACCCGGATGCGGCCTTGACCGTGCTTTGAAGATGAACATGGACTGACGGATGCTCTTCGATGGAGCGCACTAGTTTCTCAAGATAAGGCCGGACCTCTTCGCCCTTCCAAGTGCGATAGAGTCTCCTGGCCTGGCCCCCCAAGTGGTCGCTCTGCTCCACCAAATGGGCTTCGTAGCCCTGCTCGGCCAGATTCAGCGCACTCGTCATCCCTGCCACACCACCGCCCACGACCAGGCAGGATTTCGTCACTGGCACCCTCGGTTCAGCTAAGGGGTTGATGAGGCTTGCCCTAGCCGCAGCCATGCGAACGAGGTCTTTTGCCTTCTCCGTGGCCTGTTCCGGATCATGGGCATGAACCCAGGAACACTGGTCTCGGATGTTGGCCATCTCAAAGAGATACTTATTCAGCCCGGCCTCTCGCAAGGTCTCTCTGAACAGGGGCTCATGGGTCCTGGGAGAACAAGAGGCCACCACCACACGATTGAGGCCATGGGTATCGATAGCCCCCTTTATCTTCTCCTGCACATCAGCAGAGCAGGCAAAAAGCTCATCTGAGGTCCACACCACGTTCGGTAGGGTCTTGGCATATTCAGCCACTTCTGGAACACGGACAACGCCTCCGATGTTGATGCCGCAATGGCATACAAAGACACCAATCCTGGGCGCCTCGGCTGCCACGTCTCTCTCCTCCGGATAGGATGTCACTTTGGTGAGGCTATGTCGGGCATCAGATAGGGCAGCCGATATGGCACCGGCCGCAGCGCTTGCCTCCATTACCGATTGGGGGATATCTTTCGGCCCTTGAAAGGCGCCACAGACGTAGACGCCAGGTCTGGCCGTCAAGACAGGAGTGAAGCTCGTGGTAGCGCCAAAATGGTAATGATCCAATGGGATCCCCAATGTAGCGGTCAGGCCCTGGACGTCACGAGAGGTCCCCAGGCCCACGGAGAGGACCATCAGGTCAAAGGCCTCTCGCACGCGCTTTGAGGTCTCATCAGTGTATTGGACAAGGAGGTCTTGGGTGTGATCCTCTTGAGTCACTGTATCGATCCTGGACCTGACGAATCGTATCCCTATCTCCTGTTTGGCCCGATTGTAGAATTTCTCAAAGTCCTTACCGTGGCTCCTCATATCCATATAAAAGATGGCCGTGTCAAGCTCATAGGGCGCATGCTCTTTTGCCAGCATCGCTTCCTTGATGGCGTACATGCAGCACACCGACGAGCAGTAGCCCCTACCGACAGAAGGATCCCTTGAGCCGACACACTGGATCCAGCCTATCTTCTTTGGTTCCTTGCCATCAGAAGGCCTCCGGACATGGCCTTGAAAAGGACCGGTGGCTGAAAGGATTCGTTCGAATTCCATACTCGTGACCACATTGGGAAACTGGCCGTATCCGTACGTGCCCTTAATGGTTGGATCAAAGGGCTCAAATCCAGTGGCCAGCACTACTGCCCCCACCTCCAACTCTAACGACACCTCCTTTTGGTCAAAATCAATGGCCTGGGCCTTACAAACCCTTTCACACTGTTTGCACTCTCGTCTTGTCAAGAAGAGACAGGCCGTGGGATCTACATGATAGGCCGCTGGTATGGCTTGCGGATAGTCGATGTGCAAGGCCTTTGTAGTGGAAAGCCCTTCGTTGTAGCCGTCCTCAATGACGACGGGGCAGTAGGCCGAACAAGTCCCACAGCACGTACACTGATGAGGATCAACGTAACGTGGCCGCTGCGATACAGTGGCGACAAAGTGTCCAGCTTCACCTTCCAGGCTCTGGACGCTTGTTGAGGCGAGGATCTGGACGTTGGGGTGACGGTCGCATTCGTTGAGTTTAGGGGCCAGCATACACATGGAACAGTCATTGGTGGGGAAAGTCTTATCCAGTTGCCCCATCCTTCCGCCAATGGCTGATGCGCTGTCAACGAGGTAGACAGAAAAACCTGAATTGGCCAAGTCCAAGGCTGCCTGGATGCCGGCGATGCCTCCGCCGATGACCATCACAGCTCCGATCACCTTGTTGTTATTGGAATCAGTCATTCAGCGGCACTCTCATTACCCAGTGCACATGCTTCCGAAAGTTGCATCATGGCTTGTGCGTGTCTGTGGTTCTAGGCACGACCACGCATTAGTCTTCCACCAACTCCAGGGCCCCTGAATTACACCACCTGACGCACGAGGGGCTTGGAGGGATGCCACAGAAATCGCACTTGAGGGGAAATCCGGTTTCAGCCTCGATAAAGAAGGGTTTTTCCGGACAGGAGGCCCTGCAGATGAGGCACATATTGTAGGTTTGGTCGCCGATGACCAGGTCATTCTTAGACGTGCAGGCAGCATCCACAAAGGGACCTGCGATGGTGGGAAAATAGGTGGAGCCTTCTCGAAATACCCTGATTCTGGCCCTTCTGGGGTTGGCAACACCGGCCACGTGGTTCAGGGAACAGGCGATTTCGCAATGCCTGCAACCGGTGCATTTGGTATGATCGATCTTTATCCTTGGCATGGTCGTCTTTCTTTACAACTCCAAAGCATCCAAGGTCCCCGGAAGGGGGGCACCCCCCTCGTTCCATCCTCGAAGACGATAATAGACTGGGAGCATCTCCTCCACTTTGCTCGTGTGTCCCTGGGCCGGACCTTCCAACAGCGGCTCTTTTACGAATCTTTCCGGCAGGACGTCATGGGTGTGGTCAAAGCCAGCCTCCATGTTGAAGCACCGCTCCTGATTCCAGATCCGCTCGCCGATTCTTAGAAGATCTTCTGCCCGATACTCCGTGCCCAAGCAGCTGTTGATCATGGGGACAAAGTTTTTGAACTTCAGCCCCATGAGGGGCCAGTTGCACAGGCCCAGGGAGTCCATGACCGCCGTCATGTCCTGGTATTGCTTGACCAGTTCTGGCTTGCCCTCTGTGCTTAGGGGATCCAACTCCTCATGGACGTGGAGGACCTCGTCAATAAAGGTGTAGGCATAGAGATGCTGGGGGCCATAGTTCGACGTGGCAAAATGGAGCCCCATGCCTTGGATGGCACGGGGGTCAAAAGGGGCCATGGGGATGCCCTTTACGCCCATGAACCGCTTGGGCTGGCCATATTCGACAGCCAAGGCCTGTCCGCCTTTTCCGATCCGTTTGGCATGCCCCTTTTTTGTGGCCATAAGGGTCAAGGCTTGCAAAAGATCGTCCCCTTCGCCGAATCTGAATTCAAGTTTCAGGTCCTCCTTTGAGGCATTTCCCTTTTCCACCAGCTCCATGGCCGTGGCCACGGTGCCCCCTGCTGCCAGGGGATCCAACCCCATTTCCCCGCAAATCACGTTCGCCATGGCAATGGTCGTGAGGTCCCGGATACCGCAGTTAAGGCCAAGGGCGCCAATGGCCAGAAAGGTGGGTGCCATGCCCTTGCCCTTAAAGAGGGGGCCCATGACATCGGCCTTCTTGATGCAGGCAATGGGACAGGCAAAACAGGCCCTGCTTCTCAAGGCAAAGAGCCGAGGCAGCGTCTCGGTTTCAATGTGCTTTGATTCCGCCAGTGTGGGGGCCTTGAAGTTTTCAAAGGGCAATATGGCCTTTTGGTGACAGCGGTCTGCAAAAAAGGCAGAACCCAAAGTGAACATGGACCTTGAGGTGAGCGGCGCGCTGTTCAACTTGTTGATCAGGGTGGTGACGGCCTGCACAAAACGATCGCCATCAGCCACGGTAAGGGAGTGGCTTCCTCTGACGGCCAGGGCCTTCAGGTTCTTAGATCCCATGACGGCGCCAATTCCGGCTCCCCCAACAGAGAGAAACCCATCGTTGATGACGTTTGCCAGAGGGATCTCTTTCTCTCCAGCCGGGCCCACAGAGAGAAGATAGGTCTCCCGGCCTGCCCATTTGTCCCCCAAACCGGCCTTGAACATCTCTTCTGTCTCAGAGGTGGTTCTGCCCCAGTACTCCAGGGCCGGCTGGATGCTGATCTTGTCCTCCAGAATCGACAAAATGACCGGCGAATCAGCCTTGCCCTCCATGATAATCATGTCAAATCCGGCAAATTTCAGTTCCGCGCCAAAGTGCCCCCGCAACTTGGCACAGGCAATGGTTCCGGACAGAGCGCTCTTCGTAACCACATTGCACGATGCGCCCGTCACCGCCCCTGTTCCCGCCAGTGGGCCGGAGACAAAAATAATCTTGTTCTCGGCAGACAAAGGGTCTACCTGGGGGCTGATCTCTTCAGAAAGAATCTTGACGCCGAGTCCCCGCCCCCCCAGAAACCGCTCCATGAGAGACGGGGAAACGTCTTCAATGTGAAAGTCCTTTTTGCTCAGATTGACCCTAAGGCATCGGCCGGTCCAGCCATCCATGATCTAACACTCCAAAAATAGGTCTTGGATCAAGCCCTAAAGCACCAGGGCTTGATCCTGTCACCTTCCCTAAGCAGCCCCTTTCAACCACTCGGCGGTCTTGTCTTGAAGGGCCTTTTGACCAAAATATATACACGCTGTCTTGCAACAAGTACACCCAATACATTCGTCTGTCTCCACGTAAATGGAACCCTGCTGGTCCTTGATGGCGTGAACAGCACACACCCTCATGGCATAGCAGTCCTTGCAATTATGCCTGCAGATCACGTTAAGCATGGTTTTCTCCTTTCCTCTTGCTGATCATCCTAAGATCTTGTCGATCTCTTCCTTATCCGAATCCATCACATAGGGGATACCAGATATCTCCGAAGCTTCTCTTGTGAGAGCGACAAGATCATTTCTTTCAATATACTGAAGGGCGAATTTCCTCTCCCCTGCCATGAGCTGCTGGAGCCCTTGACGCAGGCGGTCTACATAGGAATAGAGGCCGATGGCACCAGGTGGGAGTTTTCCGAAATCGGTCCCGAAGCGTTCTTTCAAATGAGCCCCAACGGCAAAGAGCTTCAAATATCCTGTCTCCAGGTCCTCACCCTCCAGGTCCATCTTTTTGGCCATGAGTTTGCCGTGGGTCTTTCCCACCATGGCTGCCGTCATCATGGCCCGTCCCAGGCAGATGGCCTTCACGTAAGGGGCTCCCAACGCCAAGGCCTTGAAGATGTGATCCTCAAGGGAAAGCCCACCAGCCATGGCGATAGGTGGAATATAGGCGCCCTTGGCACTGAGACGCTCACAGATCTGGTACATCAGACACTCCAGTTCAACGGTAGGGATGCCCCATTCGTTCATCATCCGCCAGGGGCTCATACCAGTACCGCCTCCTGCGCCGTCTATGGTCAAGAGATCGATCTTGGCGTCAGAAGAGTACTTGATGGCCCTGGCAAGGTCTGCGGGGCGATAGGCGCCGGTCTTAAGAGTCACATATTTTGCCCCCGCGCCACGAAGGTGTTCCACAGCGGCAAGGAAGCTCTCTTCATCCACCATCCCGAGCCTTGAATGCCTTTCAAATTCTGTGATGCCGCCAGCCTCGAAGGCCTTTTGGGCCGCCGGATTGGTCGGGTCGGGCAAGACGATATAGCCGCGTTCCTTGAGCTGCAGGGCCCTTTCCAGGGAGGGCAGTTTCACTTCTCCACCAATGTCCTTGGCCCCCTGGCCCCATTTGAGCTCAAAGATCTCGATGCCGAGCTTTTCTATGACATACTCCGGAACGCCAAGCTTGGTATCCTCCACATTGGCCTGAACAATGATACCACCCTTTCCATCGTACCATCTCCTGTAGGCTTCTACCCGGCGTTCCATCTCAGGCGATCTAGCGATCTTGCCGTTGCTGAATTCAGCCTGGGGGTCCATGCCGCAGATGTTTTCGCCGGCAACGACGATGATACCAGAGATGGCTGCTCCCACAGCCATGTCTTCCCAGTTGACCCGGGCAATCTCAGTGGACCCTACGGCACCGGTAAAGACGGGGAAATCCATCTTGATACTACCATCAGCGCCCACAGCAGTGTTACAGTCTACGGCAGGAAAGGTGGCGACATCGGGGTCGGCCTCAACACCAACGGCCCCCACGCAGGTCCCCTGGATGTTAAAATGCGAGAAATCTATGGGATAGTCCTTCTCACTGCCTGCGGTAATTTTTCCAAAGGGTTGAGGATAGATAACCTCCCGCCCCTTGAGGGCGGAACGCCCGATCTCACAGGGACCCTCACAACCATCCAGGCAGGTCACACAAATCCCTGACACAGGGGCTGGGGCGACCCTGGTGTTCGTCACCGTGGCTGCACTTCGATTCGGTTTGCTAAATGACATAGTCCAATCCTCCTTCACTCAGTTTTCTGACAAAAAAAAAGCCCAACTGTCCTCGTGGGACGGTTGGACGTCTCTGTCGTCACTTGAGATGATACCCCATTGTACCTCTCAAGCCGGGCCAACTTCTAACTAAAAAGTCCATCCCTGTCAAGTCTATTATGGTGCCGAAGACTGGACAAAGAGAAAACGCCTTGAGCAGGTGCCAATGAGTCCGGCCAAAGGGGGAAGGCCCACGGGGCGCATGGCATCCAGACCGTCCCCCTGACAGGGCCTTGACGCCCTCTTCAGATGTGTGTCATCGTCGCCTAGCGGAGACCCATCTGTCCGGGCCTTGTCACACTTCCTCAGTTAAAATAATGGCTTCTGAGACCTCTCTCATGGACTTACGCGTATCCATGCTCCGCCGTTGAATCCACCGATAGGCGTCCGGACCCGACAAACCCCGACGGGTCATCAACAGGTCTTTAGCCCGCTCGATTAGCTTTCGGGCCTGCAGCTCCTCTTGAATGACCTTGGTCTTGACCATGAGTTCGGTGTTTTCTATGGCTACAGCCGCCTCATTGGCCACGGTGGTCAGCACATTCTCCTCGGTCTCTGTAAACTCGTGGGGTGACGACGTATAGCAGTTGATCACGCCGATCACTCTGTCTTTGACCACCATGGGCACACTGAGCACAGAGACCAGCCCCTCCTTTTCGGCCAGCTCCTTTTCCTTAAAATCGGGCTCTTCCAGCACGTTCAGACAGGACCTGGGGCGTCTGGTCTGGGCCACCTGCCCCACAATGCCCTCGCCCATCTTGAGGGACCGCTCCTTTAAGTAGGCCTCGCTAATGCTCTGGGTGGCCCGAAGCTTTAAGACATTGTCGTTATCATCCAGCAGCCATAGGGAGCATATCGTGGAATGCATGGTCTCGGCCGTGACAGTGACCACAAGGCGCAAGATGTCTTCAATGTACCGATCAGAAGCAATGGCCTTGCTGATTCTGCTCAGGGCCTCTATGTGCCTTTCAACGGCTTGCTCTTCCCCCATGATGCAAAATATATTGAAACGTAGAAGCCTTGTCAACCTACCCTCCCCCAGCCCTTGCCATCAGGGAAGGGGGGGCATGGTCGTGCACTGATCAGTAGGCTTCATAGGCCAACTGCGGCAGGATCGATTCGTCAAAAAGCCTGGCTTCCACATCTACGCCAAAGAAATCAGCCACTGGTTGCAGGATTTCCGGGTTGGTCTTCCACACCGTGCGGCCTGCCTCTAAGACCACCTCAACCCCTTTCTTGGTCATCTTGCCGAGGGGCCGACGACAGGGGCCACCAGGCATTCCAAGGATGGCCATCAAGGTCTTGGCGCCAAGGGGATTTCTGGCACGGCAGCCCACGGTGCCATGAGGGGTTTCTTCCTGGGTCTTCACGGTCACAATCCCAAAGAGGGGTTTTAGTGCAAGCATCAGTTTTTCTGCCTCGGCCACGTTGCCTTCATTGGCCAGGGTAGTCATATCCTGCACGGCCTTGGGTGCGATATTGGAGGCCACGGAGATCGCGCCACTGGCCTTGATGGCCGGATCGGTCATCATGGTAAAGGTCTTGTCATCGTCTCCAGACAGGATGGTAAAGGCAGGCCCGCAGCATTCACGGGTGCGCTTCATATTGTCCAAGTTGCCCGTAGCTTCTTTTACTATGTTGACATTGGAAAATTGTTTATCGAGTATAGCAAGGTCTTCGGGCAAAAGCTGGGCACCGGTCCGTCCCGGGATGACATAGGGGATGATCTGAATCTGGGGATACTTCTCTGCCACGGGGGCCACATATTCCCGGCGTATCTCAAGGGAACTGGGTCCATTGTAATAGGGATCCACGAGCAAGGCTGCGTCGGCGCCCACGTGCACCGCGTGCTCTGTGCTTTCCAGGGTTTCCCTGGTATTGTTGCTTCCCGTTCCTGCAATGGTCTGACACTTCCCCTTACACTTTTCGGCCACCACCCGAATGACTTCATTGTGTTCTTGCCAGCTTAAGGTGGGGCTTTCACCTGTCGTTCCCACCGCCAGGATGCCACTGATGCCTCCTGCAATCTGAAACTCCGCCAGTTTTTCCAACGCCCCGTAATCCACCTCATGGCCGTCCGTAAATGGCGTCATAAGCGCCGTGTACGCCCCGCTAAACATCTTGGCACCTCCTTTGGCTAAGGGTCCCTCAAAAAAAAACAGCCGGAGCGTTCTCCGACTGTGACTGACCAAGAGAGCGCTCCACGATAAGACCGTGACAGTCCCAAGGATCTTATCCTCAGGCCCAGCCCCCTTTCATGACAGGCCAAAAGCGGACTTCGGCGGTACATCCTTTGAGCGCAAGATCAAATGCCGGGGCCTGTCCCCCTCTCTAGCGCTTACTCATAAGCACCGCGCCTCAACTCTGGTTCAGAATTACCCTAGAAGATGAGATGCCAAGTGTCAAGAAAAAAAGTGGGTTATGCTCCCGTCATCCTCATGATCTTAGCGTAGCAATCAGCTTGTGGGGGTCAAGGAGGATCTCCATGGCGTGCTTGATATGGGTCACCACAATGTCGGCCTCGAGCATGGCCTTTTTACTGCTTCCTTCGCCCTGAATAGTGCACAGGGACAGCCGGGCGACCTTAAACATCTCTACATCAATGTTTCCATTGCCTACACATACGGTACGCTCTGGCCCGATCGATTCAACGAAGGTCCTTTTGTCTTGCGCTTTCTCGGTGAGGACAGCTTGAATATATGGAAAGTCCTTAAAGGTTTGTGCAAGGGTGCCCTTGGTATCGCCTGAAAGCACAAAAATCCTAAATCCAGCTCTGCTCAAGGCCTCGAAGCCCTCTACGACGCCGGGAATGAACTCGCCCGATTCGGTGATCGTGCCGTTCAGATCCAGAACGACATTTTCCAGTTCAAAGCTCCCGTGGCCTGGGATGACAATAGGTTTCACTTCTCTTGCCTGTGGATAGACTGCCATATCCATAAAGGGACTGCAATGCCCCATGAACCGGCCTGACGCCGACTTCCGTTCATCTGCCTGGATCTATATAAGGCTATACGAATCTCCCATCGTCTTTAGATGTGGAGAGCTTGTGGACATTTTCCTCCAGCCATCCCACCTTATCCACTTTCCGTATGTCGAACTGTGGCACATAAGGCTTGATATCTAGAAGAGGTGTCCCATCCACAATGTCCATGTCTTGTATATGCAGCACGTTTTCTTCCACCCCTACGAGCCGAACCACGGACATGCCGATGGCGTTTGGTCTGCTTGGGCCTCTCATGGCAAAGACCCCGTGTGATTGACCATCCATAAATGGCTTGACTTTCAGGGCCGATTCCTTGGACAGATGAAAGTGGTATATCAAGATGATGTGAGAAAACCCTTCAAGGTCTGTTAATCCTACAACATATTCAGGAAAAACTTCAACCCTTCCCGCGATCCCTTCAGCACCTGCCGGTTGTATGGGTGTTCCCTTGGGTTCTTTAAAGGGCGAATGAATGATTCCGATGGGCCTGTATGTGATCTCGTCCATGATGGCCCCTCCTGTGGACGTGGATAGTTACGATACCAGACCCGACTTATACGCCCTTTGAAAGTACTTGACAACGTTGAGCCCACGGGCATGATAAAAAATGTACGCTTGCGCGAGATAAAAAAAGGGCCACAGGAGGGGAACATATGGAAGAAGTCCTACGACAGGCAATGGTGAAGAGAGTGAAAGAAGAACCTTTTGCTCGGAAGATGAATCTTGAACTCGTTGAATTGAATGACGGTCATTCAGTGGTGGAGATGACGTTTACAGAAGACATGGAAAACATCTTCGGAATGGCCCATGGTGGGGCCGTTTTTGCGCTGATTGATGAGGCCTTTGAAACGGCTTCTAATTCTCACGGCACCGTGGCAGTGGCCCTGAACATGAATATCACCTACACTGCGGCTGCCACACCAGGGGCGCGATTGAGGGCAGAGGCACAGGAGCTGAACCGTACGCCTCGCACAGCCACCTATGACATAAAGGTAACGGACGAAAATCAGACCTTGATGGCAGTGTGTCAGGCCCTTGTCTACCGGAAAAAGAGTAGGCTGCCTTTCTTGGAATGAAAACAGCTACTATTACCCCATGTGGTACCATGACCCCATGGGCAAGGACCTGTGGGCCTGAAAATTGGGCATCGTATTGCATTTGAGGGGAACCTTTGTTAGGCTTCGCCCTTCGTTGATGAAATCGCAACAAGTCATCACCCCGGTGGAAAACCAGGGTCCAGAAACATGTTAGCGGTTTAAACTGACTGCTCAAGGGTCGCAGCCCAACCAACCATTTTGAAATAAAGGCTAGAAACGTGCCAAGGCTTCGAGGAGACGGAATAACCCTGGTTTGGGCCTTTTCTATGCAATGGAAGCCTGGGGATGGGGAAATCCGCTTCTCTGCGGCCTCCAATGCCTTTAGTAGCTGTGCGGAGAGAGTGGGTGGCAATGGCTGTAGGCCTTCGTTCAGCGAATTTCCCCATCCCTCTGTTGCCAAATCTGAGGGGCACAAGTCTTGTCACAGGTCCTATTAGCGGAAATAAGGGGGGCGAAACTTGAGCTTGAGTTACTCGATCCCGGCTGTTGCCGGAATGATGTAAGGTGGCCATTTTGGACTCTTTACGATTTCTTATTTTTTTGACCGCAAAGGGAAACCGCCTGGCTGGGAGCATGGTCAGGGTACCGACTCTTTGACCAAGCTCGCTGAATGGCCTGTGGGGGGCTGAGGTAGATGCATAGGGAGGATATCCTTTGAATCAGTTCAACAAAACGGCGAAGCCTGGTTCAAGAAAACAGTCCAAGTCTTGGACCCTCCTTGTCGTTGGAGATCTGGGCAACACGGTCTCCTTTCGCCTGAGCAAACCCTTGCTCGTTGCGCTCACGGTCTGCGCGGCAACGGTCTTCATCTTGATCGTCTTTTTGACGGTTTCCTCTCTGCGGGTGCGCGTGGAGAACGGGGAGCTCAAAAGGGAGCTGGGTCAGATAAGGGCACAGCTTGCTGCGGCCAAGGAAGACAAAGACGAGGCGCTGGTGCGGTTGATGCTGAAAGAGGGTCCGGTGAAATCCGATGAGAAAGATGGCGAATCTATCCAGAAATCCAAGCCGTCCGACGAGGTATCTGAAAGCCCCATATCACCTGCCCCTTCCGGCAAAGAAAGAGAAGCCGAGGCCTCCGAGGAAATAAAAACGGTGGCTGAGGCCTCGCCTGCCAAACCCATGGAAAGGAGCGAAGAGACACAGCCGGCCTTGGCCGGGGGTGTTTCCGTGGACAGGCTGGAAATCCGGCCAGCAGATGAGGGCCATTTTCTGGAGTATCGATTCGTCGTTAAAAACATTGATCCACAAGGGAGAAGAATGAAGGGATACACCTTCGTGGTCCTGCAACCTCGGGAGGGCTCTGAGGCGCAGCCCGCAGTGTCTCCATCGACTTCGTTGGATGCCGGAAGGCCTGCCATCTTTAAGAAGGGGCAGTATTTTTCCATTACCCGATTTAAGCCCGTTCAAGGTACCTTTCCCGGTGCGGCGGCAATGGAACCGTTTAAGACCGCCACTGTCTACGTCTATTCTGAGACCGGGAGTCTTTTGGCGGAGCAGGTTTACCAGGTGGACCAGTTGTCTGGCTCTTAAGCACGGGGGCGGGCCGGTCCCGGTCCGCTTTCAAAAAGGGGCACATGATGAAGGATAAAAAGGCAGGGCTTTCTATCATAGACAAAGGTTGCAAAGTGAAAGGTACCGCGCATGTAGAGGGAAAGCTGATCGTTATTGGGACCCTTGAGGGGACCCTTGAGGGAGATACTGTCGTGACGGCTCAAGGCAGCCATGTGATGGCTGACGTAAAGGTCCGAGAGATGGTCATCGGGGGCAAGTTTGAAGGCGATGTGACAGCCTATGAGAATGTAAGATTGCTGAAAACAGGAGAATTCACCGGAAAGGTCTTTTGCAGGAACATCGACGTCGAGCCTGGTGGCCAGTTAAACGGAAGCGTCAAGATCCTGGAAGCCGACGATGAGACGCTTAGGTCTGACACCAAGGGGTCTGGTTGATCTGTCAGCCCTTCCAGGGCAGACGTCTTTTTAGACACGTCACCCCTTTCCCTCAAAGCCTAGAGTAACCGCTTGGCCTTCTACGATGACGGGGACCTTTCGCTTTCCACTGGAGTACTCTAGCATCACGTCGAGTTGTTCCGGGTCACGGATGACGTTTAGGTACTCTACCTCCTTGCCTGCCTTTGAATAGGCCTCACGGGCTGCCGTCGTGAAGGGTCACGTATCTTTACCAAAAATAAGAACCTTGTCAGACATGTCCCCCCTCTCCATGTTTGCCGTGATATAGTTCCAAGATCTTTCAATGATGCCAGAAATCTCTACCAGTCGTTGCACTGGTTGTCAATTCTTGACGGGCTTTTGCCCAAACAAGAATTCCTTTGAGCGGGCATTAAGGCGTCTTTTGCCAACAAATGTTGGCGAAGTGGAAGACTTGCGATGTCAACTGCTTGATCCGCCGCGGCGGAGAGTATAGCGCAAAGCTTCACTACGTGCGACATCGCCTGGAGCGAGCCCTATATTTGTCAAAAAGCGCTTTAGCCCAAGCGAAAAGGGATTTGGGCAACAGCCCGTTGGGACCTTTCCGCCACTCTTTCCAAGGTTCAGTTTGGCCTTCTTGAGACTTGTGAAGACAAGATGGGCATGGTAAGTGTATACTTGCACTGTATCAGAGGCGAAGAAGGGTAAGGCGCAAGGCTCAGGATAAGGGTGTCTTTGCGCCTTCATTCTGTTTAGGCCCCCAAACATCCGTCATAGACCTTCATACGTATGGCACATACAAGACTCTATATGGGAATCGACATCGGTTCCGTGAGCCTGAACATCGTTGTTGTAGATGAGGCGGCAGATATTAAGACGTCCATTTACAGGCGCACGGAGGGGCAGCCTATGGCCATGCTCCTAGACTCCCTGGAGAAGCTTGGCGGCCCCATGGATTCCTTTGAGGGGGTCGTGGCCACTGGAAGTGGCCGAAAACTGGTAGGCCGTGTCCTCAACGTTCCAGATGTAAATGAGATCGTCACCCAAGCCACGGCGGCATGTCATTTTCATCCTCGCGTGCGCACCATCATTGAGATCGGCGGACAGGATTCTAAACTTGTCTTTGTGGATCGAGACGCCAAGACTGGTGCACCCGTGATCATCGATCACGTGTTGAATGAAGTGTGCGCGGCCGGCACAGGCTCCTTTCTGGATCTGCAGGCCCAGCGCCTGGGGATGACCATCGAAGACCTCGGCGCCCTGGCTCTTTGTTCCAAGCATCCAGCCAGGATTTCCGGCCGGTGCAGTGTTTTCGCCAAAAGCGACATGGTCCACCTGCTCCAGGAAGGGACCCCCAAGGCCGATATTGTTGCAGGTCTCTGCAGCGCCCTTGCCTTGAATTTCATTACCAATCTCGGCAAGGGAAAACCCTTTCCCAAACCGATCCTGTTTCAGGGGGGCGTGGCTGCCAACCCTGGGGTGGTGAATGCCTTTGAAAAATGCCTGGGGCTGGACCCTGGCGACCTCACGATCCCAGAACATTTTCTTGTCATGGGTGCCTTTGGTTCGGCCCTCATGGCCAAGGGCCTGACAGGTGGCTTGAACCAGTCTAGGACAGGGCTGATTAAAAGGATAAAAGAAGCCCTGGACAGGGCCCAGGACCGTCCTCGCAAAGCGCAGATGAAGCCCCTGGTCCGCAGAAGGGATAAGAGGGAGACCTCGGATCATTATTACGGAATTGGGCAAGGCGACAGTGTCGAGGTGTTCCTCGGAGTTGACATCGGCGCAGTGAGCACCAATATCGTGCTCATTGATAGAAAGGGACAACTCAAGGCCAAGCAGTACTGGTACACCCGGGGAGAGCCCGTAGACACCGTTCGATCGGGCCTTGAGGAAATGGCTGATCAGGTAGGGCAGGCAGTCCGCGTGTGTGGTGTCGGGGTTACGGGGAGCGGCCGTTACTTTATCGGAGATTTTGTGGGAGCAGACGTGGTGATCAACGAGATCTCAGCCCAGGCCCGTGCTGCCATGCACCTTGACCCCGATGTCGACACCATTATCGAGATCGGCGGGCAGGATTCCAAGTACATCCGGTGCAAAAATGGCCGCGTCATTGACTTTGAGATGAACAAGGTCTGCGCAGCAGGCACTGGCTCTTTCTTGGAAGAACAGGCTGCCCGTCTTAAGGTGCCTATCCGCCGGACCTTCAGCGAGTTGGCCTTTTCTTCCAGCACGCCGGCAGATCTTGGTGCGCGATGCACCGTGTTTATGGAGTCCGACCTGATTCATCACCAACAGACTGGGGAAACCTTAAGCGATCTGACTGCAGGGCTTTCCTATGCCATTGCCCAAAACTATCTGGAAAAGGTCGTTGGCACAAAAAGGATTGGCGACCACATCGTCTTTCAGGGAGGGGTCGCTGCCAACCAAAGCGTTGCTGCCGCCTTTGAGAACATCTTAGAAAAAGCCCTTGTCACCGTTGAGCATCATAACGTCACGGGGGCCCTAGGCGCTGCGCTAGCAGCCAGAGACCGTGAACAGGCCTCCAGTCGGTTTGCCGGGTTTCACTTAAAGGATCGCCCCTATGAGGTAAAGACCTTTGAATGCCAGAAATGCCCTAATCTGTGTCGTATCCATCAGATCTATATAGATGGCAGATTGCGTTCTTATTACGGGAGCCTGTGCGGGCGATATGAAAGGTCTTCTGACCACACCGGTTATGCCCATCTGCCGGACCTTTTTGAGGAACGGCAGAATCGTCTCTTGGAAGGCTTTGACAAAGAAGACTTGAAAGGAGGATCTGCACAAATCATCGGGATTCCAAATGTCCTAAGCTTCTTTGATTATCTTCCCTTTTGGATGGCGTTTCTAAAAACCTTGGGCCACCCCGTGCTCCTTTCAGAGGGCACGAACAAGACCTTGATCCAAAGAGGGCTGTCTTGCGTTCCCTCTGAGACCTGTTTTCCCATCAAGGCCGTTTATGGCCACATAAGAGATTTGGTCTCAAAAGGGGCAGACCTAGTCTTGCTCCCCTGCGAGACCGATCATCCCACAGGCAACGACACCTCTGGCAGCTTTAATTGCCCTTACATGCAGTCCATGCCCTACATGGTAAAGGCAGCCATGGGTTCAGAAGTAGCACTCCTGGCGCCGGTCATACGGTGGCGGGAGCGCCGACAGGTGGTTGACCGCGCACTGCTGGGCATTGGCAGATCTCTGGGCCACAGGGCAGAAAGGACCAAAGAGGCCATAGCCGCCGGCCGCAGAGCCCAGGCACGGTTTGAGAACTGGCGCCAGGATCGGGGCAAGGAGATCCTGGCCTCCCTGGGCCCTCAAGACCGGTGCTTGGTCTTGTTGGGCAAATCTCACAACATATTCGATCCCGGCCTGAATCTTCATCTGGCTAGAAAGCTTAGACGCCACGGGCAACGGACCATCCCCTTTGATATGCTTCCCCTGGACGACGTGACCCTGCCTCAAGGTTATGACAACGTTGTCTGGAAGAATACCCGTGATCTTCTTAAGGCATGCCTGTTGACGCGCTATGATCAGCGGCTGTTCCCGGTGCTGCTGACGAATTTCGGGTGCGGGCCAGATTCTTTTTTCATGAAGTACATGGAAGCTGAACTTACAGACAAGCCATATCTCGTCTTAGAGGTGGACGACCACACAGGAGATGCCGGGATGGTCACCCGTATCGAGGCATTCCTGGATACGCTCGATGGCTTGCCAAGCAAGGGGGGGCAGAGGCCCCAACCTCTGAATCTGGTCATCAGGGCAAGGGAAAGAACAGTGGACCGCTTTGGGCCAGATCCTCAGGTGCTGAAGCTTTTGGAGAATCGGACGCTCTATTTTCCGTATGTGTCGCGGGCCTTTTCCACGATAGTGGAGGCGGCCTTCCGGTCCATGGGACTTGAGGCCGAGGTGCTTCCTGAACCCGATGACGAGACCGAATACATGGGACGACAGGTTACCTCAGGCAGGGAGTGTCATCCCTTTATTGTCACCTGCGGAGATTTCGTGAAATTGACTCGCAGGCCTGAATTCGATCCTGAACGCACTGCGATCTGGATGGCAAACTACGATGGAGCCTGTAGGTTTTCTCAATACGGCATCGGACACGCCGATCTTTTCAGGCGCCTGGGGTTTTCCGAGGTGCCCGTCATTGCCCCACTTACCTCTACCCGCTATGACGAGTTCTCAGGGCTTTTCGGTCTGCGTTTTACCCAACGGCTTTGGCAAGGTTGGCTGGCCGCTGAGGTCCTTGAAAGGATTCGACTCCACGTGCGTCCCTATGAAAAGAAGGCAGGTGACACGGATCGGGTCTTTGGGGTCGGCATCCAAGGTATTGCCAGTGCCGTGGCCCAACCTAATGGAAGGCACTCCCAGTGGAGTCGCAGAGTCCTTGAGGATCTGACACGTTCTGTGAACGCTCTTTCGGCCGTGCCCGTTGACCGATCTGAGAAAAGGCCGACCATTGGCATCCTGGGAGAGTTTTACACGGTCCTGAATCGTTGGGCCAACCACGATCTTATACGAACCCTTGAAGGCCTTGGGGTTGAAGTGATCACCCACGGCCTAACGGTGACCAATTTTTTTACCCTTTTTTCAAACCACTATTACCACAGGAACTGCCTGAAAAGGGGTAAAGTGGGGGCTGCCTTGTACTATTTTCTCCGGAACCAATGGATCATGTCGTGGGTTAGGCGGATAGAAGCATACCTGCCGGAGGCCCTTCGACCTTTTAAGACCCTTGACAGTAGAACCGTGCTTCGTGAAGTTGAACCCTTTATTCATTATGATATTGATCCCGTCCTCGCCACTTTTACAGCTCGCGTGCGGGGCTTTGCCGCTTCAGGCGTCTCTGGCCTCTGCAACCTGTTTGTGCTCAACTGTATGCTGGGAAACGTTTCAGTACCGATCTTCAAAAATGCCCTCAAGGCCCATCAGAATCTCCCCGTGCTCCATGCCGTTTACGATGGACAGAAGCAAACCAACATGCTCACCAGGATAGAGGCCTTCGTCCACCAGGCCAAGCTTCATCAGGAGCACCATGCTCATGGGGGCTGAGTGTTGGCATTTTTCTGAAAATATTGACTGCGCCCAACGTGCTCACAGAGGGAGCAAAAGGGACTTTTTTTGTGAAACCATCAACCAAGAACTGGGAAGGGTCGGCAACTAGGGACCTCCTCTTTGAACGGGGAGCCCGTTGACATTTGAATATGAGGTGTTACATTTACAACTTTGATATGAAATCCACAAACAAACATCCACTCAGCAGACGCCTGACTATTTCTAACGAATTGGGGCTCCACGCCCGGGCGGCAGCCAAGATCGCCCGGTTGGCCGAAACCGCCCAATCCAAGGTCGTTATCATCAAGGATGGGCAAGAGGCAGATGGCGCCGATATGCTCGATATCATGAGCCTCTATTGTCCCTGCGGAACAGAGGTGACTGTGGAAATCACTGATTCCACCGACGCAGAGGTGTTGAACCGGATTGCGCAGCTCATCGAAGCCGGCTTCGGAGAATGATAGAAATGCCTACCACTGTATCAAAAAACCTCTCCCTTCAGGGCATTGGCGCATCTCCCGGCATTGCCATTGGCAAAGCCTATCTCCTAGAGCAAAAAAACATTGACGTCATTGAAAAACGCTTTATCCCTTCGGAAAAAATCGGTTCTGAAATAAATCGTTTCAAGGAGGCTGTGAAGAAGGCCCAGGAAGACCTTCGCAAGATCATTGAAGAGGTCCCTGACGAATATCGTGATCACATCTACATCCTCGATACCCATATGATGCTGCTCACAGACAGGATGATCTACGATGGAACGATTCAACACATCAAGGAGAAGAATCTGAATGCTGAACGGGCCTTGAAGATGGCCGTGGACCAAGTGCAGGCCATTTTCAAGAAGATGCCTGATCCGTATTTCCGCGAGAGGGCATCAGACGTTGTCCATGCCTCCAAGCTCATTCTGGAGCATCTCCTGGGAACGGGCCCGTCAAAGGTTTCCGACATTGACAAACGGGTCATCATTGTCGCCCACGATCTCTCCCCGGCAGAGACGACCCAGATCCAGCTGGAAAAGGTCAAGGCCTTTGTGACAGATCTGGGTGGCCAGACTTCCCATACCGGGATCATTGCGCGATCCTTTGAGATCCCAGCAGTACTCGGCCTGGGAGGTGCAACGCAGCAGATTCAGACCGATGACCTCATTATTGTAGATGGTAACGCAGGGATTGTGATTGTCGATCCCGACGATGAGACACTCACACGGCACCATGAGCGGAAGGATCTTTTCGAACAGTTTCAGGCCAGAGTCACCCGCACCAGTCATCTGCCAGCAGAAACAAAAGACGGCCATCGGTTGACTGTGGCCGCCAATATTGAGCTACTAGAAGAAGTCGTGTCCGCTATAGATCATGGTGGGGACGGCATTGGACTGTACCGCACTGAGTTCCTCTACCTGAACCAGCCGACCCTGCCCTCAGAGCAGGAGCTCTTTGATAATTACAGGGACCTGGCCGATATCATGGGTGACCAGCAAGTCACTATACGAACATTGGATATTGGAGGGGACAAATTTGCCAGTGGCGTTTCTTTGGCCGGTGAAATGAACCCTGCTTTGGGCCTCAGGGCCATCCGGTTCTGCCTCCAATCGCCAGATATCTTCAGGACCCAACTGCGGGCCATACTCAGGGCGGCCCATTTTGGGAACGTTCGAATCATGTTTCCCATGATATCCCAAGTGGAGGAGATTATTGAGGCAAAGCGCATGCTGGCCGAGGCTGCAGAGTCCCTGGCCAAGGAGGGTCTCCTCTTTAGGGAGGATATTCAAATAGGTGCCATGATAGAGGTCCCTTCAGCGGTGATCATGGCTGATATTTTGGCCGAAGAGGTTGATTTTTTTAGTATTGGCACCAACGATCTTATTCAGTACTCTCTTGCCATCGACCGGATCAACAAGCACGTTTCAGGGCTATACCAGCCCCTGCACCCTGCTGTATTGCGGATGATCCACCGTGTGGTGGAGAGTGCCAAGGCAGCAGACATAGAGGTCAATCTGTGTGGAGAGATGGCGGCAGACCCTGTCAATATTCCGGTATTGCTCGGTTTGGAGCTGGATGCTATTAGCATGAATCCCATCTCTATTCCTGCCATCAAGAGTCTGGTTCGTACACTCGATTTTGAAGAGTCAAGGTCCTTTGTACAGGAGGTTTTTAAGCAGGCGACGGCATCTAAGGTCCGGCATCTTATTCAGGAAACATATGGAAAGTCGTTTGAAATGGCCACCTTCTTTCAGTCCGGTGGGGCCTAGCATGGGGGCTCTTCACCCAGAAGCCACGGCAGATGGCCTTCTGTAGTCCCATAGAGGCACTTCTGTCTACCTTCGACGCAACGATCCATTCTGGCACATGGGTTTGACTTTTCTTTGAGGCCCCTTAGATGGCCCCGAGACCAATAGACTCCAGGTGTTCTGTCATTGAGACCTTTGCAGAACCCCTTCTCACTTGATTCTGTGATCTATTTGACCCTTTTTCGGCCTTGTTCCCTAAATCGCGAAAACTCTCCGCCTGAGGCGGATCAAACAGTTCACGATTTACCCACTATAGTGGGCCGCTCACAGCAGCCGAATGGGTGCCCCAAATAGCTCACAATGACCGTTCGAAAGCGTTATGCAAAGCTCTCTCATTGATAAAGGTAGCCCTAAGCCAACACCCCATGGCGCCTGCCATTACTGCGATTACGGCGTCTTTTCAAATAGTTAGGTGGTTAACCATGGCACACACAAAGACTGTATGCCAAAATCGAAAGGCACGGCACGACTATTTCATTCTGGATGAATATGAGGCCGGTATGGTCTTGCTCGGTACGGAGATCAAATCTTTGCGACTGGGACGGGCCAATCTCAAGGACAGCTATGCGGAAATCCGAGGTGGCGAAATCTTCCTCCATAACATGCACATAGGGGCATATCCCTTTGCGGCCCACGGGAATCACCCCCCCTTAAGGACACGCAAACTCCTCTTGCACAAGGACGAAATCAAGCGCCTTACAGGGAAAGTAAAGGAGAGGGGCCAGACCCTTATTCCCCTTCGGGTTTACCTTAAGGGCGGCAAGGCGAAAATTCTCTTGGCCTTGGCCAAGGGGAAGCGAAAATACGACAAGCGCGAAGCCATCCGAAAGCGGGACGAAAAACGGGACATGGAGCGCGAAAAAGGAAACATCAGAAAAAGTTGACACTGCAATGAATGGGTATATAATATAGGTATAATCGTCTGGGTAAGTGACAGTGGGACGATCTTTATGACCAGCCTTTGTGATCATGGGGGCGAAATGGCTTCGACGGGAATATGGAAGCATAGGTTGCATACCGAGCGCCTGCCGGCTCGTAAAAATGGCGGGACCTAAAATAATCGCAGACGATTATAACTACGCTTTAGCCGCGTAAAGTAGGCTAACGTCCTGCCGGATTTTTCCTGCGGACCCGGACAGGGCGTCGAACAGCAGGATAGCCTCTAGTGATTGCTTGTTACGCGAGGGGCGAACTTCATAACAAGCTAGCGCCTCTAGCATCCTGCCTGAAGGAACCTGGAGGGGCGAATATTTAAATTCAGGCTATGTATGTAGAAGCCTATGTGGAATATTGTCGGACGCGGGTTCGACTCCCGCCGCCTCCACCAATTTATTCCTGGTATTGCAACAGCTAGTCCTTCCTAGCCCCGCCCGATTACGGTGTCAATCCGGTGCCGCATGGTCTTATTTACGTTCCCATCGCACTATGGGGAAACGTCTATCCTCTTTCTTTGTTTCACAAAAACCCTTTTCCGCTTTTTCAACCACCTCCCTTGTGTTAATATATCAAATAAGGCCTTGCTATCATGGTCCGGGAGGCCAGGATCCGTTTTGAGCCAGGGCTTGGCTCTTTTTCAGGGTGAGGGCTCTTGAAACTGCTCTGTCCATGGAAAAAGAAGAGGAACAAAATTCTAAACTTCCATGAACCCTCCGGAGCCATGAAAATGCAGCATCTCATCAGGAGGATTTTGAGATTCACCATTTCTCCCTCCGCTTGTGGTGGCAATGCGTGGCCTACCATACTTGCGCAATTCCGGTTCAACCCTGCGAGAGGGTGACCGGGCAGGAAAGAGAGGAATCAAATGGGCGTCAGGATACTGGTTGCTGATGACGATGAGCATATCCGTAACCTGCTAGCCGAGTTCATGCGAAAAAACGGTTATCAGCACGACATGGCCGAGAGTGTAAACAGCGCATTGTCCTTCATTCAGAACAACGATTATGACATGATCTTGACGGACAAGAACATGCCCGATATGGAAGGGAACCCTGAGGGCGGGATGACCCTGTTGAAATATGCCAAAGAGCATATGCCTTCAACGGAGATCATTATGATTACGGGTCATGCTACCATGGAGACCGCCATTGAAGCCATCAAGCTGGGCGCCTTCGATTTCATTATGAAGCCATTCTCTCTCAATGATTTAGAAGAGAAGATCAAAAGAGTATTGGAATACAGGGGCTTCGTTAACTCGGGAGACACCATCCAGATGTACAGAACCTTTCATAATCAACTGTTAAAGGTACTGGAAAACAGAGATGACCTGCCAGAGGATCAACTTCGCCAGATGTTAAGGGTCCTTGGGGCGAGGATAGACAACGTCTTCGGCACGCGGAAGTATTACGAAACGATCATCCATTCACAGTCGGAAGCACTAGAGAAAATCGCTGGGTACATAGAACTTCTCAAGGACGCGTTCCCCAAACAGAGCCGGTATAAAACGGTTGTTGAGAAGATCTGGGAAGAGTCAAAGAAGCGGATATAGATGTTGACACTTCTTGCCCTTCCAGGCTCACAAATTCAGGTTGTTCAATAACGCCCCCAATTCCAATGTCACAGTGCTGACAAAGCAGCTTCCGCCGCCTCCGCCACCACCGGTATCATCGTCATCGGGGGAACGTGCCGGAGAGCCGGTGAAACCTGGCCCACCAACGTCAACGATGATGCTGTTCGTGCTGTTAAAATCGTCATCGCCACGATCACCATCTACAAAGTTCAGCCAGATCACATTCTCTTCAAATTCTGCCCCTGTCGTACCATCGTTGAAGAATTCATACCACCGACGTCCTTGCTCAGTCGGCATGGGCCCATACTTCCAGTAGGTGCTGGGACGGGCATCAACGGGGAGAAAGATCCCCACTGTAGTTTCTCTTTCGCCAAGAGGCAGTTGAATAGTGAAGTCAAAGAACCCCCATTCGAATGCGATGTCTTCGGGCACACTCTCCACACCCTCAGACGGGCTTCCCCCTACCTTCAGGGCTCCAAAACGGTGTTGATCATTGGGCAAGGCTATGGTGTAGTAATAATCATCTGTGCCGTCTCCATCAGTGTCTACGGAACCCGAAAGGACGTGGGGCTGGTCAGAGTCAGCCAAGCCGTCTTTGTTCCCGTCGTAACTCTCATCGGTTCCGTCTGGGCCCCACTCATCTGCGTCAGGGGCTCCATCTCCATCACCGTCGCTACGAAACACGGCCGTAATCATCTTGTCACCATCCATGGTAACAGTCATCTTGCTCAAGTCCGGGTCTGCGACATCAGCCCCTCCAAAACCATCAAACGTCCAGCCAGCATCAGCTTCCGTGCTTATTTCCACAAGGGCACCGGCATCATAAGTGCCGCCCTCAGGATCAAGCATGACAGCGCCTTGGCCAACGATGTCGAGCGTCAGAGTATACTCCAGTCCGGCAGCTACCCCTGTGCCGCTTACAGCAAGAGTTACGGAGTGTTGATCCTGATCATTGGATGCAATGTCAAAAAAATCGTTGAATGTCCCGGTGGTGGTTGGAGTAAAACGAACCGTTAACGAGCAGCTTTCTCCTGGGCTGAGACTCTTGCCCGAGCAGTCATCTGTTTCAATGCTGAATGGAGTTGCAAGCGTTCCGACAGAACCGATGATGAGGCCATCATCACCATCGTTGGCCATGGTCACCTTTGCCTCTGAAAAGCCGCCCTCGGTTATACTGCCAAACGGCAGCTGAAGATCGTCGTACGGATCTAAGGAATCTGTTACGGCTATTGTAGGCCAGGGGACACTAAATGTAAGGTCATCAAAATACGTATAATAATCTCCTGTGTAGCTGCCAAATTCAATCTTCTTGATGAGTAGTCCAGTGCTAGGAGAAATGTCTAGAAAACTATCGCCAGGTGAGCCAAAAGGGCCTCTCTTTTTGCCGTGTTGATCATAGTAGAAGACCTGAAAAGGACTACCTGCTCCGTAAATACTTATGTAGTCAACGGGGTTCGCGAACTCCGCCGTGCAATAGCATATATCGAAATTCAACCAATGATAATGGTCGCCTATGATTCTACCTCCTACGACATTATTCCACGAAAATGCCCGACTATCTCCATAGGCATAGGCATTGTTGTCGTCTACCAGTGGGCTATCTGGGTACACACCGTGACAATCGAATGTCACTCCCCACGCAGCATAGGCATCTGTTATTGTTGTGGCGTGTCCGACTGCAGTTCCATCGGGTAAGTGGTCAAAATCAATGGTTTTCAGTTCAGCCCCTACGTAGCCTGAGTTCCACAAAACCAGTATCCAGAGCAACAAGAAGCAAAAGGATTGTCTCATAGAATGTCTTCTAAACTCTGGGCCTTTATAAGGGCTGCGCCCAGAGGCCGATTCTGCCACCGTCGGTGAGGGGCGACGTTTAGCAACCAATTGCCCCACTCAGTGTAGAGACTACGATGGAAGAGCTGATCAGATTACGGACTCTTTGTTTCCCGCACGATCTCTTCATATTCAGAATGCCCATGCAGATTTGTTAGATCCTCATCTATCATTGCCCACCTCCGGGCCGCCTCATCCACGGCGACCGTCTTCTTCAGGTAAGACAAACTTCGGCCCACATCCTTCTGCAGGGCATAAAGGCATGCCAAATTGTAGTAGGAGTCAACGTGGTTGGGCGTTATCTTAAGGGCTTTCTCGAGTGCCTTGCTGGCTGCGCCATAGTTCTTCTCTTTAATATAAATCACCCCAACATTGTTCAAAGCCGCAACAAGATTGGGGGAAATTTCCAGAGCAGCTTCGTACAACTCCTTGGCCTCTTGGAGCAACCCCTTCTTCTGAAGGGCAAGTCCCCGGCTGTACAAGGCAGTGCCCTTTTCAGGATCCGCTTTCGTTGCCAGGCCCTGCTGGAGTTTTTGTCTCTCTTCTTTTTTCTCCTCTTCCTCATTGCGGACACGGGCGACCTGCCCTGTCTGTTTCTTCGTGGTCCCCGCACCTTGGGACTTCACATCCTTTTTATCGATGCTCGTTGCAGCCACCTTCACAGAATCAGCGCCACCAGAAGGCTTTCCTACTTCACGGGCAGGCACATTTTTAATTCCGGGGTCAGCTGACCGAACCTGTGGGGCCTCAAGTGCCTCGCCCCTTCCGGCAGGAGACTTTACATCATTCTTGTCCATGCTCGTTGCAGCCACCTTCACAGAATCAGCGCCATCAGAAGGCTTTCCTACTTCACGGGCAGGCACATTTTTAATTCCGGGGTCAGCTGACCGAACCTGTGGGGCCTCAAGTGCCTCGTCCCTTCCGGCAGGAGACTTTACATCATTCTTGTCCATGCTCGTTGCAGCCACCTTCACAGAATCAGCGCCATCAGAAGGCTTTCCTACTTCACGGGCAGGCACGTTTTTAATTCGGCGCCGAACTGACGGAATCTGTGGGGCCTCAAATGCCTCGTCCCTTCCGGCAGGAGCGGGCCTCACGACACGATTTCCTTCGTCTGTCCCTATCTTTGCAAGGGCCCTGTAAGCATTATAGGTCAGATATTTGTCTTCACTAGCCAACAAGTGGTCTAACTGTGGAATGGTTTCTTGGTCGCCAATTTCCCCGATGGCCCATATGATGGGATACTTTTCTGTCTCCTGCTCCAGCAATTCTACTAGTGCCGGTAAGGCCTCCCTGCTCTTTGTCTTCCCCAGGACCTCAACGGCCGAATGGCGAATCTGGGGGTCTTTATGTTTCAGCTTTTCGATCAAGGCTGCCGCAGGGACCTCTGTCCTCTGTCCCAGCTCTGCCAGGGCATTGAGAAGGCTCAATGTGGCCTCTTTGGATTCCATTCCGTTGCGCAACAACGCCACCATAATGGTAACAGCCTTCTTTTCGTTATCTCTGCTCACAAGAGGGCCCATGAGGCTCAACGGGAAGCCCGGTCCTCTTGAGATCCTGTCAATGGCTTCTTTCTTCACGATGGCATTGGGACTTCGCAGATCAGCCAAGTCCCCTTCGGTAACGGTTGTGCAACTGGAAACCAATATGGACAGAATCAAGGCGAAAAAGACCGATGACAGTCTCATGACAGTTCCTCTTGGTTTCTCATGACCTTCTTGTGCTGGTAGATAGTTCACTGCCGTAATGGCCGCAATAGTACTGATGATAGAGGTGCTTTCCTTTTTCAACGGAACACCTGTTCAGGATAAAGCCCAAGGGCTTAATGTGGGCCTTTGTCATAACATCTATTAATTCGCTGACGGCCCGACGCGTTGTCTTTTCACTTGCCAGTACGATGATGGAAGCATCCACATACTTGGCCATCACCAAGGCGTCACTCTTGACGAAGAGGGGTGCTGAGTCTATGATCACCACTTCGAACCGGCTCTTCAGGTCTGGCATAAGCTGGCCCATTTTGCCTGAGTCAATCAGCGCCGCCGGATCATCAAAAGGGGGCCCACCAGGAATCATGCTCAAGCCTTCCACCTGAGTTGTTTGAATCGCCTTATCGACAGAGGCCTTGCCTTGCAGCAAATCGGTTATACCCACCTTGTTCGGCAGGTTCAAATAAGCGTGCAGATTTGGTCTTCGGAGATCCATATCAACAATCACCACCTTTTTCCCTTGACGGGCAAAAGAAATCCCCAGGTTCAGTACGGTGGTTGATTTTCCTTCTTCCGGGCCGGCAGAGGTGATCAGAAGGCTTCTTGAGGGTGTTCCGTTCATGATTGGGTAGTTTCGTATACTTCGGTACGACTCAAAAAGGGGATCATTGGCGTCCTTGGCTGAAATCAAAGACAACGTCTTTGGCTTAAACTTAGGAACCGTCCCCATTAAGACGATAGGCCTAAATTCCTTGATATCGTCGGCTGTTCTGACGGTGTCGTCCAGGTATTCCATGGTGAAGGCAAGGCCAATTCCAAAGATCAGCCCCAAAAAAAGGCCTAGTACCCCATTTAAGGTCTTGTTTGGGCTGACCGGAAAAAGGGGCCTTACTGCTGGTTCAACGACCCTGATTTCAGACAGGGTGGCAGCTTCAGCCATCCCGATTTGATATAAGGAATCTAGAAGGGCGCTATAACTCTGGTGTGTCACATTGAGCTCCATGTCAAGGCCTGCCTGTTTATAGACCTTGCCGGGCAGTTCCCCAAAGGCCGTAAAATACTTGTCTATGTCTGCATTCACCCCTTTCAAGTGGGCTTCCAGTGAAGCGATCTTTCTCTGAAGTTCCGTCAAGGCCGGTGCAGAGGATCGATATATGTCTATTTCCTTCTCAAGTTCCGCCTCGGCCACCTTGATCTGTTCCCTGAGGGAAAGAACCTGGGGATGCCTCTCCGTCAGATTGGACCTGGCCTGGGTGAGCTGAAGACCAAGCTCTGTGAGCCTCTTCTTGAGAACTTCAATGTGTGGGTTTTCCTTCAGCGTAGAGGCTGAAAGAAACTCAGGACTCTGGGTGGCCAACTGTTCCTTTAATCGGCTGAGGCTTGCACGGGCTTCGTCCAAGTCAATAATATTGTCTTCTTTCTCTTTCATCAGTTCGGTCATCTTCTCAGCCGCCAGTTTTGTCTCGATTTCCAGGTCGAGGGTTTGCTCTTGCTTCTTGAAATCGGCCATCCTCTTGAGGGCTGCGTTGTAACGGTCTTTCACCTTATTCATCTGGTCTTCCAGAAAGACCCTTGCATTCCTGTATTCAGCTCGCACCTGGCTCTGATTTTGTTCGACCATGATCTCAGCAAGGGTATTGGCCATCATCATCGCTTCCTGCGGATGGCGAGAAGCCCCCTTGATCTGCAAGACGTCTGTGCCTTGATACTGGCTGATGCTAATCCTTGGCATGGGGGAGAGCTTCCCTTTGATCGAAGAAATGGCCCCGGTCTGAGTCAGCTTATCGCCATGGATCAAACGGCCTTCTTCATCCCTCAACTGCAGTCGAAAGATCATCTTCTCCATATACGGCCGGGAGGCGGCCAAGACCTTGTTAACGTCTACATCGCTGCTGGTGGTCAACATGGGAGAAAGGCTGGATAAGCCGATATTTCCGAGCCCAATGTCGCCCTTCTTGGCCTTCATCATCAGGATCTTAGATGAGGCTTCGTACGATGGTGTCATCAAATAGCTCCCTGTCACGACGACAAGGGTCACCACCATCAGGGCCTGAAGGATGACCCACCTTCTTCTCCGAATAACCTCCCATATCCTTGCTAGTTCCATGAATCCACTCCTACCAGGTCTCAATGCCTCCTGCCCACTGAGGCCTCGGCTCTATGAGCCGGAGGCCCTCAGGGGTGGGGGGGGGTGGAAACTAGGTTCTCTATTCATCAACGTAAACGAATCTCGATTCTGCTCCCTCAAACACCTCTTTGGCAGCATCTCCCCAAACAATCGTTCGTGCCAAGGTGTAGAACGGCTGCAGGATGTGAGACAGTCGAACGGCAGCTCGCTCCACATCGGCAAACCTGCCGCTGGCCACGTAGACAATGTCCCCGCGCTCCAAAGAAATATTGGCCCCAAAGCCCATTTGCGTCGCGTTCACTTGCATGATCTCAGGCTCGCTTAAATTGCCGCGCATTACCAGTATGGCGCCTTTATTGGCATCCCGAGTGAAACCGCCCGCCTCGGCAATGGCCCCAAGGAGGGTCAGCCTGTCTCGGATTGGAATGGCCGACTGGGTGTTCACCTCTCCAAGGACAAAGACCTTTTGGTCTTTGTTGTTAGGGATGTAAATGACGTCATGGGACAACAGGGGAATGTTTTCTTCAGTATTTCCCTTTTCGATCAGTTCCAAAAAGTTGACCAGCAAGATTTTCCCATCTCTCACGACATAGGCCCCACCAAGGTAGGCGTCTAAGGTGATACCACCGGCCGCGGAGATGGCCTCCAAAAGGCTGAAGTCGTTTTTCATACAGTATACGCCTGGACTCGTCACCTGGCCTAAGACGAACACTTTGTGGCTCTGGTATTCGGTAATTCGCACAACGACTTTAGGGTCTTTGATAAAGCTCGCAAGCTCCTTTTGGATCTTGTCCCTGAGTTGAAACTGGGTCAATCCAGCAGCCTCAACGTCCTCAATGAGGTAGTATAAGATCTTCCCCAGAGGACTGATGGTTGTCTCCATCTTCAGCTCATCGTGGCGAAAAACAGAGATTTCTACTGTATCGCCCGGTCCGAGGAGGTACTCGGAAGGTTGGCGATTCTTCAGTTTTTTCGCCATGGAGAGGTTTTGCTTGACCGTCTTGACGGGAGAACTCTCCATAGATGTTCTTGGGGGAGACGTTTCCTGCGTGGGGGAAGCGCTATTCAAAGACTGGCAGCCCCCTTGGCAACACCAAAGAATCAAAGAAAGAATCACAAATGACAAACGGCACGTCGACTTACAGTTCCACATTTTTCCTTCTCTACGCGATCTTTGCCTGCACATCGGCAAAGGGCGGTCAGGCGTTAGGGCTTCCCTTATTTTCTAGTTTATTGATTTATACGACATTTTACTCGGTTTCAATTGTGATAACTACGGATTTTGTGGGTGAAAATAGCTTATTTTAATATAGGGAAACTACTAATGTAGAGGGCGCATCCAACAGCCTTGGTCACTAAGTGTTCTAATTTGCAGTGAAGATGACACATTGCAAGCCCCTTCGATTCACCACGCAGACACCTAGGTCACAGAGGTTTTGGCCTTCCTCCCTATGGGAAAACGACCAGAGAAAACCCACCTGCCCCCTGCAGGGGGAAAGTACGGGTGGGCCATATCTCTGTCCACCCTGAGGCTCTTTGGTCTGCTTAATATCTCCCTTAACTGGTGGGCTTCTTCACCTTTTTTGCCTGCATTTTTATATCATTATACTTCCGCCAGTGTGCACGAACGCTGAGGTTTTGTCTGTGGAGCCTGCAGCGTCACCTCTCAACATTTTGCGGGATTTCCACTAAACGCTTTTAGCCAATAGGACTGACCCCACTCCATGTGCTCCCATGCAGGTCCAGCCTCTATACCCTTTTTGGATAAGTACTTTTGCGCTGCAAGATACACACATTTTTGAACTAAAAGCCGTCATCCGTGGTATTGCCTCTTGGTGTAACATGGGCCACTGGGAAAGTGGATTGGTAGCCCCTTGTTCGGGTTAGAAAAAGTGGGGGGGGGGGCCGCTTACAGTCTAACGGGGCGGTTTCGCACCACAGGTGCACTGGTGACACAGGAAAAGGGAGCCGCAATCATGTAGCAAAGAGGGGGAAGCCATGCGGCCTGCCCCCTCTTGTGTTTTCCCTCATTCCGGCAATGTTGTTTACTTTTTAC
>JAXHVD010000024.1:0-63742 GCA_034189385.1 Thermodesulfobacteriota bacterium
AATCGAATTGATTTTGAAATGATAGAAGGTGGAAAATCCCGCGTAGTCGTGGGAACAACCAGAAAAGTCGCCTGTGACACAGAAAAGGCGTCAGACAAAAAGCTTTTCTTGAAACTCCACGATGTGACGTTACCTGAATTCCAGAAGCGCCCCCTCATCACCACACGATTTAAGAGCGCTGTTGACCGGATCCTGCCTATACAACACCCTAACATGGAAGACACGGCCGTGATTGTCATAGAGCTCCGTGAGCCTGTTCCGTACAGGGTCGAGCAAAAAGAAGACACCTGCACTGTTGAGTTTGAGGCCTCACAGGTTCCTCCAAGGCCCACCCTGGCGGCCAAAGAACCTGAGTGGGAAAGGGCCATAAAGGAAGCAGAGGTAGCAATCGCGGAAAAAATAGAAAAACCGTTTGAAAAACCCGTGGTAACCGAAAGCGGCAAGACATACTCGGGAGAAAAGATATCTCTCAATTTTCAGGATGCAGACATTCGAAATATCTTTCGAATTCTCCATGAGGTGAGCGGAAAGAACTTCGTTATAGGAGGGGACGTTCAGGGAAGAATCACGCTAAAGCTTGTCAATGTGCCCTGGGACCAGGTCCTGGACCTCATCTTGAAGATGAACAAATTGGGCACTGTGGTGGAAGGCAGCGTCATCCGCATTGCCACTCTTGAGACATTGAGACAGGAGAAGAAGGCATTGCAGGAGACCTTGAGGGCTGAGCAGCAGGCAAAAGAACAGGAACCTTTGATGACGGACTATATCCCCATCAATTACTCCGATGCTTCGGAGATAAAAGAGCACATAGACGAGATCAAGACATCTCGGGGAAAAGTGACCTATGACGAGCGGACCAATACCATTATCATCAAAGACATCCAGCCTGTTGTCGATCGGGCCAAGGAGCTGGCAGAACGGCTGGACCTCGTTACTCCTCAGGTTGTCATAGAGGCCAGGATTGTTGAGGCTAGCACTGACTTTTCACGCGACATCGGCATCCAGTGGGGGGGGAGCTACGGCATTCAGGAGGGAGATGACAGGTACGGGCTAGGTCCTCAGCGAGGCTATGATACCCTTGGCGGCACCTACGGATTAACTGGCGGCATTGGAGACGAAAATTGGGTCGTGAACCTGCCTCCCAAAGGCCCCACCAGTGGCGTGGGATTTAATTTCGCCAGGCTAGGGGGCCTTACTCCCTTTACCCTCAAAGCTAATCTCCAGGCCATGGAACAACAAGGCAAGGGCAAGATCATCTCTTCTCCCAGGATTCTCACCCTGGACAATAAGGAAGCCTACATAGAACAGGGCGTAGACATTCCCTACCAGGTCCTTGAAGAGGGGAGCTACAGTCTCAAGTGGGCAAAGGCGGTGCTCAAATTGACGGTGACGCCGCACATCACCATGGATCGTCGCGTGGCCATGAGTATCAAGGCCCAAAAGGATTCCCCAAATCAGCAGATTACAGTCCAGGGTGCCCCGGCCATTGACAAGAAAGAGGCCGGCACCGAACTGCTCGTAAACGATGGCGATACCATTGTCATCGGCGGGATCATCACAAGGGAGGAGACCTTGGGCAAAGCGGGCGTTCCTATGCTTTCAAACATGCCCGTACTAGGATGGCTCTTTAGGTCAGAATCTAAGACCGACAATGAAAGAGAACTTCTGATTTTCGTGACGGCCACCATCGTTGAATTGGAAAGGCCGCCACATACCCAGCAAGCCATGCTAAGTCAGCTGAACTGACGTTGACCGTTGACCGTTCACGGTTCACCGAACGGACAACGGATAACATTGAACGGATAACAGACAACGGATAACGGTTACATCGAGAGGGATTTGCAATGAAAAGGAAATACCTTCGGAACGGCGTCATGATAATGGCTATGTTCGCCCTCCTTATCTCCTGCGGCTCGTCAGGAGGAGGCAGTGGCGACGACGTCAAGACTGCGGCCATTGCGCTCAGCGTGAGCCCCACCGTCATCCCGGCGGACGGCATCAGTTCCGCAACGGTTACTGCCAGCCTGACGGACAATTCCGGGACTGCCGTGCCCGAGGAGACATCTGTAACCTTTTCTACAACACTTGGTTCCTTTCCCAACGGCAGTCATACCTACAATGTGAAAACACCTGATGACTCAGGCACGGTGACAGTTTCCTTGATTGCTGCAACCATCATAGGCAATGCAGATGTAGTAGCGGAGTCAAGCGATGTTACGCAAAAGGCAGCTCTAGAGTTCATCGATGCCTCATTAATACCGAGAAAGATCTCTTTGTCCACATCGCAGATTAGCGTCAAATCTGACAACTCGGACAGTGCCACCATTACTGCTACGGTGTTGGACGCCTACAATGCCGTTGTGGAAGGGATTACAGTGGCATTCAGCGCGACTGGCGGCCAGCTCGGTGCGGCGTCGGCTGACACCGATGCCAACGGACAGGCAGTCGTGACATTTTCCTCCGGCAGTGCAGGGCCAAGCAATCAGGTCGTGACGATTACCGCCACCGTTACTGATCTCGAACCGGCACAAATACCCATACAGGTTTTGGGGTCCACCCTTACCCTTGCTACGGACAAGACACAGGTTTCAAGTGACGGCTTGGTATCAGCCATCCTGACTGCCACTGCCAAGGACGCCGGAGGAACGGAGGTGTACAACGCCCCTATTACCTTCAGTGTGCCGGAAACCGGCGGCGGCTCAGTCAAACTGTCCAGCTTTGAGGTGCGCACGGGTGTGACAGGGGAGGCAAAGGTCACTGTGACCGGTACGCGGGCTGGATCTGTCACGGTATTCGCAGAAGGCCTCGGCGAGACGGCCTCACAAGAATACAGGGTGACTCCGCCCGGTACAGATTTTTTTCACATCTCAGAGCCTACAGACGACCCTGCCAACCTGAGCATTGGAGAAGACCTTGCCATTACCGTTACGGCTCCTGCTCCAACCACCTCTGTGGTCTTTGTGGCCACCTTCGGCGCCTGGGACGGGGGCTCTTCCTCTGTGGTCACCCAGACCGTGGGCAATGGTTCTGTGTCAGCCGTATTTAGCTCTCCCCTGGCAGGTGTGGCCAGCATACAGGTCTACGATGAAGACAACCCCTCAGACGCCGATTCCATGGAGATCGTGGTTTCGGCAGCCATACCCGATGCGGCCCACATTTCCCTTCAGTCCAACAGCTATGTAGTGCCTCTCAGTTCAGGGGGAAATAGCTATTCGGCCACCTTGACAGCATCTGTAAGAACCAGTTTCGCTTCAGGGAGGCAGCCTGTTGGCGGCGCTTCTGTGGCCTTTTCCCTTGACAACCAGACAGGGGGCGGGGAGACCATATTCCCGGCTATTGTATTTACCGATGATTCAGGGGTCGCCACCACAACCTTCACGTCAGGTTCCTTGAGTTCCGGGGCCGAAGGGGTAGAGATTTCTGCCACCGTTCTGGGCCAAGGGGCTACCGGGTCTTTGACGACCATTGCATTCAATGACACAAACGCAGATACCATTACCCGGTCTGATGCCGGCTCCTTTGTGACAGATGGGTTTCAGGCTGGCGAACAGATCAGGGTCGAGGGCTCTGCCAACAATGACGGCGACTATACCATCGCCAGTGTCAGCGGCAAAACCCTGACCCTGGATTCCAATGACAGTTTGACTGCTGAAGCAGCGGGCAGCACCGTGACCATCACGGCAGTCACCAGCTCCATCAATATCGTGGTGGGCGGCACTTCGGGCTCCATCGTGATCGGTCGGGGCAGCAAGATTGAGATCTTGAGTCCCACAACATACTCCCTTCCCATGTCCGTGCTGGTGGCTGATTCAAACGGCAATCCCCAATCAGGGGCTGTTGTCTCCCTCAGCGCGTGGCCTACCTTCTACTCTACCGGGGGCTGGCTGCCGCGTGTGGAAGAGAGCACGGATCAGGACACCAACATTACAACCCAAAAGGTGCTTGATATCTGCGATGGGTACATTACGGGTACGTATCCTAATGAGGATGCTAATGAGAATCTTTTCCTAGACCCAGGTGAAGATACGGGGGCCGATCCTGGTCATGGCGACGGCCAACTCACGCCACCCAACTCTGCCGCCGGAAACATCCCCATGACCGTTACCACAGAGGCGAATGGTGTAGCGAACTTTGAGCTGGTCTACATGAAATCGAGCGCCATGTGGATTGTCGACAGGATCAGGGCGAGCACTGTGGTGCTGGGAACAGAGACCACCTCGTCCATGAGCTTCCGATTGCCTTATGAAAAGAGCGAGGCAGAGGGCTGTGAGTTGCCCAATTCGCCTTACAACCCGACAGCAGGTTCGTTGGCTGTAGACAAGATTACTCTTACAGCCTTACCCAACAACATGACGGCCGATGGCTCAAGTACAAGCACTATCTTTGCTGAGGTTACTGATGTGAAGGGGAACCCTGTAGACGGCGAAGTCATCACCTTTGAACTGACAGCCGGCACAGGCACCCTCTCCGCGCAGAAGGCCACGACCTCAGGTGGTGTGGCTACAGTGACCTACACGGCCTCTGACACCCCAGGGACAGTGACAATAACGGCATCAGCCGATAACGGCGTCACCGCCAGTGTGGACATTACCCTTATTGAAGCGATAGTGGGTTCTGTTTCTGTCACTGCAGGCAGTGACAGTGTTGTGGCAAACGGCACGTCTCAGGTGCTCATTATGGCCACCGTCGTTGATCAAAACGGCAAGAACGTGGCAGACGGCACGGCCGTGTCCTTTACCACCACGGCCGGCGGCCTCTCAAATATCAGCAGTACCATCAATGGGGTAGCCACGGCCACGCTTACCAGTTCTATCAGTGTGGGCACAGCGACCATTGAGGCGACCGCAGGTGGTGTCATTGGCAGAACAACTGTGGACTTTATCCCTGGTCCGGTGCGGAACATCCAGCTCACTGCCACACCCATGAATTTGACAGCAGATGGGTCCAGCACAAGCGACATCCGTGCCCTTGTTACAGATAAGAACGGCAATGTAGTCAATGGCGAGACCGTGTCCTTTGCTATCATCTCAGGCAGCGGTGAGCTTGATGCTGCCATTAAAACCACCGATGGCGGGGGCGGAGTGGCTGAAGTGACCTACACGGCCTCAAGGACCATTGGCACCGAAACAGTGAGAGCCCGGACCACAAACGGCGTGTCTGCAACAGTGAATATCACTCTGATTGGGCCTGTTATCAAAGAAGTTGACTGCCAAGTCGGTTGTGAGAGCGGTGTCACAGGTGATACGCCTACGCCTGCCCCTGGGCCTACACCTTGTCCTCCTGAGGATCCGGTGCTCGTTCACGCCTTTGTGTTGGACATAAACGGCAACCCCGTGCTCGATGGAACCCCAGTCACGTTCACGACCACGCTGGGCACATTCCAAGGTGCTCCTGCTCCAGGGACAATTATTGTCGAATATACGGACAATGGCAATGGCGAGGTTACGGCCATGCTAGTGCCCTCCACCCGTGTAGGCACGGCCAACATTGCCGTTTGGGCAGGAGGGGTATGCTGTAAAAAGACTGTGGAGTTCATTGCAGGGCCAGCAGCAACCATTTCCCTTACTGCGACACCAAGTACTCTAGTGGCAGATGGGACGAGCAAGAGCGTGATCCGTGCTTATGTGACCGATGAGTACGGAAATCCCATAGACGGTGAGACCGTATCCTTTTCCCCGGCCTCATTAGGACTCCTTTCTGATGCTACAGCTGAAACCAACAACGGGGGAGGAGCGGCGATAGTGACCTATACGGCCGGGACCACGGCTGGAACTGATACCATAACGGCGTGGACATCCAATGGCCACAGTGACAGTGTAGACATCGCGTTGGTTCCAGAGGAGACAACAGGCTTCATTTCTCTCACAGCAGACCCAACGAGTATCGTTGCAGACGGGGTATCTACATCAGTATTGACAGCTACCCTGACGGCTGCAGGCGGCGATCCCATGGTGGGTGTTCCGGTGGCATTCTATTCTGGTCCCGCAGCTTTTAGTCCCGATCTACCACCTAACAACACCTATAAGGGAACGACCGAAGAGAGCAAGGACCCTTTTCACAGCAATGGGGGATCGACGACTTTCACCTTTTTCCACGATGGTTCATCCGCCTTTGCTGTGGACTTGTGTGAGTACGGCACGACCGACTGTCTCGACTTGTTTAACGCCCCGGGTGTGGTTAACGGAAGCACCGTGGAGACAAACTTGGATGCTGGAGACTACTACCTTGATGTTGGCAAGGCCTCAGGAGAGTGGTCTATCAAAATAGAAGGAGACATAGAGAGGGTCCGAATTCAGCCATCAGGGGACACACTATTAGCCATGGTCGACACGGACACAAATGGTGACGCGGAGACTACATACACCAGTACGACGCAAACAGGCCTAGTCCCAATCACAGCTGTATCAGGAGAACTGAAGGCCGAGGTCGAAATAGAACAAATACCTGGATCACCTGAAAACTTAGACCTGTGGTCTAACAGCAGGATTGCTGCCAATGGTGTGAGCTACTCAACGATTACCGCTGAGGTAACAGACGCCTATTACAACCCGGTCCCCGGCGCCGCGGTCAATTTTTCCGCCACCGCAGGCACAATTTCCCCAACAACAGAACTCACAGACACAAGAGGTCGCGCTGGAGCCCTCCTCACATCCATATATAGCAATGTATTGGTTACGTCCACGGTGACCGCTACGGTTGACGGCTTGACCGAAAGCATAACTGATGAGTTTGTGCCAGTAACTCTCCGCTTACGGGCTACAGAGACAACGGGGAAGAAGGCCAATGGCACTGACAGCTACACGATTACTGCTCAAATCCAAGAGGCATCATCAAACCAACCCATGAGTGACACCATTGTCACGTTCTCCTATTCTGGGAATGACGGCATTGTCACCGTTGAGCCAGTAGCAACTGAAACAGATGACAACGGTATCGCGACCTGCAAAGTCATGGATATTAGCAGCATAGACGACCCCGTGATCATAAGCGCCACTTCTGGAGCCGTGGCATCAGTTGGCATGATCGGTCTGGTTTTTACAGGAACAGGAGGAGGGGGGACCCCTGTGGGCTCCGTCAAGGTGGCCGCTACAGAGACAACTGGCAAGAAGGCCAATGGGGTTGACAGCTACACCGTCACCGCACAGGTTCTTGACGCAGTGGGGCAACCCATCGAGGGTGCTGGGGTCACGTTTTCAGCCAGCGGCAATTCGGGTTTAGTTGCCATGAATCCGCCTGTAGCAACAACAGCACAGGATGGCACAGCCACCTGCGAGGTTACAGATATCAGTGACATCTCCGACACAGTAGACATCAGTGCTTCTTCAGGTGGTGTGAATTCAGCTAATTCGATCACCCTCCACTTTGCGGTGCCGGCAGGTCCAGGCGTGCCTGCCAGCCTAGGATTGGCCACGTCGCAGATCAGTGTGAAGTCTGACAATTCCGATAGCGCCACCATTACTGCTACAGTACTAGATGGAGACAATGCCGTCGTGGAAGGCATTACAGTAGAATTCTCTGCAGACGGTGGACAGCTTAGCACGTCTAAAGCTCAGACGGATGCCAATGGAGAGGCACGGGTAGAGTTTTCATCGGGCACCGTGGATCAGAGCAACCGCGTTGTTACCGTTACCGCCCGGGTTTCTGGGCTCCCAGATTCGCAGATACCGATCCAGGTCGTGGGCTCCACCCTGACCCTTACCACTGACAACAATGTAGTCACAAGCGATGGTATTACGACGGCCACCTTGACGATCCTGGCCAAGGATGCCGCTGGGACCCCGGTTTACAACACACCCATTACCCTTACTTCCACAGGAAGCGGAACCGTTACCATCTCACCTTCTTCAGGCAATACGGACATTTTGGGGAAACTGGAGGTGACGGTGACGGGAACAAGCGCCGGAGATGTGACGGTGACGGCAGAGGGCCTGGGCACTACAGCGACTCAGGACTATGAAGTCATTCTGGCCGGTGCGGTCTTTTTCCGCATCATTCAGCCACAAAGCGATCCTGTTACGTGGAATACGCTGGATTCCGGCCCTGTGGCCATCACTGGTCCATCCACCCAGATAGCCTTTGCCGATGCAGATCCAGACACCATCACCCGTTCTGACGGTGGCGACTTCACTGTAGACGGATTCAGCGACGGCGATCGAATCATGGTAGGAGGATCTAGTTCCAATGACACGGACACAGGCATTGGCACGCCTTCCTATTATACCATCGACACGGTGACACCAAACACCCTGACGCTGGTGGCAACGGATCAGCTCACAACGGAAGCCGCAGGGGCGTCTGTGGTCATCGCCAACAGCATATTGGTGCGGGTGGAGGCTCCCCCTCCCACGGCCTCTGTGAAGTTTGCCACCACGTTTGGCACTTGGGATGGCGGAGCATCTCCGGTAGTCACCAAGAATGTCGTCGGCGGTAGCGTGTGGGCCGTGTTCAGTTCAAGTCAGGCCGGCGTGGCCACCATTCACGTGACTGCCGACGATGATCCTACGTCCTTTGACTCATTGGAAGCGGTGATCTCCGCGCCAAGCGCAGATGCCGCCCATATTACCCTGCAGTCCAACACCTATGTGGTACCTTTGAGTCTCGGCAACGCATCCAACACAGCTACGCTGACAGCATCGGTGCGTACGAGCTCTGCCACAGGCAGACAGCCTGTGGGCGGTGCCGCTGTGGCATTCTCTATTCAGAATCAAACAGGTGGCGGAGAAACCGTGTTTCCTGTCATCGTGTACACAGATGCCTCCGGTATTGCCACCACCACCTTTACGTCTGGCTCTTTGAGTTCAGGGTCAGAAGGGGTGACTATAACCGCCACGGTCCTGGGCCAGGGAAGCACCGGTCCGTTGACGACTATTTCCTTTAATGACACGGATCCAGACACCATCACACGGTCTGATGGCGGCTCGTTCATGACGGACGGTTATCAGGCCGGTGAGCAGATCAGGGTTCAGGGGTCTGGACAAAACGACGGGTGGTACATCATCGATAGTGTAGCTGCCGATACCATCACGCTGGAGGCAGGCGACACCTTGACGGATGAACCAGAAGGCAGCGCCGTTACCATCACAGCCGTCACCGCTTCGACCAATATTGTGGTCGGCGGCACGGCCGGATCCCTGGTCATTGGTCGGGGTAGTGAGATCACCGTGCTAAGCCCCACCACCTATTCCCTGCCCATGTCCGTACTGGTGGCCGATTCAAACGGCAATCCTGTTCCAGGGACCACGGTTTCTCTGAACGCCTGGCCCATCCAGTACTCCACCGGTGAGTGGGTAGAGGTCATTATCCTTACTGACCAGTATTGTGAGGCCAAGATTACGGGTACCTACCCGAACGAAGATGTGAACGAAAACCTCTTTCTGGATCCAGGCGAAGATACAGGAAACGATCCTGGTCACGGCGATGGAGAACTCACCCCGCCCAACTCTGCGGCCGGAACGGTGCCCATGACCGTTACCACGGATGCCAATGGTGTGGCCAATTTCGATCTGGTTTACATGAAATCGAGCGCCATGTGGATAGTGGATCGCATCCAGGCGTCCACGTTGGTCCTGGGAACAGAGACTACGTCGTCTATGACCTTCCGCCTGCCTGCTGAAAAGACCGAGGCATGGCTCTGTGAGTTGCCGGATTCTCCTTACAATCAAGAACTGCCGGTAAATCATATCAATCTCACGGCCACGCCGAGCAACCTGACGGCAGACGGCTCCAGCACAAGCATCATCCGAGCCGAGGTCTTCAATGAAAAAGGGCTTGCAGTCGAAGGCGAGGTTGTCAGCTTTGATCTGGCTGCGGGCACGGGCACGCTTTCTGTCCCCACAGCCACCACCGATGACCAAGGTGTGGCTGAGATTATCTACACCGTTTCCACTACGTCAGGGATTGCAACCATCACTGCCACCACGGACAACGGGACAACAGCCACAGTAAACATCGAACTGATCGAAGCCTTGGTCGGTTCCATCACCTGTGAGGTGGGTTGTGACGAGATTGGGGTGGGTGGTGGCACCGCCATACAGGTCTCTGCCACCGTACTTGATAAGAACGGCAAGAACGTGCTTGACGGCACGCCGGTGACCTTCACGACCACGGCAGGAGAGTTTCAAGATCCCGACGATCCGTTGACACCTACTATCAAGACTGTCAACACCTTCAAGGGTGTGGCCGCCGCAAACCTTTTCAGCCCAGACAACGTGGGAACGGCTACCATTAAGATCATAGCCGGAGGTGTGTGCTGTGAGACAAGTGTGGCCTTTGTTCCAGGCCCTGCGGCCGTTCTTTCCCTGAGAGCCACCCCCAACAACCTCACAGCCGATGGTTGGAGCCAGAGCACCATCCGCGCCCTGCTGACCGATGCAAATGGAAACGCTATCACCGGCGAGACCATCAGCTTCAGCGTGAGCACGACAGGCACGAGTTCAGGGGAACTTTCTTCCTATACGGCAACGACGTCAGAGGGTATTGCCACGGTGACCTACACGGCTTCTACGGAGTCGGGTGAAATAGATACCATAAGGGCTGAGGCGACGGACAGCTCGGTCTTTGGCACAGCAGATATCACGCTGATAGATGTTGTCGTGGGAATGGTATCGGTGAGCGCAGGCTCTGGCACTGCCGTGGCCGATGGGTCATCGCAGACCTTGATTACTGCCGCGGTGCAGGATACCAAAAACAACAACGTGGCAGACGGCACAATGGTGACCTTTACGACGTCAGCTGGAGACATTGACAATGTCACGCCAGGCAACCAGACTACTTTTAACGCCCCTACCACCAATGGTGTGGCCAAAGCCTGGCTGGTAAGCCCCACGAACGTGGGCACTGCTGCCGTGATAGCCACTGTGGGAGGTGTGCTCGACAGCGCCACCGTGACCTTTATTTCAGGTTCACCAGACACTATTCAGTGTACAGCCACCCCTAACAACCTGACAGCCGATGGCTGGAGTGAGAGCACCATTCGCGCCCTGGTGACCGATGCCAATGGAAACGTTGTCAGCGGTGAGACCATCAGCTTCAGTGTGACCACGACAGGCACGATTCCAGGGGAACTCTCTCCTTACACGGCAGTCGCGACAGACGGTATCGCCACGGTGACCTACACGGCTTCTAGAGAGGCCGGTGTAACAGACACCATACGGGCCGAGGCAACGGACAGCACGATCTTTGGCACAGTGGACATCACGCTCGTAGATGTCGTCGTGGGAACCGTGTCCGTAAGTGCCGGGTCTGATACAGCCATAGCAGATGGTTCCACACGGACATTAATCTCAGCCACGGTCCAGGATAACCTAGGAAACAACGTAGCAGATGGCACTACCGTAACCTTTACGACCATGGCAGGAACGTTTGAGGATCCCGACGATCCGTTGACGCCGACCACCAAGACAGCGGACACGACAAACGGCGTGGCCACTGCCTGGCTCATCAGTGCAACCAATGTAGGAAGAACCATCATTACGGCCACAGTGGGTGGTGTGACTGACAGCACGGAAGTCAACTTCATTGCTGGTGCGGTAGGGAACATCTCCCTTGCGGCTGTCCCCAACAACCTCACGGCCGACGGCGCCAGCGAGAGTACGATCCGCGCAACAGTGACTGATGCCGATGGAAACGCTGTGGCAGACGGGGAAGTGATCAGTTTTTCATTGAGTACCATTACGGGCAGTCTTTCTGCGCCTACGGCTACAACGGAGGGTGGCATAGCCACGGTGACCTATACGGCCGCTACGACGTCGGGTACTGAGACGATAACTGCGGTGTCAACCAATGGGACCACCGCTACGGTGGACATAACGCTGATCGAGGCTACGATTGGTTCTGTGTCTGTGAGTGCGGGCACAGAGTATATTATAGCAAACGAGACATCCCAGAGCCTGATTATGGCCACGGTACTGGATACGCTTGGAAACCCTGTTGTAGACGGCACAACCGTGACGTTTACGACCACGGCAGGAACGTTTGACGATCCAGACGATCCGTTGATTCCCACCATCAAGACAGCGGATACGACAAATGGCGTGGCTAGTGTTTATCTCATCAGTGCGGCCAATGTGGGTGTGGGAACGGTTACAGCCACAGTGGGCGGCGTGGCCGACACCACAGAAGTATACTTCATTGCCGGTGCGGTAGACGCCATCTCCCTCGTGGCTGTACCCAACAACCTCACGGCCGACGGTGCCAGCCAGAGCACAATCCGTGCAACAGTGACTGATGCCGATGGGAACGCTGTGGCAGACGGGGAATTGATCAGTTTTTCATTGATACCTGGTAGTACGGGCAGTCTTTCTGCGCCCACGGCTACAACGGAGGGTGGCGTAGCCACGGTGACCTATACGGTCCCTTTAACGGCGGGCACGGAGACGGTTACTGCGGTCTCAACCAATGGGACCACCGAGACGGTGGACATCACGCTGATCGGGGCTACGATCGGTTCTGTGTCTGTGAGTGCGGGTACGGACGAGATCGTGGCAGACGGCACCTCCTGGAGCCTGATTACGGCCACGGTATTGGATACGCTTGGAAACCCTGTCGCAGACGGTACAACCGTGACGTTTACGACTACGGCAGGGACCCTGTCTAACATTACCACCACGTCCCTCGGGGTGGCTTATGCGGAACTTACGAGTGCAACCAATGTAGGTGTGGCAAAGGTGACAGCCACAGCGGGCGGCGTGGCCGACAGCGCAGGCGTCTCCTTTATCGCCGGCGCCGTAGGCAACATCAACCTTTTCGCTTCACCAAACAACCTCACAGCCGACGGCTCCAGCGAGAGCACGATTCGCGCTACAGTGACGGATGCCTCCGGCAATGCTGTAGCGGATGGGGAAGTGATCAGTTTCTCTGTTACCACCGGAACAGGCACTCTAAATGTTCCAACCGCCAGTACGGAGGGTGGCGTAGCCACGGTGACCTATACGGCCTCTTTAACGGCGGGCACTGAGACGGTTACTGCGGTATCGACTAATGGCGTCACCGAGACGGTGAACATCACACTCATTGGCGCTACGGTCGGTTCTCTGTCTGTAAGCACGGGCACGGAAGAGATTGTAGCGGATGGCACCTCCCAGAGCCTGATTACGGCCTCCGTGTTGGATACGCTGGGAAATAAGGTTGCAGACGGCACGCTGGTGACATTTACTACTTCGGCCGGCGAGTTCTTGGGAGCTGATCCGCTGACGCCCACTACCATTGACGTTGCCACGACTTACGGGTTGGCTACAGCGTCGCTTATCAGCGCCACCAATGTGGGCACAGCATTCGTTTCGGCCACTAGTGGTGGGCAGGGCGACAATACGACTGTGACATTCATTCCCGGTCCAGTCTATAATATCAGCCTTACGGCGTTGCCCAACAACCTACCGGCAGACGGTACAAGCACCAGTGACATCCGTGCCTACGTCATCGATAGGTACGACAACGCTGTAGAGGGTGAGGTGATCACTTTCTCGGCCACATGTGTGTCCGGGAGTTGCGGCACCCTTTCCGCGCCCACGGCCACCACTGAGGGTGGTGTGGCCACGTTAACCTATACGGCTTCAAGTGCCGGTGGCAATGAAACGGTGACCGCTGAGGCAACGAATGGCGTGAGCGACTCTGTAAATATTAGTCTGACCGGCTTACAGATTGCCAGCATTGAGCTGAGCGCCAGTCCTTCCAGTCTACCGGCAGACGGGGTCTCCTGGGCCACGATTAATGCCACTGTTTCAGCAGTAGGGGGTGGACAGGCTCCTGATCTGACACCGGTGAATTTCGAGATCATCGACGGAGGGGGCAGCTTTAGCGGCAGCTCCACATACACGGCAAGCACCGTGGCAGGCGTGGCCAGTGCTTTCTTGACCAGCGCCACGACGGTGGGAACAGCGACCATTCGTGCCGAAGCGCAGGGCAGAACAGCTGAAATCGAGATTGACTATACCCCGGGAAGTTTGACCTTGACGATTATCCCCAACTCGCTCCTAGGCACGGGCGAGGAAAGCGCTGAGGTGACGGCCACCCTGGAAGATGAGTTTGGATCTCCGGCATCGGGAGAGACGGTCCATTTCACGCTTGACGATTTGAGCTTAGGCACCATCACGCCTTCTGCCATCAGCAATGTAAATGGCGAGGCGGAGGCGTTATTTCTGGAGTCAGGAAGAGGGGGCACTGTAACGGTGACTGGAACCTGGTCCACGTCTGGCGTAGAGGTCACGGGCTCGGCAACCATCGACATCCAGGCCCCGCCTGCCTTTATCGAAAACGCTGAAGGCTCTCCTGTCCCGGCATCCATCAATATTAAGGGCACAGGCGGACAGTCCACATCCTTGATCACCTTTGATGTGAAGGACTCTAGCGGCAACCTGGTGGCCGACGGCTACAGGATCGATTTTTCCTTGGACAGCGGACCCAACGGTGGAGAAAACATCGTTCCCCTTTCTGCAAGGACAGCAGGTGGACAGGTGAGCACAATCCTCTATAGCGGGTTTAAGTCTGGCCCCGTAGCTATCAAGGCAACCTATCATCACGACAGGAGTATCAGCACCACGACCAGCCAGATTGCCATTAACGGCGGGCCTCCTGTGGGAGAAGAGTTCGGGATATTCGCCGAGTATGTGAATATATCCGGATACTGGATGGCCAACCTACAGGACAACATCAGCATCAATGCCGGAGACATCTACGGTAATGCCATACCGGATGAGACGGCCATCTCATTTAAAACATACAACACCGGTGGGTTCTTTACACCGAATACGGCCACGACCATAGAGGGATTGGCCACGAATGTGCTCCACTCTGCGGGAAGCTATCTGCAACCGCTTCAGGGTTTTCTTTCCGTCACAGGAGAGGCCATTAATGGAGGCAGAACTACTCATGTTACGTCTCTGGTGGTAAATCCCCTGAGTAGCAATATTTTGTATGCTGGCACAGACGGCGGCGGTGTGTACAAGTCCATAGACAGCGGCGCCACGTGGGTGAACATCAGCCGCTCGTCTGAGAACGAAAAACAGGGCCAGAACTGGATCGATCCGCACGTCAAGGGAAATAGCGCCATATGCGTTGATCCGGACGATCCCAACCGCATCTATGTAGGCACTGGATATCTGGGCAGGGGCCACGTGTACCGCAGCCTGGACGGCGGCATGAACTGGAACAGCAACAATGTGGAAGAATGGAACGGAATACTCGATACAGACGAGGCAATTCTGACAGTGCTATGCGATGGTGGCGGAAGCGACTATGTGTGGGCAGGGACCGAGGGCCTGGGAGCGATTTTGGCCACTGACGGGGAGACGTTCCAATGGGGAGGTGTCGTGACGCCACCGACAGACCCAGGAGCAGCTAATACCGGTACGGGAACCATGTCGCAGCCTACCCTGAGTGCCTCTTCCCAGACAGAGACATGGACCGCCACCTACGAAAAAACAGGGGCCACTCCCTCAATGCCGGCCTTTACGGATGTGTCTGGGGCTGGTGCCGACGGGACCATGAGCAGTATCTCGGCCACGGAAACGGCCGAAACGGGCACCTGGACCATGACCTACACCGGCGGATACGACGCTGTGACCGGTGTTACCGGTACAGGTACGGCCCAAGGAACACTGACAGTGGTTGCGACTTCAGCCAGCACATTATCGGAAACCTGGACAGTCCGCTGTATCGTGGGAACGGACGGGAGTGAGGAGTTCTCTGTAACAGGCTCTGTAAGCGGAATTCATGATACAGCGAACTTGACCGAAAATTATGATTGTAGCGAGGTGACATTTTATATCATCCAAACGGGAGATTTTATTGGCGGGGAAGTTTTTAACTTCGACACCGACCAAGATGCCTGGGATGTCGAATTTGATGATGGGATCAACCCACCGGTCTCGCACGATGCAGCGAGAACGGGTGTAGCCTACACCTCTGACAACGGTGAGGTCTCTTTTACCATCAATTCCGGTGCCAACCGGTTCTATCAGAGAACTGACGAATGGACCTTTGACACCACCATTACGGGTGACTGGGAAGTTTTCGGCACAGTGTCCGGAACACAGTTTAATAGGGCGCGAAACAATGTGGCATACACCTCCGACAACTATGAAGTGAGCTTTCTCATTTCCGAAGGGGCCACGCCCTTTGATCCTGGCGATGACTTCACCTTTGACGTCACAGAGAGCGGGTTAGGTTACGGAAAGGTCGTCAGGGATATGGTGAAGGTACCAGGTACCCATGGGGCCACAGCCGAGCTGTATGCCGGCACGAACACAGGGGTCTTCACGAGTACTGATGGCGGTGTGCTGTGGAATCCCACCACCCCCTTTACCGGGGATTTCATCACCACCCTGGCGGTCCATCCCACAATAGCCGGTGTCGTATATGCAGGCACTGAGGATAATGGTGTATGGGTAAGCGTTGACAGCGGCACGACCTGGGTCCAGTACACCACTGGAATGGGCGAGGGTTTGAGTGCCACACCCCCTATGGCTGACCCGAACAATGTGGGAAGCGGCGTCATCAGTGCCGTGACCGTAAGTGGCACAACACCATCAGAGTATTGGTCTGCGACGTGTAATCAAGCGGCCTCAGCCACGGCTCCGGCCCCTGGTGCCAATACAGGCGACGGCACCATGACTGCGGTGACCGTTGATCCTACGAACACGGTGACAGAAAACTGGACAGTGGCGTGTAATCAAGCGGCCTCAGCCACGGCTCCGGCCCCTGGTGCCAATACAGGCGACGGCACCATGAGTGCCGTGACCGTTGATCCCGGCCATGCGCTGACAGAGGACTGGACGGTCACTTGCACGGATACTGCCCCTGACGGAGGGACTTTCAGCGTGGAAGGCACTATTTCAGGTGAGCAATACGCTACGGCCTCTGTAGGCACCGAATACAGGTCAGACGGCGACGAGGTCCGGTTTACCATATCAGATGGAAGTATTGACTTTCAGGTCGGGGATTCCTTTACCTTCTCGACCACTGGTCCCACCACCTTCAGTGTGTCAGGGACAGTTTCAGGGCCACAACCGAACGTAACAATAGGGTGGGCCTACACATCTACAACTGGCGGGGTCTCTTTTACCATATCAGATGGAAGTACTGATTTTGAGGTCGGGGATATCTTCACCTTCTCGACCACTGGTCCCACCACCTTCAGCGTCACCGGCAGCGTTTCAGGGCCGCAGGCAGATGCAACGGTAGGCGTGCCGTACACATCCGGTCTGGGGCAGGTTTCCTTTACCATATCAGACGGGAACATTGATTTCATCATGGGCGATTCCTTCACCTTCAGTACCACCAGGGATCCGGGCCAGACCATCACGGATCTTCAGGTGGTGACCGACGACGATCCAGCGGACAACGATCAATTGTATGCCATCACCTATTTCTGGGGTCCCCTGGAGCCCCATGCCGTGGGCAATGTCTATGTCCATCCCTTAGACGACGCTACAGGCGACATGGAAGCTGCAGGTAGCTGGACCGAGGCAAACACCAGCCTCCTTCCGGCCTATGATCCGCCCGATGACATGGCGCTCTTTGCCCAGCATGTCATGGCCTTGGATGACTCTGTGAGCCCCAGTTCCCTTTACATAGGTGGGGAGGGGATCAATCTCTACAAGGCGACTAGCGGGTTGTTCTCAGGTGCGCCTGCTTGGCAGGAGAGCAAGAGCGGGCTCACAAATCTGATTATGGCCAGGATGCCGATTCTTTTCACCGGCCCCTGTACCATGTCCATTTCTACAGACACAGAGGGCAGCACCGTTACCTTTACCGTTTACATCGAGGACGAAAACGGCAACCCGCCAGTAGAAGGCTCGGTCTTTTTTGCAGAATATGCGCCAGAGAGCGGCGACGACGTGGTACTGGCAAATGTCACCTATCCTGATTGTTATGTCCACCAGGGCACTTTCAGGGACCCTGGCGACCCCAGTACGAATGATCCATACGTATTCATTGTAACCGTGTTCCCAGGAGACAAGGTGACTTTCACGTTCACCCCATGGTGTACGGACGGAGCCCCTGGCTGTTCTGGTGCCATTCAAGAGCGAACATTCCAATACTAGGAATGAGGGCCGTTCTCCGTGTTTCGGTGTCCGTTCACCGATGGAGAATGGTTGACCGGAAAGGGTAAGAGTATAAAGCAGATATTATAAAAGATGCAGTTGTCTCCCCCACGCACAGGTGGGTACCTCCAAAAGGCAGGGAGGGGGCTCTTGTCCCCCTCCTCCCTGTCCGCTTTCCACTACGCAATGGGGATGTTGACAGACATCAGTATGATCCAGTGTTAGGAAATCATGATGGCTAGAAAAATAGTCTTTTTGCTTTGTGTGGCCATGGGGCTTGGCTGCCCGTGTCTGACAACGGCCCTGGCAGACGAAGACTCAGAACGGGCCGTCAAGTTTGAGTCAGGGCTCTATTACACGGTGGAAAAGGGTGACACCCTGTGGAACATTGCCGAGCAGGTCTACGACTTCCCCTGGGTCTGGACAGACCTTTGGCAGATGAATCCCCATATCACGAATCCGAACTGGATCTACCCAGGGGAGCGGATCCGTCTTTTTTGGAGAGAGGAGCTGGAAAGGATACCTGGGCCTAAAGAGGGGATAGAACCAGAGGAAGGAGCCGGACGGGAAGTCCCGCGCTACTTTCAGTACCCTGCGATTGCCAGTGTAGGATTTATAAGAGAGCAGGCCGTTACCCCGTGGGGGACCATTTTCAAGGTAAGAGAAGACAAGGTCATGATCAGTGAGGGGGATGTAGTCTACATCAGGGCCGAGGAACAGGCGACCTTAAAGGCAGGGGACTACTACACCGTCTTTCGGACCCTCAAGCCCTTAAGAGAAAAGGGCGGAAAGAAGCTGATCGGCATTCAGCATTTCATCGTGGGCGTGGTGAAGATCACGGAAGTGGAGCCAGCCTTTTCCGTGGGCAGAGTTATTCTGTCCTTCCGAGACATGAAGGTGAAGGATCTTATCATGCCGTATGAAGGCCGGTCGCCGAAGATAGAGCTGGTCGAGAGCCAGGAAGGGCTCGAGGGGAGGATCATTGTCTCCGAACGTCGCAGTCTCATCATTGGCGATCGGACCATTGTCTTTATTAACCGGGGACGCAAAGACGGCGTGAAGGTGGGCCAGACCTATAGCGTTTACTACCAAGAAAGGGAAGATCTCGACGCCGATGGTAAAGAGAGCATTCTGTTACGGCCAGTCGATTTTGGAGAGATCCTCATCCTGCATACCGAAGAGACCACCGCCACCGCCCTTGTGACCATGGCTGAAAAGGCCATCCTACCAGGGGCGAAAACCCACACCCCCCCACGCTAGTGATTAGTAATAGTCTCACCGCAAAGACGCTGAGAACGCAGAGACGGAGGAGTTTTCCCCTGCCGGAACCGGCAGCGGGGAAGCGCCGCAAACCCTTTGGCAATGGGACTCACATTGCAAATCAATGAGTTAAGCAAAAGGACCATCGGGGCAGCCATAGAAGTTCATAAGGCCCTTGGCCCCGGGCTGCTCGAATCAGCATATGAGAATTGCTTATGTCACGAACTCGGTCTTCGGGGTTTGGCATTTGAAAGGCAGAAGGCATTACCTGTTACATATAAAGGGAAACAACTTGATTGCGGTTACCGGTTGGATATTGTTATTGAAAACGCCATTATTCTTGAGCTGAAATCATGCGAGAAGATCGAACCCATTCATAAGGCCCAGCTCCTAACATACCTCAAATTGTCAGGTCTCCATCTTGGATTGCTTCTGAATTTCAATGTGCCGGTGATGCGTGATGGTATCATCCGAATTGCTTATGGGCTAGGAGAGTAGTCCGGCCAGAGGCGAATAGCTTTTCTCGCCTTCCGTCGTTTTGGCGGAAGGCAAGAACTTCTAGACTCTGCGCCCTCTGCGTCTCTGCGGTGATATACTCGCTACTGCCGGAGTTTGCCGATTTCCGCGAGAGCCCTGTCGGCGAGGGGGGTGTCGGGGGCCAGTGCCACGACGTTCTCGAAGGCGGAGATAGCCTCATTCGTTTTGGAAAGCCTGGCATAGGCGCGGGCCAGGTCGAAATAGGTAAGGGGGGAGCGCGGGGCGTAGTGAATGGCCTTTTCTAATGAGGTAACGGCTTTTCTATAGTCGCCCATGTCCATATAGGTAAGTCCCACGCCTCTGTGTGCATTGGGAAACCGTGGCTCCTTCTGGAGGGCCTGTCTATAGAAATCGATGGCACGGTTATAGTCCCTCTTTTGCCGGTATGCCTCACCAAGGTTGTTTAGGGCAATGTGCGGTGTGGTATAGAGAAGATTGGAAAGGGCCTGATGGAAACAGGAGATGGCCGTGTCCCACTCCTTCAACTCGCCGTAAACACGGCCCATGGCATTGAAGGCCTCTGAATAGTCCGGTTTCAGTGCCACGGCCTTCTTAAAGTGCGAGATGGCCAGGTCCAGCTCGTCTTTTCCAAAATAGGCCAGGCCCAGATCGTAGTGTAGCAAGGGGTCCTTGTCGTAGATCTTTTCTGCCTTTAAGAACTGCGAAAGGGCTGCCGTCAGGTTCCCCTCTGCCAGGTACCCTTCACCAAGATGCCTGGAGGCCTTTGCCTGGTCCTTGAGTCTTGTCGTGTCTGTAGCGCAGCAAAAGAGGAACAAAGGGACACAACAACAAAGCACGAGCCGAACCAATCGCTTCAACACCATAAGACTCCGTGGAACTTCCATAGGGATAGTTACAGCCTCATTCAGAGAGATCCGTAAGTCTGCAAATATTCGAAAGCCCAGGCAGATAGCACGTGGTGATGGGAATCGGGACAATCGCTTCTCTTCGGCATCCAATGCCTCTCCGTAGCCTATTTCAGATTTCCTGTGTGAAAATGGCTGAATGCCTACGTTCAGCGATCCTCCCGATTCCCAATGTCTACACGAAACACTGTCACATTCTGAGCATTACTACCCGTTTGTTCTTCGTCGGTGAACGGAAAACGTTAAACGGTCAACCATCCAATGCCCTACGTGCTCGGCTCAATCTTCAACACCTTGATCCTGTTTTTCCCTAAAAAGCTGCAAAGGCTTGGATCAACAGAGGCCTGCGTCAGTAATACCATCTCGTCAACGTCTGATACGAGCACTCCCGGGATGGTCAAGGAGCTGGTTTTTGACACCATTCGGTTTGCTGCAAGGAGGACCGGGTTCTCAGTGTAGGCAATCCCTGTCATGGCCAGGATGCTTTTGGTGATGGTCATAAAATCTTCGCCAGGTCTAATGGAAAGCACTTGAACGCCCATGGCCTCTACGGCCGACTTTGTCTCACCATAAAAGGTCCCAAGATCGACCACCAGATCCAAGCCCCTTCCGCCATAGATGAGACTTGCCGTTGTGTTCACCTGAAACCCTGCGTAGTCAAAAGATATTGGCACACTCGGCTCATAAGCATATCCCAGTGCTTGGGCAAATCCGCACAAAAATGGCTCCTGTCCTGATCCGTCTATAGCCTCCATGGAACAGGGTTTCGAGGGGACTTCCAGAGACGCCCGGGTTCTTTCTTCCCCCCCTGCCGCAGACAGGATGTCTACAACCTGGATATTTCTTTGCGCCAGATAGGCCACGACGGACGGTGACGTATACTCTTCAACACTTTCTATCAAGGTGATGCACTTGTATGTGTCTTCGCCCGTCTTGCTGGCATCTTTTGGAAGAATCCAATCCCCTCGTACGATGACTTGGATCCCCTTATCCGGCGCAGGAAGGCGGATGGCTTTCTGCACCTCTTTGTCCCATACGGCATGAACGACCCTGTCCGCCACTGCCGCCATCGTGGCTCGTGGGTCTGCGGGAACAACCACCAGGCCTTTCCAATAGGCATGGATGGCCCTTTCCATATTCGCTGGAAGGTCTTGGCTAGTCTCCAGGATGATGTGTCGTCCGTCCTGCGTTTCTATGACCGGGAAGGTTTCAAGGTCCAGTCTGAGGTCCTTTTCACCCTTTACAGGGAAATAGCAGTGCCCCGAGGCCAAGAACTTGCCTCCCAGGTGCCTCACGGTTTCTGATATCACGTGGTGCAACCGCCCAATCTCCTCTTGAGACGGTGGCCTTTCCGCCGAAGGGGAAAGGGTCGTGGCCCCGGCAGGGCTCTTTGTGGAGGGAGGAGGGGCGGCAATGGGAGGTTCAGACGCACCTTCTGCCACAAGTTCTGGTATCCGTAGGGTCTGACCCGGGTAAATCAGGGCCATATCTTTGATGGCGGGATTCAGTCGTCGGAAAGTGCGAAGATAGTCTTTACGGATCTCACGCCAGCCCATCTTCAGATGGGTCATCAGGATCCGTGAGACAGAATCGCCCGAACGGACCTTCCGATCCTTGTAAAGGACATCCGGTATCATGGGAATAGTGACGTAGCGTTGGCCCTCCTGAGGCGGCTCTTTTGGGGGCTCCATCTGTTTCAAGGGGATCAGGAGTTCCTGGCCGGGGTAGATCTTGTCTACGTTTTCTACATGGGGGTTGAGGCCCTTTAAGATGTTCACAAATCTTGGAAAATCACGTTCTGCAATGAGCCCCTTTTGGCGGAGTATTTGCCAGATATGGTCATCCTTCTGAACCGTGTAAAGGTCACACAAGACGTCCTGACCCTCATAGGTATGAAGGGTGTATATTTTGTACGCCGTTGACCCTCGAGCAGGGGGCGACCAGGATAGGGCCAGAATGACTATTGGGACGACTTGCCACGCGATTTTGCTCAGCCTCATATCAAGAACCCTTCCAATGGGTTTGGTTTTTGACTAGATCCCTACTGGGACGCTCCTTTGCTGGGGTTGTTCTAACCATATTGGGTTTCTTTGTCAAAACAAATGTCGGTGCCGACCTCGTGCGGTGATGCCGCAATGGCTTCATAGTCATGCCGGACTTTCTTGATCCGGCATCCAGTCCTTCTCCTGGATTCCCCGGTCCCCGGATCAAAGTCCGGGGCAGGCAAGGCGGGGAATGACCACCTTGGGCTTTTTCTCGTCAGGGTCGCACCATTGTGAAGAAATCGCAGAGACGCAGTGAGCCCCTTCCTGCCGCCCCAAGTTTTCCTTTCTCACTTTAGATAGAGCTTCTTCTCCCTTTCCACCACATCAATAATGTCGTAGATGATGGTCGGCATTTTCCGCAGCACCCGCTCCCAGGACACGGTTTGAGGGGTTTCAAAGACCTGGTCTCTCGCCTTTTGGGCTGTTTGGGAAATGGCCTGCAACAGACCAGAGGAGAGGAAGGGTTCAAAGGCCTCGTGGCTTCCCACAAAAGAGGTGAATCTATCCACCAGACGATAGGGGGAAATGAGCAGATCACCGGCATGAAGGATAGCGTTCTTTACCACGCCGTGGACAACGGCCTCTTCCTCATTGGTATCATAATCTAGACCGGAAAAGGCAGCGTTATCAGCATACATCTTGATGAGGTTGTCTGCCACATTCAAATAGGTCACCGTCAGATCGCGTATGAAATGATCTGAAATCTCAACGCCTTCTTCAACGACTAGGGCCGTCAGCAGGGTTGTGACGATGTCCACCGCCATCTTGTGGAGCCCCTTTTCTTGGTCTGCCTGCGATACCTTTTGGTGCTTGTGATCAAAGGGCTCGTAAGAGATCTCCACTTGGGCGGCAGTCGTGGCCTTCCGATAGACCTCAATGAGTGTGAAGATCTCCACGCCCCAATTCATGGCAAAGTGCATACGTTTGAGCAGGCTGGTATCAAAGATCACCTCGCCTGAGAGCTGATAGTTGAAATTTAGGAGAAAATCGATCAACCGTAGGATCTTTTCATCCTTTGTGTCTGTGAATTTCCGTTTTAAGGCGATGAGCAGGGGGTCCAGCAGGAGCCTTTTGACCCGGCCGTACATCTTTCCGTTGTGTAGTCGTGCGTAAAAGGCTTTGGAGAATTGGTAGTTTAGGGCCAGAACAGGATAGAAAAGCCGGTCCAGTTGCTCCCGCCGAAAGGTGCGGATATCTGCATCGATAAGTCCCACGCTCTGGGCACCAAGGGCGATGGCGATTCCAAAAGAGAGAAAGATGTTTCTGCCCTTCCCACGCATGTCAAGGGCAAACCCTGCCTCGGAGAGCTTCTCATAAATGGCCGAGAAACCAGGACCGTCATTGTGTTGAATGAGGCAGTTTTTCAGCTCATACCGATCAAGGAGACGTGTCAGTTCCCGGACATCTTCTGCCTTGGCCTGATCCAAACCGAAAATGATGCGAGACAGGTAGGAGGCAGAGCGGAGCTGCTTAAGGATGTTTTCAAAGACAGGACGATTCTCCCTGTTCGTATACTCCGATGCCAACAGGGGGACAATGAGCACGGCCTTTTTCCATTTTGACTGATGGCGGAGTTCTGCTTTTAAGGTAGGGTTGGATTTTGAAAGGAGATAAAAGGTCGTAATCTTAGTATGTTTCTGGGCAAAATTGGACATAAATGATCTCCTGTCTGAGGCCCGTGTGTTCGGGTAACGCCTAGCATGAAAGCAGATGTTTGGTCAAGGGGGCGCAGGGAGGCGAGTATGACGTGGCTGGAGTAAGGCCCTAGCATTTCTAAAAGAATATCAGGATGTACGGACCAAAAAGGCTCCAACTGCCCACAGATATGACGGCCTTGACGGTAGAGGATCCAATTCCCCGGCCAAAGGGTCTCCTATGTGGGGCATTTCAGGGGCAAAATCTCCCTGTCCCGATGAGGGGACAGGGAGGTTACATCGCTGAAGCTGATGCCGTGGCCGCCCAGTGAAAAGTGCAGATAGACGAGTGCACGGCCGGACCGTGAGAACGGCCTAGTATACGTGGGGGTCGCTTTTTTCACTCAAGGAGTTAAACCCCTCCCGCCACGAAAGCTTTCCGCTCTTTGTTACCCCTGGATTCACCTGCTCTATATCAATAATGGCTCCAGTGCTGGTCTGAACATAGGCCACGGAGCCTGCTTCACTGCCGGTGTGGAGATTTGGCGTTGTGGTATACCCTTTCCCAGCATAGACCTTTGGCAGGACGAAGCCGCTTCCGCCGTCCCTACCGGTCCAGTTGTTCTCCGCCGTCAACAAGGCCCCTTCCACATAGGCGGTGCCCGTTTTGTAGTAAAGGCCGTAGAGGTAACTAAACCCTTCGGAAGTACACAGATCGTTACTGGGAAGGTAGGTGGTAAAGGAAACGAGATGTCCCAAGACCGCCGCCTGCCCTAAGTTCCGCTCTCCGGTCTCGCTGTAATTGAGATACCAGCCGTCTTTGGCCCTCACCTCTTCTTCAAGGTCGGAAAAGTCGATTTTCCCGTCGCCGTTTTGGTCCATGACGGCCGGGCTTCCCCCAAGGATGGTCTCGTAATCGTAAATCCGGATACCGGTCACGTTTCTCAGGGTGGATTCTTTTGCGCCCACCGTCCCATAGGTCATCTCATTGTTGAGATCCACCGGCTCTTTAATACCGTAATAGGCATTTTGATGGCTGAAATAGGGCTCTTCTCGATCCAGCCTGCCCCAGAGGCGGCCCGTGCCGAAATATAGCCAGATTCTGCCTTCATCATCCTTGGCCACCGACAAGGCGGTGTTGATGTGCTGGTGGTCCGCCCCTGTGGTGTTGGGATTGAAGAAAAGGGCTTTCGTCCAGAGGTTAGGATCTATCAGAGGGTTCCCGGTGTTATCTGTGGTCTTTATCCTAAAGACCCGGCCCTCCGCTCAGGCCCCGCAGCCGTCTGTCCCCACATAAATCGCTTCACCGCTCCAGGACACTGCATCGCCAGGTCCTGGCTCAGGCGGGTCTGTGGTCAAGTCGAAATCGACTGCAACGGGATCGGATGCAAAGCTGTGGCCATCGAGGAGGAATTCCCTTTCCAGGCTCCCCGTCTTGGCATTCAAGACGTACAGACTGGACGTGCGGTTGCTGCCGCCCCAATTGGTCATGTGGATACCGTCATCTTTTCGGGTGGCCTCGTAATCGACCGGACCGGAGCCGATGACCACAAACCATGCGTTGCCCACGCGGATGGGGGTGGGGTTCGCCGTGGTAAAACCGAGGTTATCGTCGGTGAAGGTCCACAACAAGTCGGGAGGATGTTCCGGGTTGGTGATGTCTAGGGCAAAATAGGTGGACGTAAATTCAAGGTCGCACAGGCCGTCATGGTCTACATCTACACCAATAGGGGCGCCGCCCAGGCGCATCCCACCAATCAGGACGGTGCCCCAGCCCTCTGGATGATCACTATCTGCCGAAAAGATCTTCGCATCAAAAATCCGGGGTTTCAAGTCCACAAAATAGACGTGGGTGTTTGCGCCCGTCAGTTCCTTGAGCCATTTCAAATGGGGAAGGATCGCATTCGGGACGTAGGCCCAGAGTTCGGTCCCCAATTCAAATGGTGTCTCCCCATCCATCTGTTTTACAAAGGCATGGTTTGCCTTGTCATAGAAGCCTCCATTGAAGGCATGGAGCATCCCGTCATTAGCCCCTGCATAGACCACGATCCTGCGTTTTAGATACTGTTTCCTGAAGAGCTGATAAGAACGGTCCCTGTAAAGCATGTCATAGGCCTCCACAGGCTGGGAAACCACCGTGGGGGTGGAGTGGATAATGTCTCCCATCCGAAGAACCGTATCACCAGTGCCGTTGTCATCCATATCGAGGGTGCGATTTCTGTAGGGGATGTTCGAGCCCGTTTCCGCCAGGCCTTCCTGGCCCCGCACGAACTGAATGATGTTTTGAGCCTCTGTGATCATCTCCTCTTCCGTGAGGGCCACATGAGGCGTTCCAGGGTCGCCGTCGGAGTCATAGGTGAGGTAGGGGTTCAGGAAGAAATAGTTATCGTTCGCCAGGTCGTTTACAAAACCAGGGGTAAAGGGCATGATATCGCCGCCATACACGTTGGCCATGGATACCGGAGAGGTGGTATCGATCTTGTTGGTGAAGATGTACCGCTTCTGATCCAATGCCCCATAGGTCCTCTGGCTGAGGACATCCATGTTCGGGTCAGAAAGCCAAGAGGTGGAGTCCCAGATGTATTTGAGGCCCATGATACCTACATCTTGTTCAGAAACAGTCTTCTCTCCGGTGTCCGGATCATAGGTATACAGTTTTGCCAATGCCGTATCTCCGTCAAACTCAATGATGCGGTCCACACCGCGATCAAGCATGGCATTGCCATTGGTGTCTTCGCGCATACGGCCCTCCTCGTCAACAAAGAGGGCATGGACCTCACCAAACCAATTTACGGCGTCTCCGGACAGGTCGTAAACCACAGGAAAGAATATGGCCTGATAGATGGCTCCTTCTCCTGCGCGGGATGCTGAGATGACAGATGCGGCAGAACCGGCCGCAGCACCGGCCCTGATATTACTGAATACCCTCCTCAGCGTGTCTTCCAAATCCCCGGGATCAGCCGGGTTGTAAAGGGAGGTTCCTCCATTTTGGGCTGCACTGGCTAAGAGAATATCAGGGCTACACTCATCACCGCTTCCCGTGGAACGCAGGCTGCCGGCGGCCACGATGTGGGTGGTGATTTTTAGCTTGTCCTCGCCATCCATCTGTTCATTACCTACAGGATAGATGTCGCCGTTGTGGGCAAAATAGGTAAGATCGTCCAGAGAAGTGCTGCCGTCCAAGGAGCCGCAAAGGTTGCTGTCTCCGGCATCACCGTCATTCTTGCCAGCCTGCCCGATAAAGGCGGCCACCGTGGAATTGAGGTCTGCCGTTGAAGCGCCTTCAGTGATGATAAGGACATTGTTGCCTTGACACCAATATTGAATGGGGTCTGGATGGTCCGCATCCATGATGAAGTCATCAGCATCCAGCTTAAGAGCACTATTTTGCGTGTAATACCCTATGGCGGTGTACATGGCCTCAGCCAGAGGGGTCCAGCAGGTGGCTTTGATGTCGTTTATGGCCGAGGCCAGATCGTCTGTGTGGACCTCGCCCTCGTCTATATAGGCAACGATCCTTCCGCCGTCTCGATTCTCCGAATCTGCGCAGTTGTAAAGGATCTGGGGGTCCGATTGATCACACTCGCTCTTGGAACCGTAGTCATTAAAGATCATGGCGCCGATGCGCAGGTCCTCGGAGAACTCATGAATCAGACCTGTGGGGGGATTCTCATGCTGGATGTACCCCTTGAGCACGGCTAAGGGCTCCCCCTGCTGGGCGGCCATGCCAGAGTCTATGAGTACGGCAGGGATGTTCCAGAACTCTCCGGTTTCACCTGCCTGGTCGCTTGGGTCAATGACCTCTGGGATCTCAAGCAACCCGCAATATTCCTGAAGGGCCGCCTCGATGCACGCATCCACACTGGCGTATCCGGCAGCATCCCAGCCTGCACCGATCCCGCCGGAGCACTCCCACTTCTTGCAACATTCAGGATCAGGCGCCACATGAGGCAGGCATTTGTTGGGGTTCCACCATTGCGTGCAGACACAGGTCGCATCCTCCCCCGGGTTCCAACAGCGGCCCACATAGCCGAAGGGGTTCGGGTTCGGCGCCGTATCCATGTCATCATCATAGATTCCAAAGCACACGTAACCCCGATCGTCCGTGGTGATATCCCACGGGTCTGTACCCCAATCTGTGTATATCTTCTCGCAGGAGTTGGCTACGCTACTGACCGGCCCTGCGCCTGGGGGCCATATGCCGTGCTTTGCCTGATACCAGCAGTTGTGAATGCCGTGGTTGAAGGCGGCGTGGGAGTCTGCCTCTTTGGTTTGGCCCCCTCCTGATTCATACCCCATACAGCCATCGATGTATTGCTTTAACGCGCCCTGGTTGGGAGAGGCCTTCTGAAGCTCTTCGATGGCCAGCTCACAGTCGCTGTGGTCAAAGCCTTGCTCGGTGACGGGAAATACCTCAATGTAGGTCACATTGTAGCTCACCCAGTCCGTTATGCCGATGTCATCGGCCACACCGGTGCCGTTCGCGGTGCCGCCCGTGGCCGTAATGTACATGTTGCCCCCATCACTGACGATGCTGTTGGCCGGATAGACCGCTCCATCGGTCCATCGGCTAAGGGTGTAGGGGACCCAGTCGGTGACACCCGTGTCATCGGCCACGCCGGTCCCGTTTGAGGTGCCGCCCGCGGCCGTGATAAAGTGTTCTAGACTATCTGAAACCACACTGCCGGCAGGATAGTAGGTGTTGTTTTTCCACACCGGGAAGGTTTGTTCCTCAGGCGGTCGTATGCCCAGGGTCAGGTAGTAGAGCGTGCCGGCGCCGGTATATACGTCCACTTGTTTGACAAGGATCTTTCCCAGGCAGCCCCTTGATTCCATCACGATCCGGCCGTTTGGGGCACCATAGGTGCCGGCTTCTTCATACTTGCCTCCGGTGAGGATCTTTTTCTGGATGTCCAGCTTTGAGGCCGTGGCCCAGTTAAGGAAATTGCCCTTTGTGAAAAAGGCGGTTACCGTATCTCCATCCACCTTGATATAGATATCAGTCTGACTATACGCCGTGCCCGCAGGGTTGGTCCATTCAGCCGGCGTGGCAGTGGTGGCCCAGTCCTGTGTTCTTTCCTCAAATTGTCCATTTGCCTGATTGTAGTAATACCAGTAGTCCCGATCAAAATACCCGGCATAGAAGTTGGCCGTGTCATAGGTGTCATCGTAGCAATAGCTCTGGTCGTCCACATAGGCGAGATCGTACATGCTGCCCGAATTATCGAGCATCAAAAGGAGATTTGCCTTGACGCTGCCCCCCAAAAAGGGTGGAAGGGCCAGGTAATCTCCCATGCTATAGCTACAATCGGCCCTGGCAAAGAGGGGGCAAAGGAGGGCCCACCATGAAACAATGAGCAAGCAGACGACAGCTTTTTTGTGTTTGCCCTTTCCCATGGACATGGCGTGTGTTAGGGTCTTCATCGTAGGTCTCCTTTATCGCTCGTTCTTTTTTGTATACTGCCAGAATACATCTATTGAGGTTCCTTCTCTTTAAGCCGTGGAGAGCCAACGGCATCCGCTAGGAACGTTCTGTCTGAGGCATTGTTGATTGGGCACCAGCTAGAGCCCTCAGGCAATCCATGGGCCTACATGACATGTCTCCAGCGCAGCCTTATCCTGCCCACGGCATCTCCCTGTCCAAAATGATCGGCAAAGATGTCATAGACCATTTGCGCGCCACCTCCTGCCGATGATTTGCCTTTGCCCTCATAGCCTGCCGCCATCTGGATGGCGCCGCCTGTTGACAAGTGGGAGTTCGCGCCGATATGTAACCAAGTGTTATTGACTAACCTTTCATCTGTTTCGTCGGTGAAGCCATCACCGTCGTTGTCGCCACCATCCATGCCCTCGTCGGCCAGAGCGGAGTTCACGTTGCCTTTTGGGAATAGGAAACATGCATCAGGGTTGCCCAAGTTGTCCGGGTCGGGAACAGTATTGAGATATAGCGTCGGTGACGGTCCGCCTACAGCTCCTACGTTAAAAATTCCCTCTGTATTTGCATCGAAACCAGTCTCTTCAATGTTCTGTTCAACAAGTTCGATGCCGACCTCCGTTCCTCCCTCAGCAGCAAAGAAGGCTATCTTCTGCCACTTGTTATTGCCGGTGATATGGGTCTCTATGTTACTCGTTGTAGTGGCGGCAATCCCCACGATAGTAAGGAGCACCAACACCAGTAAGCTAATAAGGGCCACGGCCCCTTTTTCGTTTTGTACTGCTTGAGCTAGTGTCGCCATCTTGCCCCCTTAGATGATTCTGGCCTTGTTGTACTCAACAGACACGCTCCGCCGAACTCCCTCGCCTGCCCATGTGACAATCACCGAAATGGTCTTGGTGTTGGTGATCGGGTAATCCTCGGCAACATTCCAATAGAGATTGTACGTCTGAGCAACTCCACCCTGCCGAATGGGATTTTTTGGATGACGTTCATCTGGCTCTTTTTGTTTCGCCGGATCTGGCTCATCAGGATTGTTCTCGAGGCCGGCTGTCCCAGTATCTACACCGTCACCGTCGGTCAAGCGCACATCGTCATAATCCCAGAACATCATCTCTTCGATCTGTCTTTGAGCCAATGCCGTTGCTTCGGTCAACTCTCTGGCATACTTGTTGGCCGCAACAGACCTCATCTGCATCGTCCCAACGGCAAAGACGCCGATACTGAAGACGACAATGGCCAACATCACCTCCATCAGCGTGAAACCCTTCTGACTCTTTTTCATCTCCATCATATCCCCATGTTCCTACATTTTATCTCTGTCTCTGAAAGCCGCATACGACGAAGATGCACACGATAATTAGGAGAAGCGGGCATTCCCTTTTCAGGGTGAGTGGATGGGGTAATGACCTGATTGCCAACGACATACGTATGGTTGTTTACGAACTTGCGATCCATCCTGGCCGATCTGACGAGCATCCAAATGCGAACTTGGCGGATATCGTCTACAGGCACGTCCGCGATGGCATTTCCATCAAAGTCAACCAGTGCTTGACCGGCTATAATACCGTTGGTACCTTCGCCAGGCCCGTCCTGGGCATCAATATCGCTATCGCCATCGGTATCCAGGTTTGTGTCCAGATCATTGTCGCCATCTGAATCAATGGCCCAGATAACCACTTCATTCCCCCCCGCATTATAGGTGTCCAGATCACCGTCTCCGTTTGCATCAAAGGCATAGGCAAACCCAATGGCTTGTACGTTTTCAGCGACAAACTCTTCTTCCGGAAAGGCCGGATCTGCTGGCGCAATGGTCGCATCTTGCCTTCTGAGATCATTGTCATTATCGCCGTCTATATCGAAGAGGGAATAGGTGATGTCTTCATTGATGTCATCTAGGACGCCGTCACCGAATCGGAATTCGTTCCCTTCGTCTGCTTCGTCGGTGAAGCCATCACCGTCGTTATCAATGCCATCGGTGTCCTCGTCCACAATGCCGTCTTCGTCATTGTCGATACCGTCATTTTCACCACCGGCTGTATCCGTAGCAAACCTGATAGAGTTGGGGGCCGCAGTCTGAATCCCCGCCCCTGCCAGGCCGGTCTCATCGTAACCGGCCATCCGGATTTCTCTTTCCATGAAATACATGGCGGCCCTAAGGTTTTGCTGCATGACAGCCACCTGTTCTTGGTTTACATATGATACCTGCTGGGCCTTGTACGCCATGAAGATCGCACTTGCGACAATGCTGGATATAGCCATGGCCACCAGAATCTCAATCAATGTGAAGCCATTGGTCTTCAGGCCTATGAGTCCCTTCTGTTTCATCGCCTTGTGTTACCCTCCTGAGGCATCCCCCCAGCTACCGTCAGCGGGGAACCACTTTCTGGAAAAGACAACCCCATTGGTCCTTGTGCCCACTGCATAGGTGTGCCGCTGGGCCACGGCCTTGGTTCTGTGGTTCTCCAGATACACATAGCCGGCATTGCACATACCCCTGGAATCGAATACCACGACATTGGCGGTGTAACTTATGTCATTTGCTGGGAAGGCACCCCCGGCGGCACTGGCATTGGTGGTGGCATGCCCGTGGCCATAGTCGATCTCGCTGCTATACGCGACTAATCGCGCCTCTTTTACCTGGGTGTCGTTACCGCCCATCTGGGCCGGCCCATCCCAGCCATCTCCGCCATCATCTGAACAGATAAAATACCTTCCAGGGGTAACACTGTTGTCAAAGACCATGGCCCAATTGGCGTTAGCCTTTATGGCGCCCAGCTTTGTGTGTTGCATGTTGGAATACAGATCCCTCGCGGCCCTCATCAGCCTTTGATGGTGTTGCCACTCCATGAAACTGGGGCTGGCAACATTGACCAAAATCGCAAGCAAGGCGATGGCCACCATCAATTCCACGATTGTCAATCCCGAATCTCTGCGCATAGTCCATATATCCTTGTCTTATCGCTAGCTTTTAGCAGCAAGTTTTGTGCCATGCTGTCCGTGCGTGACCCGAGGGCACAGTGGGGTGAGAAAAGGCTGGGTGAGAAAAGGCTGGAGCCTCCTGGGTCTTGTCTATATCTTATTGTAATAATTAGAAAACATAATCGGTTGGACGGATGATGACCAGAAAGGCAGGCCTTGCACGTAAGACCCCACGACCAGGGTGTGCCAATGATTCACAAGGCCTTGTATAAAATAATTTTATAGTACCATGAAAAAAATTGACACTTGATCGTCAACCGCCGTCTTCTGGTCCGGCCAGGGTGGAACCCTTTGGGCCTGGAGGGACCAGATCAGGAGCTTATGAATGGTGGAAATTCCATGGAGGAAGCCTTGTGACGCTGGCGCACCTGGTCGGGGTATGCTAGGTATGCCGCCGACAGCCCGTTGTTTACCAGCGCTGTTCTTTGCTGGAGGTCTGTGGAAGCGTCTGGGCTGGGTTGGGGAGGGTAATCTGAATATACACGGAAGGGATCTGGAAAGAGAGAAGACCACTTTGGGAAAGGCCCTTCATACCAAAGGGTTGGATTTCAGTGCCGCCTCTATGGCCGTAACCGACCTGCATAGCCTTCTTAAAAGACATCCTCAGGGTCATCCGTCGTGAGAGCGTTCAAGCCCTAGAAGGGCTCCTTAAGGATTCAGGGTATGCTACTCAAACCCAATCATTCTTTTTTTTACAAAGAGGCCGCTCATGCCTTGGCTTGTATTGTCGTCCATGGCAATGGGAAACCATCAGAGTTGAACCAGCTTCACGGTTATCTCTTTGAAGTCTTGCGGCATCTCAAAGGTGATCCTCTTTGTCCGATATCCTGGAGCCGACACTTCCAGAAGGTATTCTCCAGGTTTAAGCTCCATGCCTTGGATGAACTTGGGCTCTATGTTAAGGATCTTAATGTCGGCGTTCTGGGGTTCCGTGTTGACAAAAAGTCTGGTCCTCACAAACCACCACTTAGGTGTTTTTCCCGCATTGTAGGCCTTGACAAACGACTCAAGGTCCTTGAGGCTAGCCTTAACTTCCCTTCTTGTATCACGTAACGCGTCCAATCTATCAAACTCTGACTGGGCTTTCCTTCTCTGAGTCTGCAAGTCTTCAGTGCAACCTTTTGATGCCTGGCCAACCCGTGCTTCTTGAGAAATCAGGGTCTTTTTTACGTCCCGTAGTCTCTGCAGGAGGTCTTTCTTCTTCTCAAGGATGTCGATCTTCAATTCCTCAGAGAACAGGTCAAAGGCCTCTGATAAACATGGCACGGCCAGGGTGAGCATGATCCAAACACATGGGGCCAATAGTCTTCTCATGACTCCTTCTCCTGTTTCCCATCTATTTAAATAAAGATATCACCTTTCGGCTGACAATAACAGACGCTTTGATTAGCGACACATGGATTCAACAAAGCCTGTGGCCAGCGATCTGTGTCCCTTGTGCGATAGGCGGCGCTTTTGCCCTGTTCAAGGGTTAGGGGTTCAGAGAGGTATGCGTGCCATCCATGGCCATTCATAAAGGGCACGGTCTTTCGTGAGCAGCATCAACACCCCTGGCAGGACCTTAGATCCCACCACATGCAGGGTGACCTCTCTGGTAGTATCTCCACTGGAGGTGTTGCTAAAATAGACAGTAGCGCTATAGGTGCCCGTCTCAAGGCTATTGGCACGGTTGTCAATGGAGACGGTCACCATGATGCTTTCACCAGGATTCAAGGTGCCGCTGGACGGCGAAGACAGGGTCAGCCAATCTTTTTCCTCGGTGACTTCCCAGCCGAGGGGGGTGTCCGTCGTGTTCTGGAGGACATATCTCTTGCTCGATGGCGAAAAGGCGCCGCTTTTGGAACCTGAAGAGCTTAATCCTGTAGCAGGAGTTACAACAAAATCGTCATAGAAAAGGGCCCCATCGGCCATGACAATTCCTGCTCCTGAATCGCGATCCCAACCCGAGTCTTCAATATCCAGGGCTGAGCCAGTGAGGGCCGCACGGACCTTAGCAGGGGTAAGAGCAGGCTTTTTAGAAAGCAGCAGTGCTGCAACAGCTGCTGCATGGGGGGCCGATGCCGAGGTGCCGTAAAAGGGGTTGAACCAAGACGTGGCCGTGGCCACGCCATCGGCTGCGGTCAGGTCTGGCTTTAACCGGACCTCGCCGCCGGTGGAAGAGACGTCTCCAGGGGTGATGGCTGTCCCGTCCGGGTCATAGAAGACCCGGCGCGGCCCGTCACTGGAAAAGGTCTCTACAGATTCGGTTCCGTCAAAGGCGGTGGTTCTGCCTTGAGCATCCACGGCTGCCACTGCAAAGGCCTGGGCGGCAGCTTGGTGGCCTTTGATTTGACCTGCCGTGCCATGTTCCAGCCGGCCCCGGTAGGTGTTAAGGTGGATGAATCGATCATTGTCTCCCTCGGGCATGGTGATGACAAGGAGAGTGTCTGTATCATTGCGATCCCCGCTGCCGATGAACTCATAGGGGTCTTGAGTACCATTTTGAACATTGTTTGAAACAGCCCGTATCTCGTCACCACCTGGACTCAGCAAATAGAGGTCATAGTCCTTTGTCGAGGCCCCCAAAGGATCTGCCCAAAAGAGACCAATGCCAAAGGGCGGATCGGTAGTCAGCCTGTTGGTCGCATCGCCTCCCCCAAAATCGTGGACTGTCATACCAGCAAGAACACCGGGAAGAGAACCGTCTTCTATACCTTTAGAGTCTCCCTCCCACACACCGGATTGGCCATCGTTCAGGTTCCCAGAGTTTCCGGCAGAGGAGAAATACAAGGCACCGTTATCAGTGACGCTATTGACGGCCCGAGAAATGACATCGTCTTGAAAGGGCGATTCATTAAAATAGCCCACATCGTCCACAATGACATGGCAACCTGCCGCTCCCAAGGCCTCGATGTTGGCTGCAAAGCCTGCGGGCCCCTTCCAGGCCGTGGCAAAATAGAGCTCCGCCCCTGGGGCCAGATCATGGACAATTTCCAGCATGGCCGTCCCCTCACCAGTAAGCCCAGGGGAATCTTCCAGCACAGTCACGTCTGGCAAATCCCACGTCGCCTGAACAGTGGCCAGATAATCCACAGAGTCGGAGAGGACCCCGATTTTCACCCCTGAGCCGTTCACACCAAAGCTGTCCCTGGCTAGGGCCGCACTGTGGGCCACATTCCCCTCTGAGGTATTGACCTTGTTTGTGAAGGCCCTGGTTGCCGGTTCGATGAACCGGATATCCTCATGGCCTGCCAGGGGCTCTATCTTTTCCAGAGGCATGCGGGCCCGTATGGCCTCGTACTGCTCAAAACTGTTGATGACCGTGCCCCCTAATCGGTCTATTTCCTCCAGGAGGCCCGGCGTCACCCTGGCCTTAATGTCCACAAGGACGGTGCGGTCCAAGGCAATGTCAAGGGTGGATCTCAGCGAGGGGACCCTTTCCACAAGGGGGGCCCGCTTTAACACCTTGTGTCCATAGATGAGCCTGGAGTCCAGTTTCTTCTGGGCAGGGGTTCGCCATGCCTTTTCTTCCCGCAAGGCCTGAATCTGCCCCAATGCCTTTTCAGTCATTCTAAAGGGTCCTTTAGTGGCCTTCTGCGCAAAGGCCACACCTGTTGACAGGGGACTTGCTGCTGCCGAGAGGGCGACAAACCAACTTATGAGAAAAAATAGAAAAGGGGACTTCATGTATCTGCTCCGGACCCAGCCCATTTTATGAACATGTCGCTCTTTGGAGTTGGGGCCTCATCCTATGCGACTTTCTTTTGAAAAGTAAAGGACGATGTGACTGTCCACCGTCATTGCCACCCACCATGCACAGCTATTAGAGGCATTGGAGGCCGAAGAGAAGCGGATTGGCAACGTTCAAAAGTTGAGGCAAAGGCCTTCAGCAGGCAGTTAGAGGGATAGGGATGATCGCTGAACGCAGGCATACAGCCATTGCCATCTACACAAATGGCATAGGCTACCTAAAGGCATTGGAGGCCGAAGAGAAGCGATTATCCCTATCCCGAAGTCGGTTGTCCAGAAATCCACTAAGTCAACACTTTTGAACATAACTAACAAATTTCCCTATCCCGAGGCTCCCGTTGCATAGAAAAGGTGCAAACCAGAACCCTGCCGCTTCCTCGAAGCCATTGCACATTTTTTCGTTATTTCATACGGTTGATAAGGTTGGGAAACCGGAGACCGTTATTTCTGGGGCATGACACTAGCCGGATTGGGTCTAGGTCAACAGATGGACGGGTGAGCAGATCCCCCACATAGTGGTAAGCCAGAGATTCTGCGTTTTTTCTCGCTCTTTGACATTGGCCTTGAAATTCTCACCATATGGTAATAAAGGCAACGGAGCCCTGCCGCCCTTCCAGATACGTCTTGTGTCATGGAAAGGTGAAGAGGCAATGTGTGCGTCTTCTCATTTTAGACGAGCCTCATGGCAGCAGCACATAGATTAAGGGGGGGCCATGGCAAAGAAGAAACGTATTTCCAGAAAACAACTTCTAAAAGAACCAGACGAATTTCTCACGCTTTCAGCCAGGGCACTGCAGTTTGCCTCGGAGAACCGGAGACAGCTTTCCTATGTCGTGGTGGGATTGGTAGTCGTAGTCCTGGCCGGTGCCTTGATCGGGTATTTTTTGAACCTTTCGCAACGCAGGGCCTACAGGGTGTTCGACGAAGGGCTTTCCCATTATATGGCTCAAGTCTCTGGGCAGGGATCGTCCCAAGTTCAGGAGATGGCCAAGGAGAAATTCGCCGAGGCGATCCAGAACCATTCATCCACCAGGGCTGGCGAGCTCAGCCTACCCTTGTATGGGAACCTGCACTACGAGGCCGGCTCCTACGACAAGGCGATTGAACTCTACCGACAGGCACTGGATGCCTTTCCAGGGGAAGAGGACATGGAAAAGCTTATTTGGAACGGCTTGGGATATGCATACGAAGGCAAAGGGGACTATGTGGCTGCCGCCGAGTGGTTCAAGAAGATAGCTGACTCCGAAAGTGTATTCCTAAAGGCAGACGCCTATTTCAACTTGGGAAGGATGTACGAGGCCATGGGCAAGGGGCAAAATGCCCGCGAGGCTTACCAACGTTTGGTAGAGGCCTTTCCGAATGCAGTTCACTTTCGGATCGCTAAGGAAAAGGCCCAGCGTCTCCAAGGGCAAAGCTGACTGCCCGTGGTTCTCATGGCAAGGCAAAGGCACAGGCGCAGATTTTTCTTGACAGGATGATGGAAATTGACTACAGGCTCAACACCATGAAACGGCATAGTTTTTTTGCAGATTTCAGGAAGGCCTTTTTTGGCGAGGCCGGCTTCTTTTTTAGGAGGCCTGCCCATGGGTCTTCGTAGGTCTGCGGCCGGCTGACAGATACGAACCATGGGTAGGCGTTAAGGCGCCCCATGGTTTTTTGTGAATAAGAGAGGCCATGGAGCGAAGCCCCATGGCCTTTTCTAATTTTTTTGGTAACGTTCAAAAGTGATGAAATCGTAAAAAGTCGAAAAACACCTGTTTCTGTCATTCCGGCGAAAGCCGGAATCCAGTAATGTCAAACAGTTAAAATGTTCCTGGACCCCGGTTTTCACCGGGGTGACGACTTTTTACGAGGCTATCAAAAGTGTTGACTTAGTGGATTTGTGGACAACCAGCTTCCAGATAGGGATAATCGCTTCTCTTCGGCATCCAATGCCTTTAGGTAGCCTATGTCATTGGTGTAGATGGCAATGGCTGTATGCCTGCGTTCAGCGATCATCCCTATCCCTCTGACTGCCTGATGAAGGCCTTTGCCTCAACTTTTGAACGTTACCAATTTTTTGGCATTTAGCGGGACAATGTGAAGTTCTTACAAAGGAGGAAAGGGTATGATCTATGACGAGGAGTTTGAGACCTTGCCGCGGGAGGCCCTTGAAGCGATTCAGCTGAAGAGACTTCAGGCCCTTGCAGAACGGGTCTATGCCACAGTTCCTTTTTACAAGAAGGCCTTTGACGACAAAGGGGTCAAACCGGACCATATCAAGTCACTTGAAGACTTGCGAAGGCTTCCGTTTACCATGAAACAGGATTTGCGCGACAACTATCCCTTTGGCATGTTTGCCACCCCCATGGAAAACGTGGTCCGCATCCACGCCTCCTCAGGGACGACGGGAAAGCCGACCGTGGTGGGATACACCCGCCGGGATATTCGTACTTGGGCAGAGCTCATGGCACGCACTCTGGCGGCGGCAGGCACACACAAAGGCGACATTGTGCATAACGCTTACGGTTATGGCCTCTTTACCGGCGGTCTGGGGTTTCACTATGGCGCTGAGCGACTGGGGGCGTCTGTGATCCCCGTCTCTGGAGGCAACACAAAGCGGCAGATTCTGCTCATGAAGGACTTTGGACCTACGGTCCTTACCTGCACGCCCTCCTATGCCCTTCACCTGGCAGACGTGGCGGCCGATGAAGGCGTTGATTTCAGGTCCCTGAAGTTCCGGGTCGGTGTCTGCGGTGCAGAGCCCTGGACCGAGAACATGCGGAAAGAGATAGAAAACCAGCTCGGCATGGACGCTGTAGACATCTACGGCCTGAGCGAGATCATGGGGCCTGGCGTATCAGTGGAATGTGTAGAAGCCAAAAACGGCCTCCATGTCTTTGAAGATCATTTTATTCCAGAGATCATAGACCCTCACACAGGGGAACCCCTTCCATATGGAGAGACAGGGGAGCTGGTCTTTACCACCCTCACTAAAGAGGCCTTTCCTCTCATTCGATACCGCACGCGGGACCTTTCCGTACTGCATCGGGAGCCCTGCAAGTGCGGCAGGAATCTGGCCCGCATGGGACGGATCACAGGGCGCTCTGATGACATGCTCATTATTCGGGGGGTCAATGTCTTTCCATCCCAGATCGAAAGCGTTCTCATGGCCAGAGATGACGTGGCGCCCCACTACGTGTTGATGGTCGATCGCAAAGACCGGATGGACACGCTGGAGGTGAGGATCGAAGTAGACGAAGGGGTCTTTTCCGATGCCGTCAAGGATCTTCAGAAGGTAGAAGATGAGATTGAAAAGGATATCAAGGATTTGCTCGGGGTGTCCTGCAAGGTGAGCCTTGCAGAACCAAAGACCATCCAGCGGAGTCAGGGCAAGGCCCAACGGGTCATAGACAACCGAAAATCGTAGAAGTTACCTGTTCACCGTCGCCCGTTATCCGTTCACGGTTCACCGAAGGGGTAAGAGACAACGGTCAACGAATAACGGTGAACGTTTAACTGAGATTTTAGCAAAGGAGGGTGTGATGCGGGTAGAACAAATATCCATATTTTTGGAGAACAAGGCAGGAAGACTCGCCGAGGTCACCAGGGTGCTGTCAGAGACCGGGGTGAATATCCGGGCCCTTTCCCTGGCCGATACATCTGATTTCGGCATCTTGCGGCTCATCGTGGATGACAATGAAAAGGCCAAGAAGGCCTTGAAGGAACACGGTTTCACGGTGGGAAAGACAGACGTGGTGGCAGTGGAAGTGGAGGACAGACCAGGGGGGTTGAGCCAAATCTTGGATGTCCTGAGCAAGAAGAGCATCAATGTGGAATACATGTACGCCTTTGTTCAGCACAGCGGCAAAGACGCTGTCATTATCTTCCGCTTTGATGATATTGACGCGGCAGTGAAGCTCCTTCAGGAGAATAACGTGAGAGTCCTTGAAGGCAAAACCGTTTACACGCTGTAGGGGCCCCTGGAGGCCACCAACACAATCCCTTAAAAGGAGGAGACAGACAATGAGGACAAAGTGCAGCATTGGCAGGGGGGCGGCTTTTCTGGTAGCCGCAGTGCTTTTCGCGGTTTTCCTCGTGACGCCGGTGATGGAGGTTGAGGCCGCTGACCCTTACAAGGTGGGGGCCGTCTTCTCGGTCACGGGCCGGGCCTCTTTTCTGGGTGACCCTGAAAAAAAGACTGCCGTCATGCTTCAAGAAGAGATCAACAAAAAGGGCGGGATCAACGGCCATCCTTTGGAACTGATCGTCTATGACGACGAGGGAGATGCTACCAAGTGTGCCCTGGCCGTAAGAAAGCTCATTACTCAGGACAAGGTCTGTGCCTTTATTGGACCTTCCTTGAGCGGGCTTTCCCTTGCAGTGCTCCCAGAGGCAGAAAAGCACAAGATACCCATGGTCTCCTGTGCGGCAAGCTACAAGATTGTGACCAAGGACCCTGAGACAGGCGAACAGTGGAAGTGGGTATTCAAGACCCCGCAGTCCGACAGCATGGCGGTGGAGGCGATTTACACCCACATGAAGAAGAACGGCATCTCCAAGATCGCCGTCCTGTCTGTGACCTCAGGTTTTGGTGCCAGCGGCAGGAGCGAGTTGCTGCGCCTTGCCCCGGACTTTGGGATGACCATTTTGGCTGATGAAAAATATGGTCCCAAGGACACGGACATGACGGCCCAGCTGACTAAGATCAAGGGGCTGGCTCCTCAGGCCATCGTGAACTGGTCTATCGGCCCCACCCAGGTCGTTGTCGTGAGAAATTGGAAAGAGTTGGGTATGACCAAGACCCCTTTCTACCAGAGCCACGGTTTTGGAAGCCGCAAGAACATTGAGCTCGCTGCCGGTGCAGCAGAAGGCGTGTTTTGTCCATTGGGGGCGTGTAACATTGCCGAAATCCTTCCGGCAGATGCCCCCCAGAAAAAGGTGACCATGGAATACCTCAAGGCCTATAAGGCCAAGTACAATGAGGGCCTGTCCTCCTTTGGAGGCCATGCCTGGGACGCCCTGTCCATCGTGGCCAAGGCCCTGGAGGCCGTGGGACCGGACAAGGCCAAGATCAGGGATTATGTGGAGACCCTCACGGGTTTTGTGGGACAACACGGTGTATTCAACTTTTCGGCGAAAGATCACAATGGGCTGACCAAAGAGGCCTTTAACATGGTAGTAGTAAAAGAGGGAGATTGGGCATTGGCCCATTAAGCCAGGCTTAACCGGTTCGGTCCCTTTGGCTGCCCGACATGGCCAAGGGGGCCGACCGGCACGACCGGCTCAGGACCTATGGAAGAGATCTCCTTCGCAAGTCAGCTTCTTCAGTACACCATTACCGGTGTCACCATTGGAAGCGTCTATGCCATGGTGGCCATCGGGTTCAACATCATCTACAATGTGACTGAGGCCATCAACTTCGCCCAAGGCGAGTTTGTCGTGCTGGGCGGTCTGGTGATGGTCTTTTTTCGCGTGGCCTTAAACCTGCCGGTGGTGGTGTCCCTTCCGCTTACGATCCTAGTGGTGACAGCCGCGGGCATTCTCCTGGATCGATTGGCCATCAGGCCCATTCGCGAGCCGTCGGTTCTGGCCATGGTCATTGCCACCATCGGGGCAGCCTTCTTCATCAAGGGCGCGGCCATGTTCATCTGGGGGAAGAACCCCTTTGACTTGCCCCCCTTTTCCGGCCGCAATCCCATTTCTTTCCTCGGCGCCGTGGTGCAGCCTCAGGGCTTGTGGGTCGTGGCCTTTCTGGCCGTGGTGGTGGTTTTACTCACCCTGTTTTTTGATCGGACCATGATGGGAAAGGCCTTGCGGGCCTGCGCGGTAAATGCCAACGCATCGAGCCTCGTGGGGATCAATGTGAGGCACATGATCCTGGTCTCCTTTGCCATGAGCGCCGCCATCGGTGCCCTCGGTGGCATTGTGATCACACCCATTTCCTTGATGGAATACGATCGAGGGGCCATGCTGGCCGTGAAGGGGTTCTCGGCCTGTGTGTTGGGAGGGATGGGGAGTTTCTCTGGCGCGGTGCTAGGCGGCCTCATGATCGGCCTCATTGAGTCCCTTGGGGCAGGTCTTGTCTCTTCTGGATACAAAGACGTCTTTGCCCTCATGCTTTTGCTCCTGGTGCTCTTTGCCAGACCCAGTGGCCTGCTCGGGAGTGTGGAAGTGAATAAGATAAAGAAGTTTTAGGCCTTATTGGCCGGTGTCTCAAGAATCCGGTTGCGTGACATGACAAAAGACTTTCCACTGAAAAAAGACAGAAGCCTGGTCCACCTTGGCGCCTTTGGGTTGGCCCTGCTTCTCTTTCCCTTCCTAGCCCAACGGATAAGCTTTATTGAACATTACCTGGATGTCATGGTCTTTGTGGGGATTTACAGTATTGTGGCCATGGGGCTCTGTCTCCTCATGGGCTATGCCGGACAGATCTCCCTGGGACACGCCTCTTTTTTCGGGTTGGGGGCCTACATCTCAGGTGTGATCACGGCCAAGTATGGTATCAACCCATGGCTTTGTATCCTCCTCGGCATGGGAGTCTCAGCCGTCGTTGCCACGATCATAGGGGGTCCCTCTTTGAGACTAAGGGGACACTACCTTGCCATGGCGACCCTGGCCTTTTGTATTATTGTGACCGTTGTCTTCAATGAGAGCATCCCATGGACAGGCGGCCCTGACGGGCTGGCCTTTATTCCGGGCATTTCCATCATGGGATGGGCCCTGGATTCAGTACTGAAGTACTACTACCTTGTCTGGACCATTGTTTTTCTGGTGTTATTTCTCTGCCTGAACATTATCCGATCCAGGGTGGGCAGGGCCCTGCGGTCCATCCACGGCAGCGAGCTGGCGGCCAACGCCCTTGGCGTAAACGTGGACAAATACAAGATCTATGTCTTTGTCTTCTCGGCTGTGGTGGCCTCCATTGGGGGGAGTCTGTATGCCCACTATTTAAATTTCATTAACCCTGCCAGCTTTGATCTCTTTGTATCCATCAAGCTGCTCATCATGATTATCTTGGGCGGCATGCACAGCCTTTGGGGCGCTGTGGTGGGGGCTGCGCTCATTACCTTTTTGAGCTATGAATGGCTCCACTTCTTTGAAGATGCCGAGGTCATGATCTACGGGGCCATTATCCTGATCATCGTGATCTTTCTGCCAGGTGGCCTCGTGAGCGTGCCGGCAAAGGTGAGAGGCTTTTGGAAGAGGTCATAGCTGAAATATCCTGTTCCACAGGCGGCTTTCTTGGAGCAACGAGTCCGATTTCATGTCATCCGGGTATGAATACCTTCGGCCCTCGGCCCCCTGACCCCTCGAGTCCTTGAACCCTTATCACAAACTGGGCCAGTAAGGCCTCTGAACCCTCACCACTTCATTAATGACGGGGGGGGCAGGCCCTTGTTCCAGGGCCTTGAGGTCGTCTTCAGTGAGAATGCTGTCCTGTGCCAGTTCCTTTAACACGGCCTTCACCGATTCCCGAAGTCCTGCCAGATGATATCCTCCCTCCAGCGTCATTGCCAGTCTCTTGGAACAGCATGATTCGGCAATCTCCATTATGATGCGCGTCATGGCCGCATAGCCCTTTGGAGTGACCCTCATCCCTCCCAGGGGATCGTCCACATAGGTGTCAAAGCCGGCAGAGAGCAGAATGAGCTCAGGTTCAAAGGCCTTGGCAACAGGGACAAGGATGTGCTGAAAGATCTGATAGAACTCCACATCCCCGTGGCCGACCCAGAGGGGGACATTGACGGTGAACCCCTCTCCGGCCTCGGTACCCACCTCCTTCAGGTTGCCGCTTCCGGGATAGTGAGGATACTGGTGGGTAGAAAAATAGAGTACGTTCGGGTCATCGTAGAAGGCGTGCTGTGTGGCATTGCCGTGATGAACGTCCCAGTCCACGATGAGGACCTTTTCCACAGAGTGGGTGTGCATGGCATAGCGGGCCCCAAGGGCTACGTTGTTGAAGAGACAAAACCCCATGGCCCTGTCCCTTTCTGCATGATGTCCGGGGGGCCTGACCAGGGCAAAACCGTTTTGCACGGTGCCGTCAAATATTTTGTCAATAAGAGAAAAAAGGCCGCCAGCGGCCAGCTTGGCCGCCTCATAGGAATGGGGCGTGGTTTGCGTGTCAGGATCAAGAGAGGCGTGGGGCTTGCCCTCCGTGGCAGCCACTTTTCGGGTATGAGATTCGCTGTGGATCCAGGCAAGTTCCTCGTCCGTGGCAGGCCGAGGCGAGATGGTCAGATATCTTCCCGCCATGTCTTCTGCATCCAGCATGTCATAAATGACCTGGAGGCGTTGGGGGCTTTCAACATGGGGATAATCAGCCAGGTGCTCTTTGTAGATGTCATGGCGAACCACGGCGGTAGCAAAAGACACAGGCCCTCTCTTTGTTATGGGTGTTAGCGCCCACCGGCACCTTTAGGCCTGATCTGTCAAGACGCACAGATCTGACCGCCAGTCTTCTGGTGGGACTTGGCGATGCGTTCCAGAAGCCTCTTGAACCAGCCTCTTTTTGGGTGCCCTTGGGGTGTTGATGCCTTTTTGTGCCTTGCCACGAAAGGACCTCCTTAAACTACGTTCGCCTTAACACTTACGCCTCTACAGCCGGCTTGTCAACAGACACTTTGCCGGCTTTTGCCTTGACAACACCTTGCGGGGAGATTACAGGAGCGAAGGTTTCCCGTTCTTGCTTCTTGTCTTGCTGCCACCCGTGCACCGTGTCTTCGTCTCACTCACTGGAGACACTGGTGCCCAGAGAGATGGACTACGCTGCCCCTTTGCCTTTGGAAGGGGGCACCACGCCAGGGCGGTGGGCCGTTAGACACGGAAAGAACCATGGGCTCTTCCTGGTAAGAGGATCTCTACATGAGCACCAAAGAACACAAATCCCGCGCCCCAAAGTCTGTGAAGCTTGCCATCGTCACCGTTTCTTCGACCCGCACCCTTGAAGATGACAAGAGCGGGCTTTGGATGAAAAAGCAAGCGGAGAAAAAGGGACATGACCTGTTGTTTCATGAGGTGGTGCCCGACGATCAAGACGTGATTGCCGGGACTGTCCGTAGGATCATGGAAACGCACCAACCTCATGCCATCCTGGTGACCGGCGGCACCGGCATAGGGCCTTCCGACGTGACGATTGAGGCGGTTCGGCCCATGTTCACCAAAGAGTTGACGGCCTTTGGTCCCTTGTTTGGCTTCCTGAGCTACGAAGAGATCGACGCTGCGGCATTGCTTTCCCGGGCCACGGCAGGCCTGATCGATCAGACCCTTGTCTTTTGCCTGCCAGGGAGCCTCAAGGCCTGTAAGCTTGCCTGCAAAGAACTCATTTTTCCTGAGCTTGGCCACCTCCTAAAGCACGTGCAAGAAGTCTAGTTTCCATCCATAAATGGCCCTTTTCTCCGCCTCAGGCCGAGCAATCAGCCGAAGGCTGACAAGTCTGCGGGATCGCTTGTGCGATCTGCCCCCGCTGGATCTCCGCGCAATCCTTTGATTTTTTTGACCTTGCGAATCCGCCCACGGCGGACTGAATTGGAAACTGACGCCACTGCCCGCTTCCTTCGAGGGGCGTCGTGGACGGGCACAAATCTAGCAAATTGCCCTCATGTAAGGGAGGAAATGGGCCGAAATAGGGATCAGGAGCGCACGGGGCTGTACAGGCTTATGAAAAAGCCTGGCATTTCCAGGCTAGGTTGGTCCCCTTCCAATATGCCCTCATAAAGGTTCACTTTTTGTGAACATCTGTTCAGTTTGGTGATACTCCCGTTTACCACCGGTGGAAAAAACGTGTTTCCATGTGCCCTGTAGGGCTGAAGCTCCCCCAAGATGCACATAACTAGCTGAAAAAGCGTTATTTTAGTCCTGGGGGAAAGAGGGCATACTTCTTGCTATTCACTGGTGAGTGTAAGCAGATGGGCCAAGGCGTTCCGTGCGGCCGAGGGCTATGTCGGTACCAATAACACCTAAAGGAGGTATGTGAAGATGAAGGCAAGAAAGTGTTTCACGATTCTTACGACGACGGCATTGTGCGTTCTTACGGTGATGGCGCTGCACAGCATGGGGGCCCAGTCAGTTGCACCCTTGAACAGAGCAACTGCCGAGTATGCCTGCACTGTCACCCGGGCCAACGCAGCTTTAGGCCATAGCTACGTCAAACTCACCAACCTGGACGGCAATCCCTGTTTTGCACTGAAGTGGTTTAGATTACCAAAAGAGCAAGCATCAGAAATGATGACCACGGCAATGAAGGCCATGAATAGTGGCCAGGCCCTTTGTGTGAGTGTTGATATCCATGATGGCATTTTCCCTCAAATACAAACCATGGATCTGAACACAAAGGCGAGCAGAAGCCCCGTTCCGGAGAAGAAGGGTTTTTTTCAGATCTGCCAGACCGTGTGCGCCAAATGTAGTGCACTGCTGTAAGGGGCACTGCAAACTTAAGCCCACAAAGCCGCCCCTTTCAGGATCGGCTATCCGGGACAACTCTTTGAAACCCGAAACTGTTCGTGTCTTAAAAGGATAATACAAGCCTGGTTGCCAAAGATTAGGCAGGGTCAGGTGACTCTGTCTTGCCTCTTCAACGGGAATCATGTATTGTTCCCGAATCCCATATCCCACTCCCTCAGAGGTGCGAAGATGAAGGAATTTTTGTACGTTTATAGCGTCTTGTGCATAGCCTTAGGGGCTTGTCTGGTGCTCTACACCACGGAATGCAGAAGACTCCTTGGCAACATGTTAACGGGGATTGATCGAAAATTCCTCGCTCCACTACCGGCGATATTTGGCATCCTGCTGATAGTAGCCGCATCTCAAGCTCGCAATTCGGCCTTTATCAGGCTGCTCGGTATCATTGGCGTCGCCAAAGCAGGGTTTGTCTTTGTCAACCCAAAAGGGCTCTATGAGCAGGTTAACAACTGGCTCTTGAATTCAGCATCGGATCAGACCTTCAGGCTATTCGGAATCATTTCATTGGTACTGGGGACAGCACTCTTGTCTTGGATTCTATAGAAGTTGCCGGTCTCAGAGTAATCTATGAGAAAACCGTTTGGCCCTCGATCATGGACCTTGGCAAGAGCTGACAACTCGCAACCCGATCCGGCACGGGTATGCCTCCTGCCGCGCCATCTTCACCTACGTGGGGCCGCAAAAACAGCTGCTCTCCAAAAACCTCTCCTTTACCCCCATGGTGCGCACCCTGGCCGCTGCTTTTCCGGACACCCCTTTTGTCCGTTGTGTCGGGAACCCCGTGGAACACGTTGGGGTCACGGCTGATTCTTCGTTTGATTTGGCAGCCCCTAGAAGGCCCTCCAGATTTTGAGTCTTTCCTTCTTTGTCTGGCGTCCCGAGACGGTCTTCCTATGGCGCTGCCGTCTCGTGACTGTGGGTCATGGCACCGTATTTCTTTCGGAGCTTCGGTTTTTCTATTTTCCCGGTAGGATTTCTTGGCACATGGCCGAATAGGATCTGTCTGGGCCTTCTGTATCTGGGCAGGTCCTGGCAAAACTCCAGGACCTCTTCCCGGGTGAGGGTTTGGCCTTCCTTGACCTGGATCACGGCCGCTGCAATCTCTCCCAGACGTGTGCTGGGCAGCCCAATGACAGCCACGTCCTGAATCTTGCCATGTGATTGCAGAAAATCCTCGATTTCCACTGGATAAATGTTTTCTCCGCCACTGATAATGACATCCTTCTTTCGATCTACCAGCCAGATGAAACCGTCTTGGTCCTGCCGGGCAATGTCGCCTGTGGCAAGCCACCCATCAAAGAGCGTCTCGGCTGTGGCTGCAGGATTCCCATAGTACTCCTTCATGACGCCAGGGCCCTTTACCATCAATTCCCCTGCCGAACCAGGAGGGACCAGGCGGTGGTCGTGGTCCACGATCTTGTATTCCCAGTCAAACCCCGGAAGACCGATAGCCCCTACCTTGTGGGGGTTTTCCACACCAAGGTGGACACAGCCCGGTCCCGTACTCTCTGTGAGACCGTAGTTGGTGTCGTAGGCGTGATGGGGAAAGACCCGTTTCCACTCCTTAACCAGGCTGGGCGGTACGGGCTGGGCCCCGATGTGCATGAGGCGCCAGTCTTGAAGACGGTAGTCGTCCAGCCTCAACTCTCGGCTTTCAATGGCGAAGAGAATGTCCAGGGCCCAAGGGACAAGGAGCCACACGATGGTCACCTTCTCTTCAGAGACGGCCTCCAGGATCCACTCGGGAGAGACCCCTTTAAGGATCACAGCCTTGGCACCCACCAGAAAGTTTCCGAACCAGTGCATCTTGGCCCCTGTGTGGTAGAGGGGAGGGATACACAGGAAATTGTCGGCATGGGTCTGATGGTGGTGACGGTTTTCTAGAAAACAGGCAAACTCCAGGTTGCGGTGCGTCAACAGGGCTGGCTTGGGGGTGCCGGTGGTGCCTGACGTAAAGTAGAGCCCGGCGGCATCGTAGAGGGTCACATTGGTTCTAAGGTCCTCTTTTGGCGTTGACGACACCACCTCGGAGTAGGCTTCGGTAAAGGAGGGACGGCTTTCTTCAGGGCCGACAAAGAGGTAGTGGCCGATGGTGCTGTCCAAGGCCTCTTTGATCGTAGAGATCCTCTCAACAAACTCCTCCCCGAAGATGCAAGCCTTGGCCTTTGCAATCCCGGCACAGACCTTGATGTCCTTAGCGACAAAACGGTAGTTCAGGGGAACGACCCATGCCCCTGAGCGGAGGATGCCGAAATAGATGGGGAGCCACTCCATGGAGTTGGTCATGAGCTGGATCACCTTGTCCCCCTTGCCCACTCCACGGGCAATCAAGGCGTTGGCTACGGCATTTGCCTCTTCATGGAATTGCCTCCACGTGATTTGCCTCCGTTTTCCCTTTGCCGGGTCCCTCTCAATAAGGGCCACCTCGTCGCCATACATGCGGGCGTTGCGGGACAATATCTCTGTTACGAGCATGGGTTTATCCTTTTTGGGAAAGAAGTATCCAAAGGGTTCCTCACGTTCAAGAGTTGAGGCATAGGCTACCTAAAGGCATTGGATGCCGAAGAGAAGCGATTATCCCTATCTCAAAGTTGGTGGTCCAGAAATCCACCAAGCCAACACTGTTGAACGTTACGAAACGGTTAAAGGAGACGGCCCTAGTCTTCCAGGGTGGTCAGGTCTCCAGGCTTCACGCCCAATTCTTCGGCCTTCAGGACCCGTCGCAATATTTTCCCGCTACGGGTCTTGGGGAGCGTCTCCTGGAAAGAAATGCCTCTAATGATCACAAGGGGTCCCATCTTCTGTCTCACATGGCTCTTTAATTCATTGACGAGTACATCTTCGTCTTCCTCTACACCCTTTTTCAGGGTCACAAAGATCTTTGCCACTTCCCCGCGGACCTTGTCGGGGACACCAATGGCAGCGGCCTCTGCCACCCACCTGTGGCTCACCAGGGTGCTTTCCACTTCTGCCGTACTGATGCGATGGCCTGCAATGTTTAAGACGTCATCGGAGCGGCCCTGAAGCCAGAAGTAACCGTCTTCATCCTTTACGGCCATGTCACCGGTAAAATAGACGCCAGGGATCTTGGACCAGTAGATCTCCTCGAATTTGTCAGGCTCCTGGTACAGGGTCCTGGCCATGGCCGGCCAAGGCTCCTTGATGACCAAGAAGCCTCCCTTGTCCGGCGTCACCGGCTTTCCCTTGGCATCCACCACATCGGCCTGAATGCCGGGAAAGGGCTTATAGGCAGAGCCGGGCTTTAAGACACTGCACGGCACGGGCGTGATCATGAGCATGCCCGTTTCTGTCTGCCACCACGTATCCATGACAGGACACTGTTCGTTTCCCACATTTTTATAATACCAGAGCCAGGCCTCTGGGTTGATCGGCTCTCCTACGGACCCCAACAGGCGCAGGGTGGACATGTCATGCTTTTTCGGGTGATGGGCCCCAAAACGCATGAGCATACGGATAGCAGTGGGCGCTGTGTAGAGGATATTCACCCCGTATTTTGCCACGATTTTCCACATGCGGTCTGGAGAGGGATACAAGGGGTGCCCCTCGTAGATGACGGTCGTGGTGCCGGCAATCAGAGGCCCGTAGACGATATAGCTATGCCCCGTGATCCAGCCTGGGTCAGCGGTGCACCAGAAGATGTCCGTCCCCTTGATGTCAAAGACCCATTTTAGGGTGCGATCCAGCCCTACCTGATAGCCACCATGGACATGGACCACCCCCTTTGGTTTGCCCGTCGTCCCTGAAGTGTAAAGAATAAATAGGGGGTCCTCCGCGTCCATGGGCCTGGTTTCAAAGTAGGGGCTTTCTCCTTCTACGAGGTCCTCGTAGCGCATGTATCGGCCATCTGTCATGTCAACGGGGATATGGGCCCAGTCGATGACGATCACGTGTTCTATGGTGGGACAGTCCACCAGGGCCTCATCCATCATCTCTTTCAGCTTGATGACCTTGCCGTTTCGGTGAAAGCCGTCGACGGTGATGATGGCCTTTGCCTTGGCGTCGTTGATCCGCTCCCGCAAGGCGATGGCACTAAAACCAGCATAGACTACACTGTGGATCGCCCCGATCTTTGCGCAGGCCAGCATGGCCACTGCCGTGTGTGGAATATTGGGAAGATAGATGGTGACCCGGTCCCCCTTGGTGACACCGAGGGCTGTAAGGGCATTGGCAAACATATTGGTGTATCGGTACAGGTCATAGTAGGTCATGCGGGCACGGACGCCCTCCTCGCTTTCAAAGATGATGGCGACCTTGTTCTTGCGATCTGTCTTGATGTGGCGGTCTAAGGCGTTGTAGGCAATGTTCGTCTTTGCGTTGACAAACCACTTGAAAAAGGGGGCGTTGCTCCGATCCAGGACTTTATCCCATTTCCTGAACCAGTCCAATTCGTGGGCCGCCTCTTCCCAGAAGCCTTCCAGGTCATGGAGCCCTCTCTTCACCGCCTCTTGGTACAGGACTGGATCAACGTTGGCGTTGGTCACCAATTCCGGCAGCGGCCGAAAGAGGCGCTTTTCTTCTAAGAGTGTTTCCGTGGTTTCCCTTTCTGATTGGTCCTTCTTCTCTGTCATATCCTTTTCCCTTCTAAACATGATGGAATCGTAAAAAGTACATTTTGCTCTCTCCGTGAGCCTTTGCGCCTACGGGCTTGAAAAAAGATGGGCGCACCTGTAATGTTTGGCTAAAATGCCAAAACTCGGGCTAAGGCCCTCAAACAGTTGGCATTTCTTAACGCCCAACATCCCAGGTGCTCTTCTCCCAAAATGCTCAATGTCGTTCGCAAAAGACTTCTTACGAGTTTATCAAAATATAAGATTCTGTCTTTCCTCTGGCCCGTGGGTAAGTAGAATGGCCGTGTGTTGGTCTTGCCTGCAGGTTGAGCGCTTCTTTCCTATCCAAAGAGGCTGCGCCGGTCCAGGCTGCGATATTGAATGGCTTCTGACACATGATTGACGCCGATGTCCGGGGCTTGGTCAAGGTCGGCAATGGTCCTTGCGATTTTTAGTATCCGATTGAAGGCACGGGCCGAGAGCCCGAGCTTGTCAATAGCAGCCTCAAGGAGCCTGTGGCCATCAGGGCCTACGGGACAGTATTTTTTGATCTGGCGGTTGTTCATCTGGGCGTTGCAGTGAATCTTGGTCCGCTTCAACCTGTGGGACTGGGCGGTCCGCGCCCCATGCACGCGCTCTCTTATGGCGGCAGAGGTCTCGGCCTTGTCCATGCTCGCCAGGTCTTTGTAGCGCACGGCCGGCACTTCCACATGAATATCCATGCGGTCCAGAAGAGGGCCTGAGACCTTGGAGCGATAACGATGAATCCTGGTATGAGTGCAGGTGCATTCATGTTTGGGATCGGAAAAATAGCCACAAGGGCACGGATTCATGGCAGCCACCAGCATGAACCTGGCCGGGTACGTGATACTGGTCACGGCCCTGGCAATAGTGACGCAGCCGTCTTCCATGGGCTGACGGAGGACCTCTAAGACGTGCTTCTTGAACTCCGGCAATTCATCCAAAAAGAGCACCCCGTTGTGGGCAAGACTCACCTCGCCCGGCCTTGGGACATGGCCCCCACCGATGAGGCCCGCGTCTGAGATGGTGTGGTGGGGGGCACGAAAGGGTCTTCTGGTCACCAGTGCCTTCTCTTTGGTGAGCATCCCAACCACGCTGTAAACTTTGGTGGTTTCAATCGCCTCCTCAAAGGTAATGGGAGGCAAGATGGTTGCAAGACGCTTGGCGAGCATGGTCTTGCCAGCCCCAGGAGGGCCGATCATGATAACATTATATAATGTTTAATCAACCATATATTTTGTAATTTCAACCATTTTTGGTTTTCCGCTATCATCCACACTAACAGCAAAACTCTTCCCTGTCTCTGCGTCCAAATCAAGTTTCAAGTGTGGCTCACTAACTGGGCTTATCACCTGATGGCTCCTGTTCTTGTAAAACACTGAGTACAAACGATAATGCCTATTGTCAATCCTCTTATTCAACTCCCGTTTGAACCTTTCAAGTTCATTGAAAGAAAGCATCCCTTTCAATTCTTTCATAGCCGTCTTGATAAACCCTTTTGTTATTCTTGGGGTGCCAACAGGATATATGACAACCTTATCAAAAATATCCCGCAACCTATCCCTTAGACGGACCCTTACGTCAACACTGTTTTCTTCAGTTATCTTTTCGATTAATTCCTTTGCCGACTTGAGGCGCGTTTCAATGTCCTCCTGTTTGACAGACAAACTTTGCATCTTCACATCAAGTTCCCGCTTCCTCAATTCCAAAGCCTCTTTTTCATCAAAAATGTGTCTCAATTTTTCTTCTAATTGCTGCCGAACCCTTCTGTCTTTCGTGAAGGAAATGGTGTCCGTGATATTAGCAATTCCAGAATTGACATGACTGAGTTCTCCGTCTGTGGCTTCTATTTGTTCCTGAAGTTGTTCTATCTCAGACTTTCTCTTGTTCCGATCAGGTAGAATATCCTCTGGGTTCAGCCTTTTTGCATTCTCCAAAATCAACTTTTCCACTTCAGGATATCGCACCGAGACATTGACACAGCCCAGACCTCTTCTGGCCTTGTCGCAGACGAGATATTGCCCACCCTTGGGTCCGTTTCCCTTGTTTACAAAGGCCATAGGCCCCCCACAATAGCCACACTTGGCGATATAAGGAAAAAGATTGCTCACCTTCCCGGTTCTTCCTCCGTGAAAATGCTTCCCATTCACTTCTAACTTCTTCTGGACCCGATAGAAAAGATCATCCGAAACGACCTGGGGGAAATACCCGCCTATCGGTTGTCCAACGGGTTGCCTTTTTCCTTTGATCATTGTGTGTGGCTGAAACTCGCCGAGAACAGCGCGAGTCCTAAGTATTTTTTCAATGTAAGACTTGCGCCATCCATTCTTCGGCGTCCAAGAACCCCCTTTCTCATTGAGCCTTCGGGCTATAATCTCCGATGACAGCCCGTTGACCTTCATTTCAAATATCTGCCTAAGAACCTTCGCCCTCTCAGGAACAACTTCAAATTCAGTCTTATCATTCGATAGCTTCAACCATGCCGGAGCCCGGCCCGTCAGTTTCTTCTTACCTATATTGGCCCTCTTTTCCTCCCAAGTGGCCTTGAGGCGTTTGGATTTCAACGCACTTTCCTCATGGGCGCGAGTCATGACCATTAGGGACATCACAAGTTGACCAGGATTTGCATTGATTGCATCTTTATCGTACTCCATGCCGTCAGCAAGAGTGACAACCCGGACCCCGGCCCGGATAATGGATGAAAACTGATTGAGTGCGTCCATCACTTGTTCTCGGGATAGGCGGTCCAGGGACTCAACGATCAGAGTGCTACCTTTCGGGATTCTTCCCTTTTCGATCATTTTCAGAAACCGACCCAAGGCACCCTTGGTACGATGGGCACCAGTGAACGCAGAAAGCCCATGATCCTGCAATTCCTTGTCCAGAATCAAATTGTGTGCTTTTGCATAATCCTCGGATGCTTGGATTTGCCTGTGAAGACTATCTCCCTTCAACTGCTCCGGGTTTGAAAAGCGGACATAACTGAAGCATTTTGGTTGCATCTCAGATGCTCCTTTCCACGATACCCATTTTGAGAAGATACTCGCGGGCTCTGCCATAAAAATCCATAACTGCCGGTGTGGTGATTCTGGATTTGTTCTCACGAAGGTATTTCACAAGCTCATGCAGATAGGTCAAAGGTTTCTGAGGGAAGTCTCGAAGCGACATGGCGAAACCTACTTGTGGGGAGATCCGCTGTGCCTCTTTCAATAAGGGCAACCCTTTGCTTGAATTGCTTGGCATCGTCCTATCCTTTGAAAGATATGTTTGTTATCATCCTTTTTCAAAGACATTCTCGTAAATGATAAGTAGAAAGGCGCTTGCGCCTTCATAAAATTTTCAAAATAGACATCAAGACCGAACGAAGTGAAGGTCCTTGTCTGTTTTGGGAATTTTATATTGAGTTGGAATTGGTTTTGATATCCCACCATATACTAGGTCTCCTTTTTCTAGTCCTAACATATGTCTGGGGTAAAAAATTGATTGAAGTAACATATTCTTTAATAAAACCAATATGATATCAAATATATTTAAAGGCATCTCAATATATTTGAAGTTGAATTTTTCCAATGATTACCAGTTTCAAATATATTTCTCAAATATACTCAATATATTTGAGAATCCCGTCATTTTATCGTCATCTCTCTCAACGCTTTTCGGAACTCCTTGTTTTTCTTCAAAAAAGGGTGTTTGACCTTTCTATTGCCCGGCATTTGCGTGTAGTAACCATCGGCGTACAGCGTTCCTTCTCGCCCCAGGTCCTTGAGCTTTATGATTATACCCGCGTCACAAAACGCCTTCATAACCTTCTTAGGGTAACCTTCGCTGTATTCCAAATTTTTGTCTAACTCATGCCAAAAATTTGGGTCCGTCACAAACACCGCGAAGTCGTGTTTTTCGCCCGTACCTGTGTATTTCTGCCCACCCATCTTCATATCAACCCACTCAACCGTTTGTCTGTAGTCCTCACCCTTCAGAAAACGATTATAATTGTAAAGATAATTGAGAAGATCCACGATAATCGGGCGGGCTTCTAATTTTTTCCAAATGCGCTTGTCATTACGCATCCATTCTCTTGGATAAATAAACTCCTTGCGGTAGTTCAGTGCTTCCCGAAACTCTGGGTCGGCCAAAAACTCTTCTGTGATTTTCTTGATATCTTTGACGACGGGGGAGATCTCTTTGAGCTTTACATCTCTTGCAAGCTCTGGATCGTCAGGATTAAGATCGAGGTCGTACTCATCAATTGCTTTTTGCTTGGCCCTTTTGATTTCCTCTATGTAGAAGGACCAAATCCTTTGCTGACGCTCTTTTCGTTCTTCCTGCGGTGTTAGTTCGCGGGTTTGTTTTTTTCGTTGTTTGAGTGCTTCTTTTTGTTTGTCTCTATCGGTGAATATGTTTCTCATTGTGCACCTCCCCAATGGTGCGCCCCATTTTGAATTTGGGGAAGGGAAGACCGTGGGGACGGTTTTTCGGGGATATCACCCTATCCCTTCCGAAAGGGTTTCTAGGTTAAGGTCTTGCAGCCAACGTGACGAATGGGCTCAACGTGTCCCCATTCCTCGGCGTCACCGCTTCGGATAGCGTAGGCTGGCCATCCAATCGTGTAATCAATCTCCACACCGATTCGTCAGTTTGAAAATGCAGATGAGTTGACTTCTCCAATGCCATTCCCTTCCTGATTCCGATAGCATAATGGCGGAAGCTGTAAAAACCCACATCTGCCGCCGAACTGAGGGCTGGCACTTTTTCTGAAAAAATCACCGGTCTCCCGAAAATGGAAAATTTACCATTTGACTCGTTCATGACAGGATAGTGACTTCCACTCGTTCCAATCACCACTGAGACGGTCATAATTGAGGGAATCGTGGTAGAGTTTACTACCCAAACAGCGTTTTGCCGGTCCAACTGACGGGCAAAAAGTTTAAGGAGATTTTCCAGGACTACTGAATTTGCCGCCTGCCCGACTTCTTTCGCCACCTCAATTTTGCAAGATGCATTGAAGATGCCAAGAGGCTGGCCCGCGCCCGTGCCGTTGAAAAACGTGTAGTCAAGACCAAATGAAAGGGCCGAACTCATGGCTACGCCAAGCTGGTCCTTGAATCCCATTCCGTCCTCAAGGATTTCGTTGCTGGATTTGGCAAATATCCCAGCTTTTCGGGCACTTAAGGTCAGTCGCTCCAATTTTATATTTTGGTTGGTCCCGGTGCTGCCTTCTCCCATCCACTGTAACCACATGTTGTTTACTTTTGAACTGTGATCATAGTCAAGAACCTTCGGCACTTTTCGGGTCGGAGTCTTCATGGGCCACACGGTAGCTCGTGGTCTCACGATTTCAGACTCTAATGCCTTGTCCATGAGCCATTCAGCGAATGTCTCAGGCACCGAGAACCCGCCCAATTCCGCGTCACCTTCAACATGCGTGCTTTTGGTGACCATTGCTTCCAGACGTTTGTCGGAAAGCCCTGAGTAAATCGTGTTGAAGTAATCGTTGATGTCCTTCCAACCCCCGTCGTCAAAGGCTATCCCGGTTTCCTGCTCAGGGTAGAACATTCCGCGATATGACTTATCCACCGCAGGCCCCCCGATGGAGACCGCCTTGTTGCCAACGTCCAGGGGATGCTCGATCCTGTCTGAAAGAATCGGGTTAATTTTGTCGTCATTACCATCTCGTATGCACTTTTGAACCGTTTTTCTAATCAGTTCCATAGCTTCGTTTTTCTTCATTTCGTCACCTCACAAGTAAAGTATTGTCAATTTGAATTGTGAGGCTGGTTTCCACTTACAAGCTAACCAGCACCTCCTTTCTGTTAAGTTCATAGGTTGTCCTCCAGTCAGTCTTGACCTGGACCCATTTTAAATTTTTAAATTACTTTCCCTTTTGCTAGGTCGAGCTGAATCCGAACCATTTCCGCTATGTCCTCGGGCGTGACTTCTTCGTCAAACTGTTCTTCCAGTTCTTTCACTCTCGCTTCAAGCCGGGCAATTTTTTGCTCGTCTGTCTCACCGACACCCAAGGCTTTTTGGACCATAGGCGTCTTGATAAGTCCGGTATCATAAGCGGCCTGAATCACCCGGGCGCTTGCGTTTGCCGGGACAGACACGCATGAGATTTCAAGCAATTCGGCTTTGGTATAAGTTCGCTTCGGCTCACCCTGCCCCTTGCCGTCACGCCATGCCACGGGCTTGAAGCCGACGGAGAAGGAATTCATGAACCCGTCTTTGTATAACTCCCAAATTTCTTCGGCCTCGTCGGTTTTGTCGTGGAACTGAGCCTTGAATATCAACCCATCATCATTGGCTTTGCACCACATTACTCGGCCCACGGGCGGCTTGCTGTAGTCGTGACTCAGCATCAAAACGGGGTTTTTCCGGTAGGCCTCTAACTCCCAGGCTCGGGCCTCGATCAACTCATTATCGCGGTCTATAACAGGTCGGGAGCCGTAAGCGGTAATGGCCCTTTCCTCCGTTGAAATTTCCTTTCGTTCTGCGCTAGTAAACAGTTTATTTTTCATTTTCGATTACCTCCAAAAAAATTTGGGAAGCGACAAAGACAGCAAAATAGGGAAAAAATCTCTGCCGCCTCCCGGGCCGCAATGACAAAAACCCCTGATACCTCGAAGGCATCTCCAAGGTGGGAGCACTATTTAATCTCGAATTTCAATCTCTCCACTTTCTATTTTCGCCCACAAATCCTTAATTTCCGGCAGATCCATGACATTTTTCATTGTATCGTCCCACATCTTCGTCATAACTTCCTTCCGGATATTTTTGGCCAACTGCTCAGCCAGCATGCTGGTCACCCCATCCCAGATCTTCCGGTTGACTACCACAACATCACAATTAACTTTTTCATACTTCCTTATTAGCTCGGAAATTGCCAGCCGGATAGCCTCGGAACGGCTTATTTTCAGTTTCTTAGCCACCCCATCAAGACTGTTGATCATTTTGTCACTAGCCATGAACGTCCGCATTTTTTGAGTTGTCATGTAGTTGCCCACCTTTTTTGAGTTTTCCCTATTATATAATCAAATAGATCAAAAATCAAGTCTTTTTTATTAGGTCAGAGAAAATGGGGTCCAGGATCTGGGAGAAGGGCAAACGGATCGTCCCTGCCTTCCACGTCCTCCCAGCCTTCATTTCCCCAGTAGCCCTTGTCTTTCTGGTTATCTTCTTCGTCGTAGATGGGGCGCACCCTTGGGCCAGCTGTCTGCCCAATAGTGACCAGTCCAATGGCCGCCATTGCTAGAGACACAATCAAATCCACTTTTTTGGAATTTGTCTTCTTAGTGATCTTCCATCCGCGTGCACTTTCCTGGGCTGTGGCGTTCTGAGCGTGCTTTCGAAACTCTTTGCACTTGTAGACAAGAAGAATCCGGTTGATGATCAAGTCATAGAGATTCTGCCCCATAGCGGTAAGATTCGAAACTGTCTGGTTGTATGGTTCCATTCTGATTCCGTCTTTCACAAGACGCTGGGCTGAGGAAACCATTTGATACGGGTCATACAGGCATTTTTTTAGATAGAAATCCCGGTGAAGTTGGCGGATGTATTCTTCCACGACTTCAAAGTCGATCTTGGTCCGCTTTGGCGCCCATTTTCGATGTCTAACTAGAGCCACACGGTCATTGATGTTGGCAACTGCGGTAATGGCCGTTGAGTCCCCAGAGACGGAGGCGTCGACAGCCGCCACAATACTCAATGAACGATTTGGCATGATAACCGGATGATGTTTTGTGTCTACACATGCGTCCCAGTCGTCCAAGTCAATGAAAGCTGATTCTGAAGACGTCCATTTGTTTTCGTGCAACCTAAGATAAGAATTTGGTCTGAGACGCGTCCTCTGCGTTTTGAGATATTCCTTTGTGATCCAAGAGGCGAGATTTTTCTCTGACCAAAAGAACCACATCTTGGGGTCTTTCTTCTTTATGCCCCTTTGATACACGTCCCACAGGGGGCCGGTTTCTTCAAAGCCTGCATAAGAAGTTATCAGCGTCAGCGGTTCTTTCCGGGCCGGGGATGTAGTCAACTCGTCAATGAATTGCTCCTCCACTTCCAAGTCAAGAGCCCACATCTCGTCTATGAGAATCAAAGAGGCGTTAGAACCAGCCACGGTCTTGAGGTTTTTACTCACAACATAGGCAACCGTGTGGTTCAGTTGATTCTCGATACTCTCTTCCCCTATCTTGCAATGGGAAAATTGTGTGGGGTTAAGCTGAATACTTCGCTTCAAAGCCTGAAAAGCCCGGAGAGTGGCCTGTTCCCTGGAATTGGCTGCAAAGATAACCTCACCAAAGTCGCCTTCTTGAAACAAAAAGCGGTTGGCTATAGCTGCGCTGATAGTGCTCTTGCCATTTTTCTTAGGAGTACTCCACACGCCCAGGTTATAGCGCCTCAAGCCTGTTTTGGGATCTTTGGAGAAAAGTTCTTGAAGGTTCTTGATCTGCCACTTTTCAAGCTCAATCGGGCCTTTGTTCTCAGGGATGTAGAATTGCTCGCTGATATAAAGGACCGGATCATCTTCATATCTCTCATCATGGGGATCGAAGTCAGGTGTAGGTGTAGCATTTATTTTCTTCTTCAACCGGTGAGCTTGCCATCTCTTTTCCCTGCCCTTGGCTTGGCCTTCGCGTTGTCTGGCCTTTGCTTCCTTAGAAAGCACTGGTTTTGGTTTACGTCCGGCCTTTTTTCCGCCTGTATCACCAAAAGAGCCCTTGTTTAACGGACGTTTGTCGGATGCCCTGTCTCCTGGTATGGGTTTTTCTTTTTCGTTGGTTTTCCGCCGTTTGAACATCATGTTTAATCCTCCAAATTCTGATGTATGGTTCATCTTCTGATAATTCGATGGCAATTTCTTTTTTATTCCTGCGGTCAGAGAACATCTTCGCTTCTCCTTGGGGTGAACCAGCTCCCAGTTTGGGAGTGGCCCCCACCCACTCAAAATCCGGGCCACCCACCTAAACTTTTGACTCCCCCCCCGGGCCTATGCCTTCGCCTTTATGTCGATGCCCCGCTTTTTCAACCAATGGTGAAGATTCGCCGGGGTGGTCTTGTATCGCTTGGCAATGAAGGCTTTCGTGCTTCCATCCTTCAGCAGGGCTTCAATCTCTGGCCTGAACTTGTCCAGCTTGGACTTGCCCGGTCCCTTGGGCCTGCCGAGCTTGATCCCTGCGGCTTTCTTTGCGGCCAGGGCCTCTCTGGTTCTCAGAGAAATGAAATCCCTCTCAACTTCACTAAAGAGCGCAAGCAGGGTCGTCATGATCTTGGTTTGAAGGTCATTGCCATTGAGCGAAAGGTTCTCTTTGACAGAGAATATATCAATGCCTTTCTCCTTGGCTGTCTTGATAATCTCCAAGACCTCAAGAGTGGACCGCCCGGAACGGGTCAACTCTGGGAAGACAAGACGATCCCCTTTGCCCAAATCGTCAATGATCGTTTTCAGCTTTCTCTCTTTCCAACTCTTCCTTCCGCTGACTTTTTCCTCGACAAAGTCCACATGGCCAAAGTGCTGGGCATGGGCAAACTTCAGAATGTCCGCCCGGAACTTCTCCACATCCTGATCATCTGTACTGACCCTGAGATACGCGACCGTCGTCATCTGTTGCACTCTCCTTTCTTCTGGACAATTAGACGAAAACCCCATTTTGGAACTTATTTTATATTGAACAATATAAAAAGTCAAGACCTTTTCATGGTGATAGATATTTACTTTAAATGATCCTTTTTATCAAAGGTATGGCCGGAAACGTAGGCAGGATATGGCAACAAAGAAGGAACCAGGAATTGGCCGGGAGAACCTGTGGAAAGGGTCTTGATTATGGTAGGTTTAGCCCGGTTTTGGGGCCGGTTTGGGACAAGGAGCGGGGGAGGGGGAAACAACCGGTTGTATCCGCTCGGACTTGGTGGTATTGATCCGAATTGAAACAGAGACGGGGTGACGAGGACGTGACTACTTAAACACTATATAACATGATGACATTATGACCTCCGGCTGCTGCCACCTCTAGGGCCCGCTTTACGTGTTCTTGTCCTTTCACCTCGGAAAAATCTATGTCATCAGAAGGCCTATGCTCAAAAATGGCCTGTAAGTCCATCGACTTCGGTCTAATGGCCTTACGGCCGCCCAAGAACTCCACGAGCTCCCCAAGGGTCGAGACAGGTATCACGCCTATGCCGGTTACGACTGCCGCCTCAGGGGCGTTTCTTTGCGGAAGGATGGTCCCTCGGAGACCGGAATCTCGCGCTGCCAGGGCAACTGGTAAGGAGCCGCGGACCGGCTTTATCCGCCCACCCAGCGAGAGCTCGCCCAGGATCAGATACTCTGCAAGCCTATCCTGGGGCACTACACCGGTGGCCGCCAGGATGCCAACAGCAATGGGAAGGTCAAAGGCCGTGCCTTCTTTCTTGATGTCTGCCGGTGCCAGGTTGACGGTGATCCGATCTTCCGGGAATCTGTATCCAGCGTTGTTGATGGCCGATTTGACGCGGTCCTTGCTTTCCTTTACGGCGGCCTCTGGAAGGCCCACGGTTTGAAAGGTGGGCAATCCCTGCCGGATGTCCACTTCCACATCGACAATGTAGGCGTCAACGCCCAAAACAGCGCTGCTTAAAACCTTGGCAAGCAAGACCCCTCCGTAGTTTGAGTGCCCAAGCAGAGGTGTTAGAACGGCTGTAACCTGCTCAAAGCATGGGCATTTGTTGGGCCTGTTTCCATCATGACCTGTGGCGGGCAAGTTCATTAGCCTCGATCACGATGGCTAAAAACAATTCGTAAGGCCCCAAATTTACAGCATTTAACAGAGACGTGCTGGAATAGCAATGTTTTTTTTGAGATATGCCCAGAAACGCGGGCAGGGGAGGGGATTAGGCAGCGAACCGGGAATTGACTGGAGAACCTATTGGGAACGTCTTGGTTCTAGTGAGGTTAGTGTGGGTTTGGGGTTGGGAGGGAACAAGGGGAAGGGGGCAAGCCCTCTAGGGACCTAAAACGGAATGTCATCGTCGGTGCCCAGGTTGGTATAACGAGATATTGCATCGAACCTTGAATGAAGATTGGCGAAGATTATTCGCTTCTTTTCCTGTGTCATGGATTGCAGCAATCTCAGGAAGTTCTTTACAGCAGAAACTGGAAAGCGGAGTTTCATATAATAGTAATTGCCGCTTATGAAACAACGTATGATACTCGCACAGTCTGGTGCGTGCTCCTCCAACATAAAACTGCGATACACATTCTCAAGCTGGGTCTGAATCCGCTCAAAATCATCATAGTACTTGACGCCGTGCTCCATTTTGGAGATATGGTGCGCCATACAATCTGCAAAATTGCGATATGATTCCACTTCCTCCTCACCAAAATCAATTTCGAAGAATCTGTCGCTTTGGATTTCCTTTTCGATGTCGAAGAAGCTTTGCACTCTTGAGTCATGGTTCCGATTGCACATGCGGGTTAGAGCCGCTCTATACTTAAAGTGTTCTATTTCCATTTCCTGGATTATCTTTTCGAACAGCTTCCCAACGAAATAGACTTCAGTTCTGAAATCGTATATAGATTTGTCAAACTCTTCCGGTGGCTCACACCACCAGTTCAAACTAATGCTCTTACCAAAATCCTCAGAATTTTGAATCCGTTTGCCAAATCCAAGATCAATGATTTTAAGAGTACCGTCGTCACCCACCATAAGATTGTGCGGCCGGACATCTCTATGAAGAATTCTGTGTGCTTCAAGATATCGAAATCCGCTGATTGCCTGGAGAAAGATTTCGTTGGTCTTCTCTGGGTATTGTTTGAGATACTCTTCTATGTCAGAGCCTTCTATGAACTCCATCAGGATATATCCGGTAAACTGAGCTGGGTAGAGATAGTAATTGAAGACCCTGACTACGTTACGGTGATGAAGTTGATGAAGAAGTTTGATTTCCCGAACAAAGTTGGCAAACAAGTCTTGTCTTTGATCTTCAGAGAACGGGCAGTATTTCTTGCAGACGAAGTACTCATTAATCATGTCGTCATGAAGAAGAACCGTCTTTCCGCAAGCTCCCTGACCAAGCTCTTTAATCCATTTGGCTCTTCTCCCAATTAGTTGTAGAAAGCCTGGTAGATTTTCAGTGTAAAGTAGCGCAGATCATGGAACCCATAGGCTTTACGCTTAATGACCTTTATTTTGTTGTTCACCCCTTCAAGT
>JAXHVD010000025.1:0-63100 GCA_034189385.1 Thermodesulfobacteriota bacterium
AAGAAAGCCGTTTCGCATTTGCGTATGCTTCAAAAAAAACCAACAAGAGTGAAAAAGTACTTCAAACATCCAACCATAGCCTATGCAGCCTAGCTCGACTATTTTGTTGCCGGGTTAATAAATAAGCTGGTGAGCTGGTAAGCTGGTAAGCTGTTAAGCTGATAAGCTGATGAGCTGATAAGCTGTTAAGCTGGTAAGCTGTTGAGCTGATAAGCTGATTTAGAAGGAATGGAATTTTTGCCGCGCGAAGACCTGGTACTTGAATGAGGCCAAACGTATTAAGTGTTTTAGGTATTTTATACGTTCTCCGAAAGTGAGTTTGCTTCGACCTGACTGGCGATCGGCAAAGTGTATTGGGATTTCAACGATCTTTCTCCATTTGCACTTTACCATCAATTCCAGTCCAATCTTGTAACCTACTGGATTAAGAAGGCTGCTGGCCTTTGAGAATACATCTCGCCGAATGGCAAAAAACCCTGACATGGGGTCTTTCACCGGTGTAAAAGGCAGGGCCAACAGCGTTGCTACTTTGCTGTTGAGCCAGCGGAAAAAGCCCCAGTCTTCATCGGTGGTGCTGCCAGAAACGTATCTGCTGCCAAGGGCAAGGTCAACTTCTGGATCTGCAAAGCAGTCCAATAATTGAGAAATGGCCTCTGGTTGGTGGCTTAGATCCCCGTCCATGCAGACCAAGAACTCTCCCCTTGACGCTTCAAAACCACGGATAACAGCAGAACTCAACCCACGCTCATCTATTCTGGTAATGAGTCGGACTGGAGAGTCTAAGCTAACGAGATGATCAATGACTTCATCTGTTCCGTCCCTACTGTTGTCATCGACAACAATAATTTCGTAGCCGATGCTCCGTGACGACATGGCTTTATTGATTCGGCATATAAGGGGACCAAGGTTGGACGCCTCTTGATAGGTGGGCACAACCACCGAAATAGAGGCGGGCGGAGGATTCTCACTGCCTATGTTCTGATCTGCATACAAGCGTTCCGCCACCCTTTCTTGTATAAGTGATATACCAGCAAACCAAGATAAATCAAGCTCGAACAGATGCTTGTCCATTTTCCGATTTCAAATGCGGAGGGCAAATACTCGACACAGATCTGATGTTATCCACTGGGGAGTGGAATAGCCCTTGCGAGGGGAAGGACCAAATACAACAAGTTTAAAGGATAGAGCAGTGCGGACTGAAAGCCGCCTAAAAAAGGGGTTCCTGAAAAAATGTGGGGATTCCAGAGAGCCACATTTGCCTGTCGCATTTGAGAAAAGCCAAAATCCCTCCAAAACACCAACTGCATAAAAAGGTCTGTGTGTTGATTTGAGAGCACTGTCTGCTTTGAGGTAAAGAGCACATGGCCAAAGAGAGCTACGGGTAATAGCAATAGGCCGCCCATAGAAATAAAGGTTCTTCTCCAATTTAGTTGGAGAAGAGGGTCCAAGGGGTCCAGGGGCCGAGGGTGTGTATAAGTCGAACAGGATCGGTATAATCTTCACGCCAATGTCCTTCCGCGTTCACCGATTCTCCGGATCGTTTTGCCAAATCAAAAGATCTCTAAACACAGGGCAAAGAGCGTGGGTTCAATCTTAAAGCAGATGAAAATATTCAGCATTTCACTTGACCCCTCGAACCCTTGACCCCTTGAACCCTCTGGGACCACACCTATTTACCTGAAGATTATTCATTTGACTTGCCTTCATTAGCTACAACTAAATCGGAGAAGAGCCGAAATAAAAAACGAGGCTCTGGGGGTGATGTGAGCTTTCATTTGGCTACATTGAAGGTTTGCAGATAGTCTCGTCTTTTTGTTAGGGGTTGCTGCCAGGTTTAGTGCTTCCTTCAGTTTGTTTTCTGGCCCTCTTTTCTATTGATCTCCTCCAAAAGCTGTGCGGCTAATCCCGGATTGATGACTGCCAGTGATTGATACTGCTTCAAGGCCAAGTCTTGCCTGGCAATTCTTGAATAGGCCAAAGCGAGAAAATAATGAGCCTGGCCAAAACCGGGATGAAGACGGAGGGCCTCATGATAATGGGAGATGGCCTCGTCGATCCTGTGCTGACGTACCAGCGCAATGCCCAGGTTGACGTGTGCTTTTGCATAATCGGGCTTGAGCCGAAGGGCTTCTCTATATTGAGAAATAGCCTCATCGATTTTGCCTTGACGCACCAATGCCAGGCCCAAGTTGTTTCTTGCTTCCACATAGGCAGGATCCGTTCTGAGAGCTTCTGTGTAATGGGAAACAGCCTCATCGACCTTGCCCTGCCCGCATAGAGCAAGTCCCAGCGCCACGCGAGCGTTTACGAAGTCCGGCTTAATGCGGATTGCCTCGCGATAATGGGATATGGCGCTGTCGATTCTCTGTTGCATGTATAGGGCGAGTCCCAGGTTGTAATGGGCCCTAACGTAGTCAGACTTGATCTCAAGGGCTTTTCCATAGTGAGTAATAGCCTCATCTATTCTGCCCTGAGAAAAAAGTGTATTGCCCAGATTGTAGTTGGCCTCTACGTAATCGGGCTTGATTCCAATAGCTTGCCTATATTGTAAAATGGCCTCTTCCACCCTGCCCTGCCTGACTAGGGTGTCTGCCATACTCTTTCGGGCCAACCAGTTGTCCTCCGTTACTGCCAGGGCATGTCCAAAAAGAGAAGCAGTGCTCCGCCAGGTCTTCACCTGGAACCATGAACACACCATAAGGATGGGGATCACAACTCCGGCCAATCCGGTCAAGATGACTCTTTGGAATCGCCAGCAAGCCGACACATCAGCAACACCCCAGGCAATCATGATAAACAGGCCGATCAACGACACGTAACTGTAGCGATCTGCGGCAAGCCATGGCAAGCCAAACCCTACCAAACCAGAGACAGGAACGAGGGTTACGAGAAACCATAGCCAACCTACGAGGAGATATGAACGTGTTCGCATGTTGACAACGGCCCAAACCGATATCCCTGTTAACAAGACTGCGGCCCCGGCGATTTGCCAAACTGGGAAGACGCCTGGACTTGGATAGAAAGCAGCCAGATTGTGGGGCCAAAGCATCTTTCCGATATAGAAGGGGTAGGCCACGAGAGCTTTAGCGACCCGGTCTGTCAGGGATAACGATGTTGGGAAAACCTCAGATCCTATTAACTGTCCCATGGCAAGGGAAGTCACGATTGAAACAGCTGCGCTAAGGACAAAAAGAGGCGTTTTTTCCAAAATCAAAGCAAAAAGCCGGGTGCTTTGGCCCCCGAGCCTTTGTGGGTGAACCGTATTGATCGTCCGCTCTGTTTGTAACCGACCAAGGGGCCAGTAATCAAGCAAGATGAGTACAAATGGCAGGGTTACGATCATTGGCTTGGCCATAAGGCCCAAGCAAAAACATAGGACAACCGCCGTATATCGCTTGACCCCGGGCCGGTCCACGTAATGGGCGTAGGACCACGTCGTCAACATCCAGAAGAATGTGGCCAGGACATCTTTACGCTGCGCTACCCAGGCAACTGACTCCACGTGGAGGGGGTGCAAGGCGAACATGGCTGCAACAAACCCACTTTTCCATTTTTCTCCTGTGATCTTATTGAAAAGCAAAAAGAGTAAGACCGTGCTTGCTATATGCAAAAGCAAGTTGTTGAAATGATATCCCCAGGCATCTAACTCATACAATGAGTAATCCAGCATCAGGGAAAGCCAGGTTATGGGATGCCAAAGGCCTCCGTGCGTGGTCGTAAAAGCCCAGGCAAGGCTCTTTGGATTCAGGCCAGCCTTAAGGTGAGCATTTTGTGTGACGTAGATATTATCATCGAAGTGCAAAAAATCGTGGCTTGTCACTTGGCAAAAGACAGCCAGGATGGCAACCATCAATAATATGCTGAGCAACAAGGGTGTGAAGGAAAAATGCGGTCCATGGCGCTGCATAGCACGTCGCCCCTCCAAGGCGCTTGATCTGAAAACTGTATGACTTCTTTTCTATAAGGCTTTTGAAAATGTTGCTGACGTCCTCACTGTGTTACTGGCTCTTAAAGAGCCCAAAGATCCGCCAGCCGGCAGACCAAAACGGCCCTGGCTTCGCCCCAAGGCATGGGACAGGTGTGAGAGCTTACGTATAAATGATGCTGTAAGGCAATGGGGGCTTGTTCCACACACCGGCCTTGGGGACAATGCTTTGATCGGCCACGGTCAGCCAGGAATACTCGGTGTTGAGTTTTCTCAACTTGCCGTCTTCGGGGGGCCTGGCGTGGCTGGTGCGTTCGTAGGTGGTTTGAAAGACCACAATCCCGCCGCCGCCTTGTTTTGCAATGAAGTAGTTCTTTTCAAAGGAGCCAGCCTCCAGGTTGTGTCTCTCCGCAATTTGTTGTACGTCCCTATCTGTGAGCTCCAGCAATATGTATTTTGAGACGCCCCTTTCCGAAATAGTATAAAGCCCTCTCGATTCACAACTCGCCACATAGACCGTAGATATACACGGCACCCGCCTTAAGAACTGCGCAGCCAGAACAGCTGCTGTGCGGCGCCCACCTGGAGCAGAAGGCAATCCATAGTATTCAAAAAATTTCTTCTGGAATTCTTCGGCGTAATTTTCCCCATTTTCATAGAGACTTTTTGACACATACCGAAGCTCACGAGCCAGGTCTTCTGCCGCCTCTGCAATGGACCAATCAATGCGGACCCGGAAGTGAGACAACCCGTATCTGGTCCTGGTCTTGACACTATGATCCCGTTGAATGAGGAGAGCATAGTCAGCAGGGAGCAACCCTTTTAGAAAGTCAGGGAAATGGACCGACTCGAAGAGCTTTATGTTCGTGAAGTATTTCTTTGACAGGCGTACAACCTTGGAGCGCAGTAGGTTCTCTTTGGTTACTTTGTTGTCATCAAAAAAACGTATGTATTTCTTATAGGCATTGGGGATAAATTCCTCCACAAAGATGACAAGGAACCCACTGTGACACTCATATTCAACGTCAGGGATGCGAGCCCTTGGTTTGAGTTCCCTTTTTTCCACAAAGGGGTATGGAATGCCATGTCGCAGAAATCGAGAATACGAATCCACCAGGCCGTACTCAATGAGATACTGGTTCAGTTCGTCTCGTAGGATTTCATAAATGGACCGCCGAAGTTTGTCTTGGCGGCTCAACTGCTCGCGGAAATGCCAGTAAGTCACGGGGGATTCCTTTGGCAGTCAGTCGGCTATACCTCAAGTACTAATGCGGCAAAAAGTAGACATAGTCTCTTGGTTGTAGAAACAAATATTCACCGCAAAGGCGCCAAGAGCGCAGAGTCTATTTTACTTTATGTTTTCCGCTGAGACGCCGGAAAACATAAAAAAGCTATCGCCTATGGCGAAGAGAAACGGATCCAGAGTAGGGCTTTTAGCTGTATTTGCATATGGTTAGATTGAAAGATCGCTGACGTTCATTTTCTCCTTGTTGTGAAGATAAATATTCACCGCAAAGGCGCGAAGAGCGCAGAGTCTGTTTTACTTTATGTTTTCCACCGGTAACAGGCTATTAAGCTAGTGAGCTAATGAGCTAATCAGCTTTGCGCCCTCTGCGTCTCTAGCGCAGCGGGCGGTGACCTTATATCTAAATCTCAATGATTTCATTAGTAAGCGTAAAAAACAAAAGAGCCGGGGTTCTTCTCCAACCCAGTTGAAGAAAAGGGTTCAAGGATTGCGGCTTTCGCCTTAAAAAGATGCGAGGAGTCCAGGGGTCCAGGCTTGTCTGCCTCAGGCATGGTGTAGAGCGCCTTCTTCCCAGCGACTGCATGAGCCCCTGTAGCATCCAGTATCCAGTCATCCCTCAGTTCTTCAGCACTTCAGTCGACCCCTCGGATTCTTTATTCTAGGCTATTTCAAGGGAATAGTCAACAGTGCCCGCTACCCTTGCCATTGGTGGCATCGTTTGAGCGATCGAGCCAGTCATAGATTCTCTCTTTGAAGCAATAGGCTGGGATGACAAAGGCAAGGGAGAGGACGATGAGAAATATCAGTGTGGTGTAGTCTTTCTGAAACACTTGGGCACCTTGAAGGCTGAGCATGAGGGTGCCGGGCATGCGGCCGATGGCAGCCATGAGCACAAAGGCCTTAAAAGACAGATTCGTTAACCCAATAAAGAGGCAAAGGTAGTCTTTGGGAAATCCTGGTATGACAAAGAACAAAAAGAATACGAGTAGTCCCTGACGCTTTGCCACGGCGTCAAACCGTTCCAAATAGGACGACCGTATCCATTTCCTCACATATCGCCTTCCGAAAACTCGGGCCAGAGAGAAGTTGATCAGAGATCCTGCAGTGAGTCCAATGGACGAGTAAAGAAACCCCGGCAGGGTGCCGAAGAGATACCCTCCCACAAATCCGCTTACCTCTCCTGGTATGGGCGCAAGGACTACTTGCAGGACTTGCAGTCCCATAAAGGCCACGGGCCCCCACAGAGGACCCCAACGGCGGAGAAAGGCCGTTGCCCTTTCAGGGTCTTCGGCCAGGGTCCACCACCAGGTGGTCGTCTTTGCAGCCAACGATGTCCAGTCAAACCACACGAGGACAAAAAGCAGGCACATGCCGCCAAGGAGTATGACGATCTTAGTGGGGCGGGTCATAACGCAAGGCTTCAGGGAGATCTTTCTGGGGGACGGTCAATGCCAGCCGATAACGGGATTTGAGACTGTATTTAGCGGGCAGTCCTGACCTGAGGGGCCTTTCGTAGAAAAAATTCCAGTGGGTGTTGAGTTGAAGCATGGGCCAGGCGATGCGGTTTCCTTCCAAGACATGGACAAAGGCCCCCCCTGCATCGCTTAGGCGAGAAAACAATGCCTCTTCATAAAACCCCAGCTTTTTCGCAATCTCCGTGCTGTCTCCTCCAGAAGAAATGGTGTAGGCCCCCTGCTTTTTGGCTTTCATGATGGCCTCAAGGGTCCTCCGCTCCGGTCCCTCAAAGCCGGGCTCTTCAGACTTGCCCACGGGGCCTTTCTTGTAGATGGTCTTTGCTTTCAGGATGCGGGTGACGAAGTTCTTGGTCGTCTTTTCCCCGATACTCCAAAGCTGGAATCCATCCTTTTTCGGATGGTGGTGTATCTCGTCAGGGGTCAAGTTGAGGATACGGGAATCATCCTTTACCAGGAAGTCTACGGGCAAAACGAGTTTCTTTCGTCCCTCGGGCAACGCAAACATCTCTCGGAAGAACCTGTCAAGGGCCTTGCTCACGTTTTTTTCCAAGTACCTTTCCGTGGCCTTGCCAAAATGGTAGCGGCCGCCTGCCTTGATCTCCTTGTTCAAGCGGGCGATAATGCCTGGGATACCTCCAAGCAACACATAGGGGACCTTTTCTGAAAGGGCTGAGTTTCTGATCAGGCCGATGTAATCACCCACTTTCACGCCACCAAAGATCGGTACGAAAGGGTATTCGATAGTATGAAGGACCTGCTTGTTTTCCACCATTTCTTTTTCGGTATGTCGGCCTACCAAGTTCAATACGTTGGTGAACCCGATCATGGAGGCATGCTTTCGGTGCGAGGTGTTAAAGGCGTCGTTGATGTAGAAGTCAACCAGAGGCTCCAGGATAGAGACAAAACGGGACCCCTGGTTCAGCTCGTGGGGTCTGAGACCGGGCTTGTCTCGGACAAAGACCTCGTCTACCAAGAAACGGATATTGTTCAAGACCAGGATCTCCCCGTCCTTCAGAGAACGGATCTTGTTAGAGACGACCTTGCCTTGCGACAGGTTCCCTAGGTATTTTACGGTTTTCTTCGGTTTGGAAGATTGGTTGATGAGTCTTCTGAGGGCACGGGTATGCTGCTCAAGCTCGATAAAACTGTGTTTTCCTGCACGTCCCTGATGTCCCAGCACCACCACCCGTGCGCCGTATTCAGAGAGCTCTTCCAGGGTGGGAATGGCCCGGCGAATCCTCTCAGTGCCGGCGAGGCGCCCCCTACTGTCAACGGGGGAGTCTATGCCGGCGCGCACCAGTACTGTCTTGCCACCAAAGGCCTTTTTGCCGTAGACCCCCTTGTAGCGGCTATGATACTCCTGGGCCGTGGTGTCCCTTAGCCCGTCATTCCACATGACGCGGTAGATCACATCGTCGATGGTCAAGAAGTTGAGTTCGGCATTGACATTGTCTGAGGGAGGGAGGCCTTTTTCTGCCTTCAGATTCTTCGTGGAATTGAAATGATGGAGTATGATCTCTTCAATAACCATAAAAGTGTCCTTTCAAAGCTCTTCCAGCATTGCACAGACTCCGAAGCCAGGTACTTTCCAACCAAGGACCGCGCCTACTCCTAGTACACTTGCGAGGGAAAATCAACCTTGAAGTCCTAAGGGAGAATGAGGAATTGAGAATGGAGAAGGGGAGAACTGCATGCTGACCAGACTCCCGGGACGGACACTAGGTAGTGTCTTTGGAAGAATCGACAGTGTCTTCGCAAGAGATGCGTATACTGTCTAAAATACCATTGATAAAGGCAGAGGAGTGCTCCGTGCCAAACTTTTTTCCTATATCTATGGCTTCGTTGATGGATACTCTCGGGGGGATATCTTCGCAGTAAAGCAATTCGTAGACAGCCAACCTCAACAGGTTGCGGTCCACGCCAGACATGCGGGTGATCTTCCAATTGTCTGAATAACGTTCGATAAGACGATCGATCTCGTCTTGGCGGACCTTGACACCCTCTACCAGTCGCAAAAAGAAGGGCTTTGCCTTCTTGGAGACTTGGAAATGATCGCAGAACGACTCAATGGTTTCCCTTGAGTCGTCACCGCTTGCTTCCATCTGAAAAAGAACCTGCATGGCAAGCTCTCGCGAGCGCCGCCGATTGCCCATCTCTAATTACCATCTACGCCTTGTCCACGGAATCCATGAGATCGGCCATCTCCAGGGCCGCTACAGCGGCAGACCATCCCTTATTGCCGGATTTTGAGCCTGCCCGCTCAATGGCCTGTTCCAGGGTGTCTGTCGTGACGACGCCAAAGATCACCGGAATTCCGGACTCCAAGGAGACCAAGGCGATCCCTTTTGAAACCTCGGCACTGACATACTCAAAATGAGGGGTAGAACCCCGGATCACTGCACCGAGACATATGAGGGCGTCATATTTTCCCTTGCCGGCCATCTTCTTGGCTGCCAGAGGGATCTCAAAGGAACCGGGCACCTTCACGATGTCGATGTCTTTGTCTGCCGTGCCATGACGAGCCAAGGCGTCCAAGGCCCCGCTCAGGAGTCGGTCGCTGATGAAATCATTAAAGCGCGCGACGATGACACCGAACTTTTTCCCCTTGCCAGATATCTTCCCTTCGTACACAGTTGCCATGCTGGTTCCTCCTCAACGAGACCCCTTTAGAACTCCCTCTCACTTGATTCTGTGGGCTTTTTGATTCGCCAGGGCGAACCGCTCACTGCAGCCGGAGGGGTACCCCAAAAAGCCCACAATGAACGTTCGAGGAAGTTCTGCAAAGCCCTTTCAACGTTTGGCATCGAGGGTTAGAAGATGCCCCATCTTTGATTTCTTGCAGCTCAGGTAGCGGCGGTTATATTGATTCGGTTTCATTTCAATCGGCACCTGTTCTTCCACCGTAATACCGTAGCCTTCAAGCCCAACGATCTTCTTGGGGTTGTTCGTTATCAAGCGCATCTTGCGTACCCCCAGATGCACCAAAATTTGTGCGCCAATGCCGTAATTTCTCAAGTCCGGCTTGAAGCCAAGCAATTCATTGGCCTCCACCGTGTCGTGTCCCTGATCTTGCAGGGCATAGGCCTTCATCTTGTTGAGAAGCCCAATGCCCCTTCCTTCCTGACGGATGTAGAGAACGACCCCAGTGCCCTCTTGTTCAATCAGCTTCATGGCCAGATGGAGTTGTTCTCCACAATCGCAGCGCATGGAACCAAAGACATCTCCTGTGAGACATTCTGAGTGAACGCGCACCAGCAAGGGTTTGGCGGAATCGATTTCCCCTTTTATCAGCGCAATATGGAGCAGGTCGTCCACGTCGTTTTCGTAAACCGTTGTCTTGAACTCCCCGGCGAAAGAAGTGGGAATGACGGTGGTGGCCACGGGATGGACAAAGGACTCCGTCCGGAGTCGATATTCGATCAGATCTGCAATGGTGCAAATCCCGATGTTGTGTTCTTCTGAAAACTTTTCCAGCTCAGGCCTTCGTGCCATGGTCCCGTCTTCATTCATGACCTCGCATATCATTCCTGCCGGCCGCAACCCTGCAAGCCTGGCCAGGTCCACGGAGCCTTCTGTCTGCCCACTTCGTACAATGACCCCGCCCTTTCTGGCCCGAAGCGGGAAGATGTGTCCCGGACGCACAAGGTCGTATGGTTTGGCCTCGTCGTCCACGGCGGTCAAGATGGTGGTGGCCCGGTCTGCAGCAGAAATGCCTGTGGTCACTCCGCATCGAGCCTCTACAGAAACGGTAAAGGCCGTCTCGAAACGAGACGTGTTTTCCGTTACCATAGGAGACAATTCCAGGGCATCGGCCTTTTCCGGGGTCAATGACAGACAGATAAGGCCTCTGCCGTATTTGGCCATGAAATTTACGGCCTCTGGGGTGACCTTTTCTGCCGCCATGGTCAGGTCGCCCTCATTTTCACGGTCCTCGTCATCGACGAGAATGACCATCTTTCCTTGCCTGATGTGCTCAATAGCTTCTTCTACAGATATTTTTCCCATTTGATCTTCCTCACATTGGCTCTATTCAAACATGAATCCTGTTTTCTTGAGCAAGGTCTCATCCACTGATGCGCCCGGCTCTTTGCTCTTTGCAGGCGCTGTAACAACATGCTGCGTGAACCGCTCTACATATTTTCCCACCATATCGGTTTCTATATTCACCAAGTCGCCCGCCCGCCTGAGGCCCATGGTAGTGATGCTGGCTGTATGGGGAATGATGCTGACCTCAAAGCCCCTTTGGTCGCAAGTATTGACCGTCAGGCTGATGCCGTCAATGGCAACGGAGCCCTTTTCAACGATGTAGCGGCTTAGTGCTTCTGGCACGGTAAAGGCAAAGAGGATGGCGTTTGCCAATGGTTGTCTCGTCTTGACTCTGCCTATGCCATCAATGTGTCCAGTGACCAGATGGCCGCTAAGGCGATCGCCCAGACACAGGGCCCGTTCCAGGTTTACCCTGTGGCCAACCTTGATGTGGCCCAAGGTCGTCCTGGAGAGGGTCTCTGGGGCCACATCGACAGTGAAGGCCTTTTCATCGACCTTTACAGCAGTAAGGCAGGCGCCATTGACGGCAATGCTGTCACCGACACGGATCCCTTCCAAGGGGAAGTCCCCCTGGATATGCATGCGCATGCCCCCGCCTGTGCCGATGGCTGACTTGACTGTGCCGAGCCCCTCTATGATCCCTGTAAACATAAACCAGATCCTTGTTTCAACGAAGCGGGGTTTGAGTTACTAATGAGATCATTGACGTTTAGATATAAGGTCACCGCCCGCTGCGCTAGAGACGCAGAGGGCGCAAAGCTGATTAGCTCATTAGCTCACTAGCTTAATAGCCTGTTACCGGTGGAAAACATAAAGAAAAATAGACTCTGCGCTCTTGGCGCCTTTGCGGTGCATATTTGCTTCTACAACTAAGAGACTGTCTAAATACTTTTTGCCGTATGAGTAACTCATTCAGAAATAGCCTTGGATCATCACATCGTCTCCAAACCGACGCACGGAGATATCTTTCAATGTCATGCTCTTTTCCATGAAGGCTGGCCCCGGTCCAGTGCAAATAGGGACACCGTCATGGCCACCACAGATTTTGGGCGCGAAAAACATACAGCATTTGTCTACAATTCCGGCCCTCATGGCCGCCCCGTTGACGTGGCTTCCGCCCTCGATGAGGAGACTGGTAATGCCCATCTCCCCCAGCGCTTTCATCAGGGCCTTAAGATCGATCTGACCTTCATGACAGTCCACAGCCAGGAGCCTGACGCCAGGCCTTTCAAAGAGGCTCTTTTTTTGTGGCAGAATAGAGGGGCTGGTTACAAGAACGCTATCAGAGTCTGAAGAAAGATGCAACAGCTTGGCCTCTGGCGGAATGGAAAGTCGGCTGTCGAGCACGATTCTGATGGGGTCTGACCCTTTCCGGCCTTCCAGGCGGGTTGTCAGTTGAGGGTTGTCTTTGACGACGGTGCCTATGCCCACCATGATGGCGTCCACGGCATGACGGAGCCCATGGACAAATTGTCGTGATAGCTGGTTCGTGATCCACTTAGAATCGCCTGTGCGGGTAGCAATGCAACCGTCAAGGGTAGAGGCACATTTCAAGATCACAAAGGGGAGCCCCGTGGTGACGTATTTGATGAAGATCTCATTGAGGCGTCGACAGTCGTCTTCGCAGGTCCCCACAGACACATCGAGCCCTTTGCTGCTCAGAAAATCGAGCCCTTTACCGGGGACCTGGGGGTTGGGATCTCTCATGCCAGCCACCACCCGCTGAATGCCACTATCCAGTATGGCCTCTGTGCACGGCGGCGTGCGTCCTGTGTGGTTGCAAGGCTCCAAGGTGACATAGAGCGTGGCCCCCCTGGCCTTTTCGCCCGCTTCTTTGAGGGCATAGATTTCAGCGTGGGGTCCTCCGGCTGCCCGATGAAATCCCCTGCCCACTACTCGGCCCTGTTTTACCACAACGGCACCCACCATGGGGTTGGGCGATGTCCAACCACGCCCCCCTTCGGCCAAGGAAAGGGCCATCCTCATATAAGCTTCGTCCATGCTTGTCGAAAACCCTCTAGATGATGAGGCCTGTGCAAAGAGACCTCTTTAAGGGCCCATTGTGGGTCTCATGACCTTTCAGGGGTCGTGCTGCGGGTTTCAAAGAGCTCTTTCAGCTGGGACATGAAATCGTTGATGTCCTTGAATTCTCGATACACAGAGGCGAACCGCACATAGGCCACATCGTCCAATGCGTGGAGCTTGGTCATGATCCATTCACCCACGACGGAGGCGGGAATCTCGTTTTCACCCATCTCCTGAAGCTCCCTCTCCAGTTCATCTACAAACTGCTCTAGGGTGTTGATGCTGATGTTGCGCTTTTCACAGGCCTTTTTCAGGCCAGCCAGGACCTTGGCGCGGTCAAAGGTTTCCCGCCTGCCGTCCTTTTTGACAAGGACCAGGGGCAACTGCTCCACCCTTTCATAGGTCGTGAATCGCCGGTGGCAGCCCAGACATTCGCGGCGCCGCCTCACCGTGTTACCCTCCTTGGTCATCCTCGAATCAACAACCTTGTTGTCCAACTCGCTGCAATAGGGGCATTTCATTTTGTCGCCTCACTTGTCTTTGTGGTTTCCGAAGAAGTCATGTTGCGCACCATGAACGTTCGAAAGAATGATACGAAGGTCTCAAAGAGATGGTTTCTCAGAGGACGTTTCACGAGTTCATCAAAAGAAACTTGGGGAAAGGGCTCCTAGTCAGAATGGGTTTTGGTCACCTTGACGCCGGCAGCCTTTAGCATCTCTTCTGCCATGGGATCTGCGTAACCTTCCTTGTACTTTATTTCATGAATACCGGCATTAATCAACATCTTGGAACAGATAGCGCACGGGAGGTTCGTACAATAGAGGGTGCCGCCGGCGATACAAACACCATGGTAGGCAGCTTGAATAATGACATTTTGTTCGGCGTGAAGCCCGCGGCACAACTCATGACGTTCACCAGAAGGGATGTGAAGCTCCTCGCGCAGGCAGCCTATGTCAAGGCAATGAGGCAGTCCTGTCGGTGCCCCGTTGTAACCGGTTGCCAATATCCGTTTATCCCTGACCACGATAGCCCCTACCTGCCGACGGAGACAGGTAGATCTCCGTGCCACCAGGCAGGCAATGTCCATGAAATAGTCTTCCCACGACGGACGGCTCATCTGGGTGATCTCATCCTTTCTCTTCCCCATAGAGCGGGAATCTGGTGCACAGATCTCTCACCGATTCCCGGCAGCGGTCCAGGGCGCCTTCGTCTTGGGGATGGTTCAAGACCTCCACAATCATGGCGGCAATCACGGCCATCTCTTGCTCTTTCATGCCTCGGGTAGTGACAGCAGGCGTGCCGATGCGGATGCCGCTGGTGACGAAGGGACTGCGCGTCTCAAAAGGGATGGTGTTCTTGTTGACTGTTATACCTGCCTTTTCCAAGGCTTCTTCAGCGTCCCTTCCTGTCATGCCGGATTCCCTAAGATCCACTATCATGAGATGGTTATCTGTCCCGCCAGAGACCAGATGGAGACCTGCCTTGATCAACTCTTGGGCCAGGGCCTTGGCATTTGCCACTGTCTGACGCTGGTAGCTCTTAAAGGCTTCTGACATGGCCAGCTTAAAGGCCACTGCCTTGGCCCCTATCACGTGCATGAGGGGCCCCCCCTGGATACCGGGAAATATCTGGCTGTCCAGCTTTTTCCCGTAGTCCTTTTGTGCCAAGATAAGCCCCCCACGGGGCCCCCGCAGGGTCTTGTGCGTCGTAGACGTGACCACATCTGCATGGGCAATGGGAGACGGGTGCACGCCTGCTGCTATCAGACCGGCTATGTGGGCCATGTCGGCCATAAGGTAGGCGTCGATGGAGTGAGCTATGCGCCCAAAGGCCTCGAAATCGACAACCCTTGGATAGGCGCTTGCCCCAGCCACCACCATCTTCGGGCGGTGTTTCTGGGCAAGCCTTTCTACCTCTTCATAATCGATGGTCCCGGTCTTCTCATTGACCCCATAAGAGACGAATTTGAAAAGCCGGCCAGAAAAATTGGCAGGGCTTCCGTGGGAAAGGTGGCCCCCATGGGCAAGGTCCATCCCCAGGACCTTGTCTCCGGGCTTTAACAAGGCAAAGTAGACTGCCATGTTTGCCTGGGTCCCCGAATGGGGCTGCACATTGGCATAGGGGGCGTGGAAGAGCTTTTTCGCCCGTTCGATGGCGAGGTCCTCTGCCATGTCAACATATTGACAGCCACCGTAAAAACGGCGGTTTGGATAGCCTTCCGCGTACTTGTTGGTGAGGACACTTCCCTGGATGGCCATGACAAGAGGACTGGTGATATTTTCAGAGGCGATGAGTTCCAGTTCAAAGGTCTGTCTGTCGAGTTCCAACTCGACGGCGTGGGCAATTTCAGGATCGACTTTCTTGATGATGTCCCAAGAAGGGTGGAGGGTGTCTTTTCTAGTCACTGTCCATCTTCTCCAGACGGCGCTGGTGTCGTCCTCCATCAAAGGGCGTTTCAAGCCATGTTTTTACCAGCTGAAGGGCCAGGGTGTCACCGATCAGTCGGCCGCCCATCACAAGGATATTAGAATCGTTATGCCGTCTGCTCATGATGGCTGAAAAGAGGTCGTTGGCAAGAGCTGCCCGCACCCCCCGAAAACGGTTGGCCACCATGGACATCCCGAGACCGGTTCCGCAAATGAGGATTCCCCGTTGAAAGGTGCTGTCGGAAACACTACGAGCCACCTTTTTCCCAAAGTCCGTATAATCTACAGACTCCTCACCGTAGGTGCCCATATCTTCAAAGGCTACACCCAGATCCTCAAGAAAGGTCTTCACCTTCTCCTTCATGTGATACCCGGCATGATCAGAGCCGAGAACAACCTTCATGATTCCACCCCTTGCGCGCCCAATGCTGATGTGCCTGGCCTCAACACCGTGGCTCTTGTTTTTGGGCAATAGATTGACAACCAGAAGTACGTACCGACAGAAGCTTCTCTTGACGGCCCCCCCATCTAACTGCCTATCTGTTCGCGCGACGGCCTGTCAAGAGAAAATCACTTCTGCGATTGAGCGGTAAAAACGGGTTGGTTTGCGGGGGGCCATTCTTGCCTCCCACGCTGGACAGGGCCCATGCCCCTGTTAGGAATGGGCTTTTGCATAATTTATGGCGTCTTGAACCGTTTGCAGCTTTTCTGCCTCCTCATCAGGTACTTCTATATCAAAGGCCTCTTCCATGGCCATGATCAATTCTACCAGGTCAAGCGAGTCAGCACCCAGGTCATCCACAAAAGATGCCTCTGGGACTACCTCTTCCACTTCCACGCTCAGCTTCTCGGCAACCATTTGTTTTACCTTTTCTTCAACAGCCACTTCCTATCACCTCCTTGTCCTCATCTAAGCCCTGCTCCATCACATATACATGCCTCCATTGACATGAATAACCTGTCCGGTAATGTAGGCAGCCTTCTCCGAAGCCAGAAAGGCTACCGCCTCTGCAATCTCTTCGGGTTGGCCCATGCGCCCCAATGGCACTTGTGCAAGCATGGCTTCTTTGGCTTTTTCGGGTAAGCCCACGGTCATGGCCGTGTCAATGAAACCTGGAGCTACAGCATTGACCGTAATCCCCCTAGGGGCCAGCTCTCTTGCTGCTGACTTGGTCAATGCGATGAGGCCTCCCTTTGAAGCCGTGTAATTGGCTTGGCCGGCGTTTCCCATGACACCTACCACCGACGAGATATTCACGATATGGCCAGACCGCTGCTTCATCATGACCTTGGCAACGGCCTGCATGCAGTTAAAGGCCCCCTTAAGATTGACGGCCAGCACCCGATCCCAGTCTGCTTCCTTCATACGCACCAACAGACCGTCGGCCGTGATGCCGGCATTGTTGACCAAGACGTCTACTCCGCCCCATTTTTCGACAATCTGGCTGAAGAACTGCCGGACCTCTTCGGCCGAGGCCACATTCACGCGGGCGCTGTGGGCGACGGCCCCCGACTTTTCAATGAGCCCTGTGGCCTCATCGGCATCTGTGGTGTCCTTACCAGAATAGTTAAAACATATCTTGGTCTCCGGGCCAGCCATGCGCAAGGCAATGGCGCGTCCAATGCCCCTTGATCCACCGGTAATAACCACTACCTGTGTTGCCACTTTTTCGCTCATCATGGTCGTTCAAAGCAGTTGTGAAGAGGTCTCAAGGCCCGAGACCTTTGCAGAACCCCTTCTCACTTGATTCTGTGATCTATTTGACCCTTTTTCGGCCTTGTTCGCCAAATCGCGACACGAAGTGAAGCTTGCGCTCAAACTCGGCCTAACGGCCTCAAACAGTTCACGATTTACCCACTAGCGTGGGCCGCTCACAGCAGCCGAATGGGTGCCCCAAATAGCTCACAACGACCGTTCGAAAGAGTTATGCAAAGCTCTCGTCCCCTTGCCCATGAAGGGCCGCTGCTATGTCCTGTCAAAGAGAATGTCAGCAGCGGCGTCCATATCCCCGATCAGGTTGCTGTAACTTGCAGCCAGCCGGTCTAACTCCATCTTCTTTGCTACCTCGGACACGGTCTGTTCGTCGAACTGGCCAAGCCCCTTGACGATCTTCATGGCGTTTCTGGCAACGAGCTCGGCAACCTCACTGGCAAAGATTCTGGACATGATCACCATCTTGGTTGCTTCCGGTGCCCTTTCCTGGGCCAGACGGCTTGCCTTTCTAGCCATGGCCACGCCCACTTCCACATGGGTCATCATGTCTGCCAAGGAAAACATGATGAACTGATTCTTCGTCAGTTTATGGCTGTGGGCAAACATGATCGTCTCGTTTAGGGCCCTTGCTGCCCGCCCATAGGTTCCCGCGCCGATTTCGGGCTGGGATCCGTCCAGGGCCTCCATCTCTGCTGCCATCTCCCCATAGTACTTTCCCTTGGATTTGACCGTGGTCTTCCATCTGAACATGGCGATGATGCTCTGCTGTATCTCGCTAGTACCCTCGTAAATACAGGTGATCTTCACATCCCTTTTGATTTTTTCGACCTCGTATTCAGCGATATATCCATATCCGCCAAGGCCTTGGATGGCATCGTCAGCCGCACGATTTGCCGCCTCGCTGCCGAAGTACTTTGCAATAGAACCCTCTACCTGAAGGTCTTCTTCGCCGGCATCGAGTCTCGTGGCCTGTTCCTCTGCGTAGGCGACGGCGGCTTCGAGACGAACGGCATTTGGAACGACCAGTTTATGGGTATAACCCTGCTTTTCCGAAAGGGGGGTGCCAAACTGTATGCGCTCTTTAGCGTATCCGAGCATGATTCCAAGGGCGGCCTCTCCTGCTCCAATGCCAAGGGCAGCCACCATGAGTCTGGTGTGGCCAAAAACCATGTTGGCCTGTTTTAATCCCCGTCCAGGCTCGGTACCCAAAAGGTTCTCAGCGGGGACAAAGACATCGTTGAAGGTCAGGGGAGAGGTGTTTGATGCCCGTATGCCGTGCTTCTCCTCGCTCTTTCCCTGATGAAAACCTTCCATGCCCTTTTCTACCACAAAAAAAGTAGGGCCTTCGGGAGCCCTGGCCAAAACGGTGAGGAAATCAGCGTATCCACCATTGGAAATAAACTGCTTTGTCCCATTGATGATGTAACCCTTGATGCCCCCGTCGTCGTCTTTTACGGGCTCGGCCTTGGTCTTTAAGGACGCCAAGTTGCTCCCAGCCTCTGCTTCGGTGACGGCATAGGCGACGAGAGAATGGCCCTCGGAGATTCTGCCGAGCCATTTTTGCTTCTGCTCTTCCGTGCCGTCAAACATGATGGGATCTGCACCAAGCTGAATGGCAAAAAAGGCTGTGGCCACGCCCAGACAGATCTTGGCCATCTCCCGAGTCAAGGCGCAGCAATCTCTTGCTCCGCCACCCATGCCACCGTACTGCTCGGGAATGAACAAGAGCTGGAGGCCTATGTCAGGCCCTAACATCTCCCTGATGATCTCCTCGGGAAAGGTTTCATGCTTGTCAAGTTCAAGGATCTTTTCTTTAGGCAGGAGCCGCTTTCTCACCATTTGAAGGGTGTCAAGGACCATCTGTCTTGATTCAAGGTCAAGCCCTGCGAGGTGGTGTTGCATTTCCGCCGTGGCATGTAATGGCATGGAAGCTGAATTCCTCTCTTAAGCGAATGATTCTAAATAACGGACTGCCCGCTCAGGTGCGCTGGTGGCAGGACCGCTATATTTCTTCTGTTTCAATGGCAGTGCGACCCTTATAATGCCCGCAGTTGGGACAGACATGGTGTGGAAGCCTGGGTTCGTTGCACTCTGGACAGATTGCTAGGCTGGGGACTTTCACCTTTTGGTGCGTTCGTCGCTTACGGCCTCTTGACTTGGAAATCTTCCCTTTGGGTAATGCCATCAGTCCTCTCCTTTATATGGGTACCTGATAACGGCTGAAATTGACTTCACCTGTTAAAAAACGCCAGAAAAATGTAGTCATTAAGCATTTTTTAACTTGCTGGTTTTCTTGATAATTTTACTTGGGATGACTACAATGGGGCAAATCAAAACTGTGTAAATATAGTCAAAAAGGGGTTTTGTCAAGGACTTTCATCCACGGGCCACTGTGAAGAGGCCAATGCAGGGGGCTTGTTCAAAGCATTTCATCGTGTTATGCTGACCCATAACCTGGCCGAGAGCTGGGCTGAAGAAGTAGGGCGTTGCCGCAAACACAGACAAGGAGACCTTTGCAGAACCCTTCTCGCTTGTTCGTATGAGCTTTTTGACCCATCCTATGGGCTTGCTCACTAAATCCTAAAAACTCTCCGCCTCAGGCGGATCAAACAGTTTAGGATTTACCCACTAACGTGGGCCGTTCGCTTCGCCCCGGTGGGTACCCCAAAAAGCTCATAGTGGTCGCTCTAAGGAGTGATGCAAAGGTCTCACTAGGAAAGGGAGGGCTGTCATGGTACGCAAGCCGGCTGTAGCGGATATGTTCTATCCTGGCGACAGAAATAGCCTGACGGCGCAGCTAGAATCCTTTCTGAGGCCGGTGCCGGAGCCCAAAAGGGTCCTTGCTGCCATTTCTCCCCATGCGGGCTATATCTATTCCGGCGCCGTGGCTGGCGCCGTCTTCTCGCAGATTCGTGTCCCCCAGACAGTGGTCATCCTTGGTCCCAATCATAGGGGAATCGGCGCGGCTGTGGCTATCAATGCCTCCGGTGTCTGGGACACGCCATTGGGATCGGTCTCGATTAACGAGGGGCTTTCCAAGTCCATTCTCGAGGCCGGGCCTCACTGCAAGATCGACGATGATCCTCGGGCCCATGCCTTAGAACATTCCCTTGAAGTGCAGGTCCCCTTTCTTCAAATGGTGAGGCCTGACGTGACCATCGTCCCCATTGCCCTGTCCCACGTGCGTTACGAGGGGTGCCAGGAGATTGGCCTGGCCCTGGCAAAAGGGATCAAGGATTACGCAGACGATGTCCTTGTGGTGGCCAGCACAGACATGACGCACTACGAGTCAGAAAAGGTGGCCAGGGCCAATGACCAGGCGGCCATTGAGAGGATTCTGGATTTGGACCCAAAGGGGCTCTACGACACGGTGGCCAAGAAGAAGATCTCCATGTGTGGGGTCATTCCCACAACGATTGCCCTCGTGGCGTGCAAGGCACTGGAGGCGACCAAGGCTGATTTGGTCCAGTATGCCACATCAGGAGACGTGACAGGCGACTATGCTCAGGTTGTGGGCTACGCTGGATTCATCGTCTATTAATAAGGTTCAGAAGACACGGCAAGGGGGGCACCCCCTTTGTTCTTCTCCTTGACAGGGTCTCTTGCCTGTACTACTACTGTGGCAACTTGAAGCTTTATATGTTTTAAGATGTAACCATAGAGCTTGGCCGAGGGCCTTTCGGCTACCCACTTCTTGGGGGATCGTCTAGTGGTAGGACAGTGGACTCTGGATCCATTAGCGGGGGTTCGAATCCTCCTCCCCCAGCCAAGCAATACCCCGTGCAGGCTTTTTCCCCTTGCCCTACCTGTGGGACCTTTTGTTGCAGATCCTTGCACAGCCCCTTGAAACGCCCTTTGTGATGTTTTGAGGGCACCCTGCCCGACGACGCAAACGCTATGCGGGTGTTTTCTTGTTGACATAGATCGTGTTTGATGCATTGCTTTGTGACCGTGCGTCCCCGTCGTGCCTGTCATGGCACAAGAGGGCTAACTTTTTAGTAACGTTTAAAAGTGTTGACGTAGTGGATTCCTGGACAACCAACCTCAAGATAGGGATAATCGCTTCTCTTCGGCATCCAATGCCTTTAGGTAGCCTATGCCATTTGTGTAGATAGCAATGGCTGTATGCCGGCGTTCAGCGATCATCCCTGTCTCTCTAACTGCTTGCTAAGGCCTTTACCTCAACTTTTGAACGTTACCAACTTTTTGGAGTACGTGGCTGTTGTGAGCAGTCCGCCCCGGCGGATGAAAAAGCGTATCATGGTCGCTTGAAGTTTATGCAAAGCGCTCGCGGGAAAATTAGGAAAGGAGAAAGAGGCTTTTGACAAGACATATGCTCAAGCTGGCAGGGCTGATCTACCTTTTGACGGCTGTGGGGTGTGTTGCCACCCGCACCCAGGTGCAAATGCCTCCCCAGAGAGCCGAGGACATAGAATTTGAGGTCATGAAAGAACTGGAACAGTTCAGGGGCAAGGTCAGGAGGGATTTGCGGGTCACTGCCGGCGGCTTTCGTGACAAGACCGGGCAGCACAAGGATTCGGTGAGAGCCCGCTATTCCAAGGCCGTGACCCAGGGTGGCGAAGAGTTGCTGTACCATATGCTTTACAGGGCCTTGGGACCAAGGGCAGTGGTGGACCGCCAAGTCGATACGTGGAACCGCTTGACGACGGAGTATCAATACAGCTGGGTGTCGCCGGCGGCAAAAAAACGGCACGCTGGTATCATCAAGCACGGCGGTCCCAGTGGCTGGCTCGTAGGGGCCAACTACTTGGTCACCGGGGCTGTGGTCTATTTTAATGAAGACCGTTATAGCGGCGGCGGCGGCATCAATGTGGACGGGGCCGGAGCACACTTTAGAAAGGTCTTTTCCCGCGTAGCCATTGAATTGCGGTTAGTGGATATGAACACGTCGGAAATTTGTTGGAGTGCCATGGTAGAGAGCTGGGTTTCTGGAACGGAGATCGGCATGGATCTGTTCCGTTTCATCACCGCCTGGGGGGATGAATACCTTGTGAGCGCAGAGGCGGGAAGGGCCCAGTATTTGCCGACGGACCACGCCCTTCAGGTCTGCATGGCAACTGCAGTGGTTGACATGATCAAGGAGAACCAAGCCCTCTTTATCGCCGGATATGGGGCTGGCAAAGAAAAGAGAATACCATCGACAAACCAGCCAAAGGAGCTCCACCAAAAGGAAAAGGGCGTGGAGGAAGCACGCCCCCTCCCACCGAACCCCGAAACGGCGGAGGGGCAGAGACCAAGAGGCAAAAACCAAGAGCCCAGCAACCCACAGAAGGCCGTTGAGGAGAGCGGGGCCAAAGAGCCTGAACAGAGGCAGACCCAGAAGCCCCATTGGCTCAAGCGGCCTGGGGCAGTGGGGGGGTGGTGAACAAGGGGCCAGCGGACATCAACCCCTCAAAAACCCTTTATCTCCAGCATCTTCTGCCTATTCTAAGGACACCCTCAAGGCTTTGGGCCATATGCGGTGTCCATGACCAGCCCAAAGCACAACATTTGCTAATTTAACGTAAATTATATTTAATTTAACATTATTTCGTTGACAAGTTCCCATTTAGTGGTATCTTAACGGTAACTGGGCTCAACCTGTGCACTGGGGTCGTCAGCAAGAGGGCGGCCCTAGGGGCGCTGTCGCGCCTTTGTGGCGACGGCAAAAAGAGCAGACAAAGGAGATGGATAGAGGCGTGAACTTTCTACTTCGCTGGGAGGATAAGATGAAACAGGTGCGCGTGATGTGCTTTCTGTTTATGCTGATCTCTGCGTTTTTCTTATTGGTCCCTCATGGCACGTATGCCTTTGATGTGAATACCACCGTGACCAATGAAGGAAATCTGTCTGTTGACATGAGCGTCAAGGGGGCAAGTGCCCCAGATGGGGCTATTTCCCGGTTGGATCGCTACCGCTTTGAGCTTGACGGCCGCGACGGGACAACGGCTCTCACCAACACCTATACACCGGAAACAGGACAAACCGGTGCCAGTATCGGTTATGTGGCAGACCCAGACTATGTATTGATGAGCGGAAAGCTTTCTGCGGACGAAGAGATAGGGGTCAACCATTCTAATTCAGATGTCTGTTGTGCCGGAGCAGCCAGCAGTTCTTTTGAAGTGGAAGAGCTGGTCTCTGATTCTACGGGCAATTTCAATAACAGCAGCTATACCATCGAGGCCTCAGGTCGAACGGCAGATCTGGGAGGGTCATTCGGCGTTGGTGTGGCCGAAAACATGACTACCCCGAACCCGGCTGTCTATGAACGGAACATCTACCAACTCAAGGGAGAAGGCGTGTTCAGCATCTCCGGCCAGTATGGTTTTGGCTGCGGAGATGTCGGTGCTGTTGCGCCCAACCCGTTTGCCGGCGTGGGCAGCACGATCAATGCCCACGGGCAGGGCACGGGGGGCGTGGATAGCGACATCGGCATTCACGGCCTCTGCTTTGATCAATTCTAGGCAGCTTGAAATTTGGTTGGGGGGTGCAGGGCGGCAGGCCCGTTGATGGACGTGAAGGAACCCAAGGGGCCGGTGCAAATACTTATGGGGCTTGCGCTGAGATTCACAAAAGGCGACCCCATTTGTTAGTACTTTAATATTATTAGATAATTTGGGCTATGTCTGAGTCAAGAGCCAAAGGTTCTCAGAGGAGACTTTCCAGGCGGAGGCCAAAAAAGGGTTGACGGAATTTTTGGCCTATGATACGTGAAAACGCTAACTTACAAGGACGCAGAGGAGCCTTGTTTTTTGAAAAAAATAGTTGACAAGGTCTCTTCGCCTATGTATTAGCCTTTCTATTCTAAAGAAAATGCTTGACAAGGTTTCGGGGGCTGATTATTTATCCCGATCTAACAGGACCTGTCGGGCAAAAAATCGTTGACAAAGCATCTGTGTATATGTATTAGCGCATTGGTCGTGTAGAAAATTTGGGTAGAGAATTTGGTTTTAAAATTTTTGACGAAAAGGGGGTGGTGAGCGGAGATCCAGCAAAGAGACCTTAGATTTGGGTCAGGTAAGTGTCTTAGGTAGTATGTAACTTTTAACTAAATTTGGGTTAGACTTTTAAAAACGAAAAAGTGGAGGTAAGATCATGCTTTCAAAGATGCGGATTGCGGCTATTGCAGCCATAGTAGTGATGGGTTTTGTCGGATATGCCTTGGCAAGTCCCCCCGTTCCGCCCCCGGTAGAGGGTTTTGGAATCAGCACGAATGTGGACGTGGAGATGTCGTCAGGCGATTTTACAGAAGTTGAGTCTTTTCAGTGGACATGGATGAACGATCCCGACGCCGTGGCAGGTAACGATGCTGACAGCAATTTGCACGGGCAAATGGTGCTTGGTCCCCAGGGCCGTGCGGCTGAGATCCGTTACACCGAGGAGATGCAGACCACAGATACGTCCTTTTTTCAGTTCAACAAGGACTTTGGCGCTGCTTCCGCTGGTGCTGACACAGCAGGTAACAACCTGAACGTATCAAAGAATTACGGGTATGTGGCTTCAGAAGCCAGCCTGATCGCCAATGCCTCAAACAAGGAAACAGTGGGCCTGAGCATCGTGGCTAACGGCGACAGCAGGGGCCTGAATGACATGCCGTCTCTGTGCCCCTGGGTGGCTGACTCGACTATCCCTGCAACGAATGAGTTTATCGCCATGGGAAGCGAGACCTCTACGACGAGCGTGATGGTCTCTGACACCGACACAGAGGCGCGGGCAACTGTAGCGCCTGAGCTGAACCACAGCATCCTAGCCCAAGGTATCGGTGTGGCCAAGGGCCTCATGAGACTCTCCTTGATGGAAGGTGACGCAGCCTACGATCCAGAAAATGACGAGGATCCACCTAACCTGATCAGCAAGACCAGGTACAGCGAGACGACCGTTGCTGCCGGTACCATCGACAAGTTCAGCAAGGGTATGAAGTATACTTCAACTCTGCCTGCATGGCAGATGCCAGAGCCCTGGTACCAGCTTCAGTAAGAGGCTGACAGGCTCTATTTGATGTCCATCTAAAAGGGGGCGGAAATTATTTCCGCCCCCTTTTTTTCCCTGTAAGGAACAAATCATGGCAACATTAAAGTCCATTGTTGCGCTTTGTGTGGTGGCCTTTTTGTGTTTTTCCGGCGGCTCTGCCCTTGCACAGGATGAGGCCATGTGGCCCAGGCCGGCCCAGGACCTGTGGGAGACAGTGAACGCGGAATTTGTGGGCCCTTTTAATCTGGACCGCGACTATACGTACGAGTACACGGTGCCCGAGTCACTGGTAGAAACGTACACCCATTCCCTTGACGCCTCGGCCACAGACGGAAAGACCAGGATATTTGACGTCATGAGTGTGGTTGGTTCGTCGCAGGGGAGCCATTTTTGGACCTCTACGAATATGGGACATGACGATTTGGACACGGCAGCCCCCCTTAGTGCCAGCGAAAGGACGGCGGCCGGCAGATGCCAGGTCTTTGACTATGACACCAGGGCGGGCTGCGGCGCCATCATGAACTCCGGTTTTGACGCAGACATCATGCGCGGGGCCGTTCATTCCAATACCTCCATGGAGCCAGGGTCCATGGGCTATCGTTTTTCGGCCAATGGAGAGGCCCAGGTCTCAGCCACGGCTGCCGCGGCCACGGCTTGTGGCGATAATGAAGGGATCTACAGCGAACAAGACTATCGCCAGAACATAACGGTGGCCGGCGACATCCAAAAGTTTGACTACATGGTGGATTTCTACGGCCAGCCCAACATGTTGTGCGGCACCTGGGATTAGAAAGGGGTGCGCCAAACCTTCCATTGATGACGGGGCTTCCATGGAGGGTTGTCTCAGTTTTTCGTCTGGTTCCATGGTAGGCCTTTCTTTATTCCTTCTGTAGGTCCAGAGACTTTCCTCTCGTCTGAGAAACCTGTTCCCTCTGATTTTGGAAAAGGTGCTTAGGCGATCCTTGCCACAGGGTGACCATCACAGGCTATCACAGTCAACATCCTCATTCCCCTTGTAAGGGGTGTTCTTGTCTACTTTCTGGCCCTTATCCTGTTCAGGCAGCTTTCTGAATAGTCCCATGAGGGAAGGGGTTACATCCCCCGATGGGTCAGCGCCTCCATCAGACAGATGTCCTTTCTTGCAGCCCTCCTGTTCATGGTTCATCCATTGCAGACACAGTCGTTGACGTAGATTATCCAGAGGATGAACAGCTTGGTTCTCTTTTCAAGCCCTTTGGGATCAAATCTGATTTGCCGACGGGCGCGCGGTTCTCACAGGGCCGTTGCCAAATCAAGCTCTTTATCCCCTTGACAGTCCCATGGAGCTGTTATTATGATACGGTCCTCAAATCAACTACTACCGGTGGCTATGATGATGAAAGGGTCGATTCTATCATTTGCATTTTGGGTTCTATGTGCTTTCTTTGTTTGCACTGCTGGAGCCTCCGAATACGTGGAGCCGGACATGGATTCAGAGCCCCAGGAGTTGACCGAGGAAGGTGCTGAAGCAGAAGATGACGACGATGAAGAGGCAGAGCCTGAACCAAGGCGAACCAGTCCCGGGCCGGTTGTTCCCCTTGATGTAAAATATGAGCTGGATAGGCAGCTCGAGGACACAGGGCTGGTGTTTTCGCCCTATGATCCAGGAGAAGTCCGGCCGTCGGACGGCCAGTACAGCACCTTTCCTCGGCCGGGGACCCCTTTTTTCTTTGTGGAAGATGAAGGAGGGGAAGACAAAGGAGATGACGAAGAAGATGACGGAGAAGATGACGGAGAAAAGGAAGATGCACAAAGCGTTGATTAGCCTCATGGGCCTCTTTTTGCTCCTTTTAGGGCTGTGCCTGCCTGTTGGGGCGGAAGACTTAGTCTGGCAGCCCCGCACGCCTGCCGGCGGCGCTGGTATCGGAGACCCGGACTTCTACTTTCGCATGGCCGATGCCGCCAAGGAAGGCTCCGGAGGTCAGCAGATGACCCAGACCTTTGACGGCCGTCTGTTGGGACGTGGTTTTTATGAAGTAAGCGATGATGGACAGGTGATCTATTATGATATGATGGGAAACAAGATGGACGTGGATCGTGTGGGGGCCATCCAGGATGACCCGGACAACCCCCCAAATGGAGTGGTCTATTATTCTGCGCCCATCCAGGTGATCACATATTAACAGCAAAACAGCAGCATCGGTCGAAAATGGCCTCTCTTAGATAAGGGCCAGGAGAAAAAGGAAAGACCTCGCAAGAAAGGAAGGCTTTGTTTTGAAAAGATACCTGCCGTGGCCTATCTTGGTTTTTCTCTTAGTGGCGGCAACATCGTCATCCTATGGACAGGATGGTGCTTTCAACTTTTCTGGTCCCTGGGGCAATAGCGCCACGGGCTCAGGTGAGATCTTCTCCGATTTTGGCATGGACTATGGGGTGGACACCCTGTCTCGTCTCATGGACTTTGACGCAAGCCTGAGCCATTCTCTAGATCCTAATGATTTCTTTGACCGCTTTTTGCAGCCGACCGTCACGGAAGACCAGGAAGAAAAAGGCCTGCTATCCCCCTTTCATATCCTTGAAACGGAAAAAGAGATGTCCTTCAAGGCGGAGCTGCTTTCAGGGACGGGACTCGGTGAGGTGGCTATTTCCTCCGACGGTGAGGTCTTGACCATCCAAGCGGAGAAGACGGAGATGAAGGAAGCATCAGGGGACGATTACAGCCAAGGGGAGTGGACCCGTGAATCCTTTACCAGGATCACACCGCTGCCAGGAGAGGTGCAGGACAAGGAGCTGGTCACCACCTATGAGGACGGTGTTCTAACGGTGACCTTTCCAAAAAGCCAGTAACAAGATTATAAGTCCCAGGAGATAGGAGAGCGCAAATGGAGCAGGTGCTCCTATTGAATGCCACCTTTGAGCCGTTGAAGGTGATCGACTGGAAGAGGGCCATAAGACTGCTCACATTGGGAAAGGTGGAGGTGCTGGAGGAATACGACCGGGAAATCCGGTCCGTAACCTTTGCCGTCAAACTCCCGTCTGTGCTTCGCCTCCTCAGGTTCGTTCGGTACCGGAAAAGGGATATCAAGTTTTCTAGACTCAATATCTATGCTCGAGATGGGTTTCGGTGCCAGTACTGTGGGCAGAAGTTTGAATCTCAGGACCTGACCTTTGACCACGTCGTACCAAAGAGATACGGCGGCAAAACGGAATGGACCAACATCGTGACGTCCTGCTACAGATGTAACAGGACCAAGGGTGGGGGCTCGCTGAAAGAGGCCGGTTTCAAGCTCCTGAGAAAGCCTAAGAAGCCGGACTGGGTGCCTTTCATCATGATTACCATCGGTGTCAGGAGTGTCCCTGATTCTTGGCGCGATTACCTGTACTGGAATGTGGAGTTGGAAGAGACGTAGTGAGACGGCCCCAACCGCCCCCGCCAGGCGTGTGAATCACAATCCCTTCGCCTTTTTTGGCACGAAAAGTACAACGTCCCGGCAGTGTTGTTTCCGTGCCGTCTACACCTTTGAGTGTATTTAACCCCCTCCTTCCATTATCCCCGCCGCCGGCCCCTTTTGGGGGAAAACGCCTTCTCTCCGACTGAATAGAGACCACTGCATCTTCAAGGAGCAGGAACTCCCGGGTAATGCCCATGCCCCCGGAATGGGCGCCTGCGCCACCGGAACCGTCTCTAAGGGCTGTCTTCACGACCCGAATGGGATAGGCAGTCTCCAGGGCCTCAGTCGGGGTGTTGGCCGTGTTGGTCATATGTGTCTGCACGGCACTGGCCCCGTCTGATTGAGGGGTTGCGCCCATGCCTCCTGCAATGGTTTCGTAATAGGTTTTTCCCTGCCAGCCGATGGCAAGGTTGTTCATCGTGCCCTGCCCTTGGGCCGGGATCTGGTCGGGCAGGAGATCTGTCAGTGCCAGCAGGAGCGCATCAACGATCCGCTGGGAGGTTTCCACGTTACCAGAACTGACCGCTGCTGGCGGGTGGGGGTTGAGAAGAGAGCCTTCAGGGGCGATGACGCCGACACTCTCATAACACCCGTGGTTTGGTGGGATGTCAGGCGGTAGAAGGCATCTGAGGACGTAGTAGACGGCGGAGCGTGTCACACTAAGGGGGGTGTTGGCATTTCCCTTACTTTGGGGCGCCGTGCCTGTAAAATCTGCTACAAACCGTGATCCCCTGATCTCTACCCGCACGGTAATGGCCAGGGGGGTGTCGTCTCCGTCCAGATAGTCCGTGGCTTCTGCCGCGCCTTCAGGCAGGGCTGAAAGGTGGGCAGACACCCTTTTGCCGGAGTATTGGATGATGGCCTCTACAAACCCGTCAAATGCCGCTTCGCCATAACGACCTATAAAGTCCATGCACCTAGAGACCCCCAGGCGGTTGGCCCCCACTTGGGCATTTAGGTCGCCGATCCGTTCAACGGGGTTTCTTGTTTCATCTTCAAAGCGCTTAAGGACGTCTCTTTGCAGGATGTCATGGTGCACAAAGAGGGTGGGAGGAATGACGATGCCTTCCTCGAAAAGGGTGCTACTCATCCCTGGCATGGAGCCGGGCGTGGTGCCACCCACGTCTGCATGATGGGCACGGTTGACCGCATAACCCTTGAGCTTCTCTTTCCAGAAAAAGGGTGCAATGACAGTGATGTCCGGCAGATGGGATCCGCCCCGGTAGGGGTCATTCACGATGACCTGATCTCCAGGCTCCAGTCTTGGGAAATCACTTGCCACGGCCTTTACAGCAGACGGCATGGCCCCTAGGTGCACGGGAATGTGCTCGGCCTGAGCAATGAGTCGCCCGCTTTCGTCAAATAAGGCGCAGCTTTCGTCCAGACGCTCCTTAATATTAGGAGAAAAGGCTGTCCGCCTCAGATTTCCACCCATCTCCTCTGGGATGGCCAAGACGAGGTGCTTGAACACCTCAAGGGTCACGGGATCAATGATGGTCACTGTGAACCTCAATGCTCAGACAACTGCTTTTTGCCATAGAGACCTCACAGTCTGGAGACACAAACACGGTGCATCCCTCGTCTTCAATGATCGCCGGCCCCTGTGCATGAAAAGAGGCGCCCAACTGTCTTCGCTGGTACACTGGTGTCCCTTGCCAGCCCGAAGAAAGCAAGACCCTTCTTGTCGTCACAAGAGCCGAAGAAGTGGTCTCGCCTGGTTCCGGCAGGGGGATCTGTTGTCTTGAGGCAAGGGCGGAAAGGCGCACTGCCACCACCTCCACACCATGCCCTTTGTCCAGGGCGTATCCATAGCGCGCGCTGAAGGCCTGGTGAAATCTTTCCTTCATGTCAGCGTCCTTGCTGTAGGCCACTGGAAGATGAAAACTCTGCCCCTCGTAGCGCAGATCCAGGGCTGGCCTGAGGTGCCTATCCCTATGGTGGAAACCTTGGCGGGCCAGAGATTTCAGGGCCCTGTCCTTAAACCGATCCAAGATTCCGTCCACCATCCTTTGGGTTTCAGCGTTCCATCTGGCAAGGAGGCTCTCTCCAAAGTCAAGCCTTACGTCTGAGAGGAGAATCCCCAAAGCGGAAAACATCCCCGCCATAGGAGGAACAAGGACCTCTCTCACGCCAAGTTCTCTGGCAAGGTCTGTGGCATGGAGAGGACCAGCGCCACCAAAGGCAAGAAGGGTACAATCTCTCACATCGATCCCTTTTTCCACCGTAGCCCTGCGAATCCCCCTGAGCATATTGGCATTGACCACGGAACGAATGCCCAGGATGGCCTCTTCCAAGGTGATGCCAGCCGATGCTGCAAGAGACGAAAGGGCTTGCCTGGCCCTGTTCCGATGGAGGGTAATGGTGGTGCCAGAGAAAGTGTCCCCGTCTAAGAGCCCTGATAGAAGGTTCGCGTCCGTCACGGTTGGTAAGGTCCCGCCCCGACCGTAGCAAGCTGGGCCAGGATCTGCGCCCGCGCTTTGGGGCCCCACGCGCAACGCGCCGCCTTTGTCCGTCCAGGCAATGGAGCCGCCGCCGGCCCCAATGGTCGTAATGTCGAGAATGGGGAGTCGTATGGGCAGGCCGTCTATGTCTCCTTCATCGGTCCACAGGGGGGTGTCGTTGACAATTGCCGAGAAGTCGGCACTCGTACCGCCCATGTCAAAAGTTGCCAAGTTCCGTCGTTCCAGACGACTTCCGAGCAGAACGCCTCCAGAGACCCCTCCGGCTGGACCTGATAGGACCAGCTCTACAGGTTGGACCTCACCAGATGCCGCCACCCCGCCTCCTGACTTCATGATGTAGTAATCAGGAGGTCCTTCTGACGCCCTGATAGCCTTGCCTATTTTCTCTGTGTAGGAACGGACAATAGGATGGAGAAAGGCATTGATGGTCGTAGTGGAGGCCCTTTCAAACTCCCTGAATTCGGGAATGACCTGAGACGACCTCGAGACAGAAAGCCCCTTTTTCTTGAATGCCTTTTCTAAAAGGATTTCGTGGGAAGAATTCTTGTAGGAAAAGAGCAGACAGATGGCTGCACTTACTGCCCCGGTCTTTACGATGTCATCGGCCACGGCGTCAGCATGGGTTCTGGTCAAGGGCGTGATGACCGAACCATCCGGGGCAAGGCGCTCGTCTACCTCAAAACACAAGGTGCGACTCACCAGCGGGTGTGGTCGCGTGCAGTCAAAGTCATAGAGCCTCGGTCTTTTTTGCCTGGCGATGTAAAGCAGGTCCTTGAAGCCCTTGGTCGTCACGAGGGCCACTTTGGCCCCCTTTCTTTCAAGGAGCGCATTGGTGGCCACAGTTGTTCCGTGAGAAAAGGATGAAATGCCTGAAAGGGCTCTTATGGTTTCTGTGACGGCGCGCTCAGGGCACTGGGGTGTAGAAAGGACCTTCCAGCCGCAAATGCCTTGCTGATCAACGGTTACGACATCCGTGAAGGTTCCGCCAATGTCAGTAGCTACTCTCATGTTCTAAGGCGCGAGGCTTCAAGCAGAAAGGGTATCATGCCTAGAGATTCGCAACAATCTGGCAGAAGGGCTCTGAGCCCGACAAGGCCTCGAGACTCTGCCAAATCCATTTTTCTTTGTGGGCCTCAAGGGTAATAATCGGCCTCAGACGATTCTCTCCCACGTACCGGAAAAGGGTGTCAAAATCGATGTTGCCGGCCCCAATGGCCAGGTGATCATCCCGGATACCGTGGTTGTCATGGATGTGCAATTCTTTCACAAAAGGCCCCAGGTCGTCCAGCCAACCCTTGAGGTTGGTCTCAGAAAAGGCATTCATGTGGCCCGCATCAAAACAAAACCCCACCTTTTTTGTATTCAACCCTTTGATGAGCCTGAGAAGCATGGCAGGGGTTCTTTCATAGACATTCTCGAGCATCAGAGTCGTTTTCGTGCCTTGAAGGCCCTTCACGAGGGGCGCCCATGTCTCCAGGGCTGTCTCAAGCCACAGGTCTTTGTTATCATTGTATCTCTTCCTGTCATAGCCTGTATGACAGACCATAGAGGCGGGCTCAAAGAGGGGGATGAGGTCAAAGGCTTGTCTAAGACGTTCTCGGGTTGCTTTCAGTATCTTCTTATCCATGGCACCTGGTGCCAGGTCATAGAAAGGGCCATGGAGGGTGATAGAAAGGCCCTCGTGATGCAAGAGAGAGGCCATTTCTGAAAGCGCCTTCCTTGTATGTGTGTCTATGACCTTTCCGTTGATACCGATTTCAGGATTGATTCTTTTATCCAGTACCAAGGGCAGGTACTTTTCTTTCAGGAGTCTGAAGGGGATACAAATCTGGACCCTTCTTAGGATGGCGGGATCAAAGAGGGCCTTCATCGTTTGTTCCTGTTCTTTCTCAATTCCCGACGCCTTTGTGCCCTTGTTCTTCCTTCTTCAAAGCGCCGTTTTTCCTCCTGGGCCTCAGGCACGACCCTTGGAACCTCCATGGGTCTCCGGTTTTCGTCCAGGGCCACCATGGTGAGGTAGGCAGAGTTTGTGTGACGCACCTCTCCTGTCATGAGATTTTCGGCCTCCACCCGCACCCCAACCTCCATGGAGGTCTCTCCCACATAGTTAATGGAGGCACGCAAGATGACCAATTCTCCGATGAACACGGGTTCGTGAAAGTCCAGCCTGTCCATAGAGGCGGTGACGACATTGCTACGGCAATGGCGCAGCGCCACAATGCCTGCTGCCGTGTCTATAAGCTTCATGATGCTGCCCCCGTGCACATTGCCAGCCTGATTTGCATCTACGGGCAGCATGACCTGGGCCATCTCGACCCTGGATCCAGAGACCGATTTTTCCTTTGTCATCACGTTGTCCCTCTGTTGCTTCTTCACACTAGCCCTGCCAAAGACCCTCTCATCTCTTGGTAACGTCCGAGAGTTGAGGCAAAGGCCTTAGCAGGCAGTTAGAGGGATAGGGATGATCGCTGAACGCAGGCATACAGCCATTGCCATCTACACAAATGGCATAGGCTACCTAACGGCATTGGATGCCGAAGAGAAGCGGTTGTCCCTATCTCGACATTGGTTGTCCAGAAATCCACTAAGTCAACACTTTTGAACGTTACTAATCTCTTTGACGCTTTTTTCCTTTTGTCTTGGCCCGCCTTTCCATCACACAATAGACACCTTTAGAACTCATGGCCGCGCCAAAACACTTGTTGCAGGATATGCATGCCGCCTTCTTTCTGTCTCCTTGCCTCCATCGCTTGATAAGGTTCGGCTCCCGGATAAAGGGCCGGGACATGGAAACCAAGTCTGCTGCATCGGTCTTCAGGATATGACTTGCTACTTTGAAGGAGCGGATGCCGCCGACCAAGATGATGGGAGTCGAGACCTGCTTCTTGATCTTTTTTGCTATAGACAAGAAATAAGCCTCGTCGTCTGCTTTGCGTATCCTGGGCCGCGCCGGCCCCAAGGCCCCTGCCGCCGGCACCCCGCCACTGAGTTCAATGGCATTGATGCCCAAGGCATCCAGTTTTTTGGCCACAAAGAGGGCGTCTTTTTCGCTCATGCCGCCGCGAACAAAGTCCTTGGTGTTTAGCTTGATGAACACGGGAAAGTCTTTGCCCACTGTTTTCCGGACCCTCCGGTACACCTGAAAGAGAAACCTGGCCCGATTCTCTATGGGGCCACCGTACTTGTCCTTGCGTCTGTTTGTCGCTGGCGAAAGGAACTGCGCGATGAGGTACCCATGGGCGCCATGAAGCTGCACTGCATCAAACCCGGCCTTTTTAACTCTGCCTGCTGCCTTTGCAAAGGCTTGAACCGCTTCTTTGATCTCGCCCTGAGTCATGGCCTTGGGCGTCTTTTTGTGGACCTTGTCATGGACGGCAGAGGGCCCCCAAAAGGGCTGGTCTTTGCTTCCCCTCATCACCGTCTGGGCGCCGGCATGGACAATCTGCATGGCAATCTTTCCCCGGGCTCTGTGGACACGTCTTGTGAGTTCCTTGAGGTTTTTCAGTACGGCGTCATCATGGATGGCAAGCTGCCGCGGAAGGGCCTGGCCGTTTGGCAAGACATAGGCAAAGCCGGTGATGATGAGGCCCACCTCGCCGCGGGCCAGTTCTTCTGTAAGGGCCATGAGCTTCTTGCTGCACAGGCCCCCGGGCTCTGCCAAACCAGCCCATGTGGCTGAGCGCACAGCCCTGTTCTTTAAGACCATCCCATTGATCACTGTCTCTTCGAATAGTTCTGCCATCATCCACCTCCAAAGTTTGATGAGGTCCCCAAGGGTCCTTTGTCACCATCCTGCCTTCCAGCCCGACCATGATTTGCCCGGCCATGATGGTAACCAATGAGACCCCTTTACAAGCCCTTCTCACTCGGTTCTGTGAGCTTTTTGATGGGCCAGGGCGGGCCGCTCATCCCGACGGAGTCGGGAGTGGGTGCCCCAAAAAGCTCACAATGAGCCCTCGAAGGAGTGATGCAAAGGTCTCCCAATAAGGGGGAGACCTTGCGTAATCTTGCCCAATGGCCTATGTTCAGGTCAGTATGGGCCATGAAAGACTAGGCAACTGATTGTATGGAGTCAATGAAAAAGTCCCCATGCAGACACGGATGATCCTGTATACATCAGTATTTCTCTTCCTGGCTGCTTTCAGTATATGGGCCTATAAGGTCATGATAAGCATCCGTCCAAAGGTCGGCCGCCCGAGGCTGGATGCCGGGGCCCTGGAGGTCATTAAGGATCTGGAAGTCAGACTCAAAAGGCACGTCTTCATCCTTGCCCACGAGATTGGACCCAGGAGCGTTTTCTTGCCGGAGAGCCTGAAGGCTGCTTCGGACTATGTTCGAGCCTTCTGGGAAGACATGGAATATGAAGTGAGAGTCCAAACCTATAGGGTCAAAAACATCGCTTGTCACAATCTGGCCGTGGAAATTCCAGGAGTAATGAAACCGGACGAGATCTTGCTCATCGGGGCCCACTACGACACGGTTTCCCACTCTCCTGGGGCAAACGACAACGGCTCTGCCGTGGCAGCCCTTCTGGAGTTGAGTCGGCTTTTCAGGTCAAAGGCCCCGAAAAGAACGGTCCGCTTCGTGGCTTTTGCCAACGAAGAGCCGCCCTTTTTCAAGACCGGCCAAATGGGAAGCTTGGTCTACGCCAAAGGCTGTCGAGAAAGAAAGGAGAATATCGTGGCCATGGTCTGTCTTGAGACCATAGGCTACTACCGGCAGGAACGCGGAACGCAGAAGTATCCTTTCCCCCTCAGCGTCTTCTACCCGGACAGGGGGAACTTCATAGCCGTTGTGGGCAACCTTCGTTCAAAGGCCTTGGTGACGTCCTTTGCGCGACGTTTTATGCAACAAAGTGATTTCCCGGTTGAATGTGCGGCGGTTTTCGGTTTTATCACAGGCATTGATTGGTCCGATCACTGGTCCTTCTGGACGTGTGACTATCGTGCCATCATGATCACAGACACCGCCTTGTTTCGTTACCCCTACTACCACTCCCATGAGGATACAGCCGACAAACTCGATTACCATAGCCTGGCCAGGGTCTCCCATGGCATTCATCAGGCGTTGAACCGCATGGTTGAGACGGCCGACAATCTGTGATAGGGACATGTACAGGCAGGAGTAATGAAAAAGGTTTTCTTCATAGCCCTCATCTTCTTGGGTGCTGTTTCCGGCTGGTGGTTGGCCCAGGGGAACAAGGAGCTCTTTGAGGCACTAGGGGTCATACGGCGCAGCCAAGAGGAAAGGTTCAAGTGGCCGTCCATTGATGAGAGTACAATAATCCTCGGACTGGAAACATGGCAAGTAAAAGATGATTTTGGACCTCCTGACGAGAGGACTGTGGAGACAGCCGTTCAAGGCACGAGAAAGGAGCAGTGGAGGTACGGTGACAAATGGCTTTACTTCACCGATGGTGTGTTAACCTCCTGGCAAGACGGTCCAGACGATAGAGAGATTCGAAAACCCTAGGCGATGGTTTACAATGCAGACAGCAACAGGAGAAGGTGTCGTGTTTCATGAAAAGACGCAACTGACCAACAAGGAGGCCGACGGCTACGTCATGCCGCTGGGACCGGTGAACCTAGTTTACGTCATCACCGACACAGGCATGGTTGGCTGTGGTGCCTTTGACGTAGCCGCTCTGGACAACTTCGGCTTCCCTGCAGCTCGGGTAAGGCCGACAAGAGGCGCTTCTATCGCTACGATTGAAGACCTCCTTGTCGGGGAAGTTAAAGATGCAAACGAGGCAGCCGCAAGCCTTGGTGTCAAGGTCGGTATGGCGGGCAGAGAGGCGCTTGACTACATGTAGGGCCTACCAGCGGTGCCCTTGAACTTGGTAGCAATGACACGTGGCGTGCCATGGCTAAAAGGTCCCTGAGTCGGAGGCTGGGTCAGCTCGCAGGGCGTTGCCTTACGCCCAGTAAGATTTCGCGGCTTTTGGGTCCACAATTGAAAAGGAGGTCAAAGGCAGATAGCTGGTGAATGAAATCTCCCCAGAGCTGAGGGTAGACAGGGGAGGGGGGAGTAAAGAAAGATAACGCCAGCCCTGCTTGGACGAAGAGGTCCATATCCAGGTGTTTCTTACCAGCTACCTGGACAAGGTAGTGAGAGGCCCGCAATTTCCGGCAGATCTCTATCAGAAGCCTGTCCCCCTTGGCCTGAATGCCCAGGTCCGATTGTCGTACCAAGGGGGTTTCGATTTCCAGATGCTTTTTTAGGTATTGGATTGTCATGAGGTTGAGGTCAACAAGTTTTTCAATCCCTCCCAAAAAGATTTCCTCCACTACATCACCATGCTCCTTGAAGTAGGGAGCGTTGGCATAGCAAGTCTTCAGACTGGCGAGGCGCTTTTTTCGCCAGTTGCCCTCATGGCATATTCGCACGTCTCTTATCCTTTGCAGCCCCAGCCTTTTTTTCCAAACAGGGATGGTAATCCAAAGCGTGCCCTGGTCATTCTTGAAGCGGTTCCTGCTGACCCAGGAGGTCCGGAGTGGAAACTGCACGTCGTCCAGAATGACCATGACATCTGAAAGATGCGCCTTGTAGAAAAAGCCTGGAAAAGGGGAAAAAAACGGCTGATAAGTCGATACGATCATTGCCTTTTATACTAACAGGAGTGGCCCTTTCATGTCAATGTCTCCCAGAAGGACATGGGAATAGAGTAAAGGCTTTGCCAAAGAGAGGGTGTTGGCTCTGCATCCCATGGGAGCCTTATGGCGGCCCAGGGCCTAGGCATTCGGCGCTGAATATGATATAATTATAAGTTACTAATGAGATCATTGACATTTAGATATAAGGTCACCGCCCGCTGCGCTAGAGACGCAGAGGGCGCAAAGCTGATTAGCTCATTAGCTCACTAGCTTAATAGCCTGTTACCGGTGGAAAACATAAAGCAAAATAGACTCTGCGCTCTTCGCGGCTTTGCGGTGAATATTTGTTTCTACCACTAAGAGACTATGTCTAAATACTTTTTGTCGCATTGGTAAGTTGTGAAAAATCAATCGGCTCCAAAAGAGTTGGCGTGATACTAAGGGTTCACGTGCAAGACCCCTGAGCCCTTTGCTCCAACTAAACTGGAGAAGAACCTGAGAAATGGACAAGGCCCTGTGAGGCGAGCCAAGGGGGCGCAGGAAGGGGACTGTTCTGTATGAGACGGGTGGGATTTGTATCTACGCGCATTGCGGGCACAGACGGGGTGTCGCTGGAGACCTACAAGTGGTATCAGGTGCTGGAGCGAAACGGCCATGAATGCTTCTTCTTTGCTGGAGAACTGGACACCCCAAAAGAGGCCTCATTCTTGGAGCCTAAAGCCCACTTTGAAGACCCCGACATTGCCCAGATTAACACCCGGTGTTTTGGCAAGACCACTCGGGCGACGTCGCTTTCTGGCAAGATTGAAGAGCTAAAGAATCACCTCAAGTCAAGGCTCTATGAGTTTTGCCGGCAGTTCGATATTGGCCTCCTGATTCCGGAAAATGCCTTGGCCATCCCCATGAATATCCCACTGGCCCTGGCCCTTACGGAATTGATCGCTGAAACAGGAATGCCCACAGTGGCCCATCACCACGATTTCAGCTGGGAACGGAAACGCTTTCTCATCAACGCCGTTCAAGATTATCTTCAAGGGGCCTTTCCTCCCAACCTTGGCCCCGTTCGTCATGTGGTCATCAACTCGGCGGCCTCGCGGCAATTAAGCTACCGTGCAGGCATCAGCAATATGGTGATTCCTAATGTCTTTGATTTTGCGAGCCCTCCACCACTGTCTCCCAACGGCAAATTGCTCCGGCAGGAGCTGGGCTTTGAAGATGATGAGCTATTCGTTCTTCAACCTACCAGGGTTGTCCCCCGCAAGTGGATTGAACGGGCCGTTGAGCTCGTAAGTCTCATGAAGTTGGAACGGCGCAGGCTTGTCGTTTCTCATGAATCGGGTGACGAGGGAGACCTTTATGGGCAAAGGGTCATAGAGTATGCTGACCGTCTGGGTGTAGAGGTTGTATACGTTGGTGAGAAGATAGGCTCGTCTCGCTGTTTCAAAGCCAAATGTGATAGGCAGTATACTATTGACGATGCTTATCAAAACGCTGACCTAATAACCTACCCCTCCAGTTATGAAGGGTTTGGAAACGCCTTTTTGGAGGCCATCTACTTTAAGAAGCCGATTGTGGTCAATCGGTACGCGATCTTCGTGGAAGACATTGAACCTTGCGGCTTTGAGGTCATTACATTTGAGTCATTTGTCACGCCTGAACTCATAGAAAGAATCAGAGAATATTTGGATCCGGCCAACCTGAAACGGATCGTAGAGAGAAACTACGAGTTGGGCAAGAGGTATTTCTCATACGAGGTGTTGGAGAGGAAACTCCTGCCCTTGGTGGAGTCTTTTCAATGATGGACAGATAATGGAAAGATTGCCTAGGAAGGCTGCTGCAAAAGGCTCCGGAGAGGGGCCAAAGGCGAGCACCAAAAAGCATGGATCTGGGGCCGCACCTCTTGGGATAGGGATCTTGCACTACTCGTGCCCCCCTGTTGTGGGAGGTGTGGAAGAGATCGTCAGCCAGCAAGCCCATCATTTTGACCGCCTGGGCCATTCCGTTTCTGTCTTGGCAGGCATGGGAGAGGTCTTTTCTGAGACTTTTCCCGTCCGCATCGAACCGATGTTGGGTTCCAAGGATAGTCAAATCCTTCAGACCATGGAAGAATGTAAAAGGGGGCGTCAGGGGGCCCTAGATGGACTCACAGGGACAATCTACGATATCCTTAAAGACTGGTCTGGCGACCTTGATGTTGTCCTTGCCCACAACGTGTTGCATATGCCATTCAACCTTCCCCTCACCCTGGCCTTGCGGCGTCTGGCAGACTCAGCACAGGGCCCTGTGGTAGTCAGTTGGGCACACGATTCGCCCCATTTCCAATCGTCCTCCCCCAGGTATCTGGAGAACCCGCCGTGGCTGGTCCTTCAGCACCCCCATCGGAACATCCATTATGTGACTATTTCAGAATCTCGGATGAAGCTATTCAGCCAACATTGCGGGGATGTCCCTTGGAAGGTCATCCACAACGGCATTGATCCTGCGCGATTTTTCTATCTCGAGCCAAAAACGGTGAAATTGTGTCAGGAGCTTGACCTTTTTAGCCGTGATATGGTGGTGGTACAACCATCCAGGATCACGCCCCGGAAGAACCTTGAGCTCTCCATCCACATCATCCGCGGTATCAAGCTCTTGGGGTACAACGTCCTTTTTCTGTTAACAGGGGCCTACGACCCTCATGAGGAACGGGCTTTGGCCTATTACCGAAGGCTCAGGTATTGGATAAATGAGCTTGAACTCCAGGATAACATTGCTATTCTGGCAGAATACAGATTTCGCGACAGAAAGAGACTCATTCCGGATCGGGTGTTCATTCGGGATCTCTACCTCACGGCTGATTTGCTTCTTATGACGAGCAAAGATGAGGGTTTTGGGTTGCCCCTGTTGGAAGCAGGGATGATCAAATTGCCCATTGCTTGCACAAAGATACCTCCTTTCACAGAGCTCGGGCGCGGTGTCTGCCTTTTTGGCCTTGATGAGCCGCCTCTGTGCATTGCCGGTCGCATCATGGAGTACCTTGGGCGCACCAGTACCCACAAGATGTTTCGCAATGTGATGCGTCATTATGTGTGGGATGTCATTTGCAGGGAAGAGGTCATGCCCTTCCTGCGCCATGTTGTGAGAAAGGGCAAAGAAGAGGGGTAGTGCCGGTCAAATATGAAAAGACCAAGAGATGAAGTCGTGTATCCGAAAAGGGGGAAAGACGATCCCACCATGGGGCCCATGGCTATCATGGTTGCCATGGAGGAAGACCTGGCAGCTATTCGTCGGTTCTTGGGAATTGACGGAAGACGAGCCTGGAAGACGCTGAGCAGCAGGGTGTACATGGGGGTGGGCGCCCATCAAGATATGGCGCTGGTGGGGCCCATGTGTGGCGCCCCATACGCGGTCATGGTTTTGGAGAAGCTGATAGCCCTGGGGGTAAAGAGGATGCTCTTTTTCGGATGGTGCGGATCGATCCAGCAGGACCTGCCCGTTGGGAGGGTTCTGGTCCCTGATCGTGCCATCAGTGAAGAGGGGACATCGGCCCATTATCCTGTTAGCAGCCCCCAGCCGAGACCCTCGGATCGCGTGCTGAGGGCGATTGAAGAAAGCCTTGTGGAATCCTCCGTCCCTTTCCAAAGAGGTGCTGTCTGGACAACCGATGCCCCCTACAGGGAAACAAGGGAGAAAGTGGTTTTGTTTCAGGGGCAAGGCGTGTTAGGGGTGGAGATGGAGGTGTCGGCACTTTTTACGGTAGCAGCTTTCCGGCAGATAGATATGGGGGCCCTTCTTATGGTCTCAGATGATCTTAGCTCACTGCGATGGAAGCCCGGGTTTTCGAGCAGTGCCTTTAAGGAGGCACGCAGCACGGCGATACCCGTCCTCCCCGCCATATGTGGAAAGATGACGGATTTCAAAGCCCGAAGAATGGGTCTCTAGATTCCCTTTGGCATGAACGCCTTGGTAATTTCCTATGATCACCGAAGATGTTGAAAAAAGGGCTGCCCAACTTAGACAGACCCTGAATCGGCACAACTATCTTTACTACGTCTTGGACGAACCTGAAGTCTCAGACGCTGAATATGATCGTCTCATGGAGGAACTCCTTTCCCTAGAGGCGTCCTATCCCGCACTGGTTCAACCAGATTCGCCCTCACAGAGGGTGGGGGCGGAGCCCCTTGACAAGTTTGAGACAGTGGCTCACACCATCCCCATGCTGAGTTTGGAAAACGCCTTTAGCGAGGAAGAGGCCCTGGCCTTTGACCAAAGACTCCGCCGGTTTCTGAACACAGATTCTGCTTTTCTGTACACCGCTGAGCCAAAGATGGACGGAGTTGCCGTTGAGATGGTGTATGAAAGGGGTCTTCTGACAGAGGCCTCCACTAGGGGTGACGGGCATCATGGTGAGCTTATTACCCAGAACATTAGGACTATCAGCAGCGTTCCCCTAGCGCTTGTGAAGACGACCTTTGCTCCAATCCCGTCGCGCTTGGAGGTCAGGGGGGAGGTGTTTATTCCTGTTGAAGCCTTCAAGCAGTTGAATAAGCAACGCCTTGACAGCGGAGAGCTTCCCTTTGCCAATCCGCGAAATGCTGCCGCAGGATCTCTTCGGCAGCTTGATTCCCGGATTACGGCAAGACGTCCCCTTGACCTGTTCTGCTATGGCATTGGTGCAATAAGTGACCTCGTATTCACCTCCCACTGGGAAATCCTGCAGACCCTCAAGGCCCTGGGCTTCCGAGTAAATCCCCATATCCGGCCACGGACAACAATTGACGAGGTCCTCGCCTATTACAGAGATTTATTGGATAAGCGTCATACCTTTGCCTATGAGATGGACGGTATCGTTCTTAAGGTAGATGATTTGACCTTGCAGAAAAGGCTGGGAGAGAAGTCACGAAGTCCCAGATGGGCATTGGCGTACAAATTTCCCCCGACCCAGGAGACCACCCGTGTCCTCAGTATTGAGGTACAGGTGGGCCGAACTGGGGCTCTAACCCCAGTGGCCCATCTGGAGCCTGTTTCTGTAGGGGGAGTCACTGTGAGTCGCGCCACTTTACATAATGAGGATGAAATCAAGAAGAAGGATATCCGAGTGGGTGACACCGTGCTGGTGCAACGGGCCGGAGATGTGATTCCCGAGGTCGTCAAGGCAATGACGGCCAAGCGCACAGGGGGTGAACAGGCCTTTCAGATGCCCCACCTATGTCCGGTGTGCCGGTCTCCGGTCCTCCGTCTGGAGGGTGAGGCTGCGTGGCGGTGTGTCAACGCCAGTTGTCCAGCCCAGGTCAAGGAACGGATCAAGCACTTTGCCTCCAAAGGGGCCTTTGATATCGATGGACTGGGAGACAAATTGGTGGGACAGTTGGTGGAAAAAGGACTAGTAGGCTCCTATGCAGATCTATTTCACCTGGACGGGCAGACCGTGGCAGGTCTTGAAAGGATGGCCGAGAAATCGGCCCAGAATCTTGTGGATGCCATTGAAAGAAGCAAGCAGTTGACGTTGGGTCCGTTCATTTATGCCCTGGGCATCCGTCACGTGGGGGAGTATGTGGCACGTGTTCTGGCGGGCAGATTTAAGACATTGAGGGCATTGGTCTCAGCAACGGCGGAGGAACTAGAGGCTGTAGAAGGGATAGGCCCCCAGGTGTCCCAGAGCGTTCGGGCCTTCTTAGACAACGGCGAAAACCAGAAAAACATTGAGCAGATGATGGACGCCGGTGTGACAGTCGAGACCCAAGAGGAAAGGGTCAAGGAGTCTTTGTCGGGCAAGACATTTGTTCTTACAGGCGCTCTTGAGTCTATCACCCGGACGGAAGCCAAGGTCCGCATTGAGTCCTTGGGCGGCAAAGCCACGTCTTCCGTGAGCCGTCAGACGTCCTTTGTGGTCAGCGGCAAGGATCCGGGCTCTAAGCTTGATAAGGCGAAAGAGCTTGGGGTAACCATTCTTCATGAAAAGGAATTTTTAGACATGCTTTCTTAGGAGAAAGGTGATGAAAAAGGTCAGAGCCCATGTCTGCATAGACGGACGCGTGCAGGGGGTGTGTTTCAGAATGGACACACGGCGCGCGGCCATAGAAAGAAACGTGACGGGATGGGTGAGGAATCTGCCCGATGGACGGGTAGAAGCGGTGTTTGAAGGAGATGATGCTGACGTAAGGTCTGCCGTACGGTGGTGCGAGACGGGCCCGCCCATTGCCCACGTCACAACAGTAGATGTAGAATGGGAGTCTTACACCGGCGAGTTTGACAGCTTTCAGATTACCTTTGGCTAAAGCCAAACTGGTCCCCATCTGAAAAAGCTCTCTCCAGACGGGAACCAGTCAAAACCGAAACGGTCAGCCCATACCTAGATGGCGTCCTTTAAGGCCTTACCCGGCTTGAATCTTACCGTGTTGGAAGCCTTGATCTTGATCGTTTCACCTGTCTGAGGATTTCTTCCCTTGCGGGCCTTGCGCCGTACTTTCGAGAAGGTCCCAAAGCCCACCAAGGTCACCTTGCCGTCCTTCTTTTTCAAAGCCTTCGTGGTGGTTTCAATGAAAGAGTTGAGTGCTGTTCCAGCAGCGGCCTTGGAAATGCCGGCATCCTTTGCCATTTTCTCCACGATCTCTCCCTTTGTCATGCGAGCTTTCCCCCCTTAGTCTTAGGTTTGCGCCAATCTGTACATGGTACCACTTTGATGGTTCTCCCCCTTATATGGTTATTTTTGAGATGTCAAGGCCATAATCTCATTTTTCTTCACAAACTCACGGCCCGCCCAGGTTTCCCGTCGCTGCTGGTCTTCGTCCCTTGTCATATAGGCTTTCCCGGACCTCCCTTTTACAAAATGCCACAGGTTTTCATCTTGGAAAGAAGTGTGGGATGAGTAATTCCAAGGAGTTTGGCTGCATGGGTGCGATTGTTGCTAGTCTCCCTCAGGGCCTTCTCGATCAGGGCTTTCTCCAGTGCCATGATATTGGGCTTTAGCTTGATCCCTTTTGTCGGCCAAATGGAGGCTGCAGACCCGTTCTGACCCTTTATTTCGTCTGGCAGTTCACTCCTACCGATCTCCTGTTGTTCCGTTAGCACCATGGTCTTTTCGATCACATTCTCAAGTTCCCTTACGTTTCCCGGCCAAGGGTAGTCCATGAGGGCCTGAAGGGCGTCAGGGCGAAATCCTTTTATCTCTCTATGTAAGCGCTTGTTAAACTTTTCGATGAAATGACTGACCAGCAATGGAATGTCTTCCTTCCGGTCGCGCAACGCCGGCACCTCGATGAGCAGTACATTGATACGGTAAAAAAGGTCATCGCGAAAGGTACCCTCTTTGACCGATTCGGCCAAGTTCGCTGCTGTGGCTGCAATGATTCGTACATCCACCTTCACCGATTCCGTGCTTCCCAGGGGGCGCACCAGTTCGTCCTGCAGGACCCTGAGGAGCTTCACCTGCAGGGACAAGGGCAGTTCCCCAATCTCATCAAGAAAGAGCGTGCCGGCACTAGCCTCCTGAAAGAGGCCTCTCTTGTCTCTCACGGCATCGGTGAATGCCCCCTTTACATAGCCGAAGAGTTCGCTTTCCAGAAGATTTTCGGGTAAGCCACCACAATTGACAGCCACCATGGGATTGTCTTTTCGCAGTCCATTGTAGTGAATGGCTTTTGCAATGAGCTCCTTACCTGTCCCGCTTTCGCCAGTGATCAGGACCGTTGTCTTGTAATCAGCGACCTTACGTATCGCCTCGAAGATCTTGCCCATGGCCTGGCTCTTGGCTACCATGTTTTGAAACGAAAAGGTTTCTTGAACGGCACTCCGAAGCCGCAAGTTCTCCTCTCGCAATTGGTTACGTTCTTCAATCTGAGCCAGCTTTAGCAGGATTTCATCGGGCTTAAAGGGCTTAGACACATAATCGGCTGCACCCAGCTTCATGGCTTCTACGGCCGTGTCGATGGAGCCATAGGCCGACATGACAATCGTAGTAATGTCGATGCCTCGGTCAGCTATGTGCCTTAAAAAGGCGAGCCCATCCATCTCTGGCATGCGCACATCACAGAGAATGAGATCAAAGACGCTGTCCGCAAGCAGCGACAGGCCCTCTGCGCCGTTGGCCGCATCGGCAACTTCATAGCCGGCCCTCTTCAGGACCACGGTGAGCATGTGGCGCATATTCGGTTCATCATCGATGACGAGGATTCTTCTCATGGCAACGCTTCAGGTTCAATGTCCCTCTTTGAAGAGGGCCTTCACAAAGGCATGGGCATCAAACTCTTGCAGGTCGTCAACCTGCTCGCCCAAACCGATATACTTCAGTGGGAGGGCCAGGGTGTCGGAGATACCCACCACAATTCCACCCTTTGCCGTGCCATCCAATTTGACGAGGGCGATGCCCGTGATTTCAATGGCTTCATGGAAGAGTTGGGCTTGGGAGATGGCGTTTTGCCCAGTCGTGGCGTCAAGGACAAGGAGGGTCTCGTGGGGAGCTTCAGGGAGTTGGCGTGCCACGGTCCGGCGAATCTTCTTGAGCTCTTCCATCAGATTCACTTTGGTATGAAGACGCCCTGCTGTGTCGATGAGAACAATATCCACGCCCCTTGACACGGCTGCCTGCATACCATCGTAGACGACAGCCGAGGGGTCTGCCTTTCCCTTGTGCCGGACCACGTCAGCGCCGACACGTTCTGCCCAGATCTCCAGTTGTTCAACAGCGGCAGCCCGGAAGGTGTCGGCTGCAATCAACAGGACCCGCTTCCCCTCTTTGACATAACGAGCGGCCAGCTTGCCGATAGTGGTTGTCTTACCTGTCCCGTTGACTCCTACCACCATGATGACGTGAGGATTTCCGTGGGCTATAGGGTCTGGCCCTGGCACGACGTCCAAAATAGTGTGTATCTCGTTTTGAAGCGCCTGTTTTAGTTCCTCAGGCTTGCTCAGGTCTTTTCTTTCTACCTTCTTCCGGACCCTTTCGATCAAGGCCATCGTGGCCTGCACCCCAATATCTGACGTGATAAGTATCTCTTCAAGCTCTTCCAGAAGCTCGTCGTCGATTTCCTTTTTGCCCAGCAAGAGTTGATCCACACGGTTTACAAATCCCTTCCGCGTCTTGGAGAGACGGTGGGTGAGTCTTCGGAAAAACCCTTGTTTTTCTCCTTCGGCTTCAGGCTCTTCCTTGTCAGGGGCAAGGGCTTGTGGAGACTCCTCGGTTTCTTGCCTTGCCTCAGATGGCACATCCTGCTCGGGAGCGGTCTCCTCGAGGTCCTTTCGCAGGGGCTCCTCGGTCTTTTCTCTTCTGAGCCTGGCGAAAAAGCTGCGTTTTGGTGTTTCCGTCCCTTCTTCTTCCGGGACAGAGACGTTTTCAATAGTGGTCCTCCCTTGGTCTTCCTCTTGAGGCACCTCTTGCGGCTTCTCCTGGGCCTCTGCGGCTCCTGGCCCTTCTTTACGCGAAAGATCCGAGTCCGAAGGACGGGGGATCTGCTCTTGCCCCTCCTCTTGTGTCTTCTTTTTTCTCTTAAACCATTTCAAAGCCACGGCCCTATCCTATGCAAAGAACGTCCGGTATAGAACATGATTTGAACCGATTAAGCGAGCGCATTCTCCAAAGGAGAGCTACCGCAGCCCCCGTAGGTTCGGCCTGACGGCAGTGGTTCTGCCGTTGGCAGTGCTGGCGCGGCGCGGGCTGCGGGGTCTCCAAAAACCCTTAGCTGATTTCAGGTGGGAAACTTGACACGTCGCCCTTTCCCTTGAGCCAAAGCCGCCTTCCTACGACGCCTGAGCCACCTTTTCCTGAGAACGCTGGCACCCAGTTTCATCTCTGGCAAGGTTGAGGGAGACAAGCTTGGAAACCCCTTTTTCCTCCATGGTGATTCCGAGGAGTTCGTCCGCCATTTCCATGGATTGTCTATTGTGCGTCACCATGATGACCTGCGATTCTTTTCCGATCTCTTGGAGAAGGTAGTTGAAGCGAGTGACATTTATTTCATCAAGGGGGGCATCAATCTCGTCGAGCACACAGAACGCCGTGGGCTTGATCAAGAAAAGAGAGAAGATGAGGGTGATGGCCGATAGGGCCTTTTCGCCACCGGAAAGAAGACTCATGCGTGTGAGCTTCTTGCCTGGAGGACGGACGAGGAAAGAGACACCTGACTCCAAAGGCCGTCTAGGATTGGTCAGAACCAGGTTTGCTGTTCCTCCTTCGAAGAGCCTGGGGAAAACCCCTTGCACTTTTTCATTAACGGCCTTAAAGGTTCTCATGAACTGTTTCAAGGAGACTCGGTTGATCCTTCTAATAACCCGATGAAGGGTCTCTATGGCACCTTCCAGATCGTCGCACTGTTCGGTGAGGAGGCGATACCGTTCGCTGAGTGTCTCATATTCCTGAATGGCTGTCAGGTTCACGTCTCCTATCTTGGCAATTCGTTGCCTATATGCCGCCAAGGCATTTTCTGTTTCCTCTTCTGAAAAATCCTCGGCCCTGTGTTCCTCGGCCAACCCTTGGATGTTCTGATGATATCTTTCCTGAATCCAAGTAACCAAATGATCCCTTCGCATGCGCCTTTCGGACTGCTTCAGTTCGACCTGCTGCATCTTCTGAAGGCTCTCTTGTCTTCTCGTTCTCACCTCGCAGAGGGCTTGATCGTTTTGTTGTAGCTTTCCTTCGATGGTCTGATATTCCCCCTCGCGTTGAGCCAGTTTCTCTTCCATCGCCTTGAGCTCAGCATACAAATCAGCCATCTTCGCCCTATCTCTCACCAGGCGCTGCTCCGTGGCCCCCTTATCTTCTTCTGTTTCATAGAGACCTCGTTTCAGCTGGGCGAGTCTCTCCTGGCGGTCCCGTTGGAATTCGGTCAAACGCCGTAACGTATTCTCCGAGCTGTCGTATTCCGCCTGCAAAGAGGTCCCTTGAAGCTTGAGTTCCACCACCTTCTGATTGGCCGCTTCTGCCTTTTCCAAGACTTCTCTGATGTTGACATTCAACTGTTCTATGGTCGACTCATGGGCTTGAATCTCCCGTACAAGCTCGGCCAAGACATCCTGATGCTTACTTAACTCCTGTTCTACATCTGTCTGCTCTCCCGCTATCTGCTGTGCCTCCAGGTGAAGGACTTCCAGGTGCCGACGTGCGTGTCTCACGCTTTCCTGAAGACGGTAAAGCTCCTTTTCCAACTCAAGTTGCTGTCTGGTCTTTTCGGCTTGGGCCTGTCGTGCCTTCTGAACCTCTGTCTCCAGCGCCACTGCTTCTTTTTCCAATTCCCTTTGCCTGTCTTCGGCGACCTCAACAGCCTTATCTAGTTTGGCGATCTGGGCGGCAAGCTCTTTCACTTCTTTCTTCTTGGCCAGGATGCCAGAGTCCCCGTTGCCACCACTTCCTCCCGTGAGTATGCCCTGAAGGCATACCCTGTCTCCTTGCCGCGTTACAATGGCCTGACGGGAGCCGTTTTTGTTCCACAACTGCAAGGCTGCTTCAAGGTTATCGGCAACGATCACATGGCCAATAAGGGATTGAGCCAAGTGCTCATATCCTTTCTGTATCTTGATGTGATCAACAAGAAGGTCGTGGCCCCCGGGCTGGGCATCGGGGGCTGAGTCTGCCAATGGCCTGATGGCCCCCATGGGAATAAACCCTGCGCGGCCTCCTGAGCCGCCCCGAAGGAAGTCGATGGCCGTCATGCCGCCCTCTTGGTCCTCTACAATAATGTATTGCAGGGTCTCACCGAGGGCTGCTTCTGCCGCTTCTTCATAGGAAGGCTCCGGTTCGATGACGTCGGCAACAAGGCCACGGATTCCACTCTCCTCGAGCTTTTGGGACTTCCATTGCCTCATGACAACACGGACCCCTTTTCTGAACCATTCATAGCTCTCATCCATCTTCCTGAGGGCTCCGTAATGTGACCGAGCCTTTTGCCGTTCCACTTCCGCCATTTGAACCTTCCGTACCTGTTCGCTGAGAGCCTTCCGGTTTTCCTGCAAGCTTTTTTCGGAAGATGCAAGGGCCGCCCCTATGTCGTCTAGACCCTTTTTCAAGGCACCATGATGATTCTGGGTCTTGCCCACCTCTGTGTTCAGTCTGATGAGTTCTTTTTCAGTCTCAGCCCTTTCCATCTTAAGTTGGTCCAACCGCCTGGACAGGTTCGACCTCTGCTTGGATGCATTACTTAAGGCATTTTCGTAGGTGGCCTTGCGGCTTGCCAGATTGACGAGCTCCCCTTTCTTGGTCTCAAGGTCTTTGTTCAGCCCCTCCAAGCGCTGTCTCATGGCCTCTTCGACGCCCACTTCTTGCCCCAAGGTTTCCTTGATCTTTTGGATGTCTAGCAGGAGACGGCCTTTTCGTTCCTCCAGACTGCTCGATTCTTCAACTATTTCGCGGTTTTTTTGCTCGATTTCTTCTGCCTCGGTCTTGAAGGCGTCAATGTCCCCGTCGAGCCGTTCCAAATCCTTTGTGCTGTACTGGATATCGCCTTCCAGTCTGTCGATCACACGTTGCAGGTCATGGCTCTGGGCCTTTTCCTCAGAGATACGCCGGTATTTGGCTGTCCGTTCCTGTTTGACCTGTTCGATGGCAGCATCCAGCTTTGCCAATTCAGATTCATGCTTGAAATCCGTGTCCCGCAGAGATTCCAGGAGCGTCTCGGTTTCTACCATCTCGGCACTGATTGTCCTGAATTGGTGTGTTGCAAGGGAGATTTCCAGTTCTTCAATTCTGGCCTGATACGTTTTGTAACGCTCTGCCTTTTTGGCTTGGCGTTTCAGACTATTCATCTGGCGTTTCACTTCGGTGATCACATCATTGATGCGCAACAGATTGTGTTGGGTCCGCTGAATCTTGAGGAGGGCCTCTTTTTTCCGGCTCTTGTACCTTGTAATGCCTGCAGCTTCTTCGATGAAAAAGCGAAGTTCATCTGGACCGGCGTCAATGATGCTCGCGATCTTTCCCTGTTCAACCACTGCATAGGTCCTGGACCCCACGCCGGTTCCCATCAATAGATTCTGGATGTCCTTTAGCCTGCATGGCTGCTTGTTGATGAAATAGCCACTTTCGCCAGAACGGAATAGCCTTCGGCTGACCATTATTTCAGAAAAGTGTCGATACTCTTCCGGTGCGTTGCCGTTGTCGTTTATGAGCGTGACAGCCACCTCTGCCAGATTCACAGGACCCTTCCCTTCACTGCCTGAAAAGATAATATCCTCCATGGACTTGCCGCGGAGCTGTTTGACGCTTTGTTCTCCCATGACCCAGCGAAGGGCATCGACGATATTGCTCTTGCCACAGCCGTTGGGGCCAACCACTGCGCAGATTCCTTCAGGAAACTGCACTTTCAGGCTATCTGGGAAAGATTTGAACCCGACAATCTCTAATTGTTTGATTTTCATAATGAAACACCTCTGCGCCGCAGTCTACACGAAGGTCTTCTCTCTCAGGCAGCGGAAGACTAACAAAGAGAGATGGACTTGTAAAGGGAAAAATACCATAAAATGTATATCTTAGCCCGATAGGTACAACATATGGGGGTTTTTGCCTCTATGCCACGGGCTTGTTGCTGGTCTGAGAGGCCCCTGCGTCTCTGATGAACTGTACACAAACTTCGAAGATTCAGGAAACATTTTTCACCGGCCCGATGAATCATGGTCTTGGCCTGGCCAAATCAAGGCGGCTGCCAATGAGACCATAAAGCCCTTGTCATTTCACCATAATTGGACTATTTATTGAAGAGAAAGTAACCCTATCATGGGGGAGGAAACGTGTTCAACTTTCGTTTTGGAAGGCGCCTTGCCATGGCTGAAGAGACCTACGACTTTCCCCCTTTTAGGCCTCCCAGCGAGGCAGACAGTCTCCTTCTAAGGGTCACCCACGGGTGTCCTTGGAATCGGTGTGCCTTTTGTCCCATGTATAAGGACGTGAAATTCAAGAAGCGTCCCGTGGAGGAGGTGAAGGCCGACATTGATACGGCCAAGGCATTTACTGGTGGAGATGTGAGCAGTGTCTTTATCGGAGATTCAGACAGCCTCGTTGTCAAGACCGCTGAACTGTGTGAAATTTTGCGCTATCTTCATCGTGTCTTTCGCCGGATCGACCGGGTGACAAGCTACGCAAGGGCCCAGACCCTGAGGCGCAAGTCCGCTGAGAGCCTAAGGGCAATAAGGATGGCTGGACTGACTCGACTGCACATCGGTCTTGAGACGGGCAGTGCTTTGCTCCTGGATCAGATCCAAAAAGGTGCAACCCCGGCTACGATGGTCAAGGCTTGCGCAAAAGCAAAAGAGGCTGGATTCGAGGTTTCCCTGTATGTGCTATTGGGAATAGGAGGGGAGAAGCACTGGCAGGAGCACGCCTCAGAAACAGCCAGAGTGCTGAACCGGATAGACCCTGATTTTGTGAGGGTTAGAACGCTGGTGCCCCAACCTGGCACCCTGGTATATCAATGGTGGCGGGAAGGGCATTTTGAAATGCCCAGTCCGGAGACGGTATTGCGAGAACAGAGGGCCCTTATTCAAGACCTCTCTATCCGGTCTCAATACCTTTCAGATCATGTCTCCAACTATGCGGCGATCAACGGGAATCTACCGGATGACAAGGCCAAGATGCTGGCCATGATAGACGAGGCCTTGGAGTTGCTGTCCAGGGATAATGACTTCAGGGCTGAACTTGAGAATATGCATCACCTGCGAAGATTGTGAGAGGAGCTATCTGAGAGTCCTATGCCGATTTACGAATATGAATGCGCCAGGTGCGGGAAGGTGTTTGAAATGCTCATGCCCAGCGGCGAGAACCTGCCACCCTGCGTGAGTTGTGGGAGTAGCGAAACAAGGAAGATCATGGCCGTATCTGCCATTCGCATCAAGGAAGATGGCGCCACAGCCCGGATTGGCAAGAGGGTCAAAGACTACCTGAAAGATGGCAAGGTCTCTGATGCTGTGCGCTTTGCCGACAAGGCCGCATCCATGGTCAAGTCCGATAAGGTTCAGCGTATTGCGGAGAAACTTCATCAAAAGACTGGCAAATGAGCGTCTGGAAGACGTTGCTTGTGGCGGGCCGACTGCCATGGCACCACGGCATCGTCGGGGGGGCACAGGATCCTTGTTGGGCAGGGCCAAGCCTGGTCACACCGTGGCCAGCGGCCAGAGCGTTTGACACCGCTCCTAAGGCCATGTTATTGGACCAAAAGAAATCCCAGAAAGCGCTCCTGGGATGTTCACGGTGTTAAAAAGGGTCTTTTGTCCGTCTCGTTTCAAGAGGGTTTCGTGAGATGATTTGCCCCAAGTGCGGATTTGAACAGCCAGATGACATCTATTGTGCCTTTTGTGGGGTTAATATTGAAAAATACGCCGATCAAAGGAAGAAGAGACGATATAAGGGCGGCATGCTGGGTGCCCTGGTCATCATTGCAGCCATTTCAGTTGCAGCCTATGTTGTCTCGTTTCGAAAGGCTGGGCCCCCAGAGAGGATAGGTGAAGATGAATACGAGGGGGGCTTAGCGCAACTGGGCCAAGAGACAAGTTCGGAATTGAACGCTGGCCAACCAGGAGCCGGCCGACGTCACAGCCAGGAAGAAACGGCTCGTGGGCCTAGTAACAAATCGCCAAGGGGACGCGAGAAGGCTAATAAGCCCATGGGGCAGTATGAGGGGAACAATGACAGTTCCCTTTCTTCTTCTGCGGCAAGGGAGGGGACAGAGGGCCCTGTCGGTGAGGAGCCAGAGGAAGGCGAAAGCACAGCAGAGCAATGGCTTGAAAAGGGTCGGGCCTTGGATGACGATTCGGACGCAGAAGTGAAGTGTTACGAGATGGCCATCAGCCTGAACCCTGAGTTTGCCCCTGCCTACTATCGTCTGGGAGCCATTCACTATCGTCACGCCAACCATGAGTTGGCGGATCAGCACTTCGCCAAGTTTGTTAAGTATGCGACGGAGGCCGACTGGGAAGCCTATGACATTTACGTGTATTATTCGCTTGCTGATGTAGATAGAATATCTGGAGAAGCAGAGACAGCTCTTGAAAAGGCCGAAGAGGTGACACCTGGGGAAACTGGGCCGGAGGCCGAGAAAACAGGCATTGAAAAGGCAAGTGAGGAAACGAGTGACGAAGTCATGACCATTGTCAAATTCTCGCCTGTGGACGGACATGTCATGGTGCCCGTGGTCTTAAATGATTTTTTGCAGGCCACAGTTATGGTTGACACAGGGGCCGGCATCACGATTTTTTCGAGAGAACTGGCACGGGACCTGGGTTTAACAGGGCAAACGGCGCATCCCATTACGCTGAAAACCATAGCTAAGGATGTGGATGGGCAACTGGTCACTTTGGATTCCATTCAGATTGGAGATTTGAGGAAAGACCACTTTCCAGTGGCCATCACGGATCTGCCTCTTGGAGAGAAAGGAGAGTTTCATGGCATCCTGGGCATGGATTTCATGAAACACTACATCATCCAGATCGACAATGAGAGGCGGAGTATTGCACTAACTCCTAAGGCCCAGTAAATCAGACAAGAGAGAGACGAGGACCTCTGCGGCCAAGGCCCAAAAAATCGATGGCTCAATTCTGTGCATGACCCCCGTAGGAACAAAGGACATCACCGGGCCAAAGCCTTCCGCAGGTCTTGACAACAGGCACAGCCGCCGCGTGACCCAAGAACTGCTTCCGCCGAAACATCACTTTGAGGCCGTGTTGGAAAATATGTCAGAGGGGATTCTGGAGGTCTTTTCTGAAAGGGTGACTTATGCCAACTCGGCGGCCCTATCGCTGTTTGAGTTGTCTTTGGAAAGGCTCCTGGGCTCGTCTCTCCAAGACATTTTTGACGAATCTGTGAGGGCTCAAGTGGCAGCCCTATGGACATCGGGAAGTGACAAGGTTTCGGAAATAGGACTTGATCGGCCGTTGGAGCTTAACGGCAGGCAGGTTACAATCAAGGGCATTCCGGTGCAGGAAGAAACATCGGCCGCTATCATCATGATAAGGGATGTAACGGAAAAAGAACGAATCCAAGCACAACGGTGGCAGTCTCAGAAGATGGAGACTATTGGCACGCTTGCTGAGGGCATTGCCCATGATGTGAACAATATGCTCATGGGCATCCAAGGCAATGTCTGTTTGATGCTCATGGACACTGAGCCGACAGACCCGCATTATGAGCCCCTGAAAAGTGTTGAGAAAGTGGTCGAGAGCGGGGCGAGACTCACCTCATATTTGCTGGGTTATGCCAGGAAGGGCAAACAGGACGTGGAACCGATCGACCTGAACCGGTTGGTGGAAGAGACGTCTGAGACATTTGCCAAAACGAGGAAGCATATCAACGTATCTAGAGACCTTGATGAGGACTTGTTGCTAATAGAGGGCGACCGGAATCAGATGGAGCAGGTCTTGTTGAATCTCTTGGTGAATACGGAAGACGCGATGCCCCAAGGGGGGAATCTGATCTTAAGAACCGTCAATACAACACATAAGGAGATGCAGGGGAAGCTGTATGACCCACTGCCGGGCACCTACGTCTTGTTGACGGTGACCGACACCGGTGTGGGCATGGACGAAGAGACTGCGGAGCGGGTTTTTGACCCTTTCTTCACCACCAAGGATATGGGAAGGGGGATCGGTCTTGGCTTGGCTGCTGCCTACGGTATTATCAAGGGCCATGGAGGATATGTTGACGTTGAATCTGTGAAGGGACGAGGGACCAGTTTCAGTGTCTATTTGCCCGCAGCAGAAAGAAAGGTGCAAAGAACGGTGTCACGTGCTGAAGGCATGATGGAAGGAACTGGGACGGTCCTGCTGGTAGACGACGAAGAGGTCATCTTGGAAGTGGGCCAGGAGCTGTTGGAAGCTCTGGGCTACCGGGTATTAACCGCCAGGGACGGAAAAGAGGCCTTAGGGGTCTTAACAGAACATTCCGATGTAATAGAGCTTGTTCTCTTGGACATGGTGATGCCCAATATGGGCGGTGGCGAAACCTACGACCGCATGAGGGAGCTGAAGCCAGACGTGAGAGTGTTGCTTTCCAGCGGTTTCAGTATTGATGGTGATGCCACAGAGATATTGGAACGTGGGTGCAATGGCTTCATTCAAAAGCCCTTTACCATGAGACAACTGTCCCAAAAAATAGGCGAGGTCCTGAACCAGGAAAGGATCTAAGGCTTCCAAAGGGCGAGCAACCAAGAGGACTGCAGGCCCAGCGGTACGAACAAAAAAGGGATGGCAACACCGTGGCAGGACCCCAGTAGGAGTGCCCACAGTATGTTGTAAAGGGTCTGCCACGGGGTCCTAAGCCTCAAGGGACGAGAGGCTTGGCCTTTAATCAGCCCCACCCGTTGGAGGAGACATCAGCCCAAGCCAGTATGCTCCGCGCCACCAATCGTGTCCCAGCGTAAGCCTGAGCCTGATGGCATGAAAAAGGCCGATAGGATTTGGGAGGCCAAGTGGGCTGGGATAGAAGCAGCCGCCTAACACTCCTGCCATTGCCTTTCGGTCCAATTCTTCGTCCAATTCCAGATCCTTGATCTCAATGCTTGCCATGGTCTTTCTCCTTTCGTGAATGCCATTTTTGCTATTTCCACCTTTCTGCACTATTCTTGACCTGCACTGCCTGTGCCAACGCCTATCCTGAGGCGTGCCTATCATCATAACATTTTATAATTTATAGATATTATTTATGTGGCCACTGCTCTCAGGCTGCTTTCCAGTCTCTGATGGTCAGAGAATTGTTGTTTTTTGCCCAACAAATGAGGCCATGATTGTTGTCTGTGCTGTGTCCGTTGCCACTCGCCACTGATGTCACGAGGATCTGGCAGGGGCCAGAAGGAGTCTCAGTGCCATCATAGAGGTTTGATTTTTTTCAAGGCAATGTGTATGTAACACACTAGAAGGGTGACTGATCCTCACCGACCCAACAGAGAAAGGAATGGTTTATGAGACTCCGATCCAGCTTTTCGATTTGCATCATCTTTTTGGCCCTTTTGGTTCCCTCCACGGCTCAAAACGCCCAGGACCCATCCAAGTTTGGAGATGGCCTTTATGCTATCTTTGACACCACCAAGGGGGAGATCGTTGTGCAGCTTTTTTCTGACAAAGCCCCTCTCACCGTGACGAATTTCGTCGGTCTGGTTGAGGGGACAAAGAGTTCCAACAAACCAAAGGGCACCCCCTTTTATGATGGATTGAAATTTCACCGCGTTATCAAAGATTTTATGATTCAGGGAGGAGATCCTGAAGGGACGGGAAGAGGCGGCCCTGGATATCGGTTTTCCGACGAATTTGATCCCACTTTGAGACATGACGGTCCGGGTATTCTTTCCATGGCAAATGCCGGCCCTAACACCAATGGCAGCCAGTTTTTCATTACCCACAAGGCCACCCCCTGGCTGGACAACAAGCACACTGTTTTTGGGAGGGTTGTTTCCGGTCAGGACGTGGTACACGCGATCGAGAAGAACGACGTGATGAAGACCGTCCGAATCCTGAGGATCGGTAAAGAGGCAGAGAAGTTCCAGGCAGATCAGAAGGCCTTTGAAGCACTCGAGTCTGCACTGAAAGAGAAGACTCAAAAAGAAGAAAGACAGGAGGCTGAAAAGCAGGCTGCCCTCATCAAGGAGAAATGGCCCAAGGCCCAGAAGACAGCGTCGGGACTCCTGTACGTGGTCACGGCAGAAGGGGCCGGCCCTAAACCCCAAAAGGGCCAAAAGGTGACGGCCCATTACACGGGAACCCTGTTAGACGGCAAGAAGTTTGACAGTTCCCGTGACAGGGGCAAGCCTTTTGAATTCCCTGTTGGAATGCGGCGGGTTATCCCTGGTTGGGATGAAGCCTTTCTGGATATGAAAAAGGGCGAGAAGAGGATCCTTATCGTCCCCCACGCTCTGGCCTACGGAGAAAACGGTCGGCCCCCTGTGATTCCTCCGAGGGCCACCCTGGTGTTTGATGTAGAACTCATTGATTTTAAATAGAGTTTTTTCGATTCAATCCAGTCGGTTGCCTTTCTTTTCTAAAGGGATGGGGGGAAGGGCGTTTGGAGAAAAGGAGACTATCAGGGTCATCACCAGGCGGGGAAATCCCACCTGGTGATGACATGAAAAGTACTAGGGGTATGCAAGGGGCCCGAACTTGTGAGTCTGCCGCCTGCCTGCCTCAGTTGAGGCAAGAGGCTAGGGATGGAATGGGGGGAAGCAAGGAAAACAGGAAGGACCTCTGACCCGGGATTTGTCATAGGTAAATGGTCCACTAAAGGTGGACACATTGCCGATTCTGTCACAGAGGGTGGGGCTATTGAACGGACACTCTCCCGGCGGCCTGGCCGATGGCCTGGCATTAGGGCCGCAGAGGCCGGGAGTATCAAATTGGCACCCATCTTGAGCCCCTTTGAGTCGACTGATCTTGTCAAACACGTTCGAGCCATTGAATCTGGATGCCACCGGATTGGTTGAGGCGTCAGCCAGGCAATCATCCGGTTGGGAAACGACTTCCCATGATAGGAGAACGAACAGCGCAAGCATAGCAACAACGAATTTGTTCATGAATGTACCTCCTCGTACTGCCTTAGATTTTCATTTAATAACAGATGGGCAATGCCCATCGTCAAAAGGTCCTTTAGACTGGCAACACCTCCTTTCCAAAAGACCACAAGTGAGCCATAGGATTCAAAACGGCCCGCCCAAGCATTCCTATCTTGATAGTCAGAAATAGCCAGTAAGATGTCAAGCACTTTTTTCACGTTCCTCTCAGCACCGTTAGAGTCTTGCCCGGAATCGTCCGAACGGAAGGCCATAGGATTGCAGCAATCCTGGTTGTTGCCACTCCAGGCAACAGTAGAGGACCAATGGACGGCGTGGTATGGGAAAATGACTTCTTTTTCTCATTGCTTGGCACGTTTTCCCAGATGGTGAGCCTTTATCTCTTCGGTGACGGTGTTCCCGGGACAATCAAAGTGGATACATCGACCACATTCATTTCTTCTTATAGTTGCCACGAGTACGACAATGGAAACCAGATAGACGGCCAGCAACCCGGGATGAAGATAGAGCCAGAATAGGGGAAAGGCAACCCAGAGGAGTATAGATGAAAGGGTAATGGTCAGTTCAAGATAGGAATAAGGCCCGGGCTGAGGCTTGAAATACTTGGGTAATCCCCACAGAAAAATACACTTCGTCGTGTTGTCACCTTCAATGTAATGGGGACAATGGGTGCAGAAAAATTTGTACACGACGACGAAGAAAACGCCTGCAGACAAGAGCAAATATACCAAAACCCCCAGAGGTGAGCTTCGGGCGATGGCCACGGAGCCGATAATAAGTGGTATCAAAAAGAATAAGTTCCAGTAAAGGCAGTCCGAAAATCTGTGTCGCACCTTGAGTCCATCTTCAGTGTTCAATGTCTTCCTCCTTTCTCATTTTCGGCCCTAGGAACCTGTACGGAACGAACATGGGAACCCTTTTTTGATAGGTGCAATACTCTTCGCCGTACTCCATGACAAGCTTTCGCTCCTCCAGGTAGGTCCCTACGATTAGATACAAGGTTAGGATCATATTGGTCACCAATGTGGCGGCTGTGAGGTCCCTCGTCCAGACCAGGATAAGGCCTCCAGTATACCAGGGGTGGCGTATGATTCCCAAAATGCCCGTTGTGTCGAGCTCATGGCTTCCAGTCAGACTCTTCGTCCATATGCCTCCTCTGATTTGACGAATGCCCAAAAACTGCCACAAATCATAATGTCTTGCTCCAGAAAAAAAGAGCCAAAAGGCAACCCCCGCAAGACCGGTGCGAATCACTTCCCCCATGCCTTGCCAGCAGAACTCCCATCCCCCTTCAATGGACTTTTCATAGGCGACGATGGGTGTCATGGTCGCCAGGGCCACCACGTTAAAGAGCAGACGATAGAAACGAGACCCCCTTTTGAAGCGCTCATTCACATAAGCCGTTACGGACGGGCAAATCATGGCGCTGTGAAGGACACACCAGGCGATCCACAACACAGCGAGGACGACGTAGGACATGATTTCCTTTTCGAACCATGGGGCCTTTTTGTTCTTCACTTCCCCCGCAATCTTTCCACCTGGACAGGCAGCCAGGGGGGATGTCTTCCTTTAGGGTCGTTTTGCTGGGGAAGAATAATCTCCTAAGGGTAACCAGTAATACGGTTGCTATTTCCTTGTCAACTTCGGATGTTTTCCCTTTGGTAAACACTTTCATTTGAAAACTCGTGGCGGAAAAGAGGATAAAGGCCTTGTCACCTCCTCAAAAAGGGTTATCATGGTTATGCAACAAGAGTGAGGTGAATGACCCTGAAGACACTAGGAAGAAATGTGCTCGTTCTTTTTGTGACAGTCCTTGGCCTGGCACAGGCTCACGCTGGGGCGTCTTTTCTGTACGCGTCTGTCCATCACGATCTTTCCATTCAACTGTACCCTTCCGAACAGCGCCTTGTGGGCCGTGACGTCATCGCGTGGGACCTGAAGCAGGCTCATGCTTTTCCCCTCTTTTTGAATCCACAGGCCAAAATAACCCGCATCACAAGCAAGGGAAAAGATGTCCCCCACACCTTTGACGGCGGCCGATTGGTTCTGCAGATGGGCCGCCTTGAGGATCTTGCCGACGGAGAGGTAACCATTTCCTATGAGGCCAGGTTCTCAGACGAAGTGCCCGAAGACCCCGTTTACACAGAAGACCCAACATACGGCGTCGCCGCGGTCATTTTGGAGCAAGGATCGTTACTGCTTTCCGGTGCAGCCTGGTATCCTCAAGTTGCCGAAGGGAAATCCAGCTTCTTGATTCGCGTGGACGGGCCTGCTGGGTATGAGGCGATCACAGATGGCAAGCGTTTGATGCGGCGTAACGAAGGGGGGAAGTCCATATCCACCTGGCAGATCGGACCCACCTTAAGAGGGGTTTCTTTGTCAGCCGGGCCCTATGTGGTAAGAGAATCCTCAGTACTCGGCATTCCCATTTACAGTTATTTTTTTCCTGAAGACGACCATCTGGCCCAAAGGTATCTTGATGCTGTGGCTGAATACCTTCGTCTATATAGCGGCCTGTTCGGGCCCTATCCTTTTGAGAAATATGCTGTGGTGGAGAACTTCTTCCCCACCGGATACGGCTTTCCGTCCTATACTCTTCTGGGAAGACGTGTCATCCGGTTGGGTTTTATTGTGGAAACGAGCTTGGGGCACGAGGTGGCCCACGCTTGGTGGGGAAATGGGGTGCTTGCGGACTACGAACAGGGCAACTGGTCTGAGGCCATCACCGCATATGTGGCAGATCATTTTTTTAAGGAAAGGGCGTCTTCTGAGCAGGGGCGGCTGCACCGTCTGAAGCTCCTAAGAGATTTTGCCACCCTTGTTCCTCGGGAAGAAGACTTCCCTCTCAGGGCCTTTACAAGCCGTTATAACCCTGCAACCCGTGCCGTGGGATACGGAAAGGGTGCCATGGTCTTTCACATGGCCCGCCGCCTGGTGGGGGAGGAGGCCTTCTGGGGCGGGCTTAAGGACGTGTTTGCCCAGAAGTGTTTTGAGCGGGCCTCATGGGATGACTTTGCTGAAGCATGGGAAAGACGGACAAAGCAGGACATGAAATCCTTTTTCACTCAGTGGGTCTCCCGAACAGGGGGCCCCTCCCTTTCCTTTGAACAGATCGAGTCAGATAAACAGGGCCAAGCCTGGATCGTCACAGGCCTCCTGGTGCAGGAAAAACCCTATTTCCAGATCCAGATGCCCCTGAGACTGGAGACGGAGGGACCGCCGGTGGAAACATATGTGCCCATTGACGGCAAGGCGTCGCCTTTTACCATCCGGTCCCTCTCCCGTCCGAGGCGACTGGTGGGGGATCCGGACGTGGATCTTTTTCGCATACTCCACCCTTCTGAGCTCCCTCCCACCGTAAACGGGATCAAGGCCTCCACCTCCCTTGTGGCTGTCACGGCCCACACCTTGCCGGAGACCAGTCAAAAAGCCCTTCGCACCCTGCTCATGAGCCTCGGGCAGGAAAGGGCGCCTGTCCTGGCTGAGGACCAAAAGGAGGGGATAGACCTGGGCAAAACCGATATCCTTTACGCGGGCCTTCCCGCCAACCCGGCCTTCTTGCCACCCTTGTCTGAGGAACTCTCTTTCTCGTCCAAGGGATTTACGCTGAAGGGCCGCACCTTTGACCAACGAGGGGATGTCCTCTTTGCCGTTATTCGCCATGGGCACAGAAGTGACAAAGTGGTTGCCCTCCTTCTATTCCTGTCTCAGGAAGGCCTTTCAGCGGCTGTACGTAAGATTCCCCACTACGGCAACTACAGCTATCTTGCATTCCGCGAAGGCGTGAATCAGGACAAGGGGACATGGTCCGTTACAGCATCGCCTCTGATCTTTGCCTTTCCTTTGAAGGAGGTGTCTCCATGAAAGCACTTGTCTCCTTATTCGCCATGGCCAGCCTCTTGCTCCATAGTCTGCCCGGTTGTAGCTATGACCCTGGAGACGGGGCTATGATGCGGCTCAAAGACGGACAGCAACTCACCCTTTCTGAAATAGTGGAAGACTTAAAAGGGGTTCAGATGGTCTTTGTGGGAGAACTGCACACCAGCGGCGAGCATCATGAAATGCAACTGGCAGTCATCCAGGCCCTTACACGGGCAGGGGCTCCTGTGGCCGTGGGCCTGGAGATGTTTCGACGTGACAGCCAGAAGGGTCTGGACCAATGGGTCTTGGGGCAATTATCGGAAGAGGATTTTGAGAAGGTTTACAAAGAGAACTGGAACTACCATTGGCACCTCTACAGGGACATCTTTGTCTATGCCCGCAAGCACCAGCTTCCCATGCTTGGGCTGAACGTCTCACCAGACATTACGCGTCAGGTGGCCAGTCACGGGTTTGCCTCTCTGAGTCCCGAACAGACAGGCCAACTGGAAGGCGTCACCTGCCAGGTGGACAAGGCTTACATGGACTTCATCGGGCGGGCTTTCTCTATGCACGGCCATGGAGGCAAAGACTTCGTATACTTCTGTGAGGCCCAGATGGTCTGGGACACAGCCATGGCCCTCAATCTGGTTGCCTTCTTGTCCAGCCGCCCGGAATTCACTGTGGTCGTCTTGGCCGGCAGTGGCCATGCCTGGAAGCACGGCATCCCTGCCCAGGTGAGAAAAAGGGCGGACCTGTCTTACAGGATCATCTTGCCCGAGATAGAGGGCAGGACAGAGGAGGGCAAGGTGTCATACAAAGATGCCGACTACCTCTGGTTGACGAAGTAGCCTGTGAAACAGGTGACATGGCGGCAGGGGCGCTGACAGAGACCCCTTACCAACGATTGACAATGTCCTGTTCGTACTCAGGGAAGTAATGGCCGATGACGGGAAGATCAAAACGGCTGAGGATCATGGTATTGCTCTCCCGTTCAAGGAGGAATTCAAAGGATCTTTGGATAAGTGTTTCGGCCGGGATGGCACCGCCCGTCAATTTGTCGTAATAGCCTTTGGTGAGCGTGACGGTGTGCGTGGTGATAGTGGACCCGCCCACAGTAACCTCAAAGGTTTCCTCGCCCTTTTTCATGACGTCAATGTCTGTCATCTTCTTATCCTCCTAAGACGTTACTCCAACTATCCATACTGAAGGCCACATCTTGCTGTTTCCTGTTGAGTCCTCAGCTGTTTCTCTTTGTCCCCCTATATGTAAAGGCCTTTGCTCTCATCTTGATGTAGCTTCCTCTATCGATCCCGATATCTTTGCCGCACAAACACCGTATTCGGTTTTCCTCTTGTACTATTAACCCGGCAACAAAATAGTCGAGCTAGGCTGCATAGGCTATGGTTGGATGTTTGAAGTACTTTTTCACTCTTGTTGGTTTTTTTTGAAGCATACGCAAATGCGAAACGGCTTTCTT
>JAXHVD010000026.1:0-57174 GCA_034189385.1 Thermodesulfobacteriota bacterium
ATGGGCACTTGCCCCTGGGAGATGGCGAGGCGAAACGCCGCTTTCAGTCATGGCAAACCGCTTGTAGGGCGATGATCCAGGGGCCTTTGCACCCACATGGACAGGCGTCAAGTGCTCGACATCAAAGGGCGCCAAGGCGCGAAAGGAATCGGCAAGAAACTGGTCCGTCAAAAGAAACACCGGCCCTTGATAGCGTTCTGCCAGTTCAAAGGCCTTGCGGGTAAGATGAAAGCAGTCTTCCACCGTTCCTGGCGCGAGGACTGCCCGCGGAAACTCACCGTGCCCGGCGTGAAGCACCAACTCCAGATCTCCCTGTTCTGTCCTCGTGGGCAACCCTGTAGCCGGGCCAGGACGCTGTGCCACAACGATCACCACAGGGGTTTCGGTCATGGCTGCCAGGCTCACGCCTTCCACCATGAGGGCAAAGCCTCCTCCCGATGTGGCCACCATGCTTGGTGCGCCGGCAAAGGACGCGCCAATGGCCATGTTGATGGCTGCGATCTCATCTTCTGCTTGCTCCACAATCAGGCCCATCCTGTCGCCCTGAGCCGCCAAGTTGAGACAGATAGAGGTGGAAGGGGTCATGGGGTAAAAGGCGCAAAACCGGACGCCTGCTGAAAGGGCACCAAGGGCAATCGCCTCGTTTCCGTTCATCATGAGCCGCCTGACAACGTGGGTGACAGGCGGAAGCCTGCGTCCGGAAATCCCCTCTTTGGACACCCATCTGACAGCGGCCGCAAGGGCATCCCTGTTGTTTTTCACCAACTCCGGCTTTTTCTTGCCGAAAAAGTCAACGATAACCCTTGCCATGCGGTCTTCCTCCAGACCCAAAAGGGTGCCCACCACGCCAAGGGCCGCGATGTTGCGAAATCTCTCTGGAGCCAGGGTTTCAAAAGGCACTCCCAGAAGGCCACGGTCGTCAGCCGCCAAGGCCCTGTCGACAACCACAAGGCCTTGAGACGAGAGGTCTTTCCCATGCAATCTCACGGTGTCGGCGTCAAACGCCACCAGAAGGTCCACGGCCTCCTTTGGGGCCATGACCTCCGCAACCCCGACACGGATGGCAAAGGTGTTGTGGCCCCCTCGGATGCGAGAATGGTAGCTCTGGGTCACGACAATATCATACCCACTTCTGACAAGGGTTTTCGCCAGAAGCTGTCCGACTGTGACCAATCCTTGTCCTGCTTCGCCGCCAATCAGGATATTCAATGCACTGTCTCTCCGGCCGCGCTGCGCCTCTACCTTCGGGCCAGGGCCTGCCTCCTTCGGCTCTGACCCAAACCCCTTTTTGCCCTTTCTGAAACGTCTTCTTGATCCGCCTCCGGCGGACTAGAGCCTGTTTCAAAACGTCCCCTTCGGCACAAGCAATTGAAATCGCGAGTTTTTCGCCTCAGCAAGGTCCATTGACAAAAGAAACTTTTCAATGAACGGCTAAAAAGGGGGGGTTGGGTGGCGCCCTGCCAGGTCTTTCAAGATGATGCACAAATGGTGCATCCGGAGTCGGGGTCGTTGTCTCGTCCCTGGATTTTAATGTAGTTGCGGAGAGGCCTCTCGCCACCGACTCCAGATGATGGTCTCGGCGTTCATGTAGGTTGGATCATCTGTACCTTGTCCCCTGAAGAAACTAAATCCGCGGATCGACGTTGCCAGGCCCCCCGCATTCCGGCGTGTAGCACGTGGCGTTTAAGAACTCGCACGCCTCTTTGCACGACGGGCAGGCCCTTGGCGGTTTTTCAGCAGAGAGAAGAAAGCCGCAGTTTCCGCATTTCCAGTACGTTAGGTTGCATTGGGGACAAATGTCGCCCACGAATTTCCCAGAAGCCGTGTACCCGCACTGGGCACATGTCATGGTTTCATTTCCCATGTGGTATCCCTCCCTATATAAGAGTTGAGTGCTCCTTGCCAATCACAGACCGTATCCGCCCCTGTTTTCTGTCCTTCACCGCATGAGACCATTGGTCCGCTCCTGCGGCATGTGTGGATGCCCGAAACCTGTGAGCCGGGCCGTCTCTCGACCCGTCAATTACGGGGCATGATGTTGTAAATGTTGTAAATCTGGCACGAAAAGTAAATAGGGTGAACACCGTATTTGGCCCATCGGGACACTGTATTTTTTTGCCCTCTCCCCCATGACAAGGCCATGCCCTGCGCCCAAGGTCTCGGCTGCATCGCGAGGCAAGACGGCAATCCCAAGGTGTCAGTGGGCAACTTGCCCGCTGAACAGAGCCTCATGGCTGGAGCTGGAAACAGGTGCAGACCGGGCCAGGGGTTTTCTACTCCTCGTCCACCCCGTGTCGGGCACATTCGTGAGGATCAACAGGTAGGGGCATGGTGGCGCGAGCAGCCGAGAACCAAGCGCTGTACTTTTCAACCATGTGATGAGGATAGTAGCTCTCTTTTGCCTGACGCAGGCCTGCAATGCCGAGGTCCTGTTCCCGGTTTTCAAATTCGAAATCCTTCAAGGTATGCTTTGCAAACCATTGATTCATGAGCTGGCCAAGACCCCGGAATCCGGGCATGGCCTTTTCAAAGTGGCACACGGCCGTCCCAGACCTCAATTCTTCGCCGACGGCATAGGCCTGGATGACCCCATCCATGCGAATGGCCCCGCCCACGAGCCCGAGCGCTGCAAAGTGATCAAACATGTTCCTGATGGCCACATACTCCCGACACAACCCCCGATCAAGTTTACACTGGCGCGCCTGGCACCAACGGTCCTGCATGTCGGAACAGGCTCCAAGGAGGGCCGGTGTCACAGGCTCGTAAACACATCTGAACGCAGAAAGACACTGCTTGATGAGGTTACGCTTCTTGTGATAGCGACGCCCTGCCAACTCGGCCAAGTCTGCCACACGGTACACATAGTCCCAGTTGTCCCTGTCAGGGGTAATCAGCAGGCTCTGATCCCTTAATGTGCCGGCCATGTCCTTGGGGATACGGATGAATCCGGCCACGTCCACTCCAAGGCCATTTGCCACCGTCAATGGCAAGGCCCCTCCGACAGGATGACCTAAGACAAATCTTTCACCGTTCCCGTTCTGTCCATCCGTCGTTACAAAAACGATGGCGTCCTCCACCTCCGCCAGCAAGATCGGCCTGGAATGGCGCCAGACAAAGAGATTGGTGAAGGTCAACTCAGAGATCTGGGGCGGGTAGCGCCGCAGGTAATCTTTGACCAAGGGCCGGTCGCTCAACGCAAGTGGTCGCATCTCAAGCATCGGTTTGTTGCTCTCCCCTTCTCATATGGCCCTTCATGACATTGATGGGCAAGGCCTTTAGACCTCTCTTTCTTCAATGAGCCTATCAAAGCCAGTCTTGTCGGCCAGGGTCGTCAGGTCTCCAAAATCTTTGGTATCTCCAGCAGCCACCTTTCTCAAGATCCTTCTCATGATCTTTCCGCTCCGGGTCTTTGGCAAGGCATCAGAGAACTGAATCTTGTCAGGCGTGGCAACAGGGCCGATCTCTTTTCTCACATGGCCCACCAGGGCCTTTTTGAGAGCATGGGATCGCTTCACCCCCTTGTTCAATATCACAAAGGCATAGATCCCCTCCCCCTTTATCTCATGGGGATAGCCCACCACAGCAGCCTCAGCCACGGTATTGTGGGAAACCAGGGTGCTTTCGATCTCAGCCGTTCCCAGCCGGTGGCCGGAGACATTGATCACATCGTCCACACGACCCATGAGCCAGTAGTACCCGTCCTTGTCCTTTTTGGCCCCGTCACCGGAGAAATACATCCCAGGAAACTGGCTGAAATAGGTCTGCTTGAACCGCTCCGGCTCCCCATAGACACCCCGCATCATGCCGGGCCAGGGCTTGGTGATCACCAGGTATCCGCCTTCGTTCAACTTGCGCTGACGCCCCTCATCGTCAACGATCCTTGGCACAACCCCTGGAAAGGGCACCGTGGCCGAACCAGGCTTTGTAGGGATGGCCCCGGGAAGAGGAGAAATCATGACGCCGCCTGTCTCTGTTTGCCACCACGTATCCACAATAGGACATCGCCCTCGACCAATGTGTTCGTCATACCACTTCCACGCTTCAGGATTGATGATCTCTCCCACGCTGCCCAGCAGCCTTAGGCTACTCAGGTCAAAGCGTTTTGGCCACTCCTTTCCGTATTTTGCCAGGGCCCTGATGACCGTAGGCGCCGTATAAAAGACGTTGACCTTATACTCCTGCACGATGTCCCAGAATCGCCCGGGATCGGGATAGGTGGGAACCCCTTCAAACATGAGGCTTGTGGCCCCGGAACACAGGGGGCCGTAAACGATGTAGCTATGTCCCGTAATCCAACCGATGTCTGCCGTACACCAGAACAGATCTTCATCGCGGTTATCAAAAATCCACTGGAAGGTCTGGCTGGCATATAAGAGATAGCCGGCAGTGGTGTGAAGGACCCCTTTGGGCTTGCCCGTGGATCCACTGGTGTATAGAATAAAAAGCGGCGCTTCTGCATCCATGACAGCTGGTTTGTCTCCCGCGCTGGGAGCTTCTTTGATCTGCTCGTGCCACCACCAGTCCCTTCCCTTTTGCATGGAGACCTTTTCGCCCGTTCGCTGCACGACCACACAATGCTTCACCCCTGGGCAGCCCTTTAGAGCCTTATCAGCGCTCTTTTTAAGGGGTATGACCCTTCCCCCCCTGAACCCCCCGTCAGCCGTAATGAGCATGGTTGCGCCACAGTCCTTGATTCGGCTTCCCAGCGATTCAGCACTAAAGCCCCCAAAAACAACGCTGTGGATCGCCCCTATCCGGGCGCAGGCCAACATGGCAATGGGAAGCTCTGGAATCATGGGCAAGTAAATGGCCACCCTGTCTTTCTTCTTCACGCCAAAGCTTTTTAAGGCGTGGGCAAACCTGCAAACCTCACGGTGGAGGGACTGAAAGGTATAGATCTTGTGTTCGTCCCCCTTTTCGCCTACCCAGATCAAAGCGGCCTTGTTCTTTCTCCATGTGCCCAGATGGCGGTCCAGGCAGTTCACAGAGACATTGAGCTTCCCCCCCTCAAACCATCTCACCTTTGCCTTGTGAAAATCGCAATGAAGGACGCGCTTCCATTTCTTGTGCCACGAAAGCTCCTTGGCCCTTTCCGCCCAGAAGGTCTCTGGGCTTTCCACGGATTCCTTGTAGAGCCTGCGATACTCTCTCAGGCTCTTGATATGGGCCTTCTTCTTAAAGGCGTCGGGAGGAAAATGCTTGCCTGCCTCCGCTACAACGGACTCGATGGTCTTGTGCCTGGCCATGCCGCCTCCTTTATGGCTTGATGTCCAATATGGGAAAAACGATTTCTTTTATCTTGCCTACCACACGACGCACGCTCTTCTTGGTCTTCTTCCTGATATCATCAGACACGAAAAGGGGCCGGTCCTTAAGGGAGGTGAGATCATCGCCCCAGAACACGCCACCGAACAATGCAGCGTCTTCTTCCTTGGGGCCCAGACCATTCATGATAGCCCATGCCAGTGTCCATGTGCGGGCCATGTCTTCGAGTACATAGCCTCCACAGCCAAGGGCCAAAAGCTTTGGAGAGCATGCAACGATCCTTTCCAGGGCCTGACTAAAGGATAGGTTGGTCAGTTTCAAATGGGAAAAGGGATCTGAGAAAAGCACATCAACCCCAAGGGCGGCCACGACCATGTCCGGGTCAAACCCTTTGGCCACAGGCAAGAACACTTCTTCAAAGGCCCAAGTGAACTCCTGATCTGAAGTATCCTCAGGCAAGGGGACATTGATCGTGTACCCCTTCCCGTGCCCTTTGCCTATTTCGTCTTCAAAGCCTGTCTTAAAAGGAAAAAGGGTCTCTCCACTTTCATGAAAGGATAGACACATCACCCTGCTCGATCGGTAAAAGGCTGCTTGCACCTCATCGCCGTGATGGGCATCGATATCCACAAAAAGGACCCTCTTTCTGGCACGGAGCACCTTCTTGATGGCCATGACGATATCATTGAGGTAACAGAAGCCTGCGGCAAAATCCTTGCCTGCATGGTGAAAGCCCCCCGTGGGGCAAAAAACCGTGTCCGCTTTGTCTTGACTGATCAGGTCCACCCCAAGGAGGGTGCCTCCTGCTGCCAGGGCATGATAATCGTAGACCCCCTTGTACACAGGACACTCCATCGTTCCGAGCCCGTAAGTCAACCATTCTTCTTGGGAGACACCCTTGTTGGCCTTCTTCAGAATAGTGACATAATCCTCTGTGTGAAAGGTAAGGATGTCGTCAGTGGAAGCAGGCTTGGGCTTGTGGACAGTCATCCAGTCGTGGTTAAGAAGACCCAGTCTTTCACACAGTCCATGGGTAGCCTCTCCCCTCTTGAACTGCCAGGGATAGCCCCGATAGGCCTTGAATCTGGAGAATTGTTCGCTGTGCACAAAAGCCGATCGCATGAGATCCCTTTTCTTCTATCCTTTCCGTTTCCTGCGGTGCCTGGTGGGTCTCAACTCCAAGGCCATATCCCGGCATGGTTGAATCCCATCCAAAAAGCCGAACCCCACCTTCTCAAAGACCCTGATGGCACGACGATTGGCGGTCCGCACGGTGAGCACGATCTTCTCACATCCCCCTGCTTCAGCCGCCTTTTTCATGGCCTGCGAAAGGGTTGTGCCGATCCCCCCATTTCGAAATCCCTTTTGGATGAAAATGAGATACTCGGGACACAGGCACCGATCAGAGAGCGCCAGGGCCGCATGGCCGATGATACGCCCCTCGTGAAGGGCCAACACGTTAAAAAACTCAGAAACCAGATGATCAAGCCATCTCCGTCGAACCCTTTCGTTGGGCGGAGGCAAGCCACATTCGAGACCCTTGGGCTCATAATCATCGTACATCCTGCCCAAGGCCTCATAGTCAGCGGGCCCATAAAGCCGCAGATGGACGGAGCGTCCTTCTTTGTCTTTGGTCCAAAAGGGCTGCCACTGAATGGACAGACCCCTTTCCCCTGCGTCGTTCATCCAGACATGGTCCTCCACGAAAGCGGCACGCAGTCCCATAAGGCCTCGTAACTGATATGGATGAAGAACCTTATTTTCAGCCTTGTGTCGCCGTGTTTTTCCCCTCATCACACAGGCCGATGGTGTCGATCAGCGTCTTCATGTGCCTCTTCTCGGCCTGGGCGATGGATAAAAAGGCTTCTTCGGCTTCTTGGTTCTCTGTCTCCTCCGCCATGGTCCGATAGAGATCAAAGGCAGCATGTTCGATGTGCAGGGACAATTCTATCAGGTGCATGCACACATTGCCCTCAATGGCCTCGGCCCTGCTGAGGGTGTCGATCAAGTTCTCACCACCCTCAAGGATCTCCCCTTTCAGGCCCGCAAAGACTGCATCAAAGGCCGGCGGATCACTCTCGGTCTTTTTCCAGTATTGGTATACGGCCTTGGCGTGGGCCACCTCTGCCTTGGCCAGTTTCTCAAATGTCTTTGAAAAGGGTTCCGAGACATACTTCTCCTTTAAGTAGTCGTAGAATCGCAGGGCCCCTTTTTCCAAGTCCATGGCCACGAGAAAAAGCTCAGGAAGGGTTCTTGCCTTGTCAAACACCTGTATCCTGGGATAGTCAGGCACCGCTTCGCCCTCCCAGGCCATGATGCCCCCTTCAAGGTCGTATACTGCCTTGTGGGTCACCTCCTCTTCTTCAGCAAAGGTTGCGGCCGCCGCAGAACGCCCTCCGCTGTGGCAGTAAAAGATGAGATCCTTGTCAGGAGGAAGCGCGGAAAGATCTGTGACGAGCTCTCTCACAGGAATGAGCTTTGCTCCCGGGATATGGCCTCGGACGTACTCATCGCGTTGTCGAACGTCCACCAAAAGATAGTCCCCCTCCTTGTTCTCTTCTCTGTATCGTCTGAATTCTTCAGGGCTCATATGACCTCCTGGTACACCCCCCTGTAGGAAGGGGTGGTAGGGCAAGATACTCCCAAAAGCGCCTTTGCTTTCTCCCTGAGCATCTTAGGTGTGAACGGTTTCCCCTCAACGGTTTAGATCCCAGTCATAGTAGATATACTCAAATCGAAGACTCTTGGCCCTCTCCTGGACGGCCTCCCTGGCGTGGTCATCGGCCAGATAGTCGCACAGGAAGTCAAGAACGCCACGTTTTCCCCCAAAGTCGCTCTCGTACCACCGAAAGATCTCCGACAGCAGCACCTTATTCCTGTCGGGCAGGACGATAACCTCGGAGGAATTCACAAAGCTCGTGGCCGCCTCCTCAAGCTGTCCGTAGATGGTGGGGGCATCATAATAGTCGATGGGAGCGCAGGACCGGGAGCCGCAGACCAGCGCAAAGTGGATGCGGGGCTCCGAAGGCTTCAGGAGCCAGGCCTTGCGCGGATCCGCAGGGCCGAATTGCCGCCGCAGATGGAGCCAAGGACGGGCATTGCTTCGGAGAATGCCGTGTTCCATATCGTCGGCTGAAAAGAGGTGTTCTCCAACAGCGTATTTGACGTGACTGAACAACTCAGGCGCTTCCTGGACCGATCGCTTGATGTCCAGGGACACAATACCATCTACCACGATCGTGTTGTAGAGATTCACCCAGAAAGCCAGCTTCTCCCTTCGGCCAACCAAGCGACTCAGGTCCAATCTGCGCAGGCCGTTGGCCAGGAGCCGATACTGCGCATATTGGGCAGACTGGCGGAGCGCCTGGTAGTCTACTCGACCGCGGGTGGTATCGTAAAAGGCATCCCGAAGCCCTTTAATACTGCGCATGAGGGCACCGGCAAGTTGGGAGGGGGCAATCTCGGGCATGCTCTCCCCACTGTTCAAGACCACGTCCAGGGAAAAGAGGCCCCGAGCCTTTGCCGCTACGCGCTGGGTGACCTTTGTGCGATTGTAAAAATCGTGCACCAGGTCAATGAAGAGCGCTGCTGTCCAGCCGAAGTGGTCACTCCCATAACCCGTCCCCTCAAACGAGTCAAAGTACTCATAGAAGCCAAATCTGAGGGGGAGCTGCAAGAGATCCTTCTGCAGGGAGTCGGCCTTGAGGGTGTAACCATAGCGCCGGAGGCCATGGGCAAGCATCCAGTTGATGTTGATCCACACCGGTCCTCGCCAGTAGTTTGATCGGGCAAACCCTTCTTTCTGGGTGTCGTAGTTGGGCACCGTGAAGCAGTTGCCCTGCTGGAGGGCACAAAAAGAGGTGGAGTCAAGGCGCTGGTAGATGCGCTCGGCCTGCTCTCTGCTCGCTGCTCCTGCATAGAGGGGAAGAAACCCTGCTGCTGTATCTACCTGAATCGGCTCATTGGCCACCAAGTCGAAACAGCCAAAGATCTGATCCTCTTCGTGCCAAAGCTTTCGGCCCATGGCCTCTGCCGTCTTTTTGGCCCAAGCAAGGGGCACTTCCGCAGACTCATGGATGAGTCCTGCGATTCTCGCCAATGACTCATTGGCCCTGCATAGGACGGAGTTGAATAAGGGATCCTGTATGAGAAAAGGGCAAATCTCACGGATCTTGGCCTCGTCGTAGTCGCACTGTCGGAAAAGGTCCACCAAGTAAACGTAACGGTCGTAGTCGGCATCTGTGGGGCGCGTACTGGGATCTACGCCGTGGTCCAGATCCTTGCGCTGGTATGGGGGCAGGGTGGCCCGGTCCACGGATATCTTCTGCAGGGGACCGTCCCAAGTGGGGGAGTTGTCGATCCCGGACTCCCAGGGGTGACGGATGTAGACGAGCCCCTCTCCCTTAGGGTCCCGCTCCCTGTAAAGGTATTCGTGGAGGGCAAGGAGCTTCGGATAGATGCGCTCCAGAAAAGGAACCACCGTGCGGGGACGGCGGGCATTTCGGTAAATCTTCTCCACGGCGATGGCATGGACTGGAGGCATGGTGATGCCGGAGGTAAGCGTGCCCGGAGGGGCTTTTGAACACCTGTCTGTCTGCCAGAAGTCAGGCTCAGGGAAATAGCGCCCGAGGGCATCAGGGTTGAAGACGATTTGGGGAACCATGCCGTTTTGCCATTGGGCTTCGAAGAGGGTTTCAATCTCTGAGATGGCCCGCCTGGTGTCGTAATGAGACCGCCCTATGGCGATGAAACCCGAATCCCAGTTCCATTGGTGGGGATAGAGAGACGGAGCTGGCTTTGTATAAGAACCCGTCCAATTATGGTCAAGGATCTCCTTGGCCTTTTCCACATAGTTGGCAAAGACTTGCGACAAGAGCCCTCCCTATCCTGAACCCATGGGTATAAACCGCATAAGCGGGCGCATTCGCCCTTCCCTCTGTCGCCACATGAGGGAGTACAGGTCTTGACAAACCCACCATCTGTTGAAACGGCGGTCGCGCCTCTCTTGAAGCCGCCCGGCGCAAACCTGGGTTACGAAAGTTCCTCTGTCATGTGAAAGGCGCACCGCGCCGCCCCCAGCAGGGCCGCCTTGTCGTTGAGGATCACCCAGACAGGGATTCTCCAGAGCCATGGCTCGAATCTGCCTTTGTTCGTGAATGCACGAAGGAAGATGTCTTCTTTCAACTTAGACAGTATTTTCGGCGGAATGCCTCCTCCCAGGTACATGCCCCCGGTTGTGAATCCTGTCAAAGCCAAGTTCCCCGCACAAGCCCCCAGCACAGAGACAAAGACGTCCAAGGTCTTTGAGCACAGAGGCACTTCTTCCACCAGGGCTGCTTCCGTAATGACCTTCGAAGGATCTTCTGTTTCCATCCTTTCGGCCAGCCATGGCGGTTCTTCACCCTGACCTGTGAACTTCAACCAGCAGTAAACGATAAACAGCCCTGGCCCCGATAACACCCTCTCCACGCTCACGTGACCAAGGCGTTGGTGAAGATATTGCCACAGGGCCATCTCAACCTGGTTGTTTGGAGCCAGATCGCTATGTCCTCCCTCAGAATGCACAGGCAGGTACTGCCCATCTTTCCAGACGAGGAGGGCCATGCCAAGCCCGGTGCCCGGGGCGATGAGCCCAAGGTTCTTCCCTTTTGCTCCTTTTTCTTTGTTCAAGGCAAAGAGCTCCCGTTTGGTGAGGATCGGCACGGCCCAGGCCGTTGCCGTGAGGTCATTGATCAGCTTCACATTGCTCCAACCAAAGCGGTGCTTGAGCTTTCGTTCAGAGACTTCCCAAGGCAGATTCGTGATGCTGCATCGCCCCTTGTAAACAGGACCGGCAGCGCCCAGGCATACCCCCTTTACCGCCCTTCCATGTTTGTTGAGAAAGAGGTCGACGATATGCTCCAGGTTGGGCACTCCTTTGTTGGCATAGGTCTCCATGATCTTCAGCCGAGGACGCCTTTTCCCCATCCTAAAGAGGCCCAGGTTCGTCTTGGTCCCGCCAATATCGCCTGCCAAGACCATGTCTTGACTGTCAGAGTTCGCCATAAATACGCTCCTTTGGCAAAAAATCAGGTTTTTGAAAGCGCTAACGCCTTTCCTTCTTATCAAGTAACGAGGAGGCCTGGTCATCCACCAGCCAGATCACACGCCCCTTTGTCGGTTGAACCCTCTGCGCAGGTAGCGGTGTGCCTCCTTCATCAAAAATGGCCCGTGTCACTGCGGCCTTTTCTTTCCCTGAAATCAGAAACACGATCTCCCTGGCGCTGTTTAAGACAGGAAGGGTCATGGTCAGGCGGCTCACATTGGGATTTCCCCCCTTGACGGCCACCACCCACCTCTTCATTTCATCCAAGGCCCGTTGCTCAGGGAAGAGAGAGGCCGTATGGCCATCCTGACCAATCCCAAGGAGCATGAGATCAAAGGCGGGAAAAGGCTCTGCGCCAAAGAACGCCCTGAGGGCCTCCTCGTATTGCCTGGCACCGTCTGCCGGCGGAATCCCTGTGGGCATGGGGTGGATCTGCGAAGGGGGAATGGGAATGTGATCCAGAAAGTCTGCCTTGGCCGCACCAACGTTGCTGGCCGGACTTGTTTTGGGGACACAGCGGTCGTCGACCCAAAACAGATGGACACCGGTCCATGGAATCTCAGAGCGATAGGGTTCCTGGGCCAGGAGTCGGTGCACGGGTCTTGGCGTGCCCCCCCCGGAGATGGCCACTGAAAAAGGGGCTCCATTCCTAGCGCAGCCCCTGGCCCTTTTGCTGAACAAGTCTGCGGCCCATGACGCCCAAACCTTGTTCTCTTTAACAACAATGTCTCCTTTGGAAGGCACGGTGTCTTGTCACCACGATGACGAGTAGCAAAAATCAGATCTGAACATCCCCGACCCATGGGGTGCCTGGCCTTTGTCACCCCTCTCCTTTGACCTTCTTGATGATTCTAGGAATGAAAAAGGAAAAGACAAACATACCCACTGAAAAAAAGACCTTAAAAGAAAGCAGCTCGCCCCAGTTGCCCGAGGCCCACACCTCTTTGAGGGTGCCTATGAAAAAGGTGAAGATGAAGGTCCCAACAATGATGCCCAGAGCTGTGCCGAAAAAATAGTCCCAGAAACGGACCTTTGTCAATCCCATGCCGAAGTTCATGGGGGTGAATGGAAAATAGACGAGGCGAAGGTAAAGGACCGTGGCAAAACCGTTGCGTTCTATGGCATCGTCATATCTCTTCAGCCGATCTCCGATCAACGAGGCAGCAAACTCCCTTCCCAGGCTACGGCCGATCCAGAAGGCAGCACTGGCACCCAGCATGGCCCCGATCCAGACATAAACGAATCCCCAATAGGCCCCGAAGAGAGCAGCACCCAGGCCCGTCAGCAGGGTTCCCGGCACAAAGAGGCAGATACCCAGGGCATAGATCACCATGAAGATGACGGACGCCCACACCCCAGCCGTGTCCAGGAGACGGCCTAACGCCTCAGGCGTAAGATAGCCCCTGATGGGAGTCCATCTCACGAGGAATATGGCGCCAACGATGAAAGCCACAAGGATGGATGCCTTGATGGCAGCCTTCTTCCGGTCTCCCCTTGGTTGTTCAATGGCTTCTTCCAAGTCTTTGCCCCCTCAGTTTCTTCTTTCGCAACCCCCGTCTCCGCTCATAGGAGGCGTGCCAAGACGCGTACCCCCCGGATTTGGCAACAGAGGGATGGGGTGATTCGCTGGACATATCTCAACAGGGGCCTACAGCCATTGCCCCCCACCATCTTGAAGGCCCTGTAAAAAGTCTTTTGCGAACGACATTGAGCATTCTTGGGACAAAATTCATGATAAGCGAAGCGTTAAAATCGCGAACTGTTTGATCCGCCGCGGCGGAGAGTTTTCGCGATTTAGCAGAGCGCAGAATGAATCCCAAGAATGCTCACGAAGTGAGCAACAAGTACTTTTTACGATTCCATCGCTTTTGCACAGCGACCGAAGGCATTGGAGGCCGAAGTGAAGCGGATTCCCCCATCCCGACCCCTCCATTGCATCAAAAAAGCCCGAACCAGAGCCCTGACCTTTTCCAGAAACCTTGGCACGCCTTTGGCTTCAATTTCTACGTGACAGGGTTCCGCCTTTTTTCAAGCCGCCAGGCGCTAACCTGCGTTCTCATGTTCCGTTAAGGCCCCAGTCATAATCCAGGTACTTCACCTTGAGCCTTTCTCGGCTGGCCTGGATCCTCTCCTTGAACGTCCCTTCCGCGTACTCGAGGAAGAATCCAACGACACCGTCATTGAAATCCTCTGCAAACCACTTGAAGATCTTGCTCACGTGAAGGGTTTCTCCTTCCAGGCGATTTTCCTTGGGATCGTTCAAAAAGGCGCGCACAGACTGGTTCAACTGCCGGTCCAGGCCGCTTCCCCTGTAGGGCTCTGAAAGAAGGGGAGGGCAACTTTTTGAGGCACAATTGACAGCAAAATGGATCCTCGGATCCTTGAAGCGCGGACGTATGATGCCGTGTTCCAGGTCATCGAGGCTCATTGTCTTACCCTCGATGCGAACGATCTCCTTTCGGAAAGGGCTCTTCCACTTGAAGATGCGGCTTCCCAGATCCCAGATCGATTCTACCCCGGGATAGGCACTCAGAATGAGCTTGATGGTCCACGCATTGTAGGCATTGATGTAGAAGGCAAGTTGTTGCTTGGCAGTAAGCCTTGTTGTGTCTGTCTTTTCAAGGACCTTGAGGTATTGATCTAGTTTCTCCTCTTCCTCCTTGAAGCCCCGGTAGTCAACCACACCTTCTTTCACGTATTTGGCGAGCAGGTCCTTATAAAGGCTCTGATCCACTCCCTCCATGGACCAGCCGACAGGAGGAATCGTTGAGCAAAAAACCAACGAAAAGAGAAACAGCCCTATACGGGGGCCCCTTGCCTTCATGAGAACGGCCACTTTTCCCACTTCATGGTCCCTCTAACCCTGATAGCCAAAGAGAAGCTTCAGGATACTCTTCACTCTTGGGCTGAAGATCTTCTGCCCATAGTACTTGCCGGCAGTCCTTTTGTGAATCTCCGAAAGGGTGGGATAGGCAAATATCTGGGCAGCAAGATCGGACAGTTTCATCCCCTTGTTTAGCGCCATCACGGACGAGCCGATGAGCTCCCCGGCGTGGAGGCCCACGATCTGCACGCCGATCATCTTGTCCGAGCCTTCCTCTGTCAGGATCTTCATCTTGCCCTCATATTCCCTTTCTGCCAGGGCCCGGTCTATTTCCTCAAAGGTCTCCACATGCGTGTCATAGGCCACATCATCATTCTTTGCCCGCTGTTCGTTGTAGCCGATGGAAGCGATTTCCGGGTCCGTGAAGGTCACCCACGGCGTCATGTTGTAGTTGATCTTACCAGGAATGTGCATGATGGCGTGCCTGACGATCATGGACCCCTCCGCCCCTGCCATGTGGGTAAAGGGGAATTTCCCGTTCACGTCCCCTGCGGCATAGATGTGCTTCTGGTTCGTCTGCATGTGAAGATCGGTTTCTATGCCCTTGTTGGTATAGTTCACGCCAGCCGCTTCCAGATGCAATCCCTCCACATTGGCCTTCCTGCCCGTGGCCACCAGGATCTCGTCGCAATGGATGGCCTCTTCTTTGCCTTCCCTGTCTTCAAGGACCATGACCTTGTCGCTGCCCTCTTTATACACCCTCTTTGCCTCTGCACCCATCCGCAGGGCTATCCCGTCATGAACCATCTGTTGGACGACCACCCCTGCCATGTCCAGGTCTTCAAAGCTCAGAGGGTTTTCCAGGATGTCAACGAGGGTGACGCTGCTCCCCAACCGGGAAAAAGCATGGGCCAGCTCCGCACCAATGGGACCTGCGCCAAGGACGATGAGTCGCGGCGGGAGTTCTTCCAGGGAGAAGACCTCCACGTTCGTTATAAACCCGGCCTCCTTGAGACCCTCAATGGGAAAGACCATGGGGCTGCTCCCCGTGGCAATGGTAAAGCGACTGCCGGAAAGTGATTTGCCGTTGACTCTTACTTCATGGTCGGACACAAATTCGGCCCCGCCAAAAACCACGTCCACGCCCATACCCTGGAATCGCTCTACGGAATCGTGCACGGCCACCTGGTCGATGACCCTTTTCACGTGGTCCATGACGGACTTGAGATCACAAGGCGGCACATCTACCTGGGGCAAGCCAAAGAGGTCCAGGTGTCTGGCATAATGATAGACCTTGGCCGCCTTGATCAGGGTCTTGCTCGGGACACAGCCATAATGGAGACAGTCTCCACCCAATTTCTCCTTCTCAATCAAGGCCGTCTTGGCGCCTAGCTGAGCAGCCCCCGCCGCCACGGTCAGCCCGGCAGCTCCCCCACCAATAATGATCATATCGTAGTCGTACTTGGCCATCTGTCATCCCCTCCGCCACGCACATCCTTCATGCCTCATCAGGGCATCGGCCTCTTTAGGGCCCCACGTTCCTGCCTCGTAGAAATGGAGAGACTTCTCTCGGTCCTTACAGGTTTCGCAGGCATCAAGAATGGGGGAGAGAAAGGCCCAGCATTGCTCCACACCGTCCTGGCGCACGAACAGCATGTGATCCCCCAGCAGACAGTCCAGGATCACCTTTTCGTAGGCATCCAAAAACGAGCCCTCCTGGATCGTACTGTAGTGAAAATCCATGGTCACCGGCTGGAGGCAGACCTTTGCGCCGGGAAGCTTGGTTTGAAAGGTCAGGGTGATCCTTTCTTCTGGTTGGATTCTCAAGACCAGCACATTCGGCTGAATCTCTTCAGACAAGGCATTGCGGAACATGAGATTCGGGACGGCCCTGAATTGTATGGCGATTTCCGTGATCTTCGTTGCCATCCTCTTGCCGGAGCGCAAGTAAAAGGGCACCCCTTGCCAGCGCCAGTTGTCTACGAAGACCTTGGCCATGGCAAAGGTGGGAACCAGGGAGTCTCCTTGAACGCCCCGTTCGTCTCTGTAAGCAGGCACTGGCTCCCCCTCTATGGCTCCCGCAACATATTGGCCCAGGACAAGGTGATCATCAATCCTTTCAACTGGAAAGGGCCGAAGAGACCGAAAGACCTTTACCTTCTCGTCTCTCACACGGCCGGCCTCAAAGACAGAAGGGGGTTCCATGGCCGTCAGTGCCAGGAGCTGGAGCATGTGATTCTGAAACATATCCCTCAACACCCCTGCCTCTTCATAATAGATAGACCGATGTTCCACCCCCAAGGTCTCAGCCGCCGTGATTTGGACGTGATCGACAAACTGCCGGTTCCATATAGGTTCAAAGATGGCATTGGCAAAGCGGAACATCAACAGATTCTGCACCGTCTCTTTGGCCAGGTAGTGGTCAATCCGATAGATCTGTTCTTCTTCGAAGTATTCGTGGATGTGAAGGTTCAGATCCTGAGCCGTCTTAAGGTCCCGCCCGAAGGGTTTTTCGATGACGACTCGGGACCATCCGGAAGGCTCGTCCTTCTTGCCAGCAAGGCCTGCCTCTCCCAGATCATGGACAATCTTGATGTACTGCGTGGGAGGCACAGCGAGATAGAACAGCCGATTCTCCGCCATCTGGAGGTCACGACTCTGGTTTTTTAGAAACGCCGCCAGTTCGCTGAACGGTGAAGCGCTTTTAGGGTTGATAATCTTGTAATGGAGGCGTGCAGCAAAGGCGTCCCATTGGTCGTCAGACGGCTTTTCCCCTCCCAGGGTTCGTGCGGACTCTTTGATGAAATCGCGATAGGCCTCTGTCTTCATCTCCGTCAGATCGGCCCCCACGATCAGAAAGGGATCTGGCAATCCCCCGTTTTGAAAGAGCCTGAAAAGCGCGAGGATGAGTTTTCTGCGGGCCAAGTCGCCCGAGGCCCCGATGACGACAATGGCGCATGGGTCTGGTGGGGCCTCAATGGCACATGATCCAGCTCCAACAATGTGAATGGTCTTTTCGTTCACTTCTTCTTCACCCCGTGCCCCCCGAACTCGTTCCGCAGGGCAGCAATGACTTTGGCGCTAAAAGAATCCTCCTGTCGAGAGCGGAAGCGCTCCAGCAAGGACAAGGTAATGAGCGGTGCCGGCACATCGTTTTCGATGGCCTCGGCCACGGTCCATCGACCTTCTCCCGAGTCTTCCACGTATCCTTGAATCGATTCTAGCCTTGAATCTTTCTGAAAAGCGTCTTTCGTCAATTCAAGGAGCCACGAGCGGATAACGCTGCCCTGGTTCCACAGGTGTGCGATCTGCTCAAGGTCGAGCTTGAACTCCTTTTTGGCCTGAAGGATTTCGAAGCCCTCGGCATAGCCTTGCAGCAAGGCATACTCAATGCCGTTATGGACCATCTTGACGAAGTGTCCTGCGCCAGTCGGTCCCACGTGGGCATAGCCATCTTCTGGGGCCAGGGTTTGAAAGACGCGTTCCAACGTCTGAAATGCCTGCTCCTCTCCGCCGACCATGAGGCAGTAGCCGATCTCAAGGCCCCAGATGCCGCCGCTTGTGCCTGCGTCAAGGAGCGAGACGCCCTGTCTATTGAGGGTTTCAGCCCTTCTCATGGAGTCCTTGTAGAGAGAATTTCCGCCATCGATCAAGATGTCGCCCTCTGCCAAGAGGGAAGACAACGACAGGATCGTCTCTTCAGTGGGGTCACCGGAAGGGACCATGATCCAGATGGCACGGGGGACGTCAAGTTTCTCAACCAATTCGTGGAGTGAATTCGCTGGGGTGGCGCCTTTTTTCTCTGCCGCCTTCAGGGCTTCAGCTACGGGATCGAAGGCCACTATCTCATGGCCGCCTGCCATCAAACGCTCCACCATCTTTCCGCCCATTTTCCCAAGGCCAACAAAACCAATCTTCATATTCTCGTCCTCCTCGGGTCAGAAAAACCCAGTGTCTGGTGCAATCCATTCCGGGGGAGAATCAGTGGAGATATGCTTCTAACCTGTGCAAGTCCTTTATAGGGGCTTGGCAGGTATATTGCTCGCAGATGTAAACTGTGGGGTTGTCATCTATGGGAACCATGTCCTTGACAAAAGGGGAAACAGAAGCGAGTCTCTTGCTCTGCGCCCCTTGAGGTCGAAGCAACAGCACCTTGTTGGGGAGAAAGCCTTTGTGAATGAGAGCGACCATTTCCCTGGTGGCCTTCAGATCTGGATCTCCAGCCACCACAATCTCGCGACTGGGCCCAGCAGCGAAATCAAGGGCCATGAGCAAGTGCGTGTAGGCCATAGGCTGGTCCGCCACCTGGCGGGAAAAGGTTCGAAACAACTGCTCGGCCCTTTGCTCCAGCACCACATTTCCCGTCATGCGACCCAGACGCAAGAAGTTCAGGGCCGCCACGGAATTGCCTGAAGGCAGGGCCCCATCGTAGACTTCTTTGCTCCTAGTAATAAGCGCTTCGTTTCCCTTGCCCGTGAAATAAAGCCCCCCGCCCTTCTCGTCCCAGAAGAGATCCATCATCGCCTCATTCAGCCCAAGGGCTTCCTCCAAGAGCGAGATCTCAAAAGTGGCTTCATATAGGTCAATGAGACCCCATACAAGGAAGGCGTAGTCATCGAGATACCCGGGGTAGGCGGCATCCCCTTGCCTGAAACGACGAAGGATCCTGCCCTCGGCTGTCCTCAGGTTGTTCAGGAGGAAACCAACGGCATCTGTGGCTGCGGCAGCGTAAGCTTCGTCCCCGAAGACCTGGGTGCCCTTTGCCAGGGCGGCAATCATCAGACCGTTCCAGGAGGTGAGAATCTTGTCGTCTTTTAAGGGGTGGATCCGTTTCTTGCGTGCTCGAAAGAGCTTCTCCCTGGCCTCGGAAAGCATGCTGTCAAGCTGTGGAGGATCGATCCCCTCCTTTGCTGCAAACCCTTGTGAAGCCATACGAACATGGAAAATGCTCCGTCCCTCTTCAAAGTTACCCCTGTCCGTAATACCATAGAAACGGCAGAAGAGTTCCCCCGTTTCTTTTCCCAGCAGGGCTGTTACCTCTTGGGGTGTCCAGACGTAAAACAGCCCTTCCTTGCCTTCGCTGTCGGCATCCTCTGCCGAATAGAAACCGCCCTGAGGAGATGTCATGTCCCGCAGAACATAGACAAATATCTCCCGGGCCACCTCGGCAAATGGAGCCTCTCCTGTCACCTGGTAGGCCTCTAGGTAGGCCAGGGCCAGCAGGGCCTGATCATAGAGCATCTTTTCAAAATGGGGAACCAGCCACCTCTTGTCCACGGAATAGCGATGGAAGCCAAAGCCAATCTGGTCAAAAATGCCGCCGTTTCTCATGGCCCGCAAGGTTTGTTTCACCATGTCCAGGGCCGTGGCGTCGCCGCTCCGTTTATGCCATCGGAGCAGGAAGGTGAGGTGATGGGGGGTGGGAAATTTCGGGGCAGCGCCGAATCCTCCCCAGGTGGGATCAAAGATCCTTGCAAGCTGGGTGTAGCCCTTCTTCAAGGTGTCCGCCTGCAAGACAGGAGCCGATCCCTCTGTCTCCGAGCTGGGCTGGATGGCGGCTGTGATGGTCTCGCTTGATTTTACGATGCTGGCCCGGTCGTTTTTCCACATGTGGGCGATCTGCTGGACCACCTCTGTAAAACCGGGCATACCCATGCGCGCGGTCTTTGGGAAATAGGTGCCGGCAAAAAAGGGTTTGCCGTGGGGCGTCATGAAAACGGAAAGGGGCCACCCTCCATGTCCCGTCAAGGACTGACACACGAACATGTAAATCTTATCTACATCGGGGCGCTCTTCGCGGTCCACCTTGATGGCGATAAAGGACTGGTTTAGAAGCCGGGCCACTTCCTCGTCCTCAAAGGACTCATGGGCCATCACATGGCACCAGTGGCACGTGGCATAGCCGATGGACAGGAAGATCGGCTTCTCCTCCCCTTTTGCCTTCTCAAATGCCTCATCACCCCAGGGATACCAGTTCACCGGGTTTTGGGCGTGTTGGAGAAGGTAAGGACTTCTTTCGTTGGCCAGCCGATTAAAGCCCCTTTGTTGTCCCGCATCTGCTTCGCCCACTGGACCTCCACCGCAAGAGCCTGTGGTTCAAGAACGCTTGGTGACTGGACCCTGGTAAGGCTTCGTCCCGACACGCTGCTTCTCAAACGCACGTCCGATACATCAGACTAGCGCGTGCCCACATCTTCCTCTCTTACCACTTTTCCCGTGTGTTTGGTTCCACAGGCCGGACAGAGGATATGGATCTCTTTCTCGTCGCCAATGAACTTTTCACGCAACTTCTCCGGGCCCAAAAATGTAACATCACCACAAGAGCATGCCGGACATTCTGCCTTGACTTCATATCTCTTCTTTCCCATGATGGCCTCCTATTTCTTCTTTATTGAAGACCCTGCAGCAAGCTGTTTGGAATGTTCTACCTAGCGGCAGTGCTTCGCAGCGACCGCAAGGGATGTGTCCCATTTTCTGTACACGCGCTAACCGCGCAGCCCGCCAATCCCTGCCATGGCCCTGGGCTTGGGCTCCCATAGCAACCCCTGCGTTCAGCGCCTCTCCTTTCCCCTTAGGGCTTGCCCAGTTCCTCCAGGGCCTTGATGAGCCTTTCAAGACTCGGTCTTTCATTGATGTCGTTGACGTCAATGTATCGAATGATCCCCTTCTTATCGATGACAAAAAGGGCCCGCTCTGTCACCCCGTCAGAGCGCAAGACCCCGAATGTGTCAGCCACCTTCCCATGGGGCCAGAAGTCGGAAAGCACAGGAAACCACAACGTCGTCCCCTCGGGAACCATCTGATTTGTCCATGCAAACAAGGTGGGGATGTTGTCCACAGTGATACCCAGAAGCACGGCATCGTTTTCAGCAAATAGGTCATCAATGATGTTGTACCCTGGCCACTGATCGGAGCAGACCGGGGTCCACGCTGCAGGCACAAAGGAAAGGACCACATTCTTCTTCCCAAGATACTGGCCGAGAGAGACCTTTCCTCCTGAAACTGCCGGAAGGGTGAAGTCAGGCGCCTTGTCTCCCACCTTTACCTTCAACACACTGTCTTTCGGCTTCAGGTCTCCCGGATGGTAGATATTGTCCTTGAACGCTTCAGAGCTTCCATAGGTGCTGGCAGCAACCAAAGGACTGAAGCAAAAGAGCACCACCCATACCCATGATAAGACTAAGCCTGTTTTCTGCTTCATCACGCTTCCTCCTATTTCAGCCCAGAGAGCTTGACCATCTGCTGGAGAAATGCTTCCGCATCGTCAAACCCGCCAAGCTCGGAATAGAACACTTCATGATCTGCGCCATTCTTATTCTTGATCCCTATGAAGTAAGGCGTTCTCACTTCTCCAAGGTTCTTGTGAATAGAAAAATCTTGATCGGGAAAAAGCGGAAAGGGCACCTGATAGGTCTTTCGAAAGACGTCCACTTCAAAGGTCGAGTTACCGGCGCCTATCCCGATGACCTTGACCCTGCCCTTCAGCCCTGGATCTTTTTCTATCAGGCTGTAGAACCTGTTGATCTCCGCAGCTCCCCGCTGGCAATGGGGGCAGTACATGCTGAAGACCTCAACGATTACGACCCTGGCCTTGATCTGTGGGATCTGAAACACCCCTGTACCTGAAAGACCCAGGTAATCTTTAAAGCCCGAATCCTCTGGCACAGGAAGGGTGATTTCAGGCAAGACGTCTCCCTTTTTTGGCGGGCTGGTCGCCCACACCCTGCCGCCATCGGCCAGGAGAAAGAACAGGAACGCGAAGGCTCCCAGAAAAATCAATCCTCTTTTCATGGTCCTCTCCTCCCAAGAGACTACTTCTTTTCAGTGAGTTTGAATTTCAGCCAATCAGACATTTCCTGGATGTTCTTCGACATATACCAACGCCCATTGGCAAAGACACCGTAGTCGGCACCCGCCATGGCAGAGGAATAACGGGTCGAATTGGCGTAAAAGAGCCACTGCTCCACCCATTTCTTCTCAATAGCTTCGTTAAAGATGCTGTCGTTTTGGCCAAGTCCTGCTGCCGCCCCTTTTTCCCAAGCCGCAAGCAGGATCTTGGTGGCCGTCAGGGTCATCTCGTTGGTGGTTCGGATGGTGTTCTCATAACGCGAGAACTGCCCGTCCACCCATTGGCGACTGTGGCACGTGAGACAGACGGTCCGCATGGTCTCTCGCCGTTGTTGCTGTGTGGCTTCATCGATGAGATACTCGGCTACCGGCTCTCCTGTAAGCTCCGTTGGCAGAGGCAGGCCTGCCCTGTTCTGAATCACGGTCGTGTCCGCAGACTTGGGATGCCCATGGGCATAGATCAAACCGAAAATTCTCCAGGAGAGGCGGTCATTCATCTGATGGGTCCGTTCTGCCACTACCTCACCTTCTGGCGATACGACAAGGCTCACGTGGCATGTGGCACAGGTCGGGGCGGTGAAGTCTTCGCCCACGGTCCAGGGAACGGCCTTATAGTCCCATTCCTTACCCAGACTGGCATAGATGTTTCCGTGCTTGCTCACCATGTAGACCTTGTATGCAGGCACATCAGGGCCCTTGTGACACTCGGAACAGGTAGCGGGTTTTCTGGCCATCTGAATGGAGAACCGATGCCGGGCGTGGCAAGCCCCGCAGGAGCCTTTACTGCCGTCAGGATTGATCCGCCCCACGCCATGATTGGGCCACCCCGAAAGGACGGGAAAGGACATCTCGCCATCTGCCGTGTCCCTGGTCTCCATTCCCTTCACCTCAACGACCGTACCGTGGCAGTAAAAACAAGAATCCGCATCCGTGGCCGCATCAGGCCCTTCATAGGTCGTCTTCATCTCCGCGAAGGTCTGGATACCGTTTACAGAGTCGGCTAGGCCGTGGTAGACAGGGTTATTCCTGAGATTCCCGTAGGCCTCACACATCAGGTTCTTGCGATACTGCTCAAGCTCCACGGGGTGACAGACGGCACAGTCTTGTGGGCTCACCACTGTATGCACCTGGTATCCGTTGTGCTCGAAGGTGTCCTGGTGTTTTTCAGGGTTCATGGTGTGACACTCGGCACAGCCCACAACGACACCGGCTAGGCCGTCAGGCAGCGTATCGAACGAGACCCGTCGCTTTTTTGAGATCATGCTCTTTGCGACCCTGGGCGTGACTCTTGCCATGCGGCCCTTTTCCCAGCTCGCCACGATTCCTGGATTCAGGGACCGGTGACAGTCCAGGCACGCCTCAGTTGCTTCACTCACGGGGGGCCCTGCCCCCATTGCAACCTGCACCGAAACATACATCAACACAACGACATAACCAGCCACCTTCACCATACTTCTCATCTACTTCTACCTCCTCATCTTCTCGATCTCCGCCGCAGCCCGCATGGTCCTGGCGAGTTCCTTGATCTCATCGAGGTCCTTGACCATCATGGCCCAACCGTACCAGTAGGCATAATCGGGGTTCACATGAAAAAAGGCCTGATAGGCCCGCATCCTGTGCTTCATATACATCTGAAAAAGGACCTGGTCAATGTGAGAGCCGCCGGTCTGCATAAAATAGAGAAAGTCGGGATAGGCAAAGGCATAGTTGTCCGGCTTCTGGATGATGCCGTCCTTGTAAAGGGCGGCAACCACCTCAATGGCCTCTGCCAAGAGACGATCCGTTTTCTGCATCATGGCATCCCCCATGGCCAGCTGTTCGCGGGCGTAAGTCTCAGCGTGGCATTGCTTGCAGCGATCGATCATCTTGTCCCGCTCCTTCTGCCATGCCTCTTCCGTGAGTCGGGCAAGGTCCACCGCTTTCACTGCCTCCAAGCGGGCCGTAGGTTCTCCTGTCTCAGGATTTAGAACCCCCAGGGCCTTTAGGATGGTCACCCTGTCCGCGGCCCACTGCTCGTCTTCTGGCAAGGGCAGTCGCACACCCAGAAACCCCCAGGCCGTATGGTTCTCGTGGTCGCCATCGGGCATGTGGCAAAACTGGCACGATGGGGCGGCGGCGCCTTCCGGCAGCTTGCCCTTTTCCTTTACAGCGTAGCGTGCGCCGTGTTTGGAACTGCTCCACATCTCCCACTGGGGATGATCATAGCCCATGTGGCATTGCTGACAGGCCCTGGGGTCCCGGGCCTCTTTCACAGAAAAAACGTGCCTGGTGTGGCATTCGTCACAGGAGTTGTTCTGGTAGCGGTAGCCCTTGTCTCTTTGCTCCTTTTTCTGCTCTTCTGATTTGATGCCCATGTTATGGCACCCCCCGCACCCCCTGCCGCCTTCCATCAACTCGTCAGGCTCCACATGGGTGATGGGAAGGGCGTTCAAGGCCGTCCAGCCGAAGTTGTGCTTCCCCTTGGCAAACTGGTTGAACTGGTCTTCGTGGCACTCGGCACAGAGTTTCTCATCGGGCAACACGGCAAGACGGGCGGTGTTGGCGCCATTGTGTTTATCGCCGTGGCAAACGGAACAGGTCACGTCTTCTTTGCTGTGCTTGCTGGCCTTCCAGTCGGCCACCATTCCCGGAGAAACCTTGCCATGACATACGACGCAAGGCTCTTCGGCCCCAAACACCAAGCCAGTGAAATACAGCACAGCCATCATAAACACCATTACAGGCAACGACCTCTTTCCCATGACGCACCTCCTAAATAATCAACTTGTTACTCAATAACTATCCCCTATGGTGATCCTGACCCTCCGCCGTCAAGCCTCTTGAGGGAATCAGCAGCCACTTCACGGACCCATTCATCTTCATCTTCAAGGACGGCCTGAAGGGCTTCTCGCCCCCTGGGGTCGCCAATCTTTCCGAGGCTCGCTGCGGCATTGCGTCTTACTTCCATGGCCCCGTCTTTCATGGCTTCCATAAGGGCTAAAGCGGCCCTTTCTTTCTCGTCCTTGGTCTTGGCCAGCCATCCCAAGGCCTCAGACGCGGCCTCACGTTTCAGTTGGTCCTTGGCCTTGAGTGCACCGATGAAATCGCTGGCCCTGTCATCGTATCCAAGGGCATGCTTCTTCCCCCCCGGCATGACCACCGTTCCACGACCGCAAAGGTGGACATAGCCCACGTCTTGAACCAGTTTGAAATGGAGCGGAAAGGATGGATCGCTGTCAAAGGTGACCCCCCCGAAAAAAACATTGCCCAGCAGGATGTGCTCGGCCCCGGCCCAGTTTAAAAGAGAGAGGAACCTATCCCGTCGAATGATTTGGTACATCCGATAAGAGGCCTCCTGGTCGTCCAGGATAAGCCATTCAGACCCCTTCTTCTCCGAACGAATGGCCACCCGCGTATTGGTAACACCACCCTTTCCGTAAGGAACCAGGTCCGAACCATGCACCCGCGGATCCGCGCACATGTAGACTTGTCTCACCCCTTGCATGGCCGAGTCCACTACCGGCACCCACTCCTTGATCACAAAAGCAGTTGTCCCTGCAAAAACGGGTGCGACTTGCGCAAACACCGTGCCCGCCAGGCTCGTTGCCGCAACCATGGCCAACGTGAGTCTCAAGCATCGTTGCTTCATGCGATGGTCCCCCTGATGAGATGCCAGATTGAAAGGCGCCCCCATGCCGCTCAACCCCCCGCGAAGATGGCCGTCTCGTCGTCTGCCCCCCTTAGCACCCCTTCTTTACGGACCCGTAGAAGGGGACGACTTTGAATGGGGCGGCCAGGGGTCTTGCGTGTTGACGCCAAGGGCCTTGGCCTCTTCCTCCGATACGATCCTATAGCCTTTCGATTTCATGCAACGCTCCACGGCTTTGGCTATTTGTGCCTGGCTGTCTGACCCCCAGGCCTCGGCCCCTGGACTGGAAACAGTCCCATACCGACTGAAACTGGCGTCCAGATGGTACATACATTGTGAGTAATCCGCATGCCTTTCAGCAGTTGTCTTGCTCGGATGGTAGAAATAGCCTTTTTGCTTGGCACAGCCGAGAACACACGCAAGAGATAGAACGATGGGAAAGAGCAGCGCCTTTGCGAAGCCATGCTTGACGCCCCTCTGGCCATGGTCGAGGCCCACGGCATACCCCTTATGGGGCTCTCCAGGACAGCATCTTCTAGCTGCCTGGTTCTTCTGAAACTGCTGGGCAAGGTATAGAATCTGTCTCATCTTCTCTTTGTCCCTGAGGTCTTGAATGCAGAACCGCCCTCCCTTTTCAAGGTGGGGACACAGGAGCGGGCTGGGATGGAAAGGTCACGGCCCCAGCTTCTCTCCTATGGCCTTTCCGTAGTCCTGACAAGCGCGCAGCCCTTCACCTGTCTCGATGATCTCCTCTTTCAGCTTAAAGGAACCCAGCTCCACCATGTCCATTTTAAATACGTACTCCATGGTGTCAAAGATCACTTTGGGGGCATCCCCGCTATGGGTGTAAGACCCAAAGGCCCCAGCCACCTTTCCCTCCAATGCGGCCTTTTGCGCCAGAAACAGGAAAGTCTTCATGCCGTTAGTGATGTCTCGGTGGTATGTGGGGCAACCGAACACATAGGCGTCATAGCCTTCCAGATCCTTGTGGCTCTTAATGGCGCCGATCCTCATGAGCTCCGCTTCATGGCCGATGATACGCACCCCTTCAGCGACATACTCCGCCATCTTTTCCGTGTGGCCCGTTCTGCTGTCGTAGCAAATCAGTACCCTTTTCACAGCCTGATCCTCCCCCCTTCACCAACTCTTATCGAGGGGCCATTAACCCTCCGGTGGCCACCTCGGCCGGCTGAGCACATGGCTTAGACCTGCCCCTTTTGCCCTTGCCCCTAGTCTCTATGAGGCCACTCAGCACCGTGTTGCACTTCCACAAAATAGCAGAAGCGGTCCCAGTCAAACTCCCGTTGGGATACGGGGCACCGGAGCCTGACCCTTCGATCGTCCGCTCCCATCACTTCCCAATCGCCGCTGCGGGGGCCACCGTCAATGGTGATCTTCTGGCCCGTCTCCAGGGGGTATGGCCGAAATAGTATGACCTTGTGTCCTGCCATTCGCACTCACCCTTTGCCACTTACAGTCTATTTGTGCCCATGGCCAAAATAGAGGCCCTCAAATTCCTTTAAGACGGACCGTAACGTGGCAATGTGGGCAAGATCCGTCGTCTGTTTGCATTTCATGGAAAAAACCAGCAACTTGTGAAGACCGGTCAATTTCTCAGCATATTTCTCAGTGTCAAGCTTGATCCGCTGGGTCATGAAGTACTGTGTCACGATGTGCTGTAGCTCATTGGCATGGTGCTCCTTATTCGTGACCCACCTCGTGAGCTGATTGTAGTCTATGGGCTTTTTGTTTCCCAGTGCAACGATCTGCTTCATGGACTTCTCAATAGTGGTAATGTGCTCGGCAATCATGTCAATTCGCATCTGATCATCATAGATCCCGCATGGAATCTCACAATGGGCAGATGCATAGGACACCACAGACAGTGCCATGGCCACTGCACACAGCAATTGGAAGCATCTCTTTGTCATTGTCTTCCTCCTTTCATCGCTAGGTTGATGATACCCCCCACCACCAAATATTTGCTATGCTCTGCGCGGGCAGGGGGGTAAGCCTAGAAGGCCAGATCAGGGGTCCATACCTCCCAGACCTTGCCCACCAAATCAGGCCCGGGCTTTAAGGTGGGTTTGCCTGGCTGCCACCCAGAGGGGGTAGCCTCTGCGCCCTTGGTCTTTCTTATGTGTTGAAAGGCTTGGACCTGGCGAATCAATTCCGCCACATTGCGGCCCACGGGTGGGGTCAGCATCTCCATGGCTTGGATGATGCCATCTGGATCAATAATAAAGCGACCACGGATATCCACGCCTTCATCTTCATCGTAGACACCATAGACGGAACCGATCTTTCCCCCGCCATCGGAGAGCATGGGAAAAGGAACACCACCTTTTACCATTTTGGAAAGCTCTTTATCCTGCCACATTTTGTGGACGAAATGACTGTCCACACTAATGGAGAAAAACTCCAGTCCCAACTTCTTCAGCTCCTTGTATTTGGTGGCAACTGCCGCCAGTTCCGTCGCTCAGACGAACGTGAAATCTCCCGGATAAAAACAGACACACATCCATTTTCCCAGATAGTCCGACAAGTTGACCTGCACAAACTTGCCCTTGTAAAACGCTGGGGCCTGAAAATCAGGGGCCTTGGCCCCAACTTTGGCTCTCACCATCACGGTCTCCTTCGCCTCTTTTTCTTCAACTGGTGTATCGTTCTTTCGGGGTTCTCCGACCTTTGCACCGGTCGGTTTTCCGCAGCCGATCTCCAGCTTCTTCACAAAACACCTCCTTTCTATTGCCCCGCAGCATCTGCCCATGACACCAGCAGCCACCCATGGTACGTGAATCGATCCTTCTGGTGACGGGTTCCCATGCTAATGGCTGCTGAAAAAACCGGATCTCAACAGACGATCTCCGAGAACTTCTTTTCGCGAAACCGCACCTTGGCAGTCTGGCATCTGGGGCACGTCAATTGGTCCGGAAGCTCTTCAAATGGGGTACCAGGATCGTATCCTGCCTCAGAACACCCCTTTTCCGGCTCATACTTGTACCCGCATGGGCATTGATACAGATGAACTTTCCGAAATTGTGTGGATGGCATTTGAACCCCCCTCTCTTCTGGCGCATTCTCTTGGATCACATGCATCTGTGACCTGCGTGACAAAGAGCCCTTTACTGCCCCCCTCATGGCCAAGGGACTAATCGGCAGGCAGGGCCTGGGCTATTTTCTTACCCAGCTCATAGCACGCTTCCAGGCTCTCCTCATTTGGAACATATTGAATCTTCACGCCAGGATCGATCAACTCAAACTTCATCCCCTCCAGTTCCTTGTTCATCAATTTCACGGCCTCTCCGCTCCAGCCAAAGGAACCAAAGGCGGCACCGACCTTATTGATCGGCTTAAGGCCCTTCATGTAGGTGAGGAAGTCGCTCACTGTTGGGAAAAGGCCGTTATTCAGGGTGGGAGAACCCACGACGATGGCCCCGGCATCGAGGACCTCTGTCATGATGTCGCTTCTGTGCCAGGCCCTGAGGTGCATGGGCCTGGCGTCCACACCTTCCTGACCGAGGGCGTCCACAATGGCCTCTGCCATCATCTCCGTACTGTGCCACATGGTGTCATAAACAACCACGGCCTTTCTTTTGGGCTCCTGCTTGCTCCACTTCACATAGGCGTTGATAATCTTGGAAGGATCCTTCCGCCAGATGATGCCGTGGTCGGGACAGATCATGTCCAGGGCCAGCCCCATCTCTGTGACGGTGTCGACCAGCTTGAGTATGAGGGGACTGTACAGCAACAGGATATTGGCGAAGTACTTCTTGGCGTGGGGCATGATGGCATCGCCCACCTGGTCGTCAAATCTTTCCAGCCCTGCATAGTGCTGCCCAAAGGCGTCACTTGAAAAGAGGATCTTGTCTTCATTCACGTAGGAGAACATGCTGTCGGGCCAGTGAAGCATCCTGGTCTCCAGAAAGGTAAGGGTCCTTTTGCCCAGGGCCAATGTGCCCCCGTTTTCCACGGGTTGGTAATTCCACTTCTGGGGAAAATGTCGCAAGAGATTCTTGTGTCCCATCTTGGAGCAATAGAGGGGTTTGTCTTCCCCCACTCTGTGCATGACCCTTGCCAGGCCACCGGAGTGGTCCATCTCCGTGTGGTTGCTTACAACGTAGTCAATCTTCTTTGGATTCACGATCTGACTGATGTTTGCTATGAGCTCATCAGCGAACTCCTTCTTCACCGTATCGATGAGGGTTGTCTTTTCATCCAATATGAGAAAGGCGTTATACGTGCTTCCGTCATTCGTGGAATACCCGTGAAAATCTCTGATGTTCCAGTCAATAACCCCTACCCAGAAGATCCCTTCTGCTATTTCTATGGGTGTCATTTCCTTTCCCTTCTTTCAACGACATATTACTCCTTTTCAAACTGATCCTTTGTGGCCCCACACACAGGGCAGTTCCAATCATCGGGCAGATCGTCAAAGGCAGTCCCCGGGGCAACGCCGTTTTCAGGATCACCTTCTGCCGGATCATACACATAGCCGCATACTGAACACACATACTTATCCATCGTCTTTGACCTCCTTGTCTGTTTTCATTCGCTGTCCTTTACAGAACCAGGTCCTGCCAAAGGCCGGAAGGATTTTTTACTTGCCCCGCATACGGGACAGGTCCAGTCCTCCGGTAGATCTTCAAAAGGGGTCCCTTTGGCGATCTTTCCCTTCCGGTCCCCCTTGTCAGGGTTGTAGATATAGCCGCAACTTATTGTTTGACATTGATACATCTCTTCCGGTGCAGCCATTTACGCCTTCCACAATCCGTGCAGATTGCAGTACTCACGAGCCGTTACCTGGTCTGCTGTGATATTGAACGTCGCTTCAGGAACATCGCCAGGGTTCAGGAACTGCCGGTAAGCCTTCCCGTCGGCAATGACCTCGATCCACTCAATGTAGTGCTTTTCCTCCATGGGGTGGGCGACACTTCCCACGGTCACCTTGATACCCTCTGCTGTTTTCTCCACCACAGGCACGTGTTTTTCCTGGGCAGCGTCTACAGTATTTTCCACAAAAAGCTTCATGGGCTGCTTGCAACACACCAGTTCTCCCTTGCCTGCATGCACGACCTCCACGATGTTTCCACAAACCTCACACTTGTAAATCTGCAGTCTTTCAGTCATCTTGACACCTCTCCTTTCTTTTCAGGCGGTCCAGAGACCGGATAGGTTCCATGGATCAGAGTTACCAGTTTTCGCCCAACAGCTCGAAGTGTTTCTGGGCATGGGCACAGGCCGGACAGGTGTCAGGGGCAGATTCTCCCTCGTGAAGATAGCCGCAGTTGCGGCACCGCCACACCACCTTGTCCTCCCGCTTGAACACGCGACCGGCCTCAATGTTTGCCGCAAGATCCAGATACCGCTTCTCGTGCTGCTTTTCGGCCACGGCAATGGCTTCAAAAACCTCTGCAATATCTTCAAACCCTTCCTCCCGGGCCACCTTGGCAAAGCCCGGATACATCTCCGTGTACTCGTAGTTTTCCCCTGCAGCCGCTTCCTTTAGGTTTTCCAGTGTTGTGCCGATCACCCCGGCCGGAAAACGGGCGGACACTGCCACTTCACCCCCCTCCAGGAATTTGAAAAGCCTTTTGGCATGCTCCTTTTCTTGGTCGGCGGTCTCCTCAAATATGGCCTGCATCTGCACATAACCATCCTTCTTTGCCTGGCTGGCAAAATAGGTGTACCGGTTTCGGGCCTGGGACTCGCCCGTAAAAGCGGTAAGCAGGTTCTTCTCGGTCTGACTCCCCTTTAGACTACCCATTCGATCTCTCCTTTCTCATAACAGCTTCTCATCTCTCTCCATCGCAGTAGGTCTTTGTGGCACGTCTTTCGCCTCGTTTTATCGCTGTCATCTGCTTTCTTTCCAAGATTGTCCCATCCCCTAAAAAAGGGGAGGCGTGATCGTAAGGCCTGCCCAGAATCCCTCTCTTTTTCCTGTTTCAAACGCACACTTTACATACTCCTAAAGGGCAAGGGCAATGGGGCCAATCGTGTATTTGTCCCTGGGCAAGACAGTATTTTTCCGTTAAGAGGGCAAGATGAAGGCCCCGGCCATCACAGGGTCCCCTCACCACACAGATCAGGTCCAGGGACTATTCTGGCCCTATTCCTTCCACCAGCCCTTCTTGATATGGGCCGCCTTTTCCTCTTCAGCCAGTTTTTTGATCTTAAAGGCGGAATCTCTCACCACCCCGTAGAGGACACCACAACCAGTATCCTCCCTTACTGCGTCCCCTTGATCGGCCAGGTTGAGCATCTCTTCCACCAGGTTCAACGTCCTTTTGATGCTCGCATCACATGGTTTCATCAAGCCACCCCTTCGAAGGAAGTGTCCGTTTCAAACGGTTGTGCCCATCAGTCATCAAGATTCATGCCACGTTAAACATCCATGCCCTAATGCTGAAAAACTGGTAGAATAACAGGAAGTAATACATGGCATGGGCCATCACAAAGGCCCCTTGTCACAGAATAACTTGAGACACTGCTGAGACACCTGCTCTTCCGAAAGGAAATATCAGAGATAACCAATTAATATTTCAAATGATTACTAGATTCATCAGTCAGCTCGCGTACTGCGCTGCCTCAACATGGGGAATCGTTGACACGTGAGCCGACAGGAAGGGAGTGAAGCGGAAAACCAGCATATTACGCTTTATAACGAATAGTTATGATAATTCCGGAAGGGTTTCGATGAGCCATGGGTTGTTAGGGCATGGGAAGGAAAGTTAACCGAGTGTCTCATGTTTAAGTATGAGACATAAGTGTTTCATGAGACACCTGGAAAATCGGCCAGAAAGCGGTAGAGGGTCGCCCTGCCCACACCCAGCATCCTGGCTGCCTTGGCCTTGTTGCCTCCACTTCTGGCCAGAGCAGCCTGGACACGTTCCACATCCAGTTTTCGAGAAGGGCCTCTGGGCGGCCGTCCCTCTTGCCATTTCCTCAGCTCCAGCGGGAGATGGTCTGGCTGAATCGTTCGGCCCCTTGATTTTACGAGGGCAAACCGAATAGCACTCTGAAGCTCCCGGACGTTTCCAGGCCAGGGATAATCCATCATGACAGACAAGGCCCTTTTGGAAAAACCAGGGGATTTGAGACCCTCTTCGAGGGCCCTGCCCAGGAGGTGCTCTATGAGAAGGGGGATATCTTTCCTTCGTTTCCTAAGGGGCGGCATGTGAATAGGGACCACGTTGATACGGTAGTAAAGGTCCTCGCGGAAACGCCCCTTATCGACTTCCTGCTTCAGATCCCGATTTGTTGCACTGACGATCCGCACATTCACCGATGTGGTGTTTTCCGCGCCTACCCGTTCAAAGGCCCCTTCCTGGAGGACCCTCAGCAGTTTGACCTGAACAAACTGTGGCAGGTCAGCCACCTCATCCAGGAACAATGTCCCCTTATGGGCCAGCTCAAACCGGCCCTTTTTATCCCGCAAGGCCCCAGTAAAGGCCCCCTTCACGTGCCCGAAGAGCTCGCTCTCCAGGGTCCCTTCAGGAAGGGCTGCACAGTTGACAGGCACGAAAGGGCCTCCACCCCGCCGGCTTTCATTGTGGATGGCTGCGGCCACTAGTTCCTTGCCCGTGCCTGTTTCGCCCGAGATGTGGACCGGGTAGTCATTGGTGGCCAACTCACGTATCTGTTGGAAGATCCTCTGCATCCTGTAATCATGCCCCACGATGCCGGCAAAGCTTGTGAGCTCACCCAGCTTGATTTGAGAGCCGATGACATCGGTCACGTCTCGAAAAGCCGCTAGTATCCCCACAAAAGATCCCGTCTCGTCCGTCATGCCAGTAACAGACATCTCGATCCTTCGCGGTTCACCCTTCCTGGTAACAATGTTCAGGGGATAGTCAAGATGGGCCAAAGACTGGGGGGCTTCCCCAATAAAGGCGCAGCGCCCGCCGCAAAAGGGTCCTCCAAAGGCCTCGTGGCAGTCCTTGCCCAGGACATCTTCCCTGGAATAGCCCGTGATCTCTTCTGCAGCTTTGTTAAAAAACAGGATATGTCTTTCCGTGTCATGGGCGATGATCCCCTCAGTCAGGTTGTCTAGGATGCCCTCCAGGTTCTTCCTGTCAAAGGTCGCCTTGTACAGCAAGGCAAGGTGGGCCTCGACGAGTTCTTTGAATTTCAGTAGGAGTCTTTCATGGGACGGTCCGAATCGGTTCTCCTTTGCATCAAGAACGCAGATGGTGCCAAAGACCTCCCCGTCGGGCCAAAGGAGTGGAAAACCAAGATAGGCAATCATCCCGAGCCTTGTATCCGGGTTCGTAGCCCATTCTTTGTCCTTCAAGGCATTGGCGACGAGCAGTCTGCTCCTATGCTTGATCACCCATTCACAGTAAAGGCCGGGCAGGCGTTCTCTATCTCCGACTTCATAGGGATTGTTCTGTGATGCGCTTGAGCGGAAGACCTCGATAAAAGGGGGCGCTACCTTCATGATCAGGGCAGAGGGCACCCCGGCCATCTCTGCCACCGTGTCCACCACCCCCTGCCAACTGGTGATCATATCATCAGTGATAGTGATCTGTTTCTTGTCGATCGGCGGTCCCATAGGCAATCTCAAGGTCAAAAGGGCGTGACCACCCTCTCTATTACACTGTTCCTCATAAGGTTTAGGGATTAGCCCTAGCTGAAACCTTGGGGCTTGTCAAATAGTTGAAAAGGTGGGCCCCTTGGGTCCTCGGTGGTCAAGAGAGCGTCTTTAGGATCTGCGGGGCATGTCTGTGAGGAGGATCGGGAATACCTTTCGGATATCCCACGATGATGGGGGCCACAATCCTACAATCCTTCGGCAATCCAATGGCTTTGACCATCTCCGGGTCTTTGATGTTGGCCCCCAAGGCCACCCAACAGGTCCCCAAGCCTCTTGCTGCAGCTGAAAACATGAAGTAGGAGGCTGCAAGGGCACAATCGATATGGAGGGTTCCGATCTTCCTCGGGCCCACGATGTAGACCAAAGATGGTGCATTGTAAAACACGTTAAAGTCTCTATCCCTGAGCGTCCTTTCGTAACGCTTGATGTGGCCATCGGGATGCTTTTCAAGGTGCAAGAGGAAGTTCTTCTTGCTTTCCTCTGAGAGCCGTTTGATCCACCCCTTTTCGTTGACGATGATGAACCGCCATGGCTGCTCATTTCCTGAGCTCGGTGCAAGGCAGGTGTCTCGTATGATCTCCTTGATAAGTTCTACGGGGACCTCCCTGTCCTGAAAGTCCCTGATAGATCGCCTTGTTTTCAGCAGCCCGAAAAAGTCGGCCATATTTTCCTCCTCTCACTTGTGCGCCCAGTCCACTTTCCCGGAAACCCTCATGGAGCCCGGACGATAGCTTGATGGCCACACTCTCCTTTTTAAAGGAACTCCTGAGAGACCATGCTAGGTGGAAAACTTCGAGGCCGGCATGGCCATCAACGTTATCATGGCCTTGGAGACTGGCTTCTCCTGGCCTTTCGATACACAGGAGACCTCAGACTCTGAAACAATGATCTTCTTGCCCCTGTTTACGACCTGTGACCGACACAAAATGGCTTCGCCCTTTGCAGGCCTGAAGTAATTTATCTTGAACTCTATGGTCAGGATACGGGTCTCTTCAGAAACCGTTGTATAGGCCGCATATCCACCAGTATGGTCGGCCATGGTAGCAATGACACCGGCATGGACAAAACCATCCTGCTGCCTGTGGTCCGGCCCTATCTTCAGTCTTGTTTCAAATGCTCCGTAGGCCACCCGCTCTACTTGAAACCCGCAAAAAGCGGGAAACCCCTGTACATAGTCTTTTTTCAAAAAATCAAATCTCTTGTTGCTCATGAAGTTCCTTTTACCTTATTGCCAGCGAACAGTATTTAGCATTGAACCCTCCCCGCGGCAAGCCACGGGGAATCTTCACCGCAAGGATGTTGTCATTTTAACTATACACTCGCTAACCCCGCCGCAAGCAGCGGGGAATGCGCTCGCTTATTCGGTTCAAACACGGCTTTCACAGGAAAGTGGTCCGAGGGGTAGGTCCCGTCTAAGGGATCTTGGAACACCTGGCACGCCTTGAGCCGAAGGGGGCCACCATAGAGAATCCAGTCGATGTAGCCCACTGCTGGCTCTCCAGTGAAGCCGTGGAAGGTGCTGGGATAAGGCTCCTTAAAGGTCTCTTTGAGATCCAGCCCCCGTTCACTTTGAACCGCCTTTCCCGTGAACCACTGATAACAGGGGCTGTCTGGTGTGGCATTAAAATCGCCCATTAGGATCAAGGGGATCTTGTCTGAAAAGGGGGACAACTGGGCCTTGATGACCCTGGCGGCTCCCATTTGGGCAGGGGTCTTGAAATCGAGGTGGGTGTTGACACAGATGATGGCGTAGCTGTTCACCTGAAAGCGCCCGAGGGTGGCCTGCCGCGGGAATTTGCTTCCAAAGGACCGGCTGGGGACAAGAGGCGTCTCACTTAGAAAAAAATGGAGGTGCTCCTTACAGACAATCGGCTTTCGATAAAAAAGGATGTTGTCCTGCCAAAACTCTGGTGCAGGGTCGCGCCTTCCTATGTGTCCGTAATCGGAAAGGTTCTGGATCAGGAAATCGCTCTGAAAATGATTGGCTTCCTGGACGGCGATGAAATCTGGCCTTTCTCCTTGAAACAGCTTGACGACCGTTTCTTTGCGGTACTCCCATCCGTTTAGCCCGTCGTCGGCAAGGCCAAAGCGCAGGTTCAAAGAGAGTATGGAAAGTTCTGCCACGGCGCCTCCCAAGAGTGCAGAAGGGATCCTTCTTCACCCGTTATGAGTCAGTCTTCAGGCCACCCTTTTGTGCGTGGCGCAGAGCAAGGGCACATATCTTCCTATCTCCACTGGGCGCACTCTGAAATTTTCAAAAGTAATATCATTAAAAGCCAAGTGCTCCTCTTGCCGGACGATGTCAAAGATCTCCAAGTAGTTCAGCAAGATCCTTTCTTCCCACTTCAGGTCCAGGAGGTTTGAGATGTGACGGATGTCTGCTTTTTCCCCCTCAATCTCCAGAAATGTGCCGTAGGGCATGGTGTCCACAAGAAGCTTGGTCTCTCCCAGGGTAAAGGTCTCACGCCACTTCTCATAGGCCTGCTCTTCATGAAAGCCAAGGTCTTCCAGAATGGCCCGGCAAGTTTCAAAATCGTCCACCTCGATCTCCAGCTCACGGTGAATCTTAAAATCCTCGTCAGGGTTGGAAGGGGGCGACTTGAAGGTCAACCTGGCCTTGTCGTCTTTTCTCAGCCTCAACAGCACCCCCCGTTCCTTGAGGCCCCTTGCCTCATCTTCGAAGCGGATGTTGGCCTCAAAGACCCGGCCGCAGGAAGTGGCGCCCAAGGCCAGGATACGCTCTCGCACCCCGGCCACATCGCCAAGATAAAACTTCACTTCTATTTCCAGTGGCTCGGTCATGCTAGACCCCTACACAATGAATCCCAAGATTGCTCACGGAGTGAGCCAATGGGACTTTTTGCGAAACCCTCTTTGCACAGCGACGAGAGGCAAAGGGCGGTCACCGGTGCATGTGACTCTCTCTAAAGGTGACTTCAAAGCGCAAGAGCTCTTCATCCCTGAGGACCTCCAGCACCCCTTTGTCACCAGGTCTTTTCCGGCCTATGGTATAGGTCAAGTCAAAGGTGGCCTCAATGGGCTCCCCATCAAAGGTCGTGATGATATCTTCTTTCTTAAGCCCCGCCTCTTCTGCAACGGAATTCTTGATGATACTGAATATCCGGACCCCCTCTTCCCCCTCCTTCACCATCACCCCGAGATAGACCTTCTGCTCATCGAGGCCTTCATAACGTACCATCCACGCAAAATCCGCTGCCGACAGGGGGATTTCAGGCATGGTCACCTCCATGAGTTTATGTCGCTTTTCAGGAGAAACCAGCACGGCCGTCGGCAAGACAATGGCATAGGGAAGGGGAAGACGTCGAAAGACCCGCCTGGGGATGCCAAACCCGTATTCAACATGCTGCCCCCCTGCAAAAACCACCACCCGTTTGTCTCTGCCTTCTTCGGTAAGAAGATACTCGGCGATGCTTGCAGCCATGGATTCATCCCACAACACCTGAACCCTGTAAAAGTCTTCAAAATCCTGTGCTCCCTTTGGGTGTCTTCCGAACACGGCCTCTGTGTGGGCCCGGTGATAGGGATCGTCTCTATCCATCTCAGGAAGCCCATGGGCCTCATGGCCCGCCTGCGGGATGGACCCATCTTCCTTCACCTTGTCCAACCAGCCATCAGGGGGGCGGAGGGCCAGCAGGGGGATCTTCTTCTCCCGAAGGTATCTGAGGATCTCTTCATAGTATTCGAAGTCATTGGTCCAGTCCCCTTGCCAAGTCCTCACAAACTCTTTTTCCTCCAGATCCCCGGAAGACCACTGATCGGCCATGTCTTGTGAAGATCTCTTCAACATCTCCATGCCAACGGCTATTTCCCCAGGGTCGCGTTCCCAGAGGGCTGTCAGGATCTCCAGCTGCACCTTGTGTGCATGGATGTTGTCATGTGTTTCACCCACATAGACAATCCGTGCCGCACTCAGTATCTCGATCAACTCCTCTTTAGAGACTTCCACTCCCGTTGGGAGATGGACAATGTCGCCTTCCTCAAGAGACGAGAAGTCTCTGTACGGTGATTGCCAGTTCAGCTTGTGCCTGGGAGTGACCATACTGCACCCAGCCAGTGCCATGAACACCACCAGGAGCACCTTCGTCCCTGCCCATTTCATGTAGGTCATCGTCCCCTCCTCAAATGGATTGACCCAAAACTATCCCAGTGAGGCCATCATGTCAAATCGACGTCATCTCCTCGTCTCTTGCGGCCTTTCCAGTGCCCGGTCCCGTGCTGGGTGCCGGGATCGGTCCGTCAAAGGGCCGTGCTTTTTCGAGAAATTATAGAAATACAAAGTACTTATAAAAATGCATCCGGCATCAGCGAGGGGACAGATCCGGGCACAAGGAGGGGTGGGTTCAAGCACCCATGACCTTGGCACCCCCCTAAAAAAGGGGACATATTTGCTCTGCTCACACAAGGGGGGGCCAAAAGCTTGACAAACATGAGCGGCTGTGTCTTTTATAAATGTTTTCCAAATTCGAACCCATTTCAACACGCCATGATATAGGGATAGACCCACAGACAAGGGGGGCATGTCATGAAACGAACGTATCAGCCAAGCAGGATCAAACGAGCAAGGACCCATGGATTCCTTAAGAGGATGTCCACAAAGCAGGGCAGGAGGGTCATCAACCGAAGACGTGCCAAGGGGAGGAAACGTTTGACGGTGTAAGAGGACTGAGAGCTTTTGGGCGCATTTTCCTTTAAAAAGGCACAACGGATCTTGAAGAGGGATGACTTTAAGAGACTATTTGAGTGCGGCAAAAGAATGCACCGGGACCATTTTGTCGTCTATTATTGCCGAAATAGCCTGGGGATCTTGCGCATGGGGGTCACGGTAAGCAAGCGGGTTGGGCGTGCTGTGATACGAAATCGGGTAAAGCGTCTGATACGGGAGTCTTTTCGTTTGAACAAGGCTCTGTGTGACAACGCCTACGACATGAATATCATCGCCAAAACAGGGGCGGCAGATCTGTCGTTTCAGGAAATCAACCAGGCGCTAGGAAACATTTTTCGTGAGATGTCGAAGGATTGCAAGTATGAGGCTCGTGTTCTTGGTACTCATTAGGGCATATCAATATATCCTTTCACCAATCTTCTTACCAGCATGTCGCTTCTATCCAACATGCTCCCAATACGCATTCGAGGCGGTGCAACGCCACGGTGTATGGAGGGGCTCCTGGATGGCCGTGAGAAGAATTTTGCGCTGCCACCCCTATCATCCCGGCGGATTTGATCCCGTCCCTTAGCCGCCAAGGTCCCAAAGGTCGTTCGGTTAACCAAGCAAGCACTTTTCAATGCCCCTCTGTGTTGGGGCGAAGGTCTGTCTAAGGCGGACTGTTAATAGGGGGAAACGAATTCATGTCCATGGAACTTCGGATGTTGTTGGCCATCGTGTTGTCGTTCTTGATGTTTCTTCTTTATCAGGTCCTCTTCGTAAAAGAGGTTCCAGTCCCGGAAAAGGACCTCACCAGCCAGAGCGAGGCAGTCAAAGAGGAGGCCCCTGTCGAGGCCGAGGCCGTCAAGGTCCTGGATGAAGAACCGCTCGTAGAGCAACAGGACGTTCAAGAAGAAGGGCGCCCCGGTCGTATCATCACCGTATCAACACCCCTTTATGTGGCAGAGGTGGCAGAACGCGGCGGCGGGTTCAAGTCCTTTAAGCTCAAGAAGTACAAGGAATCCCTGGCGCCCGATGCCCCCATGAGAGACATGGTCCGATTGGCAGGGAAGCAAGACTGCACCCCACAGATGTCCTTTCACGGCAAGGGGGTTGCCGGCCTGGGGGAGGCCCTTTTCACGGCAGGCATGGACAGCGATCTGCTTGATGTGAGCGATCAGGAAAAGGCCTTGAGTCTTACCTGGACCTCTTCAGATGGGCTGTCTATTGTCAAGACCTACTCCTTTTCCCCAGAGAGCTATGAAATGGGGTTGGAGATCAAGGTCAGGAATCTGTCGTCCAGCCCCATCGAGGAGAACCTGATCCTTTCTCTCAGGGAGATCAAGGATAACGGCGGTTCCAGGTATGTCTTCTCAGGGCCTGCGGCACTGATCAACGGCGAACTAGAAGAGATCGAGACCAAGAAGATCGAAAAGAAGGACTCCTACACCGGCCGCATCGGATGGGTGGCCATAGAGGACCAGTATTTTGCCTCGGCCATCATACCGGAAAAGGTTGAAGAGGCGAGCATCAAGCTTTCCCTGGGCACCAAGGGCCTCCTTGATACGGCATACGTGGATCCTTCCGGGCCCGTGTCCGTGAAGACGGAGAGGACCTACAAATACGGGCTCTACTTTGGCCCCAAGAGCCTCAAGGACCTTGGCAGTACCGGGTCAGCCCTGAGGAGGATCCTTGATTTCGGCTTTTTTGACATCATTGCCAAGCCCCTGCTCCATGCCATGAATTTCGTGTATCGGTTCATCCCCAACTACGGCATTGCCATCATCCTCATGACCATCCTGGTGAAGATCCTCTTTTGGCCATTGAGTAACAAGAGCTACAAGTCTATGAGCCAGATGAAGAGGCTGCAACCCAAGATGGCGGAAATCCGGGCCAAGTACAAAAACGACAAGAAGATGATGAACCAGGAACTGATGAACCTCTACAAGGTCTACAAGGTGAACCCCCTGGGCGGTTGCCTGCCCATGGTCATGCAGATCCCGGTGTTTTTCGCATTCTATAAGATGCTGTACCAGGCCATCGAGCTAAGGCACGCCCCCTTCTTTTTGTGGGTCACCGATCTGGCAGCACCGGATCGCCTTTTTGACCTTGGCTTCAAAGTACCCATGATGGAGCCTCCCTATGGCATTCCTGTTCTCACCCTCATCATGGGAGCCTCCATGTTTATTCAGCAGAAAATGACCCCGCCGCCAGGTGATCCGACACAGGCCAAGATGATGATGTTCATGCCTATCTTTTTCACTTTCATATTCATCAACTTCCCTTCAGGGCTCGTCTTGTACTGGCTGGTGAACAACGTCTTGTCCATGGCTCAGCAGTACTACATCAACAAGAAAATGGCTTAATACGGAGGTATATATGGCGTCTGAATATGAATTTGAGGCTAAGACCAAGGAAGAGGCCGTGGAAAAGGCCTGTGAGGAACTGGGCCTTTCAGAGGACAAACTCGAAATTGATGTAATCTCTTATGGGTCCACAGGCATATTTGGGCTGGTGGGTGTGAAGAAGGCCAAAATAAAGGTCACCGTGCCCGAATCGGAGGAAGCCGAGATCGAGCCCTATCCCCCTGCCGGAGAGGAAGCAGCAGAAGATGACGTGGCAGAGCTGGCAAAGGAGGCCCTGGAAAACATCATCTCCCACATCGTAGAGGACGCCACCGTCACTGTGGAGACCAGGTCTGACAACTTGAGGCTGAAAGTGGAAGGGGGCAACTCCGCCCTCCTTATCGGAAAACACGGCAGGACCCTGGACAGTTTGCAGTATATTGTCCAGAGGATTGTGCACAAGCAGCGTAAGACCAGGCTCCGGATTTCCATTGATGTGGAAGGATATCGAGACAGGAGAAAGGCCTCATTGACGCAGTTGGCGTTGCGTTTGGGCGACAAGGTCAAGCGGTCCGGCAAGCCTGCCACCATCAACCCAATGAATGCCTATGACCGAAGGATTATCCATATTGCCCTGAAAGACAATGCCGCCGTGAAGACCCAGAGCATGGGCAATGGAACCTTTAGAAAGCTCGTGATCTACCCCCTGAAGAAGCGCAGGCGCCCGGCAAACTCTCAAAAGGCCGGATAGCTGCCTTGTGCCGGCAGATGCACTGCAGCATTGAATAGCTCTTCTTCCCCCGTTCCTGTGCCCTTTCACTATCGGGGCCAGGCCCCTGAGTCAGGTGGTCCATGGATGCCGACACCATAGCCGCTATTGCTACCCCTCCAGGCGCAGGCGGTATTGGTGTGGTAAAACTCTCCGGGCCAAGGGCCATCCCTTTGGTCCTTCCTCTGCTTCGCCCCCCACGGGACCCCTCAAGCCTGAAATCCCGCCGCCTCTATCACGGATATGTGGCCGATCCCGAGACTGAAAAGACCGTAGATGAGGTCCTCTTTACTGTCATGAGGGCCCCACACACCTATACCAGAGAAGACGTGGTGGAAATCCAGGCCCATGGGAGCCGATGCGGACTCTATGCCATCCTGGAGTTAGTCCTAAAGCAAGGGGTCCGACTGGCACAACCAGGGGAGTTCACCAAACGGGCCTTTTTAAATGGCCGCATAGATTTGACCCAGGCCGAGGCCGTGGCCGAGGTCGTCTCGGCCCAGACCGAAGAAGGGCTTGCCCTGGCCACCAGGCAGCTAAAAGGTCGCCTCCATGATGCCGTCGAGGCTGTCCGACGACCCCTTCAGGAGATGTTGGCAGAGGTGGAAGCAGCGATCGATTTTCCTGAAGACGTGGACGAGATTGTGGAAGGGGGCTCCTTTGCCCGGAAGATGGCTAGGGACGTCATCGCCCCCCTGGAAGCGATGCTGACCCATTATGACGAGGGCCACATCTTCCGGGAAGGGATCTCCGCCATCATCGTTGGCCGCCCAAATGTAGGCAAGTCCAGTCTCATGAATCGCCTCCTTGAAAAGGAACGGGCCATTGTCACGACCATTCCCGGGACAACGAGAGACTTCATTGAAGAGACAGTAAATATCCAGGGCGTCCCCTTGAGACTCATCGACACGGCCGGCCTTCACGACACGGCCGATGCCCTAGAGGCCATAGGGATCGCCTTCACAAAAAAACGATTGGACGAAGCAGACATCGTCCTCTTTATGGTGGATTGCAGTGCCCCCCTTACGGAAGAAGACAAAAAGATCTCCCACCTCCTTCGGGACCGAAAGGCGATCCTGGTCGTAAACAAGATAGACCTCGCACCAGATGCGCCTCTTGAAGGAATCGTCGATCCCCTCCCTGACCTGCCATGGGTAAAGATCTCCGCATTGTACAACCAAGGGATCGAAGACCTGAAGGAGACGATCTTTAAGGCCGTCACAGACCAAAAAGGGCCGGCAGATCTGCCTAGGGTGGTCCCCAATGTTCGACACAAGATCGCTATTCAAAAGGCCGTGACGGCTGCAAAGGAGGCTTCAGAGGGTTTTCGAGTCAGGCGGCCTGTGGAGTTGGTGGCCATTGATCTCAAAGAGGCCTTAGACGGCCTTGGCGAGATCATAGGGGTGACCACCACGGAAGACATCCTTGATCAAATATTTGGCCGCTTCTGTATCGGGAAGTAACTCGCTGCCTGTGCTGCCCACCCTTAAGGCTTGCTCTTTCCCGTGGCAAGGAGGCCGCCCGCTACTTGAGCCCCTTTAAAACCAAGCCGATCATCGTGGCCCTCGGGCCGAAAAAGTGTTTACCCAAAACAGCCTTGAGCTGAAATGGGTAAAAGCAGTGAATCCTGCCGACAAAAAAGGCCTTTTCCCCATAAAACAACATGGCCCCTTTTTCTCTTCCAAATGGGACTTGCCAACCGCGCGAAGAAGGGCCATGATGGAGCTTGCGTGGTAAGAGGGTGGATCACATAGGGGAATGGATGCTCCCCAGGTGCCAGGTTGAGAATGGCTCCTCACCGTGATGGCGAAGCCCATGTGCAGATGGGAGGGGCCTCTTCTGAGAGGCTGGAAAACGCCAGGGCGTACCCCAAAAAGTTTCTGACACCAAGTGGTGTGTGCTATGGACTACGAAGTGATCATCGTTGGTGCCGGTCCAGCGGGCATCTTCACTGCCCTCACACTGGCCGATTCAGGAATCGCGCCTGTTCTCTTATTGGAACAGGGAAAAGACCTTGGCCAGCGGAAGCGTGGCAACCCTGAGGACATACTCTGTGGCTGGGGCGGGGCCGGCGCTTACAGCGATGGAAAACTGGTGCTTTCCGCTGAGGTTGGTGGATTCTTGGGGGAACTGGTGGAGCGAGAGCCCCTGAACCAGCTCCTGAGGAAGGCCGACGAGATCTACATGGCCCATGGAGCGCCAGAGCGTGTCTTTGGAGGAACATCGCCGAAACTGGTCGATCTTTCCGAGCGTGCCCGCCTGGCAGGCCTTGAACTCATCCCAACACGCCTGCGACACATTGGCACGGAGAACTGCCGCATTGTTTTGGGCCGCCTGCAGGAGTCGTTGGCGGGAAGAGTGGAGATCCGCACCGACTGTCAGGTCCAGGCCCTTGTAGTTGAAAAGGGCCACATCCATGGGGTGAAACTGGCCGACGGCAAGACCATCACCAGCCGTTTTGTCGTGGCCGCACCGGGCCGATCTGGTGCAAGCTGGATGAAGAAGCAGGCGGACTCCTTGGAACTTAAGACCCAACCCAACCCTGTGGACATTGGCGTTCGCGTTGAATTGCCGGCCGCTGTGCTCAAAGAACTCACAGACACGGTCTATGAATCGAAACTTATCCACTACTCGGACACCTTTGAGGATAAAGTGCGGACCTTCTGCATGAATCCCTACGGGGAGGTGGTGACGGAGAAGCACGAGGGCATCGTTACGGTAAACGGCCACAGCTACGCCGAGAAAAGGACTGAAAACACCAACTTCGCCATTTTGGTAAGCAGCGCATTCACGGAGCCCTTTGACGATCCCATTGCCTATGGCCGCCACATTGCCAGCCTGGCAAATCTCCTGAGCGGCGGGGTCATCATTCAGAGGCTGGGCGATCTGTTGGCCGGGCGGCGGAGTACTCGGATACGTATTGACCGGTGCCTTACCTGCCCCACCCTTCCCGATGCCAGCCCTGGTGATTTGAGCTATGTCTTTACCTATCGGCACCTATTCAGCATTATCGAAATGCTTGAAGCCCTTGAAAGGTTCACTCCCGGGGTCTATTCACACCACACCCTTCTATACGGTGTGGAGGTCAAGTTCTATTCCAACAGGATTGAAACCTCATCGGAACTGGAAACGAGCGTCATCAATCTATTTGTCGTTGGTGATGGGGCGGGCATTACCAGAGGCCTGGTTCAAGCCTCGGCAAGCGGAATTCTTGCCGGCGGAGCCATCGCCCAGCGGCTGACATGACCGTCCACTCTTCGCAACACGAGACGAGGACTTACCCTGGCAGCAGGGCCGTCTTTCGCCAAAACGAGAATCGATCTGAGCAACAGCCCGTGAAGATCTCCCCTGGGAGGTTGCGTTGATACACGGGCCGTCTCGTGCCTCCAAGATCAGCAGGGAGGGCCGACCACGTGGCATGGACAAGCCTCATCTCCCAATTGTTTGAAGCCTCAGAAGGGCTGCTGGCCACGCGAGACAATCTCCAGGCCCTGGTAGCGCGTACCACCGATCAGGACGATCGGTTGCGCCTTTCCCTCGTGATGAGGGAGATCGACGTGATCCGGCTGACGCTTCTTTATGAATATGAATTGCTCGACACCTCCCACATTGTCCAGGAGGCATTCATCCATCTTTACTACGCCAGAAGGCTTGAAATCCTGCAGCTTTCAAGGGAGCAGATACGTGGCCATTGTGATGGGCTGGACGGACGCGTAAGCGGCATGAAGGATGAAGAGGCGTTGCGTGAAATAACCCATGCCAGGGAGATTGTGCAGGCCTCCTTGCGTTGCATGGATGACATCATCCGGGCCCTGGGACAGGACATTGTCGTAGAAGGGAAACAACAGACCAGGCATTGAACAGGCACCCTCTGTGGTGACGTGCAGGCGAAAGGAGGCCTCCATGGTCAAGGTGAAAACATTTACGATCCCCTTAAAACCGTTTCATGTGATGCAAGGGCTCAGGGATTTGGACGACCACGTGAACGCCTTTATCACAGCAAAGAGTGTCAAGAAGGTCTTTGCCGTCAGTGACACGAATACCACCGATGGCACAGGGGCCACTATCGGCATGATTCGGGTGGTCGCCTATGAGGTATGAGCCATGGGGCGGGACGACTGCCACGTGCTCTCCGTCAGCCCTATTGTTACAAAAGTCAATAAAATGGTGAAAAATGATATATATTTAAATATAAATTAATACCATATAAATTAAAAATAGCTGGAAGAACATATTGTTTATCTATAAAATAGATATAGGTAACTTACACATTTTCCCTTTCCTGACCGGGCCGAAGCGAATGCAGAAGATGTAAAGGGCGTACCGCAACCCCCTTTACTGCACCTTGCCCTTGGGGCAAAACTGAGGGGCATCTGCGACCTTTCAATAGAACCATTTGTGAATACTGACTCAAGTTCGCGCCTCACGGCTTGAGAAGAGGCGCATCCCCGTTTCCACCAATAGTCGGTCTGTCAAGAACTGTACGCCCGGGATGTGCAAACAGAGGGAGTGGGAAATTCGGTGAACGAAAGCCTACAGCCATTGCAACCCAGAATCTTCCCACAGCGACTAAAGGCATTGGAGGCCGAAGAGAAGGTTGCGGGCAATCAGACCGGGAGGCATCAATGAAGATCAATCAGAATGTGTCGGAGAGCGAGAGGACCGCCCGGATTGTCCTTGGAATTATCCTCGTCCCCGTGGGGTTTTTTCTTTCCGGTCTCTGGATGTGGCTATTTGTCCTGGCAGGTACTGCCTTCTTCCTGACAGGTCTTATCCAATACTGACTCCTAAAGGAGTTCTTGCTGAAGGTCTTCAGCAGCAAAGACAAGGACGGGAAGAACTGAGAACCGGTGAAGGGGAGAGGCAATAGGCAGTTTGCGAGAGTTGCGAGTTCTGAGCTCTGGGTTCTGAGCTCTGGGTTCCGGGTTTCGAGTTTGAGGGAAAATGAAGTCCAAGGTGACCCGATTTGAAGACATCCATGCCTGGGAAAAGGCAAGAGAGCTTGTGAAAACAATATACGAGACAACAGGCGGTGGTGACTTCTCGCGAGACTTCGCATTGAGGGAATAGATTCGTCGAGCTGCGGTTTCTGTCATGTCAAACGTAGCTGAGGGCTTTGAAAGAGGAGGCAACAAGGAGTTTCAGCAATTCTTGTCTGTGGCAAAAGGATCGGCAGGTGAAGTGAAATCCCAACTCTACGTAGCCCTTGACGCAGGCCACATTGGCCAAGAGGATTTCCATCGCATTTACGAATTGGCTGACGAGACAGGTCGATTGATCGGGGGGTTTATGCGATACCTTTCAAAGTCTGAGCATCGGGGTTCGAAATTCAAGGCTCGCAACCCATGAACTCGCAACCCAGAACTCATCTTCTAGGGCCCCCAACGGGGCGATTACCCTTTAAAATCCCTGAAAAATCCTTGAAAAAACCACCTGATGGTGACACCCAGCCCCGCTTGTCACCTTGATCTGGCAACCCCAATGAAGAGAGCACCACGGGCCCTCCGGGCTTTCATTGTACCAGATGCAAATAACTTTGCATTTGGTGCCACTTTGTGCAAGACCTCCACGGCAGGGAGAAGAAGACAACAACAGCCTAGCCTTAGAAGGGCATGTTGGGGCGTAAAAATCACGGTCCAAGCCTGAAAATGCCCACTTTGTAGATGAAGTTTTTGAATATCAACCCATGAGTTCCCAATTAGCTCCGTCCGACCCAGGACGATCAAGGTGGTGATGACATGCTCAGTACAAAAGAGATCATGACAAAGGACGTGGTCACGGTTTCGCCAGAGACGCAAATCGCAGATGCCGCAAAGCTTCTTCTGGAAAAGGGCTTCAATGGCGTCCCCGTGGTGGATGGAACGGGTAAGCTGGTGGGGCTTCTCTGCCAGAGCGACCTGATCGCGCAGCAAAAGAAGTTCCCTGTCCCCTCGGTTTTTACCATTTTGGATGGGATCATTTCCTTTACGTCCATGAAACATCTCGAAAAAGAGATCCAGAAGATGACGGCCACCACCGTGGCCGATGCCATGACGCCCAATCCGGTCACCGTCGCGCCCGAGACAAGTATCGAGGAGGCGGGATCCATCATGGTAGACAAACATTTCCACACCCTTCCTGTGGTCCAAGAGGGAAGGCTCGTGGGAATCGTGGGAAAAGAGGACCTCCTGAGAACCCTTGTGTAAGAATGGGGGTTTTCGAAAACAAGAACTCTGGCCCCCATAAAGGGGCAGATGTAAAGAAGTAAAGGAGGAGGGCTAGATATGGGCTCTGAGCAAGCAGGGGCTGGCTTAAAAAAGGCCATGTATGAGGAGATGGTGCTCATACGAAGATTCGAAGAAAAGCTGATCGCCCTTTCCCAGGAACAAGGAAAACTGATCGGCATGCAAATCCTTGCCTACGGTCAAGAAGCCGTGGCCGTTGGCATGGTCAAGGCCCTTAAAGCCGATGACGTCATGGTGAGTAATCATAGGAGTCATGGCCACTTGCTGGCCAAAGGGGCAGATCCCAAAGCCCTGATGGCAGAGATTATGGGAAAGGCAACGGGTGTCAACAAGGGCAAGTCCGGGACCCTTCATATGGCCGTGCCTGAGGTGAACGCCTTGATGACCACGACGATCGTGGGAGGGGGGCCGCCTGTGGCCGTGGGCGCAGCCTTTGCCCAACAGTACCGGGGCACGTCAAATATCACCGTGGTCTTCTTTGGCGATGGCGCTGCTGCAGAAGGAAGCGTTCATGAGGCCATGAACCTGGCTGCGCTCTGGAAACTCCCTGTTCTCTTTGTTTGCGAAAACAACTGTTGGGCAGGGGCTCAAAGCCTCTCTGAGCATTGTTGTTTGACCGATATTACCAGACGCGCCGCGGGCTACGGCATGCCCGGTGAGTCGGTGGACGGAAATGACGTAGAAAAGGTCTTCACCCTGGCAAGAGACATGGTGTCGCACTGCCGCAGCGGTGAGGGACCGGCCTTTATGGAGGCCAAGACTTACAGAATGCGGGGCCACGGGGAGCATGACCACCAGCACTATGTGGATAAGAAAGAACTGGAAACGTGGGCCCGATTGTGTCCTGTCAAGGGCCTGAGGGATCGTATCGTGCAAGACGGCCTAGCCACAGAAGAAGAGCTTGAGGTCCTGGACAAAGATGTAGAGGCCAGGGTTGAAGAGGCCGTTCAATTTGCAAGTGACAGCCCCTACCCGCTGCCCGAAGAGGCGTTGCAGGATCTTTGGGTGGACGATGGGGTGGCACAGTAGAGGAGGTCTGTGATGGCGGTTTTGTCCTTCGGACAGGCAGTAAAAGATGCCCTCGATCTTGCCATGAGCATGGATGACAGGGTCTTCATTGCAGGCGAGGGGGTTGGCGTATCCATCCATTTTGATCCCAACTTGCCCACACACGGTCTTTTGGAAAAATACGGCCCCAGACGGGTAAAGGACACCCCGGTGAGCGAGGCCGCCATTGCCGGTCTGGGGGTGGGCGCCTCAGGGCTCGGCCTGCGACCGGTGGTGGAAATCATGTTTTTCCCCTTTATCACGCTGGCTGCGGACATGCTGGTCAATCATGCGGCCAAGTTGCGGTATCTGAGCGGGGGAAAGTCTTCTTTTCCCCTTACGGTAAGACTCAAGGCCGGTATGGGTTTTGGTGCTGGGTGCCAGCATTCGCACAACCTGGAGGCATGGATGGCCCACAGTCCGGGATTGAAGGTCCTTTTCCCCTCCACGCCTGCCGATGCAAAGGGCTTGTTGTTGAGCGCCATATTCGACCCGAACCCGGTGATGGTGATCGAAGAGATGCTCCTTTACTGGATAAAGGGAGAAGTCCCGGACGGGGACCACAGGGTGCCCCTGGGAAAGGCCCGGGTCGTTGCCCCCGGCAGCGATTGCACCGTGGTGAGCTACGGCGGCGCTGTATACACGGCCCTGGAAGCAGCCAAGACCCTTTCAAAGGAAGGGATTTCCACGGAAGTGATAGACTTAAGAAGCCTCGTTCCCCTGGATAAGGCGTGCTTGCTCGATTCAGTGACAAGGACCGGCAGGCTTGTCGTGTTGCACGATGCCACCAAGTTCGGCGGATTCGGAGCCGAGATATCGGCCATCGTTGCTGAAGAGGCCTTTGATCTCCTGAAGGCGCCTATCAGGCGGGTGGCGGCGCCAGATATTCCCGTACCGGTGTCACCGCCACAGGAAAGGTTTTATAAACCGAGCCCTGAAGCCGTGGCAGCGGCTGTGCGCTCCACCCTTCAAAAAGGCTAAGGGGCGCCTATGGACTGACCACGTGCACAGGGAGGACAGTGGGGAGAAGGTAGATGACGGGGACTGAACTGGGCGAAAGGAGGGAGCTGTGGCCAAGATCCTATCCAGAGAGGTCATTGTAGAAGCGTGCACCATTCACAGCCTGGAGGGCAAGAATCGTGAAGGGCAAGACATCCTCCTCTTGCACGGGGCGAAATTCCAAGCTGCCACCTGGCAGGAGCTCACGACCTTAGACCGCTTGCATGACGCGGGCTTTGCGCCACAGGCCATTGATCTGCCAGGGTTTGGCAAGTCTCCAAAATGTGCCGTCCCGCCGGAAAAGGTGCTTCAAGTCTTCATGGCGGAGCAGAAGCTTTCCCGGCCTGTGCTTGTGGGACCGTCCATGGGTGGAAGGATCAGCCTGGATGTTGCCCTGAATGACCCAGAATCCGTAGGCGGGCTCGTGTTGATCGGGGCCGTGGGGGTAGGACAAAGAAGGGACCGATTGGATACGATCCAGGTCCCCTGTCTGATCCTCTGGGGCAGCAACGATGCCATCGCCCCCTTGGCCTCCGCTCACCTGTTACAGGAAAGGATTCTTGGCGCAGAACTCCGGATCTTTGACGGGGCCGGCCACCCCTGCTATCTGGATCAACCGGACCTGTGGCATGAGGAGCTTCTTGCCTTTCTGAAGAAGCATTTCACCTAGCTCTATCCTAAACGGGCCCCTTCCAGTGGAGGACCTTTCAAGGACCCTTCAGCCCTTTTCAATACCTATCTTGGCTATAACCCTTGGATGTTGTTACAAAAGCCACAGACAGGATGGTCAAAAGTGACATATATTTAAATATAATTTAATAGCATATAAATTGTAAATAGATTAAAGAACATATCTTTTATTTATAAAATATATACAGATATCTTACACATTTTCCCTTCCTCTGAACCTCTGGTTTCCCACTGGTAGCCTTCTCCCGGTCCTTACTTGCGCCGAAATAGACGTGGCAATGTCGAGGATCCTTCTTAACCTTAGGACTCGAAACGGGTATGGCCCTGTTTTGCCTGGCCCTGCCCGGAGGGCCCGACCGGGGTCGTGGCGAGAGGCCTGCCCCGCCTGCCCCGTAGGTGGGAACCATTGTAGTGGGGTGAAACGGGAGATTGTTTCACTGGGGTGCGTCTGTCTCGCTGAAGCCTTGACCGAGGCGGATCTGCGGCAGAATCAAAGACCTTCCCCTTCTCACGTAGCCTTTGAAACGACCAGTTCTTTGTGCTATTATTTTAAAAATCAGCCTACCGTTGAAGGAGATCGGCGATGAAAACCCTCACTGCGTATGTAGAATGGGACTCGGCAACCAACTTGTACGTAGGCACCGTTCCAGGGATCCCCGGGGCCCACACCCAGGCCGCCACCTTGGATGAACTCCACGGCAATCTGAAGGAGGTTCTCGAATTATGCATGGAAGAGTCTGGCCACCTAGTTGAAGATCTTCCTCAATTCGTTGGAATCCAGCAGATTGAGGTGGCCGTGTGACCCGTTTGCCTATTCTCAACGCCAGGCGTCTTGAGAAGGTACTGCTCAATCTAGGCTTTCAGCGGATAAGGCAGAAGGGACGTCACATCCTATACCGGCATCCGGACGGAATGACAACCACCATCCCCCACCACCGAGGCAGAGATCTGGCTCGCCCGCTTCTGCGCGAGATACTCAGAGAAATCGAATTGACAACTGAACAGCTGCTGCACGAACTCAACAAGCTATAAGAGAAGCTGCTTCAAATCTGCAAGAAGATTAGCAGGATAAGGAAGTTCTATAATGAAGAAGGATAGAACCATCCCTAAATTCAAAAACGAAGACGAAGAACGTGAATTCTGGGCCACGCATTCTCCGCTTGATTATTTTGAGACAAGAGACGTCAAAAGAGCTTCTTTCCCCAAGCTAAAGCCATCGCTAAAATCAATCTCAATTCGTCTCCCGGAGAGTATGCTGGCTGAACTAAAGACCCTCGCAAACAAGAAAGACGTGCCATACCAAAGTCTGGCAAAAATCTACCTTGCCAGACAGATTTCCTTAGAGCGTGGATCTTTCCGTATGGCTCCGAAAAAGAGAAGCCAGAAACCTGATGCCCCACCAGGCCGATGAACCAGACCGACAAAGCTTGTGCTTTTTCCGTTAGAGACTTCATGTTTCAGTTGACAGGTGAAGCGTACGAGAACTTGAAATCACAAACTGTGATTTCAAGTTGATGAGGGTCTCGCAGGGCCAGACCGTACGCTTTTACCAAACAAGGAGTCGCCATGACCGTCTGCGCCTGCCCCGTTGAATCCCGGATTGTTCAACCGGGGTTTGTCTGCGCTTGCTCCCGGCAGAGAAGATCTCCAAAGAAAATGCTTGACAAAAAGTATCAATTGATACTATTTTGATATGAAAAGACCGTCCCATAAGGAGCTGTCTAAGAAGATTCGAGAGGCGAAACAAGCGGTCGGTACAGGGCGTATTGCCATATTAAATCAATCTGTTATTGCCTGTGACGCCCTAAAGCTCGGCTACCTGATTGAAGAGGATCTGGTCAGTGTGCTTTCAAGCCTCTTGGATGAAATTTCGCCGGAAAACTATGTTGGGAAACGACCGCCGGAGAAGTCCTACGAAGAAGAGATTAAGGATTTGTATTTGTATGCCTTCAAAATAAAAAGCAGCTGGTTCAGATGCAGGGTTTATCTGAAATTCACCCTTACCGGCGGCAACCTTTGGCTCGTTTCTTTGCACCAAGACAGAGAGAAATGAGGAGAAAGCATGGCAATCAAGAAAATGACATGCCCTAAAGGCCATGGCAACATGGAGCCCACAAAGATTAGAAAAACCACTAATTTCCGGGGCGTTGATGTGGGCTACAAGACGGATGGCTATGTCTGCCCTGATTGTGGCCTTGAAGCAGCCACCGTTGCCCAGGCCGCTAAGACACAGCGCGCCATATCAGACGCCTATCGGAAAAAGATGGATTTGCTCACGGGCGAGGAGATACGAAGCCTGAGAAAAGAAAAAGGGTTAACCCAGCAAGACCTCGCGGACCTGATGAAGGTGGGTGTCGCCAGCATCAAAAGATGGGAAACTGGGCTGATACAGAGCAAGGTCATGGACCATGCACTGAGGGTCCACCTACAAGGCCCAGAATTCACGAACATCCATTCCGGCAACCGGGAGTTATCCATACCCCGTATAAAGCTTGTGATCCGGACGTTAGAAAAGCGTTTGCGCAGGAGGCTATTGAAAAAAACGGATAAGATGCTGTTTGCCGCGAAATACCTGTGGTATGCCGACATGCTTGCATTCAGAACTTTGGGAGCAAGTATGACAGGCGCACAGTACGCTGCACTGCCCTATGGTCCGCAACTGAACAATTACAGTGATCTTGTTGATGAGATCAAGAAGGCCGATGAGAAGTCCGCGGAACCCATCTCTGAAGAGGAGACGAGGATCATAGAGAGGATCGTCAAGGCCTTCCCAAGGGAACAGATGGTTTACGATGCAGCACACCGGGAGGTGGTTTGGAAAAGGACGCCTGTTGGAGCATCTATTCCCTATGCTTGTACCTCAGAGTTGACGGAGATTAGATAAAGGGGATCAGGCATGGGGAAAGAACTGCGACCAGGTGAGAGGGAGTGGCGGTGAATGAGAGCAGGAAGGACAGGGGGCAGAAGGCAGATGGCGGTGGGCAGATGACGGTGAAAGAAGCGGCGGCTGGTGCGTGAACGGATTGAGACGTTGCGGGCGTTGCAAGTTCCCTCCGTCAGCCCTAGAAATTGTTACAAAAGCCACAGACAGGATGATCAAAAGTGACATATATTTAAATATAATTTAATAGCATATAAATTGTAAATAGGTTAAAGAACATATCTTTTATCTATAAAATATATACAGATATCTTACACATTTTCCCTTTCCTGACCCGGACCGAAGTGAATGTGGAAAAGTAAAGGGCGCGCAAGTCATTCGGAAGAACCGGAATCGGGTAGGAGGAGGGCTCACGCCCTCCGTCCTCCCACACCACCGTACGTACGGTTCCGTATACGGCGGTTCCTGCCATCTCCAGCGCTCTTGACATCATCGCCCAATGCCTTTTAAGCACCCAGCCTTACCTCTCGGCATTCCGTCCGATACTTCCGGCTTCAGGCTCTCTTGCGAGACATCTGCTCAAAGCTATTGGAGAGTCCGCCCAGCCTTTAACGACAGGTTTGGCCCTTCATCGGATGCTTAGGCCGACTACTATGGCCTCGGCTGACTTCTGTTCTCCTTTCCCACCACCTCTCGATGGTAGTAGCACATGGCAGGACAACAGATCTCCCAGGGTAAGGCGCCGGACCTTCACACTTATACCCGCCGCATTTACGTACGTGCTTTCCGTGCAAGTATCGGGCTTTGAAGATAATTGCCTTCTCACCCAGCACGACCGCCTCATATGGGATTCCTGTTCGTCGGGTCAGTGCTTTGCCTGCGGCTTCCTTCAGATTCCACCTCGCGGTGGACACCCTTGCCGTCCGGCTAACCGTTCCCCTTGCCGGGCCGGTAGAGGATTTTCACCTCCAAGTCATCCAATTGCCACCATAGCAACTCGATGGCACCAGCAATGGCGCCGCGCGCCATGCCTGGCGCACAATGTTTTGTCGAATCATGCGACATGTTGAAAAAACGTGTCGCATGTGCTTGAACGATTCGACACGTAAAAACATTGTGTCCAACCAATGGGCTACCTCGCAACGCTCAAAGTGAAAACCATGCCTTTTAGCAAAGACAAACCCTACAACGAACTCCCCCTTCTCCCGCCCGCTGCGCCCTTGGAAACCACGGCTATTCTGAAGAAAGCTGTCTCGGCCCACCGTCAGCTGCTGGAACTCCTTTTCGAGCGTCCTTACTGCAAGGTGAAGTTTCTTGTTGATCGAGATATTGCAAAGCGACAGAGAGCTGCTGTCTATTTGAAAACCTTAGAGGAGATTGGCGTGCTCAGAAAGAAGAAAGTCGGCAAGGAGAATCTCTATCTGAATGTGAATCTCTATGAGCTGCTCGCACAATAACGGGAGGATGATCAGGGAATCGGATAAATGGCTCATCAAGTAGTCTCCGGTTCCCCAGCTCGCAGGATCCCCTCCTCCTCATCTTCTCTGTGGCAAAACAACCCTCACTCGTAACTCGCAACCCATGAACTCGCAACCCAGAACTCATCTTCTAGGGCCCCAACGGGGCGATTACCCTTTAAAATCCTTGACAAAATTTGTCCTTGTGGTCTAAAATTTTTAAGTTTTTCCAGCAATCCGTGAACCCCAACAAAGAGAGTGCCATGCACGAGAGAAAGAAACCCTGTTTCTCTAAAAGAGAGCGGGGTTTTTGTCTTCTTGCCGCTGCGGGCCGAAGTGAATGTGGGAATTTGAAAGGCGTCGCGCAAATCTATCCGGTAATATGAAAAACAGACTCTGTGTGAGACCTGGCTGGATGGGTCTGCGGCAAAAGAACCGACCGAGGGGAGTATGGTGATACAAAAACAAATCGTTCCTGTTGAACAGGTGGAGCGGATGATCTTCCTACTCCGCGGCCAGAAAGTCATGGTGGATGCGGATTTGGCTACACTGTACGGTATACCAACCAAGGTGTTGAACCAGGCTGTTACACGGAATAAAAGGCGCTTCCCTTCGGATTTCATGTTTCGACTGACAAAAGAAGAAAGGCATGAACTGGTCACAAATTGTGACCGGTTGCAGAGGCTGAAACACTCTTCGGCCTTCCCCCGCGCATTTACCGAGCAGGGTGTTGCCATGCTTTCAACTGTGCTTAACAGCGATCGAGCGATTCAAGTCAACATTGAGATCATGCGGGGATTTGTAAGCCTCCGGCAGATGTTGGATGCCCATAAAGACCTCAGACGGAAGTTGGCCGAGCTGGAGAAAAAATATGACGACCAGTTTAAGATTGTCTTTGAGGCCATGGCTGAGCTAATGACTCCGCCTGAGAAGCCTCGCAGAAGGATTGGTTTTGAGGCTAAGGAGAGAAAAGCGCCTTATGGGAAAAGGGGGAAGAAAAGGAAAGGGTGACGCCAGGGTTTAGGCCAAATCGCCGTCCCTGCCCCGTTAAATGCACCATCCTATTTACCCGGGGTCAGCGATTTTGCCTAAGAAACTCTGCGCCCCTGTGGGCTCTGTGAGAGACCTGTCTGCGTTTGTCTGCGTGGGTCTGTGGCTAATCAAGTGCGCTTACCATTTAAAATCCTTGACAAATCCTTGACAAAGGCCCTTCATGGTGCTACCCTCTCGCCGTTTGTTTTCGTGATTTGATAACCCCAACAAAGAGAGTGCCATGCACTAGACGCCAAAACCCCGTTTCTCGAAAAGAGAGCGGGGTTTTTGTCTTTTTGAGGGCTTTTGTTACAAGAACCGGTGGTAGGTGTTAGGCCTGTTAAGTGGGCGATAACGTGCCGCAGAACTGACAAGGCTTTCTACATGACGCTCACAGAAGCGGAAACCCGACGAAAGATCATCGACAAGAAGCTCCGCCTTGCAGGATGGGATGTGACTGATCCCTCTCAGGTTACGGAGGAGCTTGATATAGACTTGTCCGGTGCAGGTATCTCCTCTGTAGGTGAGCCAAAGACACCCTATGGGGGCCACCAATTCGCTGACTACGGTCTCCTATTTCATGCAAAACCCCTTGCCGTTGTGGAGGCCAAGAAGACATCAAAAGACGCTGCCCTTGGAAAGGAGCAGGCCCTCCAGTACGCCCAGAACCTCCAGAAAATTCACGGCGGCCCCATACCATTTATCTTCTATACCAACGGCCATGACATTTACTGCTGGGAGTCAGACTTTTACCCGCCTTCCAAGACTTATGGCTTTCCTACCCATGACGACCTTGAGTGGATGCACCAGCGGCGACAGAC
>JAXHVD010000027.1:0-56361 GCA_034189385.1 Thermodesulfobacteriota bacterium
CTCCCGTCCCTGGTACCCATGTCCCCTGCCACAAGCCCCATGGGCATTTCCAGCCCAAGTTCCTGACAGATGATGCAAACGACGCTCATCATGGTCGCTGTCCCCCTGTCAAGATCTAATTGGCGACCATGAATCTTGATGCCTCCGTCAACAAGTGAGACTCTACCCAGCGAAAGGGGCAGGTCTTGAATCGGTGCAGCTCCCACGAGTAATAACATCATTCACCTTACACAATTCTTGCCAATTCCTCATAGGCCATGTTTAGGGAGTAGGCACAAAGCGAGAAGCCAATCATTCCGGGCTCTGGCGCTTCTGAAAGGGATTTGCCCACCATCTCCCGTGCCACTTGGGGAATGTCCGGGCACCCCCCACCGGAAATGTTCACGATCGTGTCGGTTGTCTTATCAAGAGTGATCTTCATGTTGGCTGCTCTGACCATGAGATATCGTCCGAAGTCTTTGGTTCGATACAACTCCAACGGTTTCATGCCGTTTCCAGATACAGGTAGGACATCCATGGGAGCTAGGCCTATGTTTTTGAGCATCTTGATGATCTCTGCTGCTTGTAGCAAGGGAATTTCTATGGACAAGTCACAGCCTGTTCTGTGTTCTGGGGGCGGACAGACGACGCGAATGTCATAGTCCTCTTCTTTGAGTATCTGTTCGACATGCATCACCGTGCTGGTATCAGGATAAATGAGTAACCCTTTTGTCACGGGTTCAGATTGAGCGGGTTTCTTCTTTCTTGTGAGTCTCCTAAGCCATTCATTCATTGCTTTTGTCCCTCTTTCAGGCCGTTCCAAGTGACGATTCCTACAAGGATTTTTCTCAAGCCCATTTGCCTTTTTTGACTTTATTGGGCTGTGTAATTGCACACTTTCACAATCTATACTATTTCTGTATACTATAACGACAAACCTCCGTGATGTCAAGGACAAAGGTGTTTCCTCTGCCCGGAACAGCGGGAGCCTGTTCATGGAAGGTGAAAAGGTGTGCCAGTACAGGGGGGAGGCCTGTTTTTCCGTCGAAAAGATATCCTACGTGGCAGGCATCCCACTAGCTTTCCGGGAGCATGATGGCCACCGGTACAACTGGCCGGATGTCAAAAAAGATTGGGCTCTTATGGTTTTTTGAGGGGAGGGCAGGCCTGGGCTTTCTTTCGGTGCCGGTCAATCATATCGGCTAACGTCGTTGAATCTAAGATCTTGTACATAGCCTTCTGGATATCGTTCCATATTTCGTATGTGACACATTCCTGGGCCCTATCGCAAAGATTATCATCATCCAGGCAGTCTACCAAGGACCAAGATCCTACCAGGGAATGGACAATATCGTGCAATGAAATTTCATGGGGATCTTTAGCGAGCAGATACCCGCCTTGTGCCCCCCGGGCACTTCTTATAAGTCCCGATGCCTTCAAGGATGGCACAATCTGCTCCATGTATTTCATGGAAACACCTTGCCTTTCCGCCAGTTCTCTCAATGAAACAGGTCCTTCGCCCTGGTGTTCCCCAATATCCAACATGGCCCTGGTTCCATACCGTGTCTTAGTAGATATCCTCATCTTCACCCCTCATTTCCTGAAGAAAAATTAAGCTGTGGCCTGCTCAGGGCATTATGGCCCATAGGAAGCCAGCTGGCTTCCACCGTTCCTGCCCTGAATACACGGCCGCCTGCCGGGAATAGTCATGGGACCCGCTGCAATGTTGCCTCACAGTCAGGACCTCCGGTCATCCAATGGCGTTCAGGTTGGTCCAAAGACCTGGAATGCATGCAGCTGCACCATACGCAAACTTTAAGGTTTTGTGAAGTATCAGTTACCATTACGGGCAAGGCCGGCCAAAGACAAAGGCCCCTATTAATCGTCAAATCAACAAATTGTGCTTTCAGGGCAGAGGTTAGGGAAAAGCCACGTGGGTGACAAAAAAAGTTGACATTGTGAAAAAGTTGTCCTAGTTTAACAGTATGAATTATAGGATTTGGTTGAGAGAAAATCAACAGTGGAATTCTGAGGACGCTGAAAGGAGGACGGCATGCAAGAACCTATGGAGACGGAAAACATCCAGGAGCCCATCAGGGTGGACAAAACAAAACGGACCGTACCGATTTCTCCAGAGCTGGCAGACAACTGCTTGACGTGTGGGACTTGTGCCAGTGGCTGCCCTGCAACGGGGCTGGTGCCGGGCTGGGATCCCAGAAAGGCTATTCGAGCCATCTCCCTGGGGTTGGAACAGGAAGTGATCGATTCCAAGTGGCCATGGGTGTGCACCCTTTGCGGTCGCTGCCAGTACATGTGTCCCCAAGCTATCCAGCTGTTGAAGACCTTCCGAAGCTGCCGGATGAAGAGAGAGCGGGACAAGGTGCCAGGGCCCCTGCACAAGGGAACGATCATGAATCTGGAAAGGGGAAACAACCTGGGTATACCCCGGGACGATATGCTGTTTCTCTTGGCAGAGTTGGGAGTCGAGATGGAAGAAGACGAAAAGCATCCCACACCAGGGTTCTACGTGCCGGTGGATAAAGAAGGTGCCAATATCATCGTGACCGTCAATTCCAAAGAGCCCTTTGCCGAGCCGGATGACATGAAGTTCTGGTGGCGGATTTTCTATGCAGCCAAGGAGGACTGGACCATTTCATCCACAAACTGGGAAGGGGTCAATTGGGGTCTCTTCGCCGGGGACGACGAGAACATGAAGATACAGGTGGAACGTGTGCTGGAGAATGCCCGGAGGTTGAAGGCAAAAACAATCCTCTATCCGGAATGAGGCCACGCCTACTTTGCGACCCGGTTCGGGCTGCAGAATTGGTTCCCAGAGGCCTTTGATGAATTTAAGATTGTGAGCGTATTTGATCTTCTCAAAGAGTACATTGAGACAGGAAGAATAAAGATCGACAAGTCCAAACACCCACAACTAACGACAGTCCACGATCCTTGCAACTACGTGAGGAAGTCCGAGATGTCATTCGGCGATCACTACGGCGACATGTCGCGATGGATCACAGCACAATGCTGTGAGAACATGGTGGAGATGTGCGACAGTTCGTTGAACAACTTGTGTTGCGGCGCTGGTGGCGGTGCCTGGGCAATGCCTTATTCGGAGGAGCGTTTGGCTTACGGCAAGATGAAGGCAGATCAGATCAAGAAGAGCGGTGCAGAACTGGTTATCGCACCGTGCCACAATTGCCGTGACCAGATCATGAAGGCTCTCCCAAAGGAGTTTGACATGGGCAACTACCATGAGACCCTTTACATCTGGGAACTGGTAGCTGAGTCATTACAGTTCGAGCCATGGAGCGATGCAGAGATAGAAAAGGCCCATGCTGAGCGGGATGCACAGTTCGAAAGGGACGGGGTTGAGTTAGAAGAAGAGGAATGGGGATAGACGAGTCAGTAACCAGACCGATGGCTGCGTAATCTTTAGAACCTGGTGACGCTTTGCAGGGCGCCACCAGGTTTTTTTTGCTAGGGGCCACATGTAGCGGGAGTTCTGGGCTCTTCCTTTGAGGTAAAGGGCAAGAATCCTTTATTCAGGTGCCAAGGCCGTAGGATGTTTTGCTTAGTCGGGCACGGCGAGCGTCTTTAACACAGCCAAGAGGCAGAACATGGCACCAAGATAGTGGCAGACTCAAGGGGGCCAAAAGGAGCCTTGAAACACCCAGTCAATGCAAGCAGCCACTTACGGATTGACAAAGAGAAAGACAGAGGACTGGAGAGGATGGGACTATGCTGAAATGTGTTGGATGTGCTATTGCTGTTGCGTTACTCACCATAGGGGTGTGCCAAGCTGCTCCGTGAGGTTGCAGTCCTTCCTCAGGCGGAGGAAGCGCTATTATCAGGGGGGGAGGCCTGTTGAGTTCACGCCTCTTTGACCCCACACAAACTCGTGGGATCATTGGAAAGGGAGACCTGGCTCTGGGCTCATATTACCTCGGAGGTGACGATCATGACACTGTCTCATTTCTCGTGGCAGGTCTGACCGATCGCTTAGAGGTCGCGGTGAATCAGTATTATCAGGATTCGGACTGGACGGCATCAGCTAGGTTCGGAGTCATGAAAGAGGGTGAACGGTGGTGGCATCCTTCCTTGGTGGTGGGGGCACACGATATTGGTAGGCCTGAGGACGCTGCCATCTCTCTGACAGGCTTCAAGTATCTTGAAGTTCCCTACCTTGAAGGACTTTGGGTCCATGCCGGCATCTTCACGGAGACCGAAAAGGACGGTGATACAAGAGGGTTTGGTGGGGTTTCCACACCATTTGCGAAGAAGTTTGATTTTTCCCTCCTCCATGACGGGGCTGACCTCCATGCTATTTTAGGGGCGAATTATAAGGGCCTGAGGATATTTGTGATGGCCTATGAAATGGACCATTTTGGGGTGGGGCTCTCCTACCAATTTGATTTCTTCGATCCAAAGTGATGTGGCAAGGCGTTGATGGTAGGCACGAAATCAGCAGTTTTGTCACGTCAGTCTCTCGTATTTCTCACCGAGGTGCTGTTGTTCAACGCCACGAGCAGCGGCCCCATTAGCTCAAAAGGCACATGTAAGAGCATCTAAGCAGCTAAGATACCATTACAATGGACCGTTGGCACAGACCTGGGCACTGAGGCAGCCACAGAGTCATTGCCTACAAGAAAAGGTCTTCAGCCGTTGTGAAAACAATACGGAGTGGGCACTGCTGTCCTATCTGTGCGCGGTGAATCTGGCAGGACGATGGACTGAAAAAGGTCTGAAGAGGCCTCTGACTTGCAAAACCCGATATTTTTCTTGACAAGGACCCCGCGGATATGTAGGGTGCGTGCTGCTTGTTTGGTAAGTACTTAAAAATCCTAGCAGAAATGGGGGTGATTGTCACAACTTGCTGAAATCATGGGTAGTTATTTCGGTTAGGATCAACCTGTTAATCTTATATAATAAGGAGTCAAGATGATGTTTTTGAAAAGGGGAGTACTCTCTCTAGTGGCAATATGCATCGTGGCTATTGCCGGAATCTCCTGGGCGAGCCCCCCGGTCCCGCCACCGCCAGAGGGTTTCGGGATCGTAACGACCACCGATGTGATAGTCACCGGAGATTTCACGCACGAGTCGTCTCTTAACTGGACCTACATGCATGATACGGAGGAGAACAACGGTGGGGGAAGCACCCTTGCCCATCCGGGGGTGAACCAGGTCCTTGCCGCGGGCGGCCGTGCAGGCCAAATCCGCTACGCCAACGAAGTGGATGCCATTGATGGTTATGTGGAGTTCAAGAACAACTTCGAGGCCAGGTCTGACGAAGAACCCAATCTGAAGGTGAGCAAGGATTTCGGTTACGTTGCCTCACCGTCAAGTCTCATTGCAACGGCCGAGGATGAAGAGCGCGTTGGTTTAAGCATCGTGGCCAATGGAGATGATGAAGGGCTGGGTGACATGCCTTCTCTGTGTCCTTGGGCCTCAGGGTCGGAGATACCGGCCACAAATGAGTTCATCGCTGCTGGGAGTTCGACTAGAACAACCAGTGCCATGGTATCTCACACCGATACCGACGTGACGTCAACGGGCCCACCGTCGCTCAATCACAGCATTTCTGCCGTAGGTGAAGGTACTGTGACGGCAAGCATGATCGTGAGGTTGATGGAAGGAGGGGACGTGCATGTGCCTGGCGAGGCTGCACCCAATCTCGTCAGTAAAAACACCTATGAGGAGAGGACTTCGGCTTCCGGTGTCATTGAGAAGTTTGAGAAAAGCATGCACTATCATTCTACGATCCCTCAATATCAAATGCCTGAGCCGTGGTACGAGATTCAGTAGTCTAAAGCGTCACCATTTTATGAAAGCAAGGGGGCGGGAGTGTCCGCCCCCTTTTTTTGTGACAGAGCCAGCCTTTTGTCCTTGCCTTTGATCACCTGTGTTCTGTAAAAATGCTTTCCATGCCATGAAAGCGTGGACGCAAGATCCCAGAAAATGCTCAAGGGAGGATTGTCATGACCACGGCCGATATAGGGCATTATGCCGGCAAGCACGGATCCGAGACAGTGGCGAATCCCATGATCCGCCATGTCCTCATGAAACGGGCCGCTGACGGGAGGCTTCCCTGTGCAGTGGCCTTTGACGTGGCACGGGAGCTTGGGGTAACACCTGAGGCGGTTGGCACGACAGCCGACCTTATGGACCTGCGTCTAGCAAAATGCCAACTCGGCCTTTTTGGCTATAGTCCCGAAAAAAAGATTGTAAAACCAGCCACATCAATCTCCCCCTCACTGGAACGGGCCATCCGGGAGGCCCTTGTGGAGGACTGCCTGCCCTGCCAACGTGCATGGAAAATCGCAGAGGCCTGTGGAATCCACAAGATGAAGGTTAGTGCTGCCTGCGATGCCCTGAACATCAAGATTCGGCCATGCCAACTTGGAGCCTTTTAGCAGGCTGGCTTGTGCTAGGAATGCCGTGAAGTGGTTTCTCCTCTCTTTGGCCTGTGCCTATCTCACGTCCACGGGCGAGGCCTTTTCCAAGTTTTTGATGCGCCAGAACGACGAGTGGACGACAGGCTGCGCCACCATATTAGTCTCTCTTCCATTCATCACCTCCCTTCTCATAGGAAGGGATGCCTTCCCCTTGAGCATGGGTCTCTTGCTCCTCTTGTGTATCCAGATTCCCTTTGAAGTCCTGGCCTACTATCTATATCTGAAAGCCATCCGGATCTCCCCTCTTTCCATGAGCGTACCGTATCTGAGCTTCACACCGGTGTTCACGATACTGACAGCTGGTATTATCTTGGGGGAAAGCGTATCCGTTCAAGGCCTTCTCGGCATCTTCATGGTAACGGTTGGGGCCTATGTGCTGAATCTGGAACGCGCTGCGTCCCACCCACTGGCCCCCTTAAAGGCCATCGTGAAGTCCCCCGGCTCCCGGTACATGCTCTTGGTTGCCCTGATCTGGAGCCTTACCTCCGCCCTAGGGAAAAAGGGCGTTCAGCTTTCTGACCCTCTGTTTTTCGGGGTCTTCTATATGATAGCCCTATCCCTTCCCTTGACGGTCATTGCAGGCTGGAGGGTGAAGCGACATGTGGCCAACGTCAACCTGAAAGGTCGAAATACCCTGTGGCTTGCCTTGGCGGGCCTGGCCACGGCACTGGCCATGATCGCCCACTTTCACGCCATCCAGCTCGTCCCAGTTGCCTACATGATCTCCGTGAAAAGGACGAGCTTGATATTCAGTGTCCTATACGGCGGGGTGATATTTGGGGAAAGACACATCAGACTCAGACTCTTTGGGACCAGCATCATGTTATCTGGTGTGGCGGTCATCTACCTGGCAGCGTAGGGGACAGACAGAGGTTATGTCTTCAATTGCCCGCTTTTTCTTAAGGCCTCAAAAAGGCTTTGGGCTGCAGGAGCGGTCATGCCGGAGACAGCGCGGAGTTCTTCAACAGAGGCGGCCCTGATGCCCTTCATGCTCCCAAAATGCCTCAGCAGCTGTGACCGGCGCTTGGGTCCGATACCCGGGATACCCTCAAGGGCGGAACGGCGGTAGGTCATAAGTCTGCGCTTTCGGTGGTAGGTAATCACATACCGGTGGGCTTCGTCGCGAATCCTTTGAAGAAAGAGAAGGGCTGTAGGGTCCCTCCTGAAGTTTACAGGATTTTTTCTTCCTGGTCTGTATATCTTGTCCTCTGTTTCACCGTGCTCCATACTTTTTTTGGCAATGCTGATGAGGTCAAAGGAACCATGGAGCCCAAGGCCCCTGAGGACGGACTCTGCTACATTGAGATGTCCCTTTCCTCCATCTACCATCAGAAGATCTGGAAGGGATGTGCCTGCCTTTCCTGGGCCGTATCTGCGGGTCAGCACTTCTCTGAGCATGGCATAGTCGTCTGCCTCAACGGCCTTCTTGATGCGATACCTGCGATATTTCTGGGGGGCATTGCGCCCCCTTTCAAAGACCACCATGGCACCCACGGCCCCAGTGCCGGCTATGTTGGAAAGGTCAAAGCATTCGATGCGTTCAGGGCAGCTTTTGAGACCTAGTCGTTTCTGAATGCGATTTCCCATGCCCTCTTCAACAACGGGGGCGGAGAGGTGCTCGGCAAGGCTCTTTTCGGCATTTTGAACAGCCATCTCAAGAAGTCTGGCCTTCTCACCTCGTTGGGGCGTCATGATATAGACCCTTTCCCCCTTCATTTCCCCTAGCCATTCTTCCAACAGAACGCCGTCTTCTGGCTCCGTTGGCAACAGAACCTCTTTTGGTATGAAGGGAGCGTTTCCGTAGTACTGCTTCACAAATGAAGAGATCAGTTCCTTGTCAGAGGCCAGGGTCTCTGGGAGGAAGAATGGCCGACTACCCATGAAGAAGCCCTGCCTGACAAAGAGGGCCATCATGAGGGCGTTATGGTTCTGTCGGGCCATACCGACTACGTCGCGGTCCTTGAAATCCGCGGAAAAGGCCACCTGCTTTTCCAGGGTCTTTTCCAGGGCAAAGAGCCTGTCCCTGTGGGCTGCCGCCTCCTCAAATTCCTGCCTTGCTGCAGCGCCTTCCATCTCGTCTTTCACACTTTTGACCAGTTCCGGCATTCGTCCTTTAAGGAATAGGACAACTTTTTGCACCTCTGCTTCATATCGATGGGGATTTACAGGCAGGCTGCAGGGGCCAAGGCAAAGGCCCATCTGAAAGTTCAGACAAGGGCGTTCCCGCTGCTGCGGGGAGTTGCCTTTACATTTACGAAGCTTAAAGGTCCGGTGAATCCATTTCAGCGTTTTTCTCACTGCACCGGCAGAGGCAAAAGGGCCGAAGTAGAGTGCTCCGTCCTTCTTCGGTTTTCTCACAACGGTCAGGTTAGGGTAGGGATTTCTCACGTCAAGACGGAGGCAGGGATACCGTTTGTCGTCTTTCAAGATGACGTTGTACCTGGGACGGTGCTTCTTGATCAGGTTGGATTCAAGGAGCAGGGCTTCTTTTTCCGTATGTGTAACAATAGTGTCAACGCCTGCTGTCTTGTCCATAAGCACACGGGTTTTCAGATTTTTACCCGCCGCTTTCCTGAAATAGGATGTGACCCGTCTTTTCAGATGTCTTGCCTTGCCCACGTATAGGACCCGACCCTTGGCATCCCGCATCAGGTAAACGCCCGGTGAAGACGGCAGGGCTGCAAGTTTCTTTTCAATCTCTTCTGTCATGGACTCAGGCTGGCCGGGTTTTGTGGTTCAACGCAGAGTCAGATACCACTATGCCAATATTCGAAGACAAGGGCCGTCACTTCTTAGACTATTCTTGGCCAAAGCGTGGAGTCGCCGTCGCTTCTTGTCGGAACCCTTGTCTATATGATATCAGCACATAGTGATGAGGTGCAACAACAACTCTGCTCGGAAAGCAGGTTAGACGAAGAGAGCTTTGTCGGCGGACCATTGCTCTCCACAGGGTGGCCGGGTGATTGTCATGGGCCCATGACGGAGGTTTTCAGCTCTGGAAGGTGAGAGGCGAAAGGATGTTGCTATGTCACAAGAGATGAAGTCGAAGACGTGGCCAGATCGGTTTGAAAGCATAGCCAAGAACGCTGATTCCGCCACTGGCCTGCTTCACAGCCTTGCAAAAGTGCTTATCGCTGATACTGAATCAGAGGAGGAGATACTGGATGTCGATCTCCGTGAAAAGGTGTCTAGGATTTTCCGCGACCTGGATGAAGCGTTGGCCAATATTGAAAAGACCAACGGCGAGCTGAGAGACTATTTTTGCAGCCTTCCCGTTAGAAAGCTCTTGACAGGGCTGCCATTGACGAGACAGGAGTTCTATCTCTTGGCAGCCGCTGGAGCCATTACCATACCTTCTGAGAGCGGCGAGGGACCTTACAGGGAATTCATGTATTACTTGTATGAAGACAACGAACAATGCGGATACATCAACTTGTCGGAGACCCATTCAGAGCAGTGGGCTAACGTGGAGGCCAAGGGATGGGAAACAGAGCCTCGTGTCACACTCGGAGTGATGCCTGAAGACGTTGACATCAACTACTTGGGCGATGACCAAAAAGCGTTCCTCAAGAAGCACCGGCCCAAACTCTACGCACGGTTCAAGGCTGAGTGAATACCATGCATGTGAGCCTCTGCGCTGCAAAGGGAGACGCAAGATACCAGCATGATCTTGGACGCCTTCTTTATCCTTCACCGCACTGAACGGCTGACCTCTCTTCACTCTCTTCGTGCGTTGCCAACATACTGTTCTCAGACACGATCCGCCTGGATCTTGAAAACATCTTGATTCGGTATAGAGCGAATGATATGTACACGCTCACCTCAAGGGGACGTGGTCTCGGCCATCCGTGAGGGGAACAAGAGCAGGCTCATCCATGGGATTCCTCTCTGGAGGATTCCTCTCTGGGTTCTCTGGGTCCTGCCAAAATGGCTTGGCGCAGCCCTTGGCTGAGGCTGAAACCAAGGCCATGTTCGACCAAGAGGGCTTCTGAGCTTTTGATTTTCCAGATTCTGTGAGAGTTGGCAATGCTAAAAATCTACAATACCTTAACGAAGAAGAAAGAGATTTTCAACCCCATTGAGCCGGGCAAGGTCAAGATGTATGTGTGCGGACCTACGGTCTATGATGCCTGTCATATTGGCCATGCCAGGTCCGTGGTCGTTTTTGATGTGATAGCCCGTTACCTGAAGGCGGCTGGCCATGAGGTCACCTATGTGCGAAACTTCACGGACATAGATGACAAGATCATCAATCGGGCCAGGGAACTGGGTATGACCACCAAGGAGTTGTCAGCGAGATACATTGAGGCGTTCTATGAGGACATGGATGCCCTCAAGGTGGAAAGGGCCACCGTGGAACCGAGGGCTACAGACCATATGGATGCTATCATTGATGTGATCCAGCACCTCTTTGAGCAAGGTCACGCCTATCAAGGTGGAAGTGATGTCTTTTATGCGGTGCAGTCCTTTGAAGGCTATGGCAAGCTTTCAGGTCGTAGGCTAGAAGACATGCAGGCTGGTGCCCGCGTGGCAGTGGACAAGAATAAGCGCAGCCCCTTTGATTTTGCCCTCTGGAAGGGTGCCAAACCTGGAGAGCCTTCTTGGGACAGCCCTTGGGGAAAGGGCCGGCCAGGCTGGCACATTGAATGTTCGGCAATGAGCACGCAGTTCTTGGGCCGGCACTTTGATATCCATGGCGGTGGCAAGGACCTCATATTCCCCCATCACGAAAACGAGATCGCCCAATCGGAAGGCGCCTTTAGCGAACCCTTTGTGAATCTCTGGGTCCACAACGGATTTGTGAAGATCAACCAGGAGAAGATGTCAAAGTCCCTTGGGAATTTTCTCCTCATCAAGGATATCCTGAAAAAATATCATCCCGAGGCGGTGCGCCTCTTCCTTCTCTCCAATCACTATCGCAGCCCCGTCGATTTTACAGAGCAGGCCATGGTCGAGGCTGAAGGGGGCCTTGAGAAGATTTACGCCCTGTTGGACAGAGTGGAGAAGTCCACGGATAGGGCCCTGTCCGAGCCTGAGGGGCTAGGGCCAGGTGAGCTTTGGTCCCATTTCTGTGAGGCCATGGATGATGATTTCAACACCGCCCGTGCCGTGGGGTTGATCTTTGATGCTGTGAGGCGGGTGAACCGGGTTTTGGATGAAGGTGGCTTCACCGGGGATCAAGGTTGGGTGGAGAGTCACTGCGTTCGTTCAGATTTCAGACGCATGGGGGCTGTTTTGGGGATTGGCACTGAGCCCCCCTCGGATTTTTTTGAACATAGAAAGTCCAGTGCCCTTGAACGCAAAGCCATTGACCATGGCTTGGTGGAGCAGCTCATCACCGAGCGAACCCAAGCTCGAGAAGAGAAGGATTGGGTCCGGGCAGACGAGATTCGTGAACAGCTTTCTGCCATGAACATTGTCATTGAAGACCGGCCTGAAGGGACTGTGTGGAAGGCGAAATAATGTCTGCCTTCAAGCTGGTCTCAAGCTTTGCACCGAAGGGGGACCAGCCCAAGGCCATTGAAGAGCTCACCAAGGGCATCGAGACAGGTCATCGCCATCAGGTGCTTTTGGGTGTCACCGGTTCTGGTAAAACTTTCACCATGGCCCATGTGGTGGCCCAAGTTCAAAAGCCTACCTTGGTGATCGCCCCCAACAAGACCCTGGCTGCCCAACTCTACAGTGAGTTCAAGACCCTCTTTCCTGAGAATGCTGTCGAATACTTCGTCAGCTATTATGACTATTACCAGCCTGAAGCGTACCTGCCTGCATCAGACACCTTCATCGAGAAAGACGCTTCCATCAATGAGATCATTGACAGATTGAGACACTCGGCCACCCGCTCTGTGATTGCCCGACGTGATGTGATTGTCATTGCCAGTGTGTCGTGCATCTTTGGCTTGGGTGCCCCTGAGGATTATCTTGAGATGTGCCTGGAGTTGAAACCTGGTGTTTCCTTTGAACGAGATGTGATGCTCAAGCGTTTGGTATCGATGCAGTACAGTCGAAACGATTATGACTTCCACCGCGATACGTTCCGGGTCAGAGGAGATCGTGTGGAGGTCTTCCCGAGCTATGAGGATGAAAGGGCCATACGGATCGAGTTTTTTGGTGACACCATCGAAAAGATTCTTGAGATAGACCCACTCTTGGGAAAAGTGGTGCTGCCCCTTAAGCAGGTTGTCATCTTTCCGGCCAGTCACTATGTGGCTACGAGGGTGACCTTGAAGAACGCCATGAAATCCATAAAGGAGGAGCTTAAAGAACGCATTTCGTATTTCAGGTCAGCCAAGAAGTTGATTGAAGCCCAGCGCATAGAAGAACGGACCGATTTTGACCTGGAGATGATGCAAGAATTGGGATACTGTCACGGCATTGAGAACTACTCGCGGCATCTTACGGGAAGAGGTCCAGGGGAGCCTCCGCCCACGTTACTCGATTACTTTCCCGACGATTATCTCCTCTTTGTTGATGAAAGCCATATCGGAATACCGCAGTTGAGAGGCATGTTCCGTGGAGATCAATCGAGAAAGAAGACCTTGGTGGAATATGGGTTTAGGCTCCCTTCTGCCTTGGACAACCGGCCGCTGAGCTTCGAAGAGTTTACAGGCAGGATCCCTCAGGTGATCTTCGTCTCAGCCACACCTGGGGATTATGAGATGGAGATGGCGAAAGGGCAAGTAACGGAGCAAGTTATCAGGCCTACCGGACTTATTGATCCTCAGGTGATCATCAAATCTGCCGAGCATCAGGTGGACGACCTTCTGGAAGAGATCAGGCTCCGGGGAGACCGCAACGAAAGGGTCTTGGTTACTACGCTTACCAAACGGATGGCAGAAGATCTCACGGACTACTATGGGGATTTAGGGGTTCGGGTGCGCTACCTCCATTCAGACATCAAAACCATTGAGCGGATGGAGATTATCCGTGATCTTCGTGTAGGTGCCTTTGACGTGCTCGTGGGCATCAACCTTCTGCGAGAGGGCCTAGACCTTCCGGAGGTCAGCCTGGTGGCCATCTTGGATGCTGACAAAGAAGGGTTTCTCCGTTCAGAACGCTCTCTGATCCAGACCTGTGGCCGGGCTGCGAGAAATGTGTTTGGAACTGTCGTCCTTTACGCAGATCGTGTGACAGCTTCCATGAGGACAGCAATAGACGAGACGAATCGAAGACGAAGCCTTCAAGGGGCCTACAACCAAAGACACGGCATCACCCCTCAGACCATACAAAAAGAGATCACCAGCATTCTGGCCTCCGTCTATGAGGCAGACTATGTGACTGTGCCTGCCGTATCAGAGCCCGCTGCTGAGTACACCTCGCTAGACGAGCTGGAAAAGGCCATTGAAGAGCTGGAAGAGGAGATGAAAATGGCAGCCAAAGACTTGGCCTTTGAAAGAGCGGCAGACCTCAGGGATCAGATCAAGGAACTGCGACAACTGGACATGGACTTGAGATGAGAGCCTTCTCCGGATGTTGCTTTGGCCCGTGGTTCCAAGGTTCTGGAAGGCATAAGAACCCAAGAGGGGCAGATTTTTGGACTTGCCATACAGGTTGGTTTTCCGAGTCTGACGGTGTTACCCATGGATAGACGATCCATGCTTTGTCCCCATTGCCGGAAGCTTATCAGTGCCGATGAACTGGTTTGCCCCCATTGTGGCATGTCAAGACCGGGGTCTTGGTGGACGCGGCATGTGGTGGGCAGGGGATTCTTACATGGAGAAACGATCGTTCGTTCCATCATCTATGCCAATGTGGCCATGTACGTGGTCTCCATTTTGCTAAATCCCACGCAGTTGGGTCTGTCTGTAAACCCCTTTACCCTTTTTTCCCCTTCTGACAGAGCTCTTTTGCTTCTGGGCGCCACAGGTAGTATCCCCATCGGTCGTCTGCACCGCTGGTGGACCCTTGTGTCTGCCAGCTACCTCCACGGTGGCATTCTTCATATTTTCTTCAACATGGTGGTCCTAAGGCAGATCGGCCGTTTGGTAGTGCAAGAATACGGGGTACACCGCATGGCCGTTCTATACACCCTTGGAGGGATTATTGGCTTTTGGATATCTTATATGGTCGGCATCCCTATGACTATCGGGGCTTCAGCGGCTGTGTGCAGCCTCATTGGTGCGACCCTTTATTACGGCAAGAGTAGAGGCGGGACTTACGGACAGGCTATCTACAGGCAGGTGGGAGGGTGGGTCATCGCACTGTTTTGCTTTGGCTTCATCGTTCCCGGAATCAACAACTGGGCCCACGGTGGGGGGATAGGGGCAGGGATACTTATCGGTTTCTTGCTTGGTTATAGAGAAAAAAGAGCGGAGAATCTCTTTCATCGGCTTTTGGCTACTGGTTGTCTCCTTGTCACAGTCATTATTCTTCTGTGGGCTGTGACATCGGCGCTCTACTACCATCTATTTGCTTAGCTTCTTGTTGTATTGGCGTTCAATCTTGATAAGTTAGCCCAATTATGGCATATGAAATGTCATATCTGGCCTCTGTCCACTTTTTCGCAAGAAAAGGAATTTGCTGCGAGGCTCATGAAAGGCCTATCGGCAAGGGACGATGACATGGGGTAGGGGAGGTGGAAATGTGCAAGTCATGATCGGGTCTTCTGTATTGGAGTTGGTGCAAGGAGATATTACAAAGCAAGATACGGAGGCCATCGTGAACGCAGCCAATCGAACCCTTCTGGGCGGAGGAGGTGTGGACGGAGCTATCCACAGGGCAGCGGGGCCGGAACTGCTGGCAGAGTGTCGAACCCTTGGAGGATGCGAAACAGGAGATGCAGTCATGACAAAGGGCTATAGACTCCGGGCCAAATATGTGATTCACACTGTGGGACCAGTCTACAGAGGGCCGAATCCGACTGCAGAGCGTTTGCTAAAGAGTGCCTACAAGAGGAGCTTGGAAGTGGCCCGCGCCAAAGGGGTCCGCTCCGTGGCCTTTCCGTCAATTAGCACTGGTGCCTACGGGTATCCGCTGGACCAGGCAGCGCCAGTGGCAGTGAGAACTGTGGCGGACTTTCTTAGAGACCATGCAGGAATTGGCAGGGTGCGCTTTGTTTTGCATGGCGGGAGAGCATTTGGGGTTTTTGAAGAGACACTCGGGAGGCTGATCCAAGATCATGCCAGATGATCCCTCCATCGTTTTTGAGAGAATATCCGTGACGGAAAACAGAGGCGCAAGGTGTAAGAAGAATCCGCAAGGCCAGATGGCGTATGGCGTGCAGGCCATGGGCCATGTCCAATGTCTAAGAGTCATATCTGAATGACTATTGGAAGGGGGAAGCATGGGCGTTTGTAGTAAATTAGGGCTCTATGGGTTTTGGCTTGTGTCATTTTTGGTGATGTTCCTCAGCTTTGAATCAAGAGGCCTCGGAACCAGTTGGGAAACTGAGAATGTGGACTCCAGTGGCAGCGTGGGTAGTTACACTTCTGTGGCAGTGGACGGATCAGGTAACGTCCATATCAGTTATTATGATGATACGGACGATAACCTCAAGTATGCGACGAATGCCTCTGGTTCGTGGGAGAGCGAGACAGTTGACGACACTGGCAACGTGGGGAGGTATACGTCCATAGCAGTCGATGTGTCAGATAAAGTCTTTATCAGCTACCATAATGACACGAACGGTGACCTCAAGTATGCGACGAATGCCTCTGGTTCGTGGGAGAGCGAGACAGTTGACGACACTGGCAACGTGGACAGCTATACATCTATAGCGGCTGACGCGTCAGGTAACGCCCATATCAGTTATTATGATAACACGAACGATGACCTCAAGTATGCGACGAATGCTTCTGGTTCGTGGGAAACAGAGACTGTGGACAGCACTGGTGACGTTGGCCAGTATGCGTCTATAGCGGTGCGCTCGTCAAGTGAGGTTCATATCAGTTATTATTATGACACCAACGATGACCTGAAGTATGCGACCAATGCTTCTGGTTCGTGGGAAAGCGAGACAATAGACAGCAATGGTGTTGTGGGCAAGTATACTTCTATTGCACTTGAGTCACCAGATGAGGTCCATATCAGTTATTATGATACAACGAATAGCAACCTCAAACACGCGACCAATGCTTCTGGTTCATGGGAAGCTGAGACAGTAGACAATAGCGGCAGCCTAGGCAGTCATACGTCTGTGGCTATTGACTCAGCTGGTGACATCCATATCAGCTATTATGACATTACGAACAGCAACCTCAAGTATGCCACGAATGCTTCTGGTTCATGGGTAAATGAGACAGCAGACAGCAGTAGTGGGTCCGTGGGCCAGTACAGTTCTGTAGCCATCAACTCGTCAGATAAGGTTCACATCAGCTATTATGATGCCACGAACTTCAATCTCAAGTATGCTATTGGAGCCTCAGATAGTAACGGGAATGGTAATGGCGGGTCCTCTGACCCAGACGTGTTCTTCAATTGCTTCATCTCCACAGCATGGAATGGATTGGGCACAAAACCGTAGGCGAAGGGGCAACAGGCCGTGAAAAGCTAAACAAGCCTATGGGCAATCCATCTGGTGTCGTCCAAGCAGACAGCATGGGGCATGAAAAGGGGGTAAAATCCGAAATGATCATCATGGGACATCGCGGGGCTGCGGCCCTGGAGCCTGAAAATACCCTTCTTTCCATCACAAGGGCCATGGAGACTGGCGTTGACGCAGTAGAGATCGACGTGCATCTGACCAAAGACAGGGAGGTGGTCGTCATTCATGACTCGACTGTGGACCGGACAACCAATGGCAGCGGTCTGGTCTGCAGTTATACTCTCACAGAACTGAAAAAGCTTGATGCCGGAAAGGGTGAGTCCATCCCAACGCTTCAGGAAGTCGTGGATCACATTGACAAGAGAGTAAAGCTGGTCATTGAATTGAAAGAAGAAGGGGCCGAGGGTCAGGTTGTTGGGCTCATAAATGAGAATAACCTTGTTCACAACGTTTACGTCATCTCTTTCTGGCATAGGCTTGTCCAGAGGGTGAAAGAGATGGGACAGAGTATCAAAACAGGGGTGCTCCTTGTAGGATGCCCAGTGGACACCTCTGTGGCCACACAAGCATCTGCCGATGCCTTTGTGATGCGATACACTTTTGTTGACAAGCCTTTTGTGGAAATGGCCCACCGGGAGGGCTTGAAGGTCTTCATATGGAATATTGACGATCCCACCCTTGTTAAGCCTTATGCCGACATAGGAGTAGACGGCATAGGCAGCAACGATCCCCGGATTCTCGTCGAGTATTTTAGATGAGGAATGCACTTTTTTAGCGCTCTGTGGGATTTCATGTCAACAAAGCGGCAGATTCCCCCTTGCGTGTCCATCCGAGGGAGGTCTTGTCAAGGCCTATGAAAGAAAACGGAGCAAGCCGTGTCTTTTAATGACGTGGGCGACAAACCTCCAGGCGGGGTCTACCTCTGCCAGGTAAAAGGGCAGGTTTCCTGTGCAGCGTGCTGTGGCTTGTACAATGTGGCAGACCCATCCGTAGAAGCCTTACAGGCAATGCTGGCTTTTCGCACCCGCACCTTTGAAACCTTTGCCCGTGATATCGATTCTATCCTTGACTACAAAGAACAAGTGGAGGAGAGAGAGAATCAGCAGAGGCCCTTTCCTGGATTTCACCACTGCCCGTTCATAGGTCTAGTGGGGGCCAGACAATCCCGTGTGGGGTGCCTGTTGCATCCTTCGGCCCATGGAAACAAAGGTGTAGATTTCAGGGGGCTAAGCTTTTATGGGGGCATGGCATGCAGGGTTTACTTCTGTCCGTCCCACTATCATCTATCTGACTCTTTTAAAGAGATTGTCCAAAAAGCATTGGGAGATTGGTATCTCTACGGCCTTGTCATAACGGAGACGGAAATGTTGAGAAGCTTTTCCCTGGAGGTGGAAAGGCGTCTCAATGGGCCAATAAGAACGGAACAGGTCCTTGGTAGCGCAGAATGCCTCAAGGCTTTTCGGGAATTCCTGGAACTCAAGGCCCATTGGCCTTTCAAGCCAGAGGCCTACACAGTGCTGGGCAATTACTTTTTTGAAGACAAGCTCTATGCCCGGCCCTCCATCAATTACAAGGCCCTAGGGGAGACCACATCCAGATATGACACTATCCTCACAGCGTTGGCATCCGGCTTTGATTCAGTCAGTCAGTTGCGAGAGGCCGAGGCTCTGCTGGACGGTCTCATTGAGAGGGCAGTGTATCATATGTCCATGAGGCGCCGAGCCTTTTCCTTATCTGGGGCCGCAGCCTAAAGGGCGAACTCTATTACGCCTATCCTGTTGTGGTCAGAAATTACGAAAAGCCCTTTCTGTCCAGATCTGACTACTTGCCAGACAGCGATTTCAGTGCCTGGTCTGCGTCTGGGACATGGAAGACATACATGGCTGTCTCGCCGGTTGAAGACCCAGAACCATACACATAGTTGATGTTGATATTGGCGTCTCCAAATCTCCTCGATGTCTTGGCCAGTTGGCCTGGACGGTTTTGGAGCATCATGACCAAAACCTCGGAACGATGAACCCAGTAATCGGCATCCTTGAGGACCCCCATGGCCTTGTCGACCTGGTCTACGACGATCCTTATAAGGGAGTATTCTCTGGCCTCCTTGATCACTGAACCGTAACTCGCTGCAGAGGCAGTTCTCTTTATCGACTTGCCCCGGGCCTCAAACATCTCTTGTACATAGTCCGCAGCATTCTGGATGAACATGGCCAAGATGTTGATGTCGGACTTTCCCATCGTTTCTGCGAATCGGCCCAGTTCACCCGGGACATTTCTCAAAAAGACCGAAAGCTGTATCTCTTTTTTCATTCGTCTTAATCATCCCTTCAGCCTGAATTGAAGATCAGTATCGACCTGGTCCCAGGAAACAAACAGGTTCCTGCCGGCGGCCAGACTCTCAACGGACGGTACGCTCAGAAAAAGTTGTCCACCTTTTCTTAGAGCTTGACATGTTCCAGTTTCCCAATCCCCTTGAGGATCTTCCTGGCCAATCGCTGCATGTGTTCAGTCACATCGGATACATAGAAATGGCAAGTTCCGTTTTTTTTCAGACCCCGTGCAACGTCGGGATTTTCGTGGAGGAACTCCTTGACCGATCCAGACAATGCCTCCGACGAGTCAATAATCCTTACACGTTTGCCAATCTTCGCTTGAATAATGTTCTTTAATGGTGGATAGTGCGTACAGCCTAAGATCAGCATGTCAATTTGTCTCATTTTGAGAGGATGCAGGTACTTCTTGACAATCCTTCTAGTCTCGCCCCGTTTCAGCCACCCCTCCTCAACCAAGGGTACAAGCAAGGGACAGGCAGTTGAGTAGACTTCCATATCGGGGCGTTTGGCTTTAATCTGCTCTTCATACACGCCGCTGTTAACGGTTGCCCTCGTTCCGATGACGCCGACCCGTCTTGCTTTGGGCCGGGAAACTGCCTGGCGGACCGCGGGCGATATGACTTCAAAGATAGGGACATCAAACCTGTTTCGTAGGGTATTTGTGGCCACGCTGGAGGCTGTATTGCATCCCACTACGAGAAGTTGGGCCCCTCTCTCAAGGAGGATGTGTGCATCCTCCATGGCGTATTCTATGACTGTTTCTGGGCTTTTTGTGCCGTAGGGAGTGCGCGCTGTGTCACCAAAGTACAGGATGTCATACTCAGGGAGATATTGGTTTAAGGCGCGGACGACTGTAAGACCACCGATACCAGAGTCAAATACGCCGATCAAGATGACAGCCCCTTTGGAGATTCAGGGAGAGACCCCTTGTCCGTGACTGTTACTCCTGAGACAGACCATTGTCTTTCGTATTCAGCGACCACTTGGCGCACACATTGGGCGAGGTCCTCGTCACTGATATCTCCGAGGATACCTGGACACACGGATTTTACGATGGCCCAGTTGGCAGGATCCACCAGCATGCTATCGATGAAGGGCCACATGCAGCACATGCGAGGTTTGACTTCGTGAATGGTGCACACCTTGTCCCAGAAGATACAATAGCCCGAATCCGAAGTTTTGATGAGTGGGCGTCTGCCGGACCAATGGCAATACTCCCTGAGAAAGGAGTCTGGATCCATATGGAGATATTGGGAAATGCGCTTAATCTCTCGCTCGCTCACAAAGGCGCCACCATAGCCCTTACAGCATTCCCCGCACATTTTACATTGAAAAAAATCCGAAGGTTTGGCCAATTTACAGACTCTCTCTCTTATCCATGGCACGCTTAATGGTAACTTCGTCAAGATATTTCAGGTCACTGCCCATGGGGACCCCAGAGGCTATCCGTGTCAGTCGTACAGGATAGGCACTGAGGCACTGAACCAGGTATGATGCCGTGGCCTCCCCTTCCACATTCGTATTGGTGGCAAGGACTAGTTCTTGGATATCATTATTTGCCACTCGTGTGATGAGTTCTCTCACCTTCAGGTCATTCGGTCCGATGCCGTTCATGGGAGACAGCGCCCCATGAAGGACATGGTACAGGCCATTGAAGGCGCCTGATTTCTCGAGGGCCACCAGGTCACTTGGCTGTTCAACGACGCAGACGGTGGTCCGATCTCGATTCGGATTGATACACAGCCTGCATGGGTCCGTGTCAGCAAGGCCAAAGCACATTGAACAAAGTCTTACTTTGTCTTTCACTTCGAGAATGCTTTGTGATAGTTCCTTGGCCCTGTCATAGGGGGACCGCAGAATATGGAGAGCGAGACGGGTGGCAGTCTTTTCGCCTATGCCAGGCAGTCTCGACAGGTCCTTGATAAGACGTACGAGAGATGGCGGATAGTAGTCCATTGCTGCTACCTGTGTCTACATTAGACCCGGGGGGAGGTTCAAGCCACCGGCCAGCTTGGTCATCTCCTGAGATACCATCTCTTTTGCCTTGTGCAAGGCGTCATTGACGGCAGCCAAGATGAGATCCTCAAGCATCGCTACATCATTGGGGTCCACAACTTCTGGATCGATCTTTATGGAGGTCAACTCCTGCTTGCCATTGGCCTCAGCCCTTATCATGCCGCCGCCTACGGTTGTTTCCACTCTCTTATCGGCCATCTCCTCCTGAAGTTTGAAAATCTTGGACTGAAGTTTCTGTGCTTGCTTCAACATGTTTCCCATACCTTTTGCCATTTTCTACCTCCAAACGGTGACAACGGCCTGAAACCAAATACGTTGAGGTTAGGCCCAAGTCCAAAGAGACATTTCCTATGCGACCGTTAGTCCAATTGTTCAAGGATGCTTGCATTATACTTGCTATAAAATTTTCACACTGACAACCTTTCCCTGGAAGACTTCCAGCGCCTCGCCAACCATTGGATGATTCAAGGCCTCCCTTCTCAGACGCCTCGTTCTGTCGCTTTCCTTGGAGCGGTTATTATTGGAAGCAGTGTCTGGCGCTTCCACAATCTTGATCTTCATATCACGTCTAAAGACCTGCTTGCAGATGTCTTGAATAGCCGCCATGCTTTTTTCGTCTTGAAGTCGAGCTGTGTAGAAGGAATTTCCGTGCACGGTGATTTCCAGGGTGCCTTTGGCAACCTTTGTAAGCAATGCCTTTTCCAAACTAGGCATCAGGGAAGGACAGCGGTCGTTGAAGACTGAAAGCAATTCTTGCCAAGTTTGAGTAAGATCTTCAGGGGATCCTGTGACCGCATATGGCAGCTCTTTGTCTTCTGACACACCTAGAGCATTTTGTTTTGGCTCCTCAAATACGCCTCTTTGTTCAGGCAAGGCAGAGCCTTTTGCGAGCCCTTTTACCACAAGGTCGAGCTTTCCAACAATTTGATCAAAGGATTCAATTTTCTTGAACTGGGAGAGCTTGATGAAAAGCGCCTCAAGGGCCAATCTCGGCTGAGCAGAACGTTTGATACTCCCTTCTGCGGCGAATAGCGTGGTAAAGACCTGATTGATAGACTCGAAAGAGACCTCTTCTACCTGTTGTCTCATCAGCATGGCTTCTTGTGCAGAGACATCCACCAGCGACGATGCCCCGTTGCCCATCTTGACAACAAGGAGGTGTCTGAAGTGTTTAACTACTTGAGCGTACAGCCGTCTTAGGTCATGGCCATGGTTGTAAACCTCTTCAAGAAGACTCAGGACTTCGATTACATTGCCAGCGAGCAGACTGGACGCGAGGTCAAAGACGACCCTTTGATCTATGGCTCCCAGGCTATCCACTACCTCGGCCTCGCTAATACTTCCTTCAGAATAGGCCATGACTTGATCGAGGAGGCTCAAAGCGTCGCGCATACTTCCGCCAGCCTCCCTGGCCAGTAGGACAAGACTTTTGTCACCAATGTGGAAGGACATTTCCTGGCTGATATGTTTTAGGCTTGTCACCATATCTTCAAGGCCGATACGCCTAAAGTTATGTCTCTGGCACCGCGAGAGTATCGTGATAGGGATCTTGTGGGCCTCTGTGGTGGCGAAGAAAAAAAGGACGTGAGAGGGCGGCTCCTCAAGGGTTTTGAGTAAGGCGTTAAATGCTTCGGTCGTCAGCATATGAACCTCGTCCACGATGTAGATCTTGAACCGACCGTGGCTAGGCATATACTTAATACTCTCTCTAAGCTCACGGATTTCATTAATTCCTCTATTAGAGGCGCCGTCGATTTCGAAAACATCCAGAGAAATACCCTCTGTGATTTCCTTGCACGATTGGCAAGCGTTGCAGGGGGATGGAGTTGGTCCGCTTTCACAGTTCATGGCCTTGGCCATTATCCGTGCCACCGACGTCTTGCCAACACCTCTAGGGCCAGAGAACAAAAGGGCATGGGCTACCCTGTCGGCACGGATGGCGTTTTTCAGTGTTCGTGTGACGTGACCCTGGCCCAAAACTTCTTCAAAGGTCTGAGGCCGGTACTTGCGTGCTAGCACCAGATAGGACATGAGAGAAAAAATCCCTTTTGCAGTTGTTCAGAGCTATTCGGTGAATGACAAGTGATTTGGTCTCTGGAAACAAGGCCGTTCGTCTGGCCTACTTGAGACCCTTGCACGATCCCTCCTCACTTGGTTCTGGGAGCTTCTTGAACCAAGTGCATCTCCCTTGGCCAAAGCGGCAGTTTTTTTGTTCAATGTGAGGCGAAATCTTGTGCTCAAACTCTGGCTAATGGCCTAAAGATTACGGTTTGGCCGGTTCTCGGGCCGCGTCGCGGCAGCCAGCTGATGATCCCAAAAAGCTGATGATGAACACACGGAAGCGTTATGGGAAGATTTCTAATTTGTATCTTGCATCCCCCGAAGGTTGCCGTGGGGGGCTTCCACTCCAGTGGCGGAGAGAGAGGGATTCGAACCCTCGGTACCGCTTTTGGCAGTACACACGATTTCCAGTCGTGCTCCTTCGGCCAACTCGGACATCTCTCCGGCTTGCCAACTCTTAAGGTGTGCAATGTTGCTTCTCTACCACCGCCTTTCAGGGAAGAGCCCATGAGATGGGGGCTGTCCCGACTCCGATCCTCAAAGACCAAGTGTGTATGGCCTAATAGCCTCTGGCCACTTACTTGTCAAGGCTGACATTAAGTCCATCTGTGAGCCAAGGCTATGGCCGGTCCTAGAACCAATAGGAGCTATTTTCAGCGGTGGGAAACGTTCCTTCTATGCCCCCCGGTTTTTCTTGGCACCATGGTCCCACAGGACCTCATAACAAACTGAAAGTATTATAACAAAACTATGTCCTTGCTCACGGCAGAAGCCATGGTCATGGACTTGACAAGAGGCGCTTCTTGAACGAAAGTGACGGTACCGATTCGGTGAGTCTCACACGAACGTGACAACAGCGTACCATAGAGAGGCTGGGAAGGTAAACAATATATGGGGGGTTCAAAGAATTCCATGGCCTATTCTTCCCCCAACTTTCCCTTAAGGTCCGATCATCCCATTCCAGATGCCTGATTTGTGGGAGGCATGAGCGGTTCGGAAGAGGCACGAATTTTGCATGACCTTCCCTGGGGCTCAACCATGTGACTCCTCTTGACGAGGCAAAAAGGGGAGCCATCATAGCGTTGGGCGAGGGTTCTGTTTGGGCTGTTTGTTTTCGTGATGTGAGTTGACAGGAAGTCTTTGATTTGATAGATTTTAATACAACTGCAAAGAGCGACTCGTGGGGAAGTGCGGAAGTCCATGGCCCAGAGCCACAAGGGGTGCGGGGGGCTCAGGTTGTGAGCTTAAGAGGAATCCTGGTTAGGTGCTAGCATGTCTGATGAAGACTACATAAGGTCGTCAGTGAAGGAGGCTGAGCTTTATAGGACCCAGGGTCTTTTGGATGAGTCGAGAGACAAGTACAAAGAGGTGCTTGGTTTTATCCAGAAGAGTCCGAAGTATTCCAGTCACAAGAAGCTCATCGAGGGCGTGAAAGAGAAGATTCTGGCCCTTGAAAAGGATTCGGTTTCGAAGAGAGATGAAAGGGCAACCCCCATGCTTTCTGAGGATGTCCAGGGGCTCATTAAGCGGTTGTTTTCTTTCTCTGAGGACAAAAATGCCAGGGCGATCGAGGGCGCTGTGGCGCTGGCCAAGTTTGGCCAGCATGGACTGGCCTTGAAAGAATTTCGGAAATTGTTGAAGGACAGGACTGTGCCTGTTGTGGCGGCCAAGAACATCATTAGGTGTCATTTGGCCCTTATGGCTCCCCGTGCAGCCATCGACGAATTCGGCCAATGGCTCTCGGGCGACGTGCTGTCAAGGAACGAATTGAAAAGCATACGCATGTTCCTTGTAAGCGTGTTAGATAAGCAGGGTATGGGCAGCGAGGTGCCAGAGGTGATGGATGGCCCTTCCCCAGGACCTGAAAGTGTGGAAAAAGAAGAGGATATTATTGACATTTGTTCTGTGAGACTCAAGATGGAAGATGGCGCTGGTACGGGCAAGATGTTGGAGTTTGACGTCACCTTTCAGTCTGGCAATGTTATTAGCCTGATCATTTCGGCTAAACAGAAAGAGGTGGTACAAAATCTGAGCGTAGGTATTCAATTGCCTGACATGGAATTCTATTCTCCTATAGCCATCTTTAGAGGCAGTGGAGTCGTTTCCGGTAAGACGAAAATAAGGTCTGGCCCAGAGAAAGGGGCCTACATGTTGGACATAAAGTTAGACAGCGCCTAGGGTCTGAATGACAGGATATGTGGCACGTCAGTTGCGAAAAGACCGTTAGAAGGGCGGGAGTCTTCTTGTCGGCTTGATTGCAGCATCCGGTGCCAAACGATTTGGACAAAGGGGTCAAAGAAGAGCTTTTTGCTTAGGTCTTATGGCGGTTTTCAACGTAAGAGATAGGGTCATTGAGTGCAAGATCGTTTATTTCGGTCCGGGCCGATGTGGCAAGACCACCAACCTGGAATATATCTTCAAGGCCTTTAAAACGCAGGCCAAGGGTGAGATGGTCTCCATTAATACCAAGGGTGATAGGACCCTCTTCTTTGACTTTCTTCCCATGGGGTTTGGCAAGATCAGGGGGTGCGAGGTCAAGGTTCACCTTTACACTGTGCCAGGTCAGGTAAGATATAGTTCTACCAGGAAACTGGTGCTCAAGGGTGTTGACGGCTTGGTCTTTGTTGCCGATTCTCTTGAAGTACGGCGGAAAGAGAATATGTTATCCCTAAAAGAGCTCCAGCAGAACTTGGCTGAGCAGAGTAGAAGCATATTCAAGGTCCCGCTGGTGCAGCAATACAACAAGCGCGATCTTGCTGAAGAGGGTATTCCAATCATGCCTTTGGAAGGTATGGCGCGGGATCTGAACAGCAAGCTCAAGGTGCCTTTTCATGAAGCAAGTGCTTTAACGGGACTGGGAGTGGGAGCTACCCTTAAGACATGCTTGAAGCTGACATTGCACCATCTCCAGCAAGAACTCAAATGGGCTCGATGAGGTATTCCCATGCCTGGTGAAGCGGTATTTGCAGGTGATTTGACCTTTATTGGCCTGGCAGATATTCTCCAAATGCTTGGTAGCAATCGTAGCACAGGAGTGGTGCGGATAACAACAAAACAGGTCTCTAGCCCTGGCGTGATTTACTTCAAAGACGGCAACCCCATCAATGCGACCAACGGTTCGCTGCAAGGGGCTGAGGCCATTTATCCCCTTTTTGGATGGGCCGAGGGGAAATTCGTATTTCATAGACAGAAGGTCTCTGTAGAACACGTCATCCGGAGTAGCAGGATGGAGATTATCCTGGACGGAATGAAGATGTTGGACGAGGGGTTACTGGAAGAGATTGGTGCCAAGTCTGCAATCAAAGTCAGGGGCAGAGAAACTGACGGACCCAAACATGACAGAAAGGATAGTTTGCCAATCCTGAAAGGTCCTTCAGTAGATTACATGTATCTTATTGATGAAGAGCAGTTCCGTGATGGAGAAGAGATTGTCACGGAAGGGGGCCACGGCAATTGGATTTGGGTGATCCTGGAAGGAAGTGTTGCCATCACGAGGCAGACCGCCAATGGCACGATGACCTTAGGACGGCTGGGGGAGGGTTGCTTTGTGGGGGCCCTGGCATCTTTTCTGGTTAGAGGACATGTGAGAAGCGCCACAGTAACAGCCGCCGGTGACGTTCAGCTAGGTGTCTTGGATGCACGGCGTATTTCCGGGGAATATGCAACCCTATCATCTGATTTCAGAGGACTTCTTCTTAGTCTGGACGGCAGGTTAAGGAAGATTACGGATAGGGCTGTTGAGTTGTATTCGAGGAAATATAAGAGCAACGGGTTGGCCAAGAACAAAAGATTGGTAATGAAAGAGGATTCCCCCAAGAAGGCGGTCTACACCATCACGGCGGGCGAGGCCTATGTCATGCGAAAGACGGCAAAGGGGTATCTGCCCCTGTTGACGCTCGGGGAGGGGGATGTCTTTGGGGATCTGCCTTTCGTGGATCTGGGCCATGAGCCGCGCCGAGCCCGTGTGTTGGCATCAGACGATTTAAGAGTAGACAAAGTCGATGGGGAACTGATCACTAGAGAATACCATGGCCTATCTCCTACACTCAGGAACTTGGTGGACAGTATGGCCTCTTGTGTGTCTGTGACAACGACCGTTGCATGCCACCTGAAAGAAGGCAAGCGGTTTGGTTAGTCGGTTATACAGTCTACAATTTGACATAAATGGGAGCGAGTGGACAGGTAAGCATGCAGGGGGCTTTGGCCATGATGGCGTCTTGTTGGCCAGCGGTATTGGACCCCGAGTATTTCCTCCAGATATGCGTGTTCAAGGATTGAGTGCTTGAGCAAGATAACCCATTGATAGGAGGCGGATTGTTGGGACATGTACTTGGCCAGAAACACCTGGATAGCATAGAGGAGGTCTTACGGCAAGACCTTGTTGGGCTGGGTGTCCATGCTGTCATTTTGGTTGATATGGCGGGCAACATTATCGCAGGGCTTGATAATGGGGAGATGAGGTGCGACGTTTACTCCCTGGGGGCTCTGGCGGCAGGCAACTTTGGAGCAGTAAGCGCCATGGCTAAGATCATTGGGGAGGAAGAGTTTCCCTTGCTGTTCCACAAAGGAAAAAAGAAGAACGTTCAGTTTAGTAAAGTGCCGGGGGATTTCTTGCTGGTTACTATATTCGGCAAGGAGATATCTCTGGGCTTTCTGCGTCTAAAAGTGGCAGAGTCCATCGACAAGATAGAGAAGATTTTAGGATCGTGACAGACTCCATGATATTGACGTCGGCCTGTGTCCTTTGAAGCTTTTCAGCTGGTTGAAACAGGCAGAGGGGGCCGGCCTTTAGGAAAAGGCGGTTTGTTGACGCCTGGGGAAAAAGATGGATATCCATCTGTTACCAGCCATGAGAGGGACTATCCTGATAGCCATAGCCTCTATGGCAAGGGAGCTCAAATAGGAGATACCTAAATGGATGGAAAGAATGATGTGGGTGTAACCGATGAAATAGAAAACCGCCTGGAAGAGCTTTTTGAGCAAGGTGGCAGGGGACATGCCTTTGTGGAAGATGGTGGGCTTCCTGAGCACTTTGCCCTTAGAGACTTGAAAGCTACTATTTTGTCCATAGACTGGGAAATCACCGACGAGGCGGTGAAAAGTCTTATTGAGGAAAGCAGGAGATTGGCTGACGAGTACAAGGACGACAAGAACACTCTCATGTTCCTTAGGCTCCTTGATTCGGCGGGAAAGTACATCAGGAGCAAGAAGGCCAATGCCCACCCCGATGCCATCAGGCTATTGAACTCCGTTTACAACAGCTTAGAAGAGGTTTTCCTTTCTGAAGGTGTTACAGAAGGAGAGAAAAAAAGGATTCTTCTCGGCCAGGTGGAAGAATTCAAGCGGCTGAAAGGGCAGATAGCCCTTAACAAAGCCGATGGAGCTAAGGGAAAAGAGGAGCAGCTCCCTGAGGGGGCAGCTGCTCCTGTGAAAGGACAGAGAAAAAAGGTAGCCATTCCGGCAAAGGGTGGCGGCCCTGACGTGAGTCGAATGGCAGCTCACGAAGCTTTTGCCTTTGCCTTGGACGAGATCAAGGCGGTGATCCAGGCGGAGTTCAGAGCCTTGAGGGCCGAATTGAAGCTATGGAGAGAGGAAGAGTAATCTAGGGTTGTTTGATGGTCTCAATAGCCTTCAATACGTCCAGATATAGCTCTGCCTCTTCTGGTTTTATCCTTGTGTAACTCCTCCTGGCATCCCTTGGAATCCATGCCTTAGATTCGAGGATGAGCCCCACATACTCTCCTTCGCCACCATAGAATTTGTAATTTCCCTCCTCGGTTTTTCTGACCGTAGCCACCACAACATTGCCAGTCTTGCTGTACAAGCCCCATTCACCTTTCTCATGGGGCCTGAGTGCCAATGGTTCTGAAAATACAAGCGCTGGGCCAACCCACACGATGGAGGCTATTGTGGCTATTAGCATCCCCCTTTTCATGGTATCGTCCTTTCTCTTGTAGCAGAACTCACCTATCCTTGAGCACCTTCCACTGGTGATGGCTCGCCGCGCCAGGTGGGCCCGGACTTCTGTTTCTTTAGCATTGGAAAATCAAACCGAACTCTTGCCCTTCAGCTTATCTCTCAACACCCCAGAGCACTTAAAAGTGACCACTCTCATGGGCCTCAACATCATCTCTTGACCCGTTTGAGGATTCCTTCCTCTCCGGCCGCGCTTCTGCCTCACACAGAATCTGCCGAACCTGCTGATCATGACGTCTTCGCCGCCCGCCAGCGTCCGCTTAATGATTTCCAACATGGATTCAACTACCTCAGAAGACTTCTTCTTGGGCAAGTTGAGCCTCGTGTACATCTTATCCACAATGTCGTTCTTAGTGAGGGCCATTGGTCGTCACTCCTGTGAAATGGGATTGGCTTTGATATGCTGCGTTTTCAATAGCATGAGTGCCATTGCCCGTCAAGATGTTTCGTCTTGATATCAACTACTTTTGGCTCCTTTTTACCCAACACGCCTCTTTAGCATATAGGCTCCGGCCAAAAGTCCGACCATCACAATCAACAGATGGGCGGCACAACCAGAAGTGATAGGAGGCTGAGTGCCCTGCCCGGATGAGAATCCAGAGACCGCTGTTTGAACGAAGCAGTTGTCGTCGTGATCATTTTTGGTTTTAAAAGTCATATCGTCTCCGTAGGCTGTCCCAGCGCTATTCATAGCCACCAGGCGGAAGTGATAAACCGTGTTGTCACTCAGTTTTGTTATCTTCACACTGAGGGAGACGTCATCGACCCCTGACCCTGCATCTGTCTGAGGCGTGGACTTGCCATATTGAGTGTCTTTTCCGTATTCGAAGTAATAGCCCGTAGTCAGCCCATTGGGATTTACCGTTCCCGTGAGAGTAGCAGTCTTTGATCCCAACTTTTCTGCTGATCCTGTCGTTACTGCGGGCGCTCCTCCACCTCCCACGCCGAACACGGAGGCATGCCTGAGCCAGAAGCTTACCAATCCGTTCAGATGGTCTTCGTAGGCGATGTCCTCCACGGGAACACTTGTCACGTCGATCCCATTTCTGAGGTCATCGGCCGTGTCCGCATAGTAAATGGTCGCTATGCCCGCCTGAAAGTCCCCAGGATTAACGTCGCTTGTGTCAAAAGGAATGGTGACTTGAATGGGGTTACTGGGGTCGATGGCTGCACCTGTGATAACAACCTCCACGAGTGCCAAGGAATTTCTGGTAAATGGTGTCTCGGGGCCCACATCGATGTTGCAGAGGAGATCGATCTGAGCGGTTCCGTCCAGGGCACCTGCCGGAATGTCGATGAGGCACTGCCCTGAGATGAGGGTGCCGCCTTCGGTGCCCACATCATCGCCTGAGCCCAGTGACGTCAATACGAAGTCGGGGTTAACGAGAATCTCTTGGGTCTTTGCCGCATATCCTGGAGCGGTTGCCCTAGCAAATAAATCAGTGGTCGCTCCGTTCTGCTTGGTCAAATGGAGATCACTGCCTCCCGTACAGGTAACACCGCCTCCGGTCCAGGTCCATGTCCATTCCCCATAACCCTCGGTGCTGGATATCAGGGTAAAAGTGAGGGTCTCCGTGGCTATCCCACCATCATCTATATATGTTGTAGAGAGTTCGTAGTCTGAGCCAGTGGCAATGCCTCTGTACGTCGGTCCATCATCCACGACTATTGTCACTGCGTTGGCGTTTTGTGTCAATGTGGCCGTGCCTGTATCATCCTCTTCTGGCGGGCAGCCCTGTGCCGTATTATTCGTCGTTTCGTAATACCATGTTCCACTTGGATCGTTTTCAGAGTCCACCTCTTCAGCCAAAGAGAGGTCGTACGCGCCATCAGCGTCCGTATAGGCCAGGCAGGTCTGTTCACCTGATGTGCACTCTACCACGGCCCCTTGGATGGGCTCTCCTTCTCCCACCGTATTTTTGACTGTTCCACTTACAGACGAAACAGCTTCAGTAAGCTCTATGGTCTCACCGTTTTCCAGGTCCCAGCCTTCCGTGGACAGATCCGAGCGGGACAGATAGTTTTCAGCCCAGATCACGACGTCATACTCTGAACCTGTCACCGCCGGCGAAGGAAGTGAAGCGGCAAATCCTCCGGCAACGCCAGTGGAGATCGGCTCACCTTGGATGGCATCCCCTAGCTTGAAGAGAACATGAGCGTCCCGGATCGGCAGGGGCGAGTCCATCCTCTGCACCTTTCCGTTGTATGTCACTGAAGGTAACACACGGATCCACCCTGTGGTGGCAACGTTCAGACCGTTTGATGCAGTCAAGTCTGAATCGCCGCTGACCGTTGCCCTGAGCTGGAACCGCTTGGCCTCCGTCACGTTGGCCCCTGTCAGCATGAGGGTGGCTTCAGAGTCACCTAAGAACCTGATGGGAAGAGGAGGGACAAAGGAGGCATACCGGTCCATGTCTTCTGTTGGGACCACATTCAGATCCTGGTCGAGAAACTCCACAGTGGAGATTCTGGCAGCCGGGTCGGTGACGGGATTAGGCCCGGCCACACGGGCGCCGGCAAGAGCGAGGTCAAATGTGTCTCCTCCCAAGATGTTCATGGATTGGGGGGTAAACGTCATGGGAACAAAGATGACGAAGCTATCGCTGAAGAAGTTCCCGTCTGCTCCTGTCACCATGTAAGGACCAGCAAAGGCTCCACCGCTTGGCGGTGTCAAGGCATAGGAATCACCTACTTGGACATCAACGATGGCGCCGCTGGAGGTTGTCGTGGTCCAGGTGTACGTTCCATCACCCCCCTCAATCGCGAAAACCTTGGAGGTGCGACCGGCCTCTACAATGAGGGGTTCAGTGGGCTTGTCTGGGATCACGACCGGTTCGAAGACATTGATGGTGGCCTCTGATTCGCTCGATTCTACTGGGCTACTGTCGGTGACCGTGATGACAATGCCGATCGTTTCCGTTCCGGGGGCCGTGAACACGACTCTTTCGTCCTCCGTTTGGGTGGTTGATTTGTCAATCTCACCACCGCCATTGACGTTCCAGGTGTAGGGTGGCACCCCTCCTGCCACGTTGAATTCCTGCGTGTCGTTTAACAGGAGGGCGAGCGGTTCCTTAGGCTCGATGTTGAAGGGAAGACGGGTTATCACGACCACCGCGCCTGGAGCAAGGGGACCCTGAGTGCCTGTTGCATTGGCCGTGCAGGCAATGGCACCGCCCGTGGGATGTACATTAGATACAATGACAATTGTGGCCACCCCATTTGTGGCAACGACCGGATTCGTCTCTCCGACTCTGATATCGCCGTAGGTCGGGTCTGTGACGTTGAAGAAGACCTCTAACGTGGAATCTGGACCGGCGGTGACGACACGGTCATCCCCATCCAGAATGGTTGCTGTGAGCGTGGACTCTGAAGGCGTCTGGGAGGAAATACGAGTGGGATCTGCCTCTAGTACAATCTTGGTCGCTGCGGGGATGGTAACGTTGATGACCGAATCTGTCGAACTGGTCGCATACCCACCTGCGCTGTTGGAAAAGGACACGTTGACCGGGGTAAGTCCTCCGCTTGCAGACCCATGCACCAAGAATCCTAATTGCACCAACTCAAGTGGCAGGGTTGCATTGGGCCAGTTCCCCGCAGGGGAAAACCACCTGATGGTAACGTATTTGTCCGTGCGAGGGTCATCATCTAAGTCCAGGATAGGGAGGTCGTTTCGGACGTTGTCCTCTACCAGTATCAAGCCAGTCTGCAAGACGTTGCTGTATCCTGTGAACTGGAGCTGACTTGAATCGAAGTGAAACCTCACGCCGAGCCCTGTCAGCGTATTGTCGCCGTCATCCACCTCATAAAAAGCAGAGAGGGTGAAACTGCTCTCCACTGGTTGATTCGCAGTGGTTGGCGAGAGCGTTACAGACTGCTCAGCAGCAAAACCGTATCCGCCCCCTGTTCCTATGAGGAGCGCCACGGTGACCACAGATAGCAATAAGCTACGGAGTTCTGTTCTCATTTTGTTCCCCCTTTTTTGTTGTGATTCGACGTTCGTCCCTCCAGCTCTGGAGAGATCATCTCCTTACAGACAGTTGCACCCTTCATCTAAGACCGTCGCAACCTTATGGATGCCCCCACCACAAGACCGAGCATGACGATCACGGGTAGTGCCTTATGGGCAAAAGTAGCCGGAGGCGGAACACGTTGCTCAAGAGACAAACCAGAGGCTGCTGTTTGAATGAAACAGGTATCGTCGTCATCATCTCTTGTCTTGAAGGTCATATCCTTCCCGTAGGTGACCCCCGTGCTGTTCATGGCTACCAGACGGAAGTGATAGACAGTGTCGTCCTTCAGCTTTACGATTCCGACCTTTACTTCAACATGATCACTTCCTGATCCTCCATCAGCTTCCTGTGTAGACTTGCCGTAGTTTGTGTCCTTGCCGTACTCAAAATAGTAAGTCGTGGCTAGGCCATTGGGATTGAGGATTCCTGTCAATGTGGCCGTGCTTTCCCCCACCGATGTTGCAGGGCCTGTCGTCACGGCGGGTCCTCCGCTACCTCCGACTCCGAACACGGAAGCATGGGTGAGCCAGAAGCTTACCAGTCCGTTCAGATGGTCTTCATAGACGATATCTTCAGTGGGCACACGGTTCACATTCGTTCCATTTCTGAGGTCCTCCACAGTCTCGGCATAGTTAATGGTAGCCATCCCTGCCATGAAGTCCCCAGGGTTCACATCGGTGGTATCAAAGGGAATGGTAACCTGAATGGGGTTATTGGGGACGATATTTGCCCCGGTCACAGTGATTTCCACCAATGCTACAGAGTTCTCGGTGTAGGGGGACTCAGTCCCCACATCGATGTCACAATCGATCTGGATCACCGCAGTGCCGTCCAAGGCCCCTGCTGGAATGTCGATGGTGCAGTCGCCGGAAGTCAGGGCGCCACCTCCAAGGCCCACTTCATCGCCCGAGCCTAGGGCGGTCAACACGAAGTCGGCATCATCTAGGATATCTTGTCTCACTGAAGTATATCCTAGGGCGCTTGCCGTGGCAAAGATCTCCGTGAGCCCACCCCCGTCTTGCTTGGTCAAAGTGAGGTCACTTTCCCCACTGCATGTGACGCCATCGTCCCTGCAAGACCAGGCTAAGGTGCCCGAGCCTTCCGTACCGGATAATGAAAGGGTGAAATCGACGGTCTCCGTGCATGTCTCTGCACCATCCGTGTATGAAGTGGTGAGATGATAGGCTGAGCCATCAACCGTCCCAGTGAACGTAGGGCCATCGTCAACGACGATGGTGACATTATTACCCTCTTCGGTCATCGTCGCAGTGCCCGCATCGTCGTCCTCAGGTTCGCAGGGATCGGCATAGTGATTTGTCGTTTGGTAAGTCCATGTGGTCGTTTCACTGTCTCCAGCGTCGAGTTCCGGCACGTAAAGCGCGTAATCGCCATTGTTGTCGGTGTAAGCTAAGCACGTCTGTTCACTTACTTCACAGGCAAGCCGGGCTTGTTGGATGGCCCCTCCTGCGACATCGTTATGGACGGTTCCAGTTATAGATGAGACCGCTTCAGTGAGCTCTATGGTTTCGCCAGCTACCATGTCCCAGCCCCCCGTGGTCATGCCGGTGCTGGACACATAACCGTCAGCCAAAACCTCGACGTCATACTCAGGACCCCCAGGAGCAGGGGAGGGAAGTGAAGCAGAAAAGCCTCCGCTTTCGCCCGTGAGGACAGGTTCCCCCTGGATGGCCTCTCCAAGCTTAAAGATGACAACAGCCGTCTCAATGGGTGATCCTGTGGCCGCCTCTTGTACGATGCCGCTGTAGGTCAGTTCCGGAAGGACACGGATCCAACCTGTGGTGGCCATGTTCAAACCGTTTTCTTCCGTCAAATCCGCATCGCCGGTGACCGTTGCCCTGAATTGGAATCTCATTGCCGCCGTTACATCGGCGCCCGTCACTGTAATGACAGCCTCAGAGTTTTCGTCAAAGTCAATGGGAAGATCAGGGGCGAACGTGGCGTAGTCGGCCATTCCCTCTGTGGCCACGACGTTCAGATCCTCGTCAAGAAATACGGCACCGGAGATCTGGGCACTGTCGGAATCGGCGCCTGCGAGAGTGAGGCCGAATGCTTCACCACCCAAGATGTTCATGGATTGGGGTGTGAATGCCATTGGCACATAGACATCAAAAGTGTCGCTGAACTGGTTTCCGTCTCCCACCGTGATGGTGTACATGCCGGCAAAGGGACCGTCCATTGGGGCCGTGAAGGCATAGGAAGGGCCTTCCTGCACGTCAACAGGCGTGCCACCAGCGTCCGTGGCAGTCCAGACATAGTTTTCGTCCCAGCCTCCAACGGTGAAGGTCACAGAGCTGTCCCCGGCTTTTACGATAGGCGGCTCGGTCGGCTTGTCAGGGATGGCAACAGGGTCGTAGACATGGATGGTGGCCTTCGAGCCGATTTGGTTGGCGTCAGTGACCGTGAGAGTCATGTTCAGGATCTCTTGCTCAGGCGCGGTGAATGTCACCTTTTCATCGGCCCTTTGAGTCGTTGTCTTATCAAGGGAACCTCCGCCTTCCACACCCCAGGTGTAGGGTGGAGCACCTCCAACGATACTAAACTCCTGCGTTTCGTTTACGAGCAGGGCAATCGGTCCTTGAGGTACAATGGCAAAGGGGGCCGTTTCTACGATCACTGTGCCTTGGTCAAGGAGTTCTTGCCCTTGAGCGCCTGTGGCATCGGCTGTGCATAGAACCTCGCCGCCTTCATCATCCAACTTGGATACAATCATGATGGTCGCCACGCCGTTGGCGGCAACAGCCGGATTCGCGTCGCCGACCTTGATGTCCCCAAGAGCAGTGGGTGTAGCAATAAAGAAAACCTCCAGTGTGGAATCTGGCCCGTTGGTTACGGCGTAGCCGTAGTCATCCATGATAGTTGCCGTAAGGGTGGACTCTGACGGCGTCATGGAGGAGATGCGGGAAGGATTTGCTTCCAGAACAATGTTTGTGGCTATGTGGTACACGGTAATGGTTCCCGCGTCCACAGATTGTGCCGAGACCACAACGACTGGAGCTGGGGCCTTGCCTGCCGGCTCACGATCTGGGGTGCTCACAAGATCCAGCTTTGCGCCTATGTAGTAAGTCCCAGGAGGGACGTCGGCTATTTCAAAGCCGCCAGGAGCATCCTGCGTAGTCTCTGCAACGAGGTTTTCCAACTTCTCATCGCTATAGGCACCAATATCAAAGGTGCCCGTGGCGTTGCCGTCGTAGGCAACCGTACCTGTAATGGAGCCGGGAGGGAAGGTGGCGGTGATGGTTGAGCCGTTTCCGGCAAATTCATAACCAATATCTCCGGTGACCTGTGATACATTAACCAAGGTTTGACCTGCAGCCGCCTGTGCCTTTACAGTGAATTGTAGGGTGACAAGATCCAATGGAAGGGGCTCGCTTGGCCAGCTTTGACCCACAAGATCTGGGTAGTGTATTAATATGAAGCTGTCCGTGCAGGCATCGTTGTCATGGTTGGAGGTATCGTCATGGACTTCAGGGTCCCCCGATTTGTCAGTCTCAAAGAAATCCTGGAAGGCAATGTAGTCAAGCTTGGTCGAATCAAAGTGAACCCGCACACCAAAAGAGGAAAGGGTGTTGTCGCCGTCACTCACATCGTACTTAACAGTGAGAGCGATATCACTCCCCGGCAGGGCAGGCAGGACCTTTGGAGCCATGGAGGCTACCTGGTAAGGCCCACGATCATCTGTCGCAGGATCGTAGTGGGGCAAAGCATAAGCCCCGTCATCCACCACTGGGTCTGTATTGTTTTGGCTGGGTTGTTCATATCGATCCAAATAGCCGTCCTGATCGAAGTCAGTGGTGTCATCGGCAGTATCCAAGTTGCCGAAATGCTGTATCTCCCAATCATTGTCAATAGAGTCATCGTCCAGCACAAGGAGGACAAGGGACGATGGAGTAAAAGGGGTCGTGTCGCCGCCTAACAGGACGGGAAAGGCCTCAGACAGGTCATCCCAATGATCATCTTCGTTGTCTACAGCCCCCACAAGTACGGGCACTGTGTCCTTCTCATCGACCCCGACGTCGTATTGGCCGTTGCTGTTATTGTCCGTGCCATACCCGGCCTTAAGATTCCACAACCCACTCTGGGTAAGTGAGAATTGAAAGTGACCAAAGGGGGCATTGTTTCTCACCGAAAACTTAACGGTAAAGAGAACGGTTTCTTGAGCCGAATCATATCTGCTTCCGCCAGTAGGAGTATTGATGGCAGCACCGCTGAAATAGATCTTACCAGATTCCGATGCATTTTCCCGGTGGGTATGGTTGCTGTTGTAAGTAAAGGGGAAACTCGACACAATGTCTCCCTGGGTTACAGGGGTGCCTTGTGCGGTAGTATCTGGCCCATTGACAACATCGGCGGGATACATGAGTGTGAAGGCACAGCCGGCCACACCTGTTGGGTCGTCCAGGAGAATGTGAAGGTAGAGGTCATCGCCTCGCTGAAATCCTGTCTTCGGTGTTGATCCATCACTTGTGGCCAGGAGAGACAAGTTGTAGCCAGCCGAGGCAAATGAGAATATGCCAAAGACCGCAAGAAACACAATTAAGCATGCAAGCATGAACTGCCTGTGCTTCATCGTCTGCCTCCTAAAAGGAATATCTGGTTTGGAGAAGAGTCATTTTTTACTCTTCTTCTGATGATTGCTTGGTCAGTGTGGTTTGACAGCAGACTCAGACAGCTCTGGGAGGGGGTGAAACAGGTTCTGGTTCAGCTGATTCACTATAGAAGGGTGCTTCAGGTACTTCAGACTCAATATCTGGTAGTGCCGACCCGTTGCATGAGGATGCAAGATAGGGAAGTGTTGGAGAGGAACAACTGCTTCCTGATTGAACGTCCTTTGCTGGAGTAATCACCGTCTTTAAACCGGCCAGCTGTTGTAAGGTCGAAAGGAGCGCTGTAACACTGGCTGTAAAGGCTGAAGGATCTTGAGCAGTGTGTGTAAAGTCCTTCATGAGCACGATGGCATCTTCCAGGTCCATCCTGCCGTTGGTTGAAGGGTCATCTCTCCACATGGCCATGCTGAGCCACGAGGTCATCAGCAAGGGAAGAAGCAGTACAGAGATACATCGCTTCAACGTCATCATACTATTAATAAAGCACATCTTTGTATTAAATGCAAGGACTTACGGATTTGGCACTCCTTTTAGCAGCAGCATTTTACCACCTCCATGCGTGGCGCACGGGGCCTTTCCTACTAAAAAGGCAATAAATTAAATGGGTTTTAGGTGGCCGGAGCAATCACTCGCCCTGCGACACTTCTTCGTGAATAAGAGGTTGTTTGCGATGGGGAGAAATCTTCAAGGGATGTATTTTTATATCGCACGTGATATTTTTGAGTTGATCCGTCATGAGTTCCATTTCAGTAAGAGCTGGTTGCGTCGTCATACTTTTCGTCAGCCCTTTTTGAACGCTAAAAGTAAGCGTCAAGATGGGAAAGGCTTTGCCCGTTATGCCTTTGGCACCTGCCATGACGATAATCAACCTGCCCGGGTTTCTGTCATTAATGACATGCATGAAGCAATCTGTGTGCCTTGTCCTAGCTCCCTTTTGGAAGGAAAGGATCTTCGGATCATATTCCATGACCAGTTTTACACCAGCTAGATTGTCTACACGGTCAATCATGATGGGAATGTCAACAGACTCACCGGATGTTCCCTTTATTTCCGGGACGTAGACCACAGCCGCCCGGGATGCGTCGGCTCCCAGCATGATGAGGGCTGCGCACAGCAACCAGGTGATCCATGTTCCAGGGGGCCAATTCATACCTTTCCCTGTACATACTCCTCCGCCAGCCTCACGTCCTCCTTGCTCCCGATAAACAGGGGCACCCTTTGATGGAGCCCTTGAGGTTCTATGTCCAGGATCGCCTCCTCCCCAGTGCTGGCATAGCCGCCCGCCTCCTTGACCACAAAGGCCAGCGGATTTGCCTCGCACATGAGACGAAGCTTGCCATGGGGTTTCTTGGGGTCTTTGGTGTCTGCCGGATACATGAAGATTCCGCCTTTTAGAAGGTTTCGGTGGAAGTCGGCAACCAAAGAGCCCACATATCGAGCGGTATAGGCTGGCTTCGTGTCAGGAGACTTGAAATGGTCCACCAGTCGTCTGACGCCATCTGTCCAGTATTGGTAGTACGATTCATTCACACTGAAGATTTTTCCCCGTTCAGGAATCCGGATGTTTTCATGGGAGAGCAAGAATTCTCCTATGCTCGGAAAGAGGGTGAAACCATGAACGCCTTGGCCCGTGGTGTAGACCATCATTGTGCTTGAGCCGTAAATGAAATAGCCCGCTGCAACCTGCCTGTGCCCAGATTGCAGCACATCACTTAATGTGGCGTCGTCTTCATTGCTTGTCTTGCGATGAATAGAGAAGATCGTCCCAATGGTCACATTGACATCAATGTTGGAGGATCCATCCAGGGGATCGAAAATGAGGACGTATTTTCCCTTGGGGTAGTGTGAGGGAATTGGGATGATGTCTGCATTTTCTTCAGACGCCATCACGCAGAGCTGGCCAACATGGCCCATCCTTTCTATGATGGTATCGTTGGCAAAGGTGTCGAGTTTCTGCACATCTTCTCCCTGGACATTTTGGCGGCCCGCGTAGCCCAGGATGTCTGCGATGCCCGCCTTGTTGACCTCTCTGGAGATGATCTTAGCGGCCACAATCATCTCTGACAGGAGTCGTGTAAAGGCACCTGTGGCCTCAGGGTTTTCTCGCTGTTTTTCCAGGATGTGCTCCGTAACCGTCATGCCGATGGATGATCTCATAGTCGCCTCCTCGCAAGCGAAAAAGTGTGCCGGCCTGTGTCCAGTGCTGAAACAATACTGGTCGAGCCCCTATGTGTCAAGACCGGACTGACCAACGATCTGGAGGGGTTGAGGCCCCCGTGTTTGGGCCTCTTAGAACTGGTTTAAGAGGCAGACGTCAGTGCCTAAGATTGGCTGTTTGGCCCCAATCAGGTCCTTGACTGTGTTTTCCATTGCTGTTAGTGTTTCAACGGTGCTTGAGGCCATGGGGCTATGGGCGAGATCACCTTTGGAGGGTTGGAGAGGATGGATGGGAGTCAACCGTCAACAAATAGGAAAAACCTATGAATCAATGGGAGGGGTTGCCATGGAAGTCGTGAAAAGGATTGGGCTAGTTGTTGGCATGTTGGGACTATTGGTTGTTGTTACGAGCTTTTGTGGATGTGCCACCTGGCCGCCAAAGACCACAGGTGCGGAAACGCCAGAGGTCGAGGGGATAGAAGGGCCACAGGCACCGGAACCTGTGTACTATGATTTTGACGATGTGTTGGTTCCATTAGAACTTAAGGTGGATAAGGGGAAATCCTTTGTCTATCATGCCCCTGATTTCAAGGCCGGCATTCTCTCCCTGTCAGGACGCGTAGAGATCGACTCTGTCATCAGGTTTTTTGAAAACAATATGGCAAAAGACAACTGGCGTCTCCTCAGTGCCTTTAAGTCGCCACGTACGATCATGTTTTTCAACAAACCGAATCGCAGCTGTATCATCAACATCACCGAGAGGCAGTTTAGGACAGAGGTGGAAATCTGGGTGGCCCCCACCGCGGAACAGGAGGAGGTCCCAGAGTTGAAGTAACGGACACCTTAGAAAGGCAAAAGGGTGGAACCCGTTGCGCCATGGGCAAGAACTGGCATGGCAGAACTACTCAAGGATAAGCAGATTGTTCTGGGAATCTGTGGCGGGATTGCGGCATACAAGGCTGCAGATTTCCTTCGACTTCTAGTCAAATGCGGTGCCAATGTGCGGGTGGTCATGACCAGGGCTGCCCAGGCCTTTGTCGGACCTGTCACATTTGAAGCCCTGTCAAAATGTCCTGTGTGGACCCATCTTTTCAAGGGCCGACATGACGGAGCCCTTAAACACATTCAATGGGCCGATGAGGCCGATGGGGCGGTCATTATACCTGCTACTGCCAACACGATCGGCAAGATGGCCCATGGGATTGCAGATGATCCTCTTTCCACGCTGGTGCTTGCCCTTGGGGCCCCTATTCTGGTCTGCCCCGCCATGAACGTCAACATGTACGAGAACGCATTGGTGAAGGAGAACATAGAAAGGCTTCGCCAGGCAGGTTTTCATTTTGCAGGCCCTGAGACCGGGTCGTTGGCCTGTGGCCACGAAGGGGCCGGCCGCCTCGCCCCTATAGAGGACATAGCGGAGCAATTGAGGTGTCTGCTGTCGCCTCAGGACCTGGCAGGGGTTTCTGTGTTGGTGACAGCAGGCCCTACACGGGAGCCGGTGGACCCAGTGAGGTTCATTGGCAATCCTTCTTCGGGCAAGATGGGATATGCGTTGGCCCGGGCTGCCAACAGACGGGGGGCCAAGGTCCTCTTGATCAGCGGACCAACGGTTCTTTGTGACCCTCAGGGAGTATCGGTCATTCGCGTGAAGACTGCTCAAGAGATGTTTGATGCCGTTATGGCCCATGGGGATAACCATGGCGTGATCATCAAGGCCGCAGCAGTGTCGGACTGGAGGCCCATGAGTGTATCTCAAGACAAACTGAAAAAGGGCGAGATGGAAAACACCCTTTCCCTTGAAAGGACCCCGGACGTCTTAAAAGCCCTTGGTGAACAGAAAAAGGGCCATCAGATTCTGGTTGGCTTTGCGGCTGAGACCCAGGACTTGCTGCAAAATGCAAGGGCCAAGATGGCTGAGAAGAACGTGGACCTCATGGTGGCCAATCTTGTCGGTACAGGCCATTCTGGGTTCGGTTCGGACACCAACCAAGCGAGCATCCTTTCTAGAGACGGTGGGGTCGAGGCGTTTCCGGTGATGGACAAGGGTGACCTTGCTGACATCATTCTGGACAGGGTGCTAGCCTTTGAGAGAAGGACCACTCCTGAAGGGTGATACCCCGGTGGGGTAGAGGCAGGATGCGATTTGACCGGACCTGAAAAGAGACCTTCCCCTGCGGCTTTCAACATGTTGAGAGGTTATCCTAGCTCTTTGAGAAGTGATGATATCAATTCTCATCTATCTGAAATTACCTATGATATCAGAGAGTATCTCCAGTATATGGCGCGCTTGGGATACAAGGGCATGTCTTTGTCTGAGGGGTCTGTGAAGATCTTAAAGGGTTGGGGTCAGGGGGGTGGTTCAGAGACCCTGGACATGATCGAGGCCGACCTTGGCGACTGCCACAGGTGCAAGCTTTACAAGAAACGCAGGCACATTGTGTTTGGAGCTGGAAATCCTAAGGCCCGATTGGTCCTTGTGGGGGAAGGGCCGGGCCATGAGGAAGACTTGCAGGGTCTTCCTTTTGTGGGCTCGGCAGGTCAGTTGCTTACCAAGATCCTTGCGGCGATTCACCTGGGGCGGCAGGACGTGTATATCTGCAATGTCATCAAGTGCCGTCCTCCTGGGAACCGGAATCCAGAGCCTGACGAGATCGCGGCCTGTATCCCTTTCCTGCACCGTCAGATAAGGGCCATTAAACCGGACCTGATTTGCGCCATGGGGACCTTTGCAGCCCAGAAACTCCTTGATACGGATAGGCCCATTTCGCGATTGCGGGGTCAGTTCCATGCCTATGAGGGCATTCCGCTGTTGCCCACGTATCACCCTGCTTTTCTTCTGCGCAATCCTGCGAAGAAGCGCGACGTTTGGGAGGACATGCAAAAGCTTCGGGACGCCTATGAAAACGCTTAAAACGATCCTTGTCGGGATGCTGGTTGCGCCCCTGCTGTTCGGCACCATGGCATGCGACGGACTGGCTGCAGAGGGAGACGTCTACGTGATTGAATGCGGCGGCACCATTAGTCCGGGCCTTGCAGAGTATTTGATAAGGAGCATGGAGAAGGCCGCTTCAGAGGGGGCCGGTTGCATTGTCATTCAGCTTGATACCCCTGGTGGCCTGGCCCTGTCTATGCGTTCCATTGTGATGGCCATCCTCTCCTCAGAGGTCCCCGTGGTGGTGTATGTGTCGCCGAGCGGGGCCCGGGCCGCTTCTGCCGGTGTCATGATTACCATGGCCGCCCATGTGGCGGCCATGGCGCCTAGCACAAACATCGGCGCCGCCCACCCGGTGGATCTTGGGCAGAAGATGGACGACACCATGGCGGAGAAGGTGATAAACGACATGGTGGCCTACACCAAGACCATTGCCGAAAAACGGGGACGCAATAGCGAATGGGCGGAAAAGGCTGTCCGGGAAAGTGTCTCTGTGACGGAGAAGGAGGCCGTGGAACTCCAGGTCGTGGACCTGATCGCAGAGGACCTGGAGGATTTGCTTGAGAAGATCGACGGTCGAGAGATAGAGGATAAGGGGCCGTTGCGCACCAAGGGGGTCGGCCGTGTAGTCCTCAAAGAGGGTTTCAGAGACAGAATCCTGAAGACCTTGAGCGATCCTAACATTGCCTACCTGCTCATGATGATCGGCCTGGCAGGCCTCTATTTCGAGCTATCCCATCCCGGGGCCATCTTCCCGGGTGTCATCGGCGCGATTTCTCTCATTCTGGCCTTTTTTGCCTTTCAAACGCTTCCGGTCAACTACGCAGGGATGTTGCTTATTGGGCTTGCCATCGTCTTGTTTGTGCTGGAAATGAAGGTGACCAGCTATGGCCTCCTAAGCCTGGGGGGCGTGATTGCCCTTTTTTTGGGCTCCCTTATGCTTTTTGATGGGTCTGCCCCCGGCGTGCGCCTAGCGTGGCGGGTCATGATTCCGACAGTGGTCATGATCTCGGGTTTTTTCATTCTGGTGGCAGGCCTGGTCTTTCGTTCCCAGGTGTCAAAACCCAGGACAGGCGATAAGGGGCTTATCGGCGAGATTGGGATTGTCAGGAGCAGGCTTGCTCCAGAGGGTAAGGTATTTGTTCATGGAGAGCTGTGGAATGCCGTGGCAAGTGCGACAATTGAGTCGGGTGCCAAGGTCCGGGTGGTGGGAGTGGAGCGTCTTAAATTGAAGGTAGAGGAAGTGGAATAGACCGTGGTCGTTTACTAACGTTCAGGATGTGGCATCCGTCTATTTGTAAACAAACATTCGGGACAGGGACAATCACTTCTCTTCGGCATCCAATGCCTTTAAGTAGCCTATGCCATTCACGCAGATGGAGATGGCTGTATGCCTACGTTCAGCGATCCTCCCTGTCCCTTTAACTGGCTGCAGAAGGGCTTTGCCTCAACTTTTGAACCGAATAAGCGAGCGCATTCTCCACAGGAGAGCTACCGCAGCCCCCGTAGGTTCTGCTTGACGGCAGTGCGTCGCAGGCTGTGGGGTTAGCGAGCGTATAGTTAAAAAGACAACAACCTTACGGTGAACATTCCCCGTGGCTGGACTTCGACGGGCTCCATTCGGCCCGAGCCCTTCGGTTATGAGCGGTTGGACTTGAGTTCGCCGACAAGTCTCAGGGTCGAATGACTCATGGCCGAGGGCAGTCGAGTCGCCACGGGGAGGGTTCAATGTTACCAGTCGCTTAGTTGGCTGCAGATGGTTGATCTGGATACTCTGCTTGATATTGGACTGGGTGTCAATGGAACGCTTGTCAGTGAGACAACAGGCTATGGCTGAAAGAACCGAAGACCCATGACCAGTGACCAATAAGGAGGTTCCCATGTACACCATCATTTCAGGCATTGTCATCGTCGTACTCTTTTTGGCCGCTGCCATCCGTATTCTGAACGAATACGAGCGGGGTGTCATATTCCGTTTAGGCCGTGTGATTGGCGCCAAGGGGCCTGGCTTGATCATCCTGATCCCTATTGTGGATAAGATGGTGAAGGTAAGTCTGCGGTTGATTGCCATGGATGTAGATCCTCAGGACGTGATCACCCGTGACAACGTGTCGGTCAAGGTAAATGCCGTGATCTACTTCAGGGTCATGGATCCTGTAAAGGCAGTGATCGAAGTGGAGAACTACATGTATGCCACGTCCCAACTGGCCCAGACCACCCTGCGGAGTGTGTGCGGACAGGCAGAGCTGGATGAACTGCTGTCCGAGCGGGACAAGATCAATAGCCAGCTGCAAGAGATCCTGGATACCCACACGGATCCATGGGGCATCAAGGTCTCCACCGTGGAGGTGAAGCATATTGACCTTCCTCAGGAGATGCAGCGGGCCATGGCAAAGCAGGCAGAGGCAGAACGGGAGCGGCGTTCCAAGGTCATCAATGCAGAAGGGGAGTTCCAGGCGGCCACGAGACTGGCAGACGCTGCTACCATCATCAGGGACCATCCCATGGCGTTGCAGTTGCGCTACCTGCAGACACTGCGCGAAATCTCGGCTGAAAACAACTCAACCACCGTATTCCCCATTCCCATCGACCTCTTCAAGCCCTTTCTTTCCCTGGTCGGCAAGGGTGAGGAGAAGGCATCGCGGCAAGACTAAGGGCCCTTATCCCTTTTCCACTTGCCTTTCAGGCAGGTGCTTTAGGCTCGTATGCTCCTGTGGGATCGCAAAGATCTTGTCTTTGGCCTTCCAGAGGACAGCCCTGCTCGTTGTGCGCCTATTTGACAACTTGTCCTCAATAGTCGCTCTTAGAAGGTTGGCCTCTTGCTTCTTGAAATCCACGAGGGCCTCTTTGGCTGTGACGACCAGCGAGAGGTTATCGCCTTTATATATCTCCAAGACGAGGCCCTTTATGATGCCCCTTGTGATGACGCCCATCCCCGTGACACGAGACTTCCCCTTTTCGTTCATGTGGAAGATATCTTTGCCAAGAGAAAGAAGATCAAACCCCGGAGACGCTCCTTCATTGAGATAGACCTCTAACCTGGCATTGGTGACGGTGGCCTCATTAAATGGCCTGATGTTGAAGACGAAGTACTTCCTGGGATTTACCTTGAACTCATCAGCCTCTATTTTCAGGATGGGTTTTTCTTTATCGTAGGTGACGTAGGAGAACCCGGTGATCCTCATGGGATAAGGAGAGGGTTCTTGTTCTGGAAAAGGAGATGAGGCTTTTCTTGTCTGGCTCAGAGACCAGAGAAGCAGTAAAAAGGATAGAAGTGAAACCGATATTAAAGCAATTCTTGCGGAGCGACAAGTGGCCATCAGCACAAATCTCATGAAGGGGCACCCAACCAGAAAGCTGGAGTGCCCCTTGACTTACGGTCTATTGGAAGACGTCAGGAATGCCATCTTCGGGATCGATGTCTTCATTTAGGTCTAAACCCTGGACGATTGTTCCTTCCAAGAAGGGCTTCGGAAACAACCCAGACACGTCATCACCAGTAAATGGCGGGAACAGGGTATTTAGGTCTATGCCTGCAAGGAACTTGCTTGCATCCAAAACAACGTCATCCGACGGATCGGTCGTGTCATTATCATCCACAGTGCATCGGTCATATAGACACTGCTTGGCAACGACGATGCTTTGCCTGGCCTCTTCTATGTCTTGAGGTGTCTCATCAGCAAGGTTGATAAGATCATTACCCTGAGGGTCTGTTTCTTCCTGAATCCACACGATGGCTGCGTCCAGGTCGTCTAAGGCATCTTCAGCGTAAGCCTTGGCGAGATCCAAATAGGTGGCAAAACCATCTCTTAGCGTTCCAAAGGCGTCGTTTTCTATTAGAAAAGCCTCGATCGTCTGCTGGTCGTTGTTCACCGTTTCATCGATATCCGCATCAAGATCGTAGGCGTACTGGATCAAGAGCTGGCCCAGGATCGCTTCGGCTGCAGCCTTGAAGACCAGGACATCTCCGTAATCGCTCTCAACGGTAGTGTGATCAAAGGGCACGGCCCACGTCTTATTGAAAGCCTCGGACACAGCTTCAAGATTGGCAATAGATCCTTCAATCTCTGGGCGAACGACATTATAGAGAAAGTCTTGCATCTCTTGCCCTGTTGGAGCGTCATCCGGCAGGGGTTCAGCGCATGAAATGGCCTCAAAGTTTGCCCGTGCCGCATCAAGAGCAACACAGCCCAATCTGTCCAGGATGTCTCCCAATGTGTTCATATCCGTTGAGTTCCCGTCTGAATAGGTGTCAAATCCCAGAGCAGCAATCCTTGTAAGGGCATAAAGAAACCTTGCCGTATCCGCATCATTAGAGGTGGCCGCACCTGCCAAGGACTCTGCGGCCTTAAAGTAGTGGTTTGCCTTAAGCACCCAGCCATCCATGAGGGCATCAAAGCCATTTGATAGCAACTTCTTTAACGAAAGGTCTGAGGTGTCCGGTTCATTAATGGACATCGGGATACTGGTATCCTCTGTTCCCGCATTCACGCCCGAAGTGTCTGTTGGATTGGTTTCCGGGATAGCTATCCCGCTATATTCCTCGGCTACGTCCGTTGTCACAAATCCAAGGTCAACCCTTGCAGGAGAGGTGAAAGAAAAGACATTCGTGTCAGGCAGGCCATCGCCGGTGCTGTCAAAGTACATGGGATAGATACCACCTTCCACGAGATAGACCTTGACATCGACACCCACAGGGATTCGGGAAAGGGTGAAAGCATAGTGGCCATTAGCATCAGGCGTTTTCCCTGTTGTGTCATCTTCGGAGACAATATCTCCGCTACTATCCACCGCGATAACGGTTGTTCCTTCCACGGTACCGGAGATAGTCCCCGTTTTTTTCCCCCCGTGACTGCCCCCACTACACGCAAGAAACGAGCATAGGGCTGTGCTCAAAAGCCCAACAAGAAATACTGCCAACAGACCCCTTCTCAGATGTCTCATCACGCGCCTCCTTTCTGTCAATTCCTTCCAGTCTATACCTTCATATTCCAACTTACCCAGCTGCCGTAAAAAAGAAAACGTGTATATTACTACAGATTCAGTGTTTTGTCCAGCATCCTAGTATGTTATTACTCTTTTTTGCGTTTCTTCTTTGAGAACATGCGTCAATGGTTCCATAAGGAGATGCGCTATCATTCAACGACCCCTGACTATCCAATGGCCGAACCATGGTATGAGCTTCGGTAGTCTCTAAATCTGTGCAAGGATAAGAAAGGGGATGATAGGGCAAAGTGGCTATACCCAGAGAAAGGACTTGAGAGGGACTAGAACCTGGCGGTTAGATATTATCTAAGTGCCTTAACGACTTATAAAAACCAGCCTTTACTACGTATAGTCTGCCGCGATCGCATGATCCTGTGGTGGGCAGCTATCAGAATCTTTATGGTCATGAGACCTTCTGTTTTTTGTTCTTCCCATTGTGCTTCAGCGGCGCTATGAGAGCCACCCGAGTTCTCTGGCCTGGTTTGGAATCTACCTCCGTGTGTCCGCCAAGAGGCTCCAATCGCATGCGGATGCTGAACAAGCCAAACTTGCCGCTTGTGTCCACACTGGGGCCAATTTCAGCGATGTCGAATCCAACCCCGTCATCTTCCACGTCAACTCGGACCTGATTGCCATCTCTTGTAATGGATACCTTTGCAGTGCGCGCTTTGGCGTGCTTGGCAATGTTGACCAGCAACTCGCGGGCTGCCTGAAACAAAAGCACACGAACATCTTCACTTAACGGCTTGGGCTGGCCGTCATCCTCAAAGTCCACCACGATACCATGCTGACGCTCGGCTTGTTGGGTGAGCCACTCCACGGCTGGCACAAATCCTAGTTCGTAGAGAATTGAAGAACCGAGTTCAGAAACCAGAGCTCGAGCGTTTTGAATGGTCTCATCCACAAGCTTGAGGACTTCGTCCATAATTCCTGCAACACTGCTGGAAGAGGTCGATGCTCGGAGCTTTCCCAACTTCATCTTGACGAAAGCCAAGTTCTGATTGATACGGTCATGCACTTCAGTTGCAACACGGCGCCGTTCTCGCTCTTCGGCCAAAGACAATTCGGATGCCAGAGAACGGAGTTTTTCATGAGAGTTGAAAAGCGCCTCTTCTACCCGTTTCCGCATAGTGACTTCCAAGGTGAGCTCAGTCATAGCCACTATCTGACCACTATCGTTTCGGACCGGATAGCCCTCTATGTGCCACCACCGTCCATCTGGGGTCATCTTTTCAACCGTATGCGGCTGTCCAGTGTCACGTGCCTTTATTACAGGACAATCCTCACAAGGGCCCTCTGGGCCGCCCCACACCTCATAGCAGTGCCGGCCGATGAGGTCCTCTCGTGTTAAGCCCGCCGAGTGGCAGGCCGCTTGATTGGCCCACAAGACATTCATGTCGACATCCTGGTACACGACATGCTCTAATAGGCTATCAAGGATGACGCTCTTTTTCTGTTCAGACCCCTTTAAGGCCTCCTGTGCCTGTCGGCGTGCAGAGGCTTCTTTCTCGAGTTTTTTGACCCTTTGTTCGAGTTCTTCGTAGCTGGGTTTGTCGGTCATTGTCATCCTAGTACTGCCCTAACAAAGCATGAACCACTGGAAACACACTTACATGTCAACACGTCCCACAAGAGCGTTTCTGTTCCGAAAGAAATCGCAATTTGACTTTGGTTGCTTTTGCAGATAGTACCGGAGCATGTTGGACGATTGGGGCCACTCAAGGTCCCTTGCCAACACCAAGCCAGAATCAACCAAATGATTTTACTACGTATTTGTAACGTATACCAGAAGCTTTGTCAAGCTCCTGGAGCCATTTCCCTAATCTTTCCGTGGAAGTGGACGGCAAGATGACATTGTTGGGTAGATTCACAAGAGGGGTTGAGCGGTGATTGGTTCTGAATACCGCCAAGTTTAGGCCTTTCAAGAGACTACCTCCATAGGATCAACAAAAATTCGCAGGGTCAACCCATTGATGCACATAGACGACTAAAATCATAACATCTGGCACTCCCAAAAAGATAAGGGGGCCAAAAGGCCCCCGTCTCTTATTGTTTCTTGCAGCCACACTGGCTGTTAGTTGCAACTTCCTCAACCGTTGTTGGCTGGTTTGAGCATTCCCCAGAGCCAGCTGGGTATCGTAGGAAACCGGCCCAGGATTGTGTAGGGGGGGAACGGATTTGCCATGACCATGTATCCTCCGCCTCCGCCTAAGATAGCCGTGTTGTCAGATAGGTTGTTGGGATCCGGGCAACCGCCGAATACGTTAGCCATCTCTTTCTCATTCAGGTCCTTTTCCATCTCCAGGTCTCTGATCTCGATTCTCGTCATCTTCTTTCTCCTTTTCTTTTGTTCTTTGTTTCTTCCGTTCTTTTGTTTTACCCTTGTTTGCACTCGCCATGCCAACTCAGAGATGTTCTGAGCGCACTAGTCCATAACATACATAAATATAGATAAAAAACTAGCATGCCTGCCCTCGGTCGACTCACTCTGGTATCTTTTCTTGACAGGGCATTGTTGTCCAGAACCACACATGTTTCAAAAGAGTGTTTACTGCAAGACAACACGTCGACAGGGATAGAACCTGGAAGGTTTGGGACCGGCCGGTAATGGAGGCTTTGCCAGGACGAAACATGGTGGGGCCTGATGAACAAGGCAGGGCCAGTTACCCCCCCATCAGGCTATAGACGCTGGACTTTTGTTGTTAACCTTTCCATGTTTACAATCAATACTTACGAACACTTATTTGAGTCTCTCTGGGCCTGAGATATGGCGCCTGCTCCTTGACAAATGACCCCATCCCTTCTAAAGTGCCTTCGCTAACGAGGGAATCTCATTATTGATGACTGTAGGCGTGGCTTGCACGGGAGTTGGTCGGCTCCATTTAAGGATGGTGAGGGATAATGAGAATGAGGATCATTTTGTGTCTGTGTCTTTTGACTAGCCTCTGCATTGCCTGTGATGGTGGCAGTCACGGTGATAGTAATGTCACCCCGTCCATTGTGGGCGGGGCCTGTTACTACGTGGATATTCCAGGCATAGCAAGAATCGTATCAATCACTACCCCTGCTTCAAATGACAACAACTGCAACAACGCCGTGGAGGTGACCTTCGATTTTACCCCAGACGATCCCGCGGCTGCTGACACCTATCTCTTCCCAAACTGGTCGGACACAGGCCAGCACCTCACCGTGGGAGATGGGAAGAATCCTCCGAAAGAGTGGGTTTTAGCGCAAGGTCTAACGCCAAGCAGCAAACATCGTTGTGTGAGATCGGAAATCACTGACGGTGCCTGTACGCCAGTTGTTTTTTCTTTCCCGGATATTGATTTCAGCAGATGGCCAGAATTCTGTTTTGGCAGTTAGTATCAACCAAAATGTCACAAGGAGAGATCAATTGCCACGAGACATCCTCTGGAATCACTAACTTCCATTCTACGACACATGAGCGGCAACGTGACTGGTCTGTCTTTCTAAGAGGCCTGGGAGGTTGGATTCGTGATGCAATGGTATTTTTAAGTAAAAAGAGGCAGGGTCGTCTCAATCCAGCACCCTCTGTTCTGCCAGATTCTGTGGGCTAGTATCCCCGTGTCAGGGTGTAGCTTTGCTTGGCAAGAGATACACTCGCTGACCGGAAAATGTTATCAAATATTTGTATAAGATATGACTGACTTTGTCAGCCTCTGGACTAGGATTCGGATCAACTGACAGGCTGGATAGGCTTTTTCAGGGGTGAGGCCGAAAAATGGGGGCTTAAACCGTTGGGGATAGTCCTGGGAAAAACACGCTTTTGAATACCACACGTTAGAAAGAAAAAATCGCTCTTGCCCGCCTAATTTCCACACAGGGTATATTTGATGATCCTATCCCCTTTTTTGATACCGAGGTACCCGGCTATAAGTAGGTCACTTGGCCTGGAGGAGATAGAACATGGGCCTGCTCACTTTCAGGCAGCAAAACCCTCACATGATACCCAATTTAGGTACTCTTCGTAAAGATGCTTGTCGAGTTCATGGATTCCTTCACTGTCGAACTTCAGCAGTCTCCAGGAAAGGCCTCGCTCATGCTCTATCTCCTTACAAAGACGTATCAAAGACGGAACCGCATTCTGCTCATGCTCCACAGTGCTTCGTGCAAACATCATTTCGCCGTCACTATGAATACCGCACATGATGACTTCTGCAAAGAGGCCATCGCCGGCCGGCACTTTAAAAGCCGCCACATAGAGTTCTTCGACCCGTCTCGTTCTTGGCCTACTGCCGATCGCTTTCGGTTTGTGACCCGTAGTCGACATATTTCAGGCCCCCCTACTGTTCTTTCGCAGTTAGGTTGTGGGGGAAATCCCAAGTCGGGGTCGTTGTTCTCTTTTCAAGTTTTTATTTCTTGTACGAAGAGAAAAATTTTCGCCACTGACCCGAGACTTCCCCAGCCGACCCGAAGAGCAAGCTCCCCGTACCCTCCTGTAAAAGGAATTTGGCCGGGCTTGATTCGGGGGTTGACTCAAATGTCAAGGTGTTAAGTCAAGTCCGTTCTATGGCATCTGACCCTGAGATACTCTTCGACAATTAAACATTTTACTCAACAAGCTTGTACAGTTCTCTTGCTTTTCCTCTTGTCCCAGCGAATTCTTCGGTCTTGACCGCTTCGTCTTTCTGGTATGTAGCGGGCGTAAGAAAACTTTCTTCGCTCAAACCCGGAACGTCTTCCTCCGTTATCTTGAAGTATAAATCTCATTTGATTCGCTCCAAGAGGCGGTGGGATATCAAAGGTGTGTGAACTCAATCGGGATAGCCTTGGCAATGCCAGCCACACCCAAAAACAATGTCACTGCACATGCGAACACCAAAAGCATTTTCATTATGATTCTTCCATGTGTAGGCCTGCAAGTCCGCACCGCAACTATCGTAAACGAGACAAACCAACTGTAGATGAGAATTTCGTAATATCTACATACTGATAGAGAAAATCTCTTGTTCATCCCCCTTTCTATCAAGCGGCAATACACATGGAGCGGGTTGAAACGGTGCTGAATGTTCAAGATTTTGTCCTGCAATGTATCTTGTCCTTGATTAGAGTCAAACAATGGCGATCAATTGCTGATTCGAGGCCTTTCATGGCAAAGGCCATAAAAAGTCAACTTAATTTCAACGCCTGTTCAGTTTCCATCTATTTCGCGGACTATTCGGAGATATACCTCAGTCTAAGAGGATAGCTGGGGCTAGTCAATACAGGCTAATACCGATTTGAGGGCAGAAAACTCCCATTTTTCAATGGGGTTTTTTCGTATCAAGGAGTGGACAGATAGAGGGTTTATCCAAGAATCACGGGAAAACTACGGGCTTTTCCGGTGGACTCCCAGAGTTTGAAATTTGCTCCGCTGACAGCGACTATTCAGAATCGGGTAGGTCTTATGGTTGTGCAACTGAGTGGGGTACTGGCGGGTGCCGTTTCAGAGATCGGTCCCTGCCCTACTATTTCCTGAGAAGCTTCTTCCTACCAAGGCCTGCCAGGCCCACCAGGCCCACCAGGCCGGTGCCCATCAGAAGTATGGTGGCCGGTTCGGGTACGGGGGTGTTGTATGTAATGGTTAGATCTGATTGATTGATTGCAAAATCTCCCCATAGCGAGGCAAGTGTGATGGTGAACATGCCATCAATGAGATAAGATGCTGTGACATTGTAGCTATAGGTGCCTGTATCTACTCCCCCAATGTCCCAAGAGCCATCCTCCGCCCCGCCGATGCCAAATTCCCATGTTCGAGGCGGCCATGTGTCGGGCTCATCATCTTCGAGCCAAAGCGTGAGTTCTCCACTCAAGACCTCGCCTACCGGTGGCGAAAAATCAAAGTGGTGGGTCCACGTCACGAAGTCAGCAATATGTTCAAGTTTGTTTACATAATCACCATCGTAATCAACCAGATCCACGTTGGGATCTGTGCCGTCATCGTAGAACATCGTGGTGTCAGTGAAGGTTATGGGAAGGGGACCTGCCCCCCCAGGTCCGGCTATCCCAAAAACCAATATCACTGCGCCGAAAAAAACAAGAAACTGTTTCATTTTACTTCTTCTTTTGCTTTAGTTTAAGCGTTCATAATTATCTTTTTTATCTTAGTGCACAATAAACGACGGAGTCAATCATGGTAATTGACTATTTTTCCTTAAAAAAACCATCTTTTTCTTGGGGAGATTACTTAGTCCGGGAAGGGGAGAGCACTTATGGACAGAAACGGGTTTGGTTGGTGGGTTGCCAGGGGCCCACGTGACCCCGAAACCGAACAAACCTTGTCCCCACGCACGTGGATTCAGACGGTTGAGCTTCTCAGATAAAGTACTGCCACAGGGGATGTCAATAGGAAGGAATAAGGGGGCCCAAGAGAGGCACAGAGCAGAAAGATTGCCACTGAATATGACCAAAATATCGGGCTTTCAATCGGTTGACTCCATTCACCAAGCTGAAGCCCACTCGGCATGTTTTTAGAGCGACAAAAGATATTGTTAGTACTAAAATGATGGTCCGAAGGGGGGCACACCATGATGGAAAGACATTGTGAAGAGATGGGAATCGTTTTCCAGAATGATGCCGAAGCGGTGTCCTTCGTCGCAGGATTGTTCGACATTTCAGAATTCAGACTCTTTGAGATTGCCTACGTAAATTGGTTTGGCAGTGAAGCCACAAAAAAAGCCATGGACCGTTTTTTTGGCAGCTATCTCAAAACTGGGTTCGTACCGTTTTGGTTGCGGGACATGGTGCGAAGGATCATCAGTAAACACCGAAAAGGAAATCTAACTCCCAGTGAATTTGGCATTAATCGTCCATGTGTAAGCCGCTTTGAAAGGAGACTCGGATGGATTTTGGTCGGCCTTTTCAGTGTTCTTGTCTTTGCCATTGTATGGGTTTCCGCAAAGTATAAGCCAACTTGGTAGTTATGATACTCACCAGTAGAGACGCTTCAGAATGGAAAGCGCCCGTCCTATATTTTTCCAGAATGCCAGAAACTTAGGCTTTCCAAATAGGTGTGTATTATAGAAGCAATATTGAACATTCGCCGACACTTAATTGGGTAGGTGTGATCTAATGGCAGGCGCGGTCTATATGTTATACCAACTTTGGGATGTAATGCTTCGGTTTACGTGCCGGCGCAGCAGGGTGGCATGGAACCGGATCTTGAAAACCCCTGCAGTACCCCCATGCTCAGAAAGCTCTTCCAACGGGCGAAGTTCCCACCTTGTAGCATCCTGGAAAAGGAGACTGTAGACGAGATCATTTTCAGGACCTTGAAACCGCGGAACCGGCTCATGCTAGATGATGGCCCGCGGTGGCATGAGGATCAGCGAGGTGCTCAACCTCAGACCCGAGGATGTGGATGGTCGCAAGCTGATTTTGAGAGACCCGAAAAGCGGCAGAGAGGCTGAAGTGGTCTTTATCCCACACAAGGTTGCTGACAGGATCATAGACTACATCGAGCAAAAGGCATTTATCTCTGCTCCGGAAAGCTTTGTTCGCAGCACAACATGTAGGCACAAAAAAGGCAGGCTATGAGACCTGCCCGATGCCCTTTGAATCTCCGATAGCGTTACTTCTTGAACCTCTTCCTGAGGTGTAATACTGCTAGACCGAGTAGGCCCGTGCCCATGAGTAGGGTGGTTCCGGGTTCGGGCACTGGATTGGTTGACCTCATGAGGAAGACCTGCCTTTCCCCGTTGTACCGACCATACCCTATGATATCACCCATATCATTAATATCAAGTCCGGCTGTGAGATTCCATCCAGATTCAGGCGAAATCAGCTCATTTAGGGACACCATTCCAAGTACTGCGTCCCAATAAAAGGCCTCATCATCAAAATCGGCATTCCAACTCATGCCGACAATCTGACCATTGTTGTTTATGGCCTCTGCTACGCTAAACGGCCCTAAATAGCCTGCTAGATTGCCGAGCCATCTCATTCCATCTTCTTCTGTCCAGATAAAAGCCTGGCCTTCATCCAACCAGTGATCTACATCGCACGTGCCCACAATGTGGCCGTTGTTGTTGATGTCAGTGATATGGAGGTCGTCTCCATACAAAGTGGAAAGGTGTTCAACAGTGCCGTCCATTTTATGAAGGAAAACATCCTCTCCAGACTCGGTCACGTATTCCCCATAATCGTTTGTACCAACACTATACCAACCAGGGAGTTCATCGATTGTTTCTATCGTATACATGAGGGCAGCCACAGTCGATGTTCGGTAAGCGTCTAGTGAACCGCTCCTAGGGGGGCCTGGAGATACTGGCCGCGGTCGAGATACTGAGGCAGCAAGGATTTGAATTCGTCCTCATTGGTAGCAGTAGGCAGGTGGTCAAAGAGGA
>JAXHVD010000028.1:0-54920 GCA_034189385.1 Thermodesulfobacteriota bacterium
GAGGTCTACTTCGCCCTTCCTCATCCGTTCAAGGAGGCTGCCTGAGGCCTGGTTCTCTAACGCTGGCGGCTCAGAGCTTATTCTGCCTCTCAGGCTGTCCAACTAATTGGGTCCATCGCCAGGGTGATTGCTGGGATAATGCTCCAACCGAACGCTTTTTCCGCAGCATAAAACATGAATATCTATTGTCATGCAGACCTGCCACCAGGCAGGCCGCCAAAAGAGAGTCCTTGGAGTATATTACGTTCTACAATGCCTATCGGCTCCACTCCTCGTTGGGCTATCTGAGCCCCATGGAGTTTGAACGAACCAAACAACTGAAAGCTGCTTGATAATTCGTGTCCGTTTTCATTTGACCATTACACTTCTCCCTCGTCCAAGTCCGCTAATAGGCAGCCCGCTCCGATCTTTCTTGCTTGTCTCGCTCATAGGCTAGCTTGTCTGAACTTATCTTCTTCAGTACTTGGAAATGTGTTCTTTAAGAAGCTTTGTGTTCATAAGCGGTCCGATCCTTATTAGTGCTCATATCACCTTACGTCGTTGCGATCCGCTGAGCCCAAACAGCGAATAGTTAATATTTAAGATGCGACCCCTGGACCCCTCCGGTGGACAGTATTTGAGCGCACTTGGTAGTAATACCGAAGTGATTTCTCTGGATCACTTGGATCAAGCGTGTACTTGTCTTTTGGATCAATTGTGCTGAACACCTCTCTCTTGTCCTTGTCTTGGACTATTCTCTGTAAGGCATCTGCAAAGCATTTTTCCTTGGCAATATTGAGCACCTTTTGGGTGGGTTCCTGTTTGAGGCTGTACTTCAAGCCTGCATATCTCTCAATGGCAGACCAAAGCAACGTGTAGGCCATTTGTAGGCGGAGCAGAGCTCTATACTCCCCGTCGAAGCTTATGTTTTCTCTCAGCATCTTTTCTACTTCCTCCAGACCCTCTTTGAAAAAGGGGTCAGTCTGCCCATCCCATTCATCAAAATGTTCAAGGTCGAAACTACCACGGTTCGCTCGCCTCCCAACAAGTACATTAGCGTCTGAATTACTTACTTTAATAACCCCCCAGCTATATACTCTATCAGGCTCAATAAGCATTATACGGTCATATGCCTCATCTTCTTTCCCGGGGCGGAACCGAATTAAGTACCCTTTAATTCTGGAATAATTGTTTCCCAATACCAGAAGAGGTATTCCGTCTCTTTCCTTTAGAAAGCCGCCAACTGTACATTCCAAGGTTTCCTCCACTAGGTCGCGTATGCGAAAAAAGCACAATTGTCCAGGTTTGAAAATGCCGTAAGCAAAAAAAGGCAAAGCGATATTATTGGGGCGCTTCATCGTCGCAAAATCCTTTCGCTGCATTTAGAACTTCAAGAAGCAACCCCTTGGGGTCTTGGGGTCCTTCATTATTCGCGAGGGAGTCGATAGCTGACTGGGCAAGTAGACCATAAAAATCATATTTGGATACGTAATCGATCTGATCAGAAAAGAGGTCCTTTAACTGATGGAAGAGCCAGCTCAATTCCTTGGAATGTTCAGTAATAACGGCCCTTCGTGTTGCTTTAGTGTTCTGGAAACTGGCTACCAATGGCTGGCCACCAAGCCACTTCTTCGTATCTGTATCCATTCTCCTTTTAATTAGCACATCAGCGCCAGCCCATTCCTTTACTGATCTTGATTCCATGGAAATATCAGTATTCTCGATTCTGTTTTTCAGCTTCTTCATCTGCCTCGCTAAGTCATGTTTCATCTCATCCCTCACGTTTCGGCGTTGACAATACACAATAAGGTCTGCGTGCTTTTCAGCAATCCTTCGTTTTTGTAGTTTTGAGCCCCACAGTCCACACATTGCCAGATGGGAGCATGGTCAGCGACAACACATCCACCCAGGACGATTTTTCCGGCATGAAGGTCTCTTTCGAGCCTGGCATCCATGGACGGCACACCATAGGGATTTCCGCAATGGGCCATGAGGCGCATTTTGAGCATTTATCTGGTTTCTTATTGGGCCTGATCGTGTTCATCAAGAAAGAGGCCTGAAACATTTCAACCTTACAACAGCTTCCCCAAGATTTCCCTCGTCCATGTCAGATCCGAATGCAAAGTAATGTTCGATTTCCATCCCTCGCTTTCTATTCAATGACGGAGATGGTAGGCGCGACCCCGTTCTGTTTCCTTACACAGGCCAGCGCCTTACGAGATATTTACTTATTTACGGACGTCCCCATTCGTCCCCCTCAACGACGTGTCCATTCGGCTCACGAACGAGAATGCAACCCTCGGGGGTAATTTCGGGGAGAATCACAGACTGGAATATGCCTGCAACATGGAAAGCGAGGTTCTCGACTTCAACTTTGTTCAGCATTTAATTTCCTTTCACCCAACGTGGCCATCACCGGCGGAAGTGGAACGCACCGGAATTCCGCCTGTGTGATGGCCTTGTTAGCATATCCCTATTGTTGTATGTGCTTCCTTAGAGCAGCCGTGAATGGCTCCGTCCGGATGTTATCCCGATGGAGATTACCAGCCGCAACGGCCCGAACACAAGCTTCCGCCTCCTCGAATAGAGCTTTGGCCCGAGCATCATCCCACAGTACCTCCATCAGACCCTCTCCGTACCGCCGCATTTCATGTGAGTTCATCGTGGGCAGCGGATCTGTCGAGTAGAGAAGGCGGGACGCGAACAGCAAGTGATAGCGGGCGGCCTTGAGTTCTGCCGCCATTTGCTGGTTCCTGAAGAGAAACTCCAACCGATAGTGTGCATAGCCGGCAACGTAGTAGGGCTCGAGGCGGTGGCTCGGGTTGAAGATATCCGTGCCGACAGTTTTGAGCAGGGCTTTGTAGTTTTTTGTCGTCCGATGGGGCATCTCAAGGAACATTGACGCGAAGGCTCGGACCAAAGCCCGCATGTCCAGAACGCGAACTTTCTCGATACCATCAACTGCGTTGTATTGCCGTGATCTACGCTCATAGTACAGCTTTTTCCTGCCAACGAAGGTTGGGAAAAAAGCCTCTAGATTCTTGGGAAAATCAGACAAGGCAAAGAGTTGATCTTCTGTGACCTGTGTCTGGCGATTGGTCGCCTTGATAATCGCATTGCGGATGTCCACGTCTTCCGTCGCGATTAGGCGTATCGGAACAGCGACATCGTCCAGTTCATTACCTTTTTCGTGCAGAACATAGCTTGTTTGACAACCGTTCACGACCGTATAGTCCTCGACCACGAACTTGTTGGCCGTCGGTGCGACTCGCTTCGCGACGATCGTCACCCCGTTGTTCATCAGCGGAAAGTAGATCCGTCGTTCAGGATCATCAAGGGTTTCCTTCATTTCCTTATTCACGGGGTTCCATTCCTGCCAGTGACGAACATTGTCGTAGAAAAGCGTCGTCAGTACCTCCTGATTCTCGTTCTCAATTAGCTTCATGAACTCCCTAGCCGGAAGAACTCCAATATATGCCTGCTCTACGCCAGGCAAGTCAGGAAGAACAGTACGATCGGTAAATGTGATTTCGGTGCAGATCGCATTCTTGGAATGGCGATAAAGCCCTTGCAGTTCCTCTGCCCCCAAGCAGACAAATCTGACCTTCCTAAAGAGACCGAGGTCTTCTACATCACGGGCGACGGCATCCCTCCGTGCGGTGAGGTTCTGATCGTCACTCCACCTTCCCGTGGTTGTGTAGTAGAGGAAGCACTGGGGATTGCCCTTTGTGAATCTGGCGCTCCGGTCGAATATCTCGTTGACTATGCGGTATGCCAACTGCACATCGTCGTTCTGCGGCAGTGAGGGTGACTCAGACAGAAAATCGGCGACACCGAAGCCGAACTGTCCAATCTTCGCGGTCTCGAATGAAGAGGACCTCTCTGCTTGAACGAAGACCAATGTCACGTCGAGGTACCCATTTGTCTGCTCGAGATCTTCGATTTCCTCTGGATCGGTGACCAGGCAGCCGTTGACTATTACCGTGATGCAGTCTATTCCGCAGTCTCCGCCAGCGCCAACCGATATGTCCTCACTCGAGAAAGATTCAGAGAAATGGCTTGCGGTAACGAGAAAGCCGCAAAAATGCTCAAAGGCTGTTTCCTCTGGGAGGGTGCCGAGGCTGTTGTCATTAACAAACTCGTCGAGGAGAGATTTCGTTATTCTATCCATTTGACCTAGTCCTTCATATTCATCGCGAATTTTGAAATAGGCTGGCTAAACACAGATATAAGCAGCCAGTGTGAAAAATATTGTTGACAAGAATGACACATAGCTCAGCTCCAAAGAAGGGTCTTGGCGGTGTTTAATGGGCGCTGGGGAAAAAACTGTCTACCTAGCGTATCCCTTGCTCACGTATGCGGACGACCTTGTCGGATGAACTTGTCCACTCGCTTGATAAGCGAGTCCAGATATGCTCCCACCATGCTGACTCCTTCTAGTTCAAGCCTTAATAACTCAAAACTCCTGTAAAGATCATCATAAAAGGGTTTCAACTGATCCTCAGAGTGCCCAAGAACCCTCCCAGCTTCCGGAGGTAGAGTATTCCTCAACCATCGGTCCCATATTTCCACAAATTCAACCAGGGCGCCGAAGTATTGAAGGGTTGATGCCTTGGCCAGTCCCATGTTGGAAGCAAAATGGTTAACCATTTCCCTATAGAGAGGCATAATTTCTTCGACAAATTGCCGGTTGCTGTCTTCTATTACTTTTTCAAAATCGGGAAAACGCTGTTCCGTCTGCCTTAGGGACTCACTGTCACGCACCGCGCTAAGACGAGATCTGCTTACGAGTTCCCCCCACGCTTTACTAGTCGCACCTTCCACCTTCAGACGCACCTCGCTCTTGGCCAATATTTGCGCACGCAATCCGAGTAGATGACCATAGAAATTGTCAAGTTGTTCTCGAATCCGACGATGAACCCGCTCTTTACGTTGATTTTGGGCCGAAATGTAGCCTCCAATTACAACACCTAGCAGCCCTGAAAGCGCAGAAATGATAGCATACCCCATGTCAAAGGCTCCCAAGATACACGTTCATTTGCATTATGGCATGCAATATCGGATTCAATCTGTGATCAACCTCCTTGTACTACGAAAAACTAGATTCTTAAGAACCGGCTTGTCAATACCTTGCCAAGACCATGCCGAAGCCCGTCCATCAAAAATCTAAGATACTTGAAGATTATCCGCCAGGGAAACTCGGAAACCGGTCGAACCAGGTGTTTGATTGCCTGCCCTTATCAGGGTCGGTCCCCGCAATCCACCCCGAGCGGACAACTTGCCAAGAGCACGCCGAAAACCGTTGCTCAAAAATCAAAGATATTCGACGATTATCCCAACGCCGGGCAGAACACAGATTGCCTGTCCCAACCTACACATTGCCATGTAGGAGAATTGTCAGTGACAACGCATCCGCCAAGGACAATTCTTCCTGCCTCAAGGTCTCTTTCGAGTCTGGCACTATAGGCATGCTCGCCATAGAGAATTCCGGCAATACGCTATGACCCACACTCCGGGCCTTTGTGGGGTTTCTTCCTCGCCTTGTGCATGTTCAGCGCAACGGTCTCTTGTGCATGGTGAAACAGCTCGCTCTTCCTTGACGGAACTCTCAGTCAGTTCCCCATGCTCACTCGAAAAGCTCTGGATAACTCAGCTGTAGGCGACGCCAAAACTCACAAAACGATTCTGCATCGAGCTCTCCCTTCAGCCTGGCTGCTTGCAAGATTTCCTCTTCATTCCAAATATTTCTCAGCGGCTTGTTAAGAAGTTTTACAGCTAACGCGCAGATCGCTCCCCCCACCCCGCTTTGTCTAGAGTTGGGTTCCACCCAGATATTTTGGATATCTGCGTTCCTGTCACCGCCTTCGAAATTAGCATATCCAATGTGATTGCCTGCTAATGTCACCCTAATAGTCAATTCATCATCTTCTGTCTGATACCAGAGTTCGAACCCAGCCTCAATAACTCTTGTGAGAGCTGAGTGGGGGCTGTTTTCGATGGTATCTGATGCGGCCACAAATTTGTCGTCAGTTGGCATTGAATCTCTCATTCAACAGCGGTCTGAATTGTAGGTAGCCGCGACTTCCTAAATGATGAATCAAAGCCCTGGCCAACTCCGCTGGCTTGCCCCCACATTGCAGTGCGTTTGACAGGATGGTTTGGGCTTCCTCGATCCACCCATGTATGCTCCAACCTTCCTCGTCACCTTTGGCAAGGTATTCCAAACACTGGACCGCTTCCAAAGGCATTTTTTCAGAAATTGCTGCAAGCCTGTCCACAACAAGATGGACTGGATCAGTCTTTTTCATTAGTCTCAAAGTTTCCAGGAGCTGCTTTATCGCCCATTCATCATCAATTTTGCCAGAGGCAAACCACGACCCAAAAGCTCGCATTTCAGATAGATTCTCTTGTCTGTTAGAAGCAGTCTGGGCTTCACTGAAACGGGTCTTCCAGAGCTGCTTAAGACAATCTAGAACCTCGGTTGCAACATCTCCTTCTGTGTTTCGAAGACTCCGCCCTACGAATTCCAGAGCGCTCCCCCTGACGGCAGGTGAGGCCTTTTCCCAAAACCTACTCAAGAAGCCGTTGGGCTCGTCCAGACTGAGTCTTCCTCTCCAGTAGAAGACCATCAGATGCTGCCCAAGCCTCACCTGCGGACTTTCATACTCATCAGTTTCCTCGCTTGGTTCGTCTAATCGATCAATTGCGAGAGCGTATTGATCTTGAAGTGCTTCGAATACGTAATTATACGCATAGCAATGGGTGACATACGTGTCCCACGCGGCATGCCATAATGGTCTCTCCTTTTCTGATAAGGGAAAAATCCTATTTGCATTCTCGTGGGACCAAGTAGAATCGAGTGAAACAAGCCAAGGAAAGGACTGGCCATAGACTGCTCGAATAGCCAAAGAAGACTCAACTGAAGTGTTTAGACGGGTTTCTAGAACATGCTGCACCTCACGCATCTCACCAAATCCCCGAGCCAATCGTTCTTCTGAATCGGGTTCTTTCTTCAAATGACGTCTTACCCACAATGCATATCTAATGACCGCGTGCATTGCCGCCCCGCGCGTTGTGTTGAAAGAAGCTGTTATCGGATCCAAATCGGTTCCACCGCTCTCTGCTTCATATTCCGGTGTGGGTTCAGGATCCTCGGTCAGGGTTTGAAGTACTCTCCAAACTTCTTCTCGGTATTCGTAGGTGAGAGGGCTCTCATCTTCTTTGAGTGCCAGAGAGAGAAAATCTACAATTGCTTTCCGCGTCCAGCCCCAATGAGGGTCTTCGTCCCTTCCGTTGTCTTCTGTGACCTGCATATCCCTCTTTTGTTCCAGGACCCAATTACAAAGACCCAAGACCGGTTTCCATGTGAAAGCCTTGTCTTTTCCGACGGCATCCCTCAACCCTACAAGCAATGCACGCACATACGTTGGATGCAACTCTTGAAATCTGGCTGCTTCATCGGAGAAGACATGTGGTCTCTCGCTCACAACAGAGGATAACACTCTTCCCAATCCTTCGCGAGACGGGGCCATTGGCTCGCCGGATGGTTTCCACGTTCTGAGAAACGATACCACCTCCGGCAAGGTCATATTCTGAAGCTCATCTGCGCTTTTAGGGCTGGCTGGTCCAACCCAACTCCTCGAATAACTGGGGAATGCTGGATGCTCTGGCTCACCGCCCTCGGCCACAAGTTCTTCGTAACGATCCTTCCACTCTCTGGGAAGCGCTTCTTTAAACCATGCAAGCCGAAGTCTCTGCCAGCCCTTTCTATAGCGGTCAGCATCATCATCCGTCTGTGGAACACCCGTAAACTCTTCCTCCCGCTTCTTGAATTCTTCAAGATTAGGGCCTTCTTCTATCCATCCGAGGATAATTTTCTGCTGTTGATCCGGCAGCAATCCAAAGCAATCATTCAACAGCATTGCGTATTCGTGTTGGTAGGCTGCACCATCAAAGAGGGCACGATTCGTCAGGCGTTGGGCGATCAAATCAAGGGCAGAATGCGGAAATAGCCTTAGAAGATGGAGAGCGATACGCTGAAATACTGGCCAGGGGTACCTATCACTTTCGAGTATCCCTATTAGGTTTACAACGTTTATAGATCGTGCTCGAATGAGCGATTTGCATGCGTCGCGTACTGAGGTAACTAGCAGGTCCCTCAACCCATGATGTCGGTTTTGCGGATGATCCTCTATGGAAGGGCGCCAGATCCACGAATAGTCCAAGGGCAAAGTCCCAATAGCCTCTCTTCGAGAATATTGGAGTGCACTTCCCAACAGATCACAAAGCAGTTCAATCGCCCGGGTGCCAGCCACCTTCACTAGTTCTGGAACATTCTTGTCAAGGATTTCCTTGTATTCCCATTGATCGAATCGGGGAGTTGGTTGCGGAGATAGATGTTCTTTCACTCTTTGTCGGCTTTTCGGATCAGGCAAGGCCTCAAGAAGCGTTCTGGTAAGCCGAAGCGCAGCATCGACCTGTCCGCCACGGGCAAAATGCTCGACTAGAATACCGAGTTTTCGTGGCAACAGGAACTGATGTGACGACTTCGCCCAACTCACTGCTTTTTCTGTCAGCTTTGCCGAGAGCTCGGCTGGCATGGCTGTTGCCGCATCAGCCAAATCCTCATAAACAAGGACATTTCCAACGTCAGGGAGACACGATATCACATCTGCGACTTCTTCCGGTCTTGACTGTGCGACCCGCGCCAAATAGCCAGACTGAGGCCATATAGGAAAACTTACCACGCCTCTTTCAGGATCTATGTGAGGTGGTGGAACACGACTGAACCTGCCTCCGCGAATTAGCAGGTCAAGCCACCGTACGTCTCGCAGGGAGCTGTAAAAATATCGAACGGAGGCTTCTTCTTGAAGCAAAGGATCCACATCCCTTTCCAGGTCACAGATTGCGGGTCCTCTTTTCACGACATCATCTATTCTTGCCAGCCTGTCAAAAAAGGGCTCTTTCATGGAAACACCTTTTGACTCAGACCATGTCTGACTTCTGACGAAACCTGGATATGAGCTCTGTTGCATAGCTGTTCAAGAAGTTCTTCGACCTCGCTATGTCGGTCGTCAGTTGGTTCATATCTTACCACTTCAATCTCCATTTCCCCAAATCGAACATCCTCGGCCTGTTCAGCCTGATAGTCACGTTCAATGCCTTTTCCAGCAGAAGCGATTCTGATTTCATCGCTCCCAGAATATAGCGTGGGGCGGAGTACAAATCTCTGAGGTGTACGTGCCCCTGGCTGCGAACGTTGGATCTGAAGATGGATTGTGTGGACTCTCGCAAAAGCCTCGTACATGGCAGGTTCAGCCAGACTGCAGCCTATGAACAACACATCATAATATAGCAGCAGTTGGGTTAAGAAGTCCGCAACGGGGCCGGTATTGCCGTAGGCCAGATCATACTCACTCGTCGATAGGACGAGCCCCTCTCCTCTCGGCATGTTATTCTGTCTTGCCAGACCGTGAAGATGGAAAATCGAACCAGGATTCCTCTCGATGATAGGAATTGGAAGTGCTGGATATGTACAGACCGTCCTTTTTCCATGGGCTCCTGCGGCATCGTCAAGAAGAGGATCGAAATTTGTAGTGACATAAGCCCTGAAAGGCAATTTCATTAGCAGGTGAAACGCACGCCGCGTTGTCACAACGGGGCCGCCAAAGAGTTGGCCTAGCGACGTATTGTAGGCCGTAAGATTGGCTTGTTTGCACTCATCAGCCTTGTCCATGAGCTCATCGGCAGATGGGTAGTGCTCTGGAGGCAGAGGTGTCACCTGACAGGCTTTGCATAGGTGACGAACAGTCTCCTGCCAGCCAGGATAGTCGGCCACTTCCGAAAGCCCCGCTCCCACCCAGGCAACGCAGTTACCGTTCTTGATTATTGGCCAGAGCTTCACTGATAGCCGCGTTAAGTCGTCAAGGCTCAACATGTCTCCTTTGCAGATTCACCATCTCCAGTCAAAACTCTGAAATAGGCGTGCCCCTCCCAAAAGACATGTTTGACTCGCCGTTGTTTCAGCCACTCCCCAGCTGGCAGACGTGAGGACGGGGTTTCTGTTGACTCACGATTTCCTTCTCCGTTCAAACTGGAAGACAGCGCAGCCTTCGGCGTATCGAATACCATGGCTGTTTCTCAAACGCCGGCAAAACGGGAGCTCTTTCAATGCATATATTCGTTCCGTCCCCGAATGCCTTCTCGGAGCCATGGAAAACGCCCAACAACCAACTCTTCCCTATTCCAAGGCTCTGGCAAGTGTCAGACCGCGCTCGCCAAAAATCACCCTCAGGCAGCGGCTGAACTGCCACTCTCATACGTCAGCGTAAAGACCGAATCGGCGAGCCACTTCCTAAAGCTCGGGTTGTCGCTGAACTGTTTGAAAAGCTCCGTGTCGTCGGCCAGGAGTTCCAAGACAGCCCTTTCGAGTGCCCTGTCATGCTCAATTCGCGCGTTCTGTTTGTCTGAGTTTTTAATAGCATTCTGGTAGGCCCTATCCGCTGCCACTTTCTGGGGGATCTCCTTGCTTACCATCTGCTCTATTCTGTCTCTGTCCCTCCAGTCTATGTTGCCAAACTGGTCGTTAAATGCCTTAATAATGTTGCTGAGAAGGTCTAGTTCCACCTCAGGCTTTCTACCGCCGCCGTCCGTGGGGACCGGCCCAATTTCAGCATCTTGGTCCGCGAGAGAGATCTCCACAGATGCCTTGACTTCCACTCGGTAACTGTCCATATCGATGGCTTCCAAGATCCCCTTTGAAAGGTCTTCTTCAATGGGTGCAGGCAACTTCGGAATCAGGAAGTTCAAGAAGATGGAAAGCTTCTCCCACTCTGCATTGGTATATGGCAGAATCGAAGCCAAGAAGTTGTAAGCCCGGACGAAGGCCTTGGCCTTGCCTTTGAAGTCTACCTGCCCGTCCTCGTCAAGGTCGGCTTTATACACTGCCACACAGGCGTCGAGGATGGGATCAAGCCGATCCCGGTCGGCGCCACCGAGATACAGCTCCGCCAGACTATCGACTTGTTCTTGCCCGTAGACCTGATACCGGTCAAGCGTGGCCTTTAGGTCATGCAGCTTGTTCGGATCAGTCTCTTCGCTCAGGATCGTGGTGCGGTAGTATTCGGAAAAGGCATCCTGTATGGTATCCACGTCGTTCACAAAGTCGAGCACAAAGGTGTCGTGTTTGCGAGGATCGGCCCGGTTCAGGCGGGAGAGGGTTTGCACCGCCTTGATATCTGTTAGCACCTTGTCTACGTACATGGTGTGAAGTAGTGGTTCGTCATAGCCGGTCTGAAACTTCTCCGCCACAATCAGAAAACGATACGGATCTTTCTGACGGATTCCCTTGACCTGCTCGGCTTTGAAATAATGCGGAATTTGGGAGCTCGGGAAGCCGTTCAGGGAGGCCTCAGTTACCTTCCTGCCGACGTATTCATGTTCCCCAGAAAAGGCCACAATAGGCCGGTACGGGCTCTTCCGCTCCCGAAGGTAGTCAAGAAAGGCATGATAGTATTGAATCGCCCTTTCAATCCTGCCTGTAACCACCATGGCCCGAGCCTGGCCGCCAATCTTGCGCCGGGCAAGCACGTGGTCGTGGAAGTGGTCCACCATGATTTCAGCCTTCTGCCGGATGGCGTGTTCGTGCGATTCAATATAACGGCGAAGCTTCTTCCTGGCCCTCTTAGAGTCAAACACGGGATCGTCGGGGATCGTCTTCATCAGGCGATAGTAGCTTTCCACCGGGGTGAAGTTCTTGAGCACGTCCATAATGAAGCCTTCCTGGATGGCTTGCTTCATTGTGTAGGAGTGAAAGGGGCGATGCTTGACCTTGTCACCAGCCGGATAAGGCTCTCCGAAGATCTCCAAGGTTTTGTTCTTGGGCGTCGCGGTGAAGGCAAAGTAGCTCGCGTTTGAAAGCATCTTACGTGCTTCCATAATCCTGTTGATCCGGTCCTCGAAGGTCTCCTCCTCTTCTTCGACGCCTTGCTCGGAAAGGGCGATGTTCATCTTGGCAGAGGTGCGCCCGCCTTGGCTGGAGTGGGCTTCGTCGATGATGATGGCGAAGTTCCGGCTCCGATGTTCATCTCCAATCTCGTCCAAGATGAAGGGGAACTTCTGTACCGTGGAAATGATGATCTTCTTGCCCTCTTTGATAAAGCGTCGCAGGTCGCCCGAGCGTTCGGCATGGCCCACCGTGGCCGAGACCTGGGCGAATTGCTTGATGGTGTCCTTGATTTGCTTGTCCAACACAAGGCGGTCCGTCACCACGATAATCGAGTCAAAGACCATCTTGTCGTTTCTTGAAAGACCAATGAGCTGGTGAGCCAACCAGGCAATGGAGTTGGACTTGCCGCTGCCAGCCGAGTGCTGGATCAGGTAGCGCTTGCCTGCTCCCTTTTCCTTAGCATCGGCAAGAAGCCCTCGCACCACGTCAAGCTGGTGATAGCGCGGGAAGATCTGTTTTCGCTTCTTCTTTCCTGTCTTGGCGTCCTTTTCCTCCACGATTTGGGCGTAGTTTTCGAGGATGTCTGACAGGCCCCACCGCGTCAGAACCTCCTTCCACAGATAATCCGTCTTGATGCCACCTGGGTTTGGAGGATTGCCCGCCCCGTCGTTGAAGCCCTTGTCAAAGGGCAGAAACCAGGAGTGCTTGCCTTTGAGATGCGTACACATGCGAACTTCTTGATCGTCCACTGCAAAGTGCACCGCACAGCGGCTGAACTGAAAAAGAAGCTCCCTGGGATCCCGCTCCCGCTTGTATTGTTGGACGGCGTCCGCCACGGTTTGTTTCGTCAGATTGTTCTTTAACTCGAAGGTCGCAAAAGGCAGGCCGTTAATAAAAAGGGCCATATCGAGGGCAAGCAGGGTTTCGTCCCGGCTATAACGCAACTGACGGGTAACGCTGAATATGTTCGCCCGGAATAGCTCCTCTGCCTTAGTGTTTCCCGGCGTTGGCGTGGCGTAGAAAAGGTCAACAGAGGCCGGGCCGTGTTTGACGCCGTTCCTTAGCACGTCAATGACGCCCCGCTTTGCGGTCTCACCTTGAAGGCGATGCAGGAACTGCTGACGCCTCGGTCCGTCCTCACCAAGGCCAAGCACCTCGACCGCCTTGGGTTGAGTCGTGATCAAGAAGTCCAGCAGCTTGGCCAGGTCCACCGCATGCTCACGGTCATAGTCACTCGGATCACCGCATATCCAGCCACCGCCACCGTAGGCCGGTGTCGGCTCCCGCACGTCACCCGGTCGGGGCGGGTCACAGGGGCGTCCGGTGAGGGCCGTGCAGATCAGCCGTTCAAGGCCGCGTTCGGTGGTATCAGAAACGGTCATTTCTTTCCTCCGGCGTGTCCCGCAAATACCCGCCACTCCAAATCGAGCGAGCGGATGATGGGGCGAAAGGGCGTGCCGCAAACCATTACCTTGCTCTCCCAAACACCGTCAGGAACAATACCCTTTGAGTACTTATAGACCGCATTGCTCCAGGCTTCTGCAGACGGAAATGGGCTGGACATTTCATCCGCATTCAGGAAGCCCAGGTACACAAGTATAACTGGAATGCCCATGGAGGCCAGCTTCCAGCTCCACGCGAAACGATTACAGAGCTGGTAGTGCGCATCACGGGAAAGCGCCCAGCCGGAATGGTAGCTCTTCAGATCATTATTCGCGTCCTCAATTGCCAAACCGATCTGCTCATGATTCTTCTTACCATTCTCCGTTGTCGGTTCTGTTTTCCCGGCAATGGCCAACTCATTCATATGGGCTTTCGCCTCGACAAGAATCAGGCCTCTTCTCCCTTCAATGCTGCAGTCTGCGACAAGATCCCAGTTGGGTGTGTTGGCCCTTGGCTTCACCTCCAACCACCAATCCATAACGGTCTCTCGGTCTTTCGGTTTAAGGAACAGCTGCGCTTCACCCAGACGCGCCTCTGCTGGTTCCAGAAGGCCTTTTGGCATCCACTCGTCTTTCTCGCTGTGAACCACACCATAGGGCTGAACAAGCTCAGAAAGACACAAGGCAATCTGCTTTCGTGGCAGACTGGTCAGCATCAGACACCGCAGCCTGCTGCCCTTGAGATCCGTCTTCTGGAGAGTCACAGTCTTCTCACCCGTGAGCATCTACAGCCTCCATGGAAGTTCCTTCCAAATCGTCTGTCAGGGTCTCGCCGTCGTCCATCAAGTCTTCGGCATCCTCCAGCCGGTCGAGCTCATCGGTTTCTTCGGGCAGCTTTGCCGCCGCTTCGCGCACGTCCAACTTACCGGTTACCACGTCGGCAATCAGTCGGGTCCGGTATTCGCGGCGGAGTTCGATTTCGCGTTTGACGCGCTCTTCGGTGCGTTCTAGCTCCTGTATGCTTGCAGCTATGCCCCGAACGATGCGTCTCTGCTCCTCTTCCGGCGGTAAAGGCAGCTTGATTGTCCCAAATCGATCCGTATATAGCCGCATGAAGCCGGAAGATCCAGTGCCAAGCCCTTTGGACTCGATGCGGAAAACGCTGCTAGCGGCTTGAGTTTTGAACAGCCGTAAGAAATACATTGGGTCGACGTTTTCAATCGGCTCAAAGACCGCGTAATCGGGACTAACAAGTCCAGCTTGATTTGCGATACCGAACATACCAATTGCGGCCCGCATCCGGTTCATTACAATCTGCCCGGGCTCAACCTTCTTGAAACCAACCAACGCTTGAACTGTGATCGGAATGGTTGATACTTCATTGTGAGGCACGAGTCCTTGGTACATGCGTAGCGATAGCAACAGCTCCGAACCTGTCCTGGACCGATGATCCACCTCGCGAAATAGATACTTTGCTCTGCGCACCTCCCAATGCTCAGGCACCTCCCCCAGCCATTCGACGCCTGAGGGCTTGAAGGGAACGTTGGGGTCGAGGCCCCGGGTGACTGCGTGGTGGATGATAGTTTGCTTTTGCTCCTCCAGCAGCTTGTTCAGCTTCCGCTTGGCCCGCACATATCGCCGCAAACGCTGATCCACGTAATCCAGCAAGCGCACAATTGCGGCTTGTTCCGATTGTTCGGGAACAACAATCGGTAGCTCCAACAAGTCCTTTGGGCCGAGTGTTGCCCGAACGCCTCCGCCGAGTCGATTGAACACCTCGCGCTGATAAAGGTCAAAGTACTGATGGAAGAAGAAACGCTGCACTCCATTGTGTGTCGCCACCAAGCGAACATATGCGGGACTCATAATGCCATCCTGGTGCACAAGCCCAACTCGACTTGTACGCAGGTTTTCCAAGTCAATAAGTTTGAAAACCAAATCCCCCTTTGCAAAAAACTGATACGTCGCGTAGTCCTTTGGAACCAACCCCTCTGGATTGTTGGGGTCGTTGTTGACCACGCCGCGGAGGGTCAGAGACAAGACATTTGTGTGTTGCCCCCCAGCATTGATTTCCTTCTTGTGGCGGAACAGCCATTTGCCTCGCAACACATCCCAATGCTCCGGTACCTCCCCGAGCCAGGGCACGCGTGAGTCCTTCATCTGAGGATAGGGCTTGAGGTCGGTAATCATCCGCTTGTCTGCCTCCGTCCAACGATCCCATCTAGAAGCCCCTCGGTTTCCTTTCCCAGCGCCAAGATGTCTGCCCGGATCTCTTCCAGGCCGCGCATCGGCTGTGGTTTGTAGAAATAGCGCGTGAATGAAATCTCGTAGCCAATCTTCGTCTTACTGTCATCAATCCAGGCGTCGAAAACATAGGGCAGCACTTCGCAGCGAAAAAAAGATTCAATTCCACCATCTTGGAGCAGCGGCACTTGTTCGGTGTCGCGCAGTTGTGTGTCAGGCTCGTATGTAACGATCGAAGTCTTGCCGTGTATATCAACTTCGTAGCGGCCGAGGAGCGCATCGGCCTCCGCTGTCCCTGGTTTATACACCTTCTTGACAACTGGAGGTGCCTCAGCCTCCGTCCAGCTCACCGCGCGCTGAATGATTTTCTTTTCTGCAGCTGTCAGCTTCAGTCCGATGTTCTTGAGTTCAGCATCGAAGCGGCTGCGAAATTCGTTGTGATCCGGGAAGTATTCGTCTCCTAACACCGTGTGTAGCTCTCGAGCCGCTTCTAGCAGTTTGACATCTCGTGCCCATGTTTGAGGCTTCAGCAACTTTTCTTTCTTCTTGTCTGTCAGGTTATGCTTACTTGACTTCTGATCCTCCTCGTCGGCGTCTCCCTTCAGGAATTCCAGTACTTGCTGGCGAATGCCCGGGAGGTCGCGGTATATCTCCTGGCCGAATTCCATGAAAATGTCCCTGCGGACCCCATCGTCACCGGAAGCATAGCGCAACCCCTCGACCGCTTTCTTTGTGAACTGGCTTCGAAGCCGAAGTGGGCGCTCCACTGTGATCTTCCAGTAGCCAAAGGCGGCGTTGTCAAAAATCTTTGACTGCTCAGTCTCCTTGAATGCGAGAGACGTCTCGCAGATGCGCTGGATGTCCTCTTCCGACATCTCGCAGTTCTTCTTGCCAAGGTTCTTCCGCCGCGGCCTAAACCACTGTGTAGCGTCTATCAGCTGCACCTTGCCCTTACGATGTCCGGGCTTTCTGTTGGTCAATACCCAAATGTAGGTAGCAATGCCGGTGTTGTAGAACATGTTCAGCGGCAGCGCGACGATGGCCTCCAGCCAGTCGTTCTCGATGATCCAGCGACGGATATTGCTCTCGCCTTGGCCGGCGTCGCCGGTAAACAGGGAACTGCCGTTGTGCACCTCGGCTATGCGACTGCCCAGCTTGGTGCTCTGCTTCATCTTACTGAGCTTGTTCACTAGGAACATAAGCTGACCATCATTGGAACGGGTGACAAGACTGAATTCGGGATCTCCAGTGTGCTCTATGACAAACCGAGGATCTGACAGGTCCCTTTTTCCGCCCATGCGCTCAAGATCGGTCTTCCAGCTTTTACCATAAGGCGGATTGGAGAGCATAAAGTCGAATTCCCGAGCAGGAAAGCCGTCGGTGGACAGTGTCGAGCCGTACACCAGGTTGTCGGCTTCAGTACCTTCACCCTTTAGGAGCAGATCGGCCTTGCTGATAGCGAAAGTTTCCGGGTTGATCTCCTGGCCGTAGAGATGGATCGACACATCCTTGCCGTGTGCCACTGCCAGTTCTGAGAGCCGTTGCTCAGCCACTGTCAGCATACCGCCAGTACCACAGGCCCCGTCATAAACAAGATAGGTCCCTGATTCCACCTGGTTGGCAATAGGTAGGAAGACCAGCTCGGCCATAAGCCTGACCACATCTCGGGGTGTAAAGTGCTCTCCTGCCTCCTCGTTGTTCTCCTCGTTGAACCGGCGGATCAACTCCTCGAAGATCGTGCCCATGGCGTGGTTGTCCAGGGCAGGCAGCTTTTCGTTCCCGTCGGAGTCGTAGACCGGTTTCGGGCTCAGATTAATGGACGGGTTGACGAACTTCTCGATCAGATGACCTAGGATGTCTGCTTCCACCAGCGTGGGTATTTGATTGCGGAACTTGAATTTGTCGAGAATCTCCTGGACGTTTGGGGAAAATCCATCAAGATAGGCCTCAAAGTCGGCTTTGAGCTGCTGCTGTTTGGCACGGGCCTTCAGATCTCGCAGGGTGAACGGCGAGGTGTTGTAGAATGATTGCCCCGAGGCCTGGCAAAGCGCTGCGTCTTGGTTGCTAATGCTTGCCCTGTCGAGCTGTTCCTTCATCTTGAGGACAGCGTCCTTGGTCTCTTCGAGGACCCCATCCACCCGACGAATCACTGTCATCGGCAAAATGACGTCCCGATACTTGCCCCTCACATACACGTCCCTGAGAACGTCGTCAGCAATGCCCCAAATGAAGTTTACGATACCGTTGTGCAGAGCATAATCCATGCCTTAAAGATCCTATTCTCGTTGAGCCTCAAAGTTCTCGCTCCGGGTTGTGACTACCATGTGCACGTCTGTTCGAGGCCAGTCTAGAGTACATCATTTTGGTTTTGGTTCCAGGCCGGTGATTTTCTTGAACTTTGAAGGCCTAGTGAATTCTCGGGCTAACTTCTCAATCCAGGCCTGGGTGTACAGATAGTCTCCATGGGGTTCGTCGTAGATACAGAACTCGGAACGGGTACGTTTCGGATTGGCGTCCCCCGCTTCTGGACGAACCTGGTAATACTTCCATGCCGCTGTGTGTGTAGACATAGATATGCGATAGGGAAGCCGTTTTTTCAGCTCTTCGACGACCTTCCCAGGTCGGTAGTGGTCAAGGTTGACTATGGGAATGTGTTTTTCCCGAATGAGAACGTTGAGTTTTTCGAGCCGAGACAGTTCTTCATTACTCGCCTCGTCAGCGTGAACAAACGTAATCGCCGCCTCTGCCGCGCTTTGCCGGTTAGCCACTTTGGGTACAAGAAAGACATTGAAAGAATACTTCATGCTGTTCAAGACGGTTGACGGCAGACTGCCACGAAATCTTTCAACATATTCCTTAACGGTCTTTGCTGTCGCAGATGCTAATATCCTGGCGGCTTTCCTCTTTTCAGCTGGAATTGTCCTCGAAAACTGAAGCGAAACGGCAAGCTGCTCAGCAAGAACATACTTTTGACCAAATTCCCTGACAATTAGTTCCTCAAAATTGAGTAGTGCAGCTTGACATTCCCCGTACAAGGAGGCGTCCAGCTCTGGCAAATGCCTGTGCTCTATCTTGTTTCTGAGTCCAAGGAGGAACTCTAGATTTCTTCGCTCCGGGGGATTCCTTTCTTGGTAGTGTTTCTTGAGACAACTCGCCAGGTCCCAATGCTTTGGCTCGCCATCGACCTTACGGTACCTCACACCCGTCCCTTTTCCTGACGTTTTCTTTCGGTACCAAGGACGGCGCCCCCGCCGATAGAAGATTGCATGAAACAGTGCGGTCCAGGCAATCACAATCATCACCAGGTATTGCGCCGTGCGAAAGCGCGGACCAGGACGGTTGTAAGCCTCTACCGCAGCAACTGCTGCCCACCGGGCCTTTTCCAGATTGTCTTTGACGACGAGTGGTAAACCCTTCGGCAAGGAGATCACCCCCCAATAGTGGCATCCGGTCTATTTCGTCTTACAGAAGGCAAGCTGTTGATTCTTCAAATCAGAGTCGCCCATTTTAAACGGTTCCAAGACCTGCCACCGATTCTTTGAGAAAGGCCCCTAAAAGACAAAAACCCCGCTCTCTTTGCGAGAAACGGGGTTTTTCTATCGTAGTGCATGGCACTCTCTTTGTTGGAGTTGTGGGATTGTTGGAACAAACGGACTTTGGCTATCACCCTGAGGGGCCTTTGTCAAGGATTTGTCAAGGATTCTCATGGGTAACCAATCATAGAAATACGCCCTTGGATGCAAAAACTACGTAGTTTTGGATGGCAGAAATGTGTAGGTATGATCGTAGGTAGAACTACGACATTTGTATGGAAAAGCGACGATAATCCGCGCGTAGAACGACCATGTTTCCATGCAAACATTGCAGGGACCTATCTCTCGCCCGCTCCCCCTTCGACTGCGCTCAGGGTCGCTCGAGTCCGCAGAGACGCTGAGTTCTTGATCTGAATCGCTGAGGGGGCGATTCACATCAACCGGCCTTTCCGCTGAAGCGGAAAATCTATGAAACGCCGGCCAGATCAGGGGGCGGAAAACTGGCGAGCCGGAGAACCGGAGACTACTTGATGAGCCATTTGTCCGATTTCCTAATCATGTTCACCATAATCTTCATAGCAGCGTCCAGGGCATTTTGAAAAACCCGAAGCTCCTTATAGCTGTCTATTCGTTCTCCCATTCACCGTCACTCCGCTTCACCGAGTTCCAGGCTGTCGCCACGACCCCGGTCGCGCCCTTCGGGCAGGTTTGGAAAGACTGGACCGTTCCTACTTGGTCTTCTGATTACTTCCTATGGAGCCAGTAGTCTGGACGACGTCGTAGATCGGCAACTGCGATGATGCGCACAGAGTCCGACTTGACTTGATAAATGACGCCAAAAGGGAAGCGGTTCACAAGGCAGCGGCGGGTATTCTTGGATATTGGCGACCATGCCTCAGGGTATTGGATAATGCGGTGAATTGTCGCGTAGACTTCTTGGGCAAACTCTATACCCAGGCCATGCCGGCAGTCTTCGTAGTACTCGACAGCTCTGTCAAGCTCCGATGCGGCATGTTCATGGAAATAGTACCTCATTTCCCATGCTTTACTCGGATTCTGGTGAAGACTTCATCACCGGGGACCAGCTTGGTCTTGCCTTCCTCAATTTGCGACACGCGACGTTCTGCTTCTTCTGCCCAAAGGCGATCGATTTCCTCATCGATTGGAAGGTTGAGGCTTGTCAAAAGCTTCTCAACCAAGTTTAGACGGACGTCTGCCGGAAGGGATAGGGCTTCTTCCATAACCCTGTCATTTGTTGTCGCCATAGCCTTCCTCCTCCCTGGACTATTCAAACACATATTCTAAAATTAGGCAATAAAGGTTCATGAGCACAACATTCTATGGCTTCCGGACATCTCCCCTGGCCCGTCTCTAAATGTGTCATATACCTATATGTCTTTTATAAATAAATGAAATGGTCTTCGACCTATTTGTAATGTATATGCTATTAAATTATGTTTAAATAGTAGTCACTTTTGACCCTTCTATCTGTGGCTTTTGTAACAACATCGAAGGGTTATATCCCAAATAGGGATTGAAAGGGCTTCGGCAAAGACTGGGGCGGGTGTTGGTGACACGCCGCAGGGTCTGATCCTTGAAGATAGGGCTGACAGACAGCATTTGGAAACCAGTGAGGCTTCTGAAATCCTTGATAACAGGGGCCACTTACTTGACGCCTTAGTGCTTTCCTCCCCACTACGATGGGTCCCACCTACGGGGCAGGCAGAGACAGGTCTCTCTCAGAACCTGCGGAGCCCCAGAGGCTCTTAGGTCCGCCGGAGGGGGACTGAGAGGGCGATAAGGGTTTGCCGCAGAATTAGATTAGGAGGCGGACAGAAGAGCTCCCGCAACTATTTGCATTCTCCCAGGAGCCTGAAATACGTTTGCCGAGACATCCCAGCGGTGCGCATATTGGATCTAATTATCTCCGTGTCTATTTTTCTCTATAGCCATGACGACCGGTCTGCCGATTCCCTCTTTGACATAGCAGCGATGGGCTCCTGTTTGCCGATCAAAGACGAAACCGTCTTTTGTGAAGATACACTCAAGGGTCTTCCAATGGACTGGAGCTAAACGTGGCATGCACGCTGCGGGCTGCGACTCACGAGAAGTGGAATAGGAACATCAATGAAGTCTTCCTGTGAAGCAGTGCCCTTTTTCCGAATGGGTTCTAATGAGCGGGCAACTGTCAAGCCACACTCCTTCAGGACATCATCCAGGGTGTTTCTTTCAAGGCAAGAGAAGAAAAACAAAGAAAGGGCTTCTACCAAATTTCTTCTTGCCTGCTCTGCGCTCTCGCCCTGGGAATGGACGTCCACAATAGGGCAAGAAGCCAGGTACCACTTCTTTCTCTTGGTAATCTTTAATGGCAATTTGAAATTGACAGAAGCTCGCAACCGCGCCATGGGATAGAATCCCTTCCTTCTGTTTTTTCTACCGTAACTAGCGTGGAAAAGAGCTTTTTGAATGGTGCCGAAGGCGGGATTTGAACCCGCACGGGCGTAACCCACTGCCCCCTCAAGACAGCGTGTCTACCAGCTTCCACCACTTCGGCACAAAAGGCTCATTTTGTTTCAGGCTCAGGCGCAGGCTGTTCGGCCTCCGGGCCAGGGATGGCAGCGGGCGCCTCGTGCCCAGATGGGACAGGACTCTCCGGTAGCGTGGGCACCTCCTGTGCCTCTTCCGCCACAGGAACGGCGTCGGACATGATGGAACTGGTGGCCCCTCGGCCTGAAAGATAGGCCAGACCCAGGGACGTGAGCATAAACACGATGGCAGCAACCGTTGTCATCCTACTCAAGAACGTCGAAGCCCCCGTGCTCCCAAATAAGGTTTGACTAGATCCTCCCCCAAATGCAGCCCCCATGTCTGCCCCTTTTCCTGTTTGTAGAAGCACAATGAGGATGAGAGCCACAGAAACGATGACATGAATCAAAATAATAAAAGTTGACATAACAACAGGGTACCCCTTCCTAAGCTTCCTGTTCGGTGGCGCCTAAAGACCCGCGAACGATCCCTGCAAAGGACTCGGCATCCAGGCTGGCGCCGCCCACCAATGCGCCGTCAATGTCCTCCATGGCCATAAGCCCTGCGATATTTCCGGGTTTTACGCTGCCACCATACAATATGCGAAGTGTCTTTGCAATCGAATTCCCGCTGACCTTTTCCGTCCAATCTCGTATGAACTGGTGGACCTCTTGGGCCTGCTCGGTCGTGGCTGTCTTTCCTGTGCCGATGGCCCACACCGGTTCATAGGCAATGATGAGCCTTGCCAAGCCGCCAGCGTCTACACCCTCAAGGCCCTTTTCCAACTGCTCTTTGACAACATAAAAGGTCTCTTGAGCCTCTCTTTCGGCTTCAGATTCGCCCACGCACAGGATCGGAACGAGCTCCCCTTGAAGGGCTGCCTTGATTTTTCCATTCACAGTCTCGTTGGTCTCACCAAAGTATTGGCGTCGCTCTGAATGGCCCACAATGACGTGGGTGCATCCTGCGGCCTTTAACATGGGTGCCGATACTTGGCCCGTATAGGCCCCCTCCGTTTCCCAAAAGAGATCCTGCCCTGCCACGTCTATTGCCGATCCTTTTAAGGTGTCGGCCACCACGGAAATGGCCGTAAACGCAGGCGCCACCAGGACATCCACATCAGAAATATCGGACACCAGCACCTTCAACCGATCGGCAAGCGCTGCAGCCTCGGGTCCGGTCTTGAACATCTTCCAGTTTCCAGCAATCAACGGTCTGCGCTTTGCCATCGCCTATCCCTCCCTCACACACCAACACCATCATCGAGCAGCCCTCACATGGGTCAACTTCGGCTCCTCTTATTGCCCTTGAGCACTCCGCTGGCAAGCGAGATGCTCTTTTTTCCGTAAGTTTGTATGCTCTCGGCCAACTTACTCAGGCCACTGTCCTTGCGCATCTTTGCCGCCCGGATCAACACAGGCAAATTCACGCCGGTCAAGACGTCGATGCGTCCCTCCTCAAGGAACGAAAGGCTCAAATTCGAGGGGGTCCCACCAAACATGTCCGTCAGGATGAGGACGCCGTCACCCTCATCGACCCTCTTGATGCCAGCGCCGATCTTCTTTCTCAGTTTGTCTGCGCTCTCCTTCAGATCCACAGAAACAGCCGTGGTCGCCTCCAGAGGCTGTTCCAAGACGGACTCAGCCGTCTGAATAAGGGCTTCTCCCAAACCGCTATGGGTCACAATGACAATGCCGATCATAAAACGAACCACCTCAAACCTGTCATGGTAGCAGGGGGGATGCAGCGCCCTCGGCTAACCTAACGCAATATCTCTGTGTGTCAAGTGTACGGAGCCAACCTTTTTTTCTAGATACTCGAAGATCTCTTGGGCCATCACAATGGAACGGTGCCTTCCGCCCGTACAACCCACGGCAATGGTCAAATATGATTTTCCTTCCTTCTCGTAGAGCGGTATAAGAAAATCAAGCAAACCCAAATACTTGTTCAAAAAAACGCCGCTCATCTCCGACCCTTTTACAAAGGCCTTCACCTCTGGAGAGGTTCCGTCAAGGTCCATCAATTCAGACACAAAATAAGGATTTGGCAAAAACCGAACGTCTACGACCAGGTCTGCTTCGTAGGGAATGCCGTATTTGAAGCCAAAGGACAGGACGTGTATTTCAACTTGCCCCCCATGCGCCGCCTTTGACGCATGTCTCAATATGACACCCTTGAGTTCATGGACATTGTAATGGGACGTGTCAATCACCTTGTCAGCAATACCCCTAAGGCCCTTCAGCTGTTCCCTCTCTGCCCCTATCCTGTCAGCAAGACCCATTTGTCCACCCAAGGGGTGAAGCCTTCTGGTCTCACTGAAGCGTCTCAAGAGGACTGCTTCTGATGCCTCCAGAAACAGAATCTCAAAACGATACCCCTTGGCCCTAAGGCTAGCAAACACATCTGCATAGCTGGCGAGAAAAGCCTTCTCCCTGATGTCCATCACCAGGGCCAGCCTTAAAATCTCCGAAGAATCCCCGATCCGCAGTTCCAAGAACCTCGCTAGAAGGACGACCGGCAGGTTATCGACACAGAAAAACCCAACGTCTTCTAATGCCTTGATGGCCGTACTTTTTCCGGAACCTGAAAGCCCGGTGATAATAATGATCTTCTGCCCTTCCAATTGCATCTCTACCGCCCGCACCCACTGGCTGGCCAGCCGCAGACAACCATGAGGGAAACCTGAGACCACTTGAGTCAAACAAGAACGAACGCCCTGACAAAAAGGCTGTTGCCAGCAGTATTGAGTTTGCCGTGGCTGAGGGGAAAACCACTTAAAAATGCTCGATACTCAAAAAACGCCCGGCGAGAGGAAAGGTCTTGAGCGCACCTAACATGCCCGAAGAGAGACCCAAATGGGCTTCTTGCCAATCGATCAGAACTCCTCGTCTTCCTCTCCGATGACGGCGTAAAGCTCCCGCCAGTCAGCAGCGTTCATAAGCCTTTCTTTAAATACACTGTTCTTGAGTAGCCCGGATATCCTGGCAAGCATTTTTAGATGAGCGCCTGTGGAGTCTTCGGAGGCCAACAATAGAAAAAATAGGTGGGCAGGTTTTCCATCCATGGCCTCAAAGTCGACTCCCTTGAGGCTCCGCCCGAACCCGACTAACAAAGACTTGAGGGACTTTGATTTTCCGTGAGGGATAGCAATGCCGCCGCCAATGCCGGTGCTACCGAGGCGTTCCCTCTCAAGGAGCACACGAACCATTTCCTCGTGGCTAACCCCCGAAGCCTCGGCAATGGGGGCTGTCAGTTCCTCCAACACCCCCTTCTTGTCGGTGGCATTCAGCTCCGCGATCACAGCCCCTTCTGTCAGGGAGTCCAAGATTCTCATGGCAGGCACCTGTTACAAACTTGGTTCGATGAGGCCGAAGTTGCCGTCTTTTAACCGATACAGAACGTTGACCTGCTGACTCTGAGAATTGGTAAAAACCAAGAAGTTGCCATTAATGAGCCGCATTTGGAGCACGGCTTCCTCCACATCCATGGGTTTGTATTCGATACTCCTGACCCTGGCAATTCCGGGCATCGCCTCTTCGCTTATCTCCCCTGATGTATCAGAGGACTGCTCGTAGGCGAAAGTCTTGGATCTGGCAGCTTCTGAACGACGTTTCTTGAACTTCTTCTTGTTCTTCCTGATCTGCTTGTCGAGTTTATCCAGAGCCATGTCGATGGCCGAATACATGTCAGAGGTTTCCTCATGGGCATTGACCATGAATCCGTCTGCGCTGATACTGATTTCAGCGATATGCCGAAATTTCTCCACCGTCAAGACAACGTTGGCCCTGGCAGGATTATCAAGGAACTTGTCAAATCGATCGAGTTTTTCTGACGCATAGGCCTTTAGAGTATCTGATGGATCAAGGTTTATGAAGCTTATTGATTTTTGCATGTAGACGATCCTCCGTGTATTCTTTTTCGTTTGCTGGACGGCAACACCCCCAGCATCTCCCGATACTTTGCCACCGTTCTACGGGCCACATTGATGTTTGCCGCTTCTAGGATTTCAACCATCTCCCTGTCGCTATAAGGCTTGCTTAGGTCTTCACTTTGAATGATCTGACGAATCTTTTCCTTTACACTGGCCGAAGCAATGGCTTCTCCGTGAACGCGGCTAATGGAACTGTTAAAGAAGAACTTCAGTTCAAAGGTTCCTTGTGGGGTATGGACGTACTTGTTCGTGGTAACGCGACTCACTGTGGACTCGTGCATGCCAATGTCCTCAGCCACGTCCCTAAGGACCATTGGCTTCATCCGGGTAATTCCCTTTTCCAGAAAATCATGTTGAAATCGAACAATGCTTTCCACCACCTTATAGATGGTTCTTTGACGCTGGTGAATGCTGCGGATCAACCAGACAGCAGATCTGAGTTTGTTCTGGATATAATCCTTGGTTTGGGCGCCAGCTGTCTTTGCCTTCTGAAGGGTATCCCTGTAAAAGGGGCTCACGCGTAACTTAGGCATCCCATCTTCGTTTAAGACGATGACAAACTCATTACCTATTTTATAGACAAAAACGTCAGGCGTGACATACTGAGGTTCTTCCTCACTGAACTCGCGACCGGGCTTCGGCTCCATTCCAACAATAACATCTACGGCGGCTAGCACTTCATCCAAGGAAGCGTGCAAGGCTTGACAGATAGCCTTGTAATTCCTGTTCTCCAGGTGTTTGAACTGGCTCTGGATGATTTGAGCCACCAGCGAGTTCTCCAGCCCAAGGCGTTTGCTCTGAATCATCAAACACTCTCTGATGTCTCTGGAACAAACCCCTAGGGGGTCAAAAGTCTGGAGCTTCTTGAGGACTTCTTCGACCTGTGAGGGGCTCACTCCGACCAGGCTGGCGATCTCATCCACAGTGGCCTGAAGATAGCCGTCAGCATTAAGATTGCCAATAACAGCACTGCCAACCCTCTCTTCAGTGTCATCGGGAAGGGACAAAAGAAGTTGCCACCTCAAATGGTCTGCCAAGGACTCTCGTCGGACCAGGAGGTTCTCATATTCCGGCGTCTCCCTTACCTCTGGCTCATAATGCACAGGTCCTGACGCATTATACTCGTCCAAATAGTTGGTCCAATCAATATCGTCCCGCGCTGTCTCCTTAATGGTGACAGGTTCCATCGATTCCTGTGCCTCTGCAGGCGCAGGCGCAGGCTCATCGACGGGCCTATCCTCAGGGGTCTGCTCGGGGGAGGTCTCCTCAAGTAATGGATTCTCCACCATCTCTTCATTGATCACGTCCAACAGTTCCAGTCTGGAAAGCTGTAATAGCTTGATGGCCTGCTGGAGCTGAGGCGTCATGACCAACTGTTGGGTCAGGCGCAGCTGTTGTCGGAGTTCTAGTGCCATGTTAAGTCGTCATAGTTGAAAACGTTCACCCAAATAGATTTCCCGGGCCACTTTGCTGGAAGCAATGACCTCAGGAGGCCCAGATTCAAGCAATGCTCCGTCGCTTAGGATATAGGCGGAGTCACAAACGCCCAACGTCTCTCGCACATTGTGGTCTGATATGACCACACCGATCCCTCGCGCTTTGAGCTGTTCTATGATCTTCTGTATATCAATGACGGCAATGGGGTCAATCCCGGCAAAGGGTTCGTCAAGAAGGATGAATAAGGGCGCTCTTACCAGGGCCCGCGTAATCTCTACACGGCGGCGCTCCCCTCCTGACAAGGCATAGGCCTTCTGTGTGGCCAGGTGCGCAATATTCAACTCCTCGAGGAGCTTTCTTAGACGCGCGTCCCGTTCTGATCTGGAAATGGCAAGGGTCTCCAGAATGGCCAAGATGTTCTCTTCCACCGTAAGCTTTCTAAAGACGGAAGCCTCTTGTGGAAGATACCCCACCCCCTTGCGCGCCCGAACGTACATGGGCAAAGAGGTGATGTCCTCTCCGTTAAGGATGACGCGTCCACTTTCAGGAGGGATAAGTCCTGTGATCATGTAGAAAGTCGTCGTTTTACCCGCCCCGTTTGGACCGAGAAGCCCCACCACACTTCCACTGTCTACCTCCAGACGGACACCGTCAACGACACGTCTGCCGTTGTAGATCTTGACTAAGTCTTCTGCAATCAACGTAGCCACTTGTCCCAATCCCGATACATCCTCCCGATCTGCAAAGCGGCCACCTACTCTGCCAACCCCTTTTCACCTTCGGCAAAAAAAGTGGCATCCACTGGTGTGCCTTCTCCGCCCTCCACCAATGTCCGATCTTCAGCCAGAAAGAGGGTGATCTTTTCTCCTCGGATGACGTTGTCCCCTGACCACACCGTTGGCCCGCCACCACTTAAAACCAGGACCTTTGGATCTGCAGTGTAGATAGCCTTTTCTGCCACTGCTGTTTTGGACTTACCGCCCAGGACAATCTTCACGTTCCCTTCAGAAATGATCTTTTCCACTGTGGTGGCCATCCCTGACCGACGGCCATGGGATTTGTAAAAAACCTTGATCCGATCAGCCGTAATGACCCCATTCTCTTGGGTAGCCCTCACGTTGCCAGTGAACTCAAGCCACTTCATTTGGTGGTCCGACTCAACGGCGTCCGATGTAATCCGTATGGATGAGCCAAGGTCCCCTTGTTGCCCCGCCCCTTTTCCAGGAAGCTCCGATAGCGCAGGGCTTCTGCCCCCCCACGCCAAGAGCAAGCACATGGCCAAAAGCGCCACCTTCACGAGGCCCTTTGTGTCATATCCTCCATACTCCTGCATCTTACAACCCCACCAGTGCTTTCTCACAACAGCCTCACGTCCTTGAGCACGGCCTCCACATCATCCTTGATGATGGCTCTTTCTGTGTGGAGGGAAAAGACCAAGCCCTTTCCTGTAAGGTCAACCCCCCGGCCTTTCATCACGACTCGTCCATCTGTAGAAATGGATCGGTTCTGGTGGTCATAGTGCAGCCTCTCCGTCTTCAACTCATAAGGGCCGCTTCGCACGACCACACCGCCAGAAACCTCTAAATCCTTGGACTCCGTCAGAAGTGTGCCGTCACGGCTGGTGAGATGAATCGTCTTGCTATCTCTGAGAAAAAACGTGGCAGAAATATGTTTTAGGACCGTTTTGTTCTCCGTCCTTTGATACTGTGCAGACTCAGCGTCCAATATCCACTCCTTGATCCCGTCTCTGGATGCAATATGGTGAATGTGATTGAGGCTTATGTCCCCTCCTTGGTCTTTGGGCAAGCTCTTCACCATGGTCTCCGGCTCTTGCCTGAAACCGTAGTAAGCGGCCCAGGTGCCCCCAAGCACGACAAGCATAAGGCCAATGAGGCCATAGCGGCTAGCACCTATCCTTAATAGACATCCTATAACAGCACCATCTTTTCTGCAAACCCTATGATGACGACAGGGCACTTCTTATGATCTTTAGCTGTTTCAGAAAGGCTCCCAACCCTTTCAAGGGCAGCGAGTTGGGGCCATCACAGAGGGCCCGATCTGGGTCCTTGTAGACCTCTATGAAAATGCCATCCACGCCCGCGGCAGTTGCCGCCTTGGCCATCATGGGCACAAACTGCCGCTGCCCTCCAGAGCTTTTTCCTGCACCTCCCGGAAGCTGGACGCTGTGTGTGGCGTCGAATACCACAGGCCAACCCAGATCCTGCATCACAGCTAGGCTGCGAAAGTCAACGACCAGATTATTGTAACCAAAAGTTGTTCCTCGCTCGGTCATGATCACTTGGCGATTACCCGTGGACAACACCTTTTCTATGACGTGCGCTACATCCCATGGGGCCAGAAATTGCCCCTTCTTGACATTGATCGGCCTTCCTGTTTCCGAAGCTGCCACAATGAAATCTGTCTGTCGGCACAAAAAAGCAGGTATCTGAAGGACATCCAGTACTTGGGCTGCAGGACCAATCTCACTGAAGCGATGCACGTCGGAAAGGACGGGGACACCGATCTTGTCCTTAATAGCCGAGATGATGTCCAATCCTTTGGAAAGCCCTGGCCCCCGGTAGGAGCTCAATGAGGTTCGATTGGCCTTGTCGTATGAGGTCTTAAATATGAAAGGGATCTCCAGTTCGTCTGTAAGGTCCTTGAGGAAAGCGGCCACCTCCATGGCCGATTCACGAGTCTCAATAACGCATGGGCCAGCAATCAAGAAGAGTTCCTCTCCAGCCCCGATGGTTATTCCTGCGACGTTCACCTTGTGTTGCATGCCATATCTGTGCCAACAAGCGCGGTTATTAACAAACAAGTGCCCCGAAATAGACGGAGATAACCATTTTTTTAGCGTACAGAGCCCTAAATGTCAAGCATGACCGAACCACCCCAGACCTAAGGCATCTTGACATCAGGGTGTGGCTGAATTAGTAGTGTCTATGGTGTTAGAGGGCATCCCTTGGGCCCTCGCATTTGTTAGAAGGGACTGCGGGAGGATCTATGACCCAGGAGTTGGAGTTTCAGGAATCCCTTAAAGGGCACTTCCTTATTGCCATGCCCAGCTTGGCTGATCCGAATTTTAGCCAAACAGTCACCTATCTATGCGAACACACCTCAGAAGGAGCCGTAGGTCTTGTCATTAATCGGGTCCATACTGAATTGACCCTGGGAGCGGTCTTCAGGGAATTGGACCTGGAGTCTCCGCCCGAAACCGATACCCTCCCCCTTAATCTGGGTGGTCCTGTGCATGTGGGACAGATTTTTGTCCTCCATGGCCCTCCTTTTGGCTGGGAGGGGTGCCGCCCCGTTACCCCTTCTATTGCCTTGAGCAATTCGCGGGATCTTCTGGAGATTCTGGCCAAAGGACAAGGGCCCAAATCCTTTATTCTCACGCTGGGTTGTGCAGGCTGGGGGCCGGGCCAGTTGGAGGCAGAGATCATGGCCAATACCTGGCTGACGTGCCAGGCCAGCGAAACCGTTCTCTTCGACATCCCCGTTCAGGACCGGTGGGAGCAGGCGGCCAGGCTCATGGGGATCGACCCGGCCCAGCTCACAGACACAGTGGGACGTGCCTAAGGGGCTTGCCTCCATCCATGGAGCTGTTCACCGCCTTGCCGATTTTCCCCATCTCTTTTGCCCCTAAACTGTTTCCCGGACAGCCCTGAATGTTGGGCCTGAGGGCTTCGTCCCATGGTTGTGGGCGCGTCTCCTGTCTCGCTGTTTGCAAGATCATCAAATCTGAAATTGTAGAAGACACGAGGGGTCATCAGACATGTTTAGACAGATAACCCTCCTAGCCGTCGTTGCCTTGATCTTGCCTTTTTGGTCGTGGCCGCCTTTGGTGGCATGGGCCGGCCATAAAGCTTCTTTGTTAGAGGGCCTTTCGGCAAACGATGTGCTCTTGGTCGCCCACCCCGATGGCCGGATCGTCTATAACAAGAATGCATCCAAGAAATACGCTCCTGCCTCCACCTTGAAACTCCTCACCTCCCTGGCGGCTATACATCACCTGGGACTGGACTATCGATTCCAGACCGAGTTTTATGAAGACGGTGCCCATAACGTGACGATCAAGGGCTATGGAGACCCCCTCCTTATCTCGGAAGTATGGCAAGAGATTGCCCACAGGCTTGCCCCTCGCCTCAAGGGGTGTAAGGATCTGATTCTCGATGACTCGCATTTCGAACGTGGGATCCGTATCCCGGGGGTGAATCGTTCTACGAACCCCTATGATGCCCCTGTTGGGGCCCTTTGTGCCAATTTCAACACGGTCTTCTTGGAGCAGGACGCCACTGGAAAGATAGTCTCGGCTGAACCCCAAACCCCCATTACCCCCCTGGTCCGCAGGCATCAGGGCCTCCAGGAAGAGGGGAAGGGTCGTTATGCTTTTACCCACCGCAGTGAGGAAGGGGCCCTCTATGCCGGGGAGCTCTTTGTCCACTTCATGGGGAAAAACGGCACTCATTGTCAGGGCAACATACGCTTGGGGGCCATAGGCCCTGGAGACCGCCTACTCTACACATACAAATCTCTATTCCCGTTGGAGGAAGGCCTCCGCAGGATGCTAAAGTTTTCCAACAACTTCATGGCTAATCAGATACTGATTGCCCTGGGCGCCCACGTTTACGGCCCCCCTGGCACGCTGGACAAGGGGACCCAGGTCCTGAATGGGTTTGCAGAAAAGGTGCTCTGCTTGCATCACATCTCACTTGTGGAAGGATCTGGCATCTCGAGGAAAAACCGCCTATCAGCCATGGACATGCTGGCAGTGCTAGAGGCCTTTGCCCCTTATCGGTCCCTTCTGAGCCACAGAGGCCACGTATGGCATAAAGGAGGCACACTAAAGGGTTTAAGAACGGGCGCCGGTTTTGTGGAATGTGAAAAGGGTAAATCCTACGCCTTTGTTGTCTATATGGAGGGCCGTGATCGGGACATAGAGACCTTCATCGATGATCTGGCAGATGACCTGGATAAGTGTATGAATAAATAATATATTTCTGTAGATCTGGGCCAGCCTTGTGAAATCTCCCCAAAAAAGGTATAGGAGAGTCCGTGCATAGGTGGCCGCAGGGGGGCCTGGCTCTGCTCGAGTTGGTTTTTAACGGGCTGTCGCCCAAACCGAAACTCCTTTGAGCAGGCATTAAAGCGTTTTTTGCTAATACATCTTGGCGAAGTGTAAGACGAGCGATGTCAACTGTTTGAGCCCGCAGGGCGAGTTTTGGCATCGCCTGGAACGAGCCCTAGATGTGTCAAAAAGCGTTTTAGCCCAAGCGAAAAGGTATTTGGGCAACAGCCCGTTAAGAAACGATCTTCGGGCCTTAACAAGGTTGTCCCAAGCTCATTAGTGGCGTTACTGCTGTGGAAGACAATATCCTTAAAATAGGCAATGTGACAAAAAATTTCGGGGGGTTGACTGCCCTTGCACATGTCTCTTTTTCAGTGAAAAAGGGCCACATCAAGGCATTGATTGGCCCAAATGGTGCGGGCAAGACAACGCTGTACAATATTGTCACCGGTATACATCCCATCACCGATGGGGCTGTCTGGTTCCTTGGCGAAAGGATTGACGGTTTGAAGCCCCACGTCATCGCCAGAAAAGGGATTGCACGCACCTTTCAGAATGTGGAGCTCTTTGAGAACATGTCTGTCATCGAGAATGTGATGATGGGTCGCCATGTGAGGACGAAAACAGGCGTTTTTGGAGGGGCCTTAAGGGTGCAGGCCGCTCGCCAAGAAGAGCTGGCCATCCTGGATCGATCAATGGAGCTCCTTGACTTTGTCGGTCTGAAGGATCGGGCCGGTGAAGACGCCTCTGGGCTTCCTTTTGGGCTTCAACGCTATTTGGAGATTGCCAGGGCCCTTGCCACGGACCCAGAACTGCTCTTACTGGATGAACCTGCTTCTGGCCTTGACCCCACGGAAAGTCAATCCTTGTGCGGACTTATCTCGAAGATAAAGGAGAGAAATGTAACGGTTCTGCTGGTGGAACACAATATGGAAGTGGCCATGGAGATCTCCGATGATATTGTCGTTCTCAACCATGGAATGAAGATCGCAGAAGGGACCCCGCGGCAGATTCAGAATCACCCGGAGGTGATATCAGCCTACTTGGGGGACGAAGCCTATGCTTAAGATTAAGAATCTTCACGCCTACTACGGGCGGATCAAAGCCCTTGACAATGTCTCCCTCCATGTTCGAGCCGGTGAGATTGTCTGCCTGATTGGTGCCAACGGGGCGGGAAAGACCACCATCTTGAACACGATTTCCGGGCTCATTCCCCGTGCACAGGGCGATATCTTTCTGAAAGAGATCAACATCAATGGCCTTCCCCCCGAGAAGGTGGTCGCCGCAGGCATCAGTCAGGTACCTGAAGGGCGGCAGATCTTCGGTCCCTTGACGGTCCTTGAGAATCTGGAGCTGGGAGCCTATCTGCGCTTTAAGAAGAAGGAAAAGGAGCCGATTAAAAAGGATTTGGAGTGGGTCTTTGAGCTTTTTCCCAGACTCCAAGAGCGCATGAAGCAGATTGCAGGCACCCTGTCCGGCGGTGAACAGCAAATGCTCGCTATAGGGCGGGCCCTGATGGCGCGACCAAAGCTTCTGCTATTGGACGAACCATCCATGGGTCTTGCCCCCCTCGTCGTCAAGGATATCATGAATACCGTATCTGCACTCCGTGACAGCGGCGTCACCATTCTCATGGTGGAACAAAATGCCCGTGCCTCTCTTAAGATTTCGGACCGGGGCTACGTGTTGGAAACGGGCAGGATTGTCCTTCAGGGAAACTCAGAAGACCTTCTGAATGACAACGATGTCAAGCGGGCCTATCTTGGGAAGGATTACAAGACATTCTGGGAGGGGAGGGATCTAGCTTGAGGTTCTGGAATGGTGACAATGAGCAAATGGACAGAGCTGATCTGGAACAGCTTCAGCTCGAACGGCTCCAGAGTACACTGAATAGGGCATACAAGAACGTTCCGTTTTACAGAGAGCAGTTTGATTCCCTAGGGTTACATCCCAGCGTCATCGCCTCCGTTGAGGATATTGCCAGACTCCCTTTTACGACCCGGGTAGATTTGGGCGACAACTACCCCTATGGTCTCTTTGCAGTGCCCCTTCGTGACATTGTTAGAATCAGCTCTTCGGCCGGGACGACTGTCAAACCGGTGGTAGTGGGTTATACCAAGAGTGATCTTAAGGCGAGGTACACACTGACGGCCAGGTTCCTGACAGCAGGGGGTGTCGTGGATACGGATGTGGTTCAGATCTGTCTGAATCCCGGCTTGTCGAATTGGGGCCGCGCGTTAAAGGAGGGGGCAGAGAATATTGGTGCTTCGGTCATGCCTATGTCGCACATGAGCACCTGGAAACAGCTCATGGCCATGCAAGACTACAGGACCTCGGTGCTGCTCACGACCCCTTCCTATGCCATGCACATATTGGAAGCCATGAAGTCCATGGACATGGAGTCCCACAGCCTGGCCCTTAAGGCGATCCTTGTGGTGGGAGAAGTCTTGACAGAGGACAGCCGTCGCGTGTTGGAGTCGGCCTTCCATATTGACGTCACCGCCGGATATGGACCAAGCGACGTGATGGGCCCTGGCATTGCCTTTGAGTGTCAAGAGAAGAAGGGGCTCCACGTCAGCGAAGACCATTTCGTGGTGGAGATTGTTCGGCCCGAGAATGGAGAGCCGCTCCCACCAGGTGAAATAGGAGAGGTGGTGTTGACCACGCTTACGGCCAGGGCCTTTCCCCTGATTCGCTTCCGTACGGGAGACCTCGCTTGTGCCATGGAGGAGAGCTGCCCCTGCGGTCGGAGCCTTGCCAGAATGTCTCAAATCACAGGGCGCACAGGAGAGGTCCTCACCATTCGCGGGGTGAAGGTACACCCTGTCCAGATTGAACGCATCCTAAAGGGGGCAAGGGAGGATACGTCTCCCCGTTTCTTGCTCCACCTTTACAAGGAGAACTATCTGGACATGGTTGAAATATGGCTTCAGATGGAGGACAATATCTTTTCAGATGAAGTAAAAGTGGTTGAGAATACCCTGCGAGGGTTGCGGCAACGGATTTTTCAGACACTTGGCCTTGACGTCACCATCAAACTCATGGAGGCATCCACGTTGGACCAATATGCCGTGCCCACAGGGGGCGTCATAGATGATCGATGAGATGCTTTCACGGGCTTTGATGAGCTGTTTGATGAATGGGCTTGAAAAGCTCGGGGCGGGTTTTCTGCCCTGTGGCTTTTCCAGGCCACGGGGTGACGCCAGGGAATCTGGTCAGAGAAAGGGTTCCCTTCGCCTGGGGCCATAAACGAGTAGCCATTTGTTACGTCTTAAGAGCGTCCATACTTATTACAGCAACATTCATGTCCTTAAGGGGATATCGCTCCACGTCCGCCCTGGAGAGCTTGTCGCCTTGATTGGGGCCAATGGGGCTGGAAAGACGACGACCCTCAGGACCATCTCAGGGCTTCTTAAGCCCGGCAAAGGCAAGACAGAGTTTCTCGGGGCTGATATTGCCGGCCTGGCACCGAACAAGATTGTTCGAAAAGGGGTTTGCCATGTGCCGGAGGGGCGCCAGGTCTTTGCAAAAATGACGGTCAGGGCCAACCTGGAGATGGGAGGATACCTTTTAAAAGACGCAAAGAGGATAAAGAAGAGAATCCAGGAGTTGGCATCCCTGTTTCCCATATTGGATGAGCGGAAAGATCAGCTTGCGGGCACCCTTTCAGGTGGGGAACAGCAGATGCTTGCCATTGGTCGGGCCCTCATGGGACAGCCGAGACTCTTGCTGTTGGATGAGCCGTCTCTGGGCCTTGCCCCCATTATGGCCCATACGGTATTTAAGTCTATCGCCCGGCTCAGGGATGAAGGGATGACGATCTTGTTGGTTGAGCAAAATGCGCGGGCGGCACTTAATATTTCCGACCGCGCTTATGTGATGGAAACGGGCAAGATCATCATGCAGGGGGCCTCGGAGGAGCTATTGAACCATAACCAGATCAAGCGGGCGTATCTTGGTAAGGGATATCGGGAGGTCTGGGAGTGAGTTGTAGTACTACTGAATGTGAGCTCAAGTGGGGTGCTGGCAGTGAATCCCGAAGGATAAGGAGTTAGGATGACGATCTGGGAGCGGTCCCATGAGTGTATGGCCCGGGAGGAGCTTGAACAGCTCCAACTAGAACGGTTGCAGGCCACCTTGAATCGTGCCTATCGTAATGTGCATTTCTACAAGAAGTCTTTTGACGCCATCGGCTTTGTACCTGAAGACCTTGATGATCTGGCAGTGCTATCTCGTTTGCCCCTTATCACTCGTGAGGACCTCAGCAGGGCCTACCCCTATGAGATGTTTGCTGTCCCTCTGAGGGAGGTGGTGCGAATACACTCTTCTTCCGGTACCTCCAAGAACCCCAGTATTGTTGGATACACGGCGAACGATCTGAAACACTGGGGGGGGCTGGTAGCGAGGCTGCTGACAGCGGCAGGGGTAACGAGAGAAGACGTCGTACAGATTGCCTTCAACTATGGGCTGTTCACTGGAGCCTTCGGGTTTCACTACGGGGCAGAACAGATCGGCGCTTCCGTGGTCCCGACGTCAGTGGGCAATACAGGACGCCAGGTGACGATTTTGAGAGACTTCAGAACCACGGCCCTTGTTTGCACGCCCTCCTATGCCTTGAGGATTGCCAGGGTCTTAGAGGAGGCCGACATTGATCCCAAGACGCTGTCGCTGAAACTGGGGCTTTTTGGTGGAGAGTGCTGGGACGAGGAGATTCGTAAAGCCATAGAGGAAAGACTTTATATCAAGGCCCATGATAACTATGGCCTCAGTGAGGTGATAGGGCCTGGCGTTGCAGGGGAGTGCTCCCAGAAAACGGGCATGCATGTGTCAGAGGACCATTTTGTGGCTGAGATCATTGACCCCGACAGCGGTGAAAACCTGCCCAAGGGCCGTTCGGGCGAACTAGTGTTGACCTCCATCACCAAGGAGGCCTTCCCCGTGATCCGGTTTCGCACCGGGGACGTGACTTCTTTGGATGATGCCCCCTGTCCCTGCGGTCGGACCCTTGCCCGGATATCGAGAATCTCTGGTCGTTGCGACGATATCGTCATCGTAAAGGGCGTAAATATATATCCAAGACGGGTCGGCCCCATACTCAAGGCCGTGACAGGTATAGAGCCAACCTATCAGTTGGTCATTGACAGGGAAAAGGACATGGATTCTTTGGGGATTAGGGTCGAGGTCTCTGAGGCGATGTTTTTCGACAAAATGCAAAGACAGCGGGCGCTGGTGGACGGGCTGCGCAAGAAGGTACGAGACACCCTTGGGCTGACTCCGCAGATTTGGCTTGTTGAGGCTGGCTCCATCCGACGGGAAGAGGAGACTGCCCCCATGGTAGTGGACACTAGAAAGGGGCCCTCCCACAGGTAAGGTTATCCGATGACACAAAAGGTAAAGGCTATGTATGTTCTTGTTCGGGCGTTTCTCGTTGGCATCGTTGCCTTGCTGCTGGTGTGCGGGTGCACCGGTAAAGGAGACGATGACAAACAGGCCACTCACAACCGTGCCCCCCATTTTGTTGTTCAAGATCTTAGAGGAAAGACCTTGCGCCTAGAAGATCTAAGAGGCAAGGTGGTTCTCTTGAACTTTTTTGCCACATGGTGCGGACCCTGTCGTCGGGAGATTGGAGAACTTGTCAAGCTCTACGAAAAGTTCAGGGAGAGAGGCCTTGAAGTCGTCGGGGTCTCCTTGGACATGGAAGGGGCTGCCGTACTTCCCCCTTTTGTGAAGCATTACAACATTACCTATCCCGTTGTCATTGGGACCAGAAAAATGGTGGTGGACTACGGGGGTATCAGTGGCGTTCCCACGAGTTTCATTATTGACCGTGACGGCATGATTGCCGAGCATTTCGTGGGCTTGCGTCCAGCCCAGGTCTTAGAGGCCTCTGTAGTAGAGCTGTTGAAAGCAAAGGTAGCAAGGGCCCAAGAGTCCTAGCGGCGCTAGTCATGCGGTTTTGACCATAATGCGGGAAAGGCCTTTCTCACAGCCCTTCCGACAGAAGAGACGAGTCATGACTGGGGATGACAATCCAAAAAGACCAGAGCCTTTTGTCGACGATCAGCCTTACCAGCAAGGTCAAGACCCTGCTGCAGATGCTTGGTACACGGCCTTCTTTCTAGAAAACCACCTGGACTACTATGCCTATCCAGAACACGTGGCCACGGAGGAGCAGGTTCGTTTCATGGTGTACACCGAAGAAAACGAGCGTTACTACCCCTGTTCAGATCGCATGTTCTGGACCATCATGAGGAGGGAATACCCTTCATTTCTAAAGAAAAAATACGAGGAAGTGCTGGGCCATGTCCTCGAATTGATTGAACGCCAGATTGAGGACCCTTGGGAGAAGCGTTATCTGAAGGCCCTGATCAACACGAAATTTGAACACGAAACGCGTGATGGCATGATGATTCCATCGCGTATTGAGAAACGTCTCCTCAAAATCTACCTCAACCGGACGCAAATAGAAGACCCCTACTTGTGTGAAAAGGCCCAGCGCAATGTACAAGCCTCCATGGTGCTCAAATCCGATACATTCAAGAAGGCTCTGGATTGTGTTGACGATTCCGTTCTCCTTTCTTCGCCCGTTAGTCTCCAGCAAATCAAGGAACGGGTAGACTACCTGAAGCTTCGTCGCCTCTTCGCCCTTTCCGTTGAGACTGGGTTGTGGGAAACGGAGGAGATGTCCCGATACACGGAAGATGACTACTTGAGGCTCTTCAACCGGCCCCTGACAGGAGATGGTGAAGAAGGCCTCTGGGACTTCCTGAATGTCCGAAAGGCAAGTAATGCCACAACAGACATGAAGCCGAAAAGAATCCTTTGGCTTGCCAACGAAGCAGGCGAAATCGTCGTCGACCTTGCTATTATACGATACTTGGCCAGGCTGGGGCACAAGATCATTATCGCCTTTAAAGATGAACCTTTGTTTACCAAGGTTGACTTTCTGGATGCCCAGGAAGACAAAGCAGTCTCCAGTGAACTGGAGAGCGGTCTTGTGATAAAGAAAAAGGATATGGGCAAAAACGAGTTGGTCAATACGCTTAAGAGTGACAAGTCGATCATGGCCATATCAGACGGCACTCGTGAGAATCTCAATCTGCTTCTTTCCTCTACAACCTTTGCACGGGTCTTCAAGGAGGTTGACGGCGTGATTTCAAAAGGGCCTGAGCAAAGGCGGCGGTTTTTTGACACCCATTTTCGCTTTACTCAAGATATCTACAGCATTGCAAAAGATGAAAAGGGCTTGCCGTCCATCTGGTTCAAGGCCAGGCATCCTGCCGTCATCAAGTTTACTCACCAGGACCTGGAACAGAAAGCCCAAGCCATCATCTCCAAGATGGAGGAGGCCAAAAAGGACGGCATGACAGTCGTCTTTTACAGCGGCATTATCGGTTCGATCCCCGGCAAGGTAGCCATGGCCAAGAAGATCATGTCAACCCACGTGAAGTTTCTTAAAGAGCAATTTGCCGAGACCTTTATTATCAACCCCTCGGAATACTTCGAGCCCGGCATGGACGCCGACGATCTCATGTTCATGTGGGAAATCGTGCAGCGGAGCGGATTCATAGATATATGGCGGTTTCAGACCTACGATGACATCGTCCAGGCCTTTGGAATCATGAACACCAAGGTCCCTCCTGAGTGGGTGGGCAAAGACGCCACGTTCAGCACTGGTTGTACCAAGGAAATGAGAATTGCCCTTGATGTTCAGACGGAGCACCCTGAAATGCAGATCATCGGGCCGTCACAAGAGAAATTCCTAAGACGGAAGGAGTATGGAATTGGAAAGATGTATGATCGCCGTTTGAGCGAGATCTGCGCCTCCTAACCCCCTTTCTTGGTGACAGTCCTTTTTTTAGCCCAGGGCGGTCAATACCCCCAGACCAGGGACTGATGGATCCAGCCCACTTCGCCGTCCTGATGCTGGACCTTGAACCAAGTCCCCTTTCTGTCAAGGCGCTTGAAACTGACCCCTTTTTCCGCCTGCAACAGCACTCGAAAGGTCGTTCCCGGCCCCTCCCGAACGTTCACCAGAGGCGCTTTCACGGTGACCGCTGGGATCTTTTCTACAAGCGAACGATGAATCCATCCTTCGTCGTCCTCAAAGTCCCTTACCTTGTACCAGCTGCCCGATTTCTTAAGGACGTCCAAGGGGTAATACTTGCCCACAGACCACATGATGTCGTGATTGGTGCCAGGGCCTGAGCGGACATTGGCTTTGCCAACGTTGACGGCGAGTCGTTTGGCGCTCGCCTGCCCGGTCCAGAGCACGATGGCAAGCACCACAAAAAAGGGGATTCTTCTCATGACTCTAGCACCACCACCTCACAGGTTCCACGGAGGGCCTCCGCAAAACGCTGGGCATCGTCCGTTGACCCCACAATGGCCCCATAGTGCATGGGGATGACGACCTTTGGCTTGATCTTTTTTGTCGCTTCCACGGCCTCTTCTGCTGTCATGACATAGGTCCCAGATACAGGCAGCAAGGCAATGTCCACCTGAAAAGACGCCATCTCGGGTATGTCGTCCGTATCGCCAGCATGGTAGATCCTCACCCCGTCTACGGTTAGAATAAACCCCAGCCAGCCATTTTCTTTGGGATGAAACGCTTTGTTCGTATTGTAGGCCGGTACAGCTTCAATGGGAATCCCTGAAACCGTTATCTTGTCCCCGGGCTTCATGGTCTTCACGTCACCACTGAGTTTTTTCGCTGAATCTGCTTCTGTCACAATGATCGTGGAATCCTTCTGGATCTTCTTAACGTCAGCAGGTGAGCAGTGATCGTAATGCTCATGGCTGACAAGGATGACGTCTGCCAACTCGCATTCCTGGATCTGAAAGGGATCGATGACGATCACCTTGCCCTCTGCCTTTATGAGAAAACCATCGTGCCCCAGCCATCTGATGTTCTTGACCACATCCTTTACACTCATGATCAGTGCCTCCTCCATTCCCAGACGCTTCGGGTAAGCGCCCCTCTACCTGCCTCGTGCATTCCATCACATAGGGTTTTCTCCCCATGAGATGAACCATGATCATCATACCAATTCTTTTTAGGATAATCCAATATCATAAACGGGCTGATCTACTCGACCAAACATTCCGAAACCGGCCCTTCCACTGTGATGACTTATCGTTGACGAGCTGTTGGCCCAATGTCATCTCTCGTCGTTCTGAGCTGCCTTTTCATACCTCTATGGACCGTTCCAAGAAATTTCGGTTCGGCCAACAGCCCGTTGAAACACAACTCTACACTGGGCGGTGTTTTCTCTTTCAGGATCCAGTCACGGCGACGAGCATTTTTACACGCTGAAGAACCGCACTGCCGGCAGTTCGACACAGGTCAACTTGTTGCCGTATACCGCCCCCGTGTCTATACCAATCTTGTTGTCGAGGACCAGCGGTTCGCGAAAAGGGGTGTGGCCAAAGATGACGCGCTTGCCAAAATCAAAATCAGAGGAAATAAACTCATCTCGGATCCACAGCATGTCCCATTCTTCTTGTTGATGAAGGGGTACGCCCGGTTTCAGCCCCCCATGGACAAATATGTAGTTCTTTGTCTCATAATATAGCCGAAGGTTGTCGAAGAACTCAAGGTGTCCGGGGGGCACAAAGGATGGGGCGCTCTGATCCTTGCTTTTCAGGTAACTTTCCAATGTGGCCCCCCCACCGTTATATAAGAATCCGAGCCTGTCGGTGCCACTCAAGTAGTCCTGTAACATCTGTTCGTGATTCCCTTTCAGGAAAACCAAGCGGCTCTCCCGCTGAGCCAGATCGATCAGATAGTCCACGACTTCCTTGGAACGGGGGCCACGGTCCACATAGTCCCCTATGAAGACAAGGGTCTCTCGCTTCAGGTCAACGTCAATGATCTTCATCAACGAGACCAACTTGTCAAGACAGCCATGTATATCTCCTATTGCAAAGACCCTCTCCATCAGTCAACTTGCATCACATGCTCTTTGGTTCTCTTTGTGAATAAGCCCTAAAACCACCGTAGGACAAAGGCGCGCTTTCTTTCATCCAACCGAGTCATCCCCTCTTCCATGGCCATGTCTGTGGCCTCGTGATACTCATCGTCCGTTATAGACCTGTGTAAGGGCGGCACTTGGGCAGCTCGACCACAAGGTCTGTACTGGGCCATGATATTCACATAGGTGTTGGTAGAGATCTCTGTGGCCAAAAACCGCATCACGTCCCGAGTTCCTGCTCGGCCCTCTGGAAGAACCAGGTGACGCACCAACAGACCCCTTTGAGCAACACCCAGTTCATCCAGCACCAAATCGCCTACCTGCCGATGCATTTCCCTGAGGGCTGCGCGAGCCACCTCTGGATAATCTGGCGCATCGCAGAACTGCTCGGCAACCTTGGGATCCCAGAACTTGAAGTCAGGCATGTAGATGTCAAAGACGCCTTCGAGCACCGCCAGCGTTTCAGCCCTGTCATACCCACTGGTATTGTAGACCAGTGGGATGCGAAGGCCATCTTCAGCGGCCTTGTCAACTGCTGCCAAAATCTGCGGGACCACGTGAGAGGGGGTGACAAAATTGATATTCTCACATCCCCGGTCCTGGAGAAAAAGCATGGCCTTTGCAAGGTCCAGGGCAGAGAAGGCAACCCCTGCCCCTTCATGGCTGATGTCGTAGTTCTGACAAAAGAGGCAAAGAAGGTTACACCGTGCAAAGAATATCGTACCTGATCCGTTTTGTCCTACGAGGGGACTTTCCTCTCCAAAATGGGGGTTGTAGCTTGCTACGATGGCCAGCTCCCCAGTTTGGCAAATCCCCATCTCACCCGAGAGACGATCTACTCCACAGACCCGAGGACAGAGGGTACAGGCCTTAAGCCTTTCATACGTTTGGTCTATCTTTTCCCGTAGGAGGCCACGTTTGCGGGTGTTTATGTATGCCGGGAGAAAGGAACCCATACTTTTGGGGCTGTTTTTCGGCCTAGGCTGAAGCACCTCTGTCTCATTCCAGTCACATGTGGACCCTTTGCCAGGGGGGCATCGCTCGCCCTAGGCCTCTAAAGAAGGACGCCCTTCTTCTAAAGTCCTCAAAATTGTTCACAAAAGCCTTTTATGATTTCATCAAAGATCGGCATCAATGTCAATTGATTATTCCATGGCGAGACTGTCTCTCCTGGAGACAATCTTTCTTTTGGGGGTCCCCGTGGCGGTCGGGCCATCGGGTTGAAAACGCACGGGTCATTGGTGTATAAGATAAGCGGATGGACATAGGCCCTGTCCAGGCATGACCAAGCCGGACGGGGAATCACGCCGAAGCTGTCTAGAGCCCGCGCATTGGACTTGGGCAGCATGTTGCTCTGATTCATTCCGTGTAACTGGCCCCCTGAGCGATGCAACACCAGTTCAAGGCCCATGCCCCAGGAGTCGGGAGATATGTCAAAGAGAAGCATTCTGATAGCCGATGATGAAGAGGCCGTCCGTACTCTGTTTGAAAAAATGCTGGAGGATGAAGGCTATCGCCTCTTTGTGGCCTCAAACGGAAAAGAGGCTGTGGAGATTTCAAGAACCAACGCCATCGATCTCGCCATCTTGGACCTGGTGATGCCCGAGATGGACGGGATCGAGGCGCTGAAGCGGATCAAGGAGATTGATAACACCACAGAAGTCCTGATCATGACGGGGTATGGGGATCTCAACGATGTTGAGAAGACGATCATCGGCTATGAAGCCTTTGATTACCTTCTCAAGCCATTTGACATCAGGGAAACGGTGCGGACCATTCAAAGAGCCCTTCAGAAACGGGAATTGTTCCTGAAGGATCGTTATGTAGGCAAGGAACTTCGGCATCGGATCGTTGCACTGGAAAGGGATTTCAAGGAGAAGACCCTTCAACTGAGGAAATCCCAAGTCAAATATGAGAATATCATTGAAGGCTCTGATGACATGATCGTCGTCATTCAAGAAGGCACGACCAAATATGTGAACTTAAAGACCCTTGAATTGACTGGCCGGACAAAGGAGGAGACCCTGGACACGCCCTTCATTGAAATGGTTCATCCTGAAGACCGCGGCATCGTGACAGAAATGTATGAAAAATGGCCGGAGAGGGCCAGGGGCGCCCCTGGCCTATGTACCTTTAGGATATTGAAAAAGGACGGAGCCTCCATCTGGTCTGAGGCCAAGGCTGTGGTGACAGAGTGGGAAGAAGAAACGGCCTTGCTGAACATTGTCAGGGATATCTCCGAGCGCAAGCGGGTCGAGGAGTCGCTTAGAATCAAGGATGCGGCGTTGGCGTCGTCTATCAATGGCGTTGCCTTGGCAGACCTTGAGGGCCATCTGACATATGTAAACAATGCTTTTCTCAAGCTATGGGGCTACGATTCTGCCGAAGAGCTCATGGGGAAACCAGTTCAAGATTTATGGAAGTCCAGGAAAGAGGCTCTAGAGGCAGTGAGGACCTTACGCAAGAGCGGCGGCTGGAGAGGTGAGATGAGTGGCGTGAGACGAGATGGGTCCTTGTTTATCCTTCAAATCTCAGCGAGTATGGTCAGCAATGCGGAGGGCAAACCCCTTTCCATGATGGCTTCGTTTGTTGACATTACGGAGAAAAAGGAAATGGAGGAAGCCATGTTGCGTTCGGAAAAGCTTTCCTCCATAGGGCAGTTGGCAGCAGGGCTCGCCCACGAGCTGCGGAATCCTCTAGCAGTGATCAGCTCATGTGCTCAGTTTTGCACGGAGAACATGGAGCTTGAACCCACAGTAAGTGAAAACCTTGAGATGATTTCCAGGAGTGTGCAAAGGGCGAACAAGCTCATAAACGATCTATTGGCCTTTGCCAGGCCATCGCGTTTGGAATGGAAAGACGTAGATGTCAACGATCTTGTTTCCAGAACATGGAATATGGCCAAGCTTGAGGCAAGTCCTTTCGACACCGAGTTTGTCCTCCAATTGGAGGAAAGACTTCCCAAAATCGTGGGGGACGAAGAGAAGCTCGGGCAGGTCTTCATCAACCTCATCCAGAACGCAGTTCAGGCCATTTCTGCCAAGGGAAAAATCACAGTGCGAACCCATGTTCTTGGGCAGCAGGACCAGGTGGAGGTAAATGTGATCGATAACGGACCTGGTGTGCCGGAAGACTACCGTCACAAGATTTTTGATCCCTTTTTCACTACCAAAGACGCGGGCACCGGGTTGGGACTGAGCATATGCCACAGTATCGTCCAACAGCATAAAGGCAGTATGAGCATGGAGTGCGATGATCTGAGTGGGACCAAGTTCTGCGTGCGACTGCCCTTTAAGGCCGACGGAAAGGAGTAAGACAATGAGTGCCGAACAAGCAAAGTCATCTGCAAGAAAAATACTGCTGGTCGATGACGATCATGACTTTCGCTGGGCAGTGGCCAATGTGCTGAAAGCGGCAGGCTACGACATCATTCAAGCGCAAGACGGTGAAGAAGCATTGAATATATTGGAAGAGGACATTCCCAGCCTTGTCCTCCTGGACTACCGCATGCCTGGACCTGACGGGCTGGAGGTGGCGGCAGAAGTGAGGCATCGGATTCCGGCCGTGCCCATTGTCATGATTACGGCCTACGCCGAAGTCAAATCAGCGGTGGCGGCTATGAAAATGGGCGTGTATGATTACATTACAAAACCGGTAGACAACAATGACCTTCTCTTTACGGTTAAACGGGCCATGGAAAAGCAGGATCTCGAACATGAGATTGAGCATTTGAAGGACCTTCTGAGTGAGCGCACCTCTCTTTTTGAACTCATGGGAAAGAGCGACGAGATCAAGAAGCTTGTCCAGCTCGTGGAGAAGGTTGCCCCCACTCCGTTTACCACCTTGATAGAAGGCGAGAGCGGTACGGGAAAAGAACTGGTGGCCCGTGCCATTCACAATTTGAGTGAGAGTAGAGATGGCCCCTTTGTGGCAGTGGATTGTGGCGCGATCCCCGAAACCCTTATTGAGAGCGAGCTCTTTGGCTACATGAAGGGCGCTTTTACCGGTGCTCATGCCGATAAGCCTGGGCAGTTTGAATTGGCCCAGGGTGGAACTCTGTTTTTGGATGAGGTGGGCAATCTTTCCTACACGGCGCAACAGAAGCTCCTTCGGGCCATGCAGGAGCGCTGTATCCAAAGATTGGGGGCAAATGAACCTCGGCCCGTTCAGGTCCGGATCATTGCAGCCACAAACCAATCTCTGGAAAAGGACGTAGACTCTGGAAGCTTCCGGTCTGACCTGTACTTCCGGCTAAAGGAATTTGTGATTAGAATCCCTGCGCTGAAAGACAGAAAAGAAGACATCCCCTACTTGACCAAAAAGTTCACGGACGAAGTGCAGGGAGAGCTTGAGAAAAAATGTCGAGGATTCACCAAAGAGGCCCTTGGCTCTTTGGTGGCATATCCATGGCCAGGGAACGTACGGGAGCTTCGAAACGTCATCCGCCAAGCTGTCCTCTTATCCGAGGAGGATGGCTTTGTGCAACCAGAGCACCTCATGGTGAACACCAGTTTAATACCTGACACGAGGGATCCAGACACGGGCCTTTCGCCCAAGATAGATTATCGTCACAGGTCCTTAAAGGAGATGGTCAAGTCAGTAACTGATAGCCTTGAAAGAAAGGCCATCGAGGAGGCACTCGATGAAGCAGCTGGAAACAAAAGTGAGGTGGCCAGAATCCTTGGCATGGATTACAAGACCTTGCTTAGAAAAATCAAGGCATATCACATCACGTGAACTGTTTTGTCGGCAGGTCTGCATGTTCAGTTCGTGAGGATGCCTTCATCCCCATTGTAATCCCCACCCAAGCCGTTTCCCAGAGAAGACACACTCCCCCTGCCTTTCTTTCTGGCTGCCGGCCAAAGGCGCTTACGGCATCCCCTGAAAGTGATGGAAGCATCGTGGGTAAAGGCGAGACCACCAGGCAAGGAAGCCGTTGTGTGTGGAGTATGGCATGAGCGCCATAATTGGGGTGGCAATGCCATACCACGGGCACCCCAAAACCCCTGTTTTCATGGTTCTCCTGATTTAGATATAGTAACAATATCAAGATGATGTAAAGATATCACTTTTTGGCATGATAAGTGCTCCATTCATCTTGCTGGCCCAGTGAATGTAAGAAGAAGAACGGGTATTAGGGACGTGAATAACCAAAATGACGTGCTCATTGTCGATGATTCTCAAGACATGCTGAGGACAATGGCCAATGTGCTCGAAACGGCTGGCTTTACCGTTGATTCGGTGATGACTGGCGGGGGCGCTATCAAGAGACTTAGGCAATCACCGGAAATAAAACTAGTGATTCTCAACTTCTTGCTTCCGGACGCGAGCGGCCTGAGTGTGTTGAGGCAACTACGAGCAGATGGCTGCAAGGCCGCAGTCATAGGTACTTCCGCCTTGGATGTGGGGGAAGGCTTTGTGAAGGCCGGGGCCTTCGCATTTATGGAAAAACCTTTTGACATCAAAGAGCTTGTGAGACTTTGCAGGCAGGTGATGGCCTCCATAACGAAAACAAGACCAACGGGCAAGCACCCGACGGCCAACAGGCAAGGTCTTGATCCCGGCACAACGAAACTCCAAGGCTGAAGAACTGCTGGCCGATAAGGGCATTGGAAACGATGAAGCGAGAAGACTTATCTCAAGCCCAAAAGGGCGAGCAACGTCGCCTGCTGATCGTAGACGATGACAAGGACTCTGCCGTCAGTGTCTTGAATATCCTCCAGTCCCGCGCCTACCAGGTTGAAATGTCCCACAGCGCCAAAGAGGCCCTGGAAAAGGTCAAGGGCTTCGATGCGCAGATAGTGCTTTTGTGTATGGGCCTGGGGCCCTCAGGCGGCATTTACCTCATGGACAAACTGAAGAAACTGCGTCCTGAGATCGTCTGTGTGATGATGACCTCCCATGGGGCCACTGACGGAGCCATGGAAGCCCTTGAGAAGGGGGCTTATGAATGCCTCGAGAAGCCGGTGAATTCCAAAGCGTTGTTGGTGACCCTTGACAGGTGTTTTGAGAAGATACGGTTGACAAGGGAAAAAATAGAAGCAGAACAAGGGCTGAGGATCAGCAACCAGGAGCTGGAGGCCATGGGGACCACAGCCCGAGGCATTGTCCATGACTTCAACAACATCCTCAGCATTATTGTAGGAAATACAGAAATGGCCATGGGCGAGATTGCCGGGCATCATCCAGCCCAAGACAACCTAAAAAAAGTGTATGGGGCATGCCTGGAAGCAAGGGATTTGGTGGGACAGATAGCCAGTTTCAGCCACCTATCCTTTCCTCACGGCCCTTGATAAAGGCGCTCTCTTTACCTGCTGACCTTCCATCTCAATGGGTTGTTGCCCAAATCCCTTTTCGCTTGTTCTGAACCATCTTGGCAATTGGGGCAGCGACCAATAAACGAAGACACGAATGCTGTATCACCGATGGTTTAAAAGGCTCATGTGTCAAGTTCGGCCCGGTCGGTGGCACCGTGAGAGCCGTCCGTGGCCTCATCAAAGAGCCTAACGGCCTGCTGCAGGCGCTCTACCACGCGATCCTGCCCCACGGCGATCAGCACATCAAACAGCCCCGGGCCCTTGGGCTGACCTGTCACCGCCGCTCGGATGCCGTTGATCAGTATCCCGGCCTTCACGTCTAGTGCTTCGGCCAGATCGCGAATAACCCCCTCCGTTTCCTCAATGGTGAACACCTTTATGGCTTGCAGGCGGTCTGCCAGCAGAGGAAACCACTCTTTGAGCCCCTCGTGCTTCAGGATGTTCTTTTTTAAGGCCTTTGGGTCTATGGGGTAGTCGTCGGAAAAATAGGCCCTACCAAGGGTCACAAAATCGGTGGTCACATGATACCTGCTGCGAATAAGGTCCACTGTACTGAGAAACCAGTCGCGCTTTGCCTCCTCAAAGGCGGGGTCCCATATCCCGGCTTTCTCCATCTCTTCCTTCACATACGGCTCGAGCTCCTCCAGAGGAAGGCTCCGCAGGTAATGGGTATTGATGCTGATAGCCTTTGGATCAGTAAAAAACTTTGGATCGTTTTTTCTCACATCAAAGACGGCATTTGCCCGATTGATCCCCTCTAGAGAAAACTGCTCGATCAATTCCTCCTTGGAAAAGATCTCCCGTGCATCAGGCGTGGACCATCCCAAAAGGGTCAGAAAATTCACAAATGCCCATGGTAGAAAACCGTGCTCCTTGTAGAAATGGACCGCAACCATTTCTCCGTGAGTCCGCTTGGAGATCTTGGCCTTCTTGGGATCCAAGGTAAGGGACATATGTGCAAACTTTGGAATCGGTGCGCCAAGGGCCTTGTATATCAGAATCTGTTTCGGAGTGTTTGCCAACCCATCCTGTCCGCGGATGACATGCGTAATCCTGTCTCGGATATCATCTACTGCATTGGAAAGGACATAGAGCGGCTGGCCATTGGACCGGACGATGACAAAATCCTCTATATCTTCATATCTCTTCTCAATAATGCCATACACCATGTCCTCGAAACTGACAAATCCTTCCCCTCGAGGGACCTTCAGACGGATCGTGTACGGCATGCCAGCCCCTTCCTTCTGGGCAATCTCCTCGGCGCTGAGGTGACGGCAAGTACCGTCGTACTGCAATGCAGCCTTCTTCTTACGAGCCTCGTTTCGCTTACGCTCAAGTTCGTCTTTCGTGCAGAAGCACTTATATGCATGCCCCGATGCTACGAGCTCTTGAGCCGCTGCCACATGGTCTTTGATGAAGTGGGACTGGAAATAGGGACCTTCGTCCCAGCTGATCCCCAACCATTTCAGCCCGTCAATGATCCCCTGGATCATTTCTTCAGACGACCGTTCTGCGTCCGTATCCTCAATTCTGAGGATGAATTTGCCTCCTGTTTTCTGAGCAAAAAGCCAATTATATATGGCTGTCCGGGCACCGCCAATATGAAGATATCCTGTGGGGCTTGGTGGAAAGCGAACGACTACTTCTTGTCCCATCTATTTATACCCTCTTGTCTGTCAGATTTTTTCTAAAAACGCCCTCATGTCCTGTCTCAGAAGCCCCTTCAAACAGTACGGTGTCGCCATCAAGCCATTTTCGGGACATCAGCTTCGCTCCACTGAATCACGAAATCGGGTTACCCCCCCAAACAGTTCATGATTCTTGGCACTTCACTCAGCTCACCCCTGATTCCGAACATGGGCAATGTGGCGCGGAAAAGGCTTTTGGCTACACACTGACTCATGACAGTTGTTTCTTTGACATGACACGAGTGCCATCTTCTTTCATTTCATCATAATCACCGGTCATTCATTGCCTCTTGACTCCATGAGTCAGCATAGCATGTGTATGACGCAGGAGCAAACGCATTAATCCATCGTCTACGCCACATTTCTGGATGCCAAAAAGGAGAATCCGGCAGGAAGAAAATCATGGCGGGAAGAAAAAGAGACAGGCCCCTAGTGCGCACCCGCACACCAGGGGCCTGAGTTCAACAGCTGACGAAGATGACCCCTCGTCTTTTTGTGTTATTTTCCAAAACCTAAAAAGTCACAACCTCAAGCGCCTATGTAAGCACCCCTGCCGGCCCTTTTGATCTTTCCCTGCTTAAAGGCTCTAAAGACAATATTCCTGATTTGCTTGTCTTCAAGCCCCGTCTTCTTGATGAGCGTGGGAACATCAATGCCTTTCTTCGACTTCTTGATAACCCCCAGCACTTGAGCAGTGGCTGTGGGCGCAGCCTTTTTCTTGGCCCCGACTTTCTTGGCCACCCTCTTGGCCGGCGCTTTCTTCGTCGGAGCCTTTCTTTTTGTTTTGGCCTTGGCTGCTGTTTTTCGCTTCTTGGCCCCTTGGGCCTTTTCCAGCTTGTCCACAGCCTTAATCAATTGGTCCGTCTTTTTTGCCAGACCCTTCAATTCCTTGGATACAGTCTGAAGCGCCTTTTTCACGATGGTCATTCTGACTTCCTCCTCTTTTTTATTGTCTTAAAGCTCTTGTTTCTGTCTGCCTGCCTCTGGTCTCACGGCATCATAGGCACACTTTTTCCCTCTCGGTCTTGATGCAGTGCTGGCGTCATCTCACACAGTTTTCCCATAGGGCCGAGAGCTCTTATCACCTGGTCAACATCACCTGGACCCCACTGGCTTCAATTTTTGAAAAAGCGAGACGATGCCAAGGGGTCGCGCTTTTAAAAAGCGAGAGACCCCTATCGATCTTTAATGGGCTCCGAATCATGAAGCACAGCATTAGGCACCTGTCACCATCAAAAGGCATTTGCATCTTATCTACTTGTTGACAGATCACATTGCATAATGTGGTGACAGTTGCTGTTAAGTAAAATATTATAAACGATTTTGGAGGAAATGTCAACGAACCTTTGAGGTATCCATCTCGCTACTGGTGTCACCATCTGTCTGTAACACACTCGTGCCATCACAAGAGGAAGATGAAGCAATCAGCATTCTTAGTATACTCCGGCATGTCACCTTAACAACATGTGACAGCTGGACCCTCGCTGCAATAGTTTTGTCATGTTCCGTCACTCTTTTTTAGAATGACAAAGTAGAGAGTCCCTTCACGCTTCATGTGACCCGCCGCGGTCTCAGCCGCTGAACCACTTCCCCAAAAAAGATCCACCCGACTAGGGCCTCTGATGGCTTCGCCTGTATCCTGATTGAGAACAAACCGACCAAAGGTCTGCCAAGACCGGATCGTGCCGTCTTCACTCACCAAAGGCTTCTGCGTCTGTATATAGGCAAGCCCAGCCTTGGGAAATAGCTGCGGATCAGTTGCCACAGAGCGACCCGGTGTGAGTGGCACTTCAATGGCCCCTAAGGGACCTTGATCAACGATTCTAAAGAAGATATATCTTTGATTATGATTGAACACTCGCTCCATGTCCCGGGGGTGGCTTCTCAAATGTGCTGCTATCTGCTGCATGGACATGTCTTGCCTGGAAATGCTACCTTCGTCAATAAGCAACCTGCCAATGCTACGGTAAGGGCGTCCGTTGCTGCACTCGTAATTGATGTGCAATACCTTACCATTTTCGAGTAACACGCGGCCAGATCCCTGAATGTGGAGAAAGAAGAGGTCTATCTGATCAGACACCCAAAGCAATTCCCCTCCCTTGTTGAGAAGACGGCCCTTGGCGTCAATATCTTCCCTTGTAAAATACGGTATGACGGTTTGATTGATATATCGACCGACGATGCTGCGGTTTTTGTATTCGGGATTGAACAGGCCCAGATCAACGCGCACCCAATCGTCAGGCTTCCTGTAAACCGGATACGGATAATGAGGCGACGGTTGCAAACTGCCCTTAAGTGTGGGCTCGTAATATCCTGTGAACAAGGTCTGGCCACTGCCGTCACGTCCTCCAGCCCTATAGACAGAAAAAGACTTTTCCATCGCTTCTCCAAACGAACTGGGGGACAAATCTTGTCCAGCAAGCTCAAGAAAGGCCTCCATTGAAGCACAGAGATGGGAGGCGGTGTATGTGTCTGGGCCAAAGCAGAAGGACGTTGAGGGCTGAAGACGCTTCACATAGTTGAGACTGCCATCAACGGCTCTTTTTAGAGAGCTGTACGACATATCGTCTGAGAAGTCTGGGAACTCATCAGGTCGAATTTTCACCAAGGTCTCTGGAATTGCCACGGGGGGCCTGATCTTCGGGGCGCAAGCGGTAAGAAGCAACAAGCAACTTACCGCGACTAAATAGGCAGGCCAAAGGGCGGCAAAGGGATTTGACAGCCGCTTCTTACGCCCAGTCAACGACGCAAATGACCTCACTGCGCCCATGAGTGTCTTTAACATCCTTTTGCCTCCTTTATCTGCGGCCTTCTTGTCAAAAGGAGTTAACTCGAACACCTATCCCACAAAGGGGCGACGCAGAATCGTGTCTTTGAGCCAGAACCGGTCATCCTTTTCAGGGTATTGGATATTATAGTGGAGACCCCGGCTTTCCTTCCTCAGTATGGCACCTTGGATGATAAGCTCGGCCAACGTGGCAATGTTTCGGAGTTCAATCAAATCCGAGGTGATTCTGAAATCCCAATAGTATTCATGAATCTCTTTTTGGATATTCTCTATGCGGTGCTGTGCCCTCAACAGGCGTCTGTTAGATCGCACGATTCCCACGTAGTTCCACATGAACCGTCGAATCTCATCCCAGTTGTGGGAAACGACAATGGCTTCATCGCTGTCTGCGGTGCCCATAGGGTCCCAGGGAGGCAAATCACCGCAAACCTCGATGTCCGTTGACTGTAGCTCCCTGACAGCCTTCTGTGCTGCACGGTGTGCATAGACCAAGGCCTCTAATAAGGAATTGCTGGCCAGCCGGTTTGCACCATGGAGTCCAGTGCATGCCGTCTCTCCAACGGCATAAAGCCTTTTTATGTCTGTCTTGCCGTCCATGTCCACCAGCACCCCGCCACAGATATAGTGTGCTGCAGGAACGACAGGGATCGGCTCCTTGGTCATGTCTATGCCAAAAGAAAGGCATTTTTGATAGATATTGGGAAACCGCTCTCTCACAAGGTCAGCCTCTTTGTGGGTAATGTCCAGAAACACGCAGTCGGCTCCACTCTTTTTCAGCTCGTGATCGATGGCGCGTGCCACCACATCCCGACAGGCCAAGTCTTCTTTGCTGTCATAGTCCTTCATGAAGGCGCGGCCTTTGAGATCAATCAGGACCCCACCTTCTCCCCTGACTGCCTCTGAAATAAGAAAGTTCTTTGCCTCAGGATGATAAAGGCACGTTGGATGAAATTGGACAAATTCCAGATTGGCCACCAACGCCCCCGCCCTGTAAGCCATAGAAATGCCGTCGCCTGTGGCGACGTCGGGATTGCTGGTGTAAAGATAGACCTTGCCTGCCCCTCCTGTGGCCAGCAAAGTGAGTTTGGTACGGAAGGTGTGAACCTCGTTGGTTTCGGAAGACAGCACGTATGCACCGCAACACAGGTCCTCATGGGCTGCTGTTACGACCCCCCGCTTGACCCTAGTAGAGTAGGTAATCAAATCAACGGCAATGTGGTTTTCGAAAAGGCCGATGTTCCCATGACTTCTCACGCGTTCCAAGAGCACCTGCTCGATCACCTGGCCGGTGAAGTCGCCGGCATGGACAATCCTTTTCTGGGAATGTCCCCCCTCAAGTCCGAGATCAAGCTCCAGGTTGCCGGTATGATCGCGACTGAAAGCAACGCCCCAGTCCATGAGTTCTCGTATGCGTGCTGGCCCGTCCCTTATCACCATTTCCACAACGTCTCGCTTGCACAAGCCATCACCAGACTGCAAGGTGTCGCGCACGTGAAGCTCAAAGGAATCGTACTTCCCTAGGACAGAGGCAATCCCTCCCTGTGCATAGTTGGTATTGGTTTCGGCGGCTTCCTTTTTGGTGATGATGGCCACCTGCCCAAACTCGGCCACTTTAAGGGCAAAGGTCAAACCTGCGATGCCAGTCCCTATGACCAGAAAATCAACGTCATATTGCATGGTTCATTCCTTTGATATGATTCATTGTTGTCTTTTTCCCTCAGAGCCCCCCAAATAAAATGGCGCCCCTTCCGTCCCCATGGTGACCGTGGCCCAGCCCCGTCCACTTAGAAGGAACCTAGGGTCATTATGGATGGAGACTATGCCGAAGGGCTTTGGACATTAGCTCATTGATGTCTTGTGGCCGAGGAACAAGTCACAGAGACTTGCACGTTATCTGGGGAAGAGTCTACTTCACATGAATCGTGTCTTGGGGCGAATCCTGCTCAAAGAATAAGATTATTGAAATCACCGGTTAAATGTTAGTGGCTCTTCTCCGATTTAGTTGTAGCTAATAAGGGAAAAATGCTGTGAGATCAAACAGAATGGACATCCGGTATCTCCAAGGGTATGAGTTCGTCTGCGAAGAAAAACCATATCCAAAGG
>JAXHVD010000029.1:0-50782 GCA_034189385.1 Thermodesulfobacteriota bacterium
ATCGGAATACCCGTCTCCATTCACATCACCTGCCGTGCTCACAGATTGCCCTAAACGGGCATCCCGCTCATTTGACTCTGCGGTCCAGTCGGCAGACGTGCTCAGGCCAGAGGGTGAGCCATGATAGACAAACGCCCCACCCTCATTACTCTCGCCGTTATCGTAAAGGTTAGCCCCGACAATGACATCGGAATACCCGTCTCCATTCACATCACCTGCCGTGCTCACGGAATGGCCGAAGTATGCACCAGCCTGATCAGATTCAGCGGTCCAGTCGGCAGACATGCTCAGGCCAGAGGGTGAGCCATGATAGACAAACGCCCGGCCTTCGTTATTCTCACCATTATCATACCAGCCCGCCCCAACAATAACATCAGAATACCCGTCTCCATTCACATCACCTGCCGTGCTCACAGATTGGCCGAAGTATGCACCAGCCTGATCAGGCCCCGCAGTCCAAGCATAGGATGTCGCAAGGGGATCCACTGTTATTGGAAAAGCAGCACCCTTCGCATCAATTAGGATGTCAACCATGTTGCCTTCAAGATTGAAACGAGCAGTCAGTGTGCGGTTCTTACTATCAAAGACCTTCAAGTCACCAAATTGCATGACATTGATTCCATCGGCTGTTTGAAAGCTCAACTCCTTGTCTGATTTCATGCACGCCTTAAGATTCCCGGCCAGAGCCATTCTCAGAAGGATCTCCTCTTCATGATTTGTGACCCAATATTCAGGTGGGACGTGTAAAGTAAACCCCTGCTCCAAGCCTCGTTCGTCGTTCATGTACCATTCCGTAATGGATCCCCTCGAATATTCAATGCGGTTTTTATGGACACGCAGCTTTGGTGCAATCACAGATTGAAGATGGTCATACAATCCATAACCGATGAGATCAAGGCCCCAGATCCAGTCGTATTTAGCTGAGGTGCGGGGGACCATCCGAACCCCCCCCGAATCAAAATAGGTGCGAAAGTTGTGAGCCCTGTTTGGGGCCTGGTAGACGGTCTCTTGGCCTCTAGAATGCACGTCTTCGTCCCCGGTGATTTCGTACTCTGATTGGAGGATTCCTTGTTGAACGGTTGTCAACCAAGAATCAGATGCTGCGACAGGCAACTTCTCTGAACCTTCTTTGGCCTCGACTCTTCGTTCGTTGCCATTGAGCTCGGGCAATGTAACCGTTGCATTGCACTGTACTGCAAAGAAGATCAACAATCCCAATCCCACCAAACTTAGCGACAATCTGCATCTCATTGTCTTCCTCCTCTCCTCGGCAAAATGAACTGACAAGTACACGGACTCCTGAGTCACGAAATCAAACTGCACGACACAGCAGAGCAAGTCCTGTCAGGAGCCAGGTAAACAGAATTCAAGGTGTGTCTCCATGTGCAGACATGAAACCTTCATAGGCCGACTGATAATGATTTTGAACCCTAGTTCCTCCTCAATCCTTGATCGGCCCAGCTCCAATTTCGCTGGCTTTCTTTGTGTCTCAACTTGGTCGTTTGCCTTTCCATTGACAAAATGCCTTGACTAAAAACACTGTCTGCCAATAATCCATTCACGAAGTTTAGGGAGCTTGGGCAAACACACAAAAAAAGCCGAACTGCGCCTTTCATGACCTTCACGATGTCATGCTCGGCAGTCCGGCTGTCTTTGTTTTAGATCAACAGAGAGGTTGGCTTAGTGCCAACAAACAAAATCCCAAAGACCCGTGGCTTTCCGCCACCGCCTCACGACGGCTTCGGTTTTGGCTGTTTGAGACTCAGCTAAGCAACTTCTATTTTATTTTGTTGGACTTACGTCCTCCAGAATGTTTATTCGCGTACCACACAATGATGAGGAAGTCAATCCCCTCAACCTGCCATTTTTTACGCAAAAACTACCTACGTTCTAATGCAAAAACTACCTAGTCAGAGGATGGCACCGGTGGAAAGAAATCGGTTTGGTGGGTTACCAACTGTTAGGTGAGGACACTCAAGCAAGAGTCGACGGCAAGATGACATTGTTGGAAACGATCGTTAGAAGGTTGCGTGGAGATTGGTTCTGAATACCCGCAAAATATAGGGCTTCCAAAAGGTTACCTTCCATAGCAATACTAAACATTCACCGAAACCATCCGGTAGCTGAGATCTGCCTGGCAGAGTTAACATCTGAGGAAGCCTCAGGTGGAAGAGTGCCACTACAATATATGGCGCCTTTTGAGCGCAAAAGGCAGGGCAAAATGACCCTGCCTCTTTACGGAAACCGACATCTTCTGTGGACTGCTAACGGTGCGATGTTTTCTCCACTCAACTACGGATTTGTGCCGGTAACAATGCCGAGCACCTGGCATTTCCCAGACCAAGATTCTGACTTCCCCAAAAACATCCTGCAAAAAAACAGAAAGCTTGATAGTTAGTTAATAGGATTTGCGGGATTATTGATCCCTTGCTGGCCTACGGCCACTGTGACAGTGTCTTGGGCTGTGTTGCCGTCACTGTCAAACACAACCAAGGTGACCTCATGGACCCCATCAGGGAGTCGGGCCTTTATCTTGCTACCCCTGTCCATTCCCATCATCTGTTGTCCATAGAACCACATGAACGAAGAGTCCGGCAGTATCCTGTCCTCCAGATCCGTTCCCTTAGCTTCAAAGGACACTGTTCCCGCTGAAGGAAATAGGGTCTGTGCCTTCGGTTGGATGATATGAGCCCTTGGGGGTTTGCCTTCAAGAAAAAAGGTGTCCTCAGAAACAGCCTTAGTTGTGTTGAACCCATCTGTTGCAACCACCATGATCTTTGCCGACTCACTCCCTGCCAGGAGGGAAGTGTCCACCTCGTATTCATTCCCCTGTACATTCCACGCAACGGGATACCATGAGTTACGTTTTTTCGGAGAGTACAATATGGCAAAGTGCAGGGAGTCTCCATCCCTGTCCTTGGCGTCCCATTTGATGAATTTGTGCCCACCCCACTGGTCCCCCGGTTGGGGCGACGTAATTCTGACTCTTGGACGACTCTTGGACACCTGGATCGTGTCCAGGACCTCTTTCCCTTTCCTGAGGAGGATCTTAGATGTTCCCCTCTTTACCGGCACCTGGAAGTGGAAATCGGATCTACCGTATTCATTCCCCTCGCCATCCTTGAAGCTCGGCGTAAAGGGAATAACCAGCAGCTTTTTGTCCCGTCTGTTCCGGAATTCTATGGTGTAGTCCCCCTGTGATGCCGAAGGCTCCCATGGTCTGCCAGGCATGATAAATACGGGCTTCAAGCTCCCTATGCCATTTTGATTGACATGGCCTGAAACATAACAGACCGGTCGGCGGCCCATTGGCGGTGGCGGCCTCCTCGCCGGCCGTGCGGGAGGCACAAAATAATCGAACATCCGCTCCCACCTGTAAGCAGATGTCCATTGTGCTGGGTGAGCGGCACGTGAACCACCAGACGCCCTGACGACCCACGCATGGATATAGGACATGAAGTCTGGGAAATAAGGCGGAATGACGGTGAACTTCCTTTCCCAGTAAGAATTATCAAGGGTTTCATATCCGTTAATCCAAGGCAAACGGGTGTCGAATCCAAATTCCCGAATATCCGACTGTTGGTAGCCATCTCCACACGGTTCGCTCGTATCACCGGGACATCCGTACAGCTCCACCCACTCAGAATCTATACCGTCTGCACTGCCTCCGGGAACATGGTCGCCCCAACCAGGACTGGGGCCGATGTTATGATCGAACTCGTGGGCCACCACGGAGTAGCTATAACCGCTTCTAAAATGTATTGTCGAATTCCCAGCTGCCACGTGTCCACAGCCGGGATCAGTGCAAGGTACAGTTTCATCTGGGCCTGCGTACCCCACAGCCTGCGCAAAGCCTGCAGTGCTCGTGTATCCGAAAATCTGGTCTGGAAAGAGTGGCTCATCCCTATACCAAGCCCAAAGAAAATTGTAGTAATTTATCAGTTCATCCAGGATATAGTGGCGCAGCATGGCACCATCTATTTCAGTTGGATGGATGTCGAAGGGGGGTAAGTAGGCCCTTACGAAGTTCACGTCTGCCACGGGGTATACTGTTTTCAGATAGCTCTCGCATGCGGCCATCTCTTCCTCATCCGGCAGTACCGGGTGTCCGTCCGTGCCCTCATTGATGGGAATGATCCAGTAGGTGGGGATCTCCCTGGGCGTGAAGACAACAGTCACATCTGTAGAGTAAACCTCAGTGTCCAAAGAACGGTGGGTCAATCGAGCCCGAGCCTCAAATGTTACCTCTCCTTCTGTCCACGAGCTGGGGAGCAAAAAGTTCGCTGTATGGTTCAGGTTGTCTCTGCCTTCCTCGACCGGAGCTATGACAGGCTCAGGCAGTTCAACGTGTGGAGGGGCTGTTGCACGGATGCACAGCGGTGAACCTGGCAAGTCATGGCCGTCCCTGAAGCCGTATAGGTGTGCGTAGACAGGGGTGAAGGGTTCCCCATCGTTGACCTCCACATAGACCCTTGCAGCCGCATCTTTTCCTTCCACTAAAGGCAAAGTGTTGCCCCTGGTCTGTACTGCCTGGGTTATCTCTATAGGATCATTGATGATGCCGTCACCATTGGTGTCCGCCGTCTCGTAATCGAAACCTATGGTGCCCACCTCAAGGGGGGGGAACATGGAAGACTTTCCCAATATGATTTCAATCATGTCGCTGAAATCGGACCAGACCCCCTCAGGGATCTCACGGCTCATAGCAGGATCTAGGGAGGATATGAAGACGCCCATCCTCACCGGATCAAGTACAGGCGCCGGGTGAAGATAGGCGTGCGTCCCAATCTCACGAAGATCTATGGCGAACTCCCAAACCCTGTGATTGGCACAGGTGGGGGCTAATGGAGGCACATATAGAATCTCGGTTCCGTCCCCCTCAAAGCATCCGAAACCTGCTGCCACGCTCGAGCGGGTGAGGTTTGGGAGAATGATGCTTCGGTCGCCAGAAATGGAAGTAAAATACTGCATTCGAAGGTCATAGGCTCCAGGCCACAAGGTGTAGATCCGATCAGTTAATGGGGTGATGGCCTCATCTGTGTTTACATCAAAGACAAGCTCGGCATAGTCTCCATCCGAGGATTCAGACCGAGGGTCTTCCGTTCCGTCGTCAAGGATATCTATGAGGATATAGAGTCTCATGGCATCGTTTTGGACAGCGATGAATCCTTCCTCGAAGTCTAGCCGACTCTCACTTGAAACGAACCATTCTCGGAATCCGATCTCGCCATCGATGTCAGGAGGTCTAACAGCATAGGTTGAAGTTAAGGTTTCGCCAAGGGCCACCAAAGGCGTCCAAAGGACCAAAAGGCAGGCCAAGCCAAGAAGCTTTAACATCGAAAACGTCTTCATAGAGCACCCCCTTTGCTCAGTCAAATGAGAGTTCAAGAAATAAGCGTCTGTTCCTCATACCTCCCACGCTTTTGCATTGTGAAAACGACAATTTATCTTCTAGCAAAACCACTCCTGCGGTGTCAGGAGCCAAGCAGGCACAATTTGAGCGGTTGCTCCATGTGGATCACCCTTAAATAGGGTCAAAGGATAGATAGAAAAGAATGTCCTGCGTGAAGTGTTAGAACTCTCCAGATTGATCTTTAGTACGTTTGGGCTGCAGAGTCAATTCCTATAATTAGCTATTTTTAGTTAAAAAACTGACTAGTTATCATACGGAAACTACGCAGTCCTATGGGTTGCAGGTAGGTAGGAGCGCTTCCGACGGCCACTAGGTGTCAGGTGAGGCACGACATATTGTGGGATTGGCTAGCGAGGCGTCTAGTTCAAGTATGCTTGCCACGAGATGGGCTTAGAAACCAGACATTTCCATCCTAGATTTGTCGAGAATACCAGAAAAATATCAGCCTTTCAAAAGGTTACCTCACATAGCATTATAGCCAATCGGCGTGATCAAACAAGGGCTGGAGATAGACGACGTAGACTTAACATCTCAGGCGAGCTTGGGCTGAAGGATACTACTACAAGATGTTGGGGTTTTGGGGACTAGAAAGGCAGGGCCAAATCCATGACCCTGCCTCCAGTATCTCGTATTAGAATACTACATTAGGTTTATCCCAATCAGCTCACAAGTGAGTCTCCGCCTGCAGAGCAGGCGGCCTCAGGAAGCCCCCCTGAGGGGGGCGTTTACTTAGGGAAAGCCCCGTTGGGGCTCATATCATAGGTTAATCCAAATTCAGATCGGGTTGATTACTATCGATGCTCTCCTGTTCACGGATATACCGGCGTACAGTTTCTTCATCCAGGCCAACTGTACTCACACAATACCCTCTGGACCAGAAGTGCAATCCTGTGACCCTCTTATGGCCCAGTATGTGCCGATGGATACGTACCGCGCTTTTGCCTTTTAGAAACCCTATCACAAAGGCCACGCTGTACTTCGGAGCAATCCTCAAGCACATATGTACATGGTCGGACATTAGATGCCCTTCCATGACTTCCACACCTCTTTGCCGACATAGATCCCGGAGAATCTCTCCTATTCGCTTTCTGTTCTTACCGTACAGCACCTTTTTACGGTATTTTGGAACAATCACGACATGGTATTTGCAATCCCAACGCACATGCGTTAAACTTTGCCAATCTTGCATAGGTTCTTCCTCCTCCCCAATTGGGGCTTTCCCGGAGGAAGAGCCTATTTTATTTCACCCCGGATCGGTAGAACCTCTCCGGGTCCTCCACTAGAAGTGGAGGGTTTAGGATAGAACTAATTCCCACCAACCCACTTGTCCTCGTAGGTGGCCCAATCCCCGGCGTCCACATCCTCCGGTTCCTCTTTGCCAAACATGAAGATTGCGACACCGTCAATTACATCCCTATCGGTGTCATCTCTTACGAGGGCATTTCTAATTCCTGCAAGGGCGTTGTCCATCGTCTCAATGTTGTTTGTTTTGTGCGCAGGTATGCCTACAGACACGTAATTGATCTTACTTTCGTCAACTACCCTGGAAATCACGTTGACTTGGTCTTCCATCCAGTCGACGTAAGCCTCCCCCGTATCCTGTTGCGAGTCATAGGCCATGACCTGGATTCTGTCTGCTGATCTGCTGACCAGCGAGTAGTACAATAAACCCCAATGCCACCTGTCTCTCCAACCTGCAAACGGCTTAATGGACTGCCCAGCAACACATAAAACCTTCTCACCAATAGACTGCTTAGCGGTGTATAATAGCCGTAGAAATGACAGATTAAAATTAGATATTGGCTCAATGTCTAATTGTACGCCGTCAAAATACTCTTCTTGCTCTCCCCAATTAGTGGTGACAAGGTCCTCACAGACCTGAGCAATATTCCTGACATTTTCTCGGCTGCGCCTATCAAACAACCCTGTGAGCCTGATTGGCGGACAACCTGGGACTTCGTCATCGGTTCTGCCATTCAACATGGCAATGATCTCGAACTGCTTCTCAGGATCTGACCTCATAGTTGCCAAGAATCTACCGTAACCATCTGCCAGAGATGTGAGTTCCTCCAAGGTGCCATCCGCTTCTAAGCATCCAACATGAACATATACAGTCCCTATGTCATGCTCGAACAGAGTGTCCCTTAGCTCCTCAATATCCTTTACCTCCACGGAGTCAAGAAGCACATACTTGTGCGCAACCCAGATACTATTCAGATGCTTGTTGAAGGAAATTTTGATAGTGACGAAGGAATCGGTATCTGAAGCATCATTGGCTAATTCAGAATCCGATTCGCCGTCGTTGACCACCAAAATGATACTGTGCGTTCCTAAGCCTAATGATACGCTAACTACCTCCCCGCTAGCGATCTCCTCTTCTGGTTCTGGAAGTCCGTTGTCATTGACATCCTTATACCAAGCCCAGCTCTCAATGGCGTCGCCTGCATCTGGATCAAGTGACCCAGAGGCGTCAAGAGTGACCTCTGTTCCACTAGGATCAACACAGTAGACAGCCTGGTCAGGCCCAGCATCTGCCACAGGGGGGGCATTGGGTTCAATTATTGTCCCCTTTTCCACGATGCTGAGTGCGTTAGCGTGTGGGTACTGTCCACCGATTAGGTAGATCTCGCCGTTTAGTACGGCTGCAGCCAACCCCCATCTGGGCGCACTCAGTTCGCTTCCTACCAAAATTTCCCATGCTGGATCTTCTTCTGAAAGGTCGAGCATTTCCACGGAGTCAAGGCCACCGATCGTGTAGTCATATCCGCCGAATACAAAGATCCTGTCTTCAACAGTTACCGAGGTGTGTTGAAGTCTTGCAGCATTTAGGCTAGGGCCCTCTCTCCAAGTATTCGAATCGGGATTGTAAATGTACGTCTTATTAACTGCATAATCGTCAATACACCTGCCGCCAGTCACATAAATCTCTCCGTTAGCAACCGTGGCAGAAGAGTAGCCAAGTCGCATCGGTAGGGCCGGCAAATCTGGCTGCCCTACCCAATTGGAGCCATCCCACATCATGAACAAATCAAGCATCCCGCCATACGATCTTCCTCCATTGCCACCGGCCACATAGACTTTACCATCTAGTGTTACTGCGCCGTCCTTACTCTCGCTACGGACACCCATATACGGAATCCCCTTATCAGTGCTCCAATACCATGTGTTTTCTGTCGGGTTGTAGATCTCAATTGAATCATGAGGTACTGATCCTCCACAACACGTTCCGTTGATGGCCCAGATTTCGCCGTTAAGGGTTGTAGCAGCTGGGTACGACCTCCCTACGTGCATGGTGGCAAGATTAGTCCATTGGCCGTTTGGTGGGTTAACTGATGGGTCATATACCTGCAATGTGTTTAGGTAGCCACCATACGGTCTGTGGCCTCCGACAGCATAGATCTTACCATCCAGAACTGCTGCATCTAACAGCATGTTCACACCATTTAAATCACTAACTCTCGTCCACTCAATGCTTATTTCCGCACCCAAATTCTGTGTAAATGACAGTGCGAACACAAGAGCAATACCGACCATAAGCCCTAAACGTATTGACCTCATCTCTCCTCCTTCTGATCAAAAAGTAATAGTAGTAATTCTTCCACAAGAACAGCCGATGTCCTTGCAAGCGCTAAACGGGCCAGACCGAAATGATGATGACAAACAATGCATATTGTCTCATCTATCCACTTCCCAATGCTGCCAGCCCTACGGGCAACAAAAAAAGCCGAACTGCGCCTGTCATGACTTTGACGATGTCATGCTCGGCAGTCCGGCTGTCTTTGTTTTAGATTCAAAGAGAGGTTGGCCTGATGCCAACGACAAAATCTCAAAGACCCGTGGCTTTCCGTCCCCACCTCACAACGGGTTTGGCCTTGGCTGTTTGAGACTCAGCCAAGGAATTTGAGCTCCATCTTGTTCTCCTAACGTCCTCCAGAATTTCTATGCCCGTTACCACACTAGCGCCCAAAAGTCAATAGCCTAAAGTGACCATTTTTGAATGCAAAAACTACCTGGTTTTTTATCGTAGAACTACGATACTTGGCGGAAACTACGATGTTTGGGTTAGAGGTGTTTGGAGTAGTGACCTAGTAGAAGGGTTGGCTTGGATATCCAGCACACATCTCAGGTTCAATAGGTTGGATGGATAACCCAGATAGCCTGCCCATATGTAGCTTTTTCAAAGGCTTACGATTTGCTATGAATACCACAAAGCTTCCAGGCTGGCAAGTCAGGAGATGGGCACAGGCGTATTGTTTGGACAGATTACAGGCCCTGCGCCCAATATATAGAACAAATGTTCAATATCACGGCTTGACCCCAAACTCTGCCATGACCGTCCGTGTCTCAAGTTTGTTCAACTCTCGCTGAACCAGATCCAGAAAAGCACGCTCTTCTGCTAGCTGTTTTGGGTCTGAATGCGGGTTCTTTGCTAGCACATGCAACTTTCCTCTGGTTGCATCAACCAGAGACCTGAGATCCTTGATCCGCCCGAGGTCTCTCAGGACATCTCTGCCGAAGCCCGGGCCCCTGACCAGGTCACAACACTCAGTCATCCCCAACTTTCACCTTGGTTGTGAACTTCCTGCTACATTCCCTGCAGTGCCTCAGTCTGACCTTGCCCTTGGCCAGCTTGCGGTACCCCTTCCAGGTTGTTTTTGTGCTTCTGCAATATGGACATTTGTAAGGTCTTCCCATGAATCATCACCTCGGTACCCTTTCGGGATGCGCTACTTTATTAATCTTTCCATATGGGCCGCATGGGCCGCGGGAAATCGGATATGCTACGACGATACATTTATATATCTCGAGGCCTTACCGCACCTGAGGATGAAACAAAATCTCTCGACGCCCATATCTGTGCCAGGGCCTCAGAACCCTCTCCTAAAAAGCATGTCTCGGGTAAAGACACGGATCAATGAATTTAAGGAGAGGGCCAAGAGGTTCTACTTCCGTGTACTCCTGACTCAATATGAATGTCCAAAATGTGGTAAAGCCCTGACCATGACAGGCCAAAGCCAGTGTGCGTGTTCGTCTGGTCATACTCTTGATCCAACTCTTGCCTTCCAGACGAGCGACTGCTGTGAGGCCAGACTTGTGCGAAGAACCTTTCACTACGCATGCTCGAAATGTGGGAGAACCGTACCCTCACGATTCCTTTTTGATGAGAGGATCTTTGACAAGGCCTATTTTAGAGACATGGTCCGTGACTCCAGGGCTCGGGCCAAGAGGAAGAGAGAAGAAATCAAGAGACTCCTAGCAGAATCCAGGTCGGGCGGCTTGTCTCTGACAGAAGATCCTAATCTTGAAGCTATCCCGGGCCTGATCGATGATCTGAACGACTTTGTTGGCCCGAGATCCGTTCAAATGTTGGGCCTTGCCGTCAATGCTGACGGTGGTTTTCGGATGGAAGACTACCGAAAGCACATACTTTCGCTTCTCGGTCCAGGAGAAGTCTGCTTCTCAGATATCACGCCCCTGGTTGATGACAACCGCCTCGATAGGGTTTGGCGTTTTGTCTCGCTGATCTTCATGCAAAATGACAATGAGGTCCGGGTTGGCCAATATGGAAGGGACCTGTTGATTGAGAGGATTGACCATGAAACTAACAGCTAAAGACAAAGATTTCCTGGAGCGTTTGAAGTGTCTGTTAGATGACCAACAGCTGTCTATAGAGCTGAAACAGGATGGCTTGAAACGGCTCGTTCTGCGGCAGAACTATGGCGGCAAAATTGAATCTCGATTCAGAATGACCCGGCAGGGAGTCCGCTGGAGGTTTGAGCGCCTATTTAATGAGATCTACGTTTCTGCTTACGAAACCGTCTTTTGGGTGGAATCGAGCTTTGGTATTGGGCTCCGTCATCAGGCTATTGAGATCGCCAGAGAGCGCATAGCCCTGCGCAAACAGGCCAAGAAAATTGATGATTTTCAGGTTTGCCGTCGATAAAAGGGCTGAATCTAGGTCAAATCAGAAGGGGTCAATTGTAAAGGGATTTACCCTCCTACCAAATTGCTGTCCGGAAGCTCCTATCATCCGACGAGAGTGTTTTTTGGAGCCCCCATTTGTCCATCAAGCAGCCCTGTTGAGCAGGAATCCCACGGAATCGCACGGTTTTTGGGAGGTCATGGTTTTGCTGTACTTCCCTGGATTTGCCCGAAAAAGTTTTAACATGACCCAAAAACACCAATACCCTCTCGAATGCCCAATTTTGACCGAAAAGGCAGAGGTGAAAAATGTGCCAAGCACCAAGATCGAGTTGAACTGGAATAGGATTGCCCGCATCCAGGGTTTGGATGAGCTTGCCCGGGTACTCTTCCCAGGCAACAAGAACCATCAGAGGATCTTCTTGGCCATATTCATCGAGCTCAAATACGCCCCAGGCCAGTTTTTGCCAGCCCTGACCCCTCTCTGTGACAAATATGATTTCAGTCCCCGCATGCTGGAGACTGTCCGCAGTAAGATGCGACGCATAGGCATCATCGACCACGTTTCCAGATTTAATAAGAGGCATGGCTATCGTGAGGGCTGGGTGTTCTCAAGCCGGTTCACCAAGGCCTTAAACCGCATGGCAGAGCTCACCCAAGGCTTCGAGGACAGAAAAGACACTCTTCAGGAGCAAAAAGACAGGGACTTGTTCAGGTACATGTAACTCATCAGCACTTGGTCTTCTGACAGACTATCCTGAATGCAGGAACAGTCGCGTCTTTCTTCTACTGCTTGATGAGTTATAAGTGCTTGATCAGTGGCCGTCAGCGCTTTGACTTTCTCGGCCGGGTTGTCCTCTTTGCCGCAGTCTTCTTTTTGGCAGGTGCCTTCTTTTTGGCCGGGGCGTTCTTTCTGGCAGCGACTTTGGTCTTTGCGGCAGCTTTCTTTTTCACAGGGGCCTTCTTAGCAGTCTTAGCTTTGGCCTTAGCCTGCGTCTTTTCAAGCTTGTCCACCTTCTTCGTTAGCTGTTCTGTTTTCTTCGTCAGAGCCTTGAGGCTCTTAGATACAGCCTGCAAATCCTTCTTCAGCTTCTTCATACCTGGTCTCCTCCGTTCTTGGGTTTTCGGTCTATTTGTGGGTGTCCACCCTTTCCTTCAACTCCTTGCCGCACTTGAAAAAGGGAAGCTTCTTCGCTGCCACCTGGATGGCTTGGCCTGTTTTGGGGTTTCGGCCCGTATACCCCTTATATTCCTTAACAAACATGCTGCAAAAGCCTCTGATCTCAACTCGATCGCCCGTGACAAGGGCCTCGGTCATTTTATCGAAGAGCATGTCGACAACGTGCTCAGCCTTTGTTTTGGACAAGTGCGTTTCTTTTCCTAGCGCTTCTATTAGTTCCGCCTTGTTCATGAATATACTTCCTCACCGTGCGGAGTCATTGAACACGTTCTGTCTGCAAGGATGCTCAAAGAACTCGGGATTTCATAGAACACAACTTGTTGAAAAGTCAACAATAGTTGTTGTGTGACCAGCCTTCCGCGTTTGGGCTGTGATTTGGCCGATCCGAGAAGAGCGGAGGAGACATAGATTCCAATACGTCCATATTCCTTGATATTTCAGGCTAGTAGCGGTAGGTAACGCACAAATTGGAGTGGCCTTTTCTAGTCCTTTTCTCGGGAAATGATTCATAGTGTTTACAACTATATATAGTTCGTGACTGGGTTCCATTTCTCCGTGAGAAGGATGGAGCTCTTTCGTTTTGGCGCTTGTGACGGGCTGCGGCAGAGCATGATAAGAATCCTTTCCCCGTCTCAGAGCCTTGGACTAGGTAGTTTTAGCTACCAAAACAGTAGTATCTATTTTGTTAACCTATAGAATTCTTGACAAAAATTTCCTACAGTGATACCCTCTCACCGTTTTTTTCGTGGCCCGTTAACCCCCAATGAAGAGAGTGCCATGCACTAGGATAGAAAACCCCGTTTCTCGGAAAGAGATCGGGTTTTTGTGTTTTTGGTGGCTGAGGGCAGGTCGTGAACATGATCGGGGCAACGAATGATTAATGCTGAAAATGCGATAATCCCAGGGTCTTACGACCTGCAACGTTTCCCTTCTTTACAACCCTCCCGGAAACTGCTACTTGGGCTTTCGAAGCATTGGTCTTCACGACAGTATTCCATATCCTCCAGGAACCTAACCTTTGAACCTAACCTTTACTCCGACAGTGCTAACGTCACATGGGAATTGAAAAACATTTTGATGTGAGTTTTGTGGCCGGCCTAGCCTTAAGGGAAAAGCAAATCCAGCAGAATTACCGGCCCATCATCGCAGTGCACAAATGGTTTGCACGTCGTCCAGGAACGCTCTTTCGAAGCCTTGTCTTGTCTGAGTTTAGCGGTCAAGAATTACCGAAGGCCTTCTATGGTTCCAACAGCCTAAAAGGAATCTCCATTGCTGACCCCTTCATGGGGGGTGGCACCCCTCTCATCGAGGCGAACCGCCTTGGATGTGATGTCATTGGATACGACATCAACCCCATGGCGTACTGGATTGTCCGTCAGGAAATCGAGCACTTGGACCTCGAAGCATATAGGAGGGCCGCCCACAGCCTAAGGCAACGGCTCGAAAAGGAGGTGGGACATCTTTACCGCACCAGGTGCCTTACGTGTGGTTCACCTGATGCCCATGTAAAGTACTTTCTTTGGGTGAAGACTCTGACTTGCAAAGACTGCAAGAGCAGTATAGACCTTTTCCCCGGGTATCTGATTGCCAGAGACACACGCCATCCGAAAAACGTCTTTGTCTGCGCCTCTTGTGGCGACCTCAATGAAGTGAGAAGTCGGGACCATCCCGGCCTCTGTCGGTCATGCCGAACCCCCCTTGCAGTGTCTGGTCCTGCAACGCGCAATCGCTGTACTTGCCCTCGTTGCGGCACCTCGAATGCTTATCCTGATCCTTCCGCTGGACCGCCTGGAAACAAGATGTTTGCTCTAGAATACCATTGCCAGCACTGTAAGCCCGCCCACAAAGGGCGTTTTTTTAAGAAGCCTGATGACGAAGACCTGGCCAGATTAGGAGAGGCAGACGCCAGGTGGGCCAGAACGAGGTCACGGTTTGTGCCAGAAGATGAGATTCCCCAGGGAGACGAGACCGATCGCCTGCACCGTTGGGGTTACCAGCGTTACCGGGAGATGTTCAATGCGCGACAGCTGCTCGGCCTGGAGTTGAGCTGCCGGGCCGTTGCCAGGGAGACTGAAGAAAGGATTCGAAATGCCCTGGCCACGAACCTTTCTGACCTTCTCCGCTATCAGAACATGCTCTGTCGTTACGATACGATGGCCCTTAAATCCCTTGATGTCTTCTCCGTTCACGGCTTCCCCGTGGGACTGGTCCGGTGCGAATCCAACCTCATTGGTATCTCAAGGGCAGACGGGGTGAACGTGGGTAGTGGAGGATGGTCCAACATGGTTGAGAAGTACGTAAAGGCAAAGGCGTACTGTGATCACCCCTTTGAAGTGCGTTATCAAGGAAGGCGTAAAACCCAAGTCCCTATTCCTGGCGAATGGATTGGTGACAGACAGGACGGGGCCACATCACCCAAACAACGCAAGGTCCAGCTTCGCTGCAAGAGTGCCACGTCTGCCAGGTTACGGTCATCCAGTCTGGATGGCGTGTTTACCGATCCTCCCTATTTCGGAAATGTCCAGTATGCAGAGCTCATGGACTTTTGCTACGTTTGGCTCCGCCGGCTCGTCGGCTTGAATCAGCCAGCCTTCAAGCAGGCCTCTACCCGAAACAAAGACGAATTGACCGGCAATGTGACCATGGACCGGGGCCTTGACCATTTCACTGATGGCCTGTCGGCGGTGTTCAAGCGGATGGTTTACGCGATGAAGCCGGGTGCCCCTTTTGTCTTCACCTACCACCACAACAAACTGGAAGCCTACTATCCTGTAGCAGTGGCCATTCTGGACGCAGGCCTGACGTGCTCTGCTTCCCTGCCCTGTCCGGCTGAGATGGGGGCCTCCATTCACATTGGCGGCACAAGTTCGTCCATCATAGACACGATTTTTGTCTGCCGTACCACCGGCAGCGTCCCCAGAAGATGGCTTCAGGAAGCACCTGAGGGGCTGGCCGGCCTTGTTGAAGAAGACGTACGAAAACTGGGGCTTGGAGGTGTCAAAACCACATCAGGAGACGTGCGGTGTATCCTCTTGGGTCACTTAATGCGTATGGCCATCTGGGCCCTTAGAAGGACATGGAACGGAAAGCTGAACACCATGGAACGGCTGGCAGCCGTGTCGCAATGGGTCCAGCAATTCGGTGGCCTTTCATCAGTGGAAGAACATCTTTCGGATTTGCTTTCTGGAAGACTGCGGGTCCGATCTGCCACAGTACGAGAGAATGTGACTCCTTACGAGGTCCAAGATGCTGAAGTATCGTTTTAAATGCTTAAGGCGAAAGATGGCCCTTTGATCTGCCATTTTCATCTTATCTAGAGACAGGATCACTCAGTGAAGCGTCCATTCGAACTTGACCGCCAAGAACTCAATGAACGTTTGGAAGAAATGGTGGATATCACCATGTCTGACCTTGGTTCCGAGTTCATGCTCATGCCGATTGGGAAGGGATTTCTGAGATATGAGGATTTCCGCACAGCTTATGAGGTCCTTAAACGTCAGACAAGTGCCTTTACCCATTTTACGGAAAAAGAAATCCGCCAAGCTTTGCTTGAAAACAGCAGGACGTTATGTGTGCTTCGGGCCATTTTGGGGATGACCCCTCCGGAATGGGCTGAGTTGGCCCGCACCGAATGCGATAGCGACATAACCCAAGGCGCTGCTCGAAGCCTGGACAAGGCATGTCGCGATCGTGCCGATCATCTGATAAACATGGAAAGCCGATATCAAAGGCGGTTCAGCCGCTATAAGGAAAAGGGCGGAAAGCCTGTTGAGCGTACTAAAGGCTTAAGACGGATGGAGGACCTGGTAAAGGTCGCTATACATCACATCAGGCTGGGGGTTACTAAAGAGACCGAAGATGTGATTCATCGGCTGTCCAAGTTCGACACCCGCAAGGGGCTCCAATCGCTCCGGTACGCTGCCAAAGAAAATGTGCCTTACGCAGTCTTACTCTACGAACGTTTTATTGGCCGTCCATTTGCTGCCCATCGTGACGCCGTATCCGAACTGGTGGGCGAGGTAATGGAAAATGCGATTGAGGAAAGACTTCGAAAAGCCGGGGTCACGTATCGAAAGACAGGCAGGGCCGAGCGCATACCCGGTTTCGGGCAAGCACCGGACTTTTGCATCCCCGATGAGATCAATCCGGCGGTGGTCATCGAGGCGAAAATAACCAGTGATGACGGCACTGCCCGGGACAAGGTGGCCCGGATCAAGGAGTTGGAAACTCAACGCAGGAAGCATGTGAAGACGGGACGGCCAAGCTATGAAGTGGTTGCCTGTATTGACGGGCGGGGGTTCCGAGAGAGACGGGAAGACATGCGGCAGATGTTGCTTCGCCTAAATGGGAAGGTCTTCACTACGGCTTCTCTTGATCAGTTGATCACCCATACACGTATTCGAGGGTTTGTCACACAGAGTCTTTAGGCATTATGTGTACCATATGGTTGTTAATCCGAGGGGGCGCTTGTTCTGCAGCATCCGACCTTGTGGAAACGGAATTAATGATCCGCGTTAGTTCCGTTGCACAAACTCAAGAAATAATATGGAGTGTCTCTTAAACAGACTTTAATGGACATGCGCGATGTATTGGAGGGACCAGCGCTATGGCCTCAATAGAGAGTATTAGAATAGAATTAAAAGGAATTGGTCGGATTCTTTTTAACAGAAATCTGTGCGTGCCCCTTTACCAGCGTTCGTACGCTTGGGAAGAGTCACACGTGCTAGATCTTTTCAATGATATTCAAGGAGCAATGGCCGCAGGAGAGCACGAATATTTCATAGGAACAATAGTCACAACAAAGAATAGAACTGATCGCCCGGAAATTGCAGACGGGCAGCAAAGATTAGCGACAGCGACAATCCTCCTGGCCGCAATAAGGGATTGCTTTCACGACAACGGAGACCACGATAGAGCTGAAACAATCACATCTGATTTACTTCACAAAAAAGAGCTGAAGACCCTTGAGCTGATACCGAAATTGAAACTTAACGATGGTGACCACGATTTTTTTGTGAAAAGAATCCTTCTGAATCCCAATAATCCGGACCGTGATCAGTCACCAGCTAAACTGTCTCACATACGAATAGAAAAGGCGGCGGAGCTGGCAAAACAGCATGTTTTGAATCTCGCTTCGATGCCAGACAGTACCGAAAGACTTACGGATCTCGTGTCCTATTTGACGGACTCAGTTGTCGTGATATGGGTAAAGGTGCCAGATGATACTAACGCCTTCACCATTTTTGAAACACTTAACGACAGGGGATTAAGTCTTGCTATTTCTGACCTGCTAAAGAACTTTCTGTTTGGACTATCTTGCAGCAGATTGCCAGAGGTTCAGCGATCATGGACCAGTATGGTCAGTGCGTTGGAGTCTATAGAAGATGAGCGGATAGTGGTAACCTTCATCCGACATTTTTGGTCTTCAAAACATGGGCTCGTTCGGGAAAAGGAACTATACAATAGCATAAAACGGAAAATATCTTCTACGACCGCGGCTGTGTCATTTGCACGCGACCTAGAGAGGAACGCACAACTTTATGCAGCTATTCTCAATACCAAAGATGGCCTTTGGAATAAATATGGTATGACATGCCAACGCCATATGGAAGTCATCAATTTGTTGCGAATGGCCCAAATCCGCCCACTGATTCTAGCAGTTCTCGACAAATTCGCAGTGAAAGAGGTAAGAACAACGATAAGGAATATGGTTTCGTGGTCAGTCAGGTTTTTGGTCCACGGCGGCGTTGGCGGCGGCACCCTCGAGAATCATTATAGCCAGGCTGCTAAAGAAGTACGGGCTGGTAAGCTCAAGACGGGCACGAGCCTGTTTAAAAGGCTCAAACCTATTGTTCCCACCAATGCTCAATTCCGCTCGTCATTCATGACCGCTACTGTTTCAAAAGCTTACCTGGCTCGATATTATTTGCGAGCCTTAGAACAGCGACATATCGGTGAAAAAGAGCCTGAGCTTATTCCAAATGACGATTCTGGAGTTGTTAACCTTGAACATGTCCTTCCTCAGAATCCGTCTAATGCATGGAATCACTTATCACCGGATGATCAGGCCGTTTTGGTACGCACATTGGGTAATTTGGCACTTCTAAAGAACAGAATCAACGTAAGAGCTGGTAACGACAGTTTCAGTTACAAGAAGGCATTCTATGCGAAATCCAAATTCGAACTAACAAACATGATAGCAACAGAAAGAACTTGGAACCAGGAAACGATTCAAAAACGGCAGAGTGAGCTGGCAAAACTCGCTGTAAAAGCCTGGCCCCTTAAATAACAGGTGTGAAACGGTCGAGTGCCCCAGCCTGACTCAGAGGAAGGTGCTGTTGTGGTATGGCGAGCCTGCCTGCAGTAGCGTCGAAACAGACCTTGAGGCAGGATGAATCATCCTCGGCGGCTGTGTTATCACTGACAATTTCCCTGCTTGGCAGTGTGTGGATTGTGCGACTCAGGTCTACAGGGAACAGTAGATACGGCTCCATTGAAGGAGGGGCGAGTTGGACTGTGCAGAGGGTGTCATCCAATCCTATCTGTGGTGTTTGTTTGAACAAGGCAAATGAGACCGGTTTCCACCGGCCTTCAATCACTGTCACTAACTTCTCCAGAATCCCCAGCCCCCATCACCAGATATTCATACGCCTTGGATAGCGCCAAGATGGCCTTTGGGATATCGTTCTGGTCCAAACTGCTGGTGGAAGCCCATTGTCCATCTGCCTTCATGTACCTCTTTTGGAAGCTAACCTTCTTCAGCTTCACAGATTTTCCACCTGCATTTATCTCATTTTCAAAAATGGAAGTTTCGCAACTACCACATTTAAATCTCTTTTCAGGTTTTGCCATTTTTATACACCTCCTTTGTCTCCAGGAGAAGTTTTGTCCGGGTCTGCGGAGAACCTCTCCCGGGGTTGTTGTCCGATGAAGGTACAAGAGAACTTGCGTATATTTTATATCTATCGATAATACATCCGCTTGCTGCGCCAGCCATTTGAAGGAACTGTCTCTGGGAACAACACCTCACGGCAGTTGATGCAAAACGCCAGCCCTCTCAGATTCTCATGTCGCCCTAAAGGACGTTCACACCCAGTGCGAAGTACTCCCAAGATATAGTCCCACTGGCCATTTTTTGAATGATAGTGTCGCGGCGTCCTTTCATGGCTATAATGGTAGGTTCGATTGCGGGGTTCGTAACCGTTGCTTGTCCGGTGTATCCTGTACTCATTCATGCGAACACCTCCATTGTTTCTCATCCTGTGACGAAACAATGGAGTGTGCCACCGGCTCATGGCTCCCAGTTTTCAGGGGGAGCAAGCTGATCCCAGATCTTCCTGCAATCCAGAATCCTTCGGTTGAGCTCTGCGATCCTTCTCTTCAGGCGGCGCTTTGATTCTTCACTAGCTGGCCTTTTGTAATACTGTACGAGCCTCAGAAGCTCGTCCCTGAATTCATTGTCAACAAGGGTTTCATACCGTTCTGCGGTGTTGTTCCTGCCTTCTTCGTGGCTAATCGAGGAATGCATGATAGCCAGATCCTCGACCTGCTCTAGGACCTTCTTAATCCTGTATGCATATTTGTTGAAGCTTCTGCCAGGATGCATCCTGCAGAAGTCGATGGTGTTGAATGCACTGTCCTCGAAGTCATCGACGAAAAAAGCGTTGTTTTGATCCTGTTTGGGAAGCTGCATTAGAAGCTCATGTTCCTTCAAGAACTCACATCGGATGAACTCATTGCGGTCAATGATTTCATCCGCAGAAAGGCTAAGGTCGGGATCGCTTCTTCTTATGATCCTGAGCGCTGCTGGTGCAGGCAAGTCTTCTTCAACTATCCACGTATCGACTGCTTCTTGTATCTGTTTTGCATTCATTTTTCTTCCTCTGAGCTCAATTCTTTGATCGAGCTCTCTGTGAGAGTAGACTCTACACAGAGAGAGAGGAGAATCCTGCTTGGTTTTTGTCGGACAGCATATTCAGGATGCGGACTCCTGTGGGTGGTCAAGTATCAACGAGGTTTATGGGAAATAGATTTACCGACAAAAACTGAAAGGCTTAAAAAGTAGCGCGGCTGTCACTTGGTGTGTGACTACTCTCAAAACAATAGTCTCCCTATAGGCATTTTTGAGAGTTGTCACCCCAAGTGACCAATCCTGATTGTGCCGCTTATCTTTTTATGCCTTTCACAGCCAAGATGCCTAGGGAGAGTGTGAGAGGGAAAAAAGGTTTCCCTCTCACGCAACAGATCAATCTGCCATAGGCGTCCCCGGCAGGGGAAAGGCTTAAATAGGGGTTTGCCGGAGAGCAAAGCGGAGCGAACGCCTATTTATGCCTTTAGCCGTGAAGTGGCACAAGAGTTCACAACGCCTATTTCTACGGCTCTACTGTACCCACTCTTTCTGTTTGAGATAGATGTTGGTACCCTTATCAAAGGTGTGTCACTAAGTGATCGTTCGCAGAGGTTTTTGAAGCATAGGAACGTTTTTAGCCGACCCCGAAGGGGACCCTGAGGGGGAAAGCCTTAAATTGGGGGTTTGCGATGAGCGAACCCCCTTTTAAGGCTTTAGGCGTGAAGAAAACGAATTTCTAGGGAAAAGGGTAGTGCATCTAATGGACCCAGGTTGGGCGTAGCTAGCCGGGCTTTCGTCTATTACGCAGGTCCCTGTCAATCTTGGCCCATTCTTGATCCTCTCGAAATTCGTTCAAGGTGCTTTTCCCATTAACACTGACAATCAGCGGAACCCCAGATCCGAGAGCCTCTGATATGCTGTGCCGACAAGCGAAGCATCGACCATAGCCAAGCTCTTCCTCCTTTCGTGACAGCGCCTCTCCACAAATCAGACACAGTCTGACGATAGACCTCACTTCAGACTTCCTGTTCCCTTCTTGCTGGATCCTTCTAACGGCATCCTCTATTTCAGATGTCATGTTTGTTTTGTACACGTGTACCACCTCCGTTTGGTTTTCAGTTTTTAAAACCAAACGGACCGCAAGGACCAAGCGCAGGGCACGTAGCGGACCCCTCGATAAATCTTTAGGCCGTAAGGCCGACCCGAAGGGGAAAGATTTACGATAAGGGGTCTGCGTGTGCCCGTAGCAACAATCATCTTCAAGCTGCTGCCGGTAGGTTCTCTTCGCTCTCTTCTTTGGTGTTGTTGATGGTTGTGGTTTTTTCTATATATTCGACTTTCGGTACATCGCGCAATAGGCTGTTATTACACGGATTGATGGATCTCAACATGTATCGAAAAAGGACGATTTCCATCAACATTACGAACCTTTTCGATGCGATTCAATGCCAATTACGGTGCATTTCAGGTTGCATAACGGTACGTTTCGGTTCGCTGAAGGGATGTTTGTGGAAGTTGTGGTGTGTTTGGGACGGGATGTCGGGTAGGGAAAGAAGGGGAGGGGGTGTATCTATCCTTCAGGGATTACGGCTTGACAGATAGGGGGCTGGGACGGGCCATTTGCCTGCCCAGAATCGATTCAAGGGGTGACTGGTATCTTCCGCCCCGGGCCCAGATCTCGGCGGACAGGCCATGGGCAAACATCCGCCCCTGTTCTGTCACCCAGACGAAGTCCGATGGCGGCATCTTGAGAGCCAGGCGGCAAAGAAGGGTCATCCGTGCGTTGGAATTGGTCACGAAGAGCAGGCGGAAACCGCTGAATTTGCAGTCCCAGGTCTTTTCATAGCGCTTGTGGAGGCTGCTTCTAAAATAGGCCTGATAGTTGATTATCTTCTGCCTGACGTCCCGGGGAGCCCGCTTGGGACTGGCAACGGACTCCGTTCCCATGTCTACCTCCAGGAAGAAGAGGAGGGCCTTTTGCTGTTCCCTGTCAGTGATCGAAAAGACGCCATCTGGCGTGAATCCGATTTGTCTTTCCCGGTCGCTTCCAATGGGTACCTGTTCAAAGACAAAGGGTCGGTCGTCCTGGTCGCGTTGCAGAAAAGGCGAGTTAGGAGACAGGAACTGGACGGACAGTCGAGGGAAGACGTGCTGGATATGCTCCAGGTGGATTCGAAACCAGGTGCAGAGCAGTTCGTGATCTATGCATCGCAGCCTCTCAGCGCCGACCTTGTCGTTTGCCACATCGGGGTTGAGGATCTCATGTTCACGAAGCAGATCGATGCCATCACCTGAAAGTGAGAAAAGCCTTTCGGGCCGTCCAGGGCCATGACCCAATACAGGCTCGTGGGCCTGCACAAAAGTCGCCTTTTCCAGGTTCCGCATTCGTCTTCGAACCACCTGTTTGCTTTTCATGAACAGGGCCGCCACCTGGCCTGCGGACAAAATCCTGTGTTCGGCTATGGCGGCAAGAAGTCTGAGGTCGTTCTTGTTCAGCTTAAATGCCATTTGGATGGCTCCTTGTTTCTTCGCCGCCTCCGGAAAGGACGGCTTGGGCCTTTGCATGTTCATAGGCCTCTTTAAGAGCATCTTGCACTGTCTCAATCCGCATGGCTTCTTTCTTTTCCCCTGTGAATCGGATGGTGACGACGAACCTTCCGTGGGCAGGTTTCCATGTCCAAAGTGGGAGTCTGTGGCTCTCAGATGGTTTTCTAATTCTGCCGGAGCCAGCCTTTCCGGCCTCTTTTCGTATCTCCTTTACCGTCTTTCCCTGTTCAGAGGCCTTTTTCAGTATCTCGAGCTGCCTTGCCTCGTCCTTTTCCCTTGAGGCCCGGATCTGCACTTCCTTGTTGACTTCAGACGTCTGAAGCATCTGTCTCGCGGACTCACCCAGCCGCTCAAGGCCCAGGATCTGGCTGATATAGCTTGGGGACTTGTTCAAGAGTTCTGCCGCTCTGGTCTGAGAGTAACCGAATCTTTCTATCAGGGATTTGATCCCTTCGGACTCCTCAAGGGGTGTAATGTCCTCTCTCTGAAGGTTTGCAAATAGCTGGAGGAGGAGTCTTCTCTTGTCATCAACGTCTTCGACCATGCACGGCAGTCTTTCAAGGCCCGCCATCCTGGCAGCCCTGTACCTTCTTTCTCCACTTATGATCCTGAAATGGTCGTCGGTTTCGCTGTATTCCACTGTAAGTGGATCAATGATCCCACCGGCTTCCTTTATCGATTCGGCCAGGGATTGCAGTGTCTTTTCCAGGAACCTTTGTCTGGGCTGATTGGGATCAGGGGCAATCCTTTCGATATCGATGAGCTTCGCCCCTGTAAGATAAGAGGTGTTGAGCCTCTCTCCCTTCTTGCCCTTTTTACCGTCTGCTTCCACAGGAGCGAGAAAGACAGACCGCTTCTCAGCGTCCTGTTCATAGTTCCTGGACATTCATAACCTCCTTGCCCATCTGCCTGAAGGTCTCAGCCTGCTCGCTCTTTGGAGCAAGGTACGTGATCGGCTTTCCCAGTGTGACTGCCTCCACATACCTGACCGAGTCTTTCAGGACTTGTTTGAACACCCTTTCTCCGAGATGCCTTTCAATCATGGCCCTGAAGTCCTGTTCGATTTTTCTTCTGCCGTCATACCGGCTGATCACATAACCCAGGATAGTGAGCCGCGGGTTTGCCCTTTTTCTCACCTTTTGGATTACGCCATGAACGTAGCCCGTGCCCTTGATGCTGTAGTCCTGGGCCTCCAGGGGAATGATCACCCCTTCAGAGGCTGTGAGCACAGACCATGTGGCAAGGCCCATGTTGGGCGGCGAATCCAACAGAATTACGTCGTATTCGGCCTCGATCTCTTCCAGCCTGTCAGCAAGGTAATAGTGGGCGTCCCGCTCCGAAAGGAGTTCGCTTTCTATTCTGCCCAGAGTGAAGTTGGCCGGGACGATATGGATGTTTTCAAAATCCGTCCTCCTTATGGCCTCTTTGATCGACTTCCGGTCATCCAGGAGGGCATCCGTGATGACGCACGGAAGGTCATGGATGCTGGCAAGCAATGAAGAGCTCAAAGAGCCCTGCTGGTCCATATCCACGAGCAACACCTTTTTGCGGGTCTGTGCCAGGGCCCCTGCCAGGCAGAAACAGATGGTGGTCTTTCCCACGCCGCCCTTGTTGTTGCAGATTCCTATCTTTTTCATCCTCTAATCCCCCTGGAGCCAATGGATCCGTATAGATCAGCGGACAATGCATCTTTGGACCCATGACGCTGCTGCGGCCTTAAGATCCATAAGCTCATCCTCCCTAAAATGAGGGTCCGTTCCCCGGAAGAACTCCGGGTGCAGTACCCGGCCATTGCGGAAACGCTGTAGGGCGTAAAGTACAGCGCCTTCGATGGTTCCTGCAATATTCCTGATGACGGGTGCATCCACGATCGGCTTTATGCAGGTGGTTCTGAATTCATAGTTCAGACCCGATTTCATGATGGTCCGGATGCTTGAGAGGATGTCCTTCGGGTTGCTGTCTTTCCTGAATAGTGGCGAATAGTGATAGGGGGCAGTCTTGACGTCCATGGCAACATAATCTATGAGGCCCTCGTCGATTAGCTGCTTTATCACTTGCGGACGGCTGCCGTTAGTGTCCAGCTTAATGGGGTAACCCATCTCCTTGATCTTCCTGCAAAGGGTAATGATATCCTGTCTGAGGGTAGGTTCCCCTCCAGAGATGACCACGCCGTCCAGAAAGCCTTTTCTCTTTTCAAGGAAGTCGTAGACCGCCTGCTCATGAATCCATGAACCTCCCGTCCTGCCCCTTGCCAGTCCAGGGTTGTGACAGTACGGGCAATCAAAGTTGCACCCGGAAAAAAAGAGGACACAGCTCACCTTGCCCGGATAATCGATGAACGAATTCTTCTGTAAGCCGCCTAAAACTATCATTCGTTGTTTCCAGCTGGCGTCCCACGTAAAGAAATCCTCTACGCGGCCCTGAATGTCTTCCTAATACTGAATTCTGCCTGCTTGCCGTCGTTCCACTGTTTAATGGGTCTTAGGTAGCCCACAATCCTTGAGTAGACTTCGGTCTCATCATGACACACAGGGCACCTTTCCTGCCTGCCAGCCAGGTAGCCATGAGAGGGACATACGCTGAAACTTGGCGTGAGAGTGAAATAGGGTATGTGGAAACCTGTGCAGACCTTCCTGATCAGCCCCTTTACGACCCGGGCATCGCTTATTTGCTCTTGAAGATAGATGTGAAAGACTGTCCCTCCCGAGTATTTTGTCTGCAAGTCGTCCTGGAGTGTCAAGGCCTCGTAGATATCGTCCGTGTAGTTTACGGGGAGCTGTGTGGAGTTCGTATAGAAGGGGGCTGCTCCTTTTCGGAATTCATTTTCATTGGCGCAGAGTATGGCAGGAAACACAGTCTTATCGAGCATTGCCAACCGGTAGGAGGTACCTTCTGCCGGGGTTGCTTCAAGGTTGAAGAGATCACTAGTCTCCTCTTGGAGTCCTGCCATGGTGTCGCGCATGAAATCCATGACCCTGAGCGAGAAACTCAGGCCCTCCTTAGTGCCGATGTCCCTGCCCAGAAGATTCAGGCAGGCTTCGTTCATGCCGATAATGCCGATAGTGGAGAAATGGTTGGTCCAGTAGCGGCCTTGACACTCTTTGACCTGTCTGAGGTAGAACTTCGAGTAAGGATAGAGGTTAGAGTCGGTGAACTTTTCAAGGACCTTCCGCTTTATGGAAAGGCTCTCCTTGGAGAGCATGATCATCTTCTTAAGCCGACAAAGGAACTCGCTCTCGTCACGGGAAAGATATCCTATCCGGGGCAAATTGATGGTGACCACACCGATTGATCCTGCCAGGGGGCTTGCCCCAAAAAGCCCTCCGTCCCTTTTCAGAAGTTCCCTGTTGTCGAGACGCAGGTGGCAGCACATGGCCCTGGCATCTTCAGGTGACATGTCGGAACTGACGAGGTTTGAAAAGTAGGGAATTCCGTATTTGCCCGTCATTTTCCAGACCGTTTCAAAATTCGTGTTGTGCCAGTTAAAATCCGCAGTGATGTTGTACGTTGGTATGGGAAAGGTGAAGACACGCCCTCTGGCATCGCCTTCCATCATGACCTCTGCCAATGCCCGGTTGATCATGTCCATTTCGGGCTGAAAATCGGCATAGGTCTCTTTACGCTCAGTTCCTCCTATGATTACCTGATGGTCTTTTAAAAAGGAGGGTACGCAAAGGTCCAGGGTGATGTTCGTAAAAGGTGTCTGGAAACCGACGCGGGTGGGGGTGTTTACGTTGAACACGAATTCCTGTACGGCCTGCTTGACCTCCCCGTAGTCGAGCCTGTCAAAGCGTACGAAGGGGGCCAGGAGCGTGTCAAAGTTGGAGACGGCCTGGGCGCCCGCTGCCTCGCCCTGAAGGGTATAGAAGAAATTGACAAGCTGTCCCAAAGCCGGCCTGAGGTGTTTTGCTGGAGCACTCTCCACCTTTCCCTTGACGCCTCTGAAACCTTGCTTTAGGAGGTCCAGTAAATCCCATCCCACGCAATAGACCGAGAGGAGGTTGAGATCGTGGATGTGAAGGTCTCCGTTTTTGTGCGCATGTCTGATTTCAGGCGTGTAGACACGATTCAGCCAGTATTCTGTTGTGACACTTGATGAGATGTAGTTGTTGAGCCCCTGAAGTGAGAAGGACATGTTGCTATTCTCTGCAACTCTCCAGTCCGTCTTCTGGATGTAGTTTTCGACCAGACCCAGGCCTGCGTTAGTTGCAATAGCCCTTATCTGGGCGTGCTGCTCCCGGTGCAGGACGTAGGCCTTGGCAGTCTTGAAGAATGGAGACTCAAGAAGCACCCTTTCCACAACCCCCTGGATTTCTTCGACCTCAGGAACAGTGCCGAGGCCCACCGCGTGGGCTAATTCCAAAACCTTGCGGGTGAGCCTCTTGGCCTCTTCATGGCCGAACTCTCCGGTAGCCGTGCCTGCCTCTTCAATGGCCCATGCGATCCTCGTGGAATCGAAATCCACGACCCTTCCGTCACGCTTTTTTATCTTTTCAAACATGTCTGCCGCCTCCAAATGACAAGGATCCTACGAACTTCTCGGTGAAGGTCGTTTGATCCAGAAAGCGGCGGAACACAGGTGGCTGTTTCAGTGCGGGGGCAGGAAGGATGATGCGGTGGACAGGCTTTTGGTAACTTTCCAGAGTATGCTGCCGCGAAATTGGGGAGATTTCCCAGAATAGACTACAGGTAGGGGAGGGTACAAAGCTTAAGGCGCTTACGGACAACTAATCCGCAGGCCGCAAATTCAAAACTTACTTGTAATCTTAGGGTCTTATCTTCTCTCACACCCTCTCTTCTGGTTGCCAATTTGGCGATTGTGCCCGAAGCTGTGTCTACTTGGGATTCTAGTATTCTTCTTGTCTCTGGGCAGCGAGTTGACCAGTGCTGTTGTAGAAAAACCACACGGGGGGGTTCGTCCCGGTCCTTCTAAAATGCGAGGGCTTTGAGGTCACGCATTAAGAACTGGGATCTCGTATTCTTTCAAATGGATGTCCCGCGTCACAAGCGTGAAACCTTCAAACTTGGCTCGGGCTAACAGCATTCTATCAAAAGGATCTCGGTGAAGGGAAGGAAGGCCCTTGATGGCATGGGCGTGTTCGACGGTAATACTAAGCACTTCAAAGGCCTGATCATCCAGCACCGTCTCAAAATCGTCGGGAATATCCAGTTTGCCCAAGGCTTGCTTAATCCGTATTTCCCAAACAGCAGCGGCGCTGACGAAGACAACATTGTTCATGTCCGCGATAGCAGTCCTTGCCCTCCTCGAAAGCGTCGGGTCATCATCGAGCCACCACAAAAGGACATGGGTATCGAGCAATAAATTCATGGGTCCACCGCACCGAACGCTTTGGCGATATCTTGGGGCAGGTCGTCAAAACCCTCGCCTATCTTGATCTTGCCTCGCAAGGCACCTGGCCGGCGGGGCACTTGACTTCGCTTGTAGGGCACCAATTTCGCAACCGGCTTACCCGCCTTGCCGATGACCACTTCTTGGCCAGCGAGGACCTTCTCAATAAGTGCAGATAGTTGGGCCTTTGCCTTGGATATGTTCGTTATCATCATGCCTATCACTCCCTTTTGCCATATAGTCTGACCAGACCAGACCAGAAAGTCAAGGGTTTTGGGAGCGGTGAACTCTTTGTGGGGCCCATCTTGTCAGCTAGAAGCCAAGAAGTAGAGCAGGGCCGGAAATGGCCTTGCTCGCAGCCCCTAGAGTTTTGCGATTAGCCACCTTTTCCTCTGGGGTTTCGTTTTGGGCTCTATCCTATCAAGAGAGATCTCTACCCGAAGGGCAGACGGTGGCGTGGCGACAAACGGTGCCGGGTGAATCAAAAGGCCTTACCTACGAACCACTTCATCCTACCATCAAACTAGAATCATGCCTAAAGACAGAGGAACGATAGGTAAAAATAAGTAAGAATGGTGAAAATCAGCGGGTACGAAGATGGCGGTTATGTGTTTGAAAAATTAGTAAAATCGTTACCTATTGTTACCCTTGTTTACCTATGTTTCCTTGCGTTTGAGTCTCCTACGAATCCGTAGGCCGCAAGTTCGAATCTTGCTGGGCGCACCAATTATTTCAAGGGGTTATCCTAATCGATAGCCCCTTTCTTTTTGCGAATTTTGCCGTTGGGTGCGTATAGGGTGCAGCCGGGCGCCGTTTCAGAATCGAGCTGATCCACCTCAGATTTGCTTGCCCCTGGCATCCAGTGATAGTAGGTGTCCACTGTGATCTTGATCGAATGATGTCCAAGCTGTTTGGAGACATCTGCGATATTGTCACCCTTTGAGATCCTCAACGTTGCATAGGTGTGCCGCAGGTCATGAATTCGAACTCTGCGCATTCCTGCCTTTTCTAACGCTTTGTAAAACACCCGCTTTCTGAGATGGTTACTATCCAACATACCACCGTTTTTATTGTAGAACAACCACTCGGGCCGTTCGCCCCAGCCCTTCTTCAGGGCCTCTTTCTTTCGTTCAGTGAGATGGCCCTTGAGCACACGGGCCAGTTGGCCGGACATGTCCACTCTTCTCAATTTCCCGCTCTTGGGGGTTGAGACCTCACCTCTGACACAGCCGCGTCTGACTTGGATGAAATTTCCTGCAAAATCAAGATCTCCAGGTTTCAATGCCACCAGTTCCCCCGCTCTCATGCCCGTGCGAAGGGCCGTCAGGAATAGGGGATAATACCTCGGATAACGTTTCCGTAAATGCAAGGGCGTGTCCGACGTGGCACCGTTGCCTGTGTGTGAGATCACCACGAATGCTTCGATTCAGGTTTTGTTTGCAGAGACAAAAATCAGCGGCGGGTACGTTCAGAGTTTTTTCTTGCACAAATATGAAGACTTGCGTATAATCTTACCAGTAAGACAAGAAAGGAGCCCATGTTGGGCGAAAGGAAAAGGCACCATGACAGATATTGCCACTACAAAGATGTCGTCCAAAGGCCAGGTTGTCATTCCCGAAAGGATCCGCAAAGAACTGAATCTGAAACCGGGCAGCCAGTTTGTTGTCGTCGGGGACAAGGATGTGGTGATTTTGAGAGCTATCGAAACACCTTCGATGGGCCAATTCGACGCATTGATTCGTCGAGCACGTCAGCAGGCCAGGGCTGCGGGGATGAAACGTTCTGACGTAGCTGCTGCCGTCGCAAAGGTGCGGGGTCGTAAATGAGGGTTGTGCTGGACACTAACGTGTTCGTTTCTGGAATCTTTTTCGCCGGGCCTCCATATCAAATCCTGAAAGCATGGCAAGAAAAGAGGCTGGATATTGTTGTATCGTCTCCAATCCTTGAGGAGTATAGACGCGTTGGCAAAAAACTGTCCGATCAATTCCCAGGAATCGATCTAACCCCAATTCTCGAACTGGTTGCGGCGAGAGCCATGATTATTGAGGCTATGGATTTGGCTGAACCGGTCTGCGACGATCCCGACGACGACAAATTCATAGCCTGTGCACTATCTGGCGGAGTCGAATATATCATCAGCGGAGACAAACACTTGCTAAAGATTTCTGGCTACGAAGGGTTGAGGATAGTCACCCCACGCAAGTTTTTAGACAATTGCCTTTGAGTTTCTTTACGTGTCAAAGAGTTGTTCTCAGGCACAATCTCAAAAAACAAAGAGCTCTCGTCTTGAGAGCTTCCAGGTGTTTGAAGCATTTGGTCGGAGCGACAACGACCCACTCACCTGAATAGGATAGGTCGCTGGGCTTGACCCCGGTGGCCGAACAGGCCTTTATCTCAAAGCGACGTGGATTCTTCGACCGACCGCCTTGGCGAATTTTTCCAGGGTAGAGAGGCGTATATCGGTTGAATGGTTTTCCATGCGAGAAACGACAGACTTGGTGGTTTTCAGGCGTTTTGCAATTTCCTCTTGAGTAAGGCCGGCTTCAAGACGAGCCTGTCTCAACAGGATCCCCAACTTAAACGTCTCAAGCCGTTCGTCGTATCCCTTCCAGAATTCAGGGTCTTTTTTTATACGTTTCTTCTTGTATCTTTGGAAGTCGCTCATTTTTGTCCCTTTTTGTTGAGATAATCGCGTTTTCGTTTTTCAGCCAACGCAATTTCCCTTTTTGGAGTCTTCTGAGATTTCTTGGTGAACGCATGGTTCAAAACCACGAGGTCTCTTCCATCAAAAAAGCCCAAGATCCGAAAAGTGTTATTGCCATGCTGAACCCTTACTTCCCAAATTCCGTCAGTGTCCTTGAGTTTCTTGAAATACTTCTGGGGTACAATATCGATTTGTTCAATTAGATCGAGTACAAAGGCAATCTTTTCAAATTGTCTATTCGTCAGCGAATCAAAAAACATCTCGACCGGGGATTTCCCGGTTTCGAGCCTGTAAAATGTGATTTTTTGCATAGAAGATGTTCGCATATATGCGAACATTTGTCAAGCACTGGGTTGCCCGATAGTTGTCTTGACTGGGTTCTTGCGTGAAAGGGGCGAGAGGTACAGGAATGGTGAGTGCCCAGGTTTTGGTGCCGAGTTCAGGGTCAGGTTTTGTCCAAATCCAGGAGGCCTGCATTCAAGAGTCTCTTGGCAATTTCGTATATGTCCTTCTTGTCCCCTTCTTTTCTTATTCCTGCCGCCAGATTGTAAACAATCACCGTTTGTTTGTCGATCTTGTAGATAATCCTATATCGTCCAGCAGCGTGTACAGAACGGAATCGGGCCAGGTCTTTGACCAAGCCCTTTCCCTGCTTGTCCGGTTCATGAGACAGCTTCTCTATTCGATTCAAGATCTCACGCTGTATTATTTTGTCCGGGATTCTTGCGATGAGGCCGAGGCAGGTGTCGGTGATGAGAACCCTGTAGTTCAAAGCGCCAGCCTTTTCTGCGCTTCCGAAAGTGAATGGACCCTGCCGGCTCTGACATCCTCAATACCCTTTTTTAGATTTTGCATAAGCTCGGGATCAGACAGGATCTCCAGGGTCTCAAGGAGGCCTTCATACAATTCCCAGCTCATGACGGCCATGACTTCCTTGTTTCGTCTTGTAACGGCAAGGACCTTATCCTTGGCGGCCTCATCTGGGAGTTTCATGAATCTGTTCCTTGCTTCCGTTATGGGTATTCTTTCCATTGGTAGCCCCCCCCATCAAATGTACATGTGAATGTACGTCAATATGGACATCATGTCAACCGGATTCGTGAAAGCCTTTACGGCGGTGAATACTCCTTTCCACAAGGAGGGGACTAAATTCAAACACTCTTGGGCGTACCAAGAAACCCAGGAGGCCGTGCCTACGACAACGAATCCGCGGGTCGCCTCTTCTAAAGGTCACTTCATGGCGGCCGGCCTCTGAAGCACGGAGGGAAATCTCCGAGTCGGGGGGTCAACTGTCTGGGCTCGGGCTATCTTCTCGCTTTCCAGTTTCCACAGCTTGTGATATCCATTTGGAATTGTTATTCTTTGACAATTGTAGACAAGGGGTAGGTAATCTACATTCTCTTCTAGGCTGGGACAATCGTCGAATACCTTGGCGTTGTGCCCCATCTTTTTCGTTGGGGTATTGGCAGGAAAGCGACACTGGTATTGTTTCAGTAGGAGGTCTGGATGTTGCTCTGGTAGTATTGTGATATACAGAACCCATTGTTATGGGAAAGGGCCGAAGTCAGCATAACATCTGTTGGAGCCCAAAGACCAATTGAAAGGAGACAATTTGACATGGATTTTAGCAGAGCATTCGTAGTGCCTTTGGCGCTGGTGGCCGTGATTAGCTCAGTGTCAGGATGCGTGGCTGTTTCTAGGCACCATAGTAGCAGCGTAGTACAGTACCTTTACCCGGAGCAGAAAGAGCCGGTTGAGACGCCTGCGATTCCTGTGTTATCTTTGCCACTAAAAGTCGGTATAGCATTTGTTCCAGATGCTTCCGACTGGCAGAACAATCTCACCGAAAGAGACAAAATGGACTTGATGAAGGAAGTAAGTGCCCACTTCAAGAAATATGAATTTGTCAAATCAATTGAATTGATCCCTTCTGCCTATTTGACCCAAAATGGCAGTTTTGGAAACCTGGATCAGATTCGAACCATGTTTGGCATCGATGTCATTGCCCTGCTTTCATACGATCAAACTCAATTTACCGATGAAGGATTGGCTTCGATAACATACTGGACATTAATTGGGGCTTACATTATTCCCGGTGAGAAAAACGATACACATACCATGATGGACGCAGCGGTTTACGACATCAAGAGCCGTAAAATGTTATTTAGAGCTCCAGGGATAAGTCACATAAAGAGTAAAGCGACACCCATAAATGTGACCGAGCAACTACGTATGGATGGCCTTGATAGTCTAAAGGAAGCGAGCCAAGACCTTGTGAGAAGCCTTGACGAGCAGCTCGCACTTTTCAAAGAAAAGGTCAAGGATACTCCACAAGATTACCAAATAGTCCCCAAGCCTGGTTATTCGGGGGGAGGTAGCCTTGATGGCTTATTTATAGTCCTCTTTAGTATTTTGGGCGGTTACTGGTTATGGCAAAAAAGGAACGGAAAAGTATAATTATGCGCATACCAAAAGTCACATGCTTAATCCTTGTAGTAAGCGCAATATCAAGCATTTCACCTCAAATAGCCTCGGTATTCATTTTTGACCGAAGTGCTATTCTAAAGGGTGAAGTCTGGCGTATTCTGACTTGTCACTTTGTACATTTCTCCAACCTCCATCTAGTTTATAACCTATTCGCATTTGGAATTGCCGGATGGATTATTGAAAACAAAGACTATCGTCACTTTGGCCAGCTCTGCATTTTGATGGCTTCACTCATCAGCATATCATTATTCATTCTTGAACCCGATGTGAGCTATTATGGAGGTCTGTCGGGAATGGCATGTGGTTCCATTTATTATTGTGCTCTTTGGGGCACTAGTGAAAACCGATCTTGGCGAACAATATGCATGTTAGTAATATTCATTGTCCCTATCAAAATCGCAGCCGAAATATGCAATAGTGCGTCAGTATTGCCTTATTGGGGACAACAAACATTTGTTCCAATGCCAACCAGCCATCTTATTGGCACCGTAGTGGCAACCTTGCACTATCTTATTGATAAATATAAACAAACGGCTCAAGCAAATCGCTCAACCCGACAGCAAGAAGCTTGGCGTTTCGGATAGTCTTCGCCATTTAGAAATTCAGCGCCAGGTGCGAAAAAGCCCAGCAAAAAGCCCAGGGTCAGATCTTAAATATTAATTATTTGGCTTGCCGATCATGTTCACGACCTGTCCCGTCACTGATCATAGGGTGAATCCAAACCATAATTTTAGGGACGCCCTTCAGTTTTGATTTCTGAGAAGTAACTATCCTTGAGTATTTGAATATGCTATGAGAAACCATGTTTAAAAAGACGAATCCCCAACAAAACTTATTTGGTGTGGACACGGAGTTGTCCGAGGGTCACACCACACCTGGTAACCCACCAAACCCATTTCTTCCCACCGGTCCCATCTCTTGACTAGGTAGTTTCTGCATCAAAAACTAGGTAGTTTTTGCAAAAGGATCGTAGTTTTTGCGTCATAACTACCAAGGTTTTTTATGAAAAATGCGCAGGTTTTCCAGTTGAATATATCCTCTTGATTTGGCACAAGCAAATTGGAGGAGTTTGCCAGTCTAAGGTATTCTTTACTATCCTTTGACCCTATTCACCGGAGGTTCACGTGGAGAAACCCCTCAAATGCTGCCTGCCTGGCTGCTAACGGGACGTTGTCTGTTGGAAATGGAGAGCTTCGTACCTTCATTATTTTACTTCGACCGTCTGTAAAGGGGAGAAAATGAAAACAACAAGGCATTGTCTGGGTTTGGGTGTTTTGAAGGGTGCACTGCTACTGATGACACTAACAGCAGTCTTCATGACACCTTGTGGGTCTGCTTCTGCCACTACGCTCATCTTTGAGGAGGACTTCGAGAGCTATGCAGAGGGAAGTAACCTTTTCGGTCAGGGAGGCTGGTTTCATGAGCCTCTTGAATACGGAGTACCAAGCACAGATGTGACGTTGGTTGGTACTGGTTCAGGTTTAGGGTCCAAATGTGCAAATGGCAGGCTTGCCCCAGGGCATAGAGGTTATTCCTATATCTCGAACTTGTTTCTTGATGAAATGAATTTGAACACGGTTTACGTGCTTACCTTTAATGCGTTTGCATCTTCGGGTGATGAATATCCCCGTTCGCATAATTCCGGCGTGAAGTTTCATTCCAATGAGTGGCGGAATGTTGTTGGGTGGGCCTGTTCTAACAATCCGTGTCAAGGCTATCCCCCAGGACCAGACTATGTTGGGTGGGGGTTTGGTGCGAGATGGATTGCAGGCGGTGATGTCTCAGACTACCAATATGTGCAACACGACTGGCCAGGTCATTATGACACGCCGGTAACTTTGGTCACGGTACTAGACCCGGTCAATGAAGAGACTTATGGATTCCTTATTGATGGCGAGGACACCTATGAAACGAACCACTTTGCCATGGATATGTCCCGATTTCTGACTATTGATGGGATTCGAATTCAGCAGGATTACAGGTCGCCATGTTTTGCTATGGAGATAGACGACATAAGGCTTATAGCTAATGAAGCCCCGGTAGCTGCAACGGTCACGTTCTTTACTGACGAGTCGGATTGGCTTGCCGCAGCTGGAAACGTTGAGGTTTTTTCCGTCACTTCCGCCAACGTAGCAACCGCCGACGAGGTGACTTCCCCTCCTATTGACTTCGATCCATTGGGCAACACACTGACTTTTCAAGCGGTTAACACTGGACTGTCGCGAACGTTTATCCTTGAAGCCCTTGAATCGGGGGCTGAGATCGTTTTCCGAAATGGAAGCTATGTCGAGGAGTTGTCCATCGGTGCTCATGAGGTCCATGAAGATGATGACTGGCAGATGACGTTTAGCGGAGGTCCAGCCTTGTATGCATTCGCATTTGAGCTGATTGTAAACAATGACCCGGGAGTTGGTGGCGAAGAGTCGTTCTCAGTATATGGGCTTGGTGGTTCCCTGCTCGACACGGATTCTCCCCCCACTTCGCAGGGAGTGCGCGGGGGGTTCTATGGCGTGGTGTCTGATGTCCCAATTGGGCGTGTTAAATTTAATGAGGACACTGGATCTGATGATATTGATCTTGCGGAGTTCAGATTCGGGGGAAACGACGAAGTCCCTATTTCAGACCCATGTGCTGGCCTTGGCGGCGATACTGACGGTGACAAGATCTGCGATGACGGAGATGGTAGCGGAACAGCTGGGGACAATCCTTGTACAAATGGACAAACCAGCAACTGCGACGACAACTGCCTTCTCACCCCCAATGCTGACCAAGCTGATTCCGACGGCGACGGGATCGGGGACGTGTGTGAAGGTGGATGCATTTGTGATCTGAACTATGACGGTATCTGCGATGAGCAGGACTTGATTCTATTCGGAGGAAGTCACGGATGGGGTGCTTGGGACTGCAATGAACCTGGAGTGGAATGCCTATGCGACCTGGTGAAGGACGATAATGGTACATGCGATGGCTTAGATGGGGCTGCGTTCCAAGAGGCATACTCCAGGTTTGAATGCCGGCTGGGAGACGAACCGGCGGTTCACACCTTAATGCCGGCTTCCATTCCCGCCTCTCAACGCGGAATTCCACAAAAAGTAAAAATTAAGGGGCTGAACCTCGGTGCCACCCAGGGCAGTAGCTCATTGCATATTGGCGGCAGGACTTGGTTTGCGGGACATCCGAAGATAAAGGTATGGGAGGACGACAAGATCAAATTCAAGGTTCCCAATTACGTGGGCACGTTCCCGAAATACAAGGACATATGGGTAACAGTAAACGGTAAAGACAGCAATAAGATGGTACTTGAGATAACGGCACCTTGATTCGGATTAGTAATCTTTCACCACAGAAGGCGGGCTCAGAAATGGGGCCTGCCTCTTGTAGTCATGCCCACATGTAGTATATGTTACATTTAGGGATAATGTTTCATCTCCTGGTAGTTATCTTGATTTTGTCCCCTTTTTAGATTTTATTCGACTGTCCTCAATTCCCAAGAATCTCTGAAATGCGAGGTCTCCTCTGTCTATCTACACCCCTTGTTTGATCCCGCCGATTGGCGATCTTGGTATGTTATTCACTCCGCGCACTGCATCGGGCCGAGTGTCGCTCTTGCTATAAGAAGCCAACCTTTTGAAAGGCCCGCATGTTTCGGGTATTCATCTCATCTTGTCGTTCCTAAGTCTTCAGGCACCCCTCCACGTCATCCAATCCTGACCCTTGGTTCAACTCATGAATACGGTCTTTCTTCGGGAAAGATACAGTATCCACAGTATTGATATCGCCTGTGGTAATGCTTTTAATTTGTTATCGACAGAATTCTGGGGCCGGTGGCAAGACGTGCCCTGACCGCACTGACATAAGACAATAGGATGAGACACTGACCCCGGCCCCGGTACTGCCGCACCTCATCATGCGTTCAGGCCAGGTGTGAACGAGATGGCAGGGCGAAAAGACGGATGTCATGCCTACGGGCTGCGAAAACATCACCCCACATAGTGTAAAGGCATTCTCAGGGGAAAGATTGGCACTTCGACCCATTGACCTTTGATTCATTACTCTGTCCTAGTCTTTGACGAAGCGGGGAGACTCTGGACCGTTTATCTTTTGCCAAGACAATCGTCTGCGGATATCTGGACGATGTGAGCAAGCTATCGGAACCCCCCATACTGCTCTTGCGGCCCCAATATGGACGTAATAGTCGCTTCAACTCCGCCCGTTGTGCACGCCTTCGCAAAAAAGATTGACACCGCCTAAGGGCCTTGGTATTAGGTCAGCATATTTGCGCACGAGGCATGTGCCGTGCTAGCTAAGAACTCAAAGTGACGCTGTACCTCCCGCTGAGAAGTTGTTTCCCCTCTCCTGGTCCACGCTGACTCTCTTAAAGGCTATCCACTCCGTAAAAAAGATCGGCACGGTTCGTTTGCCCGATGTCCATGATTATTCAAGTAAAGCTACACCGTACTTCTACCTGTGGAGCGTATACGCACATGGAGAGACCCCTGAGGCTCTGCCCACCTAGCTCCTGACAGGACGTTGTGCTCTGTTGGGAGCTTCGCCAAGGCCGAACCCATCGTGAGGTGGGGGCGGAAAGCCATGGGTCTCAGTAGCTTCGAGTTGCTGCTGGTTTAGCCGAATCTGGATCTGAAAGAGATAGCCGAGTTGCCGAGTGTGACATCGTGAAGGTCACAAAAGGCGTAGCTCGGCTTTTTTATTGGTCCATTGATACGGTCTCGGTCAAACGATGACGGTCAATCTGCCTGAGACGGAAGACTACGATGTCAAGGTCATCGAATCACCCGTAAGAGAAATCATTTGGGGTAAGAAGTAAGAGGGGGACTACTGTGCCGCATTGGAAGCTTCCTCAGAGACCGTGGGGACACTCGCTCCGGATCTTGATATAGAATTGCGGCGCAGTTGAGCTGGACTAGCAGGTGGGTCAGATTGGGGACCATCATTCCAGATAAGGCTTGCGTCTTCATCTTTCAGTAGTGGCCCGAGGATTAAGCACACGCAGAAGAGCCTCAAAATGTGCTTTCTTGGCTTTCCCGTAGGCTTTCTTGGATCTTGTCGGAACCCACAGGCAATTCCATGACTTCGTGAGTGCATACTTCAAACATGGGAGGTGATACCCGGAGCCGTAATGGATTTTTCATCTTTCACTTTCACTTCAAAAAAGGGGGGCAACATGAAACATCAAGTGCTTATAGGTCTTGTCATAGCAGTTGCAATCACCTTGTTGCTCGGGCAACCAACCTCCGCTGACGATGCAGCCCAGGTTTGGGTGGCCCCGTCGGTTATGCAGGAATTCGCAGACGGGGAAGTGACAACCCGTGTGATTGTGAATTTGCGTAAGCCTTCACGTGTCAGCCAACTCAGTAGTAATATAGGGGATAATGCGGTGCTACAACAATTGCGGGTGGACGTAAAGGAGGCACAGGACGCTGTTATTCCTGCGTTGGATATCAAAGAGGTCCGCATCATCCACCAGTTTTCCTACATCTTCAGCTTTGCAGCAGAAGTCTCGCTCAAAGGTCTTCAAGACTTGATTGACCACCCTGATGTTGCTTCCATAGAAAAAGACGGGATTCTTGAGCCTCATCTGGCCCAGGGCATCCCGCTGATGAATGCGGCTGCCGTGCGCAACACCCACAACGGCTCAGGCTTGTCCATAGCCATTTGCGATACTGGGATTGACTACACCCATGCTAGACTTGGAGGAGGAGGATTCCCCAACGGAAAAGTTATCGGCGGTCGCGACGTTGGAGAAGACGATGCCGATCCCATGGACGAAGAAGGCCATGGAACAAGCTGTGCTGGTATTGCAGCCGGAGACCTCCCGTCTTCTGGAGATTATATCGGTGGGGTTGCGTACAACGCCAGGCTATATGCGGTGAAGATATCTCATGCCCCAAGTCACACTGCTTACAATACGGATATGATCGAGGGTTGGGAGTGGTGTATTGACCACCAATATGATGACCCGAGCAACCCGATTATGATCGTCAGCACGAGTTTTGGCGGGGATTACTTCACCACCACCTGTGATTCAGAATCACCGTCTATGACGGCCGCCGCAGCAAACCTCAATGCAAGAGGGATCACCGTTTTTGCCTCTTCCGGAAACGACGGGTTCTGCGATGGTACCGGCTGGCCGGCCTGCATTACCTATGTGAATGCTGTGGGGGCAGTTTATGATGCCAGTATTGGGTTTCATGGTTGGTGCATCAGTCAGAATTCCTGTATCGGATACTCTGATCCTGTGGGTTGTGCGCCTCCCCGTTCCGAATGGCGTTGTGATGACGTATCCCCATCGGCCGACGATGTGACCTGCTACTCAAGCACCGCCTTTTTTCTTGACTTCTTTGCACCGAGCAATGAGGCTTACACTACGGACATTGTCGGAGGGGGAGGCTATGAACCAGGAGATTATGTCCCTGACTTCGGAGGAACGTCTGCAGCCTGCCCGTATGCCGCAGGAGCAGCGGCATGTTTGCAGAGCGCTTCAATGGCTGCGAACGGTATCTTCTTAACACCTGCCCAGGTCAGATCAACGCTCGTACTCACGGGTGATCTGATAACAGACACCAAAGCCAGCATTACCAAGCCAAGGGTCAATCTGGGCGCTGCGATTGAACTTGTGGGGAACACCGAACCAACCTGCGACGCAAAGGGGCCTTATGCTGAAGAATGCGGGGGCGTGACCACGCAAGTATTGCTCGACGGCACCGGCTCGAGCGATCCTGAGGGTGGCCCATTGACTTACTCTTGGACCACCGATTGTCCTGGTGGAAGTTTTGACGACCCCGCCAGTGCAACTCCGACGCTTACGGTGGATTCACAGCCAGGTTGTCTTGATTGCAGCGTCACCTTGACGGTAACCGATAGGGGTGACCTGTCGAGCAACTGCTCGGCTCCGGTTACTATTACCGATACGCAGAATCCCGACATTACCTGCCCACCAGATATTATTATAGCGCCTAGCGATCCTGAGGACCCAGACCATACGGGGTGGGCGACGGCTACAGATGTGTGCGACCTCGATCCGGAGATCACCTTCTCGGATGTTAAGAAGACGTGCACGGTGGGATTTAAAATTAAAAGGACATGGACGGCTACGGACGATTGCGGAAACTCCGACAGTTGTGAGCAGATTATAAAGACCGATTCAGACGGGGACGGAGTGCCGGACTGCAATGACAACTGTCCCCACACTTTTAACCCGGACCAGGCTGATAATGACACCGATGGTGTTGGTGATGTGTGCGACAACTGCCCAGACGATTACAATCCCGACCAGGCTGATAATGACAGCGATGGTGTTGGTAATGTATGCGACAACTGCCCAGACGATTATAACCCGGACCAGGCTGACAAAGATGCCGATGATATCGGAGATGCCTGCGATTCGGAGTACACTATCTGCTCTGTCCTTGGCAATGATCGTACGATTTACAGTCGAGATCTTGACGACTTCTGTTTTTCCGGAAAGGCGGGTGAAACTGTGACGATTCGAGTAGAAGCTAATGTGTGGGGACATTGGAGAGGGAAAAAGGTACCGTTTGCATTTTCCCCGCACCTCATGAGAAGACAGACAGTGACACTCCCCTTTGAAGTGACCAGGACCTTGCGTGCTTCTGGTTTGCATTGCGTGAGTGTGGGTGATTCACGACGGGGCGTAAGGCTAAGATATAGCGAAAAATTCACAGGCGACTACTGCATCACCTTTACAGCCTCCCCAGAGACCGCCATAACGTTTGAAGCAGGCCATTATGTTGAATAGGTACGTGAAGGAGAGGTAGTGACCCCGGCAAAGACCAACACGTTCAAAAGGCAGGGTCATTCGGCCCTGCCTTCCTAGTGAAAAAGCCCCACATCTTGTGGTGGTGCCCTTCACCACGAGACGCCATTAGATGGTTGCTCTGTCCTTGTTACTTTGATTTTCAACATGTTACAGGTATTGCTCGACTATAAGTAGTTTCGAAGACCCTCTGAAATGCGAGATCTCCGCTGCATACATAAACCGCTTGTTTGATCATGCCGATTGGCGATTATGTGAGATAACCTTCTGAAAGGCCATGATGTTTCAGGTATCCTGGACAAATCTGCCCCGGCGGTCTCCCCGATTGAAGGGGGTCTCTGTTGGCAAGCAAATCACCAAACAAAATGTCCTTCATCCTCGTCTCAATACCCCCAACGCTATTTCACTGAATTTTTACTTGCCTATGTACGTGCATTTCAATTATGGGTGTAGAAAGGCATGCTGCAAAATGATAACGCTCACGACAAAAAAACTCGCATTTCGTAAACATCGTTTGATCCGGGAAGGTTAAGGAACTCTTGATGGATGGCAAACCTACATACGAAGACTTCATGCGCCGGATATCTCAGAATCAGACAATTGATTCGAAAATGAAAGAAGCTACTGAAAAGTATCAAAGAGGAGAGCTGGAAAATGCTGAAAACATCTATAAGGAGATACTTCAAATAGACCCACGGCATGCAGATGCTTTGCACCAACTTGGATTGATTGCACACGATAAAGGTGACGCAGCTCAGGCAGTTGACTACATAAGTGCAGCAATCCAAGTTGAATCCAAGAACCCAATTTATCACAATAACCTCGGCACAGCTTTTGTGGAAAAGGGAAATCTTGCGGAAGCTAGTGCCTGTTATCAGAAAGCCACCGAATTGAACCCGGCCTTTTGCGAGGCTTATAACAATCTTGGAATAGTGCTCGAAAAGCAGGGCCTGCACAAGCAGTCTGCTGAAGCTTGCACTCAGGCTTTAAATCTAAAACCAGATTATGCCCCTGCTCATTCTGGTCTCGGCACGGCTCTTTATAGTCTTGGTGACATCGATCTTGCTCTTCACCACTATTGCGAAGCCGTGCGAATAGACCCTGACTTCTTGGAGGCCTACAATAACTTGGGCGAACTACTTGAAAAGCTGAACCGTGTTGATGAAGCACGGAAGGCAGTAGACAATGCCATAAGACTCCAACCAAATTCATACAAGGCGAGATTGAATTTAGCCACGCTTGAATACCGGGATGAGCGATACGAGGAAGCATGCTCCATTCTGGCAAAACTACTGGAGGAGGATCCTTCTCATCCATCTTTTCCTCGAGCTGCCAGTTTAATGGGATTAGCTTGCGATAAGCTAGGCCATTTTGAAAGGGCCTTTAAGTCCTTTCTCGAAGGCAACCATTACATATCGAACTCGAGCGAGGCGGGCTTGCTCGAGGAAGCGAGCATGAAACATCTTAATTCAATAGAATACCTCCGGCGGTGGTTCAGCTCTGAAAACATTTCAGCTATGGACAATTATGTTCCCCTGAGAGATGACCGGCAGCCCGTTTTCCTTGTGGGATTCCCCCGGTCTGGGACTACTCTCGTTGACCAAATACTGGCTGCCCACTCGTCGGTTAGAACAATCGAGGAAAAGCCTACGCTCGCTGAAATCACTGGCGACTTTTTCGAAAACGAAAATAGACTGCAGGCGTTAATCAGCCTCAGCACCGAGGAAATTGATAATTACCGGTTACGATACTGGGAAAGAGTCAACAATGAACTCAAAGGCGAAGAACAACCAGTGGTAACAGTAGATAAACTGCCACTCAATATCATTTGGTTGGGACTCATATGCCGATTTTTTCCACAGGCCAAGGTCATTGTGGCCTTACGTGACCCAAGGGATGTAATAATAAGCAATTTCATGCAAGATTACGAACTAAACCGGTCAATGTATCACTTCCTTACTTTAGAGACCACGGCTACGTTCTATGCTGCTGTCATGGGGCTGTACATTCATTACCGAGAAGTACTCCCCATGGAGTGTCTGGAGATACATTATGAAGATCTTGTATTCGACACGGTTTCTGAGATTCGGAGGATACTAGACTTTCTAAATCTCAGCTGGGAGGAGCCAATTCTCAATTACCATGCGGCAGCAAAAGAACGAAAGATATGCACTCCAAGCTACAAACAGGTGGTAAAGCCAATTTATACGGAAGCCGTTGCAAGATGGGTTCATTACAGGAGTTGGCTAGAACCGGTACTCCCTGTTCTAAAACCTGTCCTGAAGATACTGGGTTATGATACCTAAGCGTGAAAAGGCAAGTGAATAAAATTAGTTAACATGGGGAACGGATGCAGGGCACCTAGTTTAAACCTAATCACTTCACATCAAAATTACAATTCCTGTTTTCTGCTATCGCCGATGACCAAATGACACATAGTCACCGGTCAATTTTGATAAGCGGTGGTAATTCTCAGTCGATTCGCAAAGGCCTGCAGTAAAGGTGTTGCTATAAGAGCTTAATTGGGGCCAGTTTACAGATTGCGTGACTATCTTTGCCTTTTGGCGGACCGTTTTCGCTGGGGTATGTTAGGGAAATCTGCACGCGCATGTGACCACGATCTTCACATCATATTGTATCTCCTCGCTCCCACGTCGTCTTGAATTCGCCCTCTCCTAACGGACTTCCAACAGACCTCTAGTCACAGCCAAAACAGAATGTGCCAGGGATTTTCACTCAAGTAAGGAACACAGGAAAGGGGGCTTGACCCAGGAGGTGTCCTGTGTTACAATCAGTTCATACCAACCTTTAGCAATCCTACTTCACAAACGAATGCAAACCTGGAGGACGCAGTGAAGCTGAAGTTCCTTGTTTCAGCTTAAGACCGCCAAGGCCGAACCCATCGTGAGGTGGGGGCGGAAAGCCATGGATCTCAGTAGCTTCGAGTTGCTGCTGGTTTAGGCGAATCTGGATCTGAAAGAGATAGCCGAGTTGCCGAGTGTGACATCGTGAAGGTCACAAAAGGCGTAGCTCGGCTTTTTTTGTCTGTGCCCTTGGCTCTGGCTTGATTGGGCTTTTAGGGCAACCAGAAAAACGATGATGAGGAGAACAACTACGCCCTGGCGGTTCGCCCCGGATGATGATCCCCTTTGCTGTTCTTTTTTGAAAACATTCCTAGAAAGAAGAAAGGAGGACTTTAAAATGGAAAGGACAACAAGAATCGCAACAACTTTGGTATTGGCTTACTGTTTATTGCCTATACTTGTGGGCTTTATGGTTAAGCAGCAGACGGCAGAAGCCGCAGTTGTCTATAGTATTAGTCAAAATGGGATAGATTTGGGATCTGTCATACCTATTGAAACCGCAGAAACAGGTGCTGAATATTACGATCATCGTCCTCTTAGTGGATATCCTGATTTTGGACCGGAAGCAAATAAAAGCTTTATATGGCTCCATCGGAATACCTTAACTGATGATATAAGTGTAGGGTTAATCCATAATAAAGAACGCGACGGCGGAACAGGTAAAATGTTCATGAGGGTTTCTGGACTTCCTAGCACTGCCTCATTAGACGTGACGGACGATGTCCCTGGCGGGGGCGTTACCGACACCTATTCCTTTAGCCCACCGTCAGCAGAATTTAGGTGGCACTGGGGCGGTCATGCTGACGGCGCGGTAATAGGAGGGCTAAATGGCTTATGGACCGTTACGGTCACGCCTTTTGATAGCGGCGGCATTACTTTTTGGCATTTCGTCAGTGCTAGCGATGGTAGTGGTGCATTGACCTTGACCTCTCAAAGACACTTGAAATAAAGGCGGTGCCGACGTCAAGTGCTGACTGTAATATTCTGAAGGCATGGCTTGTATCGGAAAATCAGCATTATGAAGCGCCTTTTTCTCGCCCCGACGCCTATCTCGTGTTTGGGGCCATACAGGTTGACTGCATCCTTTTCGCTGTCTACATGGACCGTGTTTCGGACAGCACTACACATGAACTCTTTCACGCCCCAGGCTGGGATACTTTCAGGCCTCACGCGTTCGGGCGTTATTTCTCTGATCCACCGCCGGGGGATGATTGGGTGGGGAGTTATGTATTTTGGGTGGATGAGAACGAGAACAGCGTTCTTGACACGGGAGAACCGTCTACAAATGTGGCAATGCCCTCGGAGTTCATTCAGCAGTTGGACTTTCCCGCAGAAGTATCTATTTCTGAAGGTGTCCACCCAAGCATTACTTTTAGCTCAGTCAGCAATGCAGACCGGTATTTGCTCCGAATCTTCAGAATTAACGAAAGCGGTAATCCAGATTCCTCTCTTTTGCTGGATCAGTCAGAGGTGATTGAAGATGATGGATCGCCTAGCTATTGCTATCAATATACCGGGGATGCCTTTCAGACGTATGGGTCAACCTTGACGATTGCGATAGAGGCCTATGAGGATGGTCCTTGTGATTCAGTGGTAAATCGGTCCAGATATTATGTTCAGCACACAGTCCCCGTGACCGGAGCCTGTTGCTTGCCTGACGGTTCGTGTATGGAGGCAATGGCCATTGAATGCGCTTCTGCCGGTGGAACCTATCAAGGCGACGGCATTGACTGTGCTTCTGCTAATTGTTCGCTTTGTTTTAGCAATTCGGACTGCGGTCCGGAGTTTTACTGCGCAAAGCCTGAAGGCGACTGTGATGGTGAAGGGGCCTGCACTCCGCTACCGGAATTCTGCCCTATGGTAATAGACGAAGTATGTGGGTGCGACGGAGAAACATATATGAACGGGTGCGAAGCAGCCATGGCTGGCGTCTCAATAGCCCATCTCGGAGCATGTGACGTCGGGACTCTTTGCTCCACCCTTGGTGATGATCCACGGCGATATGCGCCGGACATGGACGTTTTCAAGTTCTCCGGAAGCGAGGGAGAGACGGTTACGGTCACTCTGGAATCAAGTCCGCCGGAATACGGTGCGGGACAACGAGCGGTCTTGATCATAAGAAGCCTTTGCCGTGGTCTTCGCCTCTTCAAGCGGTTCAACGATGCATTGCCCCTTGTGATGACCGTGACGCTACCGGTGACAGGGGATTACCATGTGAAAGTCATGGAGGCCCCAGGGAGGGCCGTGATTTGGGGAGAGAAGTACAAGGGAGACTATTGCCTTACTCTGGAAGCATCTCCATACACAGTGGCCACATTCGTACCAGATCTTGATATAGAATAGCTGAAACGCTCAGACGAAGAAACATCGAACAGAGGTGGGGTCATTTCGGCCCTGCCTTTTCTCTTTTAGTTCTTGTGGTCCCGACCCACCGAGCAAGAGTAGCGATTGACATCAATCACCAAATGACCTGGATACAGATAACCCTGTGGTATGTTGATTCCCGAAGAGGAAAAAGAGGTACGCACTTTGGTTTTGCAGTTTCGGCCTGTGGGAAAGAAGGCCTAGGGCATAAGGCGCAAGGCGCGAGGTTCCAGCAACAAGTAACGGGTAACGGGTGACAAGACCAAAGAAAGAGGAAGGACACCAGAGGACAGACGACAGAGGGCGGCAGGCAGAGCAGAGAGGTGAATCGGGGAGACGGCGAGAAGAGACGACAGACGACGGAAAAGGGGGAGAAGACAGTGGAAGGATTTAGGGATGTCCATGATTCTATGGTTTTCGTTGGATTTGCGAGATATCCTTTAGTAAGGCATGGGGGAGGGGAAGGGGAAAAGGAGGGAGCAGAAACCAGAAAAGTGATGAGGGATGAGGTCCCCCTGGTCTGATTCAGTCCTCCCGGATTAGACGGGGCCGTAGGCCCCGCCTAAATAGGAGAAATGTGAGAGACAGATCCCCGCTTGCAGGTTGATTCGGGTGAAACGGGGCGAAGGCTCCTCACAAAGACTTCATTTTGCATCCTTCTCAAGACACTTTTCCACCCGAATTCTTGTTCGCTGAGCCCTTTGTTTCGGTTTTAACAACTCCTCGTCTTCTTTGTGTATTCACCCTTTTTCACATAGTAAGGCAGAAAACAGTTTTATCTATCAGAAAATTATGGAATAACATTTCGAAAAAAACGAAATATGGAATGTCGACCATGGGCTGGCTTAATTATCATCATCTTTCGTATTTCTGGACTGTTATGCCCGTATGGTCATGGGCACGTCCTTTAGTTTTACAGTTTCTTCGCTCCTGATTTAGGGGAAGCTGTTGAAAGGTTGAAAGGTTTGAACCGATTAAGCGAGCGGATTCTCCACAGGAGAGCTACCGCAGCCCCAGTGGGTTCTGCCTGACGGCAGTGGTTCTGTCCGTTGGCAGTGCTAGGGCGGCGCAGGCGGCGGGGTTAGCGAGTGTATAGTTAAAATGACAACATCCTTGCGGTGCTGCGGAGCTGTCGCGTCAGGGAGAACATTCCCTGTGGCTTGCCGCGGGGAGGGTTCAATTTCCATTCGGAACACGAAGGACGGTAGTAAAGATTGTGCTATGTGAGATAACATCTTTGGAACGCCAAACTTCTTCTGATAAGCAAAGGCAATCTCAGCGCTGCCCAGTGACAAGCTACGTAGTGTTACCCATCTCAATCCGGTATCGGTGGCTCAGAACACGGTTTGTCAAAACAGAGAGGTCCTTGCAAACCGGAAACTCAAAAACAGGTCGTGTCGAGTGTAACGACCTGGTACCTTTCTGACCAAACTCCATAACTCCGGCCGTGGGTTCATATTTTTCTGACGGCCAGATACCCGGTCTTCTTCACCAAAATGACTACGGGGTCTGGTCTTGACGGGATGTTGCCCAAACCGCAATCTCTTTGACCGGTTCGTTGGGGCGTTTTTTGCCGACAAATCTTGGCGATGCGTAAGACATGCGATTTCAACTGCTTGAGCCCGAAGGGCGAGTTTTGGATACGCAGTGAAGCGGTAGCGCCAACCGCCTGGAGTCCGCCGTAGGCGGACCAAAAAACGTCTCAGAACAGCAGACTTGATCGCCACCCATTGCCATTCCGTTTTCCCATCATTTTTCCAATACCCCTAAAGTTTTCAAACAAAATGATCGAAAATAGATATAATAGACATACTTATCGGTTCTTGTTCTGTTTCAATCATCTCGATGTGACATAGAGCATGAGCAAATGTTGAAAATTCTGCGATCTATATACCAAGAAGATTCCGTTTTCTCATTTCGTCCTACCACAATGAAGTTGATAGAAACGGCTTCAGATGATCAGAGCTCAGCCAGGGATTTAGCTCAAATCATTGAAAAAGATCCATCCTTAAGCATTCGCCTCCTTAAACTTGCCAATAGCGCATGGTATGGCAGGCGCCAGCAAGTTTTCAGTATTTCTCAAGCAGTAGTCCTAATAGGCTTTGTGAGATTACGTACTATGGCCATAAGCCTATCATTAACGGATACCTTCCCTATAGGGAAGGTCGACGGTTTGGATTACCACAGATTTTGGCAAATCTCTCTTTATCGGGCACTTATTGCCCAGGCTCTTGCCCATCTAACTAAATACCCTCAACCTGAAGAGGCTTTCATTGCTGGGTTAATCTTAGAGATCGGGCTACTTAGGTTATTGAGCATCTCTTCTAAAAAGACGAAAACATCATTTCCTGGAATGGAAGCTTCACTCGAGAACCTCTTAGACTGGGAACAAAAGACTTTGGGGATTCACCACAGAAAAGTAGCGGAAATTATGCTTGAGAGATGGAGATTCTCCGAGAATTTGCTGGAATGTCAAAGGCTTTATGGACGTCAGGCACTGGAATCTAATGCGCCAATCCTTTGCCAAATTTCAGAATTTTCTCGGATGGCAGCAGAAAGCTTCTTTGAAGAAAACGGAGATTTTTACTTCATATACAATGAAGCAAATAGATTATTCAACCTCCAAGAAGTTGAAACAAAACAAATCCTATCCGAAAGCTTCACAAGGGTTGAGGAAACCGCTGAACTGCTTGGAATACAGGTTGATTCTCAGAAGCACATCATGGAGAGGGGTACTAATCGATTTTTCTCCTCACAACTGAGCGCAGACACCACAGTTGGAAAATACGTAATAAGTGAAATTATTGGTCGGGGTGGTTGGGGCATCGTTTACAAGGGTATTCATACAGGCCTGAATATACCAGTTGCTATTAAAATGCTGAAGTATGATTTGGCTAGGGATCCTGATTTTTTAGAGCAGTTTCAAAGTGAAGCTAAGATCATGGCGTACTTAAACCACGAAAGTATTGTGAGAGTATATGATATCGAAAAACATTACAAAACAATTTTCATTATCATGGAATATCTCAAGGGAGTGAGTCTGAAATATATTTTGAAAAAGCAAAGATTGCCTCTATCCAAGGTATTAAATAACCTTTTGCAGGTATGTGCTGGCTTGGCTTATGCTCATGAGCGCGGTATTGTCCATCGGGATATTCACCCTGGAAATGTTTTTGTCCAACCTAATGACCGGGTAAAAATTGTTGATTTTGGATTGGCCTGCCTTCCAGGAGTTGAAGAGGGTCCTCTTGAAGGAAGCATGTTCTATATGTCGCCAGAACAAATTGAGGGTAAATTTGTGGATGAACGCAGCGATATCTATTCACTGGGGATTACTGCTTATGAGATGATCACTGGACGGAAACCATTTCCTGGAGAAGATATTCATAAACTGATAGACTTTCATCTTTATAAAGATGTTCCGGACCCACGCACATTCATTCCTGATTTGCCGGATGAGCTACACAATTTCATCATGCGCGCGACCCAGAAGGACACGGTCCAAAGATACCAGAACATTTCGCAAATCATCAATGATCTTAAGTCATTGGCGAAAAAAGTGGGTGTCAAACTCAACTGCGACACCTACTAAAAAGGCTGCCTGATAGATATCATTCGGGTTTACCGGCAGACAAGTTAACTCAGCCGTGATCGAAGGCAGAGACGGCCTGAATATGACATCGACAAACCATGAGATTCTGATTCGCAAAGAGCGCCTTCTGAGCAAGACCCGGTCGGCATATCCGGGTATGCGGACGGGGCCGGTGCGGGAGATTGCTCCAATGCTTGACTTCAAGGGTTTTCACGAGTTCTGGAAACAAGCCTGGTGTGATCTGTCTGGGCAAAAGGGACACAATTTTCTACATTCCCTGTCTTACGTTCGACTCGCAGTGCACCCCATCGGAGCGCAGTGCCTTTGCGAGCCACTTTGCCAACATGGCTCGTGAAGCGTGTAATTCGTGCTGTAGCTGACCATGTGCCCTTTGGGCATTGCGGCCCGATTCGTGTCCACCGGTTTAAGGTTTGTGTGTTTGGGTGTGCCCTTGCGGGGTACGCTTGCCGTCGTCGATGCGAAGAATCCGACTCGGACGATTGATTTCAGGTAGAATAGGTACTATCCCGGACACCGCCGGAAATTGTCTACATGTAGTGTTCCGAGCCGATGGGTCTAGGTTGACGATTACTGCTATGTATACGTAACAAATGGGTGATTGACAGTTATTGAGTCTGGAGTCATTATCTGTCTGTTTTCTCTGTTGATTTTGGGGAAAGGAGGCAGAAATGAACCAGGATACTGACCCTGCAAT
>JAXHVD010000003.1:0-221335 GCA_034189385.1 Thermodesulfobacteriota bacterium
CGTAAAACTGAAAGGCATCCAGGTCCGAAACTGACATCTGGCCCCCGTGTGTCTCTCCAGAAGCGATGGGACCTCCGTCTGGATCCTCTGGGGAGGAAACCGTGCCTGGCATCTTCAATAAAGTGATGTTGTACGTCCCAGAGTGATCCAGATTGTGGTCTTGGACAATTATAGTATAAAGCCCACTCTGTTCCAGCTGGTGGTCCAAACGACTACCACTGAGATCATAGGTGTATGCTTCAGCGGGTCCACCTCCCGGTGGATACAGGACTATCTCAGGGCGGTTGTCCCCACCAGTACGCACAGCAGTGATGACCACCCGGTCTCCTGTGCTGCCATCGAATGTCCACGAGTCTAGAAAAGACGGGGCAGTGAGGGAACCCGATTTTGTCTCTCCTGGCAGGATATCGCCCATGTCCGCTGCCCTGACAGCCTGCGGAAAAAGCCAGAATACCAACAACAGCAGTAGAAACCCTGCTTGGAACCAAAGACTCAAACCGCTATTACCGCGATCTTCCCGTCCGCTTCTCTTTCCAGTTTCCATTTTCATAGTCCCCCTCCCTCATGTATTGGGTCCCAACTAACAATCACTTGCATCCTAAACAACTCCGGCATCCAGCTCGCAGCGTGATTTTGAATGAAATGACATGACTGCTGCCTAGAATCCGCCTTGGAGAGCTGTTAGCCAGGAATTTAAGATCAACACCTAATTGTCAGCAACCAAAGGGCAATACTCTCATGTGCGGCGCACATGGAGTTACAAGCCTCAACACTGCTTTTCTCCGCAATACTACGCTCGCCCATTCAGAGGCACACGAGAAATTCTCGGACCTGCTGAACAGACACCTTCAGATTCTATTCAACGACGAGGGTTTAGCTCGGAAGCATCAAAAATCGCCTGCTGAGCTGCAGCAAAACCGACCACCACAAGAAACTGTGTTGCTACAAAAATCTCCACCGCACGCAACGACTGTATTTTGTTGAATCTTTCTCAAGTAGACCTCTCATCTAACCGACATGACCAACAAAAAAGCCGAACTGCGCCTTTCATGACCTTTACGATGTCATGCTCGGCAGTCCGGCTGTCTTTGTTTTAGATCAACAGAGAGGTTGGCTTAGTGCCAACAAACAAAATCCCAAAGACCCGTGGCTTTCCGCCACCGCCTCACGACGGCTTCGGTTTTGGCTGTTTGAGACTCAGCTAAGCAACTTCTATTTTATTTTGTAGGACTTGCGTCCTCCAGAATGTTTATTCGCATACCACACAATGATGAGGGAGTCAATCCCCTCAACGTGCCATTTTTGATGCAAAAACTACTATTTTTTTCTTGCGGAGATTGCTTATTCAGTAGAGGGAAAACACTTATTGACAGGACCGTGTTTGGCCTATTACCAGGTGTGGGATGAGGGTCTTTCAACATATTGTAGGGTTGGCTAGCAGGGCGTCTGATTCAAGTATTCTTGCCATACCTAGCCTGGTAAGGCCTCTCAGATAAGGTTGGATATCCTGCCCTGTACGTAAGTTCTGGACATGTACATATAACAACACCATATCAAAAGCCCACCTCTTTTCCCGGAATCACACCTTGCCCCCCTTTATTACACTCTAAACTCGGCTTTAAGCCTCTTTTGGTTGCTCGTTTCGTACAGCCATCCTTCTCATTTCATATGACCGCCACTTCTGATTTGCAGTCAATTTTTCTCTTGACATTCAAACGTATGTTTCATATAAATGTTTGTATGAACCAGGAGGGAGGCTATGAGCCAAGGCAATAAGAATGACCCGACAAAGAAGCGCATCCTTGATGAGGCAGAGGCCCTGTTCGCCCAAAAGGGCTATCATGCCGTTAGCGTGAGGGAGATTACTGCGGCTGCCGAGTGCAACCTGGCAGCCATCAACTATCACTTCGGCCACAAGAAAAACCTCTACCTAGAGGTGTTCAGAAGCCGTTGGCTGCCTCGGTCCAGGCGCGTGCGGGCCCACTTCAGCAAGTCTCTGACCTCCCAGAAGGCAGTCTCGCCTAAGGCAGTGGCCCGAGCCCTAGCCGAGGCCTTTCTCATGGGACCTCTTTCAGATGAAGAGCGTCAGCGTCACCACCAACTTATGGTCAGAGAGCTGGGCCAGCCTACGGAGGCCTTTGAGATGGTGGCAGAACAGGTCTTGCAGCCCTTTTTCAAGGGGCTTGCTGAGACCCTCCGTGCCTTTATGCCGGAGGATATGGAGGAAGAGAGGCTGTTGCTCAACGCCCTGAGCATGTTTTCGGTAATCCTTTATTTCAGCTTTGCAAGGGTTGCCGTTACCCGTATCACGGACCGGGAGTATGACGAGCAATTCAAGGCCCTGCTTGTGGAGCAAATCGTGGAATTTTGCGGCAAAGGATTGGGAAAAAGCTACTAATCCGGCAAAAAGTATTTGGACATAGTCTTTCAATTTTAGAAATAAATATTCACCGCAAAGCCGCAAAGAGCGCAGAGGCTAGTCTTGTTTATGTTTTCCGCTGAGACGCCGGAAAACATAAGAAGCTGTCTCCCATGGCAAACAGAAAGGGATAGCAAGTGTAAGGTTTATGATTATTTCAAAACACTTCAACCGAAAGATCATTGATGCTGATGAGTTCTGCCCGAAGGGCAAGTTGGTTTTTGCTTTTCGGCGTCTCAGCGAAAAGCAAAAAGGCGCATTTCTTTGCGTCCTTTCCGTCTTGAGCGACCCGGAGCCACGTCGAAGGGGAGCGGGCGGTGAGTTCATCTCTAGATATCAATGACCTCATTAGTAAGAGGTGCAGTCTCCGTGAATCTTATGCGTGTACATCTGTTTCTGGCGCTGACAGCCGTCTTGGCATTGGCAGGATGCATGAAGGTGGGGCCCGACTTCCATAGGCCAGATCTGGCCGCTGAAGTGCCGAACGCCTTTCAGCACGATGATACTGATTCGGGCAAAGGCCTTGAGACCGAAGACCACTGGTGGCAGGTCTTCGGAGACCCGGAATTAGACCGGCTGGTGAATGAAGTCCTGAGCAATAGCTGGGACATCAAAGGGGCCACCGCCAGGATCCTGGAGGTGCGGTCCCAGTTGACGCAGACCAGGGCCGATCGCTTCCCCACTTTGAATATAGACGGCACGGCGGAAAAGAGACAACGGCCCATTATCGGGATTGTTCCCGGAGAAAGCTTCACCACCAAAACCGACACCTATACCCTGGCATTGCCTGCCTCTTTTGAGCTGGATCTCTGGGGGCGCCTGGCCCGGGCCGAAGAGGCGGCCAGGGCAGATCTTTTGCAGGCAGAAGAAAACCGGCGCACTGTGGTCCAGACAGTAGTGGCCGAGACCGTGAATCTCTACTTGCAGATGGAATCCCTGGAGAGACGGATTCAGATTGCCCTTGAGAGTATTGAAAACTTCCGCCACAGCTTAGCCCTAGTGGAAAGCCGTTATAAGCGCGGTCTCACCTCCGTGTTGGACGTCAGGCAGGCCCGTCGCATCTTAGCCGGCGCCGAAGCCTTGCTTCCTCCGCTACGGGAGGAACTGGGCGGCACCCAGCAGCAATTGTCCGTCCTTCTGGGTCGCTACCCAGATACCCAACCACCCAGAATGCAGCCTGAAGATTACTTCACCCAGTTGGCACCGGTGCCGCCAGGATTGCCCTCAGAGTTGTTGTTGCGTCGGCCGGACCTGCGGGCGGCCGAGGCCGGCCTCATGGCCTTAAATGCCCAAGTGGGCGTGGCCAAGGCCAGCCGGTTTCCCACGATTACCCTCACAGGAAGCTACGGATACTCCAGTGACGAATTGGATCGACTCGTGCGCCGCCAGAGCGAGCTGTGGCACCTGGCCATGGGGATAGGGCAGCCCCTGTTTGACGCAGGGAAACTGAAGGCCGGCCAAGAGGCAGCCCAGGCAAGATACGAGCAGGCCGTGGCCGAATACGCCAAGTCTGTGCTGACGGCATTCTCGGAGGTGGAAAAGGCCCTTTTGACCCGCAAGGAGCAGTCAGAGCGCCGGGATCGGCAGTTGAAGTTTCTCCTGGAAGCACGGGCCACCCAGGATGTGGCTGAAAAGCGCTACAGACGGGGCCTTGTGGACTACCTGACCGTCCTGGAGGCCCAACGAACGCGTTTTCAAGCCGAAGAAAGCCTCGTGCTGGTAGATCTTGCCATTCTAACCAACCGGGTAGCCCTCCACCGGGCCTTGGGTGGCGGCTGGGGGGAATTGACCGGGGAAGAAGGTTAATCGAGTTTCCGAGAAAGATCAAATCGTAAAAAGTCCTCTAATCGTCATGCCGGACCTAATCCGGCATCCAGAACATATTGATCTTACTGGATTCCGGCTTCCGCCGGAATGACATGGAATGGTGTTTATCGACTTTTTACGAAACCATCAAGAAAGATGATCTGATATGAGCAAAACCAAAAGGCGTCTCTTACATGTTGTCATCACTGTTGGACTCATTGGCTTAGGTGCCTTGGGCATGCGCGAACTAACGGCGAGCAAGCCCGAGATTCAAAAGCGGAAGCCCTCTGCTCCAATACCGCTGGTCCGAACGACCAAAGTCAAAGCTGGACCGCAATCGGTCACGGTCCAAGGTGAAGGCACGGTTCGGCCATTGCAAGAGATCCAACTGGTCCCTGAGGTAAACGGCAAGGTTGTTTATGTGTCGACGGCCCTTGTGGACGGAGGCCAATTCAAGAAGGATGACGTACTGCTGCGCATTGACCCAGCAGATTACCACTTGGCCGTCACATTAGCCCAAGCCAAGGTCAAGGACGCCGAAAGCGCTCTGCAATTGGCTGAAGAAGAAGCGGCTGCCGCTGCAGAAGAGTGGCGCATGCTGTACGGTGCCCAGCTTGAGGCAGAGCTCAAGCCCCCGCCCCTAGTGGCCAAAGAGCCCCAACTGGCGGCAGCGCAGGCAAAGCTGGAAGGGGATAAGGCGGATTTGAAAAAGGCTCTTCTGAACCTAGAGAGGACCGAGCTGGCAGCACCCTTTCACGGCAGGGTGAGTACGGAAAATGTGGATCTGGGCCAGTATGTCTCCTCCGGCCAGTCTTTGGCCACGTTGTATTCCACAGAAGGGGCTGAGATTGTCGTTCCCCTGGAAGACGAAAGCTTGCTCTGGTTTCATGTCCCTGGCTTTACTGACGGCCAAGGTCCTGGTTCGACGGCAAATGTGCGTGCCCGGATTGCCGGCAGAGAACTCTTGTGGAACGGCCAGGTCGTTCGTGCTGAAGGCAAACTAGATGAACGCACCCGCATGATTAACGTCATCGTCCGGGTGGACGAACCCTATGCCACAAGACCACCCCTGGCCATGGGTCTCTTTGTTACTGTGGATATTGAAGGCCGTCAGTTGCCGAAAGCGGCCATCATTCCCAGGCGGGCGCTCCATGAAGAGGAGGTGGTTTGGACTGTGGACGAAGAAGACAGACTGCGCTTCCGCAAAGTAGATGTGGCCCGCATCCAGGGTGACGAGGTGGTGGTGGAAGCTGGCCTTGAAGATGGAGAAAGGGTCGTGGTCACACCATTGAAGGCAGTTACCGACGGCATGGCCGTCCGAACCTTACCTGAAGAGAAGGACAGCCCCTCATGAAAGGCATGGTTGCCTGGTTTGCCAACAATCACGTTGCTGCCAATCTCCTCATGCTCTTTCTTCTGCTGGCGGGCGTGGTCACTGGTCTGACCATGAAACTGGAGGTCTTTCCTGAAACCTCTTTGGACCGGATCTCCATCACCATGGAATATCGAGGCGCCTCGCCAGCAGAGGTGGAGGAGGCCATTGTCCGTCGCATTGAAGAAAACGTAGCAGGCCTTGCGGGGATCAAACGGATCGATTCGCAGGCCAGAGAAGGATTTGGCTCCGTAACCATTGAGGTCATGAAGGATTGGGACCTTAAAGAGCTCCTGGACGAGGTCAAGGCCGAGGTAGATCGCATCACCACCTTTCCGGAAGAGGCAGAGGAGCCGGTCGTTCAGGAGATGACACGGAGAACTCAGGTCATTAACGTGGTGGTTCATGGTGATGCGTCAGAATCGACGATCAAGCACCTTACGGAAAGGATCAAAGACGACATCACCAATTTGCCAGACATTACCTATGCCGAACTCTTTGGCATCCGCCAGGGGGAAATTCACATACAGCTCTCTGAGCAGGCCCTGCGCCGATACGGCCTTACCCTGGGCCAGGTGGCCGGTGTTGTGAAAAGGGCGAGCCTGGACCTCCCTGCCGGAAGGGTGAAAACTGCCGGGGGAGAGATCCTGGTGCGGACGAAAGGTCGGCGCTACTATGCAGCAGACTACGAAGATATAGCGGTAATCACCCGGCCTGACGGGAGCAAGGTGACATTAGGGCAGATCGCCTACCTGAAAGACGGATTTGAGGACATAGACATTGCCACCCATTTTGACGGCCAACTGGCTGGCGTGATCGAGGTATACCGTGTGGCTGATCAGAATGCACTGGCTGTGGCCGATACGGTAAAAGGCTATGTGAAAGAAATCAAGCCCAGTCTGCCTGAAGGCGTGGACATTAGTTTTTATCGCGATAGATCCAAGATACTCCGGAGCCGTATTGAACTCCTGCTCAGAAACATGGCTATCGGCTTGATCCTGGTGAGCATCCTCTTGGGACTCTTTCTCAACGTTCGGCTCGCCTTTTGGGTCACCTTAGGAATTCCTATCTCTTTTGCAGCCGGCATCTGGGCTCTTCCCAAGTTTGATGTTTCCATCAACATGATTTCTCTCTTTGCCTTCATCACCGTCCTGGGTATTGTGGTAGATGATGCCATCGTTGTCGGGGAGAATATTTTTCGCAAGCATGACGAGGGACTAAAGGGCCTTGACGGGGCAGTGCAAGGCGCTTCTGAAGTGGGCCGTCCGGTCATTTTTGCAGTCCTCACGACAGTGGTGGCCTTCTGGCCATTGCTCATGGGCACGGGCACCATGGGCAAGGTGATGCGCAACATCCCCATTGTGGTGATCCTGGTCTTGCTCGGCTCTTTGGTGGAGTCGCTACTCATTCTCCCTGCCCACTTGGCCCGGTCCAGGTATAATTCTACTAGCCGCCATGTTGGACCTCGAAAAGAAAAGGGCGTAGCCAGGGGACTGAACTGGGTCATCAGGGGTCCCTACGCCAGATTAGTCGATTTCTGTGTCCGGTGGCGCTACGTTACCGTGGCCGTAGGCATTGCCGTCTTGCTCTTAACCGTGGGCATCTGGAAAGGGGGATGGATCAAGTTTACCCTCTTTCCCAAAGTGGAAAGCGACACCCTCATCTGCTCTCTTACCATGCCGGCAGGCACACCCATTGAACGGACCACAGAGATCGCCGCCCATTTGGAGCGGGCTGGAAGAAATGCCTTGGCTGAAGCGGACGAGAAACGCCCTGAAGATGCGCTCCCCCTCTTTCAGCACAGCATTTCTTCTGTGGGATTGCACATGGCCGGGCGCGGCCCCATGGCCAAGGGGCCTAGCATCGGGAGCCATCTGGCCCAGGTCCGGATCGAAGTCCTGGAAGGCGAGAAGCGGGATGTGACGGCGACCCAATTGGCCACTGCATGGCGCAAAAAGGCAGGGCTCATCCCAGATGCCGAGGCCGTCACTTTTCAAAGTGCCCTTTTCAGCGCCGGTAATCCTATTGAAGTACACCTCTCTCTGGACGATCACGAGCGACTTCTGGCAGCTGCAGACGATCTCAAGGAAGAACTGAGAGGTTATCCTGGCGTATTTGACGTGGAAGACAGCTTTTTGCCCGGCAAAGAGGAGATGCAGCTTAAGCTGAAGTTGACCGCCCGCAGCTTGGGCTTGACGTTAGATGACTTAGCCCAGCAGGTGAGACATGCCTTTTACGGGGCAGAGGCCTTGCGCTTTCAGAGAGATCAGGATGAAGTCAAGGTCATGGTCCTCTACCCCGAGTCAGAACGCAAGTCATTGAGCGATGTCGAGCAGATGCGGATCCGCCTACCGGAAGGCTCTGAAACCCCCTTCAACCAGGTGGCGGAGGTAAAGATGGAACAGGGCTATGCTTCCATCGAGCGGGCCCAGCGCCGACGCGTGATCAAGGTCGCAGCCGATGCAGATGAGGCCATCACTAATGCCAATGAGGTGCGCCAAGAACTGGTGAGGGCATTCTTGCCACAACTGCAAAATAGCTACCCTGGATTACGATATGCCATGGAAGGTGAAGGCAAAGAACAGAAAGAATCCATGGCCGACGTGCTCCGAGGCTTTGTCATTGCCCTCTTCTGCATTTACGCCCTCCTGGCCATTCCCTTCAGGTCATTTTCTCAGCCCTTTGTAGTCATGTCCGCCATTCCCTTTGGCCTTGTAGGTGCTGTGGCAGGGCACCTCATAATGGGCCACAACCTGAGCCTTCTGAGCATGTTCGGAATCGTGGGGTTGGCTGGCGTGGTGGTAAATGATTCTCTTGTCTTAATTGACGCCACCAATCGCATGCGCAGTCAGGGTCTGACCGCCCACGACGCCATTACCCAGGCCGGTGCCTTGCGCTTCAGGGCCATTATCCTCACCTCGTTGACGACCTTTGCCGGTTTGACGCCCATGCTTCTCGAAAGAAGCCTCCAGGCCCAATTTCTCATTCCCATGGCCATCAGCCTTGGCTTTGGTGTCCTCTTTGCCACAGGCATCACCTTGCTCCTTGTCCCTTCGCTGTACATGGTCCTGGAAGACGCACATCAGGTGGCAACCTACCTCAAAGCCAAGCTGGCTCCTCGTCTGCCAGTCTAGTGTCCATCCATAAATGGCTCTTTTTTCGATGAGCGGCGTTGTCCGCGGGTTCTCGGCTGCGATCCGCCTCAGGCGGACCTCGCCGCAAACCCTTGTGCCGCCTTGCTCATCAAAAAAACTGCTCATTTCTGAATTGGAAACTGACGCCAGTGCCCACCTTCTTCATGGGCATCCGTGGATGGGCACTAGTCTAGGAGCTCATGGATTTTTTTGGCCTATGGCCATGAATAGCCACAATTCTTCTTGACTTTTCATCATTACTGATATAAACGGCACCGAGTTATTACTTCTGGCCCTTCGTTTTCTGGCCGTGGTTAGGGACAACATATCTTGCTGAACGTGCTTTTAAAGATTCAACACCGCCTCAATCCCCTCCATGTGTATTGTCGCTTGATAGATAAGGGGTTGGACAAAGACACATCCATCTCCATATGTAAATATTACGAAATTCTGGTCTACTGTTGGATTGCCTGGTTTACTGCTGTGGGCGTGCAGATTTGTAGATTCACCCAGCGCATGGGCTAAGCGCTCCTTTCCTCATTTTCCTTCAATCGCCATTGCCCATCACTATGCCCTTGCCCTTTTCTTGCAGTCCCTTGCATCCCACTTCCTGAGCGTGTTTCACGGATGCGGGGAAATATCTACATATGGTGGGTTTTACATCGTGAATCTGACAGATATAGTGATTGGTGGCGGGCAGTTTCTCTAGCCAAGGGCATCTCTCCGCCACTGACCCTGTCTTGGGGTCAATCCAAACCTCGTATGCGTATTCTCCGTGGCCGATGGACCTGGGGCGGACCCATTTCAGGATATCGGCGCGGCCCTTTCTCTCCCAAACTCGCACATCCTCTTCTCCTACTTCGCTAAAAGAGGCATAGAGACAGCAATTTCCACATCCTTTACAGACAAAGTTTCGCAAGGGAGACCTCTTTTCCCAAGGGCTTTTTCTATGCGCCCTTGCCGACCCGGCCTCCTGGCTTTCCCCTAACCCGTGCCGCTGTGAAAGCGCGCGGCCATCCCTTTTAGCACTGTAGCCAGAAGATAGGCAAGCCCGGCAATAACGACAATGGTGGCCCCTGCAGGAAGGTTAGGCCCAAAGGATACAATGAGCCCAGATGAAGTAAAGACCGCACCAAGAATAGAGGCCAGGAACATCATCTGAGCGAGGCTTCGCACGAAGTAGCGGGCCGTGGCGGCTGGCAGGGTAAGCAAGGCAATGACGAGTACGATGCCCACGACCTGAATCAGAATGACCACGGTCAGAGCTATCAGGCAAAGGAGTAAGAGATAGGTGGCCACCACCCCTATTCCTTGAAGTTCACTATATTCCTCGTCAAAACACACAGCCAGAAAACGTTTATAAAAAAGAAAGACCGAGACAATAATAAGGCCATCAAGGCAACCCAGGAGAAGGACGCTTTCCCTTTTTACCATCAAGATGTTGCCAAAGAGATAGCTCATCAAATCAACATTGTAGCCCGGAGTCTTGTAGATGAAAAGGACTCCTACGGCCATTCCCACGGCCCAGAGGGCACCGATGATGGTGTCTTCATACTGGTGGTAGCGGAGACTGACGAGACCAATAACCACCGCAGCGACAAGGGCCGCCGCCACTGCCCCATGGATGGGATTGTAGCCGTAGTAATAGGCTATCCCCATGCCTCCAAGGACCGTATGGGAAATACCGCCGCTGATGAATACAATGCGTTTAACAACGACGTAGGTCCCCGTCACCCCGCAAGCCACACTGGCGAGCAGGCCGATAATGACGGCGTTCTGCATGAAAGCCTGGCTTCTCAGCACCTCTAGGAACTCAAACATCACACATGTCCATTCCAGCTAGCTATGAGTAATCGGGTCTTTCTAGGGTACTGGCTCGCGTGAAATAGCAGTCTACTGCCCGAAAGCTCCAACTGTTTAGTAGCGTTCAGAAGTTATGACAGTCTATTTCTGAATAGAAAATTTCCGGATAGGGCGCATCGCTTCTCTTCGGCATCCAATGCCTTTAAGTAGCCCATACCATTGGTGTGGATGGAAATGGCTGCATGCCTACGTTCAGCGATCCCCCTTATCCTTTTAACTGCTTGCTAAGAGAGTTTGTCTCAACTTTTGAACGTTACCAACGGTTTTCAGATTTCTGGTTCCGGTCTTCGGTGGCTACAATTCACAGGTATGCTTTAACATGTGAACCGGCCCGCTGTAACAAGCCTCCATCACATCGCCTGTAATGTGCTGTGTGGGGTTACACACGAGGCGTCGGTTCACGCAAGCCACGCGATTCACATAGGTGGAGATGAAGCCCAAGTCGTGAGAAACGAGCATGATGGCGACGTTCTCGTTGAGTTTCTTTAAGAGCTCGTAGATGTCCTGTTCCACCCTGCCGTCTATACTTGCTGTGGGCTCATCAAGAAGAAGCAGTTCCGGTTTGCCCACCAAGGCCCTTGCCATGAGCACCCGCTGTTTCTGCCCACCAGACAGGGTCCCGAAACGGTGATCACGCAGGTCATAGATCTCGGCCCTTTCCATGGCCTCGTCTGCTGCCTCACGATCGGCCTTGCGATACCTGCCCAAGATAGGCGCCTTTCCCAGGCGCCCCATGAGGACCACATCCATCACACTCACCGGGAAGCTTCCATCCAAGTTTGCATGCTGTGGAACATAGCTCACGAGATGACGGACACGATCCGGAGCCTTTCCAAAGACGCGAACCTGGCCCCTTAAGGGGTGAATGAAGCCGAGAATGAGTCTCAAAAGCGTTGTCTTGCCGCTCCCGTTGGGACCCACCACACCCAAGAAATCGTGTTCTAGCACCGTAAGCGAAATGTCCTCAAGGACGAGCTCCCCGTCATAGGCGAAATCGACATTAGAGATCTCAACAACGGCCTTTTCTTTGCTCATGGCACCACCGAAACCCTTTCTTAAATGGCGCAGCCCTATGGAACTGCAACGCCTTTAGCGCTCTATAAATCATCACCGGGACCGAGTGCCCACCTGTTGTCTCTCCATTAGTTGCCGCCATGAAGACACTTCTCGCAGGTCCCTTCAAACCGTACATCAACATGTCTGACAACGCCCTTTCCTTTGGGGTGAATCCTTGTCAGGTCGAATGGCAGCAAGTTGGGCTCCAGGCACTCTATGAGACCACATCGGCTGCACACAAAATGTGGATGATCGGGGTGATGATGGGACGCGCCCATGCCGTATCTCCACGCCCTGTCTCCTGCGGACAGGCGCCTGACCAGGCCGCTGTCTACCAGGAGGTCAAGAATCCGGTAAAGGGTTACCTTGTTGATGGACATCCGGCTTTGAATCCGTGTCATGATTTCAGCTGCCACCAGAGGCCTGGACTCCTCACCCACACATCGGAACACGGCCTCGCGAAGGGGGGTCGGGTCCAAACCAACGGCTTGGAGCATTTCCAGATAGTTGCACCTTTCACACATGATTTTAGATTAATACGTATGCAACCAAGTTGCAAGGGAAGAAATTGGGTTCCCTGACGGTACTCGGCATGCCTTTGGGCCGGGAGATGTCACCAGACATCTTGAGCCCTTGAGGAAAAGGTGGTAGGGACCAGGGGAAAATAATAAAGGCAGGGCCATTTCTGACCCTGCCTTCAATTCGTGAGAAGAGGCTGTCTATGGACGTGCCACTTCTTCTAGCCTCTGCCTCGGACTAATAAAGCTCAATATTGTCAAAGGCAAATCCGTCTGAGAATCTAAAGGTGCTTGAAACAATCGGGTTCTGGCCATACTGCTGGAACTTGATTTTAAAGGCGCTATTGTAGCTGATACCGGCTGCAGCAACGGCCGCATCGAGGTCAACCGCATAGACTTGCCAACTCGAGCTGACACCGTCAACAGCGGTCAGGCCCTGTACCTTATACCAGGTCGTGCCATCGGCGCTGACAGCCACGCCATCGCTGTTGTGTGAGCCGGTAAATGAGGCCGGCATCACATGGTTGTCGTCGTTAAACTCCTTGTGCTCAAAGCTGAGAGTCACCCCGCTCTGGCCATTCAGGTTAACGTTTAGAACCAACTCGTTTAGCGAGAAGCTCATCCATGAGTAGCTGTCCATGGTAAGGTGGTAAGCACCAGAGGCTGGGCCATTGAGGGCCGTTATCTGGATTCTCCCCCTACCTGTAGACGATGTGCTCCAGTAGTCTTGAAGCGTTCCAGTTTCAAAATCCTCTGTAAACGGGAAGGCCGCTGTTGGCTCGGTCAAGACCGTGAGCCTGGCTTCGCTGCTGGTGGCAGTGCCTCCGGCATTGCTGACCTCACAGCGGAACTTTGCACCATCATCTGCTGCCACCGTAGGATCGGTGGTGTAGCTGGTACTGGTGGCACCGGTGATATAGCTTCCGTCACGCTCCCACTGATAGCTCAAAGGTCCTGGTCCCGTGGCCACCACACTAAAAGTGGCAGTATCACCCTCATCCACCGTCTGGTCTTGGGGTTGCTGGGTGATGGTAGGCAGCGCGCTTGGCTGCACGGTTAGGGTGGCCTCGTTGCTGGTAGCAGTGCCACTGTCATTTGAGACCACGCAGCGGTACTTCCCACCATCATCGGCTAGGGCCGCAGCAGGTGTTGTGTAGCTCGCACTGGTGGCACCTGCAATGTCTGCCCCATTCAGTTGCCACTGGTACGTTAATGTGGGTGAGCCTATAGCTGCTACAGTGAATATGGCTGTGTCGCCTTCCAAGACCGTGGCATCTGCCGGTTGCGTAATAATGGTTGGCGGCACACCGAAGACCACCGTAAGGGTAGCCAAATTACTGCTCACACTGCCATTGCTGTTTGTGACTACACAGCGAAACGTTATTCCGTTATCTGATGCGGTAGTGGGGTCTGTGACATGAGTTGCACTGGTCGCCCCTGCTATGGCGTTAGTCGTATTGTAGTACCACTGGTAAGACAAAGGAGGGGGGCCTGTGGCCGACACGGTGAACGTGGCTGTGTCGCCCTCATTGACCGTCTGGTCTGAGGGCTGCATAGTAATGGTCGGAAGACCCGAGATCACAGTGAGGGTAGCTTCGTTGGTGCTCACTGTACCATTGGCGTTCGTGACCTCACAGCGAAATGTCGTGCCGTTATCTGTTGCCGTAGTGGGGTCCGTAACATGAGTTGCACTGGTCGCCCCTGCTATGGCGTTAGTCGTATTGTAGTACCACTGGTAGGTCAATGGCCCCGTGTCAGTAGCTAACACGGTGAACGCGGCTGTGTCGCCCTCATTGACCGTCTGGTCTGAGGGCTGGAGGATAATAGTGGGGAGTCCAGGCACCACAGTCAGGGTAGCTTCGTTGGTGGTTACTGTCCCATTGGCATTCGTAACCTCGCAGCGAAATGTTATTCCATTGTCTGCAACCGTAGTGGGGTCCGTGACATAAGTTGCACTGGTTGCCCCTGCTATGGCGTTAGTCGTATTGTAGTACCACTGGTAGGTAAATGGCGGTGGACCTGAAGCGGTCACAGAAAAGGTGGCTGTGTCGCCTTCATTGACCGTCTGGTCTGCAGGCTGCGTAGTGATGGTCGGGAGCCCCGAGATCACGCTGAGGGTGGCCTGGTTGCTCTTTACTGTCCCATTGGCGTTCGTGACCTCACAGTGAAACTTTAATCCGTCATCTCCTGGAATAGTGGGGTCCGTGACAAGGGTTGCACTGGTTGCCCCTGCTATGGCGTTAGTCATATTATAGTACCACTGGTAGCTCAATGGCAGAGTGCCTGCAGCCGTCACAGAAAAGGTGGCTGTGTCGCCTTCATTGACTGTCTGGTCTGCAGGCTGCGTAGTGATGGTCGGGAGCCCGGAGATCACGCTGAGGGTGGCCTGGTTGCTCTTTACTGTCCCATTGGCGTTCGTGACCTCACAGTGAAACTTTAATCCGTCATCTCCTGGAATAGTGGGGTCCGTGACAAGGGTTGCACTGGTTGCCCCTGCTATGGCGTTAGTCATATTATAGTACCACTGGTAGCTCAATGGGAGAGTGCCGGAAGCTACCACAGTGAAAGTGGCCGTATCGCCTTCATTGACTGTCTGGTCTGCGGGCTGCGTAGTGATGGTCGGGAGCCCCGAGATCACGCTGAGGGTGGCCTGGTTGCTGCTCACCGTCCCGTTGGCGTTCGTGACCTCGCAGTGAAACTTTAATCCGTCATCTCCTGGAATGGTGGGGTCCGTAACATAAGTCGCACTGGTCGCCCCTGCTATGGCGTTAGTCAAATTATAGTACCACTGGTAGGTAAATGGCGGTGGACCTGCAGCGGTGACAGAAAAGGTGGCTGTATCGCCTTCATTGACTGTCTGGTCTGCGGGCTGCGTAGTGATGGTCGGGAGCCCCGAGATCACGCTGAGGGTGGCCTGGTTGCTGCTCACCGTCCCATTGGCGTTCGTGACGTCGCAGTGAAACTGTAATCCGTCATCTCCTGGAATAGTGGGGTCCGTAACAAGGGTTGCACTGGTCCCCTCCGGACCAGCTATGGCGTTAGTCATATTGTAGTACCACTGGTAGGTGAATGGCGGTGGACCTGCAGCGGTGACAGAAAAGGTGGCTGTATCGCCTTCATTGACTGCCTGGTCTGCGGGCTGCACGGCGATAATTGGGAGCCCGGAAATCACGCTGAGGGTGGCCTCGTTGCTACTGACGGTACCTGCAGGGTTTGTGACCTCACAGCGAAACGTCAGGCCGTCATCTGCTGGCGTAGTGACATCAGTGACATGCGTTGCGCCGGTCGCCCCTGTTATAGGGTTGGTGGTATTGTAGTACCACTGGTAGGTCAAAGGCGGAGTGCCGGAAGCTACTACCGTGAAGGTGGCTGCGTCGCCTTCATCAACCGTCTGGTCCGCGGGCTGGACGTCGATTGTCACAGGCACGGCCAAGACAGTAAGCGTGGCAGCCAAGCTAAAAACGCTACCGTAACCATTGCTAACAGTACATCGGAAGACTGCGCCGTCGTCCGCCATTGTGGTCGCGGGTGTCGTATAACTAGGGCTTGTTGCCCCTGGGATGTTGCCGCCGTTCTTTAGCCACTGGTAGGACAATGGCGCTGTACCTGTAGCCTCCACGCTAAACGTGGCTGTCTCGCCTATGTTAACAGCCTGGTTTGAAGGTTGTGTGGTAACGGCTGGCTCGCCCACCACAGTAAGCGTGGCATAGTTGCTGTAAACATAGGTGGTATACCCCTCGTTGTTGACCCTGCACCGGTACTTCGCACCGTGATGGTCCGCAATGTTGACTGGCCCAGTGCTGTAAGCCGGCTCCGTGGCACCCGCTATATCTACTCCGTCCTTTTGCCACTGGTATTCCAGGTCCGTCCCTAAGACCCAGACACGGAATACGGCAACTTCACCCACCTCCACGATCCGGTCTTGTGGATGAATAATGAAGGTGGGAAGTCTGGGTTCGACGGTGAGGGTAGCCTCTCTGGAGGGAACGGCGGTGCCTTCAGCGCTTGTCACCTCGCACTGAAACTTTGCCCCGTCATCTGACATGGTCGTTGGCACTGTCCTGTAGGTCGACTGGACCGCCCCCGGTATCTCAACTGCGTCCCTAAACCACTGGTATTCCAAGGGCGCACTGCCGACTGCCACAATACTGAAAGTCGCCCTTTGCCCCACCGTAACCGTCTGGTCTTCTACGTCCGTTAGAATCACGGCTTGGAGGGGCGTTACGGTGAGGGTGGCGACGCCGCTCGTATGAGTGCCACTACCATCGGTCACTTCACAGCGAAACGTGGCCTGATCGTCAGTTGCGTAGACTGCCTGGAAACTGTAGATGGGCCCATTAGCGCCCGTAATATTAGTTCCGTTCCTCTGCCATTGGTAGGCGGTAATGGGCAGAGCATCGCTCACTATGGTTTGCACGGTAAACGTGGCTATCTGGCCGTCTTGAACCGTGTCGCTACTTGGCTGACCGTTCCAGTTGGTGATAGCAGCCTGGACAGAAGTGCCAACCATCATCGGGACAAGAAGGGTTATAGCCAAGAACAGCAGGGACTTAGTCTTCATAGTGTACCTCCGCGAAAGGATTGATCTTTAGAGTTCAAGCATAATTTTATATAATTATAGCAAATTAATATAGCAGCAAATCACCAATGAATCAACACAAATTCAAGCGTTTGCCCAATTATTCTTATCTTTATCATTGATTTCAATATATTGTGTGGCTAACTGGTCTCTAGACACTACATATGGAAATGATTTCATGAAGGAGCATCGTTTCTTGTACGAAAAAAATGGCTTGGAGAAAAACCGGGGCAGGGTTTTCTCCGTTCCGAGAAAGGAGATTGCAGGAAGTGGATACCCCAGGGGAAATCTCAGATGTGTAACGACTGGGGAGTGGGAAACTCCAGCCAATAAACGCTTGCGGATCGTGGGTTGCGGAGAACAGGGGCTAGCCGCAAAGCATGGGGGAAAACAAAGGGGGGCAAGCCTTACGTTCTATAGTTGGCATTGATTCTCACATAGTCAGTTGAAAGATCGCAGGTGTGGACCGTGGCTCTTTTGGAACCCAGGCCCAGGTGAATGGTAATGGAAAAACGATTGTTCCTAAAGACCCTCGTTGCAGCAGCTTCAGCTTCCTGACCGCAACCCTGGCCGTCTTTCACCATTTGCATGCCATCGAAGTAGATCTGAATTGTATCTGGGTCAAGGGGCACACCAGCCCGGCCAATGGCGGCCATGATTCTGCCCCAATTGGCGTCTTCTCCAAAAAGGGCCGTCTTTACCAGAGGGGATTCGGCAACGGTGTAAGCCACCTTTTTGGCCTCTTCCTCGCTTGGCGCCCCTTCCACCTTCACCCGCACCAGCTTGGTGGCCCCCTCTCCATCTTTGACAATCTGCAAGGCCAGGGTCAAGAGAAGTTCGTTCAAGGTCTCCTGAAAGGCTTCTGCACACTGGGTTTCTTCTATATCCAGCCCAGACAGTCCATTTGCAAGGACAAGAACGGTGTCATTGGTACTCATGTCCCCGTCCACGGTGATGGTATTAAAAGAACTAGCCACGGCCCTTGTCAGGCTCTCAGCCAGGACCTCGGCCGTAGCCCCCACATCGGTGCAGACAAAACAGAGCATCGTAGCCATGTCTGGGCGAATCATGCCCGCACCCTTTGCCACGGCAGCCACGGTAAAAGGCTTTTCGCCCACGTGGGCCTGCTTTGACACAGCCTTTGGAAATGTGTCGGTCGTCATGATGGCTTGGGCCACATCAAATAGACCATCAGGTTTGAGTTGCCCAGAAAGCTTCGGGAGGGCCTCCTCAATAGCAGACACATCTAAGGATTGGCCGATCACGCCTGTGGAGGCCACCAGCACCAGTTCCTCTCCTATACCCAGGGCTGAAGCCGCTGCACGAGCCATGGCCTTGGCGTCTTCAATACCACGGGCGCCGGTGCAGGCATTGGCATTGCCGCTGTTGACAATAACGGCCTGGGCACGGCCTGAGGTGATCCGCTCTTTGTCAAGAACCACCGGTGCTGCCTGGACCTGATTCGTTGTAAACACGCCGGCCGCGCAAGCCGGAACGCTAGAGAAAATAACGCCCACGTCTTTTCTCTTGTTCTTCTTAAGACCGGCAGCCACGGCCCCGGCAACAAATCCTGGCACTTCGACTCTCATGGTGTAGACCTGTGCCCCCTTATTTCCCGCAACACTTTTTGTATTTCTTGCCGCTTCCGCACGGGCAGGGCGCATTGCGCCCAATTTTTTTCTCCTTACGGCGCACGGGGGCTTTCACACCGTCTCCGCCGTGTGAATAGCTGATCCTATCCTGTTTGGCCTTCTCCTTGGCGGCCATCTCCTCTGGGCGAACCACTTGGATGCGAAAGAGAAACCGTATGGCGTCCTCCTTGATCCGTTCAATCATCTCCATGAACATGTCAAAGCCTTCCCGTTTGTAGACCACCAGGGGATTCTGTTGGCCATACCCGCGAAGGCCGATGCCCTCCTTCAGATGATCCATGGCAAGGAGGTGTTCCTTCCAGAGGTTGTCAACCACCTGAAGGACGACCATCCGCTCAACGCCTCTGAACTGATCGGCCCCGAAGTCCCTTTCCTTTTCTTCATAGACCTTCATGGCCGACTCAAAGATCAACTCGGCCAGAGCATCACGTGTAAGCCCCTCCACGGTGTTGCGGTCGACCTTGAGTCTAAACAGAAACTGGCGATAGACAGCGTCTTTGAGGCCCTTCATATCCCATTCATTGGGCGGCGCGTTCTCGTCCGCAAAGGCAGAGGCAACGCTTTGGGAAAGCTCTCTCATCATCTCTTCAATGGTGGGTCTCAGGCTTTCGCCACTTAAGGCCTCACGGCGCTGCCTGTAAATCACCTCCCGCTGCTTGTTCATCACATCATCATATTCCAGAAGCTGCTTACGTATTTCAAAGTTATGGGCCTCCACCTTGCGCTGGGCGTTTTCTATGGCCTTGCTGATCATGCCGTGTTCGATGGGCTCGCCTTCTTCCATGCCAAGACGCTCCATGATGGAAGACAGGCGCTCGCCCCCGAATATGCGCAGAAGATCATCTTCCAAGGAGAGATAGAACCTGGAAGACCCCTCATCTCCCTGGCGGCCAGCACGACCTCGCAACTGATTGTCAACGCGGCGGCTCTCATGGCGTTCGGTCCCAATGATATGAAGCCCTCCGAGCTCCTTCACCCCTTCTCCCAAGACAATATCTGTCCCGCGGCCTGCCATGTTGGTCGATATGGTGACAAGGCCCCTTTGTCCGGCCTGGGCCACGATCTCGGCCTCCCTTTCGTGATGCTTGGCGTTTAGGACTTCGTGTTTGATCTTGGCCTTGGAAAGCATCCGGCTCAACTTCTCCGATTTATCCACAGAGATCGTGCCCACAAGGGCGGGTTGGCCTTTTTTGTGAAGCTCTCTGATTTCGTCAACAACGGCCCGGAATTTCTCGGCGTCGGTTTTGTAAATCACGTCTGCATAGTCATCCCTGATCATGGGCTCATTGGTAGGAATGACAATGACGTCAAGATCATAGATCTTCTTGAATTCAGCAGCTTCTGTGTCAGCCGTTCCGGTCATGCCGGCCAATTTTTCGTACATCCGGAAGTAGTTTTGAAAGGTGACGGTGGCCAATGTTTGGTTTTCTTCGGCCACTTTCACCCCTTCTTTGGCCTCAACGGCCTGGTGCAGTCCATCGCTCCAACGCCTGCCCGGCATCATGCGTCCTGTGAACTCGTCCACAATGACGACTTGGCCGTCTTTTACCACGTACTGCACGTCTTTGTTGAACAGCCAGTATGCCTTGATCAACTGCCGCGTCACATGGAACCGTTCAGACGCTTCTCTGTGAAAGGCTTCCGCCCTTTGGCGCTCTGTCCTCTTCTCCATGGTTGTCAACTGGCCGTCAGCTTCGATCTTCTCCAGCTCCTCGTCCAGGTCTGGGACAATATAGTCGTCGGCGTGTCCCCCATAGATGAGCCGTAACCCCTTTTCAGTGAGCTCTGCGATGTTGTGGTTCTCTTCAATAACGCAGAACAGGGCCTGGTCGATCTGGGGCAGAAGCTTCTGCGTAGAAAGTTGTCCTTCGAGCCTCTCGAGCTTCTTCTTCAAGGCTGGCTGCTTGGCAATGAGATCCAGCAGTCTGGCGTTCTTTGGATCTCCCCGCTTTACCTTGAGCAAAAGCTCCAATGCGGCTTCTCCTTCGCCTTCTCGTTCCAGCTTCTCCGAGGCCTCATCAAAGATGTCACGCATCAGACGATCTTGGTGCTGCTTCACCTTTATGACCTTGGGCTTCATTTCCTCGTAAAGCTGATCCGAGGAATGCTCCACCGGGCCGGAAATGATCAGAGGGGTCCTGGCCTCATCGATGAGGATGCTGTCCACCTCATCTACGATGGCATAGTAAGGCTCTCTTTGAACCATGGACTCTGGGGAAAACTTCATGTTGTCACGAAGATAATCAAATCCAAACTCGTTGTTCGTGCCATAGGTAATGTCGCAATTATAGGCCTCTTGACGCTGCCGGTCGTCCAATCCATGGACAATCGTTCCTACGGTGAGGCCCAAGTAACGGTAGATGACCCCCATCCATTCCGTATCCCGAGTGGCCAAATAGTCATTCACGGTAACCACATGGACCCCACGTCCTGTAAGGGCATTCAGATAGGCCGGAAGGGTCGCGGCCAGCGTCTTTCCTTCACCAGTCTTCATCTCGGCAATCTTTCCCTGGTGGAGTGCAATACCGCCAATCAACTGAACATCAAAATGGCGCATAGACAGGGCTCGAACCGAAGCCTCTCGGACGACGGCAAAGGCTTCAGGAAGCATCTCGTCCAAGGTGGCACCCTGGTCTATTTGCTCGCGGAAGGCCGGCGTTTTGGCCTTCAGCTGGTCGTCACTTAGGGACTGTACCTGTGGTTCCAGGGCGTTGATCTGCTCCACTATTGGCCGCAGCTTGTTGAGCTCTCGCTCGTTCTTGCTCCCAAACACTTTCTTGAGTACGCTACCGATCATGTCTCGTCATTCTTCCCTTTCCCCAATCTCCAACTGTTGAATCAAGACAGGGGCGTTAAGAGAGCCCACCGTGAAAAAGGGGGTTCTCGGTCGGCCTGTTGAGGTATCGCTGAGGCCACAGAAAGACAGTTTCGTAAAAAGCGCTCTTTGCGAAACCATCCTTTAAAAACCATATCAAACAAGGAGAAGGCTAACAACGGAATTTCGCAGGCGAAGACATCTGCGAGGGGTCAGTTGAGGATGTAGCTTGCAGGATCCACAGGAATGCCGTTCAGGTGGACTTCATAATGGAGGTGCGGGCCTGTACTTCTACCGGAATTTCCTACCAAACCGATCTCGTCACCACGATTAACTCTCTCTCCCGATGTCACAAGATATTTATTCAGGTGTGCGTATCGGGTAATGATCCCATGCTCGTGGTCCAAGACCACGGTTCTGCCAAGCCCCCCATTGAAGCCCGCAAAGGTGACGATGCCGTCGGCCGGGGCAAGAATCGGTTTTCCCTTTTCTGTAGCGATGTCAATTCCCCTGTGAAATTCCTTCAAGCCTGTAAAAGGGGAGGTGCGATACCCGAAACCTGAAGAGACCCATCCTGTGGTTGGTCGGATAGCGGGAGTTGAAGCCAGAAGCGATCTTTGATCATACAGATAGGTGTGTAGCTCTTCAAGTGCCTGTTTTTCCGCAATAAAAGCCGCGCCGAGACCGTCTGCACCAGCATGCATATCCCGAACAAGGCTGTCGTGCCGCTCCGTAAGGGAACGTGTCGTGTCCAGATCACGGGGGATCGCGCCACCAACACCAAAGACGGCATTTTTGTCCGAAGGATCATTCACGTTCGCAATGATCCGTATCTTTTTTTCCAGCTCGCGCAGGCTCACGAGCTCTTCATTCAGGGTTTGAATCTTCTTTGCAAAGACTTGAATCTGTGCCCTTTGTTCCGTCACTTCTTTGGTAAGAGCTGTTCTGGAAGGGGCAGTTCTCTTTAACGCAAGGTAATCATTAATGATAACTGCAAGCCCTGCCGTGACGAAGAAAGCTGCGCACGCGATCAATCCGACCCATGCCGTGGATAGGCTGAATGTCTTCACGTTGGCAGCATTTTCCGGAACGATGAGAAAGGTGAGTTTTTTCCGTGGCAACGCTCTAACCTTTACATGCAGTTTATTGAAAAAATTGGGGGCAGAAAAAAAATTACACGCGTGTTTACCATGGCTTACCAAAACCTGTCAAGCATTTTGTCTGATGACAATGGCCTCCCTATCAAGGAAAAGCCGGACGCCTTCCCATGTGTGATTTTTTATGTAAAATCAAATGGATTTGGCCGAAACAAGGGGAAATGACCACCGACACCATATGGCCCCCACGCCGTTGCGCCAATTCATCATGTGGCCTCGTCGTCAAAAAAGGGATGTCAGCATGGCAGTCTCATCGCAGTCAGGAAACTTGACACACTTTACACATTCTGCCCACACCTTTTGCGGCAACGACGCCTTGTCTACAACCCGAAACCCGTGTCTGGCAAAGAAAGCTGTCTGATACGTCAAAGTGAATATCCTTTTTATGCCAAGGTCCTTGGCTTCAGCAAAGGCTTGGGCTATCATCTCCGAGCCTATGCCCCGGCCCTGGTACGGCCTGTCTACTGCCATTGAGCGGACCTCTGCCAAATCTTCCCAACACACGTGCAGGGCACAAACACCTACGAGGCTACCATTGGCCCTGTCTTCATAGACGCTGAAGTCCCTCAGATGGTCGTAGAGGTCACTTAGGGACCGTGGTAACAGCTCTCCCTTGTCGGCAAATTCCCTTAAAAGTTGATGAATTGTCTTCACGTCATGAATGGTCGCTTTGCGGATCATAGGTCCCTTTTCTAACTAGTGCCCGTCCATAAATGGCTCTTTTTTCGATGAGCGGCGTTGTCCGCGGGTTCTCGGCTGCGACGTACCCCATGTACGCCTCGCCGCAAACCCTTGTGCCGCCTTGCTCATCAAAAAAACCGCTCATTTCTGAATTGGACACTTACGCTCGTGCCTATCAACCTAAGAGTGATGCGTGGATAGGCACTAACTACGCTGAATAATCCTTCATGTTGGCTTTTCACTCGGCAAAAGGTTCTACGGTTCAAGGGGGCCCGTCCTGTCCCTCTGATGAGTCGGCACCCTCTTTCTTTCTTCGGCAAAAAATCAGATAATACAGAATGAGTACAGGATAGGGCAATAGCGCCTGGTCAAAGTGACCCCCAAAAAGAGAATAGGTAGAATAGGCCACACAAGACAACACAAACAGGATCTGGAGCCAGACTACAGCACGTGCCATCATCCTTCACCACAGGGTTTCTGAGTAAACGTTCATCACATCATAAGAAATCAGCGCCCTTTCATCCCCGTATTTCTGGATATTACAGATGTACACAAAAGGCTAGCACTTTTGGCCCCAAAGGCTTTCCCTTTTCCCTTGACGCCAATCCCTTTGACTCATATAGAGACGAGACGCGCTACTACTTTTTTCGCTCTCTATCTGCAATTCCCGAAACAGAATAGATTTTTTTGCTCAAGTTTCGCACCCATATCAACCGTTAGAAATAACGGCTAAAAGTGTGCTGAGGTTCGTAGAAAACGGAAGGGCCCTGCCTGGGACCTTTTTGATGCAATGGGAGCCTCGGGAGTGGGAAATCCGCTTCTCTCCGGCTTCAAATGCCTTTAGTAGCTGTGCAAGGGTTTCGTAAAAAGTCTCCAATCGCTCACTCCGTGAGCATTCTTGGGATTCATTCTGCGCTCCGCTAAATCGCGGCACGAAGTGAAGCTGTGCGCTAAACTCTCCGCCGCGGCGGAGCAGACAGTTCGCGATTTTGACGCTTCGCTTATCATGAATCTTATCCCAAGAATACTCCATGTCGTTTGCGAAAAGACTTCTTACGATTCTCTCAAAAAACCGTGGGTGGCAATGGCTATAGGCCGTTGTTCACCGGATTTCCCACTCCCTCTGTTGCACATCCCGGGGGGGTACAAGTCTTGACAGACCTACTATTAGTGGAAACGCCGGGTACGCCTCTTTTCAAGCCGTGAGGCGCAAACTTCAGTTTTTTGTTAAGGACAGGGTTTGGTCATGAAGGACCTTAAAAGGCGCCTTGAATCTCATCCTGTTGACGCGTCCGCTCCCTGCAGGATCGATTGCGGCGGCACCCTTGACATCAAGACTCTCTACTACACCCTGGGTCACCTCTCCCCCTGCACCTTCAACATTGCGTTAAACATGCAGACTAGGGTCCACCTTCGACCCTACACATCTGGTCTTGTGAAAGTTTCGTCTGAGGGGTTTCAAAGTGCGGTACATCCTGCGGACAGGGCACCATTTGATTCTCCGTTGGGTCTCATGTTTGCCGTAACCGCCTATTTTCGAGTGGGGGGCGTGCACATTGACATCGTGTCAGAGTCCCCCCCGAGAAGCGCTCTGGGTGGTTCTTCCTCGGCAGCTGTGGCCTTGATAGGCGCACTTTCAATGACCTTGGAAGAGAGGGTTTATCTGGAAAAGACCGTGCTGTTGGCCCATGCCATTGAGGAGGCCGTTGCCGGTGTGCCCTGTGGCCTTCAAGACCAGCTTGCAGCAACCTATGGTGGTATCCATGTGTGGTATTGGCCGTCCGATCCCACTGAGCCTCCCTTTAAGGGACGGGAAGTGCTCAGTAAGGAAGACTATGGAGAACTGAAAAACCGCCTTTTGGTGGCCTATTGCGGAGCCCCTCACGAATCTAGGAATATCAATACCAAGTGGATCCGAGGATTCATTACAGGTAAGAACAGGGATCGGTGGTCTGAGATAGCGGCATGCACAGAGACCTTTGTGAAGGCCCTGAGCGCGAAAGACTGGGCCTCTGCGGCTAATGCCATGAACAGGGAGGTAAAAACCAGGCGGGAAATGACTCCAGAGGTTTTGGACCCAGTCGGCAGGGTCCTGTGGGAAAAGGCCATGTCCCACCATTGCGGCGCCAGGTTCACAGGTGCCGGCGGAGGGGGATGCATCTGGGCCTTGGGTGACGCACTTGATATTAAAAGGCTACAAGCTGTCTGGACCGACATAGTGTCTACCAACAAGGAGGCCCGGCTACTCGATGGAACAGTGGATCCAAAGGGCCTGAAAGTCAGTTCGAATTGATGCTGCGCCCAGGTCGTCAGTCAGGGCCGGAGGCTACTATTTTTTGGATTTACCATAACGTATTCGTAAGAAGTCCATTTTGTGCCTGCCGTAAGCAACTTGGGACCACTTGACATGTTCGGCCAATATGTTCAAGATTTGCGACAGAAGCCTTTTACGATTTCATCAACCATGATAAACTGGCAAAAAGCAGTCTTGCTGGGGTGAAAACCGGTGCCCAGGAGCATCTGAAGGCTTCTCCAGAATGACGAGAAACAAGCATTTCGGACTTGTTGCGAGAGTGTCAACGACAGTTTGCAGGAGGGACCCCATGTTTGGGTTAGGTGGAACAGAGATCATTGTCATTGCGGTGATCATCCTGCTCATCTTCGGGGCCAAGCGGCTTCCGGACATCGGTTCGGGGCTGGGCCAGACGGTGAGGGAGATAGGGAAGATAAAAAAGGATCTGACCAAGGACAAGAAATCCCAAGAAAAAACAGAGGAAAACAACGAATCGGAACCAGAAAAGGGCTCTATTGAAGGCAAGGTAATAGATTCCATTCAAGATAAGGTGTCTGATAAGGTCCTGGGGCAGATTCCTGGCGTGAAACAGGCCAAAGATATTAAGGCCAAAGCGGACAAGATCAAAAAGATCGTGAGCTGACAAAGGGCGTCTACGTCAAACTCCCTGGGGAGAAGTCCTTGTTCGGGCGAAGGCCCCCCATCTCTTGACAAAATCCAGGCCTGTAGACATCTCTAGGGGGGTTGCTGGTTTGATCCATCACCCCCCCACCATAAGGGAGCTGTAAGAAGAAACATCTATACCCGGCCTTAGATCCAAGACGCCGGGGGGCGTGGTCTTGAAAAGACGCAGCAGCGCGGAGGAGGAAGGTGGCCATGGAGATAGGAAGTGCTGTCATCATCGTCTTGGGTCTGCTAATTTTGGGATGGTATCAAAAAAGTCGAATCGTCGCGCTGGAAAAAGACCTTGCCTCGCAGAAGGAGATATTGGATAGGCTCAAAGTCTACTTCGACATTTTTGACCCAGAGCAGCTTCAACGATGGGTGAAAAACAAAGAAGAGACAACAAAAAGGGAACACGATTCAGAGATCCAGGAACTGCGATCTTTGATGCAAGGGCTCGTGGCAGAACGGTTTGAAACCGGAAAGTGGGTAGAGAGAGAGGTCATTGCCTCGACAGATCTTATCATCAGATTGCTCTTTTATGCCTCACCTCGCGTTCGGGAAGAGTCCATGGCCAAAATGCCCAATAGCATGTTTAAGGATGCCGTTCGCATGGTTGTTAACCGCATGCCGGAATACTGCCAGGTCTTGGCGGCTGGACAATCATCGGCAGATGAAGATCAAGCCGAGACAAAGGCCTAGCCACACCAAAACTTGTTCTCCCCAGACAAACCCTCTCGCGCCAGGGAAGAGGGAACTGAGCGGCAGCGCCGTCGCGACTCGACTGCCCTCGGCCATGAGCTCGGGCCGAATGGAGCTCGTCGAAGTCAAGCAGCCGGGTATAAGGAACAGTAATCAAAAGAAAAACTATTGTCGGCCAGGACATGGGCTTTGCTCGACGAACCGTTCATGTCGATTCCGGTTTGGATAATAAGCCTCCTATCGGGAGTCTTGGGCAAGGACTGTTGAATACCTTACCATCTTTAAGAGCTCACCTTTTGCACTGAAGGTGTCGGGAGATTGTATGTCAAGATCGACCCGTTCAGACCCTTCGGAACTGCGCCCCACCACAGAATGACTAACGATCTTTGCTACATCTTCCACCACACAAAGGACAAGGAAGTCTTTTCGTATTCCTTTTAGAAAAAGGTACCTTGCCAAGCGATGATAGGCGGGGGGGTAATCCAAAAGGGATCTCACATCACTATGGCTGCACTTCAGGTGAAACCTTACTGTCCTGTCCTCTGAGGGGTCATCTGATAGACGACAGGTAAAATGGACAATGATTTGGTTCTCCTGTTCTGTGATGTCATCCAGAAAGCCGTCGAAGAGGACCGGTCTGCCCTCCTTATTGGCAAGCAAACTCTTTAGGTTGTAGGTAAAGACCTTTCTGTCAACGAAGTCCTGATGGGGAAATCTCACAGGATGGTGCTGTCTGACCAGGGTTTGCGTGACGTCTCGCATCTCCTGTTCCCAGCGTTGCGTCGGTTCTTTACGATCCTTCGGGCCACAAGAAAAAAACAAGAGCGACACGCATACAAGGGCCACCGGCCCATGGAGATTTCTCTTTTTCATAAGACCTACCTTCATGTCCCATGCGTTCACTGGTCTGAGAAGCCAGGATTGAATGTGCCAGAGTTTGGTCCTTTAAGGACAGTCGCCGGTGTGGACAACATGGAGATGTACTTTTTCCTCCCTATCGTTGAAGTCTCGAAATATCTCCTCTGCAATGGCGCCAATGGGCTCAACGTCATCGGCTACAATGACGGCACGAAAACGGTTCAGGCCCCGCTGGTCTCTCTCCTTCATGCCCTCAAGCAACATGCTCTTTAGGTGGGCTCTGACAAGGGATGGATCATTCGTTGGCCAAATGTAGATGAGCAGACGTTCTCCTATGGTCATCGTCTGGAGACATGTGTTTCCGAAACGATGACCAACACCGGCATCAATCTTTTCAAAGACTTCATCTGGGCATTGGCATCCCAAAACGCCTTTCACAAATTCTATGATCCTTTTCTTATCGTCCATATTTCGTCTCCAAGGATATTCTGGGCAAGACATGAGCTGTCTTTCATGCTCCAGAAGGAAATAGACTAGCATGGAGCCTTTTTTGATACCCTTCACGCAGGGTATCGATGATCTTGGGGGTCCCATAAGTTACATCGCCAACGGCAGTCACCGGCAGTATTTCGATGACTGAATTGGTGACGAAGGCACCATCAAATTGATTCAACGCTTCCGGTGTGACCGTAGATTCGGTCACTACGATACCTATGGAGCGGGCAACCTCGAGGATCTGCTTGCGTGTCACACCTGGCAGCAGTCCTGCGTCTGTGGGCGGTGTGACCATTTTGTCGTTGTTTAAGAAGAAGACATTGGTGATGCTTCCCTCGGTAATAGCCCCACGTTCATTAATAAACAGGGCATCAAAGAAGCCCCCCTTTCTGGCCCAAGTGAGAACGTATATATTTTCAAGGTATGAGGTCGTCTTGAATCGAAGAAGGGGTGACTGTGAAAACCTCTGGAAGGGAGCAAAACCCAATCTTACCCCTTGCCCCTGCTCGATACGGACTTTCTTTAGGGGTTCCCAGGCGGTATGATAGGAGGTCTCCTCGGCGCCATGATCGCCGTGGGAGATCAGGTTGAGCCGCAACCGGGTCTCTGAGTCTTGAGGGATCTTCTTCAGGGCCTGGGTTAGAGCCTCCAGGGCCTTTTGCCTGGAGAAGGGAAAGGAAAAGAAACGGCACCCCTCTGCCATGCGATCCAAATGATCTTCTACAAAGGCCAGCCTTCCGCCTTGATAGACCCGGAAGGTTTCAAAAAGGCCCTCACCAAATAAAAGCGTACGGTTCTTCATCTACTGCGCAATCCCCAAAGCCATCATGGAGGCCTTTGCCTTGATGATACTTTCCTCATATTCGAGCTCAGGATCTGAGTCAGCCACAATGCCGCCGCCCACCCCAAGGACGCCCTCTCCCTGCCAGAGTTCAAGGGTTCGAATGGCAACGTTTAGTACCATCTTGTCCTGAAAAAAATAGCCCATGGCCCCACAGTAGACCCCCCGTTCGTGGGGCTCCAATTCGTAGATAATCTCCATGGCCCTCTTCTTGGGAGCCCCAGTGATGGAACCAGGCGGAAAGGTGGCACCGATGATGTCAGAGATGGAGGTGTCACTCCTCGTCACTCCCCTCACGTATGACACCATTTGATAGACCGTGTCGTACGCCTCTACCACATAGGGCCTGGGCACCGCAATGGAACGGTACAGGCAAAACCGTCCCAAGTCATTTCTCATAAGGTCAACAATCATCGTGTTCTCCGCCCTATCCTTTCCGCTCTCTTGTAGTTCTTTTCTAAGCCCCCTGTCAATGCTCGCCTCTGGGGACCTTTTTCTTGTTCCTTTCATGGGCTTGCTCAAGATCCTGTTGTTCCTCAATCGCAGGAAGAGTTCCGGACTCCCGGAAATAACCAGGCCGTCTCCCAAATTCACAAATGCTGCATAGGAAACCGGCTGAATCTCTTTGAGGCGCAAATAGATATCAAAAGGGTCTGCCGGACAGGTGAAGTAGGCCCTCTGAGTATAGTTGATCTGATAGACATCTCCAGCCCTGATATAGTCAAGGACACGACGGACGTTTTCGAGATAAGTCACCTTGCTCTGATTAAAGCCTGTGATTCTGCCGGCTGGGGACTCTCTCCTCTTGAGCAGAGACAGTGGGGGGGAAAGGGGGGAGCCATTGTGCCAACAGTGCCAGGTCTTCTGGATATGGTCAAATACGAGAAATCGACGATAGGCCGCCAGGTAGATGTGGGGATTTGGCGTGTCCTTGGTCCCTGGCAAGGGGAGATTCTCAATCCACTGGCAGGCCTCGTAGCCAATGTAACCGGCCACAAAGTAATGTGGTGTCATGGAGGAAAGGAAGGAAAACAACTCAGCCCTGCTAAGCCCGGTGATATCTCCCTTGAAAACCTTCTCCGGCTCCCAGGCCACAAAGGAATGCCGGTTTGCAAAGGAAGGCTTCTGGGTTTCCAAAAAGATGGCGCCAGGCTCATGACGGACGGCTCTGAAGACCTGGCATGGGTGAGCCTCTATATTAAGGCCCGTCTTGTTCATGAGGAGACACAGGGGTTATGTCGCTTTCGTATTCTTGCCAGTCCCCCATCCCAAATAGTGCATACCAAAATCGATCTCACGTTCCACCTTGACCGCGCAAACCTTAAACTCCGGTATCTTTGCCACAGGGTCCAAAGCGTCGTGGGTCAATAAATTGGTCCTGGTTTCAGAATAGTGGAAGGTCATTGAAACAACACCGGGCGGCGTCGTCTTTGTAATTTTTGCCTTAGCCCGAACAGACCCCCGTTTAGAAGTTACCTTGACGGCGTCTCCATCTTCTATCTCCAGGGGGGCCGCATCAACAGGGTTGATCTCCACCCGCTCTTCGCCGCGCAGCACGTTCATTCCCGCTACCTTACGTGACAGCGTGCTGTGGAAATGGAAGAAACTGCGTCTGGTAGTTAAGACAAAGGGGTACTCATGGCTCGTCACCTCGCCAGGAGGGGTATAGGCAACGGGACTAAACTTTGCACGACCTGAGGGTGTGGAAAATTTTTCGGCATACAAATACGGTGTGCCTGGGTGATTTTTGTTCGGACAGGGCCACTGGAGTCCGACCCCCTTAATCCGCTCGTAAGTAATGCCACCGTATTGCGGGGTCACGTCACGGATCTCTTCCATGATCTCTTCCGAGTTCTTAAAATCAAACCCCTGGGCTCCCGTGTTTTTTGCAATATCGCAGATGATCTCCCAGTCGGCACGACTGTTGCCCACTGGATCTATGGCTTTGCGGACGCGTTGAACGCGCCGCTCTGTGTTTGTAAAAGTGCCGTCCTTTTCGGCAAAACTCACTGCAGGAAAGACCACGTCTGCGAGTTGTGCCGTCTCTGTTAGAAAAAGATCCTGCACCACGAGCAGCTCCAGTCGGGGAATGGCCTCCTCAACAGCACTTGTGTTAGCTTCTGTCATGACGGGATTCTCCCCCATGATGTAGAGGGCCTTGACTTTGCCTGCATGGACGGCCTCAAAGAGCTCCGTCAGAGCTAGCCCTGGTAGTGGACTGAGCTGGCAGCCCCAGGCCTTTTCAAATCTCTCACGAACGGTGACATCTCCCACATGCTGATAACCCGGAAACACATTGGGAAGGGCCCCCATGTCGCAGGCCCCTTGCACATTGTTCTGGCCCCTGAGGGGATTAACGCCTGAAGACGGTTTGCCAATATTGCCCGTAAGAAGTGCCAGATTAGCCACTGCCTTCACATTGTCTGTCCCATGGGAGTGTTGAGTAATCCCCATAGCATATAGTATGGTTGCCGGTGATGTAGAAGCATAGGAGATGGCAGCATCAACTATTTTGTTGGCAGGAACGCCGGTGATTTGCTCTGCTGTGGCAAGATCAGATTCCATGACTGCGGCCTCAAAAGCTTCAAAGTCCTCACACCGTTCTTTGATAAAGGCCCTGTCCAGCAGTTTCTCTTTGACAATAACCTGCGCCATAGCGTTGAGCAGGGCCACATCCGTTCCCGGCTGATGTCTTATCCAGATGTGGGCCATACGACGCATCACAGTTCTTCGAGGGTCGGCCACAATAAGCGTTGCGCCCCCTTTCACTGCCCGGCTAATCTTTCTTCCAATAATAGGATGGGCGGCCGTTGTGTTGCTCCCTATGATAAAGATACAACCAGCTGCTCCTATTTCGGATATGGCGTTTGTCATGGCGCCGCTACCTAGGGTGGCAGCCAGACCGGCCACCGTCGGGGAGTGTCAAAGGCGAGCGCAGTGGTCTACGTTATTCGTCTTCATGACCGACCTGACAAACTTCTGGAAGACATAGTTTTCTTCATTCGTACACTTAGCAGAAGAGAGGGCAGCAAACTGGTCCCCTTTGTAATGAACCAAGGTACTGGCCACGTACTTGATCGCCTGCTCCCAAGTGACCTCAACAAACTCGCCTTTCTCCTTTACCAAGGGCCTCGTCACAGGGCCTGCCCCCACTTCTACATGGGCACCCTTCACTGTTATTCCAAGGGGATCATAGGTGCGGACGAAAGGAGAGGTGAGCCGATCTGGGCTATGAACGAATTGATAGCCAAAGCGCCCCCTAACACAAAGCTCTCCTTGATTCACAGGGTTACTATAATCGCCTCTGGCTTTCACCACAGTGTTGCCACGGACGCCCAGATAAAGCCCGCAGCCGACACCGCAGTAAGGACAGATGGTTTTCACCTCCCGACTGGGATACTGGATATTCTTGGGGATTAGAGCCCCTACTGGACAGCGCTCTACGCATTCCCCACAAGAAACACACACCGATTCTCGAAACGGTTTGTCGCCAAAGGTGGCGACCTTCAGGTCGTAGCCGCGATAGGCCATGTCAATGGCATCAACGCCGACGATTTCCCGGCACGTTCGGATGCATATGCCACAATGGATACACTTGTTTGCATTAAAATCAAAAAACGGATTGCTGGTATCAACAGGAAGCTCCTTGGCTACTCTCTTCAACCGGTTGAGCCGCCTCTCGTCGTAGCCGATGCGGTTCACAAGAGCCTGCAAACGGCAAGTACCGCTCTTTGGACAAAGCAGGCAGTTGAAATCATGGTCACTCAAGATGAGTTCAAGGGTCACACGGCGAACCCTTTCGATCTCCTCATCGTCTGTGATGACCACCATGCCCTCTTCAACGGGTGTGCGGCAGGCAGGATGGAGTTTTTTCTTCTTCTCAATCTTTACCAGGCATATACGGCAAACCCCCTCAGAGGTGAGCCCAGGACAATAACACAAGGTAGGGATAAAAATCCCAGCACTTCGGGCCGCCTCCAGGATGGTCATCTCCCTTCTGGCCTTTAAGTGAATCCCGTCTATTTTCAGATTGACCTCGCCGCTCATGGCTTGCCACTTACCTGCTCATCGTTACTTGTTACTCGTCACTGGATGGTGGTACTCTCACACGCCCGAAATCATTATTCAGCGAAACCGGAACGTGTTGTAAATCACATGGTCAGGCCCGAGATACATTCCACAGCGTTAAACTTTGTGGGACAGGCCTCCATGCATGAGCCACACTTGATGCACTTGCTCTGATCGATCTCATGAACCTGCCTTTTCCCGCCTATAATGGCGTCAACGGGACAGGCCTTCAGGCAGAGCATACATGCCTTACACCGATATTCTTTTATACGGTAAGAGATCAGAGACCTGCACACAAGGGCCCGGCACCGTTTGTCACGGATGTGCTCTTCATACTCGTCTCGGAAGTACCGAATGGTGGAGATGACAGGATTCGGCACCGTTTGTCCCAGACCACATATAGACCCAGCCTTCACAGCCTCGGCCAATTCTAAAAGGACAGCAATGTCATCGGGCCGGCCCTCTCCTCTCGTGATATCCCTGAGAAGTTGAAACATCTGTCTGGTGCCGAGCTTGCATAAGGTGCACTGGCCACAGGACTCGTTTTGGGCAAAATCGAGAAAATAGCGGGCCATGTTCACCATGCAGGTGCGCTCATCCATGACCAGCATGCCGCCCGAACCCATGATGGAGCCCACTTCGGCCAATGACTCATAGTCCACGGGAAGATCCAGAAGGCTTTCAGGGATGCAACCTCCAGAAGGCCCACCAGTTTGGACAGCCTTGAATTGTCTGTCTCCCCTAATGCCTCCGCCGATGTCGAAGATAATTTCCCTGAGGGTCGTCCCCATGGGCACCTCAACAAGGCCCGTATTCTTCACATTTCCAGACAGGGCAAATACTTTGGTCCCCTTGCTCTTCTCCGTGCCCATACTGGCAAACCAGTCCGCTCCCTTAGAGACAATGGCCGGGACGCAGGCAAAGGTCTCCACGTTATTCAAAACGGTGGGCATGCCCCATAGCCCCACTATGCTGGTGTTGGGTCGAGGCAGTGGCTTTGGAAACCCGCGTTTTCCCTCTATTGACATCACCAGGGCAGTGGATTCCCCGCATACAAAAGCCCCTGCACCCTTAACGATCTCAATCTCAAACCCAAAACTGCTTCCCATGATCTGGGGACCCAGGAGTCCCAGGTCTGTAGCCTGAGCAATGGCCGTCGTCAGATGCCGCACAGCAAGAGGATACTCTGAGCGCACATAGATGATCCCTTTGTGGGCGCCCACGGCGTACCCGGCAATGATCATCCCTTCCAGCACACTGTGGGGGTCGCCCTCCATGACGCTACGGTCCATGAAGGCGCCGGGGTCCCCTTCGTCACCATTGCAGATGATATACTTTTCCTCACCCGGTGCATTTCGAGACGACTCCCACTTGCGCCCTGTGGGGAAACCTGCGCCGCCCCTTCCGCGAAGGCCGGAGTCCTTCACGCAGGCAATCACTTCGTCCGGTTGCCACCTAGCCAGGACCATGCCGGCAGCCCCGTAGCCACCTATTCTGATGTAGTCCCCAATGTCATTGGGGTCTATCACACCGCAATTTCTCAGCACCACCTTGATTTGCTTCTGGTAAAAAGGAATTTCGTCTATGTGGCGGTGCTTCTGGCCTGTCTGGGGGTCTTCATATAGCAGCCTTTCAACACATCGCTTCTTAATGAGCGTTTCTTCCACGATCTCGGGCACATCGTCTGGTGTCACACTGTGATAGAATATGTTTTGGGGTCGTACGGTAACAATGGGCCCTTTCTCACAAAGCCCCTGGCACCCTGTTCTTTTTACAATGATGTTCTCTTCGTTTTCCTGGGTCTTGATTTCTCTGAGGAAGGCTTCGTGGATCTGCTGGCCGCCCGATACACCACAGCCCGGCACGCCGCAAATAGTCACATAAACAGGGTCCAGCCCTTCGCTGGTGATGAGAGATTCCCTGAGGCTGTCCAAGTCATCAAGACTTGTTATGGGGGGCAAGGTGTGTTGTCTATCGGGAGTTGTCATTTCTGCCCTTTTCCCCGCTCTGGCCTGGAGGTTCTTTGCCCAGCTTTGTCGCTATCTTCCTTGTCTCGGCTCAGGAGTTCATTCATCTTAAAAGCCGTCATCTTAGGATATACTTCATCATCTATCATAACCACAGGCGCCATGGCACAAGAGCCGACACAAGCAACGCGCTCAAGGCTATATTCATAGTCTCTTGTAGTCTGCCCCGTCTTTATGCCCAATCGATACTGGGCTGTTTCCAAGATGTCACTGGCACCGCGGACATGGCAGGCGGATCCTTGGCAAACTTTTACAAGGTGATCACCTCGCCGCGTGAGATAAAAGTGCGCGTAGAAAGTAGCCACACTGAAAACCTGGCTTCTGGGTAGCCTCAGGAAGGTGGCGATTTCCTTTAGCGTCTCTTCGGGCAAATAGCCGAATTCCTCTTGCACCCTTTGCAGTATGGGAACCAATGCCCCCCTTTTCCCTTCAAAGACCGCCAAAATTTTCCGCAACCGTGCCTCGATCATGAAATACCCTACCGCTTTCCCTGGACAAATTGCTCGGCCAGCTCCACATCAGCAGCACTGCCAATGAAGACCGGCACCCGCTGGTGGAGATGCTCAGGTTCTATATCCAATATCCGTTCCCGCCCCGTACTGGCAGCACCCCCAGCTTGCTCCGCCACAAAGGCAAGGGGGTTGGCCTCGCACATCAGCATCAGTTTGCCGTGCGGTTTCTTGGAATCTCTGCAATCGGCAGGATACATGTGTATCCCCCCTTTGAGGAGATTACGATGGAAATCTGCCACAAGAGAGCCAGAGTAACGTTGCACATAGGGCCGATCAGTCTTGATATCAGGGGTCTTGAAGTACTCCACCACATTCTGGACGTTCTCATCCCAGAAGTAGTAATTGCCTTCATTCACGCTGTAAACCCTTCCCTTTTCCGGTATCACGATGTTCTCGTGTGAGAGAAAAAACTCGCCTATCCTCGGCTCTAGAGTAAAGCCGTAGACGCCATTGCCGGCCGTGTAGACCATCATCGTGCTTGAGCCGTAAATGAAATAGCCCGCAGCCACCTGTCTATGGCCAGGCTGGAGGACATCTGCCGTGAGGCCCATTTCCCCTGCGCTCTCTTTTCTGAGAATGGAGAAAACAGTGCCTGCCGCCGTATTGACATCAATGTCTGTAATGCCCCCAAGGGGTTCGAAGACCAGGATGTACGGCCCTCTTGAATACTTGGCTGCAATGGGCAGGACGTCCGTCTCCCTTTTGGAAGCCATGCAATACAAATGGCCTGTATGACGAACGCGGTTGATGATGGCAGCATGGGCAAACTGCACCAATCTCTGGAAATGCTCTTCGTCCCCACTGTCCGTGTCAACAAAGCCGAGATCCTCTGTAAGGTTTGCCTTGTTGACCTTCTGGTCAATGATCTTGGCTGCCACCGTCAGCTCCGCTAGCAAAGCTGTAAAGGCGCCGACAGCCTCTGGGCTCTCCCTTTGCTTGACCAAGAGATGTTCTGTCACAGTAATCCCTTTGGGCATTTTCTGCTCCTCTTTTGTCTGGTTATCTTTCAGGACTGGGGCGAATACACAAAATCTGTGCTCAGGCACCAGGATACTGAACCGACTGCAAATGGGGCTCCGCTGCCAGAAAATCCTGCACCCCCGAAATATCTATCTCATTATTGCCAAGGCCCAGGATCTCTTCGTCTAAGCCCATACTCAGTCCCAGGAGTTGAGGGTAGAGGATGGATGGCACGTGGTGGTTTGTGCCCCCATTTGTTACCATCTCCTTCTGGATGGTCTCAAACTGCAACTGGCAAAACACGCACCCCGTTGTCAGATAGTGGGCACCTGCACTTTTGGCATCTGTCAGTTTCTTTTCGGTAAAATCCAAAGAAAGGGCGTCGTTGGTCCCCAACAATGGGGCGCCACAGCACTCCAGCTTGGTGGACCAGTCCACGCTCTCTGCCCCCGTCAGTTCCACCAGTTGATCAAACAAGGAGGGGGCCACGGGGTCGTCAAATTGAACGATCGGACTGGGCCGCAAGGCGTGACAGCCGTAATGGGTGGCAATCTTCAGGTCCTCGTAAGGCCTTAAGACTTTCTCCTTGATGGCATCAGTGCCCACATCGTGAAAAAGAACGCTGAGAAGATGCCTTACCTGAACCTTCGCCTCATATTTCAGACCTTCTTTGGCAAGGATTCTATTGACCTCCTCTCGCAACTGCCGGTCTTCTTTCATGAGATACTCGGCCATGCGGAATGTGCCGTAGCCGCACTTGCACAAAACGACCAGGTTTAGGTTCTCCCTTTCAGACAGGGCCAAATTCCTGGCCGAGGAGAGCACAAAGGCCTTTAGGTCGATGTTTCTCAATGGATACCCGCAACAGTTAAACTCTGCGATGTCCACCAGCGTCACACCAAGTTTTTCAAGCACCGCCCTTGAGGCTGTTTCATATTGCCTGAGTCGGATGGGAATGTTGCATCCAAGGAATATGGCAAGCTTCATGGGCTTCTCCCCTTATCTCCTATGCAGCCTTACTTTTGATCTGTTTCAAGGCCAGGTTCTTGAGTTCATAGAGCACGTCCGTAACGCGCACGCCCTGTGGGCAGTGTTCCTGACACATGTAACATGTCACACAGTCCCAAAGCATGTTGGAGCCAATAGCCAGATCCTTTTGTTTCAAAGCAAGGCAGTGCATAATCTCGTGAGGAAGGAGTCCCAGCACAGCCTTTGGATCTTCATAGTTTCCAACAACAGGACAAACGTTTGTACAGGTCTGACAGCCGAAGCAATAGGAAAAGGTACTTGCTTGACCAGAAATCTCAAGGGCACTGGCAAAGGCCTTGTCCACAGGGGTCAGGGAGATTGGTTTCTCCTTGAGATGCGCCAAATCGAATTGAGCCCCCATCGTCTCTCTGGCCCAGGCCTCGGGTTTGGGATAGCCTCTTTGAGCTAACCGCTCATTTAGTTCTGACCAGGCCTTTTCCAGGTTGATGCCTATGGGACAGACATCGGTACAGCGATGGCAATCGGTGCAGATATGGCTTCCTTCCTGAATCCTGGTAAGCCTTTTCTTGCTTAGCCAATTTCCCGCAAGAAGGGCCCTCAACGCGGCCAGTTTTTCAGAGGGCAGGATGTTGGGATTGGGAATCTCGTCAAAGGCCACTGCCACAGAACAGCGTAGGGTACAATCCCCACAGTGCGTGCAAGCATCGATCTGCAGGGCCTGTCTGGTTGCCATATTCGCAGGATCGGATTTCGCCTCATCCATGACACTATCTGCCAGAAAGTACACAGGGGTTGAGAAAATGTGGAAAAACTTGCTAAAGGGAAGGTAGGCCAAACCGATGAAGCAAGCCAGAAAATGAAGATACCATAGCCCTGTGTAAACCTTTGCCCGGTCCGTCAACAGGGCCACGGGCTTCAGTGCCCTCGAGGCGGAATAGCTCATAAATGCCCATTGGGGCCTGGAATGGCAGCTTGCACAGCTCATTTCATGCAGTTCTTGGCCTTGGTCCAGTGTTTCTTTGTCAAAGGGCCCTTTCACATTAGGAGACACCACACCGAAGCTTTGCACCCAGTAAGCTTCAAGGGCCTTGCTTTCTTCCGCCTCTTCTTCTCCAAGGCCAGCATACTCATCCACCATCTCTTTATATATTGAATGAGATAGGATCTTTGTCGCTTCTAAGAAAAAACCGGATATCATGATGACGCCCAACACGGCGATGGCATAGACATCCATAGACGCATTTTTCGGTCGAGGCTTTTTCAAAAAGAACCTACGATAAACGGCCATCCCGAGCCCCACAAGCACGACCAGACCAAAAAAGTCTCGCAAAAACATGAAAGGATTGAGTGTAGAGTAATATTCATCAAAGACAACAGCAGTGACCACTTTGTCGAGTCCATGCATCAGTAAAAGAAACATGAAACCGCCATATATACATATATGGGCAAGCCAGCGGATGAAGTCCTTCTTCAACAACCAGACCTGAAAGAGCACATCCCAAAAAAGGACCTTCACCACTGTGCCAATCCTGGGACTGCATAGGCTTGAGAGGATACCCCTAGCTGCTGCCCACACCCTGGCCAAGCTGGAAATCTCCGAAGCCTCAGGGCCGACTTTCCATCTAAACCAGTTTGATACCCTGTAGACCAAGCCGACTGCGAAAACAGCCAAAGAGGTGTATAGGGCAACGTCATAAAACATTTCTTCTTTTCCTATAGATTGACTTCTTGACTAAGCCAAACCGCGACTTCTGAGTTCCCCGTTCCACGTGGACAGTTCGACGGATGTGAACGCTTGGTTCCTCACACGAAAGGCAGCCCTATAATTCCAGCCACGAATCCGAATAGAGGGAATGCCCTAGGAGTACCTTTGCCGTCTTTACGTAATCCAACTCCGCCCTTCCAAGGGTTTCCATGTTGACATCCTTTCCCTCTACCACAGATGTGACCAGAGAGGCGATATCCGATCTGTTACCCCGGGCAATGTCATGGAGATCCTTGTCAAAGGCATCCACAATACACGATTTCATGCCAAAGGCGTCCAGCATGATCATGTACGTCTGGTTCAAGATGGGGCGAAGGTGTTCCGGCGCCCCGTTAGAGACGTTAGATAGCCCGCACGTGGACCTGCAACCAGGGACCAGAATTTCTGCTATCATATCCAGCTCCGACATGAATTGATTGCATTCCAGTAACTGGTTTTGCTGAACATTTACGGGCGTAATGATAGGATCGACCCAAATATCTTCTCCTGCCACCCCGGCCTCTGCCGCCCTTTGGAGGATGTCGGCGGCCAGCAGCCCCCGCTCAGCTGCATCCCGAGGCATTCCTTCAGGCCCCCAGAGTAGGGCAACCATGCCTGCATCGTACTGCGTCACCAAGGGGATCTGTCCCTCCATCCTCTCGGGACGGCACATGATAGAATTGATGACCGCCTTGCCCCCTTTATTATTGTACACCTTGAGGCCGGCCTCAATGGCGTTGACGTTGGTGGTGTCGAGATAAAGAGGAAGATCGACCACTTCCTGGACGGTCTTCACCATCCATTCCATCAATTCCTCGCCCCCTTTTCTGGCAGGACCCAGATTCACATCTATGTAATCGACGCCGGCTTCGGCCTCGGCTTCAGCCAGTTCCTGGATCGGTTTCTGGTCCCGGTCCTTCATGGCCTGGCCGATCCTCTTCACCATGATATTCAGATTTTCGCCTATCAGAATCATGCCCCCCCCCTATTAGATAAGTGCCTAACGTGAAATAAGATGTGCTAAAGTGTCTAAAGTTACAGGTCTCGCAGAGCCTTTACTGCGACCGCAACTTTAGCTCACTCTAGACATTTTAGGCACTTCTGCTCACTCTCCTATGCCTTCCATTCCTTGAGATAGGCCGGGATATGCGCCGATTCCCTTGGTCCAACCAGGACTTCCCAGTCGCTCCCCAGCTCCTCTTCAAGATCCCCTAATATGGCTGCAGCATAGCCGGGTATGACTACCTTTCTGTGGTTGATCTTATCTCCAATGCCGCACTTCTTGATCGCCATGCCCACCACGTCTCCTACAAACTTACCAGCAGCCCAAGCCGTAAGGACAGACAGACCTTCGGTGTCCACAATAATCAACCAAGCCGGCACGCGACTGGTTTCAATCTCCCCGGACACGATAAAGTAGGTCAGAGAAAAATTGGACGTTACCAAGACAGGCGAGTTTTCCGTGGGCCCCCCGATTTCATAGATGCCTGGCGACGTGGCCATGGGGCGCTGGGGATCTGTGTAAATGTTCATGCGGGCCAGCAGAAGGGGAAACAGGCTGTGTCCCTGTAAGTCTGAAAGCAAGACAATACCGCCGTACTTGGCTATACACATAGATGCCAGCAATGTCTCTTTCATGAGATCATCGGTCATCTCACAAGGCAGGCAAATGGTGGGAAAACCAAGGGCCTTGTTCTTCTTTAAGAGGGCTGCCCGGCGGATGAATATCTGATCTTCAAAGACCTTTCTTGGAGCCCTGGCCCCAGAGTCGATCACCAGATCGTTTAACCCGGCGGCTGTCAGTCTTGTGGTCAGCTCTGAGACGTCGTCAAGGCCATCTCCCTTGACCGTTAATGCACAGCCATGTTCTTTGGCAACTCCTGACATAGCGTCGGCATTCTCCTTGGTGGCCGCATACATGAGAGGTTTACAGTCCCCACAGGCTTTCAAGCCCGCCTCCATGACAGTGGCGTCTTCGGTCATGAGGATGATGCCCCCCTCTGTCTCGTTTTTTACTCTTGTGGCCAGTGCCGCGAACTTGCCAGCATCGCCTGATAGGGATTTCACGGCAACAAGGTCTGCCTTCAAGGTAAGGCCCACCCGCTCATATTCCAGGGTCTTGAATCGCTCAAGACGCCCGGCCACGTCATCATCAGCCATCTCATCTGTGACAACGACGCCTATGCCAGTTGGATGCAAGAAGGTCTTTTCGTGGCGGAAAAGCACTGTTTCGCCGCCCATCTTAAATTTTCGTTCTCCCGTACCGATCTCAACGATCCTGATGGGTGGGGCCGAGGCATCAGCCAGCTCTGCCTTGGATTCTTCTGTGACATAAGGGCAGGCCGCCAGTTCCGCCTTGCCTGCTGCTAGGTTCATTGCAAATGCCAGACAGGTGGGCACTCCGCACTCCCCACAATTCGTCTTAGGTAGGAGTTTGTAAATCTGAATTCCCGTCAACGCCATATCATCCCTCCGTTGTTGAAGAAGTGCCCAAAGTGAGCTAGAGTATGTAAAGTCAGAAAAACAAGACCAAGTAATTTCAAGACTGCTTTCAACTCCTCAACTCAAGGCACTTCAGGCATTTTAGCTCACTCTAGAAAGCCTATTCCAAAATAGGATCCATGGACAGCGCCGGATGACCTTTCTCCTCGAGAAAAGAAAGGATCTCCTCTTCGCTTGTCCCCACCGTTTCATCAGCAATCATGTCGGGAAGATCGGGGATGCCGATTTCTTCTGCCCTCTTCTTGAGGCGGTCTAAGACCTCTTCTTTCAGACGTTTTGGCATCCAAACCAGCCGTTTGATCCCACCGTCGCCGCTGATCCATTTCCTCTGCGTAAGATTGTATTTGCCGTGTCCCACAAAGCCTGGCACACTCATGCCGCCGCCGATGGTTCCCGCAAGGGTAGTGAATTTCATGCCGCAGGGCGTCATCCCCATGTAATCCCGGTCTACGGTCATGACGCCGTTACAAATAGGAAGTATGGCAGCGATGCACTCGCAACACCCGCACGTGGTCATGGGGTCATGGACAATGCTGTAGAAATTGTAGTGATCCAATGCCTGCCGTGAGGCCTTGTAGAGAAAGGCATTGCAGCCCTTCCATTGACCAAGGTTGGCGTCTAGACATTCCCCCTTATCCACAGGCTGGTTCGGACCAGTGGGATTGATCTCATAAGAAGCCTTGCAGTCCATCCAGTTATAGGCCCCACACAGTCCCGTACGTTCGGGACTGATAATACAGACATGGTTCGGTGCAAAGGACTGGCACAAGGTGCAGGAGTAAAACACTTCCGTTGTCTCGTCTGTCATCCCCTCGATGCGCGCGTCCCTTACTTGGTATACTTGCCTTGCCTTTTCCACCATCTCCTTGACTTTGTCTTCTTCCGTATACAGCTTGATCTGGACCTTGTCAAAGATGGCTCCAAAATCTTGATGAAACTTTGCATGGAGGATGTCTCCGATGTGTTTGATCTTCAGCCCTTTTCCCGCTGCCGCCTTGGACATCCTTATCCAGGCAATGTCTCTTTGGCCGATGTGCATGAGACCCTGGGCATAGTTGACAAAATGATGAATCTGCCGTTCCAGGATAGGCTCGAAGTCCTCCTGCATCTTCCTGCCAGCAAACTCGGCCAAAATGGCCAGAGGCAGCCTTGCCCCTGGTTCCACGTCGTCCACATCAGGGCCAAAGACCTCGATCTTGCCATCTTCCACTTGATCCATTTCCCTGGTAGTCACCCATTCCACAGCCGGGGTTCTACCACCGCCGAACTCCACGTAGAGATCGTCCTTGCGGACCCGTTCCCCTTCAAAGGCTGGCCCGTAGGACACCGGTACGGGCACTTTTGCCACGCTTACCTTCAGGCCTCTAACCTCAATGGCCCTGGCTACCAGTTCATTGTGGGGGACATTGGAGACCACATGTTCATAGGTACAAATGCCCGTTGGCCGGATCTCCGGGATCGCCGTATCGGCAATGACCGGAAAACCCCAATTGATGGCACCGGCTGCATTGGCATACCACTCATCGGTTACCATGCCCAGGGGCAAAGCAAAGGCAAAGATACGATCCTTGTTGTAGAGCAGGTTCCGTCTGAAATCCCCTGGCTTCACCCCCCCAAAGGACATGGCGGCCCGTGTGGCAAATCCCATGGCAAATATGGTGGCCGTGTACTCTGGACCGAAGGAGACCAGCCGTGTCCCCCATCCGATCTGTATCCCCGCCTCCACCAACTGTTCAGACATGGTACGCCCTTCGTGATCGGCACACATGAAGACATAGAGATTCTTCTCCTGAAGCTCCTGGGCAAGCTGGACAGCGATCTCTTTGGTGGGAGGCGCCCCAAGAATGGCTGCAAAGCCTGGCGCGGTGCCGTCAACAAATTCAACACCCCGCTTGCGCAGTATGATGTCGTCAGCAGCCCCCAACCAGAGGTTGCCGTCAGCCGGCCCTTCCGTCTTGGTATAGAAATCAGGGGCCTCTAGATACCGGATGGCCTCAATCACCTCTTCTGCAAAAAGTGTGGCCATGCCAGCTTCCAGGGCCGGTGCCAGATAGGGAAGCCACACCTCATCGGCCACCATCTCCGGCAGCAAGGACCTGCACCGACCAAGGACCTCTTCCACATCTTTGAGGTTTTTCACAGCAATGCCCAAGATGCCATAGATGATGGGAAGATAATAGGCTGTGTTGGGGAATCCGATTTCCTGTTCAGGTCCCCATTTCTCCATGGCTGCTTGATGCTTGTCTTGTGCCCGTTGGACGATCTTGTGGGCACCACGAATCGCTGCCGAGCAGATGATTTTTGACACCTTTCCACTACCTCGTCTGTTTGAGTTAGCCTTTAGCGCCTATCGACCTGGATACGCGCCGCACAACAGATGAAGGGTCTACCGCTCACGGCCACGGTGACATCAGTTTGCCATCAAATCAGTGACGAAACCTCTGACCAGTTGAATAGCCTTTGGATGACGCATGATGAGGATATCTCCTCCCGCCAGCAGGAGCAAGAGCGCTGTCATGGCCTCAAGGAGGACGCCTCTTTTCAAAGGATCGCCCAACAAGGGGGCTTGCTCCGTGCTCAGTCTCGCCTCTTTTACCTTCCACACCTCCTTAGCCAAGTTGCACACAACGGGAAACTGGAGCCTCTCGTCCTCCTGGGTCAGGGCTGCCATCCGGTCTCTTTCCATGACGGAATAACAATACTCCAATCCATATCCCAGCCCTGCCACAGTGGGATCTACAACAATGCCCTCGTCAGGCACGCCTAGGTTTCCCAACAGGATGTTCAGCTGTTTTGCCAGGTTGATATCAATGGGCGAAGAAGCAGCAATGGCGTGTTTATAGGCTATGGCAGCTGCGCCCAAAGCCTTGTGGCTATCTTCTTCCACGGGGCCGAGGATGAGGCTTTCTTCAGCGCAGGCCTCTGCCACCATCTTCAAGACCTCCGTATCCTTTTCCACGTTCCCGCTTCCCCACACCAAGACAGGGACTTCCACGGCAGCAGCCACCTTCTTGGTCACCTCCACGGCCTGTTCAGCTGAGGCATTTTGGGCATTGGGGTCTGTGCTGGCCAACTGCAATGCCACCATCTCTGCCCCGTATACGGACACACACTTCTGGGCCCATGCTGCCGGGTCATTGATGACATCGGAAAACGGCTCCACTACCGCTTCAGGCCAGTCCTCAGGCGGCGCATCATATACGTCCATGGCAATGACTGGCCGGTGGGGCATTTCTCCTTCAAAGAGATAAAAGGGATAGGAGGTCTCTCCTCCCACAGTGATTCGGTTCGCATCTTTGCCCAACGGGATCTCCTTGATGACACCATTGTACGATATCTTCGGTGCTTCAAATACCATATTTACTCCTCTCCTCACGTCTTTAGGTTAGCTGATAACCGATGACTGCTTCCGCTTAAAGGACCACGGCCAAAGCTTGTGTCATGGGGCACCAATCAAACACCGCCCCTACATACCTAATTCATCCAAGATGGAAGGAATCTTGTTCTCCCATCCCAAGGCCATGATGTGCACGCCGTCGCAAAGATCCTTCATCCCCTTGATCAGGCGAACAGCAATGTCCATACTGGCTTGCGCCTTATCCTCCGATGCCTTCATCTCGTCAATCAGGGGCTCTGGAACAAAGACCCCTGCCACGTTCTTGTTCATGTAGCGGGCCATACCCACCGATTTGAGCAAGATGACGCCACCTAACACCTTGGCACCAAAACCCTCCACACGCTTCATGAATTTCTCAAAGATATCCAAGTCATAGACGGCCTGGGTCTGAAAAAACTTGGCGCCCGCCTCGATCTTCTTCTCCATCTTTATGATCTGCAGCTCCAGGGCAGCTTCATTATCTGCCCCGGGGTTTACAACGGCCCCGCACAAGAAGTGGGGCGCTCCCTTGAGTTCCTTTCCAGCCATGTCAACACCGGAATGCAGCTTCCTCGCAGCTTCCAGGAGTGTCACAGAGTCCAAATCGAAAACCGGTTTGGCCTTGGGATGATCCCCCAGCGTGGGATGGTCACCAGTGAGGGCAAGCATATTCCTGATCCCAAGAACCCAGCCGCTTAAGAGATCTGCCTGCAAGGCGAGCCTGTTGCGATCCCTGCACGTGACCTGATAGATGGGGTCGATTCCCCTGTCCTTTAGCAGATGACAGACCGCCATGGAGCCCAGGCGCATGACCGAGCTCTGTAGGTCTGTCACGTTCACAGCATCTACTCGATCTTTAATGATATCAGCATCTTTTAGCAAATGCTCTACATCCGTTCCCTTGCCAGGTCCGACCTCGGCAGTCACCAAGAACTTCCCTGATTCTAAGGCTTCTCTAAAGCTCATGGCTCACCCCTTTACATGGACCATCTTCCATGGAAAATTAACGATTACAAGGCTCAAAAAAGAAAGCATCTCTTGGGGGGTTCAAAATACTTCGTCATCAATCGTCAATCCGCTTGCGTCTTTTCCACCTGCCGCAGATCCTCCCTGACTACCCTTCCTGGGTGCACAGGCCAGTCTTTCACCTGGGGCCTTTCCTTGAGATAATGCAGCATGTCTAACCGCTTGAGGGCATAGTATATCTCCTGCCAGGCACAGGGACGGTCCCTGGAGACCTCGCATTTCCCTCCTGATGCCCCTCCACATGCGCCATTGAGAAGGCCCTTGGCACATCGGGTCACGGGACACACACCACCCGTCCTCCACAGGATACAGTCGCCACAGGCCTGGCAGTTCTCTGTCCAGACGCCTGTCTCCTTTTCCACCCCGATGAACTGGGTATTCAGGGCCGGCAAGACCGGTTTGTCAGGAAAACGACTGGCAACGGCTTGAACGCCATTGCCACAGGCCATGGAGAGGATAGCTTCATGGTTACCTATCTTCTCTTCCAGCCGATCGATAAATCTATCGGCGCATTGTCTTGGGATGGTCGTCTTCTCGACAAAGATCTCCTTGTTTTCAGAAACAAGGGCCTCTGCGAGATTGTCTACCTGCTCTGCCCCACCGGCAGAGCAGAAGGTCACGCAGGCACCGCAACCTACCAAGAGGATCCTATGGTACGGAGCAACCATGTGCCGTATCTCTTCCATTTGCTTCTGTTCTGCAATGATCATTCTATACCTCCAAGACGCTATGCTTCCGAGGGCAGCGACACGACAAAAGTCGTTCCTTTACCCACCTCGCTCTCCAAGTGGACAAAACCATTATGGGCCTCCACGATCCCCTTTACGATGGATAGCCCTAGGCCCGAGCCTGATATGCTCTTAGTTTCCTCAGTCTTGATGCGATAGAATTTCTCAAAGACCCTGTTCAAGTCCTGCGGTGGAATCCCAATACCAGTATCAACGACTTTAAACCGAATGTCTTTGCCCTTTTTACGAAGGCTCACCTCTACCCTGCCCCCTTTCGAGGTATACTTAATAGCATTGCTGATCAAATTGACAAAGATGGCCTGCACGCCCCCCCTGTCTCCGTTAAAGGCTGGGATATCGTCTGCGACATCGAACGTGATCTCCACACCCTTTTCTTCTGCAGACAGGCGCATCAGGTCCGCTGTCCGCTCCAACTCATCAGCCATATCCAGGTTCTCAATCTTCTGAATGGATTTGCCTTCTTGAAGGCGACGATAATCCAAGATGTCGTTCACGAGGGTAATCATACCTTTGGTCTTTTCCTTGGCCTTGCTGAGCAAATCGTCCTGTTTGGGAGTCAAATCTCCGGCCAACCCGTCTAAGACAACAGAAATCTGCATCAACAGAGAACTCAAGGGGGCCTTGAGTTCGTGAGAGACCATGGAAAGAAAATCGTCCCTCAGTTTATCCATGGCACTCACGCCTGTGACGTCGTGAAACAGACTCATTGCTCCGATAACGGTTCCTGCTGCATTTTTCACAGGGTCCACGTGAACGCGAAGGGTCTTGTCTCCCACCTTCACCACCGGCTCCTCGCCGGCCATAAGCGTGATAAGGGAAGTGTCCGACTTGATGGCCCGCACAAACAGGGACAGCAGTTCGTCTGATGCCAAACAGACAGAAACAGGGCTCCCTATGGCCTTTTCCTCGGTCAACCCAAAAAGACGAGCGGCTTCGTCATTGAACAGGACGACGTTCGTCTGCCAATCGGTGACGACAAGGCCATCGCTGAAGCTGTGGAGAATGGCCAGGAGGTTTTCGTCATAGCTCACCTTGGTCAGAGCAGCCTGCCTTTGCCGGGTCAATATCCCCAGTTGGCGTCTCAGCCGAAAGGCCTCAATGGCACGGTTTATCTTTATTTCAAAATGCTCGGGAGTGAAGGTTTTCCGAAGGCAGTCGTAGGCCCCGGCGTGCATAGCCTCTAGGGCCTCCTCCCCACAGTCTTCGGACATGGCCATAATCAGGAGTTCGGGTCGAGCCCTTTGGAGCGTCTCAATGAGCGTTATGCCTCCCTCCTTTGGAAGGTCAAGGGAAAGGAGCATAATGTCTACCTCTGCCGGATGCCTCTGAATGATGCCCAGAGCCTCTTCCACAGATTCAGCCGTCCGAACCCTATGGCCCTCGTTTAAAAGGAGCTCCCGGCATTTCTGCATCATGGCGATATCGTTTTCCGCCACCAATACGTTTATGCTTGGCTTGATTAACATAGACTCACAAATCCTAGCTTAAGAGGGCCTCCACGCGTTTCACCAGCTCTTCAGATTCAACTGGCTTGGCAATATAGTCCTCAGCCTCCGTCATGAGACCCATATGCTGTGTATAGGCTGTTCTAAAGATGGCCTGGTCCACGGCAGTGAGAAGAACCACGGGGATCTCTTTAAGTTCCGGATCTGCTTTTAGGACGACACACACATCGTATCCGTTCATCTCAGGCATCATGACGTCCAGGATGACTAGGTCAGGTTTTTCCGCCCGCACTTTCTCTAGCCCCTCCTTTCCATCATGAGCCAGAATAACCTCGTAGGACTTGCTTTCCAAAAGGAGCGCTGTGGCCTCACAAAAATCCATGTCATCGTCTACTAACAAGACCTTCTTCATGGCTACCTCTGTGTTTTGTCTTACTCTTTTGAAATTCTTTGAATGATTTTTCCGACCCTGTCGAGTAACACGCTGCTTTCCACGGGTTTTTCCACATAATCGTCAATGTCCAGGCGCACTCCAGTCTCCAATTCGTAGCGGCGCTGGCTGACCCCTTCTTGTACTGAGCTGAGGATGATGATCGGCATGGAGGCATACTTTGCATACCTGGGGTCCTTTAAGGCCTTGCAGACCTCGAAACCATCCATGTTGGGCATCAAGAGATCCAGAAGGAGCAAATCAAAGGGCTCCTCTTTCAGCTTTGACAGACATTGCTCCCCGTCTTCGGCCAGGACCACAGCGTATCCTGCAGACTCCAATATCATCTGCAAAGTCTCCCGCATGTCAGGGTCATCGTCCACAACCAAAATCTTAGTACTTGTTCCCATGTCATCCCCCCCTAGTTGCCTGGCCATGGGTCATCTGTTATCCCTTCTGAGCAACCCCAAAGTGAGACTCTAGACGATCGGCCTGGGCATCAAGCCGGCTTCCTCCACAATTCGCGGTACAATGTCTTCCCAGGCTACGGCCATGATGTGCACACCGTGGATCCCGTCAACCTCCTTGAGCTGCTCAATGGTCTCAAGGCAGATCCGCACCCCTTCTTCCTTGGGATCCTTGGCATCGCCCATCCGATCAACGATCGCCTTTGGCACGCTAAGGCCAGACACGTTGTTTCGCATGTAGCGCGCCATGCCAACGGACTTAATCGGTATGAGCCCGGCAAGTATGTGGGTTTTTTCATCCAGGCCCCTGTCTTTAACCATCGTCATCCACTCAACGAATTTGGCCATGTCAAATATGCCCTGGGTTTGGATGAAGTCTGCGCCGGCCTTCACCTTTTTGGCCAAACGGGTGACGCGAAATACAAAGGGATCGGCAAAAGGATTGGCTGCTGCACCAATAAAGAAGGGGGTGTCTCCTGAAAATTCTTCACCGTTGATGAATTGGTGTTCATCCCGCATGTTTTTGACCATCTGAAGGAACTGTATGGAATCGATGTCATATACCCCCTTGGCCGTGGGGTGATTGCCGAAACGCTGATGATCGCCGGAAAGGCAAAGGACATTTCGAATACCCAGGGCCGCCGCCCCTATGAGATCACCCTGCAGGGCGAGACGATTCCGGTCTCTGACAACCATCTGCAGGACCGGCTCCACGCCCACTTCTTTTAACAGCACACAGCCGCTCATGCTGGACATGCGCACAATCGCGGTCTGGTTGTCTGTCACATTCAAGGCGTCACAGCAAAACTTGAGAAGGTCGCCCTTTCTCCTAATGACGGTGGGGGCCGGTCCCTTTGGAGGCCCACACTCGGCCGTGACAGCGAATTGCCCGCTTTCCAATATCCTTTCCAGATTGCTTCCTGCCTTCATGACTCAAGATCCTCCCTGACCATCTTTCTGGGGCCGCCGTGTCCGGCCGGTGACCAGTCCTTGACGGGAAAGATCTCCTCTAGCATCTCCAGCCGATTCAGCTTGGTGAGGCGGTCTATGATGAGTTGCCATACACAATCTACCTCTTTGCTGATTTCACATTTTCCATCCACCGAACCGCCGCAGGGGCCATTTAAGAGTTGCTTGGAGCACCTGGCAATGGGACAAAGCCCGGCCGTCTTGTCCAGGATGCAGTTTCCGCAGCCAGCGCAGCGCTCTGACCAGACCCCCAGTCTTTCAGTCACCCCCAAAAAGGTCGTGTTGCAGCCAGGCAGGATGACCTTGTCTGGAAATCGCTCAGCCAAAAGTTGAACCCCTGCTCCGCAGGCCAAAGAGAGAACGGCATCGCATTGGGCCACCTCTTTTTCGGTCATATCAATGAATTCAGGCTCGCACTGCCTGGCAACAGCGTCATATAAGACCTCACTCTTGTCGCCCGACATCTTCCTGGCCACACGAATGGCAGCAGCCAGGACTTCGGCCTCTTTCTTGCCACCTGCCAACGACATGGCGGCACAGGTCTCACATCCCAGCACCAGCAGGCGTCCGCACCCCTTGGTCATCTTTTCAATCTCTTCAAATGGCTTCTGCTCTAAAGTAATCACGGTTATCCTCTTTTTACTCCCATCGGATTTGGCGCCATCTCTTTGACTCGTTCTTCCAGATCCTCAATGAATGCCTTGTCTACAAGGCCCTGCTTCGGCATATGGCAAAGGGCAAGACGCTCTCCGTCCAGACCCAGAGCGTTCAAAAGAGTTTTGGTACGGGCCATCCGTTGTTTCACTGCCTCCCGTGTCTCGGGAAAGGGGTCTTTTTCCACTGGGCACCCTGCAAGGAACACCACTTGAGCGCCCCACTCAAAGGCCTTTAAGATGTCTACTGTATCGATTCTTCTCAGCCCGAAGACCATGACAGGCAAGATGTTGGGATGCTCCTGTCGAAGTCTTTCCTTGTCGCTGGGGCCGAAATCCCCGTGGAGATCAAAAAAGCCCACCATCAGAGGATCTGGATGGGCCGATCTGCTCATGGCCGCCGTCATCTCCCTGTCAATGTCCCCTCGGGGATGGAGATCTATGTCAATGGCCTGGACAGGACATTCCAGGGCGCACATGCCGCAAGCCTGACACTCAAAAGGATCGATGGTGATCTCTCCCATTTTACTTGCCCTTGGGATCTGGAGCGGACAGACCCTCAGGCAGGTGAGGCAGGACACGCACTTGTCTTTGTCGATCTTTGCGCCGAGAAAACAATGGAGGCACCTCAAAGCCTCTGAGATGGCCCGATCCTCCGTCAAAACGGCTTCTACTTCCTCAAACCCCTTTAACCTGCGGTCCATGGGCAGACAGATCTTTTTAGCCCGTTCAAATTTTCTGGTCTTTTCGATAATGGCAGAAGAAAGCCTTTCTCTTTCATCGGATCGGGCCGGCCCAGGGACAGGGTGCCATTTCTTTTTCAAGTAAAGATCTATGGCACAAGCCCTTTCCTTGCCTGCCGCAATGGCCTGTATCACCGTGGCTGGGCCGGTGACGGCATCTCCTCCTGCAAACACGCCTGGACAGACCGTGGCACCAGCTTCGTTGACGACGATCCGATGGCTTCTTTGGTCCAGCTCCAGTTCTTGAGCAAAGAAAGACGACTCCGGGGCTTGGCCGATGGCCGCAATGACCATGTCCACATCAAGGACAAACTCAGAGCCTGCCATAGGATCAGGGCTTCTTCGGCCGTTGGCATCAGGCTGCCCCAACCGATTCTCCATGCATCTCAGAGCCGTGACCTTTCCGTCCTCTCCCAGGACCTCAACGGGCGACGTAAGAACGGACAAATGAACGCCTTCGGCCACGGCTTCTTCGATCTCTTCTGGCGCTGCTGGCATTTCGTCTCTTGACCTCCGGTACAAGATGCGCACGGCGTCAGCCCCCCATCGGAGGGCCGAGCGGGCCGAGTCCACGGCCGTGTTTCCTCCGCCTATGACGGCCACCTGTCGGCCCACCTTCGGGTTTTGCCCACTGTTGGATCTTTGAAGGAAGGAGATGGCAGAAACGACCCCCTCAAAGGCGTCGGCACCGGCAATGTCCAGCTTCCGCTCCTGGTGGGCACCAACAGCCACAAACACGGCCCCATATTGCTGGTCGAAAAGATCCTTAAGCTTCATGGCTTCCCCGATCCGGACTCCTGTCTTCATGACTACGCCCAAATCGCAAATAGCTTCTATCTCTTCGTCGACCACGTCCTTGGGCAGACGATATGCCGGCACCCCGAGCCGCAGCATCCCGCCCAGAACGGGCAATGCCTCAAAGACCGTGACATGGTGGCCAAGGAGGGCCAAATCATGAGCCGCAGCAAGGCCTGCCGGCCCCGAGCCGATGACGGCCACCTTGTGCCCCGTCGGTTCGGCAGGCTGAAGAGCCTTACACCGGCCCCTCCAAGGGCCGTCAGAGGCAAATCGCTTCAAAGCAGCGATGGCGATCGGTTCATCCACTTGTCCCCGTTTGCAGGCCCCTTCACAGGGATGGGTGCAGATGCGTCCGCACACCCGAGGGAGCGGATTGAGCCCGCGGATGGCGGCATAGGCCTTTTCGAACTTTCTCTCGGCGATGAGCTGGATGTACTCCCGCCCGTCGGTCAGTATGGGACAGGCCATCGTACATGGCGGCCTGTCATGGTCTGGGCTCGTCATGTCATTCATGAAGCACTCTACTCACTTCGGCTGCTTTCGGTGTCCGTACCACGCCAGTCTCCAGGCCATGGCCATTACAGCTCGCGCCGCATGGCCATATCATAGAGGACCCTTTCCTTTTCTTCCTGAATCCCCAGGGCCTCTCGCCTTTGGTCAATGGCCCGGATCATCTTCTGGGCCATCTCCACGGCGTGGGCCTCAACGTCCCAACGCCCGCCGTACTCTTGTTCAATCTCTTTGAAGAGGTAATCGGTCACCACTTTGCTCCCCGTGGTTGGAAAGGTCCTGCCAAACAAGACATAGGCGCCACTGCCGACGAAATACTGACCAATGGCCACGGCCTTTTCGCTCATCCATTCTGGGGCACAACCGGCTGCCGGTATCTGGCTGATATCGTCGCCCAGTCCGCCTTCCTTACAGATCTGTGTGGCCGCGATCAGGATGCGGCTATTGTCCACGCAGGACCCCATGTGCAAGACAGGCGGTATGCCGACGGTCTCGCAGACCTCTCTAAGACCGGTTCCTGCATCGGCGGCTGCCTCAGGCGTCAGGAGCCCTTCCCTGCCACAGGCAGTGGCCACGCAGCCAGTGACCAGCACGAGGACATTGTTGGCAATCAGTTCCTTGACCACCGTGGTATTCTCACGTCCGGACTGCGTGCGGCAACTGTCGCATCCCACGACGGCGCCAATGCCTCGGATGCGGCCATTGATGATATTGTCGTTTAGGGCACGATAAGAACCCCGGAAGGCGCCTCCCAGCATGTGCGTGATCGTCTCATGACTGAAACCGGCTACGACATCCATGCTGCTCTCAGGAATGCGAACCTTCTGCCTCTGCTGAAACCGCCCCACAGCCCGCAAGATGACGTCCTTTGCAATGTCAAGGGCACGGTGATGATCAAACTCAATGTGGGTCGCGCCTTCAATCCGTGCCCGTGGCGAAGTGGTAATGAGTTCCGTATGGAAAGACTTTGCCACCGCTGCACAGCCCTGCATAACGCACTGCACATCCACCACCATGGCCTCCACGGCCCCAGTGGCAAGGACAATTTCTTGTTGGGTGAAGCTTCCTGCAATGGGAACCCCGCGCCGCATCAGGATCTCGTTTCCTGAACAGCACACACCGGCCAGGTTAATTCCCTTTGCCCCCACTGCTTCTGCTGCCGCCACAACCTCAGGATCCTGAGACACGATGGCCATGGCCTCCGGGACCTGCGGTTCATGACCATGGATAACAATGTTCACATGGTCTTCAGAAAGGGCACCAAGATTGACCGTGGTGCGAAGGGGCACGGGCGTACCGAACATGATGTCCTGCAACTCCGTGGCGATCATGGAGGCCCCCCAGCCATCGGCCAGAGAACAACGGGTTGCCTGGAAGATCAGACTCCTATAATCCTGATCGGTCCCCATGTGGGTTCGATGCATGATTTCCGTCACTTCCCGATCAACGCCTCTGGGCACGACGCCCATCTTCTTCCACAGGGCCTGGCGCTTGTCCGTTGCCCGAGAGGTCATGACCAAGGCACCTTCCTGCTGGCCGAATTCAGCAAGGGTTTTTTCTCCCAGCTCGATGGCAATGTCTTCCTTGCTGCGTCCTTCTGTTTTGATCTTGTACAGGTCTGCCATGAAATGGAGTTTTTTTTCGTCCTTGATCTCAAAGGGCGCCTCCCCTTTGGCAGTAGCTAGAAAGGTGAGGGCTGTTTCCCGGCCGTGGTCCATGTGGGCCGCGGAGCCCGAAGCCACCATGCGTACAAAATTGCGTGTTACCACTGTGGCGGCGTTTGCCCCACAAATCCCGAGGGACGCAGGATCATCTTCGATGATCATGCAGGGACCAAAAGAGCAGTTTCGACAGCAGGTGCCGCCCATGCCGAAGAGGCAAGGCTCAATGGCACGGTCTTCCATGCGCTGGACGTAGGTCTTTACGCCTTCCTTGCCACATTCTTCAACAATACACATGCTGGCGTCACAACTGAGGCCCTCGCACCTGTGCTGTGTCAAGGGAATAATCTTTCTGGTCATTTCTCCGCCTCCTTGGTGGAGTGGCTGTCTGGTGTCTGTTCTTGGTTACCCGTGGCCGCATGCTGGCCGCCGCCGTGTGCCTCTGGCTCATACCGACCATGGGGCGCTCAGATTTCAGTGGCCCCCATGCCTTCATGGCTCCGTCATGGCCTTGGCTGCCACCACCGTGTTCTTCATGAGCATGGTGATGGTCATGGGGCCCACGCCGCCAGGCACAGGCGTAATGGCCGCTGCCTTTTCCTGGACCCCATCAAAATCCACGTCGCCCGCCAAAATGGCCTTGCCTTCCGGGGTCTTGCCCATACGATTCACCCCCACGTCAATGACGACAACCCCTTCTTTCACCATGTCAGCAGTAATGGTCTTGGGATGCCCTACGGCCACGATCAGGATATCTGCCATCTTGGTAAAGGTAGCCAAGTCTGCCGTTTTTGAATGGCATATGGTGACTGTGGCATTGCCCCCTGGAGGGGCCTGCAGCATCAGATTCGCCATGGGTTTTCCCACGATATTGCTTCTTCCCACGACCACCACGTGCTTGCCCTGGGTAGTGACATCTGAACGTCTCAGCAATTCCACAATGCCGTGGGGAGTGCACGGGAGAAAAGTCGCTGCCCCAATCATGAGTTTTCCCACATTTACGGGATGGAAACAGTCCACATCCTTGTCAGGGTTGATGGCGTAGATGACACGCTCGGCATCGATGTGCTTGGGAAGTGGCAGTTGAACCAGAATGCCATGGAGCTTGGCATCATCATTGAACTTGTCGACGAAGTCCAGCAGATCGGCTTCTGAGATGTCAGCGGGAAGATCGGTCCTTTCAGAATAGATGCCTAGGCTGTTGCAGGCCTTTTCCTTTTGTCCAACATAGACCTTTGAACCGGGATCGTCACCCACTAAAATGGTGGCGAGCCCCGGTGTGACGCCATGCTTCTTTTTGAGTTCCGTGATCTCTCTAGTAATCTCTTCACGGATCTGTTTTGAAATCTCCCCCCCTTTGATAAGTCTTGCTGCCATGATAGCCCCCTTCCGATTGACGATTGAATATGGAATACTGAAGATTGACGAATGTCCATCGAGCCATGACGATTGCAGCAAACAGCAAGCCGTTTCTTGCCCAATTCTCAATCGACAATGATCAATTCAAAAAGGCCTTCACCTGCGAGTCCAACTGCTCATCAGTAAAAGCGTTGACGCCTATGGCGTGCCTGTAGCAAGAGGCGGCACAAACCCCGCACCCCTTGCAGCCTACGTCTATGACCTGGGCCTTGCGGCCATCTTTCGTTTCAGCCACCCTTAGGGCTCCAAAGGGACACAGTTCAGCACAAAGACCGCATCCCACGCACAGCTGCTCATCCACGCGGGCAATCACCCCTGGGGTGACAATAGAATCCTGACCAAGGAGGGTGCCCGCCTTAGCTGCTGCCGCCTGTGCCTGAGCAATGCTTTCCTCGATCGGTTTGGGATAATGGGCAAGGCCCGCCAAATAGATGCCGTCCGTGGCAAAGTCCACGGGCCTGAGCTTCACATGGGCCTCCAGAAAGAACCGTTCCTGATTCATGGCCACCTTGAAAACCCTGGCGAGTGCCTCGTTGTCTTTAGAGGGCACGATGGCCGATGCAAGGGTCAAGATGTCTGCCTCAATCGCCACAGGACACTGCAGCACATGATCTGTTACCGTGACGACGAGCTTGTCGTCCTTTTCTTTGACTACGGGTTTGTTTTCCAGTCTATACCTCATAAAGACAATGCCCTTTGACCGGGCCTCTCGATAAATCCCTTCCCGCTTCCCGTAGGTGCGAATGTCACGATGGAGGATATAGATGTCCAACTCTGGGTTCAGATCCTTAAGTCTTAAGGCACTTCGGATCGAATGGGTACAGCAGACCTTGCTGCAGTAGGGCCTTTGAGGATCCCGAGAGCCCACACACTGGATGAAAACAGCTGTCTTGGCCTCGGCGAATCTGGGGCCATTTTCTGCCATCTCCTGGTCTAATTCCAAAGACAAAAACACGCGTCCATCTTTGCCGTAGAGATACTCAGAGGGTTTGAAAGCCTCTCCACCTGTGGCCAATATGGTGGCGCCATGGGCGACCCTCTCCTCCCTGCCCTTACCATCGACGAGGGTCGATTCAAAGTTGCCAACAAATCCTTCCACGGCCTTGACCGAAGTGTCCACATGCACATGAACCGACGGGTGGTCCTGAACTCTCGTGGTCATCTCTAAAAGGTAGGTCCGGACATCCTCTCCTTTCCAGGTTTCATAGATTTTTCGGGCCTGCCCCCCCAGAGATGACCCTCGCTCTACAAGGTGCACTTCATATCCCTGTTCCGCCAAATTCAGGGCGCTTGTCATGCCGGCCACACCTCCGCCCACGACGAGCCCTGCCTTTGTTACCGGAACAGTTGGCTCGTCCAGAGGCTGAATGACGCTCGCCTTGGCCACGGCCATGCGAACAAGGTCTTTCGCCTTTTCCGTGGCTTTTTCAGGTTCATTCGCATGGACCCAGGAACACTGGTCCCTGATGTTAGCCATTTCAAAAAGGTACTGGTTCAGCCCCATTTCCCGCAGGGTCTCTCTGAAAAGGGGCTCATGGGTCCTAGGAGAACAGGAGGCCACCACAAGGCGGTTCAGATGATGCTCCTTGATGACCTGCTTGATGTCACTTTGCGTGTCTTGGGAACAGGAGAAAAGGTTCTCATCCACATAGGCAACGTGGGGAAGCGTCTTGGCGTATTCTTTTACGTCAGGAACATCGACCACCCCTGCGATGTTGATGCCGCAGTGGCAGACGAACACTCCGATGCGGGGTTCTTCCTCCCCCACATCCCTCTCGTCGGGATAGGCATGGGGCTCTGCCAAAGTGAACCGTGCCGGTGCCAAGAGGGCAGAGGCCTCACCAGCTGAAGCCGTTGCCTCCATGACCGATTCGGGGATATCCTTAGGCCCTTGAAAGGCACCACACACGTAGATGCCGGGCCTGGACGTGCTCACCGGTGTAAAGCTGCCCGTTTCGGCAAAGCCATCATGATCCAGGCGAATGCCCAGTTTTCTTGACAGCTCGACGGCCTGTTCAGACGGTCCCAGACCCACCGACAAGACTACCATGTTAAAGATCTCACGGACCCGCTTGCCTTCTTCATTGGCGTAATGGAAAATGAGATTCCCCGTTTCTTCTTCCTGTAAGACCGCATCGATCCTCGACTTTACAAAACGCACCCCGGCCTGTTCTCTCGCCCGGTTATAGAACTTTTCGAAATCCTTGCCGTGGGTTCTCATATCGATGTAGAAGATGGCAGTATCCAATCCCTCTTGAGCATGCTCTTTGGCCAGCACGGCCTCCTTTATGGCATACATACAACAGACCGAGGAGCAATACCCCCGACCCACAGAGGGATCACGGGAACCCACACATTGCAGCCATGCGATCTTTCTTGGCTCCTCGCCGTCAGAAGGCCTGCGCACATGGCCCTCAAAGGGACCTGTAGCAGAAAGGATGCGCTCAAACTCCAAGCTCGTCACCACGTTGGGGAATCGACCGTACCCGTATGCTGATTTCATCTTTGGATCAAAGGTCTCAAACCCCAGGGCAAGGACCACCGCTCCCACCTCCAAGGCAAACTCTTCTTCTTGCTGGTTTAGATCAATAGCGTTTCTCTGACAGGCCCCTGTACAGATCCTGCAGACGCCTCTTGTCTTGAAGAGACACTTGGTGGGGTCGATGTAGGGAATGGCTGGAATCGCTTGGGCAAAATGGATATGGAGATTCTTGACCCCTGACATGCCTTCATTATAGGGGTCAGAAACCGTCAACGGGCAATGCAGGGTGCACTGTCCGCAATTGGTGCAGCGATCTTCGTCAATAAATCGCGGTCTCTTGACCAAAATGACGTTGAAGTATCCCGCTTCCCCTTCAATCGTCTTCACTTCAGCCAGCGTTATGATGTCTATATTGGCGTTTCGATCACACTCAATCAGCTTGGGCGACAAGATGCACATGGAGCAATCGTTGGTGGGAAAGGTCTTGTCCAACTGGGCCATCTTCCCGCCGATGGCGGCTTCCCGCTCCACCAGATAGACCTTGAATCCAAGATCTGCCAAGTCCAGGGCAGCCTGAACCCCTGCGATCCCAGCTCCCACCACCATCACCGAGCCGATAGGTGACAACGAGGAATGGGGTGTTGCAGCAATGTCTCTATCGTCTTCCATAATCGATCCAATAAATAAGAATAGCCTGTTGGGGTCTATACGTCAACATAAGGCCCAACGAAGTTCTTTTGTCATCTCTTCCTATTTTGAGCTGATAATGGAAAGACCTAGAACAGCCCTTTCACCTTTCCCGTCTCCACATCCACATCAACGCGGCGAAAGGCCGGGTTGGAACAGGTTCCGGGCATCAAGCTGATGGCGCCGGCACAGGGGCACAAAAACCTGGCGCCAGAATAGATCAGAACGTCACGAATCGGCAGTGTCCACCCCTTGGGAACCCCTTTAAGGGCTGGATCATGGCTAAGGCTCAGGTGAGTCTTGACCATCATCGTGGCGTAGTCATCATATTTAGAGTCTCCCTCAAGCATCTTCGCCTTGGCCTCGGCACCGGGGGTCCAGGCCACTCCATCTGCGCCATAGACCTCTCTGGCAATGGTTTCCACCCGTTCTCTGAGTTTCATCTCCAAGGGATAGAGATGTTGGAATTGGCTCTCCTCGTTGCAGGCATCAATGACGGCATCGGCAAATTCCAGGGCACCCTCGCCACCATGGGCCCAGTGGGTGGATTTGGCGCAGCGCGCCCCGGCGGCCTCGGCGACCTTTCTGACCGTTTCGATCTCATCATCTGTATCGGTATGGAAACAATTGATGCAGACCACAGGATTGATGCCGGCTTTGCGTACTGTGTTGATATGATGGACCATGTTCTCACAACCCTTCTCCACCAATCCCACATCCTCCTTGGTATACTCATCAGGAAGGGCCAGACCTGCAACCACCTTGGGGCCGCCACCGTGCATCTTCAAGGCGCGAATCGTGGTGGTGAGCACAGAGACGTGAGGCTTCAGTCCGCTGTAACGACACTTGACGTTCCAGAATTTCTCAAACCCAATATCTGCTCCAAAACCGCTTTCCGTGACGTGATAATCAAACATTTTCAGCCCAATCCGATCAGCAATAATGGAAGACTGGCCCACGGCGATATTGGCAAAAGGTCCGGCATGTACCATGCAGGGCTGATACTCGGCCGTGCACATGAGCGTGGGGTTGATGGTGTTGCGCATCCATGCCGTCATGGCACCACCCACCTCCAAATCACCCGTGGTGACCGGATTGCCATCCTTGTCAAAGGCCACGGTGATTTCGCCGAGACGCTTTCTCAGATCTGCCAGATCCCGGACAATGGAAAGGATGGCCATACATTCTGAACCCACGGCAATGCCGAACTTGGACTGCATGGTAAATCCGTCAAACCGTCCGCCAATGCCGATGATGATGTTTCTTAAGGCCTGGGCACAGTAGTCGATGATCCAACCCATTTCAACGCGGGTAGGATCGATGTCGAGACGACGCATGCCGGTGAGCCTCTGCAGCTGTTCGTCACTGTAGTTGCGCTCATGCTGCATACGGGCCGTAAGAGCCACCATGGCCAGATTGTGGGCGTTCATGATGTCATTGATATCGCCCGTAAGCCCCAAGGAAAATTCGGTCATGGGAATGAGCAGGGATATGCCGCCGCCCGCTGCCGTCCCCTTAATATTCATGGTGGGGCCGCCTGACGGCTGCCTCAGGGCACCGCCCACCTTTACCCCCCGTTTGCCCAGGCCCTCCATAAGGCCGCAAGAAGTGGTACTCTTTCCTTCGCCCAGCGGCGTGGGGGTAATGGCAGTCACCTCAATATACTTCCCATCGGGCCTGTCTTTCAGACGGTCAATGATTCTAAGAAAATCAAGCTTTGCTAGCCTCCCCATGGGAAGAATCTCTTCTTTTTCAAGACCCAGTTTCTCCCTCCACTCCTCTGGCATGGGCATGTGCTTTTCGGCATCTTCAGAGATTTGCCAGTCCTTGTATTTGGTTGGATCAAGTGCCATCGTCATCCTCCTTGTTTTCTAACGTCGTTTCTAGTCTCTAGGGCCTGTCAGACAACCAGTCTCAGCTGCTCTGGGGAAAAAGGCTTGGCAACAGGCGTCTCTTGTTCATTCTTCGTCATCGATAATCAGTATGACTTCGCCCTCGCCTGAGAAGAACCTTGCTGGCTTCGCTTGGCACATACCCCGCGTCACCCCCTTGACGGGCTGTTGGCACCACCGTTGAGAACCGTGATACGAATTCTGTGCCAAAGGAGGTATGAGAACACTCCAAGGAAGCCACCTTGTAATAAATAGATATCACATGTAAATTTTAATTCCAGTATTTAATGCCATTTTGGGCAGATCACCCGTGTGGGGCGTTTTGCATCGGCAACGATACAAACCTCCCCAACAAACCCTTTGTATTGCCTTGACAAAACCCCCTGTCCATCATTCTCGGTTCCGTCCCTTGACAACCGTTCTGGTTGTGGAGTACGTTCTTTTTTAATCTGTTGTGGAAGGGGATGAAGAGATGTCCAGATTGACCCTTAGCCTGGTTGAGGAAACCCTGCGAAAAGAAGTGCAGAGGCTAGACAAGCGTGTCCAGGTGTTGGGCGTCAACAAGGGCAAGAAGAAGGATTCCTTTCGGGTGACCCTGTCAAAAGACGGGAGAACCGGTGCAGCAGACCTGAACAAGCAGATCATAAAGGCGTATCTCTCACAGGAGGGCAAGGATAGCGGGTTGAGAAAGGCCCTTGGCAAGGCGGTGAGTCGCCTAAGCATTACCTTCGGCAAGTAGACAACCATCCCTTTTGCCTGCCCTTATGTGTGCTTTTAGCTGAACCGGCACGTCCTCCATGACCTTGTTTTTCACCATTGTCTTCTTCGTCTTCCTCCTCGTCGTCGTCCTTCAATGTGCCCTCATCCGTTTTATCCTTCCTGAGCGCATGTCTGGTCCACGGAAGACCGTAATCGCCGCCTGCGTGGCCTCTTGTTTCAACACAATCCCCTTTTGGTACATGGCAAAGGCCTCCATCTTGGATCAACTCCCCTGGTGGCATCGAGAGCTTATTGTGTACCCCTACGCCATCGTCCTGGTGGCATCGGCCTTTTCCGGTCTGCTCTTTTTGGCCCTGTGGTCTTTCAGACCCCTTGTGCAAAGGCTGCGGCCTCCATTTGAAAAGGGTAAGCGAGATTTTCTGGGAACCTCAGCAAGAACACTAATGGTCACTTCCGTGGGGGCACTGGGCTACGGCGCTTACTGGGAGAATAAGAGCCTTGAAGTCTCGAGGCTGACCCTGAAGTACAAGGGACTTCACCCCCAGCTTTCTGGATTAAGAATTGTTCAGCTGACAGATTTTCATGCAGGGCCCTTGATATCGTTTCAGACTATTTCGGAGGTGATCTCGGCGGCCAATGCCCTCAAGCCGGATCTGATTGTTCTTACCGGCGATTATGTGAACCATAACCCCGCCTATATCCATGGTTGCGCAAGCCTCCTTGACGAACTCAAGGCGCCCGCAGGGGTCTTTGGCGTCTACGGTAATCACGATCACTATACGGGGATGGTGGCCATGAGGGAGGCCTTTTCAAAAACCCACCTGTCCATGTTAAGCAACGGCTGCGGCCCCGCCAAGGGCCTGGAGGGGGTCTTGAATATCATCGGTGCAGAAGACCCCGTGTCCGGCTGGGCCAGGGATGCACAGTTTTCCGATGTAACAAGAATCTCCAGCCTTGTTGATCCCCATCAATTCAATCTTCTCCTCTCTCACAGGCCGGGACTCTTCAGGACATCCAAGGCATGGAAGGTGGGCTTGACCCTGTCCGGTCATACACACGGCGGGCAGGTCATTTTTCCGGGGATAGGGGATAAGGGATTCTCCCTTGCGGGCCTCTTTGTCACTTACACCCATGGCCTCTACAAATCCGAGAAAGATGCTGAAGTGCGTATGTATGTGAGCAGCGGCATAGGCACGATTATCGCCCCGGTGAGGCTCTTTTGCCCGCCAGAAATTGTGGAAATCACTCTGGCCGCGGCCTAACCTCCCTTCGGAGTAGGCACCCCACTTGTCACCCGTTCCTGTATGTTCTCTTCTGGCCTTTTGCACGCCCTGCCAGAGGCTCCACGGGCCCCCTTTCCCCGTTTCGCCCATCTCCTCATATTTCTTGACTTTTCCGTCTTTATGCTTAGGTTGATATAAAAGAAATTGCCAATGAACATCTTTCGTTGTGCAACTATGATAGACGGCTAGAAAGTAGTAACTCAGGAAAAGGCCTGGACTCATGAGGGTTTTGACCGTTTGATATTGCAGTGTAACTGCTCGCACTGGATGGACATGAGATGACTGTTTCGGACTTCTCACAAAAGCGTCAACAAACCCATAGGGATGATTTCAGGCCAGCAAGAATGAAGGAACATAACGATGAACAAGGACCATTACACTGAACGTATAGATACACAGGTTGATGGGGATGAAGGTTTCTGGAGTGAGGACTACGTGTGGGCCACTAGCGAAGAGTCAAAACGCAACACGCTGTCATTACATACCATCGGATCCATTGTGTACCGGCACGGAGGAACTTTAATGGTGGAAACGGAGACGCAGGCCGTCAACATAGACGTGCCGGATGAGAAAAAACGCTCACTGGCCGAAGAACTGAGTAGGAAATTAGATATGCGATTGCAGTGAGAAAATATGATTCCACACTGCAGCACCACGCCTAGCGGCTTTTGTTAGTTATCCGTTAACTAGGCAGAGATGGAAATAAGGTGTTACTTCGTTTTGTATAGGAGGTAGCAATGCTGAGCATGGGAGAGTACTTTGACAACGCAAAAGGGTTGGGGGTCCTTGCCACGGCCGATTCAAAAGGAAAGGTAGACGTTGCTGTATTCTCTAGACCTCACGTTGTCGACAAGGAGACCGTTGCTTTTGTCATGGCAGATCGGCTGAGCCATGCCAATCTTCAGTCCAATCCACAGGCCGCATATCTTTTCAAGGAGTCAGGTGAGAAGTACATTGGCAAGCGGCTTTTCCTGACTAAGATTCGTGAAGAGCAGGATACAGATCTTCTCTATGAGCTGCAGAGAAGGAATTATCCCAGGGATGAAAAGGACCCAAAATACTTGGTCTTCTTTCACATCGATGAGGTCCTTCCCCTCATTGGCTCGGGAGAGAAGAAATAGGCGGACTGCTATACGTGATTCCGTAACTGCAACTCCAGAGGATGGGGATGAAGATAGTACTGCTCCTCTAGGTAAGGCTGATCGTATTTTCGGACATAATGGTTCATGAGAGTGATGGGAACGATGAGGGGCACGTATTGTTGACGATATTGATCTATGACCCCCAGTAGTTCCTGTTTTTCATCGGAAGAGAGCTCTTTTTTGAAATAGCCCATTATATGCTGCAAGACATTGGCGTTTTTCTTCACCGTGGTTTTGAGTCTCAGGGCCTCCATTAGAAGCCCTTCATAGGTTTCATATACCTCCTTGAGGGGCGTCCCCTTGGCCCATGCCACGAGTCTTCCCATCATCTGGTAGTGTTTCGGGCTGTGAGAAAGAATCAAGAGTTTGTGTTTTGTGTGAAAAGTTACCAGGCGTCCCCGGGCCTTTGGTTGACCCAAGAGTTCCCGCCACCTTCTAAAGACGAAGATCCTTTCGATGAAATTCTCTCTGAGTTTGGGGTCGTGAAGACGTCCCTCCTCTTCAACGGGAACCAGGGGAAAGTGTTCCATGAATGCGCGAGCAAATATTCCCACCCCTTTCTTCACCGGCATCCCTTTTTCATTGTACACCCTCACCCTTTCCATACCGCTGCTGGGAGAATTGCTCTTGAAGATGAAACCGCAAAGGTCTTCTGATTCCAGCTCACCTACACGCCTGTGGGCCCACATGAGCATCCGTTCCGTATGATCCTCGTTGCTCCTGGAAGTCACCAGACGGGGGGCGGCGGGATCCCCTACAAGCCGTAAAGACTCTCTGGGGATACCGAATCCGCACTCCACTTCAGGACATACAGGAAAGTATTCCACGAAGCGGCCCAGGGTGTCGGTCAGGAAGCGGTCCAGTTTATGCCCGCCGTCGTACCGGACCTGTTCACCGAGCAAGCATGTACTGATTCCCAGTTTGATGGTCGACCCCATCGCCATCTGTCGCAGCCATCCTTTTCTGAATCATTTGCAGACTGATGGTCTTTATAGTATATTTATTTCCTGTAAGAGTCAAAGCAAACCTAAACCACGTCTGTACAATAGGCTGAAAAGGAGATGGAAGATGCATGACATGCCCCAAAATATCCTTCTCACCGGCCCTACAGGCTTCATCGGCGGGCGCCTGTTGCATGCTCTGGACGAAGAAGGCCTGCGGGTGCGATGCCTTGTTCGTATATCAGAGGAGTTGGTGATCAAGCAACCGCTCAAAGAGGAGCCGGAAGTGGGCTATGCCGACCTGCTCCAGCCGGAGACGCTCCCGCAGGTCATGGAAGGGATGGACGCTGCCTTCTATCTGGTCCATTCCATGGGAGGACGAAGCATAGCGGAAACCAAGGCCTTTGCAGAAAGAGACCGAAAATGCGCCAAGAACTTCTTGAAGGCAGCAGAAGAAGCCGGTGTCAAGCGGATCATTTATCTGGGAGGTCTAGGCGAGACTGGAGACAAGCTTTCCAAACACCTTGCCAGTCGCCAGGAAGTAGCCCACATCCTCCAGTCCGGCAGTCTCCAGACCACTGCCCTGCGGGCGGCGGTCATTATTGGGGCCGGCGGTGCCTCCTTTGAGTTGATCCGCTATCTGGCCGAACGCCTGCCCGTGATGATGTGCCCCCGGTGGATTGACACCCGTTCTCAGCCTATCGCCGTGCAGGATGTCATTTCCTATTTGGTCCGATGCCTACGCGAGCCGGCCACCGCCGGTGAAACCCTCGATATCGGTGGGCCAGATATTGTCACCTACCGAGAGATGGTAGAGATCTATGCCCGGGTCCGGGGCCTGCACAGATTCCTTTTTACCGTTCCTGTCCTCACGCCGCGGCTTTCTGCCTACTGGATCAATCTCATCACGCCGGTGCCGGCGGGTATTGTCTTCCCCTTGGTGGAAGGGCTCAAGAATGAGGTCATCTGCCGGGATAACCGCATCCGGGATCTCATACCCCTGGATCTTATGACCATGGAAGAGGCGATTTGTACCGCTCTGACCGAGACGGAGAAGGGACCCGGCCAGCTTCCCTCGCAACAGGCGTGCTTTCTCCGCCAGTGACGGTCATCCATGACTTGCCCCAAGAGGTCATTCATAAAGATCCGTCTGGGCTTTTCCAATGCCTATCTACTTCGAGGGAAAGAGCGGACGATCCTGGTCGATGCAGGCAGTCTCCAACAGGAGGGGGCCTTTGTTCGCAATTTGGAAAGACACGGCATTTCTGCTTATGATATCGCCCTCATTGTCGTCACCCATGCCCATTTTGATCATGTAGGAAGCCTCAAAGCCATCCAGCAGCATTGCCAGTGTCCGGTAGCCATCCATGAAGAAGAGGCCCGGTTGGTAAGGCAGGGTGCGGTGGTCTTTCCTCCAGGCACCAACCTCTTCGGTAAAGCCGCTTCCTATTTGGGTAAGCGGCTCATAAAGTCCTTCTTTAGGTTCCCTGCCATGGAGCCTGACATCATCATTTCCCAGGACTTCTCTCTTGAGCCATTTGGGATCTTGGGGAACATCATTTCCACAAAGGGCCATACCGAGGGGTCATTGTCTGTGCTTCTTGCCAGCGGAGAAGCATTTGTGGGCGATTTGGCCGCAAACTACCTTCCCTTCGGCCTCGGGCCCATCTTTCCACCCTTTGCCGAAAACGTTTCAGACCTCCTTACAAGCTGGCGAAGAGTTCTGGCCCTTGGGGCCAGAATCATCTGTCCCGGCCACGGCAAACCCTTTAAGGCGGAATGGCTCGAAAAAAGACTGGGTTAAGGAGTAAACCGAAGGCGTGGCTCCCATCCCCCCATTTGAATGACTCCCTGTGACCAGGTTGATTTTCGCCGGAACATGCTTATTATGGTGAAAAGAAGGCGTGGCCGTAAAATAACGGTTCAACCCGTTTAAGGCAACGATCATGGCCGCGAAAGGGAAGAAGGATCACGTCCGATTATCAAACCCGGCATTTTCATGTGAGTGGATGATGACGATTTCGCCTACTGGACCGGTGTATGGAGGTGATAACTATGAGAAACAACCTGGATGAAGTACTCACCAACATTGGGGAGGAACACAAGGAAGATATCTTGGACGGCTCCAGGTTCTACCTTGAGGTAGACATTGGAAAACGGGCTGAACAAATGGGTTATTCTGACGTAAGAGAGAAGTATCCCGATGCCGAGGCCGTGGTGCCAATAAAGGAAGCCAAAAGGGGAGTGAAAGTACGGATTGATGGAAGGACTTATGTGAACTACGCTCAGCTTGAATCGGGCATTGCGGTGCCAGGCCATGTTGCCAAGGAATCAGGGTTGCCTCACAAAACCTATAAGCCCAATCACAGTATGATACGCCATTTTAGGTGACGCAAAGCGCTTTTCTGAGAAAACAAAGGCGGGGTCTGAAACAGCCCTGCCTTTTCTTGTTACTGAGGTGAAGTCACGGGCAAGGATTGCTGTGAAGCGTCCTTTAAAACCTCCACCGGTTCATCTGGGTGACATTTTGTGTGAAGACGTACCTCTCCCCCTTGATCTGTCAGTAAGTAAAGCTGCGAGGCGACTCGAAATCTCTTCCCCCTCGCCTTTTTGAGGCGGTAGCCCTTTGCCCCTTAATCGCCTTCGTACTTGAAGGAGACATTTATCCTGGCACGATAAGCGGCAACCTTGCCGTTTTCTACCTTCATGTCGAGCTTGACAACCTCAGCGATACGGAGGTTACGTAGGGTCTTTCCGGCTCGCGCAACTGCTGCTGCTGCTGCTTTTTCCCAGGATTCGGTACTGGTTCCCACCAACTCAATGATCTTGTAGACACTCTCTGACATGTCATCCCCCTTTCCGGTTTAGAAAATGCTTATTATGGCGCAAACCATGCATAAGATCTCATGAATATTCTAATGGGAAAGTGGTACCGTTTTTGGGTCTTGTGGGCTCTTAGAACCAGTAGTAAAATGAGAGCGGGGTCAGTCAGAATCCAAGTCACTGGGAAATAGGACCGTGTCCCTCAGAGCACCTCTAATAAACCCCTTTACAGGATCGTTTTTCAAAATGCAAGGGAATACTTATGTAGGCAATCTCAAGGGGAAAAGCGTGAACGAGGCCCCTTCTGCAGGTCCATGACGGTGAGGTGGGGGAAGAGAGCCTAATCCTGATACACGATGGCGCCTATAAGTAAAAAGCTCACAGGCACGCCCTTTGGTTGACGATTTTGAGTATGACTTCTCGTCAACACCGAATAGTAGAGACGAATTCGATGGGCTTTCCTTCAGCTTCAATGGTCGCAAGAAATCAAGGCGAAACGAAGTCTCCCCAAAGGCTTGCGGTATCTCACATACAAGCCCTAGAACAAATGGACATCGGCGGCTTTGAATGTTAAATAGACGCTACTCCCCTGCCTCAGCTTCATGTCGTCAAAAGAACAGCGCGTTAGCGCCGCCACCATCCTTAAACCCGCATCTACGGAGATCCTTACGACTGCTCCCCCATCCATGATCTTCCTGACGTGGCCTTTCAAGCAATTCTGTGCGCTCGAATCCAGCGGTTTTCGCGAGACCAGGATATGTTCAGGCCGGACCGAGGCATGGACCTGTCCCTCCTTAGCCGCGACGGACAGAATCTTTTGCCCCTCGATATCGACCATCGCTAGACCATCTTTCATCGTAGACATCCCCCTGAAAAGGTTGCCGATACCCAGAAACCGGGCCACAAAACCACAGTTCGGCCGGCTAAACACCTCCACGGGTTCGCCGGTTTGAATAACCTTTCCCGAATTCATGATGGCCATTTGGTTGCCCAGCAGGAACGCCTCTTCAAAGCTATGACTGACGTGCAAAATGGTAATGTCTGTTGAACTATGAAGGCGTTGAAGCTCTTCGCGCAGTTTGCCTTTGGTCTCGGCATCCAGAGCGCTCAGCGGTTCATCGAGCAACAACACTTCTGGTTTTACAATCAGGGCCCGAGCGATGGCAACTCTTTGTTGTTCCCCACCGCTTAAGGTCCCGGGATAGCGGTGCCTGAGGTGGTCGATCCGAAGAAATTCTGTCAGCTCAGCGACTTCTTGTCTAGCCTTTGCTCTGGGCACCTTCCTCGTTCTGAGCCCGAATTGAATGTTTTCCTCCACATTCAGATGGGGAAAGAGCATGTAATCCTGATAGACCATGCCGATGTTTCGTTGCCGCGGGGGCAGCGCCGTAATATCTACACCTTTTAGGATAATGCTTCCTTGATCGGGAGTATAGATACCTGCAATGGTTTCGAGCAGAATCGTCTTTCCGGCGCCCGTAGGCCCCAGAACCATGAAATACTCCCCCTTCTCAATTTGGAGGGAAACATCTTTGAGAAAAAATTCGCCGAGGTCCTTAGATAGACAATCAACTCTTATCACTTGGCCCCACCTCAAAACACACGGGCAAATCCACTGAACTTTTCAAAGAGCAACAGGGAAATGAGCGATATAACAATCAAGATCGTCCCTGCGGCGATAGCCAGAGGGAGGTCCCCACAGGACATATTCAAGTAGAGCGAGATGGGCAAGGTCTCCGTTTTCATCCTCGTTGCTCCGGCCACCATCAGTGCAGCGCCGAATTCGCCGATACCCTTGCACCAGGTTATGATCGCCCCGGCCGCTAAACCGTTCTTCGCCATAGGGAGCGTGATCCTCCAGAAGGCCTGGACATCTGTCGCCCCCAGGGTCTGGGCCACATATTCATAGCGGGGATTAATTCCCTGGAAGGTAGACCGGAGGATTCGAAACATGAAAGGCATATTCACAAAGAACTGCGCCATCACGATGCCTGCGGGCGTAAAGACAAACGCAAGGCCTAGCTCCGCAAGCCCCTTTCCAAAAGAGGTCGTACCAAAAAAGATAAGCAGTCCAACGCCTGCTACCAGAGGGGGAAGGGCCAGGGGGGCATCCAGTATCATGTTCAACAGGCTCATTCCAAAAAAACGATATCGGGCCAGGGCATATGCCGCAGGAACAGATACCACAATGCACATAATGGTGGATATGATCGATGTGATAAGGCTCATCCTGATGGCGAACTGGATTTCACTAGATCCGAGGCTCTCTATCAATGCCGACAGCGTCGTGTGCGTAGCAACACTCAACAGCAACAACAGGATAAAGACTCCAAGAACCAGGGCGCAACACAGGGTAATGACCTTCAGCTTTGATTTCTTGATTCGTGTGAAAACAGGAAACATACAAGCATGCCTTTATTCATATTCGGGATTGGGATAGGTGATAAAACCGTGTTTTTCAAAAATCCCCTTGCCTTCTTCGGATGCACAGAAATCGACAAATTGCTTCGCTTTGACCGGATGCTTTGAAAACGTGGTGACTCCTATGGGAATCACCTTGATGACGTTTTTCTCCTTGGGTATCTCTATGACCTCAATTTTTCCCACAAATTTTACCGTATCCCACCAATTGATTGAGGCGTCCGCCTGTTCCATGGCAATGTATATGATCAATTCATTCATGGTCGCCGTGGTGTCGACACCTTTGGCCCAGACCGCGTCTTTGAGGTCGTTTTTTTTGAGGATTTTGTTCCCAATCTTCCCGATTGCAGCCACTTTCGGGTCCCCGAAGACGAGCCGCACGTCCGGTCTTGCCAAATCCTTCAAACCGGAGATGTTGGCAGGATTTCCTTTTGGCACCGTAATCACAGGAATGTGATACGCAACACCTTGCTGGTATCCGATCAGTCCCTTTTCCCGGGCGATATCAATATAAAGGGTTGCACCAGGCATGTAGGCATCTCCCTTTTTCGTAAGCTGCATCTGGCTCAACAGGGCATTCGAGCCAGCATAGTTGTAATGCACCTTGGTTCCGAATTTCTTCTGAAATAGTCCACCAATCTCATCCATGGGTTTCCTCATGCCAGCCCCGCTGTAGACCATGATCGATTCTGCCTCCTGTGCGCCCGCCGGGAGCACTGCGACTACGAAAATAAGCAGCACGGCAAGTGCGCCCATGGTGTTTCTGACACAGGTCCTCTTCATTTTTACCTCCTGCAACGTGCCTGCGTTTGCCTCTATCTCCTTTGGGTTTCCCTGTCATTGACCTTTATTTTCTCAATAAGCAGTGGGATGCTTTTCTGGAATCCAAGGAGGCTTACCCCCACATATTAAGATATTGCATCAGCCCCTTATCGCAATCTCTTATTCCGTAGAGATCATCTTCTTTCTATAAGGGAAGTCCTTTTCCCCGATATCGGCCCGCTTATGGGGATTTGGAATCGTCTTGGTCGGGTCCGCCAATCTTCCTCATTTTCGCCTCCTTTTCTCAAGTCGTTTTCTAAAGCCTAGCCCTCTGAAACAGTGGCGTCGAGTACTTCCACATCCACTGGAGGAATACCCAGTTTGCCTCCTCGTCAGAGGCTAGCTTCTTGGCAAATTCGTCCGGCCAGAAATGCCCGTAACCAAATTGAATCTCATGCCCTTTGGAAAAATCCAATTTGAATATGAGATCAAGCTCCCTGCCCACCTTGTCACCGGAGTTTCCGGTCTTGTCCCGGAACGCCTTGGGGTTCAGGGACCACCCATCTTCTCTCTCGGCCAACCAGAATTGGTGGTACCCCCCTGTGAAGGAAAGCCATTTCCCAGGTTTGAGGTCAACGTTCACCTGGGCGTCCCTTAGGTTCTGCCACGCAAACAGATTCATCCGACCATACATCTTGTCCTTGGCCCCGAAGGCACCGTCAAATGTTTCAAGGGTGCCGTCTGTGGGGTCGCTATCGCCAGAGGCATAGCTATACTCTAGAGTGACACGCGGTTTGAAAGCGATCTCTTCGAACCTGTAGCCAACCAGGCAATGATAACCGTAAGCATCAATGTCATCGCTGGCACGATCTCCTTCCTGCTTTATGAAAGTGAAGTCGAAGTCAAATCCATTGTAATTCGTCCTAAAAATCCTGGCGCCAAAGTAGTACGCGTCAAAGTCTCCGACTGGACCGTCCTCGCCCGTGTACCGGTCGTGGTCGTTCACCTTGGTCATTGAAAAGGGTTCAACCATTATACCCAGGAAGCTCTCCGGCAGCCTGAAGTGTCCGTAGAACCCTACACTCTCAAACCCATGATTGTGGTCCCAACTCAAGTGGCTCGGGTCGTGGACCTTCGTCCCCCCATAGTATGCATCCAAGAACCCTCCCTCAAATGCATAATGGAGCAAAACGGCATCCCATTGCCACCTACCGGTGTTTCCCCATTGACCAGGACCGTAGATCCTTTTGTTACCGTAAGTGATAATCTGTCTTCCCGCTTTGATACTGAAGGGCAGGAGCTTCTTGATCTCCAGATAGGCATTGAAAGGCTCCCAATCATCCTCATAGGGATTGTGAAATCGACCGAATCTACTGTTATAAAATTCGCTCTCCTTTAGGGCCAAATCCCAGGCTTCAGAGTGCTGCATCCCCACAGAGAGATGGATCATTTCGTTGGGATAGTAATGGAATCCAAACCGGAATCTCCCGAGAAGGAATCCGTCATTTGACTTCCCGGCCCTGGGCTCATCTCCATAGAACTTACCGTTGAAATCATCCTGGTACTCATACCGAAAGCGGATATTGGTCCATGCACAGAGTTTACTCTCCTTAGTGCCTTTCTTTCCGGCATGGCCGTAGCCCACAGGCATCAGAATAAGACTAAGTACAACTAAGACGAAGCCCCCTTTAGACGTTGATCTCACGATGTACTCCTTTCGCAATCTTGAAACAACTATCTCCGCAAAAGAGATATGGTCGACCCTGCAAACGGAATAGCAGTGCCGTGGAACCGACCACTTTCCAAGCCATGGGTGAGCGTTACGATGTTGGGAGAAAAGCCTTTAGCTCACTGACAAGTGCCTGTCTTTTGCGCCACGCCTCCCCTCTTTGACACCCAGCCAATGCCCTCATATTCCCAGGCCAGAAGGGCTCAGGGCAACTCCACAAGCTAGAAGAGCGGTTACGGCGATGTAGCAGTCCCACCTTTTTGTAGTAAGAAAGACACCTAACGAAGGCCGCAGATAAGCATGGAACTGGAAGGTTTTCAAATAAGCAGAGCCGAGGAGTTGTTCGAGATTCTGAAGCAAGTTTTTTACCCAAGAACTATGCCAGTTTTGACATATAACATCCCAAAAAGAAAGGGGCTTCCTTTAAAAACGGCACCCCTTTTAACAGGCCTTTTCGGAGAACCTGAGGAAAGAGAGTTAAACACAAGCGTAAGTTCTTGTCAATATCTTTTTAGTTACTGCTCGATGAGGAATTGTATAACCCCAAAAGGACTTAAAATAACCAAAAAGGACAACAAGTCCACCGCGTCCAAAAGCCGGACTGAAGTCTCCTCTTTCTTAAGATATCACCTCGGTAGGGCTTAAGAGGGGAAGAAAACGCCTTCGGCCTAGATTCAAGAGGCAACTTGACGGGCCAGGGACGTCACCTTTTCCATGACGTCTTCAATGTCTATGGTGAGGAGCGTTCTATCTTTTACTACCACTCGGCCATCGATGATTACATCTTTCACGTCGCTTCCGCTGGCCGCATAGACAAGGTGAGAGCTGGGATCGTAGAGGGGCGTCAGATGGGGCTTGTGAGTATCAACAATGATCACGTCAGCCCTTTTTCCCACCTCGATCGATCCGATATCCTCTCCCAGTCCTATGGCCTCAGCGCCGCCCCTGGTGGCCATAGTCAATACCTGCCTAGCATCCATGACCGTGGGGTCGAGGAGCCTCGCCTTGTGCACCTTGGCCATGAAGTCCATTTCCTGAAACATGTCCAGGTTATTGTTGCTGGCGCAGCCATCTGTGCCGATGCCCACCGGCAAGCCGTATTTCAAAAACTCTGGAACCGGTGCCGTGCCTGATGCAAGCTTCATGTGGCTCTCTGTGGTAACTGAGACGCCCACCGGCCTCTTTGCCATGCAAGCGATGTCCTCTTGGTCCACCCATATGCCATGGACCACAAGGGTGCTGGCTTTCAGGACGCCGATCCGATCAAGGTATTGGACAGGCGACATGCCGCGTGTTTCCTGGATCTGGTCCGCCTCCTTCTTTGTCTCTGCCACATGGATCTGAAAAAGGGCGTCTGTCTCATCAGCTACCTTGCGAGCAAACCTCAAGGTCTTCTCACTGCATGTGTAGGGAGAATGACAGAAAAGTCCGGGATGAATCAAAGGGTTCTTCTTCTGCCATTTCTCAATGAATTGGCGGGCCTCATCCACGTTTTTCTCGGGCTCAGGCACACCAGGGGCCGGAAAGTCCACAATTCCCTGTGCAAGCACGGCCCGCATCCCGGACCCCTGAACACCTCTGGCCACGCTATCTTCAAAGAAATACCCGTCACAGCATGTAGTAGTGCCCGAAAGCAGCATCTCAGCGCATGAAAGGAGCGTGGCCGTAAACACCGTCTCGGGGTTCAGCCAATGTGCTTCGGCCTCAAAAATGTGATCATTCCACCATGTCATTAGAGGAAGGTCATCTGCCAGACCTCGAAAAAGGGTCATGGGAGAATGAGTGTGGGTGTTGACCAATCCCGGCAGGATGATACCCCCACCGGCATCTACTCTCTTCCTAGCAGCGGGAAGTGGCTGATTCAATGCCTTCTCTTCAATGCGTGCGATCTTGCCATCTTCTATGCACAGGAGGCCATCTTTGACAATGTCAAAGTCATTATTGACCGTGAGGATGGTTCCATTGTGAATCAAAATGTCATACACTGTGTCCTGCAGCATGGCGTGGGCCTTTCGAGAACAGTCAAAAAGGCTGGCCGTGAAATAGTCCGGCGTAAGGTGTATGGCTTGCGGCCCAAAGATGGGGGCCTTTAGCCTTATGCCTTTGCTTTCGCCTCATGCCCTTCATTCTGTTATGAGCTATTCACTTTGAGAACAATATGTTCAGCGATTTGACTTACATCTTCCATGACGGTATCCACATCCAGGGTCATGAGCACCTTGTCTTCCATAACTACCTGTCCATTCACAATGGCCGTAACCACATCATTGCCGGAAACAGCATAGACCAGGTGGGAATAGACATTGTACATGGGTGTGAGGTGGGGGCGCCTGGTGTCAATCACAATGATGTCCGCCTTCTTTCCTGGCGCAAGGGAACCGATCTGATCTTCCAGCCCCAGCACCCTGGCCCCGTCAATGGTGGCCATTCTCACCACAGTCTGGGCATCCAGGACAGTGGGGTCAAGGGTCTGGGCCTTGTGGACCTTGGCAACGGTGTCTATCTCCTGAAACATGTCCAGATTGTTGTTGCTGGCACAACCGTCTGTCCCGATGCCCACTGTGACCCCCCGCTCCAGGAGCTGTGGCACCGGGGTTATGCCTGAGGCGAGCTTCATGGTGCTTTCCGGGTCGTGAGCCACCTTGACGTCAAAGGCTTTCAGGAGATCCATATCTTTTTCCGTCATGACCACACAGTGCACGGCAATCAACTTGGGATCAAGGAAACCGATGTGTGCCAGGTGCTCCACAGGGGTCTTGTTGTATTTCTCCTTCAGCTGCAGGACTTCCGCCTCTGATTCTGACACGTGCATCACCATGGGCGCACTGTGTCGATCGGCAATTGCCTTGGCTTTTTGAAGGAGATCTGGGGCACACAGATAGGGGGAGTGCGGTTCCACGGCGATGGTGACGAGGGGATCATCCTGCCACTTTTCGATCAGATCTTCCGTGTACGTTAAGCCTTTTTCCATTGGTCCGTAATTGGGAGAAGGAAAATCGTAGAGGACTTCCCCTACTAGGGCCCGCATCCCAGCCCTCTTGGCGGCCTCGGCCACGGCATCTTCGAAGAGATACATGTCACAAAAGGTGGTGGTGCCTGAAAGTATCATTTCAGCGCAGGCAAGGAGCGTTCCCTTATAGACCATATCCTCTGTGAGCTTTGCCTCAGCAGGAAAGATGTGATCTTCAAGCCACGTCATAAGGGGCAAGTCATCTGCCAGGCCCCTGAAGCAGGTCATGGCGGCATGGGTGTGGGTGTTCACCAGCCCCGGCATAATGATGCCGCCTTGGGCGTCAATGGTTTTTTCGGCCCCATATCGGCAGACCAAGACATCTTCGAGGCCTATTTCTACAATGCGATCTCCCTTTACGGCCACAGCACCCTTTTCGATCAAGGTGCTGTCTTGATCCATGGTGAGGACCCATCCGTTTTTTACGATGATATCAACTGACTGCATCTGTTCTTGACTTCCGCCCCCTTCTCTTGCCCTTTGAATGACCTTAGGTGTTTTCAACCTGTAGATGCCGTCGGTTAACCGGCTTGGGCAGGCAATTTCCCGATTACCCCGTTGATGATGGCCTGCAGGCGGGGGGCCGTCCTTTCAGCATTGGCGATAATCTCATCGACCTGGCAGGGCTTGGGGTTGTCGGGCAGATTCATGTTTGTAATCACTGAAAGGCCCAAGATCGTCATGCCGGCGTGGGCGGCTGCAATGACCTCAGGGATGGTAGAAAGGCCCACGGCATCGGCACCAATGGTCTTGAGAAAACGGATTTCGGCCCTTGTCTCCAGAGACGGGCCCGGGAGTCCCACATAAACCCCTTTTTGGACGCGGATATTGTTTTCAAGGGCAGTTGTTTCTGCCATCACCATGAGCGTCCGGTCATAGACTTGGGTCATGTCAGGAAACCGTGGTCCCCAATCATCAACGTTCGGCCCAATGAGAGGATTGCCTCCCGTCAGATTGATATGATCCGTTATGACCATGATATCCCCTGCATCAAACAGGGGATTGATCCCTCCTGAGGCGTTGGACAAGATGAGGGTCTTCACGCCCAGCATCTGCATAAGCCTTACGGGAAAGGTCACTTCCTTCATGCTGTACCCTTCATAGTAGTGGAAGCGCCCCTGCATGGCCAGCAGGGGTTTCCCTTTAATGCGTCCAGAGATCAGTCTGCCTTTGTGAGTGGGGACGGTAGAAACAGGGAACTGTGGAATGTGATGATAGTCAATAGACACAGCCTTCTCCATGCTATCAGCACTTTCGCCCAGTCCTGTTCCCATGATCAATCCAATATAGGGCTGGTCATTAATCCTAGAACGAACAAAATCCGTAGCCTCACGGACTTTATTTTCATAAGATTCCATGGTAATAGTCCCTTCATCAACGGCAGATTTATGGGTACCTTAAAATAGATGAAACCTTTGCGTCAAACAGAAACTAGGCGTCAAGACACTGGCTTTGACTGGCCACTGTTTTTCTGGCATTTTTGAGATGAGGGGTTGAGATAGGAGAACATGGGACAAGGCTTGACTAGAACGGGCGTGGTAACGGCTGTTCACGGAAAGATAGCATTAGTAGTCACCAAACAGGAACCGGAATGTGAAAGTTGCTCGGCCAAGGAGTCCTGTTCTACCCTGGGCGGCTCAGGCTCCAACAGGGAGGTGAGGGCCAGAAACACGGCAAGAGCCCAAGTCGGAGATGTGGTGAAGATAAGCATTCAAGGATCTGCCTTTCTCAAGGCCACCTTTCTCGTTTACATGGTACCCATATTGGCACTCATCGCAGGGGCTGTTTTGGGATACTTCTTGTCCAAGTTTTTGGAAGGCAACAAGGATCTTTTTGTAGGGATCTTCGGGGGGCTTGGTCTTGTCGGGTCCTTCTTGTGGGTCAGGAGAAAAGGAAAGAGGCTTTCTCCAACGAGCGAGTATCTCCCTGAGATCATATCAAGGCAATCCCCGGCAAAGGCTGTGCCGCCTAAAGATCTTAGCTGTCCCATCCACTAGTCTCGATCCACAAGGGGTCTCTTTGGGCGATCTCGGCCCTTGGCCTCTTTCAGCTTCTCCACCAGCCGATAGGATAGGCGCAGGTCCCCTCTGCCGATGCCTATTTGGACCTCTGGCTTAGCCGCCCCATGGAAATCCGTTCCTCCTGTCATCAACAAATCCTGGCGACGTGCAAGCCTCTCGAACAGGGCCGTACGCTCAGGCCGATGCTCAGAGTAATAGACTTCCATGCCCATTAATCCTGCCTGTTTCAACTCCCTCAGACTGCTCTCTAATTCGGCCTCATCCTTTGCAGCAAGGGTATAGGGATGAGCGAGCACTGGAACCCCTCCTGCCCGCAAGATCATCTGGATCGCTTCAGCAGGTTGCAGTCTATACCTTGGAACATAGGCAGGGCCCCACTTCTTGAGATACTTCAAGAAGGCCTCACCAAAGCTTTGCACCACCCCCTTTTGCACCAACACTTGGGCGATGTGGGGCCTTCCCACCTGTCCTCGGCCCGAGACCCCCAAGACATCTTCATGGGTGATGTCCACGCCCAGGTCTTGGAGCTTTTTGATGATCCCCACGTTTCTGTGCGCCCGGGCCTCCTGCACCTTCTTGAGGGTCTGAGTCAAGGACGGGTCGTCCAATTCAATAAGATAACCTAGGATGTGCATGGTCCCTGAGGGAACATCAGCACTGATTTCAATACCAGAGAGGATCTCAAGGGAGGACAGGGACTGACTTAGGGCCTCGGCCGAGCCTTCGATCGTGTCATGATCTGTAATGGCGATAGCGCGAAGACCTAACTGCGTGGCAAGATGAATGATTTCTAAAGGTGATAAGGAGCCGTCAGAGGCTGTTGAATGGATGTGAAGGTCAACAAAACCTGGATCAGGAAAGGCCATTGCCATAGAGGGGTAGGGAGAAGGCTTGCTATATTCCCAGGGCGTTTTCCCTGGCCTCTTCCTTTGTCTTACATTCAATGCACTGAGTGGTAACCGGTCTGGCCTTTAAGCGTTTCACCGAAATATCTTCGCCACAGACCTCGCAAATACCGTATGTCCCCTTGTCGATGCGGTCGAGGGCCTCTCGAATTTTTACAATAAGCTTGCGCTCCCTGTCTCTTATACGAAGGAGAAAGTTACGGTCCGCTTCCATGGCTGCCCGATCTGTGGGGTCAGGGAAACTGGCCTTCTCATCTGTCATGCCAGATACCGTATCACTTGCCTTGGCCAGCAGATTCTGCAAGCGTTCTGTTAGAAGCTCTCTAAAAAATTCCAAGTCCTTCTTTTTCATTGTGCAACCTACCCGATATGCGATATGAAGACTAACTATTGACTTTTACAGTAAAAAGTGGCTACCGCGTCGCCCGCTGGACCCCCTTGGCGTAAAAGAACCCTTTGCTGAGAAACAGAGCCCCCTTGAGTACAATTCTTACACCCTGCTGAATTCCTTTTTTTGTAAAGAGGGAAAATTAGCACAAGCATATATGCATGTAAACAAAAAAAAGCCAGTCTTTGGACTCGCCTTGGTGACCCGAGGTCGCCCTTTCATAAGGTTGGCCATTCTAACCCGCCAATGATAGATGTGCCAACACAGTCCCAGAGATCGTCTTCTCTACTAGATGGCGTTCTTCTGCCTTGCCAAGGCATTATGAGACGGGTATGTCTTGAACGCCAGGGGCCGAGACACTCAACTATCAGGAGAGAAACGCATTGGGTTTCCCATTGTCACCTAACGGGGTTACGGGCAGACACAGATTCTGGGCCTGTCTCCTGGTCCTAGGAACTTCATCTGTCTCTGTTCAGCTTGTCATGATCCGTGAGGTCATGTCCAGCTTCAGTGGCAATGAGTTGGTCATAGGGCTACTCCTTGGTGTTTGGCTCCTTGCTACCGGTTTAGGAAGTCTTCTTGGAATCCCGGTGGCCAAACAGGTGCGGCTGGAACACGCCCTTCTGTCAGGCCACATCCTCATGGCACTGATGCCCTTTGGGCAGGTTGCTGCTATTCGAGGCCTCCCACTTCTTTGGGTGCGAGGTGAAATGCTGGGTCTGACCTCTGCAGTGGCTTGCAGTTCTTTGATCCTCATTCCCTTCTGTCTTGTCTCCGGTGCCATGATCCCCATGGCAGGGGCCCTCCTTAAAGAAAAGGGTACCACAAGAAAGGTATATATCGTGGATACCATAGGAGACATTTGCGGAGGGCTTCTATTCAGCCTGGTCTTTGTCTATGCCCTTTCGCACTGGGACAGCTTGGTCGTGCTCGGCGTGTTAAACCTCATTGCCGGAAGCATCATGACCTCTTACGCAGTTCTCCCCGTCCTGGCTCTTCTGGGCCTTGCAATAGTGGCAACCAGACCTTTTGATTTGGAGACTCTCTCTTGGCGTTTTCCTGGCCAGGCCTTGATCTTGCATAAGAATACCCCCTTCGCCCAGCTCACGATTTCAAGAACTGGCAAGCAGCTCAATGTCCTTCAAGACGCTATTCCGCTCTTTTCCTCCCACGACCTCGATATGGAGGCTTTGGCCCATGTGCCCTTGTGTCAGCTTTCCCAAGGGGCCAGCATTCTTTTGATCAGTGGAGGGGTATTTGGAACCATTAGAGAGATGGCCAAACACAAGCCCAGTCATATAGACTATATTGAACTCGATCCCGCCATCCTCAATCTGGACAGGCTTCTTGACCAACGTCTTTCTCTGCCCTTTGTTCGGGTCCATGTGGGTGACGGAAGACTTTTCATAAAGAAGAGTACCACCTCCTATGACGCTGTCATTGTAGACCTGCCAGACCCTGAAAACACCCAACTTAATCGATTCTACACCCAAGAGTTCTTTGAGGAAACTAAATCGAGCCTTACCCCCCGAGGGGTCCTTTGCTTCACCCTGGTTGGCGCTGACAACTACGTGGAAGAAAAGGGGCTCGCCGTGAATCGGGCTGTCTATGCAGCACTCAAGAGCACGTTCAACCATGTCCTGGTCTTTCCGGGAATGACACACTATTATCTGGCCTCAAACGCTCCTTTGACCAGAAATATTGCAACTGTCTTGGCCGAACGGGGGATTCAGACCAGACGCCTTGTGGATTACGACCTCCCGTCCATGGCAGACCCCTTTCGCATAGACCTCTTACAGGGTCTCCTTGCAAGGGAGCACACCTTGCCAAACCAAGACCTCTCACCACGGGCCTTTGGCCATCTCTTGGATCTATGGCTTAAAAAATCTGGAAGTCCAAAGGGGCTTGTGTTGACCCTGTCTGTCCTGGTCCTGATCTTTGCCGCTTTGGCATGTCGCAAAGCCCCCTTGCGGTTTACGGTCCTGACCTCCGGCTATGCGGGTATGGCCTTTGAGCTTTCCCTTATCCTGTTGTTTCAGGTCATATACGGATACGTATATCTGCGGATCTGTGGGTTTATAACCCTCTTCATGATAGGCTCTGCCTTGGGGGCCCTTGTGTCTGTTTGGGCGAAGAAAAAGCCGTTGTTACAAATACTGGCCTGTGATGGAGGGCTCATCATATTGGCCGCCCTTTCCTGTGGCGGCGCTGTGGCTGGAATCCATGTAAAGAGCCAGGTCTGGCTTTTTACCATGCAATATGTCATCATCCCATCCCTCATTTTTCTCGTAGCCTTTGGAGCGGGGTGGCAGTTCTCGGTCGTCTCCCGCATGAGCAAAGGTGCCGAAACAGACATTACCGGTCGGCTCTATTTGGCAGACCTTGCTGGCGCAGCTTGCGGTACCATATTGACAGGCCTCCTGTTTCTGCCTAGACTTGGCATTGTTGGAGTATTGGTCTCAGTGCTTGCACTAAAGTGTGTGAGCCTTGGACTGAATATGGTGTCTGGACAGTCCAAGAACACGGGCCTTGAATAGCTGGACAACCTAACGACTCAACCCATCAGCGAATACCTTCCCTATGGATGCATCACGCAGAGACTTTCTAAAGACGGGCCTGTGCATGGCCTGTGGCGGGCTCCTTGTCCCATGGCAAAACGCCTGGGCCAAGAAGATTGTCTCCCCCACTGACGCCCACGCAAAGGAGGCCTATTTCTACAAGAAGCTTGCTGATGGCGCAGTGCAATGCGGTAACTGCCCCCATGCATGCATCATTGCCCCTGGCAATCGAGGAAGATGCCGAACCAGGGAAAACGTGGGGGGACGGCTTTTTAGCATCTCTTACGGCAATCCGTGCGTGGTGAATGTGGACCCAGTGGAAAAAAAGCCCCTCTTGCACTTATACCCTGGCACTAAGGCCTTTTCTTTGGCCGTAGCAGGGTGTAACTTTACCTGCCTGAACTGCCAAAACTGGGAGATATCCCAAACCAGTCCGGACAAGACCCGAAATTACAATCTTCCCCCAGAAGAAGTCGTGGCCTTGGCCGAACAATACGGATGCAAGAGCATTGCCTATACCTATTCCGAGGCCACCACCTTTTATGAGTACATGGTGGACATTTCGGCAGAGGCTCAAAAACGGGGAATCAAGAATATCTGGGTGAGCAATGCCTATATCAGTCAACCCGCCTTGCATCGCCTCTGCGATGTCATCGATGCCGCCAGCGTTAACCTGAAGAGTTTTTCAGACAAGATCTATTGGGATCTGAACGGCGGACACCTTCAGCCGGTCCTTGACACCTTCAAGACCCTTCATCGGCGAGGGGTATGGATGGAAATCATCAACTTGGTCATCCCCACCTACACCGATGACATGGAAATGATCAAGAGGATGTGTGGGTGGATCTTGGAGAACCTAGGCCCTGAATATCCCCTCCATTTCTCCCGCTTTTCCCCCCTGTACAAGCTGATCCACCTCCCTCCAACGCCCGTTGAGGTACTGAAACAGGCTGAAGCCGTGGCCTTGAAAGAGGGGCTTCACTACGTCTATGTCGGCAACGTCCCCGGCCTGGGTGACAAGACCGTGTGTCCTGGCTGCAAGGAGACGGTGATTCAAAGAAGGGGGTATGGGCTTCTTTGGAATCATGTTAAGGATGGAAAATGCAGCTTGTGCGGGACCTCTATAAGCGGCAGGTGGGAATGATGACCATGCGCATCACGGTCCTCTCAATTTGTCTCGTACTCACTTTGCCCATAGCTTCGTCGTACGCCGACACCGAGACCGGGTCAAGCGTGAGACCGGCGATAGTGGCAGGTCTCTTCTATCCCAGCCAGCCCGAAGCCCTTCGAGACATGGTTGCCAAGCAGTTGAAAGAGGCTGGCGGCGCCAACGTTGCCGGAAGAATCAGGGGGTTGGTCTCCCCCCATGCGGGATATGTCTATTCTGGAATTGTGGCTGCCGCTGGATACAGACAAGTGGATCCATCTTTCAAAACCGTCATCCTCCTTGGACCGAGTCATCGATTTCCCCTAAAAGGCGCCTCTATCCCTGACCTCAAGGCCTACCGAACCCCGCTGGGAGATGTACCACTGGCCAGATTGGCTTTCACGCTTCAAGACGAGCCCCTGGTTGAATCTGTCCCTCAGGCCCACAGCAGAGAACATTCCCTTGAGGTCCAACTTCCCTTCTTGCAGATCATACTCAAAGATTTCCAGATTGTCCCCATACTGAGCAACAATGCAGACCCAGAGGCCCTCGCTGCCATCCTGGCCCCTCATATAGGGGAAGACACCCTGGTGGTGGCAAGCTCGGACCTTTCCCACTATCACTCCTATGAAAAGGCCGTTAGCCTGGACCGCCTTTTCACGGCAGCAGTACCTGCCCTGAAGTTCTCCGACCTATCACAGTGCGAGGCCTGCGGCAAACAGGCTGTCTTGACCTTGATGCATATTGCCAAGATAAAGGGCTGGGATGGCCTGTTCATCGACTACAAGAACTCTGGCGACACCGCAGGAAGGAAGGACCAGGTTGTAGGATATGCAAGTATCGCCTTTGTTGACAGAAAGGAGGCATCGAAGAGAATGAACGAAACCCTGCCCACCAAGGATAGAAAAGCCCTCCTTCAGCTTGCCCGCTCTGCCATTGAGGCAAAGCTTGTCAAAGGCGCCAGGGTGGAAAGGCCTGCCCCCCTTTCTCCTGCCCTGAAAGAGGTGTGCGGCTGCTTCGTAACACTCCATAAACACGGCCAGCTTCGAGGCTGCATCGGGTCTATTGAACCCGTGTCACCCCTTGTTGAATGCGTGGAGAGCAACGCCAAGAACGCTGCCTTTCGTGACCCGAGATTTCCCCCCTTGAGTCGAGAGGAACTGGCCGACATAGACATCGAGGTGAGCGTCCTGTCCGTGCCGCAAAGACTAGATTTCACAGATGGAGAAGACCTTAAGCGTCAGCTTCAACCTCTGGTTCATGGGGTAATCTTGTCTCGTGGTTTCAACCGCTCCACCTTCCTTCCCCAGGTGTGGAAACAGTTGCCAGACAAGGAGCAGTTCCTGGGACACCTTTGTCAGAAGGGCGGCATGCCTCAAAAGGCGTGGCAGGACCCTGCTGACACCAAGGTGGAAGTATACCAGGCCGCGGTCTTTGGCGAAAAGGATTTCAGATGAACTAGGTCTGCCCACCTGTCCTCCACAGCCCTCTTACTTGATTTTCACCCATGCCAACCGCTGAACTTTCAAAGCAGGATCCCCCAACATATGCTTCAACATCCAAGGCTCAAGGTTTTCGTCCTTGTGCCGATAAATAAGTAGAGGGAATCGGCACTTGGATGACTCCGTCTCAAGGGGGTTAACACCGGAATCGGCACCCCATGAGGTGGAATGTGCGTTTGAATCCCCCTTTCTATAGCAATAGATACGTTCATAGTTGAAGGACCAAGAGAGAAACCGAGGATACCACAGGAACGGTCATGCCAGAAGCCGCCGGACATGAAGGTGCTGCCTCCAATAGCCTGAATCAGGACGACATCTCGAAGCTCTTTGGAGACACCGGGCAAAACGAAAAAGAGGGGGGGAGTCAGAATCGGGAAGCCGAACCGAGCCAAGACCTAGACCATGGCCCTGTTACCCCTGTCAAGTATCCAGCCGATGCTGAGGGGCTGGGCGGTGAAGATCACATGGGACAGGGAGAGAGTTTTTCAGGCGTGGACGGATCAGAAAACATTGAAGACGATGAGGTTGAAATCCAAGAGACTGAAGAACTCCTGGCCCAATTGGAGATCTTAGAAGATGAACCGGTAGACGACAACAGTCATAACGACGCAGAAGAAAATGTACCGGACAGAGATGATGTATCTACCAGAACCGATTCTCACGAGAACCCATCATCCGAAAAAGGAGACACAACGGCCGATAAGAAGGAAAAAGGGAATAGCGAGACTGTAAATGGCCCTGAAGTGGGGGATCAAGACGCAGAAGAACCAGAGGGCGTGACCGAGGAAGATGAGATCGACGATGACAGGGACCACGAAGGGAGCGTTGAAGAACACGGGGTTGATGCCGAAAGCGATAAAGCGTCTATCACCGAAGCTGGCGATCCTGAGGGTCAAGAGGCGGCTGACCATAAGAAAGACCGGACATCAGCAGAGAATCCGTTGCAAGAGCAGAAAGATAATGAGTTGTCAGAACCTAATTCCGATCAAGAGCCGTTATCCACAAAAGGGGAGAGGGAGGAAGATGAAAACCTGGAAGCGGACACCGAGAACCATGACAAAAAGGCCGAAGAGGAGGAAGACCGGGACGTCCCCGAAGTGGTGAACGAGGGAAGGCAGAACGAAGACGACATCCCCTTGAAAGAGGACGATGAGCACGTGGAAGACGAGCATCGACCAAAGAGGGGAAAAAGGTCTTTGATGCTTCTTATCGGCCTTCTCTCCTGCGTGATAGTGATGGCCGGGATGGCTGGATGGGTCCTTTATAGAAAAAGATACGTCCCTGAATCTACAAAGAAAAAAGTCCTTGCCCCTGTTCAACAAAGAAACGTCTCAGTTGGCGAGATGGAGACAGGACTGCCACAGCCCCGCCCATCCCACGTTGCCCGTGGTCCGGCCACCTTGGTGGCCAGGCTCGAGTCCAGGCTTCAGGAAGCGGCAGACCTGAGGGATGAACTGCTTATCAAGGCAGGGGAGATTGATCAACTCAAGGGCCATTTTTCTGAAAGCATCGCCAAGACAGAAAAGGAAATCCTTCAAGAGAAAAAAGCGCGTGAAATAAACTCTTACCTGCAAGCCATGAATAACAAGAAAGTCGAATTGGGGTTGCGGACCATCCAGCGCAGAGAGGCCTATATTCGACAACTCGATCAACCCTCGGAGTGGTTGGAAGGGGGGAGCCAAGAGCTACTTTATGTGAGGCGGAAAACCATGATTGAAATGGAGGCGAGCAAGATTGCAGGTGACATAGACCTTGAGAGACTGATCGCCGATCTAGGGGGGGTCATCCAAAAGAACCGCCATGGTATGAACAGTCTCACCGTCGACATGGGAAAGGCCAAGCTGCATTGCCTTGAAACCATATGGACAAGACTGACTGAAGCGGACAACGGGAAGGGCAATGGCGAAACCAATACTAAAAAAAGGGTACCCAACGGCCCACCCTTTATAACGGGCAATAGAGATAATGAAATATGGCAAGAGCTCTGCGGTGGAAATTATGCGCGAAAAGGGGAGCTGACCGAGCTTTCAGTGCCAGCGGCCAAATGTCTCTCCAGAATTGAGGTCTCGGATCTTTTCCTCAATGGGCTGATCCGACTGTCCCCAGAGGCGGCCAAACACCTGATGAAATGGAAGGGTGACTGGCTTTGCCTAAATGGCCTGAAGCAGGTTTTACCAGAGACGGGAAAAAGTCTGTTTCAATGGCCCGGCAAAGTGATTTCCCTCAATGGTCTGTCCAGATTTCCTCCCGAACTCGCTCCCCTGCTCCTGAAATGGCAGGGAACCCAGCTTGAGCTCATGGGCCTTGAACCATTAGATGATATCGGCCAACTGGCAGGGATAAAGGCCTTGGCCCAGTGGGAAGAATCGGGCGGTAAGCTTTATGTTCCTGGTAACATCAGAAAACAGATTGAAGACATCATGGGAAGGAGTGGATGATGAAACAAGTTATGGGCAGCACCCGTAGAGTCTACCTCTGGGCGTTGTGCTGCTTGTTCACCATCCTGTCTTCAGATCTTGCACTGGCGGTCCATCCAACGATTTTCACCCTGCAACAAAAGATGGAACAAATCGCGTCCCTGCGTGCAAGCATTGCTGAAAAGGCTGAACAGGGGAGAAGCATTCGTCAACAGTTCAAAGAACAGATGGAGGCCATAGCCCAAGAGATCAAAGATGAGCAAGAGTGGATGGAAACGAAATCCTATGAAGAGGCCATCCAGTGCCCCCGTATTGACTATGATCTCAGACTCCTTCAGCGGTATGATGGCTACCTGTCTGAAATCGATCGAAGGCTCAACTATTATCAGACTTTGGATGTACAGCTGGCCTACCTTTTTCAGCGGGCCGAGGATGACATGAAGATCATTGAGACATTAAATGACATGGACATAGCCGCTTTGATGATCCGGATCGACAGGGTCCTTAATGAATATCTTCCTGAAGCTGAAAAGCCGTTGATCCGTGCAAAACACCTTCGGCTGCCTCAGCACGAAGATGTGTGGAATGAAATCGTGAAGCGTTACTAATAGTGGCTTCAACGCACCTGCAGTGCTGCTACTTGCTTCGGCCGCTCAACACTTGCTTTTTTTCCTGCCAACCCAGATGCACCCTGTGGCCCGGAGTCCTCTTTTCTCCCAATCTCCTTAGAACGAGGTGGACGAGCCCTCCTTTCCGCAAGTCAATTAAGATGAAATTGCAGAAAGCCTTTTGCGAAACCATCAAGTAAGCAAGGTCAAGATGATAGGTTGAACAAACAGGGCCCCTGTCAATCTGACAGCGCCTTGTTCTTTTATAGTGCTCTACAACCAATTCTTGAATAAAAACAGCCGGGTATTGGCCCACCCACCATTGGCATGCCAATTGCTTCAAGTGCTAGTAGTGATCTCCTTAAGTATAGGTCACCAAGAAGCCTACGGTCTTCAATGAGTCCCTTTTATGACAGCGCAGGAACAAGGAGGATGAAAAGTGAAAAATCTGATCTTCGGCGTTCAGCATACGCTAAACCCCTTGCATGTGTATTGTCGTCTTGTGGGTATTGGGCTGGACACAGAGATCTCTTTTCAACTCAGCAGATATTATGAGGGAGCAGTCTATAGCAAGCTTTTTAGATTTACGAATTACCTGTATCGCTGTTTGTCTTAACGGCCTTTTGCCCAAAGCAAGAGACCTTTCATCGATTTGTCCACACGCGTTGGCCACACATTGGTGAAACAGAAGGTGGGAAAAAAGTCCGCGGGATTGGCCACAAAGAGGGGTAAGTATCGCCGCCCTATGGGGAGACAGGATATCGACGACGTGCTCTATTCCATCAAAGGGGCCATTGACAACCAGGAGCTTACACCAGAGATGGAACTTTTAAGGAAGCTTCTGGGCGAGCGGGCGTTGCTTTACGACCTAGTCGGAAATCGGCGGGAGATCAAGAAGCTTGTCAGCATTTTTGTGTGACCAGGCCAGAGAGGTTTCCAATGCCTGTTACCTCAAATGGCCTTGCTGGCAGGTGGCGGCCGGCAAGCATGCCTCCAATGGGAGGGGCCTGAAAGGAAAAATGCCATGTGCCCCTGTAGCCATCTACAGGGAATAGGCCTGGGTAAGAAAGGATCTGGTAGAGGAGAAAGTTATGGCAATACAAGTGTTAGACACCCTTGGCATGAGGAGTCCCGAACCAATCCTCAAGATAGCTGTTCAGTCCCCGGACATGAGGACCGGTGACATCCTGCAAGTGTTAGGAGACTGCCCAACCTTTGAAAAAGATGTGCGTGCGTGGTGTAAGCGGCTCGGCAAAGCGCATCTTTCCACAAAGGCCTTGGGGTTGGACAAGAAGCAGATTCAGATACAGTTCTAGAGGGCATATCATAAGAAAGGGCGGACATGCCTTGCAGCAGGCTAAGAGGTTGCTGTTGCGGCAGAAGGGCCCAAGAGAGAAGTTCGAGCCTTTCCATCTCCCAAATCAAAATTCAATACAAGACGTCACTTCGAAACATCTTTTCTACAAGGCTTCTGTGATAGGACAAGTCAAAGACGCCTCTTTGATCCATGAGCGCATAGTACTGATCCAGGGAAATACCTGTCTCAAATGACTTCAGCGTCATGCAGTAGGTCTCGTAAGGCATACTGATGATGTCGTCCAAAAGGAAAATGGTGACCGTTTTTTCAGGCGTGAGGTCACCAGATCCTTCTGTTGCAAGCCTTTTCAAAAAGCATGAAAGGTTCAGATAATCGTGCTCGTGCATGGAAAGGAAGGCGCGATTCAACCGAGGTCGGCTGGTCTGATAAGAGCTCCTTATTCTTTGGGATCTGTCACGAAAAAGGGCCTTTTGGGTCTGCAGGGTGATCAGGTCTTCAATGAAGGGGATCCTGGAGAGCATAGAGTCATCTTGCGTGAGCTTCTTTTTCAGTTCATGGAGGAGCGCACAGTGACCTAGGGCTCTGAAAAGGTTCCCAGCTCTGGCAGTGGACATATTTGCCGCCACTTTCTCAAGGAGACCGATGACGTCTTCGCCTAGACATGCAAAAAGGATGTGAAAGAGCTCGTGGGACTCTTCTTCCAGGCTCTTAAGCATGCCTACCAACATCTCGCATCTAAAGATGTCTTCTTCAGACAGGGCCTTGGGGGTGTATATGCAGAGATTGTCAACTGAGAAGCTATAGTGCTCCTGGCCCCTGAGCCTTCTTGTCCAAGAGATGAGCGTATCGATGTCCCGGGGATTTTCCACATGGCTTTCCCAGTAGCCGCTTCCCACATCTGTGGACAGATGGTCGTAGTATACTCTTACGTTTGTGAGTCCACCTACAAACAGATTATGTTTCAGTCGAAAAATGTTTACAATCTCTTCCCTTAGGGCAACGTTTTTGGGGGTGGTTTCATGATATCGGCTAAAGAACAGGTATGTCTTCACCCCATGGTCGAGCCTTTTGTTGACGAGATCCAGGTTCTTTTTCAGGTCTTCAATAGAATAGGTCTTTTGATGCTTCACCTTCTGACGGCTCTCATCGTCAAAGACCTCTGGTGACATCTCAAAGAGCGGCCGGTCTTGCCTATTGAGGACGAAGAGTTCTTTGTACAGATCCAGAAACTCGGCGTCGAACAATTGCCAAGCACCGTAGTTCAGCTGAAAGGTCTTGACCAGGTCCTCTTCCCCCTTCATGGCCTCGAACAGGGCCTTTACGTAACTTCGGTCTATCTCATAACAGATGTATATTTTTCTAGTATACTCTTTTAGTTGCTTAAGGTCTGACACAATTGCAGCAATCGATCTCGTCACCGGCTTTGTTCTGCCGCTGTGAAGCTTGAAAGCCTCACGGCTTCCTCCACAATAACGGCACCCGTACGTGCATCCCCTGCCAATGAAGAGAGGAAATCCAAGCTTTCTTTCCAGGAACATAGTGTACAACTGGTAATCAAACAGATACCTGAGATTGGAAAAGGAAATGCTGGAAATGGTTGCCTTGTCTATGAAATAGGAGGCTTCATTGACGCCAACACCCCTTTTGTTTCTATATATAAGATTAGGGATATCGCGTACATCGGCATGGGAAAGGAGGAGCTCTAAAGGCCTTTCGGGGTCGCCCTTTACAACATAATCGACAAAGGGCCATTTCCTGATGAGCTCCTCTGCAAAATAGCTGCCTGTGAAACCGCCGCACACGATTTTAGCCTTATGGGTCATCGCCTTTATGCGCTCACCTACCCAGTGCACTCCTTCTGCGGTTTCTTGCCAATGAAAAACCAAACCGATATGGGTTGGGCGGAATTCTTGCAGATGATGGCCCAGGACCTCTTCCATCTCCGCCTCTTTGTAAAGGGCCAGGTTCAGGATTCTGGCCTGTCTCTTCCTGTGGTGCAGGTAGTCGCACAACCCAAAGGTCCCCATAGGAATATGGGTAAAGTGGACACTGGGACAGTTTATGATAAGCAGTCTTGGTGGCATATCCATTTTAGGGCTCAGGAATCTTTCTTCGGTCATTATCAAATCCAAATGCAAAAATAAATCCCCATGGGTTGGTCGGCGGGGTTGAGGACTGGCTTTTTTGCCTTGACATCCCAATAGCACCATGAGAATATATAAATGGTGTAAGACACGAATATCGGGATTGAAAAAGGGCATGGAAATGAAGGGATACTATTTTAGCTACTATTATTACCTTGGTCCGGTCGGCCCATGGCTGAAAGGAGGACACTAGGCAGTAGCTAGTCCATAGAAAACCTTAAGCCGTGGGTAGGCCGGTCAGCCTGCCCACGGCTTTTTGGTTTATAGACAAAGGGTCGGGGCAAAGAGCCGCGGCCCTTTTTTATTTTCGAGAAAAAGGGGGGGACAAAATGATTATTGTCATGAAGCACAAGGCCAAGGAAGAACAGATCGAAAAAGTGATTCAATGGGTTGAATCGGTTGGATATCGTGCGCACGTATCCAAAGGGGTGGAACGTACCATTATTGGTGCCGTTGGAGACGAGCGGGAAAAGGTCCGCCTGAAAGCTGCAGAAGAGATGTCTGGTGTTGAGAAGGTCATGCCTATCCTTCAGCCCTACAAGCTGGCAAGCAGGGAGACCAAAGACGGTGACACGGTCATTAAAGTGGGCGACGTGGAGATAGGAGGGCCCAAGTGTGTCATCATTGCCGGGCCATGTGCCGTGGAGAGTGAAGAGCAACTCATGGAATCGGCGGATGCGGTGAAGAAGGCTGGGGCTTCTATGTTGAGAGGCGGGGCCTTTAAGCCGAGGACCTCCCCCTACAGTTTTCAAGGTTTGGGCGAAGAGGGTCTGAAAATCCTGTCCCGTGCGCGGGAGAAGACCGGATTGCCCATCGTAACCGAGGTCATGACCGACTCGGACGTGAAGCTTATTGAGAGTTATGCAGATGTGCTTCAAATAGGGACCAGAAACGTACAGAACTTCGCTCTCTTGAAGGCCGTGGGCCATGCAAAAAAGCCTGTGCTCTTAAAAAGGGGCATGATGACCACTCTGGAAGAGCTGCTGATGTCTGCCGAGTACATCATGGCCTCTGGAAATGACGACGTGATTTTGTGTGAGAGAGGCATTCGAACCTTTGAAACGGCCATGCGCAACACTCTCGATATCAGCGCCGTGCCTGTGTTAAAGGAGAAGACCCATCTGCCGGTCGTGGTGGACCCGAGCCACGCCATCGGAAAATGGCGGTTTGTTCTACCCCTGGCAAAGGCGGCCGTGGCAGTGGGGGCCGACGGCCTGATTATAGAAGTCCACCCGCATCCAGAGCAGGCCCTGTCCGATGGACCTCAATCTCTGAAACCTGAAAAGTTCCATGCACTCATGGACGAGATTGAATCCATTGCTAAGATCGTTAGAAAGGGATATGGACAGTAGGATGGAGCAAATAAGGGTCCATTTGGAAAAGAAGACAGATGACTCCTATGACATCTTTGTTGGTGAAGGTATCATGGATAGCCTAGGGGCAATGATTCAAGCCCAAGAGCCTGCCGATCAATGCATCGTCATTACAGACTCAAATGTGAATCGACTTTATGGAAAAATGGTCGAAGAAAGGCTCAGGCAAGGAGCGCTGTCCCCAGAGATTATTGAGATTCCGGCAGGCGAAGCGTCAAAATCGATGGGGGTTGTTCTTGATGTAGCCACACAACTCGTTGAGCTGAAGGCCAGCCGCAAATGTCTCCTCATTGCCTTTGGGGGTGGGGTGGTGGGAGACCTTGCCGGATTTGTGGCATCCATCTACAAACGCTCTGTGCCCTATGTCCAAATAGCGACCACCCTTGTGGCCCAAGTGGACAGCAGTGTTGGAGGCAAGACCGGTATTGATCTTCAACAAGGCAAGAATCTCCTCGGTACCTTCTATCAGCCAAAAGCGGTCTTTATCGACCTGTCATTTTTAAAGACCCTGTCTGACAGGGACTTTAAGAACGGATTGGCTGAAATCATCAAATACGGCATTATCAGAGATGGAGAGATGTTTGGCCTCCTAGAGGCTGATAAGGACCGTGTTATGGAGCGGCAACCCATGCTGATGAAAAACCTGGTGGTGCGTTCTTGCAAGACAAAGGCCCATGTCGTGGAACGAGACGAGAAGGAGGGGGACCTGAGACGCATACTCAATTTTGGCCATACCCTCGGACACGCCCTGGAAGCCGCATCAGACTATCGGCTTTCTCACGGTGAAGCCGTGGCCATAGGAACCGTGGGGGCCTCGAAAATTTCCCGAAAACTCGATTTCCTAGATGAAGAGAGTCATGGAAGGATCGTTCACTTAATCAAGCAGTACGGACTTCCAACCAAGATCCCACGAGGATTCAATACAGACGAACTCCTTGATTTCATGGCCAGTGACAAGAAAGTAGTAGGGACAAAGATCTACTTCGTGCTCATAAAGCGGATAGGAAACCCTTTTGTCACAGCCGAAGTGCCCACAAGCACGATCAGAGACGTGATTGAAGAGATGAAGTCATGAACAAAGATAGCCTTAACACATATAGGGACAAGATTGATGCCCTAGACCTTGAACTCTTGAAGCTCTTAAACGACAGGGCCTCGGTGTGTCTTGACATCGCAAAGCTGAAGGCCGAAAAGGGCCTTGAGATCCATGATCCCTTGAGAGAACAAGCCGTTTTCACGTACCTGGCTCAGCACAACAAGGGGCCTTTAAAGGCTGGCGATATCGAGGAGATTTTCAAAAAGATCGTCTCCATATCAAGAAGGCTCCAATCTGCGGCTTCTGCAAACGGCCTTGGCGCCCGGGCCGAATCCGGTGAAATGGGTGCACCTTTCACGCCAACCGGCAGCACGGCTCTCTATGGGATACTGGGAAATCCTGTGGCGCAAAGCATGAGTCCCCTGATGCACAATACGGCCTTCAGACTTCTGGGTATTGATGCCCTGTACCTCCCTTTTGAGGTGAACGATCTATCCCTTGCCTTTTCCGGTATGAAGGCCCTGAACATTCAAGGTGCCAGTGTGACCCATCCCTTCAAAGAAAAGATCATCGGGCTCATTGACGAGGTCGATGATACAGCCAAGAAGATAGGAGCGGTGAACACCCTGGTTTTTGGACAAGGGCGCGTTCGCGGTACGAACACAGATTGGGTGGGCGCTGTCAGGTGTCTTGAGGCCCTGCTTCCCGTAAAAGGACACACTTTTGTGGTTCTTGGTGCAGGCGGAGCGGCCCGGGCCGCAGTCTTTGGCATTACGAGCCATGGAGGCAAGGCCATTGTAGTAAACAGGTCCGAAGCAAAAGGACGGGCCTTGGCCGAGGAGTTCGATTCCCTGTTCGTTCCCCTTTCTGAGATCCAGGGTGTTTCCGGTGACTGTCTGGTCAATACGACCCCTGTGGGCATGTATCCGAAAACAGACGCGCTGCCTGTGCCAAGAGAAGTCTTGGGCCGGTACAAGGCTGTGGCTGATGTCGTCTATAATCCTCTAATGACCATGCTCTTGAAGGAGGCCGAAAAAGCAGGATGCCTGGTGGCCAGCGGCTTTGAGATGTTCCTCTATCAGGGTGTTGAACAGTTTACTACCTGGACAGGGAAAAAGGCTCCTGTAAAGGAGATGAGAGATGTGGTCTACGGGAGGTTGTCGACGTCATGAGGCCAATTCAACCGACGAGAGATATCCGTGCCAGCATCCGTGTGCCAGGGTCGAAAAGCTATACCCAAAGGGCCCTGATTGTGGCTGCCCTGGCAAGAGGCCACTCTTTGATTACAGGCCCCCTGTTTTCCGAAGACACAGAGCACCTGATAAAGGCCCTCGGCTCCTTGGGCGCCCAGGTCAGGCCCCAAGGCCCTGACCTGACCGTGGTGGGGACAGGAGGAAATGTAAGGCGCCCCTCTGGGCCGATCTATATGGGAAATAACGGCACGGGTCTGAGACTCCTGACCGGCACGGTCACTCTTGGACAGGGAACCTTTGTCCTTGACGGCAACGATCGCATGCGCCAGAGGCCGATCCAACCCCTGGTCGACGCCTTAAATGAGCTGGGGGGCGAGGTCTCGTGCAGAAAGAAGAACGGCTGCCCCCCTGTGGAGGTCGTAGCAAAAGGGCTCGGGGGTGGAAAGACTACCCTAGCAGGAGGGCTTAGCAGCCAGTATCTCTCCTCTCTTCTTCTGGCCGCTCCCTGTGCCAGAGGGGACGTTCGGATCGAGGTCCTGGGCTCCCTTCCGTCACGGCCCTACATTGACATGACCCTGGATGTGATGGAGCACTTTGGCGCAGAGGTGTCCCTGTTGGATGAGAGGTCTTTCCTGGTCAGGGCGCCTCGGGCGTATCGGGCCAGTGAGTACGCCGTAGAAGGTGATGCCTCCAGCGCCACCTATTTCATGGCCGCTGCTGCCATCTGTGGGGGCACTGTAAGGATAGACAATGTCAGCCCCGATTCTGTCCAGGGGGACCTGCGGTTCACCCATATTCTTGAGACCATGGGATGCCGGCTGGGGAGATCAGACAAGGGATTGGAAATCACAGGCCCATTGTCTTATCACGGAGATCTTTCTTTCGACCTTCATGATGTACCTGATATGGTCCCGGCCCTTGCCGTGGTTTGCGCCTTCAGGAAGGGGAAAACCGACCTTGAGAACATCGGGCACCTTCGTATCAAGGAATCGGACAGGATCGCCGCCCTGACTCAGGAGCTCAGAAAGATCGGGGCCACAGTGGAAGAGAAGGAAGAGGCCATGGTAATCCAGGGCCTGGCCACCCGAGGAGGCGAGATAGACTCTTATGACGATCACCGTATTGCCATGAGTTTTGCTATAGCGGGCCTGGCTATTGAGGGCGTCGTTATCAAGGCTCCTGATTGTGTGAAGAAATCCTTTCCCGATTTCTGGGATAAGCTGGAGTCTCTTGGTTGAAAGGAAGCCATGAAAAAGAAACCTACGATCCTGGTCATTCACGGCCCGAACCTGAATATGCTGGGGCGGCGCGAGCCGACCTGGTATGGCCGTGCCACGCTGGAGGAGATCGATGCTTCGATCAAGGAGGCCGCCCAAGAGGTCGGTATGACAGCAGAGACGTTCCAGTCCAACTATGAGGGGGCCATCGTCGAGAAGATCCACCAAGCCATTGAGACATGCGACGGGGTGATCATTAACCCGGCAGCCTATACCCACACCAGTGTGGCCATAAGAGACGCCCTCTTGATGCTGGATATTCCGATTATCGAGGTCCATCTTTCCAATATCTACCAGCGAGAGACCTTCAGGCACCGATCCTTTGTTTCAGATGTGGCCACGGCCCGGGTGGCGGGTTTTGGTAAAGAGGGCTATATGATGGCCGTACGGGCTTTGTCGGATATGGTGAAAGAAGGATCAGGGCATTAGGAGATGAACATCATTCTGATCGGATACAGGGGAACGGGCAAGACGGTTGTAGGGAGGGCCCTTTCCAAAAGGCTTGGCAGGCCCTTTTTTGACGCAGATGACTATGTTGAAGAAAAGGCCGGCAGGACGATCAGCGACCTGGTGGCAAAGGAAGGGTGGCCCTTTTTTCGGGCAAGAGAAAAGGAAGCCATCCGGCAGCTCTCTGACATGGACGACTGCGTGATCGCTCCGGGCGGGGGGGCCATCATGGACAAAGAGAATGTGGCCTTTCTTGGTAATAAGGGGTGGTTTGTCCTCCTTGAGGCCGACATTGACACCATGATTCAGAGGATTCAGGGCGATGAGGCAAGCTCAGAGCAGCGGCCCGATCTGTTGGGGGGCGACATATATGAAGAAACCCAGACGGTGCTAAAAGAGCGGATGCCTGTCTACGAAGATGTTGCGGACATCTCCGTGGATACGTCACAGTTGTCCATCGATGAAGTGGTGGAAAAGATCGTTCAGCAGTTGCAGTGAAGAATGGATGGGAGGTCTTATGGCAGGTAACACCTTTGGCAAAGCCTTTGCGGTAACGACCTGGGGTGAATCCCATGGAAGAGCCCTGGGGGTCGTCATTGACGGCTGTCCCCCCCAATTTCCCCTCACAGAATCGGACATTCAAGACGCTCTGGACAAAAGACGGCCCGGAAGGGGGCCCTCAAGTACCCCAAGGCGGGAGCCGGACAGGGTGGAGATCCTCTCCGGCGTCTTCGAGGGAAAGACCACGGGAACGCCCATCTTGCTTATCATCTACAACAAGGATGCAGACAGCAGGTCTTACAGCGCCATCAAGGACTTGTTCAGGCCTGGTCACGGAGACCTTACCTACCAGAAGAAATACGGAATACGTGACTACCGGGGAGGCGGCAGGGCCTCTGGTAGAGAGACCGTGGCCAGGGTGGCAGCCGGGGCTGTGGCAGGCGTGGTCCTCCGTGAAGAGGGCATTGACGTGCAGGCCTACACCTTGGAACTTGCAGGGATCAGGGCCGAGGGCGTAGACCCAGGGGCGGTGAGTAGGAACGTCTTCTTTGCCCCGGACCTGGAAGCGGCGGACCGAATGGCAGAGAGGATAAAAGAGATCAAGGCCGCAGGCAATTCGGCCGGCGGAGTGGTGGAAGTGCGGGTCAGGGGGTGTCCGGCCGGACTGGGGGAACCTGTCTTTGACAAACTGGATGCAGAGCTGGCAAAGGCCCTCATGAGCATCGGGGCGGTGAAGGCCGTTGAAGTGGGGGTGGGCCTAGAGGCAGCCAGGCTGCTCGGTTCTGAATGCAATGACGAGATCACGCCCCAAGGATTCGTCACCAACCGTTCTGGAGGAATACTGGCAGGGATCTCAAATGGCGATGAGATTGTGGCAAGGGCTGCCGTGAAACCCATATCCTCCATTGAGATTGAACAGAAGACCATTGATATCCGTTCAAGACCCACTACCATCTCTGTGAAGGGGCGCCATGACGTCTCCGCCATCCCCAGGATCGTGCCTGTGTGCGAGGCCATGGTCAGGCTGGTCATTGCGGATCATCTCTTAAGGCAGAGACAGGTGAGGTGAGAAAGGCCATGACCATATATGAATGGCCTAGTCTGTGGGCTTGTACTTGCCGATGGCATCGCAAAACCAGCGCGCCTCAGGCTATTCTTCTGCACGAAGAGCCGCTTCAGGGGTGATTTTTATGGGCCGGCGGCTCTTCGCCGCCCGAGAGGTATTTGCGGGCGGCATTTGAGATTGCCGTAACGGCAGGGTGCTTGATAATGCGCTCAAAAGTAATGGCATAGAAACGTTCACGCACCTTGTTAGCACGTCCCACTACCTGCACATCATGCTGGCGCTCCACTTCCTTTTCGATAACAGACGGAACGGCAAAGGCGCCGTCACCATGTTGACCGAATGCTTTCAGCAGGGCACTGTCTTCGAATTCACCCACAATCATCGGTTTAAGTCCATGAGAGGCAAACCACCTCTCCAGTTCTTCTCTCAAGGCCGACATGGGCAGTGGAAGAAGCATGGGTGCTCCGTCAAGTGATTCTGGGAACCGGGGCCGAAGCCGTTTTGCCAGCTTCTTTATCGCGAAGAACGTCACGCCGCATTCTCCCAGATAATGATTGTACACTTTGATGCTCATGCCCTTTTGTGTGGGGGAGTCACTTAAGACAATGTCCAGATGGTGCATGGCCAGGTCGGCAAGCAACCTCTCCAGCTTGTTCTCATAACAGACCAGATGCACAGGCTCCGAAAGAGACAACGCGGGCTCCAAAATTCTGCGGGCGATCAACTTCGGGAAGGCATCTACCACCCCCGCCTTCAATGACAGAGGGCCGACCATGGGGCGGCCCTGAACGGTGTCCATCATCTCTCGGCCCAGAGAAAAGATTTCATCGGCATAGCGGAAAACCAGGTGCCCCAGGTCAGTAGGTTCGAGACGCCGTCCTGTGCGACGGAAGAGTTTGCCCCCCAGGGTCTCTTCCAGCTTTCCAACTTGCGCACTGACAGTCGACGGCGATAGACGGAGCTTTTCACAAGCAGCTGTCACGCTCCCTTCCCGCATGACCGCCCAGAAGTATAGGAGATGATGATAGTTGAGCCATTCCATAAGGAGACCCCCTTCATTCGATTTTTACGAAAGAATATGCCACAATTTTCTAATAGATAAAACTATTTTTTTTCTTTATAGTTCCACTGCTTGGCCGCGAACAGCAGGAATGAGCATGGTGTTGCTAACCTTTACGGACGCTTGGGTAAATGGAACAGCTACCATGACTTGCCACGTGTTAGCAGCTAGCAACATATTGGCTTCAAATTTTGAAGGGAGGTGACACGAGATGGAACTTCCATTGGCAGGATGGATTGAATGGGCAGTAACCGGCGGGGCTACGGCTATTGGTGTTGTCGCTTTACAGATCATTGGCCGTATCCAAAACCGTAAGGAATAGAGAGGGTGCGAACCTGAATCCTGGAGTGCTTCCACCCATGCTGAGAAAATAGAGCTTCGGGGGAAGCACTGTTCATGTTGTGCGAAAACTCGAAATCGCTTAAGACGCAGGCGTGTGGTTTTGTGCGTAGAGAGACGCATCCATTTCTCTTCGCTCCACTCAATGAGTGGGCGCGCACCTGTTGCCCCAGCCATTCGCAACGTTGAACGCTGCGAACTGTGCATATTCTCAACCTTCCGCCCTACGCCTGATGCCTCTTTCCTCATCTCCTCCACCTAAAACATGGAACCTAACACCTAAAACGGTTGCCATCATCCCCTCCGCCCACCGAAAAACATAATCATGGTTGTTCCTAGCCCCCATTAAAAGAGTTTTGACTTTTTCGCAAAAAACAATTTCAAAAATTTGGGAAGGTAGATATATAAAAGCAGAGATCAAATACACCCGCGAACGGCGGGGGCCACCTAGGGCCGTCTCCAAATCCCCAAAAAAATATGTTGTCATTTTCCACAAAAGCTGTATGATGCGCCTTCGACTGCTTAACAACCCCATGGCAGGGCTTTACTGGACACAGGTTTATAACAGATCCTGCCATTGAGTTCTCATCGATCACTGCCCCCCTTGCTCTCAGCAATCCCCTGAAATTGCGGTAGAACGACTGGTTGGCGACGACGATGTGCTTTTGCCAGTCTTATCAGTGCGGCTGCCGTAAATCCAAATCAGGACATAGGGTTGTCCTGCGGCTTGTCCCCTAACCACGTTTTTGTCTCGGAATGGCTACCCGGTTTCGACTTGAACCACGTTGAGGGATGGGGCTTTTCGTCCTTTCACCATGGTTGTTGTTGCCCTGGCCAAGCCACCCGCTTCAGAACAGGAAATTGTAAGGAGAATATTATATTATGTCTTTTGAGGATTTGAAGTTGGCTTTCCCTATCCTGAGAGCCCTTAAGGAATGCGGTTATACCACTCCCACACCCGTCCAGGCCCGCTCTATCCCAAAGGTCCTGGCCGGACGGGACCTGATTGCCTCTGCCCAGACCGGCACGGGCAAGACCGCAGCCTTTGTATTGCCCGGCCTCCAGCGCCTGAGCGCTCCCACTGGGGACCGAAAACGCGGTCCCCGAGCGCTGGTGCTGACTCCTACCCGCGAGTTGGCTGAGCAGATCACGCAGTCAGCCCGCGTCTACGGCAAATACCTGCGTGTTACAAGCACTTCCATTGTGGGTGGCATGCCTTATCCCAAGCAACTCAGGGCATTGTCCAAGTCGCCCGACCTGGTCATCGCAACCCCTGGGCGCCTCCTTGACCACCTGGAGCGCAGACGGATCAATCTCTCTAGTCTGGAACTACTGGTGCTGGACGAGGCCGATCGTATGCTCGATATGGGATTTATCGAGGACGTGGAGAGAATTGTTGCCAGTGCGCCAGCCCGACGCCAGACGCTCTTATTTGCGGCCACACTGAACAGCACCATCGTCAAATTGGCTGGGCGAATCCTAGACAATCCAGAACGCGTTCAGATTGCGGCCATAAAGATCACCCATGAACGTATCGAACAGCGTCTGCACGTGGCCGATAACCTTGAGCATAAGCACCGCATGCTGAAGCACCTCATCTCTGACCCCGCCATGAAAAAGGCCATTATCTTCTCAGCCACCAAAAGGGACGCGGATAATTTGGCCCGCGATCTTCACGCCCAGGGCCACGCCGCTTCTGCACTCCACGGCGACATGACCCAGAGTGCTAGAAATCGCACCATGAGCAACATGCGGCGGGGAAAAATCAGGCTGCTGGTGGCAACGGATGTGGCCGCACGGGGTATCGACGTGGCTGGTATCAGCCATATCATTAACTTTGATCTGCCAAAATGTGCTGAAGATTACGTCCACCGCATAGGCCGCACCGGCAGGGCCGGAGCCTCAGGTATCGCTATCTCCTTTGCATCCTCCAGGGAACTCAATGAGCTCTGCCGGATTGAACGCTATGTAGGCGAGACCCTGCCAGAGCACGTGGTCCCGGGGCTTGAACCCAGGCGTTCACTGCGGCACATGACGGTAAAAAGGAATGGAGGCTGGCAGCCGCGGGTTCAACGAAACGGGCGAAGGGCACGAACCTTTGGCAAAAAGGGCAGTGCCGTGACTGCCGGGTTCGCCAGAGACAAGAAAAGGGGATTTCCAAAAAAGGAAAAGGAAGTGATCATAGAGTACCGTGACAGGAAAGAAAGTAGGCGGCAGAGGAGGGCGGGCTGAGCCATGGACCAGAAGTTGATTAGAAACATAGCCATAATAGCCCATGTAGATCACGGCAAGACTACCCTTGTGGACCAGTTCTTTAAGCAGAGCGGCATGTTTCGGGACAACCAAGCCATGACCGAACGGCTCATGGATTCCATGGACCTGGAGAGGGAACGGGGAATCACCATAGCCGCCAAGAACGGCTCTTTCCGGCACAGGGATTATGTGATCAATATTATCGACACCCCGGGGCACGCCGATTTCGGCGGCCAGGTTGAGCGGGTGCTCCGCATGGCAGACGGCTGCCTGCTCCTAGTCGATGCCCAGGAAGGCCCCATGCCGCAAACCTATTTCGTGCTGAAAAAGGCCCTGGCCATCTCCCTTCCAGTGCTGGTGGTGATCAACAAGATCGACAAGGCCGCGGCCCGGCCGCACTGGGCCATGGACCAGGTATTTGATCTCTTTGTCAAGCTGGAGGCACCGGATGAGCTGCTGGACTTCCCAGTGGTCTTTGCCTCAGCCAAGGCGGGGTATGCCCTAAACGATCCTGACGAGGCCATTGACGGTGCCTCCATGGTGCCGCTTTTTGAAAAGATCATCGCCCACATCCCGCCGCCCGCCGGGGACCCTCTGGACGTGCTCCAGCTCCAGGTGAATACCATTGATTACTCCCCTTATCTGGGCAAGCTCGGCATCGGCAAGGTGGCAAACGGCTCCATGAATATCAATCAGGATGTTGCGGTGGCAAAGCGGGACGGCAGCCTGGCACCGGCCCGCATCACCAAGATATTTCGCTTTGAGCGAGACCGGAAAGTACCCATCGACACAGCCAGGGCAGGGGAGATTGTGGCCGTGGCCGGCATGGACGACATCACCGTGGGCGTTACCTTTACCGACCCGGAGGACCCCAGGCCCCTGCCCCTTATCCATATCGACCCCCCCACCGTAGGGATGCATTTCATCCCCAACGATTCTCCCTTTGCCGGCCAGGAGAGCGAATTTGTCACCTCCCGCCACCTGGAAGAACGTCTCTTCCGGGAGACCCTGGCCGACGTGGCCCTCACCGTGGAATCCCTGGGAGCCGGGGCCGGTTTCAAGGTTTCCGGCCGCGGAGAGTTGCACCTTTCCATCCTCATCGAAAAGATGCGGCGAGAAGGGTACGAGTTCCAGGTGACCAGGCCCCAAGTCATCATGAAGGAAGAAGGGGGCCAGCTTCAGGAGCCTTTTGAGGAGCTCACCATTGACGTGGACGAAGAGTACCAGGGTGCAGTCATTGAAAAGCTTGGCAGACTGAAAGGGCAGATGCTGGAGATGCACTGCCGCAACCACATCGTCCGGGTAGTCTACAAGGTTCCCACCCGCGGACTTATCGGCTTTCGGAGCGAATTTCTCACAGACACCAGGGGTACGGGCGTGATGAATTATGTCTTTGCCGGCTACGGCCCCTTTGCGGGCGAGATCATAAACCGGAGCAGCGGCGTCCTTGTGGTCAAGGAGGCCTGCACCACCGTGGCCTATGCGCTCTTTAACCTCCAGGAGCGGGGGCGTCTTTTCCTGGGCCCAGGGGTCAAGGTCTACGGTGGCCAGATCATCGGTGAGCACTGCCGGACCGGCGATCTAGTGGTGAACCCCGCCAAAGGGAAGAAGCTCACGAACATGCGTGCGGCAGGATCTGATGAAAACGTCATCCTCACACCACCCCACCGCCTCAGCCTTGAGGACTGTCTTGCCTTTATCAACGATGATGAACTGGTGGAGGTAACCCCAGCCGCCATTCGGCTGCGCGAGCGAAACGCATTCGTTCGGGAAAACGGCCCACGAAGCTGACTATGTTAAACCGCAGCGACCCCCATGCCCGCTTCTCTCCATACCGCGCGGGGTCGAGGTTCTTCTTCTTAGCGGCTGCAACGTAGACGTGAAAGTTAACGAGATTCTGGACCGGGGCCTCAAGGAACGAGTAGCAAGAAAGGGAAGACGGCTTCTTACGAAACCGTCAAAACTGTAATCGCCTCAACTGCCTGGTCTGGCGTGGTGACATATTGGATCCCTTTCATATCAGGCCATGTGTGGAGTCCAATGACCGGCTTTCCCAGTTTCAGCCCAATACTGATCTCAGACAGGGTGCCATAGCCCCCTGAGACGGCGACCAGGATATCTGCCGTTCTTACGATCAATATGTTTCGGGCATGACCCAGGTCTGTCACGATGGGGATCATGACATAGGGATTAGCCTCACCCCTGTCAGCCCCTGGAAGGATGCCCACGGTCTGTCCGCCTGCCTCATAGGCCCCCTGGCAAGCCCCTTCCATGACGCCGCCCAAGCCGCCACAGACCAGAGTGGCACCGGTCTCTGCGATGCCGGCCCCGACCCTTCTTGCCTGCTCATAAACCGTCTCATCGCAGTGGCCTGCCCCGATCACGCCGATCATTCTCATGGCCATCTCCTTTCCTTTCTTCTCCTTGACGGAGTGGTAGCGGCCTGGGTACCTTAGCCCGAGGGTGGCCCCTTAGCACCGCCGAGCCAAGACATGGAGAAAGACGCCCCTCACATCCTTTTGATCAATCCCTGGATTCATGATTTCGCGGCCTATGATTTCTGGGCCAAACCGCTGGGGCTGCTGACGATTGCGGCCATCCTGCACACCCAGGGCTACAGCATCACCTACATTGACTGTCTGGATCGCTTTCATCCAGAGTTGCCTCCATCCCAGAAGACGGGCGCGTTCGGCAAGGGACATTACCTTAAAAGCCCCATCCCCAAACCTGACACCCTGCCCGACGTTGCTCGCACCTACAGCCGTTACGGTATTCCAGAGGCCCCTTTTCGAAAAAGCTTGGAGCAGGGACCCAAGCCTGATGTGGTCTTGGTGACCTCTCTCATGACGTACTGGTATCCAGGTGTCTTTGCCGTCATCAAGATCGTCCGTGAAATGATGCCCGAAGTCCCCGTGCTGCTCGGAGGCATCTATGCCACCTTGTGCCACGACCATGCGGTCAAATATGCCGGTGCCGACCAGGTCCTTGCCGGCGCCGATGAGGGCGCCCTTTTGGATCTCCTTGACCGCATGACCGGCTATAGGACCAGACGTCAGTTTGTCCCTAACGACCTGGATACCTATCCCTATCCGGCCTTTGATCTGCAACACGCGATCTCCTATATTCCCATCCTCACGAGCCGCGGCTGCCCCTTTCGTTGTGCCTACTGTGCCTCAGGATTTCTGAACAGCCGATTCACCCGAAGGTCCCCTGACCATGTGATAGAGGAGATTGTATACTGGCACGAAAAGCATTCTGTCAAAGATTTTGCCTTCTATGATGACGCCCTTCTCATTGACGGGGACCATCACATCATGCCAATCTTGGAAGGGGTCATAAGGCGCGGAATCTCCGTGCGGTTTCACACGCCCAATGCCTTGCACATCAGGCCCATCACGAAAGAGATCGCAGATTTACTCTTTCGTGCAGGATTCGAAACGATCCGCCTCGGCCTGGAAACCGCCTTTTTTGACCATAGAGAAACCCTGGACAGCAAGGTGGGGCCCAGGGAATTTGAGCGGGCAGTGCGTTTATTGAAGAAGGCAGGCTTTCAAGAAGGGCAGATGGGCGCCTATCTCCTGTTCGGCCTACCAGGACAGGACCTTGAAGAACTGAAGGCATCCATAAAGATCGTAAAAGGCTATGGGGTAAGGCCGGTGCTGGCCCAGTATTCGCCCATTCCCCACACGACGCTCTGGAAAGATGCTGTCACCGCATCGCGCTATGACCTGGCCTCAGATCCCCTGTTTCACAACAATTCCATCTTCCCTTGTCAGAAAGAACCCTTCTCCTGGGAAAAGGTGGCCTTGCTGAAAAGGCTGACACAGTAACTGAACGAAAGGCCTCACTGAAAGATCAAGTCTCGCACCCATATCAACCATTTGAAATAAAAGCTAAAAGCATACCGAGGTTTCTAGGAAAAGGCAGGGTATTCTATGCAACAGAAGCCTCGGGATGGGGGAAATCCGCTTCGCTTCGGCCTCCAATGCCTTTTGGTAGCCGTGAGGAGATTGTGGGTGGCAGGTGTTGCCAAATCCGGGGGCGCAAGTCCTGATCGGCCTGCAGTTAGAGGAAACGAGAGGTGCGACTTGAGTTTCTTATTTTGTTCAGAGCCGCTGTAAGGAGTTTTGATTTGGGCTAGAGCTCGATGAGCCGAAGGGCTTAACGAAAGACCTCCTTTACAGCCCGGAGGACCTGGTCGTGCAGCCCACCGTTCGTCACCACAATACCCCTATTGCTGGTCAGCCTTCTTCCCAAAGAAAAATCCAGGGGCTTTCCCTCCATGTCCGTCACCGTGCCCCCTGCCTCTTCCACAATGATGGAGCCGGCGGCATGATCCCAAACGGTTTCCATGTAAAATTGCCTAGTGGGAAGACGAAGGTAGATGGCGGCGTCTCCCCTGGCCACAATACCGTATTTACACTGGCTGTCCATACGCACAGGGGGCTTGGTGATTCCCAGGCGTTCTGCTATCTGGGCGCTTTCTTGGTGTGCGGAGTGGGCAGATTCAACGGATTCGCAGAACTGGACGTCAGCGGACCGATTGGCCTTAACCACTTCAATCTTTTGTTCCACAGGATCTTTAAACCGTCGCATGGCCGCGCCCTCTCCCCTAACCGCAACAAAGAGGCAGCCTTTTTCATCCTCTCTTTCACCGCCATGAAGGGGCAGGTTTGGACATCCCAGCACGCCGACAACGACCTCGCCGTCTTCGACCAGGGCCAGGGCCACCGCATATTGGCCACCCCTTAGGAAGCCCTTGGTCCCGTCTATGGGATCAAGGGCCCAGAACCGTCCCTTGGCTCCTCCCTTGCCGGCACCGCGATCTATGGCGGCTAACGCCTCAGTGTCAGACAGCTTGGGGATGATGCGTCGGACATGATCAGTCACCAGGTCTCTCAGCCCAGCATTCTCTTTCTCTCGCAGCATGCCGGAGGCCTCTTCAGCCATCAAAGGATCCTTTGGAAAGGAAAGGGCCAGATAGTGGCTAATTACTGCCTGGGCACCAAAATCGGCAATCGTCACAGGTGATCGGTCCTTCTTCTCCAACACCTTATGGGGATCAAAAGTAGCGCGCACGGCCTCGCAGAGCGTGCAGGCACGAATAACCGATGCAATGGCGACCTTGCGTTCTAATTCGTAGGGCATGTAACCTCACTCCTTTTTTTGCCCATTAGACCTTGGCGTGGGCCTCCACATAAGATCGAACAGTGGAATAGACCCTTGACACCTTTTCACAGGCAGGCAGGGCATCTCGGATCATCTCCAAGTATCCTCTTTCGAGGATGATTTGAAATGTGCGAGGGAAGTTCACGTCATAGACCCAGGCCATTTGCAGGACCTTAAAGTCGTTTACCGTTCTAAGGGATTCGAGCCGCACAATCCGACCGGCCAGGAGATCTTCGCATACTTCGTCCGAAATTTCAGGCCTGTGGGGCAGACCAAGGTCTATGGCGCCGTTTTGCTCTTCCTCCTTTTGGCCATAATGCTCAGTGACCACCCGCCAGATGTCAACCTTGTCGGCATCCCGGAGCAGTTTGGTGAAAAAGAGACACTCCTCGGTCTCCCTTTTCGGAAGGCCCAAACGGTTATGATAGGAAATAACCCTTAAGATCAGGTTACGGGTTGGCCGATCAACATCCTTTAACACGCTGTACTTGTGCAAGATCCTCATACCAAGCATGGCATGGTCTTCAGAATCCTTGTCCGAAAAGGTCCTGTAACGAGCATACTGTTCAAATCGACCCACATCATGAAAAAGGGCCATCACTTCTGCCAGGCAAAGGCTTTCAGCCCCGAGTGACAGGCTCTTTCCGATGTCCAGGATTGCCGCGCAAACCCGCCTGGTGTGCTCGTCTTTGAGGTCTATGTTCCGTGTCTGTTCACGATCTCCAGCTCGAAAAGTCTGCACATATTCTGAAAACCATTTCCTCAATGCCACAATGTCCAACCCATCCATAATGAGCCTCGTACCCATGTCCGCCTATTCCTATCTCCAGCCAACCGTCCATTGCCAACGACATGGCACCTTACCCTATGGCGGAGCATCTGTTCAAATCTTTTCTAGGGCTGCGGACGGGAAAGCTATCTTTCAGCACTCTTTTGACGATAAAGGGTTCGCCCGTGTTGACAGCCAACTGCTATCCCGCTATTCTGCATTTATATAGACGTCTTGGGAGGTGAGGAATGAAGGTAAGTAGGGTCTCAGAGATGAGAGAACTGGACCGGACCGCCATTGAAAAATACGGCATCATCGAAGAACTGCTGATGGAAAATGCCGGAGAGGCGCTCTATTTTGTCATGCTCAAGGAATTCGGCATAAGGGGCAAGAAGTTTGTCGTCTTTTGCGGTATCGGCAACAACGGTGGCGACGGATTCGTCATTGCCAGGAAGATCCATTCCAGTGGCGGATCGGTCAAGGTCTTCATCCTGGGCGATCCTGCCAAATATAAAGGTGCGGCCAAACGGAACCTGGAGATCGTCTCCGGGCTGCCCATTGATGTGCAGGGCCTGGAGTCGGCAGAATCGATCAGACCAGAGGTTTTCCATTGCCAAGGGGTCGTGGACGCCATCTTTGGCACTGGTCTCACACGGGATGTAGGAGGACTTTACGCCGATGTGATTGAACTGATCAATCAAAGCAAGAAGACGGTCTTTAGCGCCGATATCCCCTCCGGTGTACATGGTGACACAGGCCAAGTGATGGGTGTTTCCGTAAAGGCCCATTACACCGTGACTTTTGGACTGCCCAAGATAGGCAATCTGCTTTTCCCGGGATATGGGCTCGGCGGCAAGCTCTACGTGACGAACATATCCTTTCCTCCCTCCATGTACAACACAGACGCCATGAAAATCGAGACAAGCCTTCCGGCAAAGCCTCCCCCCCGGAATAGAAGCGGTCATAAAGGAACATTTGGAGACGTCTTGTTCATTGCCGGCGCTTCCACCTATTTTGGGGCGCCCTATTTTGCGGCCCTCTCTTTTCTAAAGGCCGGCGGCGGGTACTCTCGCCTTGCCGCTCCGGCGTCTATGACCCCTTTCATCGCCAACAAGGCAAGTGAAATTGTTTTTGTGCCCCAGAAAGAAACAGCAACAGGAACGATCTCCCTTGAGAACAAGGCCGCCTTGCTGGAACTGGCAGATAAAGTGGACATGGTGGTTCTAGGGCCTGGTTTGTCCTTAGAGGAAGAGACCCTAGAGCTGGTAAGGACGCTTGCAAAGGACATCAACAAGCCCTTGCTGGTAGACGGAGACGGCATTACAGCTTTGTGCAGAGATCTTAAGATTATAAAAGAAAGAAAGGCCGAGACCGTTCTCACCCCTCATCTAGGTGAGATGGCCAGGATCACGAACATGACGGTGCCCGACGTTGACCTTGGGAAAATAGATGTCCTGCAGCGTACTGCCAGGGATTTGAACGCCATGATCGTCTTAAAGGGTGCCCACTCTCTCATAGGATCTCCTAATGAAAGGGTCTTCATCAACATGAGCGGGAACTCTGGGATGGCAACAGCAGGTTCAGGCGACGTCTTGACAGGGACCATTGCTGCCATGTTCGGCCTGGGGCTGCCCCTTGAGGATGCTGTAAGAAAGGCGGTGTTCCTCCACGGCCTTTCAGGGGATCTGGCAGCAGAAGACGAGGGCGAAGACGGCATCACGGCCCAGGACATTTTGCAATACTTGCCCCTTGCCGTGAAGATAGACCGGGAGGGCCTGGATAAAAACCTCCAGGACCGCTATGTGGGGGCGCGCGTCATATAGGTGTGGGCGGACCGGGGAATCCAGACAAGGAAATGGATGCCAGATCAAGCCCGGCATGATCCATCCTACGAGGGTACTTGCTGGAGACATCTGTCATGACAAAAAGCCGGACGCTACGGTGGGGATAACATCCATGCCCGAGCCTACCTCTTCAATTCCTACCAAAGAGATCTTCAGGGCAGCCGAAAAACTGCCTCCTTTTCCGGGAGTCATCTGGAAAGTCATGTCCTTGCTGCGCAACAAAGCGCCCGTGAAGGAAATTGAGGAGATCATCAAGGTCGATCAGGCCATTGCAGCCAAGGTACTGGCCATGAGTCGGTCTGCGTTTTATGCGAGGAAATATCCGACAACTTCTCTCAAGGACGCCATAGTCGCTCTGGGAGAGCAAGAGCTGACACGCCTTGTCATGGCAGCTTGTGCGGCCCGCTATTTTGAGACAGAGCTTTCGGGATACGAGCTAAGAGAAGGAGAGCTTTGGCAACATGCCGTGGCCACCGCCATGATCTCTGAAACGGTGGCAAGGGGCTTTGAAAAGAGAAGGGCCCTCACCGTGTACACGGCGGCATTGCTCCACGACATTGGCAAGGCGGTCCTGAGTCTCTACGTGAAAACGTACATGGATGCCATGGTGATCCTGATGAGCAGAAAGCGGGTCGGGATGCTCGAGGCCGAGCGCAAGATCTTTGGCGTGGATCACGAACAACTGGGAGAAATAATCGCCAAAGGCTGGCGATTTCCCGAAGAAGTGGTCGTTGGCATCGGCTATCATCATCGTCCCAAAGAGGCGACAGCACATCAGGACATCGCAGCCGCCGTCTATGTGGCCAACAGGGCTGCCACCGCTTTGGGCTATGGGTGCGGAATGGAAAGGCTTGTGGAGTCCTATGACCACGAGATCTACGGAACCCTTGGGATTACCTCCCAGTCAGTGGACCGGTTCTGTACGGAGATAGCTGGTGCCACAGGGGGGATGAAAGATCTCTTTAGGGACAAGGAGTCCATGGGCCCCTCGACTCCTTAAACCCTGTTCTCCAACTAGACGGGGGAAGAACCGTATTTGATCACCGTATCTCCCACCTCAACGCCAATGTCCTTGGCAATCACCGGGCACTTGGCCTTCAAGAGATAGAAGAGGGGACCTTTTTCTGTTGAAAGCGTCTCATAATTGCCCTGGCCCTTGCTGATAATCAGATCAGCTTCCCTGAAAAGATCCCGGAAGTGATCTGAACAGCCTTCAAGGACGGTACCTGGTGCATCAGATCCTGAGGAGATCACCGTGGCCACTTCGCCCAAACCGCTCCTTGTGGCATCTTCTTCGGTGGCATCATTGATGATGGGCCTTTCTCTGGCGGCAAATGTCACAGGCCTGCCCATGGTTTCGATAAGGAGTTTGTCAAAGACCGTCTCTCCAGCATTGTCTCCCACGTAGAGGATGTTTCGGGCTGTTGCAAGCTTGTCTTTGAAAGCCTGGTAATGATTGATGGCAGGGTCCTGGTGGAGGACGGCCTGAACGTCTTTTTCCAGTTCAAAATCAGGATTGGCCCCAAAGTCTATGACGTTTCCCGCTATGGCGAGCCTAACAGCCGTCTCTAGAGGGTCCTTTGCCTTTCTCACTATCTCTTCCAGAGAAGGATAGAGGCCCAAGGCCTTGTCGATGTTTTCCTCTTTTAAGCTTTTAAAGGGATCATCCACGCCCGTAATCTCCCGCACCGCTCTGTATACTTCCCTGCCGGTCTCGGGCGGTGAACTCTCTAACGGAATCTTGGAGACGAGCATTCCTACCCTGTCAAGTACCGCCTTAATCTTCTCTTCATCGTCAACGGCCTTTCGTGCAGCAAAAAGGGCCTGCTTAAAAAAACAAGGGATGCAATCCAGATAAGTCTTCATAGAGTCCTAATATCCTCTAACGGTCATCCTAAACTCTCAGACCCGGGCAAATCTATGAGAAAAGCAGATCCGGGACTACTTGCTCTTATAGAAAGCCCTGTAGGCCTTATAGGTCATGTAGATGTCCGCCTTGCTGGTTATCTCAAAGGGAGAGTGCATGGAAAGGATGGGTGTGCCGCAGTCCAAGACCTCCATGCCGTAGATAGCCAAAAACTTGGCAATGGTGCCGCCACCCCCCTCATCCACCCTGCCAATCTCTCCGGTTTGCCAGACCACATTGTTTTCATTAAAGAGCCTTCGGATGTGGCCCAGATATTCTGCGTTGGCATCACTGGAACCGTACTTTCCCCCTGATCCAGTGAACTTGGTAATGCATACCCCGTATCCGATCTTAGCTGCATTGCGCTTTTCATGGACCTCTTGATAGTCCGGATCCAAGGCAGCATTGGCATCTGCTGAAAGGGCCTTGGAGTTCATCAAGCACGTCCTGAGGGCTTTGCCACTGGCTTCCTGTCCTGTTGCCTCAAGAAGATCTCCTATAAAGTCTTCCAGAAACCGCGATTTTGCCCCCGTGCTTCCGTCGCTGCCGATTTCTTCCTTGTCTGTAAAAAGGGCCACAGCCGTCACTTCAGGGGCCTTCACTTCCCCAATGGCCTCAAGGGAGGTGAAGGCACATACACGATCATCTTGGCCGTAAGCACCCACCAAGCCTCTGTCCCATCCCACGTCACGGGCCTTGCCAGCAGGCACGATTTCTATTTCCGCGCTCATGAGATCTTCTTCGATAAGCCCATACTGGGAAAAAAGGCGCTCCAGCACAGCCAGCTTAAACCGTTCCTTTGTGTCATCATCTCCAATAGGGAGGCTTCCCACCAAGACATTCAACTTTTCCCCTTCAAAGGCCTCGGACACTTTCTTGTCAGCCTGAATCTTTCGGGAAAGATGGGGAAGAAGATCAGCGATGGTGAACACAGGATCCTCTTCAGACTCCCCTACGCGCAAGTCGATGGCACTCCCGTCTTTTTTCAGAATAGTCCCGTGAACAGCCAAGGGCCTTGCAAGCCACTGGTATTTCTTAATACCCCCATAGTAGTGGGTCTTTAAAAGGGCAATATCTACCTCTTCATAAAGGGGGTTTTGTTTCAGATCAAGGCGAGGAGAATCAATGTGGGAGGCTATCATGTGAACACCTGATAAAAGGGGCCTCTTGCCCAGCACCGCCAGGGCAATACTCTTGTTCTTATTGATCTTGAAGAATCTCTTCTTCCCTTCCCCCTTTTCGATATCCTGGAAGCCTTTCTCCTTGGCAAAGGCCTCTATAGTACGAACACCCTCTCGCTCTGTCTTGACACTGTCAAGAAAAGATTTGTACCTTTCAGCAAAAGGAAAGACTTTCTTCTGCCCTCTGGCGCCAACTGAATCCCATACCAATTGGGGTTTTCGGACAAGTCGTTTTCTAAGCTCCTCCAACTGCTTTTTGCTCACCTTGCTTTTCATCTATTCTTCTGACTCCTTTTCTGAGTAATCGCCCAGGTGCTCTTGGATAACGCTGGCCACCCTTGTCACTCCCTCTTCGTAAAGCTTTCTCTCCCTCAAGCTCGCCGCCCTCATGTAAAGATCCCTGGCCCTATTCAGGCTTTCCATGTCCCCCACACCTTCATGGGCCACACCCAGATTGTAGTATGCTGCGGCACTATCGGGATCGTCACGGATCACCTGTTCCCACGCCTCAATAGCCTCCCGCCATCTGCCCCTTTTGGCCAAGGCCACCCCCCGTTTCACCATACTGTTCTTCCCTTTGTCCAATTTCACTAAGCTCATAAGCCTCATGCGGGAGATCTCTGTCACGATGGTATCTGCGATCCTTTCTGAGAGTTGCTCTGAGGTATGGCTCGAGGTCGGCAGGTCGCTCAACTTTCGACCGAAATCCCTATGTTGCTCCTCACCTCCAAACTTCTCCTCATAAGCCTCCTGCAACTCTCTGTGAACAATGCCCCCTCTGGCCTCAAGATCAAAGACCTTGTAATGCCCAGAGAAAGAGGCCTTGCGGATAACAAAAGGGACGTCCTTAATCATCGTGCGTTTGATTTCCTCATCAACCCACTGACCATAAGCGTCTTTTGCCTTCTTGTAGTAACCTGTTCCCTCCTTCACCTGAAGGTGATCAAACCCATGGATATCATGGATCTTAGCAGTCACATGGCCTGTTATCACTGCATCGGCTTTCAGGTTTTCAACCGCTTGCAGGAACTCAACCTCCTCCAGTGTGTTGCTGGGGAGCTTATCGCCGGCATAAACCTGAACGGCATCCGTCGGGCTGAAATGTTGGATCTCAGAGAGTCTGTTGTAGATATGGCTGCGGACCATATCGCCGTAATGCCCGTCAAAGCCCCTAACAGCCAAGTTATGGATACTCTCCCAGCGAACCTTCCCGGGCTTGATAAGACGGACCCTCCCCCTTGGAGCGCAGGCTAAACAAGTCACGACGAGAATGAGAGAGAAGCCTATCCAAAGCCTGGCTGCCTTGTTCAGCTTGTCCTTGGCTTTTTGCTCTTCTCGCATAGCAAACACAGTTCCCTTGGCTCACAGCGCGGTAGCGAAGCCCGTTACCGGGCCCATGAGAATAATCCTGAGGCAAGATTACTTCAGGGATTTCTCCTCAAGGTAATACCTCTTATTGTTAAGAAACAGAGCATACCGCCCTCCTCCAGGTTCCTCCTGAACGTGCTCTGCAAGCTGGTAGTACCCAGGCCGGGAAAAGCGGGCCGGAAACCGTCCTCCGCGGATTTTGCAATATAGGACGTGAGAGGCTCCAATGTAAAGCGTCTCAGGGTCCAGCTCCTCTTTGGTGTCGTCTGTAAGGTGAAGGATGAAACGGTCTCTCTTTTCATTCCCTTTAGCTGCAGCATACTCAGTCCGGACAATCACAAACGGCGTGTCTTCAACGTCCAGCCGGCAGACCTGATCCTTGAACTTGATGATGTAACGCCCTTGCGCGTCAAGAAATAAGGATTGGTAGAAAAGGAGAAGAAGTTCACGATGAATGATAGGCGCCCCCTTATGAAACCAGGTTCCTTCCTTATCCACATAGATCATACATGGTGGAGGCCCTTCTTGATCGTTGGCATTTATCATTCGTCGCAACTTCCTAAATCCGCCAGTCTCCATCGAAAAGAAGGAACTCTTCACGCCCTCCTGTTACCTGCTCTCGAGAATCAGCGTGACGGGTCCGTCATTGGTCAAGGAAACATCCATCTTTGCCTGAAACCGACCTGTAGCCACGGCAATTCCTTTCAGCCTCAATTGATTCACGAAGTACTCGTAAAGCTCCTCTGCCCTCTCCGGGGGGGCTGCCTCTACAAATGACGGCCGACGGCCCTTCCGGCAGTTGCCCAGGAGTGTAAATTGAGAGACAACCATTATCTCACCGCCGGTCTCCATGAGGGAACGGTTCATCTTGCGTTCTTCATCTTCGAAGATACGAAGGTGGACGACCTTGTCTGAGAGAAAATCCGCGTCTTTCTCCTCATCAGAACGCGAAATCCCAAGGAGCACCAAAAGGCCAGGACCGATCTTACCGATAACGCCGTCTCCCACCTGAACTTTAGAGGCACTCACCCGCTGAATCACGGCCCTCATGGACCCTTCCTTTCACTGAACAGGCCCTTTATCGGCCTGTCTGACGGAGACTCTGGACACATGAAACCGCCTATTTTTCTGAAACCCACTCTCTTTCACCCCCAGAAACAGAAATCCTGAGACGGGGGCTTGCATTTCCCCCTTCTTGCCCACCAGCAAATGTTGCCTCATGCCTATCTTACCCGTAAAAACCCCGTGCCCTGCCCTAGGTCCTCGGAACATGCCATGGCACACTTTCTATCCACCTATCATTCATTAGTCAACAGGCTCTTCTCGATCCACCGGGGGCGGTTTTCTTTTTTCAGGAATCATGTTATTCACACCTGGCAGCTCTGTCTTCTGGACCCCAGGGTTCACGGCCCCATAAGAAGTGGTTTCCACAGACAACCCCTTGGTCCTTTTCCCACGTCATGAGAATGGTCATTGAAAACCGATAAGATTGTCATAGCAAAGGATCTGTCACGCCGCTTCCTTTTGGGCGGCCAGCCTGTGAAGGCCATTGACAAGGTGAGCCTGGAGGTGGGGGCCGGGGAGTTTCTGGTACTGAAAGGAAAGAGCGGTTCCGGCAAAAGCACGCTTCTTTCCCTCATAGGGGGGCTGGATCGCCCCAGCGCCGGCACCTTGGAGGTGTCAGGCATTGATCTGTCGGGGCTGGGCCCCACCCAATTGGCCCGATTCAGAAGAGAACACATGGGGTTCGTCTTCCAAACATTCAACCTGCTGCCCACCCTGTCCGTGCTGGAGAATGTGGCCCTCCCAGCCCTCCTTGCCGATACCCATCCAGAAAATGCCTTTGAAAAGGCATGGCAGCTCCTCCGATTGGCCGAGCTGGAGGAAAGGGCCTCTCACAAACCCTCTGAGATTTCAGGCGGGGAAATGCAGCGTACGGCCATTGCCAGGGCCCTCATCAACGATCCCACCTTGATTATTGCCGATGAGCCTACAGGGAACCTGGACAGCAAGACCGGAGGCCGAATCCTGGGTTTCATCAAAGACCTGAACCGATCTATGGGACGCACTGTGGTTATGGCCACGCACAGCTCCGATGCAGACGCCATGGCCCACAGGATCCTCCGTCTTCAAGACGGACGGTTTACGTAGACATTATGCAGAGAATAGCCCGCCTCCTTCGATATTTTTCCCTGCGGCACCTCCTCCAGGACCCCTGGCGAACGGCCATTGTCATATTCGGGGTCGCTGTAGGCGCGTCGGTATTCTTAAGCGTGAGGCTGGCGGTGGATGCATCGGTGGATGCCTTCACCCGGAGCATGGATCACCTCATCGGAAAGGCGGACTATGCTGTGCGGGCCGAGGGGACCGGCGTCCCCGATGGCCTCTTTGCAGTGCTTTCTTCCCATCCGGCTGTTGCCCATGCAGCTCCTGTGCTGTCTGCCTATGTGCGGTTCCAAGATCTGGATCAGGAGCCCTTTCTCCTTTTGGGCATAGACCCCATAGCCGAAAGGGCCTTCCGGGAGACCCGCTGGGTGGCCAAGGACCGCGCTGAGGCCTGGGAGACCCTTGTGGGTCTTCTTACCCGGCCTTTTACCCTGATCACCACCCAAGGGCTGGCCCGTTCATGGGGGCTTAAAAGAGGAGATGAAGTCCTGGTCATGCACGGCCATAACATCGCCAGGTTTGAGCTCCTGGGCCTGCTGGATGAAGAGGGTGCAGCCCTGTCAGAGGGCGGAAACGTGGCTGTCTGCGACATCGCCACGGCCCAAGAATTCTTGAAACGCCCAGGGATGTTGGAGCGCATTGACTTGATGCTCTGGCCCCGAGCCGGTGCGGCTGATACTGCATCCATTCAGAAAATACTCCCGCCCAGTTGTAAGCTTGTCCGGCCCCATGAAGGCAAGGAAGCGAGTCTCTCACTGATCAGAGCCTATCGCATGAACCTCTCCGTTCTGAGTTTTGTTTCTCTTTTCGTGGGGATGTTCCTTGTCTTTAGTGTCGTCTCCATCAATGCAGCCCGGCGCAGGCAAGAGACGGCCATTCTCCTGTCCCTAGGGACCGAACCGACACAGGCCTTCCTCCTCTTCTTGGGCGAAGGGCTTGTCTTCGGACTTGCAGGGTGGGTGATAGGGTTTCCCTTAAGCCTCTTTCTTGCCGACCGGTTCCTTAGGATCGTATGCGCAACCATCACCACCCTCTTTGTGAGGGTGAATGTGGAGGCGATCATCCTATCGCCTCAGGAGATCATCGCTTCCTTTGTCATCACCTTGTCGGTATCTGTGATGGCGGCCTTTGTGCCGGCCCGGGAGACGGCCCGCATCCCTCCCCAAGAGGCCTTGTCTTCTGAAACCTTTGAGCGCAGCCGCAGGCTCAAGGCACCCACCCTGGCCTTGGCGGGCGCGGCCTTGATCGGCCTTTCTTTTCCAGTGTCTTGGCTCCCCCCTGTCTTTGACATGCCGGCAGGGGGATATACGGCCATCTTTATGATATTTGTGGGCTTTTCCATGCTGGCCCCCGGCGTGCTTATCCTCTTTGGAAGATACCTTCCGGGCATCGTGGCCAAGATCTTTGGCCAACCGGGTCGCTTGGCCGCCGGCTACCTGGGCGGGGCCGTGTCACGGACGGCCGTGGCCGTGGGGGCACTTATTACGGCCATTGCCTTGTTCATTGGCGTTTCCATCATGGTCTCCAGTTTCAGGAACACCATGAACACGTGGCTGGAGCAAAACGTGGTAGGGGATCTCTTTGTAAGGCCAGATGCCTGTGATATCAACCAGTACCGGGATTGGCTGGCCCCTGAAGTCGCCCATTACCTTCTTCATCACGACCTCATAGAAGACGCCTATGTCTACAATCGAACCATCATGGAAAAAGATAAAGGCCCTTTCCTGCTAGAGGCGGGCCGAATAGAAAGCCTGTGGCGTCACGGCCGGTTCCTGCTCATGGGGGGAGACGAAACGGACATCATGGAAAAACTCATACAAGGAAAAGGGGTCGGCATTTCTGAGGTGTATGCCTCCCGAACAGGTCTCGGCCCTGGAGACCGCCTCGATCTGTCCCTTGGCGGTGTTCACAGGGGGTGGGAGATCCTGGGCGTCTTTCGGGACTACCGAACCGGTGGCGGGGTGGTGTTCATGGACCTGCGCACCTTTCAGGAAATCTATAAAAAACCCCATGTAGAAGGAGCCAATCTCTTTGTCAAGGCCGGGGCGTCCCCTCACACAATGAGGGCCGATCTCATGAAACTTTTTGGTGACAAGTATGCCCTTTCTATTACTATTGGAGACGACCTGCGTCGAGACATCATGAAGGTCTTTGATGACACCTTTTCCATCACCTACGTGCTCATGGGGATAGCCCTTCTGGTGGCGGCCCTGGGCGTGGCCACCACGCTTTCGCTACTTATCAGGGAACGCCGCCGGCAGCTCGGGCTCATGATGGCCGTGGGAGCCACCGTGGGGCAGATTAGGCGCATGGTCGTGCTGGAGGCCCTTTTCATGGGCATGGCTGGGCACATAGTCGGCATTTGGTGCGGGCTCGTCCTTTCCTATTTTCTCATCTTTGTCATCAACAAGCAGTCCTTTGGATGGACCTTTGTCTACCAGATGCCCCCGTGGACCGTGGTCGCCTCTTTTGTGCTCATTCTGCTGGCGGCCGCACTGGCAGCCATCCCTCCTGCAAGGGCGGCGGCAAGGGTGAACCTGGCCGAGCTTTTGAAGGGAGAGTAAAAATGCCTCGCACAGAGTGGTTATTGTTTGTCCCCTAAAATGGCTTGTTCTGCTAAGCTGAAAAATGCCTAAAGCGAAGAAATGCGCTTAGCTGGACGACCATTTTCATAATGATAGAATACCATAACTTTAGTTCACTCTAGAGCACTTTAGCTCACTTTAGTCACTTCTTCGTTGGCCGACAGAAGCTATTTTTTTGGACCCAATGCAAAACACGGAGTGTCGTTGCAGACGATGAAAAGCAAGAATAGACTAACCTTGGTCTCTTTTCTTGGTATCTTGGCAGTGGTCCTCTTGGCCCCGCCGACCTGCCCAGGGGCAGAGGGTTTTCTGCAGGCCATTGAGCCCAGGGACTGGACCTTTCCGGGGGATCACGGGGACCATCCCGGCTTTCAAACGGAGTGGTGGTATTACACGGGAAACGTGGCCAGTGGGAAGCAAAGACCATTTGGGTTTCAACTGACCTTCTTCAGGGTCCAGCTCCAACCAGCGCCTGTTGTCTCAAGCTCCAGGTGGCGTACCAACCAACTCTACTTTGCCCACGTGACCATCAGCGACATAGAGGCCCAGGAGTTCCTGGTGGCCGAAAGGGCAGGCCGGGGAGCGGCAGGTATCGGCGGTGTGTCGCAGGAGCAAAAAAGGGTGCAGGTCTTCTTGCACGGATGGGAGACAGCCATACAAGGAAAAAGGCACCACCTGCGGGCTGAGGCCGATCGTTTGGGCATGGATCTCACACTGATTTCGGAAAAGCCCCCCGTCTTTCATGGCGAAAGGGGCCTTAGCCGAAAGGGGGCTGGAAAGGGCAAGGCCTCGTATTACTACTCCCTTACCCGCATGGAAACCAAGGGCACCTTGCGGGTGGACGGGAAAAGCTACAAGGTCTCCGGCTGGAGTTGGATGGACCATGAGTTCAGCTCCAATGTGTTATCAGAGGACCAGGTGGGATGGGATTGGATGGGGCTCCAGCTGTCTGATGGCCGAGAACTCATGCTCTATGTACTGCGCCACAAGGATGGCTCTCTGGACTCTTTTTCGAGTGGCACAATGGTTAAGAAGGACGGCACGTCCGTCCATCTGCCAAAGGAGACTTTTGCGATCGAGCCCGTAGACTACTGGAAGAGCCCCAAGAGCAACGGCCGTTATCCCTCGGCATGGCAGGTGGAGGTCTATCCTCACGACATAAGCCTCAAGGTCCTTCCAAATATGACAGATCAGGAACTCATGACCGAGGAGAGCACCCAAGTCACCTATTGGGAGGGGAGTGTAGGGGTCGCCGGGGCTGTCTCCGAACAGCCGGTGACCGGCTCAGGATATGTGGAGTTGACCGGCTATGCCGGGGATTTCAAGGGCGGCTTATTGTGGTAGTATTGATTGATGCCCATTTGGGCTTGCTTGAGAAGGTCAGCATTTAGGCCAGCAGGCGGCCCACCTTGAAAATGGCTAACTGTTTGAGCGCACTAGTGAGCGTTGAGAAAAAGGCGATAGCTTCCTGATCGTTCTGGGCACATGACTTCTAAGTCCAAGAACCGGCCCTTTTACGTCATCAAACTCTTTTTTCTCTGGGCTCACTTTTAAGCGAGTTTCAGACGGTTTCAAATTGAACCCTCCCCGTGGCAAGCCACGGGGAATGCGCTAGCTTGTTCGCTTCAATTGCCTGTGGGCCGACTCAATGTCGTTTACAGAAGACTCCCTACGAGGCTATCAAACATCATTGGCGACGAGAATTGAAAGACTTTCGACCTAGAAAACCCAAGCGGGGCAAGTTTGTCCCACGACCGAGGCCTCGGGGCCCCAGGAAAGAAATACCCAGGATCAAACCGAGCGCCGACGGCCGCCTGAAAAAGGTCTTTGCCAAGATCGGTGCGCCCCCTAAGTCACCCTTTAGGCCAGACCCCTTTCAAACGGAGGCCCTGGCGGCCATCAGAAAGTCCGACTGCCTGGTTTCAGCCCCCACCGGTTCTGGAAAGACCTGGATCGCCCAGGAAGCCATCCGTCGCGTCCAAAAGAAAGGAGGCAAGGCGTGGTACGCCTCGCCCCTGAAGGCCCTTTCCAACTCAAAGCTCCTCGAATTCAGCATGGAATTCGGTCCCGACCATGTTGGCATATTGACAGGAGACCGCAAAGAAAACCCCGATGCCCCCATTATCGTGGGGACCACGGAGATCCTGCGGAACCAACTCTATGATGCCATGCATGAGGGCGTGGACCTGGCCGCAGACCTGGTGATCCTGGATGAGGCTCACTTCCTGGGAGACCAGGATCGGGGGGTGGTCTGGGAAGAGATCATGATCTACCTGCCCGTGCGGGTCCACCTGTTGCTCCTGTCGGCCACCATAGGAAATGCCCGTCAGATCGCCGATTGGCTGGAATCCATCCGGTCCAAGTCCTGCGTGCTGGTTGAAGAAAAGGGCCGGCCGGTACCCCTTTTTCCCCTCTTCTTTCACCCCTCCGGCAAGCTGCTGCCCCTTCTCGATTCCAAGGGCCTGGACAAGAAGGTAAGGACCTACGTAAGCAGCGCCAACCCTCCGGTCCTTTCCTCTCCCAGGGCTCTTCCCCCCTTTAAGGAGGTCTTGAGGGTCTTGAGAAAGTACGATCTTCTTCCCGCCATATTCTTCATGAAATCAAGGGCAGACTGTGACGGGGCCCTTGATCGCGCCGTGGACACTACGGGGGGCAACCGACGCGAGGGGGGCGAGTTAGGCGCCCATATTGATCGACTCATCATGGAGCATGTCCACGTGGCAACGCACCGGCAGCTTTGGCATCTTAGAAGCGGGGCCGTGGGGGCCCATCACAGCGGCCAGCTCCCGGTGTGGAAACTCGTTATAGAAGACCTCATGACCAAAGGTCTCCTTGATGCCGTCTTTGCCACGTCAACAGTGGCTGCAGGCGTAAACTTTCCGGCCAGAAGCGTAGTGTTCCTCAATTCAGACAGATACAACGGCCATGAGTTTGTTCCCCTAAACGGCACAGAGTTTCATCAGACAACGGGCAGGGCCGGCAGGCGGGGCAAAGACCGTATCGGTTTTGCACTGGTCGTACCAGGAAAATTTATGGATGTGCGGCTCATGGCAGAGCTTTGCACCACACCGCCCGAGGATGTTCTCAGCCAGATAAGGGTGGATTTTTCCATGGTCCTGAACCTGCTCTTGTCTCACAGTCCGGATCAGATCAGGGAGATCTTTCAAAGGTCTTTTGCCACCTACCTGAACGTGATGAACCAGGAACCGGGGTTGGAGCAGAAGCTCAACAAATCCGGCCGCGAGCTGATCAGCCTTCTTCCTGATGCCCTGTGTGCCGGCCCTGAGTTTGTCCTTGATCTTATCAGGAGGCAGCGTAACTTGATTCGTGAAACCAAAGAGCTCGGCCGGAGACTGAAAAAGCTCGAGCTCCATCTTTCCAAGCTGGCAAGCCTTGTGCCAGGCCGGCTTTTTCTGGATCGCCATGGCCGGACATACTGCGCCATGAAAGGCCACGTGAGAAGGGGCGAAGAGGGTGTCCTGGCCTGCCGGGTAAGGGGCGGTATCTCTTTGCGGGGAAAGTATTTGAAAATGAGGTGGTTTCGTCCGCAAAAGGTCGCACAGATCCTGGACAAGGTCGTGGACTTGCCGTCTCTGGACCATCCTTTAGAAGTCAGGGCTCTACTGGCGCAAACGGCACAGGACGGGTTGCCGCCGCCACTGGCGTCACTGTCTCTTGGGGAAAAGGAGCTTGCGACCCTGCGCCCCCTTAAAACGCGGGCCTTTCTTCTAGAAGAGGAACTTGACGGACTGATTTGCAGACAGTGTGGGCACTTCAAAACATGTCATGGAAAGCGCCGGGGCGGATTCAGTCGGGTCCTTGACGGGTTCGCCTTGACCTGGGACAGGGCTCATGCCGTGCGTATGGGATTGTGGAATGATTTCTCCCACCACCTTGCCTTTCTGAAGGAGGAGGGCTTTGTTGCAGAAGCGAATACGCTTACCCATGACGGCATATGGGCCTCTCGGCTCAGGCTCGACCAGCCCCTTATGATTGCCGAAGGCCTGAGAAAGGGGGTCTTCCCAGATTCCGACCCGGCCTTGTTGGCGGCCCTGGTGGCCCCCTTTGTCCATGATCGGGACGTGGAGCTGAAGCTGGACGAAAGGACAGTGCCCAAGCGTTTGCTAAAATCCTTTGAAGGGATGAAAAAGTCCCTTGCTCCCTTGGTGGAGCGCAAAGTCGTGAGAGGTTTTGAGGTAAGACCCATCTCCCTGTGGCCTGCTGCCACCATTTATGGATGGGCCAATGGCCAGCCGTGGGAAAAGGTGTTGGAGATTGCCGGCATGGCAGAGGGAGACCTGGCCATGCTGGTCACCAGGACGGCGGACAACCTAAGACAGGTTGCCTCGCTGACAGAGGCACATCCGGCCGTGGCTCAGACGGCCTTTCAAGCTATCGCGATCATTCTAAGAGAGCCCGTGGTTGTGGATTAGGTTGTTCGATGGCCAATGAATCCGGAGGACTTCATGAGAGAAGATAGGAGCAAAGAGAAGAAAGAGGTTGTTGTGAAGGCCCTTCGCCCCTTTGGCACCACCGTTTTCACTGAGATGACGGCCCTGGCCAAGGCCCACAACGCGGTCAATCTGTCCCAGGGATTTCCTGATTTTGATGGGCCCGAGGAGATCAAGAAAAGGGCCGCAGAGGCCATCCTGAAGGGCCCCAACCAGTATATATCCTCCACGGGGATAGACCCGTTGCGTCAGGCCGTAGCCCGCAAGATGAAACGCTTTTATGGGCTGGATGTCAATCCACAGGATGAGGTGACCGTCACAGCCGGTGCCACAGAGGGGGTGTGCGCCACCTTTTTGGGCCTCGTGGAGCCGGGCGATGAAGTCATATTGCTGGACCCTGCCTACGACGCCTACGGGCCAGTGGCGGCCCTGACGGGGGCAAAGGTCCGGCATGTGTCTCTAAAAGGTCACGAATTCGGTCTCCCTAGAAAAGAGCTGGCCGAGGCCTTTGGGCCCAAGACCAAAGCCATAGTAATCAATACCCCTCAAAACCCCTCTTGCAAGGTCTTTTCTCGCGAAGATCTCTCATTTATCGGGATCCTCTGTAAAAAACACGATGCCTATGTCATCAGCGACGAAGTCTACGAACATATCGTATACGATGGCCGCAAACATGAGACGCTTTTGAGCATAGCCCATCTTCGCCACCGGGCCTTGGTGATCTCTTCCACAGCCAAGACCTTCTCCATGACTGGCTGGAAGGTCGGGTATGTTATTGCGGCCCCGGAGCTCTCTCGAGCGGTCCGCATGAGCCACCAGTTCATCACTTTCTGCGGCCAGTCCGCCTTACAAAAGGCCATGGCCTTTGCCATAGACTTCCCAGATTCCTATTATGAAGCCCTGCTTGCCGATTATACCCGTAGAAGGGACTGGCTCTGCGATGCATTGAAAGACATCGGTTTCCGCGTCTTTACTCCGGAAGGCACGTATTACGTTATGGCAGACATCAGACCCTTGGGGTTTGATGACGACGTGGCCTTCTGCCGCATGCTTCCCCGGGAGGCAGGCGTGGCGGCTATCCCATGCTCCTCGTTCTGGAAGGACCGTCAACAGGGCAGGGAGTTGGTCCGCTTCTGTTTCTGTAAAAGGGATGAGACCTTGCAGGAGGCCGTGACACGCCTTAAGAGATGGTTGGGATAGGACCTCCTCTATCGAGTCAGAGTCATTCCTAGGTTCTCTCTACCCCCCTTGGGCACCGTGAAAAGTCCAGCTTTTGCCCCGCAAATCGAGCGCCAACCAATAAACCGAACTTCTTGGCAGTTACCGTTCATGGGATGGTTGACAAAGTCGCATCAAGGATTTACCAACAAGGAACTTGCAAGGCCAAGTGGAAAGGACCACCAGACCAGAAACATTTGCCACACAAAACAGACACCATGAACAAGAAAGAACCAAAAGATATTGGTAGAATGATTCTCTCGTGGTATGCCCACCACCAGCGTGATCTGCCATGGAGGAAGACCCGCGACCCTTACCATATTTGGGTCTCTGAGGTCATGCTTCAGCAGACTCAGGTGGAAACCGTCATCCCCTATTACAACCGGTTTCTAAGCCAGTTTCCAACGGTCGTTGCCCTTGCCGAGGCACCGCTGGATGATGTGCTCAAGGCATGGGAGAATATGGGCTACTATGCTAGGGCCCGGAATCTCCACGCTGCGGCAAAAAGGGTCCTGAATCGCTTCAAAGGAGAGATACCACAAACCCGGGAAGGACTGATGAGTCTCCCGGGTATTGGCCCATACACAGCTTCCGCCATACTCAGTATCGCCTTTGACAATCCCCTACCGGCTGTTGATGCCAACGCAAGAAGGGTCATTGCCAGGCTCTTTGTTGTCGACGAGCCCTTGGGTCGGGGTGTGACCACTGGGTTCGTGTGGGACCTGGCAAAGCAACTCATGCCTAGGGAAAGGGCCGGGGATTTCAACCAAGGTCTCATGGACCTGGGCGCCACCCTGTGTACCTTCCAGAAACCCAAGTGCACGCGTTGTCCTGTCCGGACGTTGTGTAAGGCCTACAGAAACGGTTTGCAGGAAGTCCTCCCCCTCACAAAGAAGCGCGGCCCTATCCCCCACCATCATTGGACAGCAGGGATAATTACTGACCAAGACGGCCGTGTCCTTATCACGCAGCGTCCGAATAAAGGGCTGTTGGGAGGGCTCTGGAAATTTCCGGGGGGCAGACAACTACCAGGAGAAGGCCTCAAAACATGTGTCAAAAGAGAGATTCAAGCAGAGGTCGATATCGCCGTTCGGGTTGGCAAAGGCGTAGCCCAGATCAAACATGTGTACACCCACTTCCGCATTACCCTCCACGCCTTCCACTGTGTGCACCGTGACGGTACCCCCTCGGCCCTGGGATGCAGAGACTGGCGTTGGACTGCGACAACTGGTTTTGACGATTTTGCCTTTTCAAAGGCAGATCGTAAGATTATCCAGGCCTTGAGATAAGAAAGTCGGGTTCTCCCCAGACCTACAAGAACGGGCAGGGCGCCCCTGCCCTTGCCTTCAGAGAGGCTCTAGGACCCCATTGACAGGCCCTTTCTCCAAAGAGGAATTGGAACAAAGGGTCAGGGCGTTAGAGAGGGATGCCAAGGTCTTCTGCCTGTCCTATGTCCAGCCAGAAATCCATACAGCTGTTGCATAAGAGGTTGACTTTTCATACGTTTTGCCTTATAAATACGTGGAATAAACGGATAAGAATCGCAAGAAGTCTTTGACCAAAATTTGAGCCCTCTGGAAAAAACGGCTTTTTGCGAGACTGTCAAGATACGAGCCTGTCTTATTCGCTTTTTTTACTTATCCCTTTACGTGAGGTTGTCATGGCAAAAGTGCTTCTGGTAGAGGATGAAGAACAGACTCGGAGTACCTACGAAAAGCTTATCTCTCGCATGGGACACGAAGTCTTTACAGCGGGAGATGCTAAAGAAGCAAAAGTCATTGTTCAGTCTGAAGAGGATCTCGACGTTGCCCTCGTAGATCGCATTCTTCCTGGAGAAGAAGATGGCTTAGCCGTCCTGAGATTCATCCAAGACCACGCACCCCTTTGCCAGACTGTTCTAGTGACCGGATATCCCAACTTTGACTCCGCATCAGAAGCTCTTCGTGCCTGTGCCTTTGACTACCTGACCAAACCGGTCGAAACAGCGCGGTTGGCCCAAGTCATCGACGCCGCTTTTGCAGAAAAGGCTCTTCAGAAGGAGAAGATTCTGGAGGCCGAAAGAAATAAGGAAGGATACGAGGAATTACGATCAAAACAGGAGATCTTGCGACATGATATGCGGTCGCTTCTTGTGGGGATCGTCGGCTTTTCCAACCTGCTCATGGATAAGACAACTTTGGATGACACGCAGTTGGAATACTGTAAACAGATTCGGCAATACGGTATTCAACTTGAAAACATGGTAAATACCTATCTGAATATATCTGACCTGGAGCAGAAGACCTCTCAGTGCCCCAAAGCCATGTTTAATCTCTTCGATGTTATTAGACAATCAAGGAATACACTGCACTTCCTGGCTGATGAGAAGAATGTTGACATCTCCGTCATCAACAATAAGAGGATGCATTCCATAGACGACGTTCTTCCTTTTGAGGGAAATCGGATGTACCTTCAAAACGCCATTGACAACCTCGTGAAAAACGCCATCGAGGCATCCCCCCCAGACAAACGGGTAAAAATCAGGGTTAAAGGACGGCCGGAATGGCTTTCCATTTCCATTCATAACTGGGGAGCTGTCCCCCAAGATGTGCTACCCACATTCTTTGAAAAATATGCCACCTCGGGCAAGCAGAACGGATTTGGCTTGGGTACCTATGTAGCAAGATTAGTAACCGAAGAACATGGCGGAAAGATACATTTTACTTCATCGGAAGACGAAGGCACGGAGGTCTTAATGGCACTTCCGTTTTCGCAGTTTGACACAGAATTGAAAGTCTGATTACAAAACCCTGTCCAAGGGCCTCCCGAATTCACTTTTTGAGTCCTCACGTTCTCCTTGCCGATCCCTGCCATCAGGCCAACCCACCTCGGGGCCTTCAGGACATCTTTGCACTACCAGTCTAAGGCTTTCGTCTCCCGATCCATCGCCCCCTAATGAAGTACGGACCTGCTCTTTCCTCATAGGATGGCCAAGGGGTATGGTGACGGTAGAGCGCCCTTCGTCTTTTTCTCCTGTAGGTGGATTCCCAGAGACCTACAAAGAGAAAACGAAAAAGCCTATTAAACAGGCCCTGTTTCTGTCTGCCACGTTCCATTATCCTCTCCACTGCCTTGCCTTTCGGCCTCTTTCCAAGCCGTTGGCATTCTTCATATCCTCTTAATATAAGACATGCTGAGCCCAGCTTCCAGGCTAAGCTTGAGTTGAAGACAAGGATAGGGGCTTTGCCCGGTAACCATATAGCACCCCCCATTTACTTTCGTAAGGCGTTGTGCTATTGGCTGGTAAAAGAGAAACGTAGATATTTTAAGGTCTTAGCCCCGAGAGTACGCGAGGGGGTGAAGGGCATTTTGTGGTTTATAGGCGGCAGACTGTGCTGGTTTGAACACATTACAAACGTTAACCAAAAGAAAATAAGAGGATGGAAAAAAGGGGGCAAGGACATCATGTCCCAGGTTCATCCCGTATTAAAGGAGGACGATCAGATGAACCTGACTATATACATTTGAGCAAGGAGTTCGGCAGCAGTTGGTGGAATGGGATGGCAAGATTGTCGGCGTCATAAACCTCATGGTGTTGCTCCACGAATTCCTGGAAACCGTCGGCCCAGAATGCCACGTAGAACGGGAGAAGTGATGTTAGGCAAGGTGTGTGGCAACACCCTGCAAATGGATCCCTACCCGATGTGACATTCTTGCGCAGTGTGCATGAATCAGTCCTCAATGGAGGCTCTGAGGACCGTGGTGTAATGGAACAGCTATGGCAGAGCCTTTTCAGTCTTATGAATCAGATTTATGAAGGGACCAGCAAGGAAGTGGACTCACCACCCCCTTCCCTCCGGGGTATGCTGGTCGCACCTTATCGGAGTGAGCATGCTAGGCGGTATCGCTTTCACCCTGTCTCTGTTCATATCCGGCTTGTCTTTCCCCACAGGTGATTTTACGGACTTTTCAAAACTGGGCATCGTCTTGGGATCTCTTCTATCCGGGGCCTTGGGCCTGGCCGTGCTCTGCTTTGGTAGTTCCGCACAACGCCTGCGTATAAGCCTTCAAACGCCATAGGATCTGCCGAAGAGTGCCCCTGAGCCATCACCACTGAGGGCTTCTTGTCCTTTGATTTGTCAGCCCATCGTCGCGAATGTACCCTGAAAAACACCAGGAGTGCAAAATAAGCCCCGCAAATGTAACACAAGATCCAGAAGGGGCAACAAAATACCTTGAATTTCCGCCCAAAGTGGTATATGGGGTAGCCTTGCTGCAGTACGTGCGGCCCTCTAATGTTTAAGCCATTTATTTGGAAAATCATCGTTAAAGGAGGATGAAAGAATGGAAAAATTGGTCAAGGACATTATGAACCCCATTGAGGAGTACGATAAGATCGATATTGAAGCCCATCTGTGTGATGCTTTAGCTATATTGAAAAGGAATCACGAGAAGACGAAACAGGGCGGCACTTATCACAAGACCATTTTTGTGACAGACGCATCCAAAAAGATCGTGGGCAAGCTTTCCATGTACGACCTCATTAGGGGACTCGTCCCTGAAGTAGCAAAAACATCAGAGGCAATTGTCGCTCGGGCACTTTCTTCAAGGGTCCTGGAGGTCGCTGACCAGGTAGGAGAAATCCAAGAAAAATACAAGTGGCTACACACTTCCTTTGAGGACTTGGTTAAAGAAGAAGCCCACAAGCGAGTGAAAGACCTCATGACCCCCGCAAAACCGGTATTAAGAGAAGACGATCCCATGAACCAGAGCATCTTTGTCCTGTTCAAGGACGGTGTACGCCAGCAGTTGGTGGAGCGTAGCGGCGAGATCGTCGGCGTCATCAACCTCATGGTGGTGCTCACGGAGCTTCTTGAGACCGTTGGCCCGGAATGCCATGTGAATTGGGAAAGTTAAGCCTTCCTTGAGTGCCATGGCGGTTTCAAGGGCGGAATCCTGTGGAGGGAAGTTTTTGGCAAAGTTTTGACCCTTGGGTGCTGGCCCGCAGGGGAGAACTCGAAAAACCAGGGCTTGGGCCTGCTTGGCCCAAGCCCTTCTTGTTTGGCGCCACAGATTCTTTGATCCTCTTGACTCAACGTTGATCCCCACAGCTAAAAAAGCGGAGCTACGGGCCGTGGTATCACCTGCCCACGGGTGGTAGAATTCTGCTCTCAGTGCGGTGGGCTGGTCCCGGTCCTCTTAGTGCTTCTGCTTCCAGCCTGATCATCTGCGCCCTCTCCTTTCCCTGCATCATCTTATGGTCCAAGTCACAGGGCGACACATAGGCTGAGCCGTCACCATCGGATCAGCCAGTGAGGGACCGCTGGTTTGATCCTCGAATGGGTGTCTAAGATAAGAACAGACGCATGGCTCACCTGGTCCAGTCGCGAAGGCCGGAGAGCATGCCCCCAGAGAGGGTCAGGACTCAAGGAGCTCTAAAGTTCTGATGCTGTCATCAGCATGGGCAAGGTGACCAATGGGCCCGCCCGAAAGGTAGTCCAGGAAGGCCGTCAGCTCAAAAAAAAGTGGCTCACCCTTTCTCACAAAGCAGTTTCTCACAAGGTATGAATGGTTGATGTCAATATACTTCGATGAAGAATACTCATTCATTGATTGATTGATCAGATCCGCTTCATAGTATCCCTCACTGGTGGACACCTCTATGACCCTCTTCTTGAAAGGGGTCAACCAGTTCGTCGTAATATTGCCAACGACATCGTTTTCCAGCCTTACCGCAATGATGGCATTATCTTCATGGTGGTGCTGAATCTTCTGCGATTTAAATATCTTCGTCTCTGCTATTTCCCGCCCTGTAACAAACCTTATGAGATCAATGTCATGGACAGACAGGTCCGTTAGAACACCCACATCAGAAATCCTGGGCGGAATGGGCCCAATGCGCGTAATATTGACACTATAGATTTCTTTGTCAACGATCTCATCCTTCAGGGCTATGACCACTGGATTGTGCCTCTCAATGTGACCCACGACTAACTTGGTGCCATTTCTGTTGGCACAGTCCCGGAGTTCCCGCCCATCTTGGCTGTTTGAGGCTATCGGTTTTTCGATCAACAAGTCGACGCCTTTCTCCATGCACTTCAGGCCAATTTCTTTGTGCAAGAACGTAGGGGCAGCAAGTATCGCCGCGTCAATCGGTTCTTCTGACAACATGGCATCGATGTCATGGTACAGCTTCACCGCCGGTATCTCATCAATGTTCGGGTCACAGACCGCCAGAACTTCCACGCGGTTCATGGTTCCCAGTACCCTGAGATGGTTCTTCCCCATAACGCCAACACCGATAACTGCCATTTTGATCATATGTGCCTATCCTCCTAAAGTGAACAGGGAGCCCTTAGGCCCTCCTTCCTTGCCTCCCTTTTCCCCGTGCCTTGCTCAATGGTTATGAGTATCCCATACCACCTCTCAGCTCCCTTTCGGGAAGCTTTCTTCTTCTAAGGTGTAACCACACTCGGCGAGCTGCTTTTTAAGCATATCCTTGAGTCTGTTCCCCTTATATTCAAAAAACCTCTTTTCTACATCTGGATACTCTGCAAGGGCATCCTTGAAACTTCGAAACGGCTTTTTCCCCTCCAAGGCGCTAATCAAATGACCTCTTATCTCATCTGACTGCTCTAGTGCAGCAAAATCTTGCATGATGTCATAGCCCTGATCACTGGTGATCGGTTCAATGGGAAAGTACCTGTCGTCATCGTCCAGATCTTCATCGCTGATGGTATCATCAACGTCTGGCGATACCACTTCTCCTTTCAACAAATCAAGGTAGTGTTGGCTCGCAAAGCCGGAGCTATCTTCCATGAAATAGAGAATAGGATCTAAAAAGAGCTTGATCTTTTTCATCTCTCACTCTCCTTGCCTTCCCCTGTCGTCGTGGATGCACCGTCATGGCACCCCCGATGAAGTGCGTCAAGACAGGTCTCTCGCCGCGCTCATTGCTCCATTAGGCACGCCAAGGGAAGCTTCATCAGCGGGGATAGGTAACTGAAATAACAGGCGACAACCGTCCGTTGAAACGGCCCTCTCTGTCTGTTCTGATCAGGGCCCCATTCTTGCGCCACAAGACAACTTCTTGACAATTGTACAATATGTCTCATCTGTCAACGGACAGATAATGGAGACCTCAGATGCTCCCCCCGCAAATCATGTTCCACCATGCCTGCCAGAAGCACAAACGGCTGTTTCTGGGCCGATTTGTCAGGGACGTCAAATGGATGGCCCGGACCCGAAGCCCACTCGGGGTCCAATGGAAACCTGGCGTGAGCTAGTGCAAAAGGCTCAGAAGATCCCGACGATGGCCAGAATGACCTTAGCGATACCTGGAGAAAGTATCAACAAGACGATGGGCACCATGATCTTTGGGTTGTTGACCCAGGGATATTGCTCTTCCATGGCATTTACCTCCTCACATGTTGAAAAAGGTTACATAGGGAGAGGCCTTTCAGAAATGCTGCGCACCAGAGCCTGATGAATGACTCTTTGACTTATGACAAATGCTGTGCCTGCCTTTTGGATCTCAAGGTCCTTTTGGGAAGCTGTACTGAAAGACTGCATGTTCGGTCTTCCCGCCAAGCAGCGTGTCAATCCTGCCCTGCACTTCGTTTCTTTCTTGACTTGTTGCCCATCTGTTCCAGTCCTCAATCGATTCCCAGGTGCCGATCACCACATACTCATCAGGCTTATCGATTCTTTGCAGCGTTTCACCGGAGATATAGCCAGGCTGCACCGTAGCCCGAGTCCTGAGTTCTCTAAGCAATGGTTCCAAGTCTTGGGCTCTGCCTTCTGGGACGATGCGTCTGATGATCACCTTAACGGCCATATCGCTCTCTTTTCTGCTGAAATCGGTCGCCTTTGTGATGAGATCTCATTTTACTTGTAACCTAGCCATAGGAAAAGGAAAAAATAGAAAGGGGCTGCAACCATGAGGAGCCATCCGGAAAAGCCCTTCAGCTTCGTTTCATGTTCTTCCAAAGAGAAAACCCTCTATAGACAGCCAGAGGTGACTTTTAGGCATCTATTTCCCTGTGAAAGCGAAGACCATATAGTCTTCGGCACGTTTACGCCGGGGGCACCCACCTTCTCTTGGCAGCATCGTAGCACCAGCTGTTGGGAAGGGCTGTTCTGGAGTGAAACCTGGGGCTTTGTGCCCAGTTGAGAAGCTCTGCGTGGGCCTCGTTGATCTTAACGAACTTGTTGCTCCTGTCACCTGTGTCGGGGTGATGGAGCTTCGCCTTCTTTCTGTAGGCGGCTTTCAGGCATCTAAGGCCGTCTTCCGACAGGATTTGCTCCTTGGTGAGATCAAGCCGCTTTAGGGCATTCTTCTCCTTGTGGTTCAGGCACGGCGTTTTCTTGGCAATAGGAAGAATCGTGCTCGCCGGAATATCGGCTCGTGATGCCCTGTCCAGGAGATGCTGGGAGGCCCACCATCTGGAACCTGTCTCTTCTTCCATCTCATACCACTGGCGGCCGGCCTGCTCGATCATGGCCAGCAGGTCATCTGCAACCTTCTTATTCTTATGGTTGCTTCTCTTCCATATGAATCTGGACAAGACATCTGATCCCATGGGAAGGATATCAAGGAGCAAGGTCTCTCTTGTGTAAGAAAAGGCGGCATAACGCGCCCGGAGAGCCTGCACCAAGCCGGTCGCGATATAAAGCGCAAAATCCAGCCGTTTCTTACACTTCTCGCTACAATACCTGCGCTTTCCTTTTGGAACAGGCCTTTCCCCGCAGGCAAGACACAAGGCCCTGCTCTTAGGTACACATTTGATGGCTCTGCTCTGATGCCTCATGGCCTATGCACCCATTCTATCCATTTACGGGCCCCACAGAAAACTCTCCTCAATCCCCTGTTACAAAAGGGGCAAAGCGCTCTACTTCCTCCTTTGTCCCGCCAAAGGCGATCAACCTATAACAGGCCCATGCCTCTGCTGTCAAACCCCACAGGGACCTTTAGAGGGAGTCCTTCACCGCAGCGTAATACCTTCGCTCGTAGTAGGATTCCGTCTTTCTGTCAAAGATCCCTTCATGCTTATGGATGTATTTGAACCCTTCCCACTTGCCTCGGGCAAGGACCACCTCATCTCCAAGGCTGAATTTATGACCACAGGCCAAGCACCCCTCTGCATTAAGCCTGTTAAGCCTTTCGAGATCTATGAAGATCTTGTGCATCCTTTTCTCTTCCACAAAGTCACCTTTTACCCTTTCTCCCCTCCCTCATCCCAGAAGACCTTCCACATGGATCTAAAGTCCCCTGTGGGATAGGGCACAAATCCCTTGAGACCCTTTCTCATCAGTACAATGTTGTGGGGATGCCAAAGGCTCATATAGGCAAGGTCCTGGGCAAGCCTCTTCTGGATGCGGCCATACAGCTCCTTTCGCGTCCACCGATCGGCAGTCCGCCGGGCCGCCTCAATCCATTCGTCCACAGCTGGATCGCTATAATGCCCCCGGTTGGCACCTGTTGGAGGAAAACAATTAGAATGGAAAAGATAATAATACATGTCTGGATCATTGATCCCAACCCATTCCAGCGAATAGATTTGAAAATTTCCTGTGCGGATGTCCGTATAGAAGGTAGCCCAGTCATAGGTACGGATATCGATCTCCACCCCTATCTTGTTTAGATATTCCTTGACGAGTTCTGCCTTCCGCCTGGCCAGGTCATCTTGCGAGGTCTTGTAAAGAAATGTCAAACCTCGGGCCCCCTTGTCGGTTTCTGTTACGGGAAACCCTGCCTGATCCAACAAGACCCTGGCCCTCTTTGGGTTGTAGGGATACTGGGCCACCTCTCCTTCATAGGCCCAGTGCTGTGGGGAGAGCATCCCGGTAGCCTGTATGGCATTTCCCCGCAGAAGGTAGGTGATCATGGCCTCAACGTCTATGGCCATGGCGATGGCTTGACGCACCTCCTTGTTCTTGAGGGCGGGGTCTCTTACGTTGAACCCCATATAGGCATAATTCGTACCGGGCGTGATGAGGACTTCCACATCAGGCCCTTTGGACAGGGGAGCCACCATGTCAGGGGGAGTGGTATTCTGGGTGAACTGGATGGTTCCCCTCTTGAACTCAAGAAGCCTTGTCGTATCATCAGGGATAAACCTGAACACCAGAAGACTCAGCCCCGGTCTTCCCTCATGAAACCCCTCAAAGGGTTCAAAGGCAATCTCCTGGCCTGGAATCAAATGTTTGAATCGGAAGGGACCTGTGCCCACGGGATGACGGGCAAAGGCGTCGCCCATCTTTTCCGCCCCCTTGGGAACAATCCCGCCTGTCATGGAGGCCAAAAAAGGGGAAAAGGGTTCCTTGAGGGCGAATCGCACGGTATACTCATCTTCCGCCTCGATTTTATCAATGACCCGGTATGTTTCACGCCTGGGAGAGTTGTTCTCCGGGTCCATGATAGACTGATAGGTGTACGCCACATCTGCTGCTGTGAAGGGGGTGCCATCATGAAAGGTCACCCCCTTTTTTAGATAAAAGACATAGGTGGTGCTGTCAGCTTTCTCCCACCTCTCTGCCAGGTCGGGCAGGAATTCGGCCTGTTCGTCAAAGCGAACCAGGCCGTTAAACATGACTTGGGCCGTGCGCAGGGACGTGGCATCAAGGCCATATCTGGGGTCCATGTTGTTTGGGGCAGACACCATGCCCACCACTAGGGCATCTTTGGGCCATTCTACATCCCGTGCGCAGTGGAAGTGAAACGCCCCTGCTAGCACCACAAAAACCCATACCAGGAAGTGCCGATGTGACTTCGTCATCGCCTCATCCATTAACACGGGCCGGGCACGCTGGCAACTGCAACGAAGCTGTGGAGTACGCAGGCGGGCGATGGCTGAAGGTTGCAGGGCACAGGTGAGCCCCTTGTGCAGGGAGAAAGGATAGACCCTGGGCTGTGACGAGCTTGGAGGTGGTTCTCTCCCCATTTGTCCAGGCGCTGCCATTGGGGCGGCGCTGCAGGGTGTTCTGGTGAAGACGGGTAACGAGACAGTTCTGATTTCAGAAAAACGCTAAGATCAGGAGACCTCTAGCTGGCATGGGCAACAAAGCCAATAACGGCAAAAATAACCACGACTATTCCAAAGCCGACGTAGACGGAATTGAACATACTTGCCTTCTCAATGGAGTTGAAAAGATCTGCATTGAAGACGTAGCCCCAATACAGAGCGAAAAGGTAGTTGATGCACAACGCCAGCCTAATCCTTCCGATAATGAGGATGATAGTGCTCAGTGATAAAAGCAGCATTATCTGCATTAGCGGAACCGTCAACTCTGCCGTCTGTAAGAATTCCATGGGCACCTCCTTTCGACATTACCTTTTTGCATAAACAATGCCAATGCCTGCGAGGGGGCTGTTTTCTCTAAAAACGGTTCAAATACAGTATATTATATATGATTTGCCTGCGGCTGTTGACGTGCCTGTGGACACAAAATGAGTGAAAATCCCTAAGAAGAATAGCCCAACTCTATCAAATTGAAACCGCATCGCATCTGGCCTTGTCTTTTTTCACCCTGATCCTCTGGTTGCCCTACGAGACCGGTGGCCCTCCCTTGTTCTGAGACCTTTAACGCAGAACCCTTTCAAGCGTTCATCGTAGGCTTTTTGGGGTATCCATCCCGCTGAGGTGAGCGGCCCACAAGAGCGGGCAACTCGTAAACTCTTTGGGGCTGTTGGGCAAGTCCTCTCAATTCAGGGACTAAAGTCGAAGAAGGGTAAAGAAGCTCATAGAAAGAAAAAGCGGTGCAAAGGGTTCTATGCAGATATGGCAGTCATCATAGATGAAGTCGGTCGCTGGGTTGCCTTCTAGGTGGCCCAATTTGAGGCACACATGTGGTGGGATGCTGGGAAGACAGCCAAAGGCCCTTTGGCTGTCTCTAGTCTACTCGAAAAATCTGTCCAGGATATATCTTTGACCTGGGAGTCAGGTCATTGAGGCTGAGAAATCGCTCCAGTTTCATCTGGTGTTCCATGGCTATCTGAAAGGGACTGTCACCGGTCTTGACCCGATAGGTCTTGGCCCCCTTCGGCGAGGCCGCTCCAGGGCTCCCCTTGGCAATGACCAGCTCTTGGCCAATGTGCAAGCGGGGGCTCTTAAGGTTGTTCAGGCGCATTATCTCTTTGATGTTCGTATGATAACGTCGCGCCAATAACCACAGGGAGTCACCCCGCTTGACGCGGTATCGAATGTTCTTTGAAACGCCGTAACCGACGGTTCCGCCGGCCCTGGCATAGGCAAGGCCTCCGCCTCTCATCGGTATTCTCAACCGTTGTCCTACGGTGATGTAATCTTCTTTTCGCAGGTTGTTCGCCTTCATAAGGGCACCGACAGTGGTACGGTACCGAGAAGCCAGACTGGAGAGCGTGTCGCCCTGGCGCACCATGTGGTAGGCGTAGTATCTCCTGGGCGGCGTGTAGATAGGGATCTCCCCCAGCTTGGCCGCGAGAACCGTTTTTTGTCCCTTTGGAACCTTGAGCTCGTAAGTCCTAGGTGGGGTTACTTTATAGCGGAGCTCTGGGTTCAGGCGCTCAAGGGTTGTGTTAGGTATGTTTAAGGTATCGGCGATGTCCTTCAAACGCAACTGGACGGAAACAGGGACTAAATCATAGGCCATTGGGGCGTCTGAGGGTTTCAAATCAAAACCCAATGCCTTTGGATCATTGATGATATGCAGCGCTGCAAGATACCGGGGGACATAGCTAGCCGTTTCCCGGGGCAGCCTGTCATAAAGGTCCCAGAAGTTGTCAAGATAGTTGATGTTCTGATTGCGGATCACCTTGAGGACCCTCGCCTCCCCACAGTTATAAGCCGCAAGGACCGTGCACCAGTCGCCAAATATCCTGTGAAGCTCTTGAAGATAGCTAACAGCGGCCTGAGTGGACTTTCGTACATCCATCCTCTCGTCTATCCACTGGTCCCGCTTGAGTCCGAACTTGTAGCCGGTAGACGGTATGAACTGCCATAGACCGAGTGCCCGAGCCCGGGACAGGGCCTTCACCTTAAACCCGCTTTCAATGAGAGGAAGCCAGGAAATCTCCGTTGGAAGTCCTGCCTCCTTCAGCGCCTCTACGATCTCGCTACGGTATCTTCCAGAGCGCCTAAAGGCGTCCTCAAAGAATCTCCTTTCCGGCCCCTTGAACCGCTTGATTTCTTTTTCGATATGCCGGTTCATGATCATGGGGATAGCATGGTGGTTGCCGTTGGCCACTGTGTGCTGAGACGTGTAGATCTCAAGCATCCGCTTGCAAATCATGAACCGTATGTCTTCTTTCTGTTGCATCAACTTCGAGTCTTCGTTGGAGCGCACCTCCAGGATCAGGTGATAGGCCTCGTCCAGTGAGGCAATGGCGTTTTCAAAATTGCCCTGTCCCCAGTAGTCCTGTGACGCCCGACAAAACTCCAAGGCCTCGTCTAGGGTCTGCTGGGCCCCTTTGATCTGTCCTGTCTCCTGGGTATTCTGGGCACCGGGCGGCGCCGGCGCCTCCTCCCTGTTTAGATCTGCCCCATCCACCATGGGCTGCGCTTCTATGAGGTCGGGACACGGGGCAGGGCTGCTCACTTGCTCCACGTAGACTGCGGGCTGCACTGAAGCCGTGGATTGGAAATCTGCCCGTCGTAGCGGGGCCTTCTGCCAGGGTAAAGCACAGGCAGCCATGACACAGGCAACGGGCACAAGTATCATTTGCCTCAAATGGAACGTCATTCCCAGTCCCTTCATGTGGTCTGATGGTCCCTTCACGGAAAAACCCCTACAACGAGGTAAGGGTTCAAGTCATCTGAAAAATTTGTTAACAGTGGGCCCATTGGTTGTCAACCCTTTCTCCTTTCGGGCCAGGCCATCCTTCTAGGCTGTGACTGTAACAGCCTGTTGCGCACCATGACAGGTGACACCCCTTTTAAGACGTCTTACGTGCCACTCAATTCTATCCAGAAGAGGCCCAAGGGCCTTTTCGTCATGGGCTGAGATGGGAATGCCGTCCAACCTGCGGGTCCACTTCCTCACCGAGATGGGATCCACAAGGTCTTGTTTGTTGAGAACCCTTAAGACTCGAATCTCATCTAGATGCAGGTTTTCAAGGATCTGTTCCACAGATTTCACCTGATGCTCACATCTCGGGTTGCTGATGTCGATCACATGTATGAGAAGGTCTGCGTCTTCCAGTTCTTCAAGGGTGGCACGAAAGGCTGTGATGAGTTCCCGTGGCAGCTCTCGAATGAAACCGACCGTGTCTGTAATGATGACCTCGGCCTCCTTTGGAAGTCTTTTCTTCCGGCTCGTGGGATCCAGGGTGGCAAAGAGCCTGCTTTCAGCCAGCACGGAGCTGCGGGTAAGGGTGTTTAAAAGCGTTGACTTGCCCGCATTCGTGTATCCGATGATCGACAAAATGGGCAGCCCCTTCTTGTTCCGCTTGGCCCGTCTCTGGGCCCGTTGTTTTTGGACAGAGGCAAGAGACTTCTCCAGATGGACGATGCGATCCCGAACACGGCGCCGATCAATCTCCAGCTTCGTCTCCCCTGGTCCCCGGCCGCCTATGCCACCGGTGAGACGAGACATGGCTGTGCCCTTTCCGGTGAGCCTGGGGAGGAGATACTTGAGCTGAGCCAATTCCACCTGAATCTTCCCTTCGCGACTCCTGGCCCGTCGGGCAAAGATATCCAAAATGAGCTGTGTTCGGTCTATCACCTTTAACGCCGTCAGGTCCGCAATGGATCGCACTTGTGAAGGGTTCAACTCTTGGTCAAAAATGAGAAGGTCGGCCCCTTTCTGGAGGGCCAGAATCACCAGTTCGCTCAGTTTACCTTGTCCCATGAGAAACCGAGGATCTGCCCGGCGCCGGTGTTGAATCACCGCGTCCACCACGGCGATCTGTGAAGATTCTGCCAGCTCCCTGAGCTCGGCCATGGAATCTTCGGCCACACGCCTTGGGGCTGTCGTCACGCCTATGAGGACAGCCCGTTGCCAGGCCCCTTTCACCCTCTGGGCTGGCAGCTTCCGTGCAAACTCAGACTCTAGGGACCGGATCAGGCCGTAACAGTCCATGTCCAGTTGGCTCAGTCCCAGAGGGGGAAGGATTTCCCAATTGGCGCCATTGACCCCTTCGGGAAGGAGGTGAGCAGCATGAATGCTGTGGGGCCGGCCCTGTTTGTCCACCGTGATAGCAGCCATGAGGTCCAGATTCAGAAGGGCCAGGTCCATCAGGTCATCCTGTGTCAGGGGTTCCTGTTGGAGATGGGTGTGGACACAACGAAGGCCCTTTAGGCGCCCTCCGCCCGAACGATACTTTTCCAGATTTGGGATCATGATCTGCTGGTAGGTGCCGACCAGGACAAAAGCGATCCAGCCCCGGCGATCGATCAGCAGACCGATCTGGCGGCGGATCTCAAAAGAGAGCTGACAGACGGCCTTGGTGAGCTCTGGCGAGACAATGTAAGCCGGCAGAGTTCTTCGACGATAAAGGTTGTTGAGGCGGCGGACCTGGCTTGCCTTAAGCCCGCCAACATTGCCATGAACTTTGATTATTCGCCCCCGAATCAGAAGGGTTAGATACAATGATCCATCGCAAAGGCCACAAATATTATTATATGTTACACCCTATAAGCGCAATGATGCAAGATCATTCCACAGCCTTTCAACAAGCCGAAACGGCCACCATCTTCATGGGGTTGCCCTAAAAGCGTCCATGATACCGCCTGCCAAGGGCATAGGGGAGGTTAACTTCCTAATAGGAATCAATTGCGGTGAGTGGGCCAACAGGGTGGTGGCCCATCGCTAGGCGGTCTTGGGTTCGAGAGACTATGCCAATGCGGACTCCACCTCTGGCGCCAGGTTCTCAAAACGGGTGTATTGCTCCAAAAAGGCGAGCCTTGCCGTGCCGATGGGGCCATTTCGCTGTTTGGCCAAGATGAGTTCTGCGATATCGTTACGGTTATCTTCGTCTTTGTTGTAGACCTTGTCCCGGTAAATGAAGATGATCACATCTGCATCCTGCTCAATAGCGCCCGATTCCCTTAGATCAGAAAGTACGGGCCGCTTGTTGGTGCGCTCTTCCACCTTGCGGTTGAGCTGCGACAGCGCCACCACCGGGATCTGAAGTTCCTTGGCCAAAGCCTTCAAAGACCTTGAGATCTCAGATATCTCCAACTCACGCCGCTCAGCCGAACGCCGCCCTCTCATAAGCTGAAGGTAGTCTATCACAATGAGACCGAGGGCCCTTTCCATCTTCATGCGGCGGGCCTTGGCCCGGATCTCCAAGGCAGAGATGGCCGGCGAGTCATCGATGTACAGGGGGATGTCATAAAGGGCACCGGCAGCCCGGTTGATCTTTGCCAGGTCTCCCTCACTCAAGAACCCCCCCCTCATTCTTGACGAATCCACCCGGGCCTCTGCAGAAAGCATCCGAAGGGAGAGCTGTTCCTTTGACATTTCCAGGGAGAAGATGGCCGAAGGCTCTTCCGTTTCCAGGCTTGCATTGCGGGCAATGTTTAAGGCAAGGGCAGTCTTACCCATGCTTGGGCGGCCTGCAATGACAATGAAATCCCCTGCCTGAAACCCCGAGGTCTTTTCGTCAAGTCCCCGAAATCCCGTGGGGACCCCCGTAACAAGGGCCTTGTTCTCGTAGGCATCCTCCACCGCCTTGTAAGTCTCTGTCAGGATGTCCCCCAAGGAATAGAAGGACGGTTTCACCTTGTTTTCCGAGATATCAAATATGCTGCGCTCGGCAAAGTCCAGGATCTCTTCCACGTCCCCTCTGTCATCAAAGCATCGGGTGGTAATGCCCGCAGCACGCTCGATAAGACGTCTTAAGGTGGCCTTCTCCTGCACTATTCTGGCATAATGGGAGGCATTGACGGCCATAGGTACGGCATCCACCAACTCGGCAAGATAGGAAGCCCCCCCTAAGGGTTCCAGTTCGCCCCGCTCCTTTAAGAGATTGGTGACGGTTACCAGGTCCGCTGGCTCGTTTCTCTCAAAGAGCTCTATCATGGCCTTGAATATCTTGCGATGTGCCTCGCGGTAGAAGTCCTGGTCGGAAAGGATTTCCAACACTTCTGGCAGGGTATTGTTTTCGATCAATATGGCGCTCAGAATCGATTGCTCTGCCTCAACATTGTGAGGTGGCACCTTCTGGAGCCATGGATCGTCAGTAGTCATGGGGCTTACTCTTCTGCGACCACTTTCACCGTGATTTCCGGCTTGACATCAGGATGGAGCTGAACAGGCACAATATAGGATCCCAGGGTCTTAATCGGCTCTGATAGCATCACCATTCTCTTTTCCACCTCAAGGCCCTGGGCCAGCAACTGATCGGTCACATCCCGTGTCGTAACGGAACCATAGAGACGGTCCTCTTCGGAGACCTTCGCCGAAATCGTGCATACGGCCCCCTGGATCTTCTCAGCCAAGGCCTCGGCCATGCCCTTGTCCTTTACGGCCCTGAGCTCCAGTTTCTTCTTTTCCTGTTCCACCAGCTTCCGATTTCCCGGTGTGGCCAAGACAGCCTTGTTCTGGGGAACAAGGTAGTTCCTGGCATATCCGTCGGCAACGGTAACCTCGTCTCCAACGGTGCCAAGGGAATCAATCGTCTCTCTCAGTATCACTTTCATTCTTGTTGTCCACTCCTTTTCTCGTTCGCCTAAAATCGATCCATATATCAAAAAAGCCCGCTGCAATGACCAGTAGAAGGACCACCTGCTGAAGGGCGATGAGCCCGTATAGAATACCTCGCAGTATTCGGGGAAACTGTTTTTTCTCAAAATAGAAAGAGCAGATGGCAATACCCTGGAAAAAGTATATCATCATCATAACGAGCAAGCCATTGACGCCAAAGAGCTTCACGCCTTCATGGGGCACAAGGAGCAAGACGCCTGCCCCAATGGCCACCCACACCAAAGGCTCTGGCGCCCGCCACTCGTTGAGCGTGCCAAAATCAGGACAGAAAAGCCGCCGGCTCTGCAACAGCGGCCGCGCCAGAAGCAGGTTACTCCAGACCACAAAAAGGGTAGAGACAATGACCACAGCAGGCATCAGGCGGAGCATCACATAGTGAATTCCCTCCAAAGACTCGGCAGAGATCACGATGCCCTCGTCAGAGACATCCATGTCCCTGTACATGGCCAGGACCAGTTCAAGGTTTTCATGAAGATAATCCGATACAAGGCCCCACAGGCTCTTCGTAGAAACCAGCCCATAGACAGCCAACATGAGTGCCCCTGATGCAATGACCACACCTGTGGTCACGGCCACTGTTTTCTCCAAAGACAAGTTCATGGCAAACATCTCAGAGAGGACAAGCCCCACCAGGCCCAGTTCAAAAAAGAACACAGCCGAGGGTATGGAACGCCAGCCCATCATGGAAGCAACGATGAGGGTGACAGCAATCAGGATCAATGCACCCCAAGAACGTCCCAGTTTCGACCGGTAAAAGAGAACAGGTAGGGGAAGAAACAAACTTGCCACCACGCCAAAGACCGGTAGATATACTCCGGCCAGGGCAATCAAGCTGGTAATGGCAGTGGCCGCGAAAAACTCCTTGTGGGGTTCACTGTGGGTCATATGGCTCACAAGGGACCATCCTTGTTATTGAACACAAAGCGTGCTTCCTATTAGGTGGCACCCCATACCCCTGCGCCAGCACATGGAAAGTCTCTTGAAAACCAATGGGAAGGGCGTCACCCTCCATGGTTTGCAGGGCCCTCACTGGCAACCCGAGCCATCAGTAGTGGCTCAGGGTTGCAGCATATGGCATCAGTGCGATACTCCGTGCCCGCTTAATAGCAGTGGTGACCTGGCGCTGGTGCTTGGCACAATTGCCTGATATTCGCCTAGGTATAATCTTTCCGCGCTCCGTGGTAAAGAGCCTAAGCGTTCGTGGATTCTTATAATCGATGGCCAGGCTGCTGTCCGCACAGAAACGGCACACCTTTCTCCTGCCGAAGGTTCTTCTCCGTCTTTTAAACCTCGCCATTAGCGGGCGCCTCCTCGTCGCCAGACTCTGGTGTATCTGTTGCTGCTTTCACATCATCCGCCGCGGGTTCTGTCTGTGCGCTCTGTTCCTCTTCTCCTCCAGATGGTGTTTCCTCCGGCGCTGCATCCGGCCTCGACGCCTCCCGGGCCGCTGCCATCTCAGCCTGCATGGCCGCCACATCCACCTCTTCTGCTGTGCACACCGTCATGTATTTCAGGAATCGCTCATCGAGACTCATGTTTCGTTCAAGCTCTTTGACCAAGGCTCCGTCTCCGCAAAAATCTGTGAGGACATAGTATCCCCGCGTCTGCTTCTTGACCACATAAGCAAGACTCTTAAGGCCCCACTCATCAAACTTGACGAGAAGTCCTTGTCCGTCTGAGATGATCTTCGTGAGTTTGTCGAAAAGGGGTTGGCGGTCTTCCTGGGAAAGGGAAGGGCTTGCTATAAAGACATTCTCATACCTTCTCATAGGTCCTCCTTCTGGGTTTATTAGCCCCGGTCCAGCCCGGAGCAAGGAGACAAACAATAAGACCTCAAAAATCTACATGGCCCTGTCCTTTCTTGTCAAGCGGTTTTTGCTCCCGTCCTTCCATGGCCCCACCATGGCAATTCGATCACAAGACCGGAAGCTGGAACAGCCAAGATCAAACAACCGCTGGCCAAACCACCTGGAAGCCCCCTTTAAAGCGTGCTATAAAAACATCCATCAGACATGCCCTTATGGGTCTTTTGGCAAAAGGGGGAGGATGGGGTGCCCCGCGAGTACGAATACATCGAACATACAGGCGATCTGGGGTTCAAGGCTTACGGGAAAACGCTCCAGGAACTCTTTATCAATGCTGCCAGGGCCCTCTTTCACGTCCTGGTCTCCCCTGAGACCATCGAGGAAAAAGAAAAAAGGGGCGTCACCGTGGAAGCGGCGGCTCTGGACGAGCTCATGGTCAGCTGGCTCGGAGAGCTTCTCTATCTTTTTGACACCCAGGGCCTCTTGCTGAAGGGATTTGAGATAAAGACGTTGACGGAAAACCGCTTGGAGGCCACTGTTAGGGGCGAGACCATGGACCTTCGGCGCCATGAGATCAAGACAGGCATTAAGGCCATCACCTATCACCAGCTCTATGTGAGAGAAGAAAACGGTCTCTGGAAGGCCCAGGTAATCCTTGACCTGTGAACCGTCTCCACCCGAGGAGGTGAACGCCATGGCAGATGACATAAGGGTAGAAAAAATAGACGATTTTAGATGGCTCATTCCAAGAACCGGCAGGATGAGGACCGAAGGGCTGGTCTATGCAGATGAGACCATGCTGGCCGCCATCAAGAAGGATGCGAGCCTCCAACAGGTGGCCAATGTGGCCTGCCTTCCCGGCATCGTCGGTCGATCTATGGCCATGCCGGACATACACTGGGGGTACGGGTTTCCCATTGGTGGCGTGGCAGCCTTTGACATGGACGAGGGCATCATTTCCCCTGGAGGCGTCGGCTACGACATCAACTGTGGCGTTAGGCTCCTTCGCTCCAGTCTGGAGGCCAAGGAAATCAAGGACCACATCCCCACACTGGTAAACGCCTTGTTTAGAAATATCCCTTCAGGCGTGGGGTCCCGGCGCAAGGACCTGAAACTCTCTGCTAAACAAATGGATGAGGTCCTTGCCAAAGGGGTCAAGTGGGCCCTTTCTCATGGATATGGGACCGCAGCAGATCTTCAGCATATAGAAGAAGAGGGCTGCATTGCCGGCGCCCGCCCGGACTATGTCTCTGAAAGGGCCTGTAAACGGGGAAAAGAGCAACTCGGCACCCTGGGTTCAGGGAATCACTTTGTGGAAGTCGGTTTTGTGGAAGAGCTTTACGACGAGGCTGCTGCCACGGCCCTGTCTCTGTTCAGAGGCCAGATGACCGTGATCGTACACACCGGCTCCAGGGGGTTGGGACACCAAGTCTGCGACGACTATATCAAACGAATGCTCACAGCCTCTGGCAAGTACAACATACATCTGCCCGACAAACAGCTCTGCTGCGCCCCTCTCACCTCCAAGGAAAGCCGGCAGTATCTTGCAGCCATGGCCTGTGCGGCGAATTTCGCCTTCTGCAACCGTCAGACCATTACCCACTGGGTCCGGGAGACCTTTCAACAGGTGTTGGCAATGGGACCCAACGACCTGGAGCTGGATCTTGTCTACGATGTCTGTCACAACATGGCCAAGATAGAGACCCATAAGGTGGACGGAAAAGAGCGGAAGCTATGCGTTCACCGCAAGGGGGCCACGAGGGCCTTTCCTCCCCACTCTAGACTCATCCCAGAGGCCTATCAACAGGTGGGGCAACCTGTTTTGATCCCCGGAGACATGGGCCGGTACTCCTATGTGCTGGTGGGCACTGAAGGGGCCATGAAGGAAACTTTTGGCAGCACCTGCCACGGGGCCGGGCGAAGGCTCAGCAGACACCAGGCCAAAAAGGTCGCCAAAGGCCGGGCCATTGTGAGGGAACTTGAAGATCAGGGCATTTATGTCCGTGGGGCAGGCAAAGGAACCATCAGCGAGGAGATATCGGAGGCCTATAAGGATGTGAGCGACGTGGTAAACGTGGTCCATCATGCAGGAATAGGCAAGAAGGTGGCCAAGCTCAGACCCATGGGGGTAATTAAGGGATAAGAAGGGGGCGAGGATTGCGGCTTTCGCCTTAAAAAACTGCGGCTTTCGCCTTAAAAAGATGTGAGGGGTCAAGGGGCCGAGGGTTCAAGGGTGTTTGGAGGATGGTCTTTCCAAAAGAACTGATCTACAAACACACGGCAGAGGACTTGCGCTAGCTCTTAGACTATATGAGACTATTCACCATTTCACTTGAACCCTGGACCCCTTGAATCCTAGGAAAGGAACCATCTTGTCCCCCTTGCGTCGAAACATCACATACACTGTCCTACTGGCAGGGGCCGCCCTTTTTACCGGGGTCTGCGGGGGTCTCCTTTTCGCCCTCATGCACGATCTTCCGCAAATTCAGGGCCTTGACAGTTTCAAGCCCGCCGCGATCACACGGATCTATTCAGCCGACAGGCAACTGCTGGCCGAACTCTTTGTAGAAAAGCGTCAGCCTGTGCCCCTTGACGCAGTACCGGAGGATCTTAAGGCCGGGATCCTCGCCACGGAAGACGCCAAGTTCTATGACCACCCGGGAGTTGATCTGAAGGGCATTGCCCGTGCCGTCATCAGAAACATCAGGGCCGGTGAATATGTCGAAGGGGCCAGCACCATTAGCCAGCAGCTGGCCAAGACGCTTTTTCTCACACCCCGAAAGACTCTGATCCGCAAATTCAAAGAAGCCTTTCTGGCCTTTCAGATTGAGCGCCGCTATACAAAAAACGAGATACTGGGACTCTATCTGAATCAGGTCTATTTCGGAAGCGGGGCCTACGGCGTGGAAGCTGCCGCGCAGATCTTTTTCGGAAAACCTGTCCGTGAACTGACCCTGGCCGAGTGCGCATTGATCGCGGGTATGCCCAAGTCGCCTTCGCGGTACTCACCCCTGGTCAACCCAGCTTTGGCCCTAAAACGGCGCTCGGTGGTCCTGGGACAGATGGCTCGCCATGGCCTCATTAGTAAAGAAGAGTTGATGGCTGCCAATACCTCGCCTCTTCATCTAGCTCACAAGAAAGAAACATCCATAAAGGCCCCCTATTTTGTGGCCTCTGTGGCGAAGCTCCTGGAAAAGGAGTTGGGCCAGGAAGCCCTGTATCAAAAGGGACTGACCGTATACACGACGCTAGACTATTCCATGCAGAACGCTGCTGAAGAAGCGGTAGCACAGGGGCTTAAAGAGCTCTCCGCACGTATGAAGATGGCAGGTTTGGCCCAAGAGCATCTGCCCCAAGCCGCCTTGGTCTGTCTAGATACCAAGCGCGGAAGCATTCTCGCCATGGTGGGGGGCCGCAGCTTTGAAGAAAGCCGGTTCAACCGAGCCACCATGGCCAAGAGACAGCCAGGGTCGGCATTCAAACCCTTAGTCTATGCCCTAGCCTTGGAGAAGGGTTTTTGCCAAAACGACATGCTCTGGGACGGACCCGTGGTGTTTAAAGGCGCCCAAGAAGGCGAAGTCTGGATGCCACAGAATTTTTCAGAGGAATTCATGGGCGAGGTAACCCTTCGTCGGGCCCTGGCCCTGTCGCAGAACATCCCTGCTGTGAGACTCCTTAGCAAATTGGGACCTACGCGTGCTGTGGAGTTTGCATATAAGATGGGCATCACCTCACCCTTGGATCCGAACCTTTCCCTGGTTCTTGGAACCTCAGAGGTGACACTCCTCGAACTAACAACAGCCTATGCTGTGTTCCCCAATGGCGGCATACGGACAAGACCCTTTGGCGTGCTGGAGGTACTGGAAAGGGAACGGTCCGTCTGGAGGCACAAGTCCCAGGCGCGGCCTGTCATCAGTCCTGAAACTGCAGCAATCATGACCGATATGCTTGAAGCCGTCGTACTGGAAGGCACTGCAACGGCAGCACAGCCCATAGGTCGGCCATTGGCAGGAAAAACCGGGAGCACAGACAGCTACAAGGACGCCCTTTTTATCGGGTTTTCTCCAACCGTGGCCACGGGGGTGTGGGTCGGCCTGGATGATCATGGGACACTGGGTGACAAAGAAACAGGTGCCAAGGCTGCCCTGCCCATATGGATCGATTTCATGGAAAAAGCCCTCAGTGACCGCCCCTATTGTGATTTTGATCTGCCCCAAGGGGTGGTCCGAGTGCATATGGATACTGAATCCGGGCTCCTTGCTTCAGAGGGCAGTCCCAACGCAGTTACTGCTTTGTTCAAGGAGGGCACGGAGCCGAAGCAGTACCACAGACGTGGTGCCAAGGGGCTCTTGGGAGGGCAGGGTAGGGGGACTTGGGAGCTTGGCAGCAGACTTACATCGCCGGAGTAGGGACTCTTTCAGTATTTCGTAAGAGTTCAGCGTTTTGAAACAACCCCCATTTTGCTCGCTCCCCTGAGTAATGCTGGAATTTTTTGAAGAGGCTAAACTGCTGCCATATTTCTTGGCTTGAGCAAATAGTCTGACTTGATGTGGCTCAGGGACCGGAAAATGTTTCCCTTGATCTTTTTGTTTGTCTCATAAAGACCGCTTAACATCTTCTTGATTTCACCGCGCTTCGATGTCCTGGCCGTAGGGCACGGGTTGGGAAAGAAGGGAAAGTCATGATCCTGTGCAAATCGATCAATGGCCTGTTCGTCAATATGGGCAAGGGGCCTAATGACGACCAGTTTTCCCTTAAAAAAGGGTTGGCACGGAACCATGGTGCTGATCTCTCCACTATAGCACATGTTTAAGAAAAGCGTCTCGATAATGTCGTCCATGTTGTGCCCCAGGGCCAGCTTGTTGCAGCCCAGCTCGTCGGCCATTTCAAAGAGTCGCTTCCTTCGAAGGCGGGCGCACAGAAAGCAGGGGTTCTCCCGGTTTTCCTCGCTGTGGCTTCTTGTGCCGTAGTCCGTATACTCCACTTTCAGACTGTAGCCCCTGTCCTTGCAGTATGCCTCGATGAGGGGTGCAGGGGCCCCTTTAAAGCCCAAGTCTATGTGAATGGCCTTGAGGGAGTAATGGATGGGAATGCGGGACAGGCGTTCATGGAGGATCCACATGAGGGTGAGGCTATCTTTTCCGCCAGACAACCCCACGGCGATCCGGTCCCCATCTGCTATCATGTCATAGTGGTGTATGGCCTGGCCAACCGAGCGCCGCACGGCCTTATCCCTAAAACGAGACACGGAATCGTCTCATGCCTCCTCTTGTTCCTGGGATTCCTTCTTCTCGATAATAACCTTTCCTGCCGCGATTTCACGAAGAGCGATCACGATGTCTTCATTCTTGGGAGACTGAACCAGATACTGGGCACCCTCCCGCGTTTGCCGAACCCGCTTGGCCGCTACATGAACCAGCATGAATCGGTTCTGGCAACGCCTCAGGCAGTCTTCTACAGTAACACGAGCCATATATACCTCCTTAGACCGACAACATTACCCACTTCTGTCAAGTGGGGGTAAAAAAGGGCTTCATGGAAGGAGACTAAAGGGAAAAACGAACCGCGTAAAGTTCCCCGGTTTCTACAACCCGGAGTTGCATTCTCAGTTCTCCTGTCCCCTTTGCCTCGCCAGGGAAAAAAATGAACCCGTGGGCAATAGAATGGGGCGATATGGCCTTGTTTTCCAGGGCCTTTGCCTGAAGGTCCTGAGAGATGGTAGCCCGCGCCTCTCCTTCTGTAGCGGCAGCCTCGGCTCCGCCCAATGTGGCCCCCACAGCAGCGCCTACAGCAGCCCCTTTTCCTGCCGATTCTGCCACATTGTCACCAACTACGATGCCGATGGCAGCGCCCACCAAGGCCCCGGCAGCACCGCTGAGCAGTCCGGGCGTCACAGCCCCTTTTGCGATCCGGGACATCTCCATCTTCTCAGTGACCCGGTCATAGGCCAGACTGGAATCTAGGATCGACCACAGATTGTTCTCTCCATCAATCAAGAAGGTCTGGGAGGGTTCAATCTCAAGGGACTGGTCCCCCAAATTGTCAAAAATCACCTGCACGGGATAAAGGCCCGCGCCCCGTATGTCCCACCCGAAGGCCTCTTTTGCTTCCTTGGCCTCCTCATAGGCCCTGGCAGCAATGGTGGCTCCGGCCACATTCATGGCGTTGCCATAGGCATTAGGCATCTTAAAAGGGACCACCTGCGTCTTGTGGCCTGTGCAACCGGCCATAGCCAAGACAATCACCATAGAGCATACAAGAAGCCCGCGATTTCTCATAACAGCCTTCCCCTTGTCCTCTGGAACCGGTGACAAAACAGCCAGGCTCTTAGGACGTTCGGATGTCAACTAGTTCATATTGGCGCGTGCCCCCAGGGGCCTGAACCACAATCTCCTCTCCCACCTTCTTCCCAATCATGGCCCGGCCAACAGGAGAGGAAACCGAGATGCGCCCCTGTTGCACGTCAGACTCGTCCGGTCCCACGAGTTGGTATTGCACTTCCTCTTCTGTGTCTAAGTTTTCCAGCACCACGGTGCAGCCGAACACGGCACAGTCCGTGGTCACGGTCTTCGGGTCTATCACATCGGCACAGGCGACCTTGTGCTCAAGTTCCCCGATTTGCCTCTCCAGAAATGCCTGGCGATCTTTGGCGGCTTCATATTCCGCGTTTTCTGTGAGGTCTCCATGGGCCCGGGCCTCTGCAATGGCCTTTACGACCTTTGGCCTTTCAATGGCCTTAAGGACCCTTACCTGTTCTTTCATGGCCTCAAAGCCCGCTTTTGTAATCGGTATGCGTTCCAACGACTTGCTCCTTATAACATTATCAACTTATCTGCTTATCTGCTACCAGCCAGTCCTCACACCATCACCCGCTCAAATACTCTCGCGCCAGGATTTCTGCTATTTGCACCGCATTGGTGGCGGCCCCTTTGCGGATGTTGTCCGACACCACCCACAGATTGATTCCATTGTCAATGGACTCATCGGCCCTTATGCGGCCCACAAAGGTTTCATCCTTGCCGGCGGCCTCAATGGCCATGGGATAAAGGCTCCGGGACGGGTTATCCATTACCTTTACGCCCGGGGCGTTTTCCAGCAGGATTCGTACCCCTTTGGGGGTGATCGGCCGTCGCGTTTCAACATTCACAGACTCTGAGTGGCTAAAGAAGACGGGCACCCGAACTGTCGTAGCCGTGATGCCAATGGTATCGTCTTCAAAGATCTTTCGTGTCTCGTGTACCATCTTCATCTCTTCTTTTGTGTAGCCATTGTCCAAAAAGACATCTATCTGAGGCAGGCAATTGAAGGCAATCCTATGGGGATAGACCTTCTTCTCCGGCTCCATGAAGTTGAGCATAGCCTTGGTCTGGTCGTAGAGTTCGTCAATGGCCTTCTTCCCTGTACCGGAAACGGCCTGGTAGGTGGAGACCACAATCCGCTTGATACCCGCATTTTTCTGAATGGGCGCCAAGGCCACCACCATCTGAATAGTCGAGCAGTTAGGATTGGCAATGATACCCTTATTTGTATACCCGCCTACAGCATGGGGATTCACCTCTGGAACGACCAAGGGCACCTCCGGGTCCATACGCCAGGCAGCAGAATTGTCCACCACTACGCAGCCGTCCGCCGCAGCCATAGGTGCAAACTTCTCACTGGTGGCCCCACCAGCAGAGAAAATGCCAATCTCTACCCCTTTAAAGGACTGGTCTGTCAACTCCTCCACAACGATCTCCTGGCCTTTGAACCGCATCTTCCGGCCCGCAGACCTGGCTGTTGCAAGCAGTCTCAGGTCCTTTACCGGAAAATTCCTCTCTTCCAGGCAAGCAATCATCTGGTTTCCCACAGCACCCGTTGCCCCAGCCACAGCCACGTTAAATAACTTGCCCATCTTCTATGCCTCCCTTTTTCAGGTGCCCAGCCAACTGCTAAATATTGATGGCTTCTACGATCAAATCCCCGACCTCGGCTGTGGAATGGCCCATCTGGCCTGCCCCCACGCCCTTCAGCTCGTCTCGCAACACCTTGGCTACGCCCCTTTCAACCATCTGGGCAGCATCGGGCTCTCCAAGGGTTTCGAGCATGAGTTTGGCAGCCAGAATGGCTCCAATAGGATTGATCACATTCTTTCCCGCATACTTGGGAGAAGACCCCCCTATGGGCTCGAACATGGAGACCCCTTCGGGGTTGATGTTTCCGCCTGCGGCCACGCCCATGCCGCCCTGAAGCATGGCGCCAAGGTCCGTAATAATATCACCGAACATGTTTTCCGTAACCACCACATCAAACGATTCAGGGTTTTTGATCATCCACATGCACAAGGCGTCCACGTGCATATAGTCGGTCTCAATATCAGGGTATTCCTCTGCCACCTCCTTGAAGGTGCGCTCCCAAAGGTCAAAGGTATAGGTCAAGACATTGGTCTTTCCACAGAGGGTGACCTTTTGGGCCCCATTACGCGCTTTGCATACCTCAAAGGCGTAGCGGATACACCGCTCCACCCCCATGCGTGTGCTGATAGACTCCTGAATGGCCACCTCGTTGGGGGTTCCCCGTCTCAAGATGCCCCCAGCGCCTGCATAGAGGCCCTCTGTATTCTCACGGACCACCACAAAGTCTATCTCCTCAGGCCCCTTGTCCTTAAGGGGGGTCTCCACACCCGGATAGAGCTTGATGGGTCTGAGATTGACGTACTGATCCAACTCAAAGCGAAGCCTAAGGAGCACCCCCTTTTCCAGTATGCCCGGGGGCACCCCTGGATCACCAATGGCGCCAAGATATATGGCGTCACATCCCCTCAATGCCTCCAGGACACCATCGGAAATGGTCTCGCCTGTCTTGTTGTAGTGTCTGGCACCCAGGTCAAAATCATGAAAGGCGAGTCTGAAACCGTTTCTTTTGGAAACCGCCTCAAGGACCTTCAGCCCCTCGGTGACCATCTCGGGACCCGTGCCATCTCCCGGTACCACAGCTATCTTATACGCTCTTTCAGTCATGGCCTCTCAATTCAGATCAAAATGGATGTGGATGAGAAGGATGATCTCCTCATCTGTTTGAGTGAAAATGATTAGGTTATCCATTTATGACCTTTCTGTCAAGATAACCTGGCCCAAAACACACCTTAGCCTAGACGATTTTCACCCTCATTGAACCAAAGAGGGCATTTCCTACCTGAAATCTCTTGGAGCTGTCACCAAAAGACCTTCCCTAACCCGTTTGATGCCTATCCTTTTGACACCCCCCAGTCCTTTTGACATCCTTTTGATAATCAGCCATAATAGACTATAAAGACTAACCATTTGGAATTGAAATAACTGTTTTCAGCCATATCACAGATGGCACTGGCACAGGAGCCTTCACAAGCACCACGACAGGACTGAAGCCCACCGCCACCTACGATGGGAGGGCCTATCTCACGGATTAGGATTTACGGGGTCAAGGGGCCAAGGATGCGAGTGAGAAGGACGATCACTGGATGCTGGATACTCCAGGCCATAGGAGGTTGCGAATAACGGATGTTGAGTATTAGAAAGATAGGCGTCATACGCCGCGGCTATCGCCACCTCAACCGCTACCGCCAGATCGTTTCCGTATTGATCAAATACGGCTTTGACGATCTCATAGATACGCTGAATATCGAGCAGTACTTTGAGATGGGCCTGGGGATGATTTCCCGCAAAGAACGCCCCCCTGTGGAGCGCTTCACCCGGGCCGAGCGGGTCCGTATGGCCCTGGAAGAACTGGGCCCCACCTTTGTCAAACTGGGCCAAATCCTTGCCACGCGCCCCGACCTGGTCTCAGCAGAGTTTGTCCGGGAATTCGAAAAGCTCCAGGACCATGTCCCACCCTTTGCGTATGAAGAGGTAAGACAGATCATTGAAAAAGAGCTTGGCCAGGATGTGGAGGGCCTGTTTGAGTCCTTTGACGAAGAGCCTCTGGCCGCCGCCTCCATAGGACAAGTCCATGGCGCACGCCTCAATGACGGTGAGGCAGTGGTGGTCAAGATCCAGCGGCCCGGCATCCGTAAGGTCGTTGAAGTGGATCTGGAAATCATGCTCCATTTGGCCTCCCTCATGGAGCGGCACCTTGAAGAAGTAGAAATGCACCGCCCCACGAGAATCGTGGCGGAATTTGCCCGCTCCATTGAAAAGGAGATCGACTACACCGTAGAGGCCTCCCACATGGAGCGCTTTGCCGCCCAGTTTCAGGGCGACATGACCATCTACGTGCCAAAAGTCTTTCGAGAATGGAGCACGGAGCGGGTCCTTACCGTAGAATACATTGACGGGATCAAGGCCTCTGAAGTCGATCGCATAGACGAGGAAGGGTTGGACCGTAAGACTATTACGGCCAGGGGCGCGGACCTGATCCTTAAACAGATCTTTGAGCACGGCTTTTTCCATGCAGACCCGCACCCCGGAAACATCTATGTGCTCCCGGACAATATGATCTGCTACCTGGACTGCGGTATGATGGGACGCATCGACCGGCAGACCAGGGAAGACGCTGCCGAACTCATACACGCCCTTTCCCGGGGAGATGAATCCAAGACCATCCAGGCCCTCCTCAAACTGGTGGACTATGATGAGCAGCCGGATCTGCGCACCCTGGAAAGGGATGTGGCCGATTTTGCCGGACATCACCTGTACAAGCCTTTAAGGGACATAGACATAGGAAAGCTCTTCCAAGATCTCCTGGAGCTGCTCTCCCAGCACCGCCTGGCCATTCCGCAGGTCCTTTTCCTCATGCTCAAGGCGCTCACGACATGGGAGGGCGTTGGCCGATCTCTGGACCCTGATTTTCACATCATGGAAAGGGCGGCACCCTTTATCAGGCGGGTGAGAACAGAGAGAATGCACCCTGAGCGGATTGCAGGAGACGTCTTTGATACCAGCATGGAGCTGTTGCGCCTGGCCCAAGAGATGCCAGGTGAGTTGCGTGAGCTTCTGCTCCGCCTTAAACAGGGCAAGCTGAAGGTAGAACTGGAACACCAGGGCCTGGAGGGGATGCTTGCAAGGCAGGATCAGGCCCGCAACCGTGTGGCCTTTTCCATCGTCATTGCTGCCCTTATCATCGGCTCGGCCCTCATCGTTCTCTCAAGGACCCCGCCCCTTGTCTTCGGCATCTCCGTCATTGGCATCATCGGCTTTGCGGCAGCCGCCTTCTTGGGGGCGTGGCTTTTTCTAGCGATCATGAGAAAAGGACGGCTTTAGGGAAAATATCTGCCCCGCCGGTCAAAGACCCTAGTTGTCGATTGACCTTTGGACCTCTAGGCCTTATCTTCCGCAAGTCGACATTCTGTCCCTGGAGGTCCTGATGAACGCATTTGTTCCCCGCAACTACACACTCTCTATCACGCCTGATCTGGCCCATTTCCGGTTTTCCGGCAGGGTTGAGATATCCGGTGAAGCAACAGCACTGATCGACGAAATCACCCTTCACGCCTTGGAGCTGGATATAATGGCTTGCAAGGCCTGGATTGACGGCCGCCTGGTGGACTGCCCGGTCACCCCGCAACCGGAAGACGAGCAGATACGGATCCGTTTGCCGCAGAAGATCACCGGACACATGCGGCTGGAAATCAGATACGGGGGCGTGATCAACGATCACATGGCCGGGTTTTACCGCAGTCGCTATCAGGTGGCCGGAGAGACCCGTCACGTGGCCGTTACCCAGTTTCAGGAAAGCGATGCCCGCCGGGCCTTTCCGTGCCAGGATCACCCGGCGAAAAAGGCCACTTTCAATATTGAATTGATCGTGGACGACCACCTTTGTGCATTCTCCAACACCACGGAAGAGGAGGTGGTTTCCCTGGGCGACGGAAAAAAGCGGGTCCGCTTCCGGCAGACGCCGCTTATGTCCACGTACCTGCTCTTTTTTGGGGTCGGCGCATTTGAAACGGTTCGCAGCCCTTCCGATGCTCGGGTGCGGGCGGTCACCATCCCGGGGATGGTCTCTTATGCCGACTACGGCCTGGCCTTTGGCGCTAATGCGCTTCGATTCTGTGAGGAGTACTTCCGGATTCCCTTCCCTTTGTCCAAGATGGACTTGATCGCTATTCCGGATTTCGCCTTCGGCGCCATGGAGAATTGGGGGGCCATCACCTTTCGGGAAAACCTGTTGCTCCACGACCCGGACATGACCTCCAGAGCAGGGGAAGAGCGGATCTGCGAAGTGATCGCCCACGAGATCGTTCATCAGTGGTTCGGCAACCTGGTAACGCCCTGTGATTGGAAATATCTCTGGCTAAATGAGAGCTTTGCCACCTTTTTCGGCTACGGCGTCGTGGATCACTATCATCCAGAGTGGGGAATCTGGGACCAGTTCCTAGGGGGGCAAACCGATACAGCCCTGGCAAGAGATGGCATCCACGAGACCTTTGCCATCGAGATCCCCGGCAGAGATCATGTGGCCATCAACTCCAGCACCGCCCCCATCATCTACAGCAAAGGGGGGAGCATCCTTCGGCAGGTCAAGGGCTTCATCGGTGATGAGAGTTTCAGGGATGGACTCCATCACTATCTGAGCCAGCACGCATACAGCAACGCCGCCAGCCATCATCTGTGGGAAGCCCTTGAGAGGGTTTCTGAAAGGCCCGTTGCGCGCATGATGAAGAGCTGGGTCGAACAGCCCGGATATCCGGTCATCCGGGCACAAAGAGAAGGGCGGCGTCTCTTTCTGCAACAGGAGCGCTTTACCTATCTGCCGGGTGGGTTCGAGCAGGTGTGGGACGTTCCCGTCAACATTGAACTCTTTGGTCCTGACAGCGAGTCCAGGCTTGTGAGCACCCTGTTAACGGAATCACAGGGCGAAGTGGCCTTGCCTCAAGAGCCAGTGGCCTACAAGGTCAATGCCGGCCAAACCGGATTTTACCGCTGCTGGTATTCAAATCGAAGTGATTTGGAGGCCCTGGGAAACCTCATCTGCAAAAAACGCCTGCCGCCGGAAGATCGCTGGGGAGTGGAAAACGACTTCTTTGCCATGGTTCGCCGGGGCGAGCAGACCGTATTTGACTACATCGACTTCATGAAGCACTTTGAAAATGAGACAGACTATCTGCCCTTGGTCAGCATAGCAGACAACCTTTTCAGCGCCTACATGGTAGTAAAAGAGAACCAGCGCGACGCTATCGCTGCAGCAGGCCGGAGACTGTTTGACCGTGCACTGGCACAGATCGGTCTCGAGCCGCAGCCCGCTGAAAGATTTACTACATCACTCATGCGGGATCATGTTTTGCTACACGCCGTATTCTACGGATCAGAAGAAGCCCTTGCGTTTGGCCGCAACTGTTTCAAGACCCTGGCTTCCGGGGGAAGCGTTCATCCAGACATCATGAAAAGTGTCATGCAGATCGGTGCCTGGACGGAAAACGAGGCGGCCCTCCACTGGCTGCAGAACCGCTTTCGGTCCTCTGCCAGCGAGCATGAAAGGATGAACATCCTCGCCGCGCTGGCATGCTGCAATGGGCCGAAGCTGGTAGACCAGGCCCTGGCCTTTGTGCTGGCAGAGGTTCCAGATCGCAACAGATTCCTCCCGATCGTGGCAGCCTGTGCCAACCCTCAAGCCGTAGAACATATGTGGCCTTGGTATTGTGACCACGTGCAGCAGTTGGAGCAGTTCCATCCGCTACTCTATGAACGGGTGATGGCGGCGGTCATCCCAACGGCTGGCATCTTTGCACCAGATGAGGTCCGGGGATTTTTTCAAGACTACATGGATCAGAGACCTCGAAGCCGTGACGCGATACTCCTGGCCCTGGAAAAGCTGGAGATCAACCTAAGGTTCAAAGAGCGCAATGGCTGAGAAAGAATAAAACGCCTGCAATGAGAGGGCTTGCCGGTTCTGGGGTACCTTCTCTGGTGCGCCCTGGGTAAGAAGGCAGTGACACCCCTTAGAGACATTCACATCCCTTCATGGTGGAAACACGCGGCAGAGAGAATTCTGAAAAAGCGCTGGCGGAAGATTCTCGTCGTAGGAGCATCGAATCGCGGCAAGAGCACGTACTGCCTGTTTCTGTGCCGCACGCTGTGTGAAGCGGGCTTCCCGGTGGCCTTCGTGGATGCCGATGTGGGCCAGAAGAACGTGGGGCCTCCCGCCACCATTTCCCTTGCCGTCCTCGAAGGGAAGAGGGATCTCTCAACGTGGCAGCCTGAAAGGCTTTATTTCGTGGGCAATACAAGTCCTGTGGGACGGATGCTTCCCATGATCGTGGGGACGAGAAAGATGGTCGATGCGGCAGACACACCCTTCGTGGTGGTAGATACCACCGGCCTTGTCCATGGCCCAGGAAGGATTCTCAAGGCATACCAAATCGATTCAATCCAGCCGGATGCCGTTGTTTGCATTGAGCACCACCAGGAGCTTGAACCTCTCGTAAGATCCCATCCCACAGTGAACATCATCAGGATTGGGGCATCCCGCCACGCCGTCTTGAAATCCCGTCAGGAGCGCGCGGCCGCGCGGGAACGGTCTTTCAGGGCCTATTTCAAGAGTGCAGGGGACGTGAACCTGAAGATACCCGATGTCGTGTTTCAGCCCTTTTCCATCCTTGATGCGATCCAGATGACGGTCGATGGATCCCCATATGCTGAGGAATATCCAGACGGCATCATCGGTGTTTCAAAAAACAGGAAAGAGCTCTACCAATCCGACATGACGGGTCTACGGCCAGGTCTTGAGCAGAACCTCCTTTGCGGCGTTCTGGACGGCCGAGGCCATGTAAAGGGGCTGGCGCTTCTTAACAAAATGGATCTCAGTCACCAGACGGTCTCCCTTTGCACTCCGGTGCCGGCAGGCAAGATCAAGGTGCTTCAGCAGGGAGATCTTTATCTCAACAGGGACGGAAAAGAGCTGGGATATGTAGCCCACCATCGGCCCCTGTCTTCTTCCTCACAAATACCGCCTCAGGACTCCTCTTCACCCCGTTGACCATGACAGACAAACGACTCGGTATTCATTACCCAAGGCGCTCTCTGCATCCACACCACGGGTAGGGTACAACACTTCTTATTACTGTATTTCGGCACGAAAAATACAGTCTTCACCCCATTTACATCTGACCCCACAAACCATAATTTTCAACCTGTACGGTGGTTCACAAAGATAGAAGGGAGGGATGGAAGTACCTGAGTTGGGCATCAACAAGAGGCTTTGATGAAGGTGAATGGACGAGACAAGCAGTCAACAAACAGAGGAGAAGGGAAAAATGGACGTAAAAGACTATTGTGGTTCTATGAGCACGGAACTGATGGCTTGGAAGGCGAAAATGTACGACATCACGCGCAGACTGGACAAATTGGGAAGCGCGGATAAAGAAAAGGTGCTTTCGCAAGTGGAGGACATGCATATCCTTGTGACGGAAATGGGTGACAGAATCGATAAGCTCAACCGGGAATGCCCTTCCGAATGGAGCCCGGACAAGAATGCCATCGATAATGCCCATACAGACATGCGTGCCAAATACGAGAGCACCATGGAGTTCATCGGAAAGGCTGCTCCCGTATCAGTCCCCGGCTAAAAGAAGGGTCCTGAAAGGGGCGGACAGAGAGACAAAGGAGGGAGATGCATACATGAAGATCAAGAAGATAAGAAAGACTGCCAAAGGTCTGTGCAAGTGCAAGCGTTCCTGCTAGCATGTGTGGCTGTTGCCATAATACCTGTAAGTGCCTGAGATCGACAATTCATTAGAAGACGAGGTGGAAAGATTCTCGGGCCTCGACAAATGAACAGGGCGGAGTCCACAGGACTCCGCTTTTTTTGTCCAATGCAACGACAGAGAAGGACTGACACCGTCTCGCTAACACGTCTATGTATCCCCTTTTCCGTTTCTGAAGGATAGGGCTTAAACCTGAGACCCATTAGCTGTCTAGACGTTGGGACATACCCACACAGACCGAAGAGGTGGACCATGACCTTGTCCTTTTACCTGAAGTTGTATGTGCTCACGATACCGGTCTTCTTTGCCATCGACATCCTATGGCTCGGCATAGCAGCCAAAGACTTCTACCAAAAACACCTGGGTTCCCTTTTTCGCCCCAAGGTGGACTGGACCGCCGCCATTGTTTTCTATCTTATCTTTATCGTTGGCATTCTGTTCTTCGCTGTTGTGCCGGCATTGGAAAGAGGCGCCTGGACGAGAGCGGTCATCTGGGGGGGGCTCTTTGGTTTCTTTACCTACGCGACCTATGACCTGACAAACCTTGCCACCTTAAAAGACTGGCCCGTGAAGGTGGTCGTGGTGGACATGATCTGGGGCATCTTCCTCTGCAGTACTGTTTCGGCCATCAGCTTTCACATCGGCAAATGGCTCGGTTGACGACCCCTGTCTTTGGGGCAAGACGCATCCAGCCCTGCAGATGGTTGTGTGCCTATTCTTTATGCTTGGGCTATGGATCGTACCCGCTCCTCATGACACATGGAGAGGATTGTCCAAGGGGCAGACGTCACAGCGGCCATGTTTGCCCTCGGGCTGGGTCAACACCGCATCAATAATAACCTTGACTCTCCTACTGGGGAATGGATGACGGCCCATTTGCAACAACGCGAAGCAAATCCCCAAGCCCTCGAACAGCCTGTTTCATGGCCCAAAAGGCTGGCTTACGCTGCGCCAGCGTTCGCGCTGGCCGTCGTGGGCATTCCTGTTTACGTCTACATGCCCAAATTCTACATCGATGTAGTGGGCGTGCACATCACCGTTTTGGGTTATTTGGTCCTGGGCATGCGGGTTTTTGACGCTTTAACGGATCCCGCCATTGGCTTTCTATCGGACCGCACGAAGACACCCTTTGGCAGACGACGCCCCTTTATGGCCTTGGGATCCATCGCCTTGGCCGGGGCCATCTATCTGCTTTTCAACCCTCCCCACGGCTCCCCAACCTTTGAAACCGTGTGGTTCGGGATTCTCATGTTCGCCCTCTTTCTTTTCTGGACACTAGTGGTGGTCCCCTATGAATCCCTCGGCCCAGAGATCACCTTTGACTATCACGAAAGGACAACGCTCTTTAGTCTCAGAGACGGGGCCCTCATTGCTGGCACCCTGGTGGCTGCAAGCTCCCCGGCAGGCATCACCTATCTCTTTGATCTGCCAGGTGATGCCGCAGGAGAAAGGGCCAAGTTCTTCTGGATATCCCTTTGTTATGTGCCCCTTGTCATAGGGCTCTGCTGGTGGTGCGTTGTGGCCACTCAGGAGATGGAACAAGGGATTCCGAGCCCGTCGTTTCGCCTTGAAAAAGGCATGAAAACCATGGCTCGAAACCGTCCCTTCGTGATCCTCTTGGTATCTTACACGGTGAGTGCCTTTGGGAACAACCTGCCGGCCACCTTGATTCTCTTCTACGTGGAATATGTCCTCCAATCACAACAGGCCGATCTGTTTCTGCTTCTGTACTTTGTTGTTGGAATCCTGTTCCTTCCAGGGTGGATTCAGGTGTCTCACAAAATGGGCAAGAAGAGGGCCTGGATCCTCTCCATGGCCCTCAATACCGGGGCCTTTGTAGGGGTTTTCTTCCTGGGTCCCGGGGACGCTCACCTCTACGGTGTATTGGTGTGCCTCTCCGGTATTGGCTTTGGTGCGACCCTGGCGCTGCCGTCGGCCATGCAAGCAGACGTGATTGATTACGACGAACTGCTTTCCGGAAAAAGACGCGAGGGCCAGTATGTGGGATTCTGGTCTGTTTCCAAGAAGCTGGCCGCAGCGCTTGGCGTGGGCGCCGCTCTCGCCATCTTGGGCACGATGGGATATGAACCGGGAACGGAGCAATCGCCCAAAGTGATGCTGTCCCTTCGGGTACTGTATGCCTTGGTCCCCTCCCTGTGCAATCTGGCAGCCTTGCTCATTGCCTTGGCCTATCCTATCGATTTGCTTGCTCACGAAAAGATCAAACAGGCGATCGCCGAGAGAAAGTCGGGCCGTCCGGTGATCGATCCTATCAGGGAGAAACAATTGCCATGAATCTGACGACACTTCTCTTGATAACGAACCTGACAGCGGCACTGGCCTACATGGCCTGCCTCTGGCCCGTGAGTCTCCTAAAAAAGGATGCGAGTATTGCAGACATTTTCTGGGGCCTCGGATTTGTGATGATCGCCTGGCTGAGTTTTTTTCTGACGGATGGATATGTGGTGAGGAAAATGCTCATCGTCTCCCTTACGAGCATCTGGGGAATCCGCCTGTTTCTCCACATATTGCTGCGAAACAAGGGAAAAGGGGAAGACCCCCGTTATGTGGCCATGCGAAAAAGCCGCGGCAAGAAGTTCTGGTGGGTCAGCCTGTTCACCGTTTTTCTCTTGCAAGGTTTCCTACTCTGGGTCGTCTCCATGCCCCTTCAGCTCGGTCAGTTGGCCCCCCTTCCCGCGGCATTCACGTGGCTGGATGGGCTCGGCCTCTTCATTTGGACGGTGGGATTCACCTTCGAAGCGGTCGGCGACTGGCAACTCGCTCGGTTTCTAAAGAACCCTGAAAACCGGGGATCTGTGATGAATAGAGGTCTTTGGGCTTACAGCAGACACCCCAACTATTTTGGCGAATCATTGATCTGGTGGGGTGTATACGTCATCGCCTTAGCTGCGCCTGGAACCTTTTGGGGCATCATTGGTCCGGCAACCATCACGTTCCTTTTGTTGAAAGTATCGGGCGTGCCCATGCTTGAGGAAACCCTTCGGGAGCAGCCTGAATACAGGGCCTACATAGAGAAAACGAGCGCCTTCTTCCCCTGGTTTCCACGCAAAGACAAACCATGAAACATCTCATCGAATGGGCGGAGAAGGGGCTTCTGCCCGTTGGACACTGTGCCGTGGCCTCAACGGTGGCGCATCTTTTTCATGGCCTGCGCCGAGCCGTGGGGGTTTGAAAAGGGTCAGCCATGGCTGGTGTCCCATTATCGGCTCCGCAAGGGATAGACAGGGCATCTAAAAGCGCCTCTGTAAAATCGGGAGGCTCATGTGCTTTTTCCGGAAGAAGGAGGCAGTTCGGGCAAAATGGGCGTGCTGCGACAAAACGGCTTTGCCATAAGCATTTGCACATTGCCCAGATAGCGTTCTTCAAATCCCCCTTCGCAGTAACAAAGGTAATACTCCCACAGCCGGATAAAGGTATCAGAGTAGCCCAAGGCACGGACCTGTTCGATATTTTCAAAGAAGCGCTGCCGCCATGCCCGCAGCGTTTTCGCATAGTGGGGGGTTAAATCCTCCAAGTGAACGACGCGCAGATCCGTGGAGCGCGCCACAGCCAGGCACATGGCGGTAAGGGACGGAATGCAGCTGCCAGGGAAGATATAGCGTTTGACGAAATCAACGGATCGCTTGTGCTGATCGTATACGGCATCTGCGATGGTGATGGCCTGAAGAAGCATCATGCCGTCTCTTTTCAAGAGCCTGCTGCAACACTGAAAAAAGGTCTCCAGAAATTGATGGCCAACCGCTTCGATCATCTCAATGGAAACCACTTTGTCATAGAGGCCCTCCAGATCGCGATAGTCTTTCAAAAGGAGGGTGACCCGGTCGCCCAATCCCTCGCCGTCAATGTATTCTTTGGCCCATTCGAATTGGGCGGGGGAAATGGTGGTGGTGGTGACCCGACAGCCGTAATGCTGGGCCGCATGCATGGCAAACCCGCCCCATCCGGTGCCGATCTCCAGGACATGATCAGAGGATTGTAGATCCAGTTTCAGGCAAATGCGGTCATATTTGGCCACGGAGGCCTCTCTGAGGGTGGACGCCTCCGTTTCGAAAATCCCGCACGAATAGGTCATGGTATCATCCAAAAAGAGCTGGTAGAAATCGTTTCCCAGGTCGTAGTGTGCCACGATATTGGCCCTGCTCCCTGCCCTTGTATTTTTGTTGAGCCAGTGAAACCACTGATGTATGGGCTCCATGAACCGTCCCCATCCGCTATCCATCTTCTCAAAGATGTGGCGGTTTAGAACCATGATCCGTATGACCATGGTCAAGTCATCGGCGGACCAGTCGCCAGCCATGTAAGCCTCAGCCGCTCCGATGCTGCCGCCCCATAGGGCCCTTCGGTAAAAACGGGGGTGGTGGATCGTCACGACCGCACGAAGGGGAAAATCTTCTGAAGCCTTTCCAAAGGCAAGGCGCTCGCCATTATCCTCCAGGAGAAGCTCACCAATGTCCACATCCTCCAATAGGGCCATCACCATCCTTTTGGCCAGGCGATTCAGAGGCCCCCGGACTAAGGCATGAGGTGGAGCCGTTCTGTCCGTCTCCGCGGGAATGATGGATGTTCTCATGATGTTCATGCCTCCTTGCCAGACAGTCGCTTGGCAGGATGCGTGTAAACCGGGGCCCCTTTCCACTTGAGGCGAAGGGCCTGCCAGTATATCATGGCCACGACCTTCAATGTCATGGGGGGGTAGGACAGCAACACCCGTGCGAGGTTGTTGCTATTCAGCTCGCGCCGCTCCAAAGAGAGGGTGGCGTCAAAAAGCTTCTGCCTGACATCATGGAGGTTGAAATGAACCCGAATCTTCTGGTCCGGCTCCCGAAACCGCCAGTCATAATGCATCGCCATATCCATGAAAGGCGAAACGTGGAAACTTTTCACAAACCGAAACTGCTTCCATCCCTTCAGGCCATGTTCATTCGCGGATTCTCCTAAGACATAGCAATGTTCCTCACCCCATGGGGTGTTATGGACTTCAGCGACAATCGTCTCCACCTTATTCCCGGACCCATCGTAACAGTAGTAAAAGCTCACAGGATTGAAGTTATGCCCAAAATACCTTAGGTGGGTCAGCAACCGAATGGGCCCGGAAGGACGCCCTCCGAGCTCCTCCTCCACAAGATCCCTTACCGCACGATCTAAGGGAAGGCGCGGGTCCCCCAAATGGTCCCTCCGACGGAAATAGGCTAGATTGGGTGTGCCCACAGACCAGAACAGACGGCCATCAAAAACCCCGTCCAGTTCCGAAAGGTCCAGGTACACCATGAACAGCCTGTACCAAAAGGCGTTGGTCACCGGCCGGAAACGACGGTGGCGAACATGACCCTCGTAGATGCAGCTCACCATGGCTAGAGCGTCTTTCCAAATGGCCGGCACACGGCAAGGGCGCTCTTCACACCGTCCTCGTGGAAGCCAAAACCCCAATAGGCCCCGCAAAAAGAGGTGCGATTGACGCCGTTGATCTCCTCATGACCCTCCTGCGCCTTCAGGCTCTGAGGAGTGTACACCGGATGATGATAGACCATCTGGTCAATCACACGTGCGGGGTCGATTCCCCCTGGATAATTAAGCGATACACAAAACTCCACAGGGGCTTTCAGACTTTGCAGGATACTCATGTCGTAGGTGACCGCCACCCTGCCGGTGTGGGCCTTTGGCACATGGTAGTTCCAGCTCGCCCAGCACTCCCTCTTCTTGGGCAGTAACGTCTCATCGGTGTGAAGAACGGTCACGTTCTCCTGATAGGGCATGGCGCTGAGAATGCGGGCCTCTTCTTCTGAAGGGTCGGCCAGCAACGCCAGGGCCTGGTCACTGTGGGTGGCCATGACCACGTGATCAAAATGCTCGGGACCACCCCCCCCATGGACTACCTCCACGCGGTCTTCATGACGCGTTACTCTTTTTACCGCACAGGAAAGGCGGATGCGGTCTCGAAACCCCCTGGTGAGCTCATGAACATAATTCCTGGACCCGCCCCTTATGACGAGCCACTGGGGTTGATCGGTCACGTTCAAAAACCCGTGGTTGTCAAAAAACCGGACAAAGAAACGGGCCGGAAAGTTCCAGAATTGATCAGGATCCGCAGACCAGATGGCCGCCCCCATGGGGATGATAAAGTCATGTATAAAGGCTTGGGAGTATCCCTCGGCCTTCAGATAGTCTCCCAAAGCCCTGTCATCTCCTCTCTCTCCAAGGATTTTTTTAGACCGCCTTCTAAAGCGGAAAATGTCCAATACCATCCGGTAGAAGGCAGGCCGAAAGAGATTCTTCCTCTGGGCGAAAAGGCTATTCAATGAACTGGGGCTATACTCCAAGCCACTTGTTTCCGACGTGACGCTGAAACTCATCTTAGACGGCTGCCAGGCAACAGCTAAGCGCTTCAAGAGTTTCAGGAAATTTGGATAGGTCTTTTCATTGAAAACGATAAAACCGGTGTCCACGGCATAGGTTTTACCGGCCTTCTCCACATCCACGGTGTGCGTGTGGCCGCCCACATAGTCGTTGGCCTCAAAGACGGTGATCTCATGGTCCTCACAAAGAAGATAGGCGCACACCAATCCCGATATCCCTGAACCGATAATGGCAATCTTCATCTCTGACTACCAAAAAGCGCTGTGGGTAGAACCATCCCTTTATTATCCCGTCCCCTCTTTAACACCAGGGGCTAGGGCAGGCTTGTATATGTGGTCAGGCACCGGCCTCAGGTCCCAAACCATGCCAAGAAAGGCCATGAGCCGGAGCAGATAGTACGTGATGTCGATCTCCCACCCAAAAAAAACCCTGACGGGCCGAAATGGCATAATGGTGATGGTTGTTGTGCCATCCCTCGCCCAAGGTGATAAGTGCCAGAAGGGCGTTGTCGCGACTTGTGTCCGGGGTGTCGTATCGTCTGTTGCCGATCATATGATCCAGCGAGTTGATCGTAAAGGTTCCGTGGAACAGGGCCACAGTAGAAATCAGAAAACCCCAGACAAACATCTGCGCACCGTCTGTATTTAGCTGCGGTTGGGTCTCTGCCATCATCTCACCCAGCGCAAAGAGGGATAGGGCCAGAATAAACGGAATCACGGTGTCAAACCGGTTGATCCAGACCAGCTCTGGAAACTTGAACCAGTCTTTCACATAGCGTTTTCTCGTGGGAAAATTTCGCCTGGAGGTTATCCAGCCCACGTGGCTCCACCAAAAGCCGTGCAGAGAAGGGGAATGAATGTCTGCCTCTTGGTCGGCAAACCGGTGGTGGTGGCGATGATGGGCCGCCCACCAGAGCGGCTCCCGCTGAACAGAGGCGTTTCCGGCCACCGCAAAGAGGAATTGCCAGAAGCGGTTGGTCTTAAAGGCACGATGGGAGAAATACCGGTGGTAGAATCCCGTGATGGCAAACATGCGTAACACATATAGCGCCAATGCCACCCCCACTGCAGTCCAGCTCCATCCCACCACAAATACCAAGAGGCAAGATAGGTGCAGAAGTGCGAATGGGGCCACCCGCAACCAGTCTATACCGGAAGCACGTTCATCCTCTGTGGCCCCTGCACCTGCTTCAGAGTCGAACCATCGGACAATCGAAAGTAGGGCATCTGAGTGACTCGTCTTCTCTCTTCGTTTTGCCTGCCTGTTCATTTTACATTTCAATAGACATATTTCGCAATAAGCGTAGCACTTGAACGGAAAAAATGAATAGGGTCTTATGTGTATTTAGGTGTCAAGAAGACCGTAATTTTTTTGCTTGGAATGGCCGAAAAAATGGCATATTGATAGCTGAAGCGGCTGCCTTTGTTAAATAAGGGAGGACCCGAAGGCTGAAACAGTCCGGTAATCGAAAACGCTTCATTTGCTGGATGATAGGGATCTCTTTTATCCTGACGTTAGTGCAGTGTTCGGGAATCAGAAGTGACATGATAGGTATCCTTGACGGAAGGTTTAGCCCCTGTCCTGAATCGCCCAATTGCGTTTCTTCTCAAAGCGACGATCCATCACACTTCATTGAGCCCCTGGACTATGAAGGTTCATTGATGGCGTCTCGACAACATCTTCTAGACATCTTGAAGTCCATGCGTGGCGCAGAAGTGATCACTGAGACAGAAACCTACATCCACGCCACCTTTACGTCCCGCATCTTCCGGTTTGTAGACGATGTGGAATTCTATTTTGTTCAGGATGTCCCCGTCATCCATGTGCGATCGGCTTCTCGGGTGGGCTATTCCGATCTGGGGGTGAATCGGAAAAGGGTTGAGAAAATCCGCAAAGCTTTTAGATCGTTAACGTGACCTTTCCCCGTTCTCTCATCGCCATCCCACCTGCCTGTTTGTCAGACGCCCAAATCATGTATGACGGCCTCGGCGGCCTTCCCTCCGGAATAGAGCGCCCATTGAATGGACGGGACATTCTGGTATTCTCCACACACGTAGACACCCTTCCTGACACGAGGATCGACTCCCAGCGGATCAGGTGTGGGGGGGCTTTGTAGGGGCAGGCCGTGGGCGATGTAAAAGGTCTTCAACAGCCGCCAGATACGGGTTCTCTCTCCATACCAACGGGCCAGCTCTTCTCTTACATCTCTTTCAAGGGACTCTGCGTCTTCCACCGAGGCGTGGAGCACCGTCACCACGATCAAAGACTGCCCGCGCGGCGCATAGGAGGGGGCCACATTGCTCACAACGCTCAAGTTGTTGATAAGACCGTCCCCGTCTCCATTGATCACCAGGAGCTTATCCCGAAGGGGAGGTTCTGAAGCGGCAAAATAGAGACAATGGACCCCGCATGACGGCCCTAAGACACCTGTCTGGAGCAGTCTGCTGGCCTGCGGGCCATTCGTAGCCACGACAACACCCCGACAGGGGATGCTTGGCCCCCCCTCAAGCTTGACCCAGCCTTCGCCCACGGCATCAACGACGGTGCCAACGCGAATAGACCCTTCAGGGATGTCTGCTGCCAACTGGGACGGAATGGCGGCCATGCCTTTTGCAGGCAGTGCTGCATCTCCGAGGGCCAGTATCTTGAAGACGAATTCAAAAACCCGGCTCGATGCGGAAATGTTCGGGTCCAGGCATACGCCGCTGAAAAAAGGCCTGAAAAAGGTCTCTATCATTCTATCCGAAAAACCCTCTTTTCTAAGATAGTCCAGGGTCGGCATCTCGGCACGGCAAAAAAGGACCCGCTCGTCCAGCCGCCGTATGCGGTTGACCAGCCGAACAAGGCGCCATTTGTCTCCCGGGGTTCCCACAGGCGATAGGAGCGTGTCCAAGGCGTACCGCGGGCATCTGAGAGGGTCTGCCACACGATAGAACCTTTTTCTGAAACGGATCACTGCTCCCGAGTCAAAGGCCCGGAGCCTCAACAGGGGGTAGTTGAGGGTCTTTTTGGCTTCCGAGTAGGCCCTCTGCAACACCTGAAAACCGTGGTCCAGGACAAAACCGTCTACCCGGTCTGTCTTCAGTCGCCCCCCAATTCTGTCACAAGCTTCCAGCACGGTAACCGAAAACCCTTCTTTGGAAAGCCTCCTGGCGCAGGCCAATCCCGCGAGCCCCGCACCGACCACAATCACATCATTGGCCAGTCTGGATTTCCTTGCCTCCATGTCTGCCTACCTTTCCTGTTTGAATGCAGTTCATAAAATACCCTATTGATCATAAACAAATACACACTTTACCCCATTGTGGCCACACAAATTCCATGATTTGAAGGAGAGGGAAATCTCGCATGGCCGGTGACCTTCCGGTGATAGAGAGGGGGGTGAGATGAACAGATTCATACCGTTTATCAGCATACTACTCATGGCAATCACACCGTCTTTGGCATTGGGCCTCCATATCGGTGACACGGCCCCTGTATTCCAAGCCAGCTCTACAGAGGGAACAATCCGTCTCGTCGACTACCTGGGCAAGAAAAACGTCGTCCTGGCACTCTATTTTGCGGCTTTTACGTCTGTCTGAACGGACGAGCTGATCGCTTTCCAGCGGGATCTGGAAAAATTCGAGCACGAAGATGCTATCATTTTGGGCGTAAGCAAAGATAGTATGAAAACAAGCAAACGGTTTGCCAAGGAATACGGGATCGGTTTTCCTTTGATATCAGATAGCGACAAGAAAATCAGACGACTCTATGGAGGAGGGCGCGTTACCTATCTCATCGACAAGAACGGCGTGATCAGATTCATTCAAAAGGGGGTCCCTGACAACAACCTGTTCCTGAAGGAATTGAAGAGACTACGTGACGCCAACATGGCCATTCAAGAAGGGGGCAGCACAACAGATTGAAGCGCCCTGCAGCAAGCTGTTATGCAACGGGCTCTGTTGCGGTTCAACGGAAGCATACAAAGGGAGGTGACAAGCGACATGGAAGACGCCACTATCATACGCGTTTCTGCGCAAGAGGCAAAAGAGATGGTTGAGGCAGAATCAGGTCTGCTGGTCTGTGCCTATGATGACGAAGACAAATTCAAGCGAAATCATCTATCAGGCGCGATATCGCTTGCCGAATTCAGATCAAGACTCACATCCATCCCCCGAGACCGAGAAATCGTCTTCTACTGTGCCTGACCCAAAGAAGCGAGTGCTGCCGGGCGCGCAGTGGAATACTTGAAGATGGGCTACGACAATGTGAAGGTCTTGGGTGGCGGTGTCACGGGCTGGAAAGAGGCGGGATATCCCATTGAGGATTAACGAGACTTGGGAGCCACTAGAAGGCGAGATCACGCATCTTATTCGCCTTCTCCCGTAGCCGAAACGGCAGAAGGGATCTCATCCTCTAGCATGGCTGCAATGCGAACAATGGCCTGCCTGCAGACCACGACGTAAGGGGCACCGAATATTGGCACTTCAAATGTGAGGCGGCAGAGGCCTTGAGTGACCTCTTCAACCCGATGGCCCGTGGCACGAATGCCGAAGACTTCCCATGACCAGTACCTCTCATCTTTGAAATCCGTAATGACAAAGGGGACCCACAGACCCAAGGCGGTCTTCACAAGGCCCCGAGATCCCTTTCGAATCGGACGATCTGAACAACGTACCTGAACAACAGAAGGGCCCCATGCTGGCCAATGGGTCGTGTCCGTGAGGACGTCCCAAATGGCCCTGCGTGAAGCCCTCACGCAATGGCTAATCTCAATGTGGGGAAAGTTTATTTTCGTCTTCATGTCCGCTCAAAGGGGTGCTATCTACTGTGGTGTCTGAAAAGTGCCTGCAAGAAGCAGGGCGTCGCCATCAAGGCATCTTCCCGGCTTCATGAGCATCTCCGGGACATGACCGGAGCTTGTAGCCTGGGAACACGCATGCGTTTGAATGAGCCTACCAAAGGAGACAGCAGAATCCTATGAAATACTGCAGCAACTGTGGCGCTCGGGTGACTGCTCGCATTCCCTCCGGGGATGATCGGCCCCGTTTTGTCTGTGACACCTGCCAGGTCATCCATTATGAAAACCCCAACATCGTCGTCGGGTCCATACCGGAACTTGACGACCGAATCCTTTTTTGTCGCCGTGCCATCAGACCACGTCTCGGAAAATGGACGATCCCTGCGGGCTATCTTGAAAACGGGGAGACCCTTGTGGAGGCTGCTAAACGGGAGGCCTTTGAAGAGGCCAGAGCCAAGCTCACAGACCTGATGCCTTATGCATTACTCAACCTCACCTTTGTGAATCAGGTCTATGTCATCTTCCGCGGCCGTTTGACCGATCATGACTACCGGCCCGGCGCCGAGAGCTCAGAGGTTAAGTTGTTGGCAGAGCATGAGATTCCTTGGGACGATCTGGCCTTTTCTTCCATACGGGAGGCCCTAAAACGGTACTTCATAGACCGCAGAAAGGGGACTTTTCCTCTCCATATGGCAGACATCCAGCCTGATTAATCAAAGGCCAAATTACTCCCTTTTTCAGTGCAAAATACAGTTTTTACCCCATATGCCACCCCGGAGGTTCGTGCCATGCTCTCCCATGAGACGAAGTCTTAGATAGCAGGAAAAAAATTCCATACGATTGCCATGAGGAGGTGCTAAGATGAATCTGAAAGACTACTTTGAACAGGCTAAAGGACTCGGGGCGCTTGCTACGGCAGATTCAGAGGGAAAGGTGGATGTGGCTGTCTATTCCCGGCCCCACGTGATGGATTCTGAGACCGTGGCCTTTGTTATGCGAGATCGCCTGACCCATCATAACCTCCAGTCCAACCCCCATGCCGCTTATCTCTTCAAGGAAGCGGGGGAAAAATACGTTGGAAAGCGGCTTTTCTTAACCAAGATTCGCGAAGAGCAGGATACTGATTTGGCTTACGAACTCAGGAGAAGAAAATACCCCGACGACAAAAAAGAACCGCTCTTCCTGGTCTTTTTTCGTATTGACCAGATCCTGCCGCTTGTGGGTCCCGGAGACGGTGAGTAGGAGGCCATCATTGGGGCAGCGTTTCAGAGTCTTCTTTCACTTCCTGGCGTTGTCCCTCATGTTGTCAAACTGCTCAGCAACTAAACCAGATGATTTGGGATGTACTGACGGCAGGCTATCTCCTTGTCCAGATTCACCGAATTGCGTCTCTTCGCAGAGTTCAGACAAGGCCCACTATATAGAGCCTCTTACCTATAGGGGAACGTTGACAGAGGCCAGGAAGGCCCTAGTGTCGGTGATTGCTCGATGGCCTCACAGTGAGATAGTCCAGGCGACGGATGACTATGTCCGTGCGGAGTTCACCTCCAGGTTCTTTGGTTTTGTCGATGACGTTGAGTTTTGCATGGATGATGATCTGAACATGATTCATGTCCGATCGTCATCACGCGTGGGCTATTTTGATTTTGGGGTAAACAGAAAAAGGATTGAGCGCCTTCGAGCCAAGTTTGCGGCACCGAGAACAGAGGATTGAGACATGGCCAGAAAACCAAGTTACGAAGCGCTGCAACAGCGTGTCAAGGAATTGGAAAAGGAAGCCGGTGAGCGCCTTCGCATGGAGCGGGAGTTGCTCAAGCTCTCCCACGCGGTGAATCATAGTCCCAGTGCCATCATGATCACAGATGCTCATGGGATCATCGAATATGTGAATCCGAAATTCGTGGACATGACCGGTTTTACCGCCCAAGAAGTCCTGGGAAAGAATGCCGGGGATTTGGGTGAACAATCGGCTGAAGAAGAGGAGAAGATGTGGCAGGTCCTTAAGTCGGGCGGCGAGTGGCGAGGTGAATTTCTGAACAAAAAGAAAGATGGCAAACGTTACTGGGAACGGGCGTCCATTTCATCCATGAAGGACCCCGACGGTGGGATTACCCATTACGTAAAGGTGGCTGAAGACATCACGGACCTCAAACGCGCACAACAGGAGTTAAGAGAGAGCCAGGAGGCGTTATATGAACATCAAAAGCGTCTAGGGATATTGAAATTCGCCAATGACATGGCCCTCCGGCTCATGCATGAGTTGCGAAATCCACTGGTATCGATTGGTGGCTTTTCTAAAAGGATTGCCGATGGTCACTATGGGGAAGATAACTTGACCAAATACACGAAAATCATATTCGAAGAGGCCAAGAAACTCGACCAGGCCGTCAGTGAGTTGCTTGTGCAACTAGAGACTACTGCCCACAAGGCATAGGATCTCTTTACCTCCTTGCTGAAGGGACAATGCCCCATGACTCCAGCTGTTTTTGTCTCCCATGGCATGCCAGCCATTGCTGTCCAGCCAGAACCGACGCACTATTTTTTTCGGGAGCTTGGACAGACATTGGGTCGCCCTAAGGCTGTAGTCTGCGTTTCTGCCCATTGGGAAGCAGTCCGCCCCCTTGTGACAGGCACAAGCGCGCCGCAGACGATACACGATTTCTCCGGGCCCCCCATTCTTTTCGAAAAAGACTATCCAGCGCCTGGCAACCCGGACCTCGCCCAGGATGCAGTGGCCTTGTTGACCCAGGCGGGCATTGATGCCGCCACCGATCCTTCCCGAGGCCTTGATCATGGCGTGTGGGTGCCACTCATACTCATGTATCCGGAAGCAGATATCCCCGTGGTGCAGATTTCCGTTCAGACAGAGCTCGATCCACAGCATCATCTGAAGCTGGGAAGGGCCCTGCAACCCCTCAGAGAAGGCGGGGTATTGGTTCTGGGAAGTGGTGGTGCCACCCACAACCTGCCGGAGATACACCAATACAGAGTTCACTCCCGCCCGGCAGAGTATGCTCTAGACTTCGACACCTGGCTGGAAGAGGCCATCCTCGGGGGCCGGGAGGATGCCCTGCTCAACTACAAAGAAGAGGGCCCTTCAGCCGCAAGGAACCATCCCTATCCTGCCGAGCACTTTTTGCCGCTCTTTGTCCCTCTCGGGGCTGCAGGGCAGGGGGCAACGGGCCGCTTACTCCACAAGGGATTCATGTATGGCGTCCTATCCATGGCCGCCTATGCCTGGGATTGACAGTGGGGCCATTGCGGGTTTTTCAGAATGCGTGTGATTCGATGAAGGCCAGGCGGCACACCATAGCGTAACGCATTGTGGACATGATGATTCCCTACGCACGAGGGCCGATGTCCCCCTCAGAAAGAGACCCAATCCGGCGCACGTACGTCTCAATGTCAAACTTGCGCCGAAGCCCTGCGGCGTTCATATACCTGACCTTGCCGAAGACGGGGCGCTCAGACCAGGCCCGATCGTGTTTGCCCAAACACCACGCCACGCCGGCAAATCCGTTGGGGTCTCTTCCATCCAACTCGTACTTATTGTTCAAGTAGAGCGCCGTGCGAAAGGCTTCTTCCGGGGTTTTGCTCCACTCCAAGATCTTCTTTCCCCAGTACATCCGCATGTAGTTGTGCATCTTGCCCGTTATCACCATTTCCTGTTGCGCTGCGTTCCAGTATGGGTCGTGGGTGCGGGCCTGCTCCCACGCCTCCACATCGTATATGTACTCACGGTTGTCCTTTTCATGGGCCCTCAGGGTTTCTCTGGCCCAGCCCGGCAGTGCCTGGTACGCATCATAGTGCGGGTTGTAGTAAACAAAGTTCATGCTCAATTCTCGCCGCACGATCAGCTCTTCAAGGTACGCCTCTTTTGCTCCTTTTGGCTTGCCTCTTGCCCGGCGCACCTCGAGGCCAATCTCAACGGGAGAGATCTGCCCGAAATGGAGATACGGACTCATGTGTGAGCCATAGTCTGTACTGGGGTCGTTCCTGCGGTCCGCGTAGTATTTCAGCTTTTCCTTGATGAAGAGGTGGAGCAGCCCCATGGCCTCCTTTCTCCCGCCAGAGAAGGTCTCCACCGGAGAGACGCTTCGGTCCAGAGTGAGTCCACGGAGCGCCCCTTTCACGTCTTCCACATCCAGGCCCTCGTATGAAAGACCCAGGGAGTCTTTCTCCACAGGGGTTGATTTTAGGGAAACCAGATAGCGTTTCAGGTGCTTCTGAATCCGCGGCCGCAAGATGGCTGCAGTATAGGCCTCCTTTTCAGAAGCCACGGCAACAGGAACAACCACGTCGCTTTCCACTTGGACCACCAGACACGGGGCGTGGTCAGCCACGTGACGGCGCCACCCCTTCTGAATCCTAAGATACCCCCTGTCGGTCACCACCATGGAGGCGTCTTTGGAAAACTGGACGGCTGCAAGCTCGGGCGAGTCACGAAGGGCTACAAACTGAATGCCCCGCTGGTAGAGTCCTTCATGAACCTCCCGGAGCCCCTGAAGCATAAAGGCGTAGTGTCTCTCATTGGCCTCAGGAAAACGGTCGGTGATGCCGAAAAGAACGACGACCGGCCGCCTCAGTCCATTGGCTTGTCCGATGGCATACTCTAAGGCGTGGTTGAAGACCACTCTTTGAGAGGCCTGCATCCAGTAGAGGACATAGCGCCCCTTTTGGATGGGGCGATCATTCAATGGTTCCACCCGTTCCCGTTGAATCATGAGGCCCCCTGTCACGGATCAGGACATCTTCTCTTGCAGACCTTTCGCCTGAGCGCGAATGGCCTGCTGCCTTTCTCTTGACAACCTGTCAAGGTTCCTAAACTGCAACCCCATTCGTGGGTTCTTTCTCAGGAACGTCTGGTGACGCATCAGGAAATCCCAATACAACGTGGTAAAGGGACAGGCAGCCTTAGACACCGCCTGCGATGGATCATAGGGACAAGCCGTGCAGTAATTGCTCATGCGCTGAATGTATTTTCCCGTGGCCACGTAAGGCTTTGAAGCCATGATACCGCCGTCTGCAAACTGTGACATCCCCAGGGTGTTGGGCAGCTCCACCCATTCCACGGCATCCACGTAGACCGCTAGATACCACTTGTGCACCTCTTGCGGCTTCACGCCCAAAAGGAGGGCAAAGAGGCCTGTCACCATCAATCTCTGGATGTGATGGGCGTAACCGTACGAGAGGGTCTGCCCGATGGTCTCTCGAAGACAAAGCATGTCCGTCTCCCCAGTCCAATAAAACCGAGGCAACGGCGCCTGTGCATCTAACCGGTTCAGGTCTCCGTATTCCGGCATGAAGTGCCAGTATATCCCCCGAACGTATTCTCGCCATCCCAGAATCTGTCTGACGAAACCCTCTGCGGCATTCAACGGGGCGCGGCCCTCCTCATGGGCCCTTTCCGCTGCAGCCAAGACTTTTCTGGGATCGATCAGTTTCAGATTCAAGGAGGAAGACAGCCGCGAATGGAAGAGATAGGGACTGCCGGCCCACATGGCGTCCTGGTACAGCCCAAATGCGGGCAGGCGGTTTTCCACAAAGTCTGAAAGGGCTTGAGACGCCTGGCGTGGTGTCACGGGCCAGTCAAAATGTGCCAGACTCCCCGGGTGCCCCGAAAACCGTTTCTCTACAAGCTTCTTGACTTCTCGGGTGGTCTTGTCCGGCCGGAAGGATCTAGGTGGAGAGACTCTTCCCGGGCCTTCTTTACCGAATGGCTGCCGATTCTCTGCGTCGTAGTTCCATTTGCCTCCCAGGGGCCCATCGCCGTCCATGAGGATGCCGGTTTTACGACGCATCTTTCGGTAAAAAAACTCCATTCTCAATTGCTTGCGCTCACCTGCATACTCAGAAAACGTCTGGCCTGTAGAAAAGAAGTGTCGATCCGACCGCATCTCTATGGGTAACCCTTTAGTCTTTGCCGCTTCCACCAGGGCCTGTTTCACCCTCCATTCCCCAGGCTCTGCCAGAATCAGCCTCTGGGGGTTGAGGCTTGCGATGGCGGCTTTCAGTGCCAACGAAAAGGTTTCGCGGTTCTCTGGACCGTCTAGCTGGCTGTAGTGGACCGTCATACCCTTTCGCCGAAGGGCATCCCGAAAGTGCCTCATGGCGCTCAAAAATAGGGTGATGCGGGCCTTGTGTGACCATACATAGATGGATTCCTCTGGGATCTCCGCCATCCACACGGCATCATCAGCGGCATTGAATCCGTCAAAGGCCGAGGAGTCCGAATTGAGTTGATCGCCCAGCACCAAGATGAGATGGCGGGGCTTTTTGCGAGGATCGTAGGACATGAAACCCGATCATTCTCTCAATCGTTGGTAACGTTCAAAACTTGCGGAAAAGGCCTTAAGCAGGCAGTTAGAGGGATAGGGATGATCGCTTAACGCAGGCATACAGCCATTGCCATCTGCACCAATGGCATAGGCTACCTAAAGGCATTGGATGCCGAAGAGACGTGATTATCCCTATCCCGAAGTCGGTTGTCCAGAAATCCACTAAGTCAACACTTTTGAACGTTACTCAATCGTTGCTAAACAATGGTGCCCCAAGGGGCGGGGCCTATCCTCTGTCCCACATACAAAGGCCCGTCTTTCAGGCACAGAATCAGCCCCTTCGTTTCCTTCTCCTAGTCGGTTGACACTGCAAACCAACTTATAGCAGAATATGACCAAGACAAACAGGGATGATGCCGCAAACGCGGGCGTGATTGGAAAGGCCAGGACCGGGATCTGGGGGTTTTTCGCCATGAATACAGAATCGGACGCTCAGACAGACCAATACGACAAGGAGCAAGGGCTGAAAGCGCGCCTTAAGGCCCTCTTTTCGTCTCAGAGATTTGCCGTTCTTGCCACGCAAAAAGACGGTCAGCCATCTACCAACCTGGTGGCCTTTGCCGCCACAGATGATCTCAGGCAATTGCTCTTTGTTACCCCCCGGGCCACCCGCAAATTTGCCAACCTTGCCAGTGACGCCCACGTTGCTATCATGATAGACAACCGGCAAAACCTGGTTTCAGACCTCCGTGACGCCATGGCCGTCACGGCCACAGGGGCGGCTGAGGTGGTGGTGGGCCCTGAAAAAGAGGCCCTATTGGGGTTGTACCTCTCCAAACACCCGTTTTTGGAAACATTTGCAAGGGCCCCCTCTTGCGCTCTCTTGAAGATCTCCGTTAAGACCTACGACATTGCAGGAGCATTCCAAAACGTGATGGAGCTGAAGATGATGCCATGAGTCTCGTCCTCGCCCTTCATGAAATCCGTAACGAGCACAGGCCTCTTGTAGGCGGAAAAGGCTTTGCCCTGGCTGCCCTGGTTCAAAGAACCATGGCAGTCCCGGAAGCCCTCTGTGTCACCACCCAAGCCTACCACCAGTACCTTTCCAGCGGAGGGCTTCGTGACCGGATCGGCATGGAATTGAACCGGAAACCCTTCCAGGAGATGAGGTGGGAAGAACTATGGGATGCCGCTTTACGCGTCCAGAACCTCTTCCTGCAGACGCCTTTTTCCAAAGAGCTCTACGAGGCCATTTGTATGCCTATTGCCGAGATCTTTGGGGACAAAGCAGTAGTAGTGAGATCATCTGCCCTGGGAGAAGATACGGCCCAGAGTTCTTTTGCGGGTCTGCACGAATCGTACGTCAACGTCAGAGGCACAGAGGCTATTTTGGACCACATACGGCTCGTTTGGGCCTCCCTCTGGTCGGACCGCGCCCTGCTGTATCGACAGGAATTGAACCTACAGGTTGAAAAGAGCGCCATGGCCGTGGTGATTCAGGAAATTCTAGTGGGAGAACGATCAGGTGTCGTCTTTGGCAAGGACCCCAACGATCCGTCACAGACGGTCATCGAGGCCGTGTATGGATTGAATCAAGGGCTGGTCGATGGGACCGTCGAGCCTGACAGGTGGATTCTGGATCGCCAGAGCGGGCGGCTCATCTCTCATGTGCCTGCCAGCAGAAAAAAGGCTATGGTCCCTGTCCCCGGGGGCCTTCTCCTTGATGCATTGCAGCCTGACAAGGCCGATTGCCCACCCCTTGACCAGGAGGAGATGGCCAGGGTCTTTGAACTCTCACGGAAGACAGAAGAGGTCTTTGACGCTCCCCAAGACGTGGAGTGGACCTTTGGCAAAGATGTACTCTATGTCCTTCAGTCACGTCCTGTCGCGTCGCCCCTGTCAACGGCTCATGACGACAAGAGGCCATGGTATCTCAGCTTGAAGAAGAGCTTTGAAACCTTAAAGGGCCTTCGCAAGACGATCGAGGCCGAGTTGATACCGCAGATGCACCAAGAAGGGCGAACCCTTGCCGCGTCCGATCTGGATCAGCTATCAGACGTTGAGCTCGCAAAGGAAATCGAGCTCAGAAGAAGCATCTACCAGAAGTGGGCACGAATCTACGAAGAGGCGTTCATCCCCATGGCCCACGGCATTCGGCTCTTTGGGCAGGTTTATAACAACACGGTCCGCCCGTCAGATCCCTATGAATTCATGACCCTTCTGGGAGCCACGGAGATGGTCAGCCTCAGACGCAATGGCATGCTTGATGACCTGGCAGCAATGATCCGATCGAACCCCAAGCTGGCGGAGCGCTTAAGAAACGGCGATCTCTCTGTTGATGATGACGCCTTCCATGCTGGCCTTCGAGATTTCGCAGACGAATTCACCGATCTGTCGTGCGGTACCGATCAATGCGTCAGTGGCCAACACGCCATCGCGAAGCTTCTCCTTGAAATGGCCGGTCGTCCCTCTCTGAGACAGGCTGTTCCAAAGAAGGACTTCCAGGGCCTTAAGGATGCGTTCTTGTCTCGTTTTCAGGCCAATCAACGCTCCTATGCTGAAGAGCTTCTTGATCTTGGACGGGCCAGCTACCGCTTGAGAGATGATGACAATATCTACTTAGGCCAGGTCAGAGCTCAAATGGACCGAGCAGTGAGCGAGGGACGGAATCGGGTAAAAAGCACAAACAAGACAGAGGGTCGTGCGTCCGCCGCCCACAGCCTTGCAAAGGCCTTAAAGACCCACGACCTTCTCTTTCAGACCCACCTCTCACCTGTTTCTGAAAAAGCAGGGCTTCAAACCACGGTCAGGCAAATCGTGGGACAACCGGCAGGACCTGGAATTGGAAAAGGCCCGGCGCGGGTGATTGCTGACCCGTCTGATTTGATGGATTTTCAAGCCGGAGAGATCCTGGTATGCGATGCACTGGATCCAACCATGACCTTTGTCGTCCCTCTGTCAGAAGGAATCGTGGAACGCCGGGGCGGCATGTTGATCCACGGCGCCATTATTGCCAGAGAATACGGGCTCCCATGCGTTACCGGGATCCCTGAAGCGGCCTCGGTCATCAAGAACGGTGAGCAACTTACTGTCGATGGCTATCTGGGCATTGTCACCATCCATCGTGAAGCATAAACGCACCTGTCTTTGCCGGTTGCCATTGGGGACCAATATCGTTGACGTCTTCTTTTCACCATACTCTTTTTCTTGCAGACCATCCCGTGGCCCGACCTAGGAGCCAGCCCTTATTGGCGGCCTGTAAAAAGAAAGGAAGAGTGACAGAAGGTAGACTGTTTTTTCTTGTCGTCGTCTTGGCCCTGGCCTTCGCAGGATATGCAATGACGGTCTGCTCCTCTGAAAAAGAACCTGTCGCCGCGTCTGTTCTCCCCGAAGAAGGGTCGCCCGCGGGCGCCGAGACGGGGAGAGAGTATATGAAGATGGACGTTGAAGAGATGGATCTACTGGACTTCATTAAGGCCATAAGCGACATCACCGGAAAAGACTTCCTTGTGAGTCCAAGAGTCACAGGCAAGGTGCGCGGGGAGGCTCTCAGGAAGATTCCTGTAGATGAAGCATACCAGGTCTTTCAAGCAGTGTTAGAGGTCCACGGCTTTACCACGGTGCCGGCAGGGAGCATTGTCAAGATCGTGCCCGCCTCAGAGGCTCGGGGAAAAGCAGTCGACACACAACAGGCCCGCTGACATCCAGAAGATCGTCGTTAGGGCATCCTTTTCAGGGCCACCCAAATAGGACCACGGGCACTTGCGCTGACATGGACTGATGGGTCACTGCCTTAAGGGGACACTGCGAAGTAGTCATTCAATCAAGCGCTTCTTCGTTGAGGAGAACAATCCCCATCGTGTCGATGGAGTCCCATATGGACCGGCTGTTGCCCAAAGGGATATGTCTTCGACGGGTTCATGGAGTCCCTTGTCGCCCCCTTTCCGTCCCTTGTTAGGCCATCACCGCTTCGTTGGATCATTTCACACGGTCGTGCTCTTGACAAACCCCAGGCCGGTACATAGCTTCCATTAGATAATTGAGAAACAGTTTCAATAATCGGCCCCCAGGCCAGTCTCATGGAAGGGGGTGAAGAGCATGACAGAACAAACAACAACTGCAACAGGAACCCTTGAAGAAGGGATGTCTGCATTCACAAAGGGGAAGTTCAACGAGAGTATATGTGACCTTTCAAAAGCCATCAGGCTCGACCCCAACAAAGAAGTCGCCTACCTCACCCGTGGGGTTGCATATATGAAGACGGACAGACCAAACCTGGCCATAGATGATTTTGACAAGGCCATCGAACTCAACCCGGGCCATCGGCGGGCGTATCACCTTAGAGGCCATGCGCACTACGTCATGGGAAACAGGAAAAGAGCTTTACAAGATTTTGGCAAGGCGATCGAACTAGATCCCGAATATGGAGCCGCCTATTTGAGCAGGGCAAATCTCCACACCGAGCTGGGACACGGCGAAAAGGCCGGGCAAGATATGGAGATGGCCCTTCTCCTTACAGAAAAGAATATGGGAACCTTTGCAAACGAAAACAACGTCTTGAGATGCAAGCACCGGGCTGGAGGCTGAAGGCATCGTGGGAAAAACTGAGAGGCGAGAAATAAAATAGGAAAGAGACGATTATCTCTGATCTGCCACTTCCATGATGTGTCTGAAGACATCGGCCAGGGTGACGACGCCCACGAGTCTGTCATCCTTCATCACAGGCATCTGCTTGATTTTTCTAAGGGTCAAGATCGAACCAGCCTTTAAAATGCTGGTCTCCTGATCCAGTGTCATGGCAGGAGCGCCCATCACTTCTCTGACCTTTATCTTCTTTACCTTTTCGATTCTATTCTGAATATAACCAAGATCCGACAAGTGCTTCTCGTCCTTATATATGTCAGGATACCTGGGGAGGACAGACCTGAATATATCCGCTCTGGTAATCACCCCGACGACACGATGATCATGGACCACAGGGGCCCCATTGATGTCGTGCTCCTGTAATAAGCGTCCACATTCTTCTATGGTTAAATCTTCCTCCACCGTAATCACAGGAGACTTCATAATCTCGTCTATTTTCATTGTCCCTTTCCTTCCCAATCGCTGTCAGTGACTGGAGACGCTCCAAAAACCCAGAACCTATTCTCACAAAGACACGGTTGCTTTTCAAAGGCACGGTATGTGCACTTGGTGGCAGCCTGGGTCAACGAGAGGCCGCATCGCTTTTAAAGGCATCGACGTTCTCTATGTGCGCTTCTTCCTCGGTGATGGTCGTAAGGGGCGGATCATCAGCGATATCCATCCCCGGCACGTAATCAAAGACTCCCGTAAGCTCCCTGTTTACCATCTGGTAGAGCCTGGTCAGGGGAATTTCCATAGGACACACATCTTGACACTGCCCGCAATTGACACAGGAGTCTGCCACATGAGCCAATCTGATTAAAGGAAACATGATATGGGGCGGCGTTTCTCCAGCTTGCACAAGATCTCTTGATGGCTCCAGGTAACAGTCCTGACAGTAACAGATGGGACACACATCCCTGCAACCAAAGCACTTGATGCACCTGTCAAGATATCTTAGCCAGTATTGCAATCGATCCTCGTAGGGAAGCCATCTTAGGACATCCAGGTCCTTTTCTTGCCAGGTCTGGGCCAATTCAACGGCCTCTTGGTCTTCTTGTTCCCTTTCCTTTAAGGCTTCCTGATCAGGCGGCTCCGCGTGAAGGGCACCCGCTTCCAAGGCCTCTTCCATCAGGTTGGAGCCTTTCTCCGAGCATACTTCTATGAACGTAGCCTGTTGGCCCTTTGTGCCCCACTTGCCACAAGCCAGATCAGCCATCCGAGGAATATTGAAGGCGCACCGCCTACAATTTTCTCTTCTGCCATATCCCTGTTCCTCTAGCTCCTTTAGATCCCTTTCTTTTTTGCTCCCATCTGCGAGCGTGATGACAAGTTTTTTTGAATCAAGCTCCTCGCCCACCACGTCCTCAGGGTTGACCTGATATGCCTCTGAAATCATTCTTCTGGCAACGCCTGGCATCAATGTGCCCGTGCAGTTCAGGCCTATTAAGAGGAGATTCTCGGTATTGATTTGTCTCCTTTTCGCTAGCTCTATGATGGCACGGCAGTCACAGGGCTTGCAGGTCACTGCCACCTTCAGGTCTTGGGCACCGTTTAGATACTCCCTTATCTCTTTGGCTACATTCACTGGAGCAACGTGCAGGGTCCCAGCACAGGTGATGACTTCGTCGGGATTCGATATGAGAGACACCACTCCATCATATCTGTTTCCATCTCTTTTTCGGACCGCCAATACGGCATCTACAATCTTACGCTCAAGGGCAAACTTCAGCAACGCAGTGACTGCACCACCTGATGCGCCCTTAGACCGAATTTGCTCGTCAGTGGACCAAGCAAGATACATGTCGCCTTTCATTATGATACCTTCTCTACCTTCACTGCACAGAACTTGAACTCCGGCATCTTAGACGGAGGGCCTGCACAGGGTCCTGTCAAGACGTTTGGTGCGCATTCTGAAAAATGCCAAGGCACAAATATCAGGCCTTTCCTAATGTCTTCTGTTACCCTAGCCACTGTCTCTATCGTGCCTCTTCTGGATGTTAATCTCACCTGGTCTCCGTCTTGTATGGAGAGGGCCTGGGCATCTTCAGGGTTTATCTCTGCAAATCCATGGGGCAGCTCATTGTTCAGGCGCCCAGTTCGTCTGGTCATGGTGCCTGAATGAAAATGGAATATCACCCTGCCATTTGTGAATATGTAAGGATACTCCTCATCTGGCACCTCCAAAGGGGGAGTGTATTCTGCAACCTGGAATTGTGCAAGACCGTCTGCGGTGGGGAATTTGCCAACAAACATGACCTCCGTCCCAGGATGATCCTCTGTGGGGCATGGCCATTGAATGCCGCTGGGATTTTTGAGCCTTTCATAGGTAATCCCCTTGTATTGAGGCACACATTTCCTGATTTCCTCAAAAATATCAGCCGGGCTCTGAAAACCAAAGGCCGCCTCAAAACCCATCCTCTTTCCCAATTCACAGAAAATGTCCCAATCCGGTCTTGCATCACCCGGCGGCGCCACGGCCTTGTAGAGCCTCTGAACCCTTCTATCTACCCCGGTCATGGTCCCGTCCTTTTCCACGGACGTCGCTGCAGGGAGCACAATGTCAGCCATTTTTGCCGTTTCTGTCATAAAGATATCCTGGACGACCAAGAAATCTTTGCTTTTCAGGGCCTGCCTGACGCTTGTCGTATCTGGCGCAGCCGACATGGGATTCGCCCCCACGATGTATAAGACTCTGCATTTTCCCACCATGTCCATGTAAGTCATTCCAGGGGTTGAAGGCAGATCCTTGACTCCCCAGAGGTCTTCAAAACGCCTGGCTGTTTCCTCATTCACCTTTTGAAATCCAGGGTAGAAAACTGGCAAGGGCCCCATGTCCCCAAAGCCCTCACCATTGGCATGACCCCTCAGGGGGTTTACGCCAGTACCCGGCCTTCCATAGTTTCCCGTCATGAGTGCCAAGTCCACCAAAGCCCTGATGTTCTCTATGCCTGCACCATGCTGGGCAATGCCTGCATTGTATAAGATACAGGCTTTTTCGGCCTTCCCGTACATGAGTGCCGCCTCTTTGATCACATCAAGGGGGATCTCCGTGATGCGCTCTATTTCACGCAGATCCAGACTCTGCAAATAGCTCTTCAGGTCCTCAAATCCTTTTGTCCTCTCTTCTATGAACCCTTTATCCTCTAGCCCCTCATCCAAGATGAGCTTCATCATGCCGTTGACCAGGGCATTGTCCGTCGCAGGGTAGATCTGCAAGTACAGGTCTGCAAGGTTTCGAGCCGTGATCGTCCTTCGGGGATCTGCAACGATCACCTTGGCCCCTTTACGCTTTGCCCGTATGATCCTGCGGGCAATGATGGGATAGGTTTCCTGGAGGTTGGGACCGGCCACAAAGATGCAATCCGCCTGCTCAATACTGATAGTGGACGTTGGCATCACGCCTGAGCCCACTGTGGAAAGCAAGGCGGGCACTGAGGTAGAATGGCAGAACCTGGAGGCATTATCCATGTTGTTTGTCTTCTTAACGACCCTGACAAACTTCTGAATGACATAGAGATCTTCGTTTGTACACTTTGCAGAATTGATGAAGCCCACCTCATCGGAAGCCGTGCTGCCCAATTTGTCTGCGATCACCGAAAGGGCAGCATCCCAGGAGGTCTCCGCAAAGACACCGTCTCGTTTTACTAACGGCCTTACCAGCCTTTGATCACTCGTTGAACAGGCATGGGCGTTTCTTCCTTTCTGGCAGTTTTTGCCCTCACATACGGGATGCCCCTTCCACGGCTCCATGCCCACCAACTCGCCGTCTTTTACTACCAAGTAGATGCCACATCCGCAGCCGCAGTAAGGGCAAATAGTCGGTACGTGTTCAATGGATGTCATGAGCGCCTTCTCTCTCTATCCTTTGTGACAGAGGGTTTGGTCCAATGCCTCTTGCCTCTTCTACAAAGTCCCTGACCAATTGCGCAAATTGCGGACCCTCCGATGCGGATACCCAGGCCAGGCGCAATCTGGCCGGATCGATACCCACACATTCCAGCAATTTCTTCGTCATCAAGACCCGTCTTCTTACGTGCAGATTACCTTCCAGGTAATGACATTCACCCGGATGTCATCCCCCCACAAGCACGGCATCTATGCCCTGAGTCAGTGCCTCCAAAATCATGACAGGATCAATTCTCCCAGTACACATGACCCGGATCACCCGGATGTTGGGGGGATATTGGAACCTGGAAACGCCAGCCAGATCGGCTCCGGCGTAAGAACACCAGTTGCACAGAAAGGCTATTAATTTGGGTTCAAATGAACTTGACATTGTCAGAAACCCCCGTCTTTCTCCTAAGGCCATGTAGAATAGGCTGAAAGGTGGACCTTGAAGAAGGGAACGTTTTTTCTGCTGCTTTTGGATTTCAGCTTTTCTCTAAACAACAGCATGAATTTGTGCCCTGATTTGATGTTGACTAAAATGACACATATCAACGGCTTTTGACGGACAGCTCGCAGCACAAAGGCCGCAACCCTTACAGGATGCAGTAATGTTTTCAGCCTTCATTTCACCATGAAGCTCCACTAGGTGGATGGCATCGAAGGGACACACCCTTTCACAGATGCCGCATCCATTGCACATATCCGTATTCACCACAGATACAATGGGCTCGATCTCCACTGCATCTTTCATTAAGATATTTGCAGCCCGGGCAGCAGCGGCTTTGGCCTGGGCAATAGACTCCTCAATCGGTTTAGGATATTGACAAAGCCCTGCCAAGAACAGGCCTTGAGTGGCAAAATCAACGGGCCTGAGCTTCATATGGGCCTCCAAGAAGAAGCCTTCTTCGGTGGTGGACACTTTATAGAGTTTGGAAAGGGCCATGTTGTCATTTGGTAAAATGGCAGTGGCAAGGCAGATCATGTCTGGAAGGATTTCAAGGGGTCTTTGCAACACGTGGTCCGTAATCCTCAGCTTGAGTCTGCCATTTTTCCTCTCAACCGTAGGTTCATTTCCCAGGTTGTAGCGAATGAACAGCACGCCTTTGGCTCTGGCCTCTGTGTACAACTCCTCCCTGTCCCCAAAGGTCCTGATATCCCGATAGAGGATATATATACGCATATGGGGATTGAGCCGTTTCAGGGCCAACGCACTGACCATAGAATGGGTGCAGCAAACCTTACTACAATAGGGTCTTTCAGGTATTCTGGATCCTACGCACTGGATGAAGACAACGCTCTTGGCGTTGCTGATCCGTTTACTACGGCCCACGATCTCTTGATCAAGTTCCAGGGGCAGCAATACATCTGGGTCTCTTCCATATAGATATTCCCTGGGCTTATAGGGTTTGCCGCCAGTCGTCATGATGACTGCCCCGTGCTGCAATTCTGTCTCTTTGCCCTCCTCGTCAAGGAGCGTGGAGGAAAACCCTCCCACAAAACCAGAGGCGTCCTTGATGGTTGTCCGAAGCCAAAGAGTGATCAATGGATGCTCACGGACCTTTTTGATGAGGTCTTCTACATAAGCCCTTATATCTTCGCCTTTATAGGTGGTGTCAAGATGGAGGGCCTGACCGCCCAGTCTATTCTCTTTTTCGACGAGATCGGTCTTGAACCCTTGCTCAGCCAGACTTAAAGCGCTCACCATGCCTGCCACGCCCCCACCGATCACCAACCCCTGGTGGTTGACCGGTACAGATATGTCCGCCAGCGGCCTGATGAGCCTTGCCTTGGCCACAGCCATTCTGACGAGGTCTTTGGCCTTTTTGGTAGCTGCATCCGGCTGTTCCATGTGGACCCAGGAGCATTGATCACGGATATTTGCCATCTCAAAGGTGTATTTATTCAAACCGGCCTCGCGGAGTGTTTCTCTAAACAGGGGCTCATGGGTCCTTGGCGTGCAGGAGGCAACGACCACCCGGTTAAGGTCATATTCTTTGATGTGTTCCCTTATCCTGTTTTGGGTATCCTGGGAGCAGGTGAAAAGATTTCTATCTGCTACGACGACATTGGGAAGGGTCCGCGCATATTCAGTGACTTCAGGGACGTTGACCACGCCCCCAATATTGATCCCTCAATGGCAAACAAAGACGCCTATGCGCGGTTCCTGACCAAGGATCTCTTTTTCAACAGGATACTCCTTTTTCTTCACCAGCGTATTTCTTGCCGGCGCCAGGAGGCCCATGGCAGAATCGGCTGCAGCACTCGCCTCCATGACCGTACCTGGGATGTCCTTTGGTCCTTGAAATGCTCCGCACACATAGACCCCTGGCCTTGAAGTCTCTACAGGAGAAAGGCACTGCGTCTTTGCAAAAAGGTGGTTATCCAGCTCTATATGGAGCCGCTCAGCCAAAGCTTCAGCCTTGGCAGGAGGCATGAGGCCAATGGAAAGGACCACCATGTCAAATACTTCCTCTTTCCTCTCGCCTGTTTCACTGGCATAGACCAGCTTGAGGTCCCCACTGTCTGCCACGGGCTCTATGGAGTGTATCCTTGACCTGATAAACCGGACACCAAATTCATCCTTGGCCCGGTTATAGTACTTCTCAAAATCTTTGCCGTAGGTCCGCATATCCATGAAGAAGATGGCTGTATCTAATGGCAACGAGCTGTGTTCCTTGGAAATGACGGCCTCTTTGATGGCGTACATGCAGCACACAGCAGAGCAGTACCCTTGGTCACATTGGTTTATATTCCTTGAACCCACACATTGAAGCCAAGCGATCTTTTTCGGTTCTTTTTCGTCAGACGGGCGCACAAGGTGGGCCTTGTAAGGACCGGAGGCACTCAGAATACGCTCGAATTCCATGCTCGTGACCACGTTGGGAAAGCGGCCATGCTGATAGAGATCATCGCCTGAAGGATCGTATGGCTCAAAACCTGGGGCCAGGATGATGGACCCAACATTTAGTTCGACTGTTTCATCTTCTTGAGAGTGATCGATGGCATCAGCAGCGCAAAACGCAGTACATATCTTGCATCCACCGGTCTTGAAGTGCATGCAGTATTCACGGTCGATTGCCGGCGCCTTTGGCACGGCCTGAGGATAGGGGATGTACACCGGTTTTCGTCCGATAAGCCCCATGTCATACTCAGAGGGAATAGGTTCAACGGTATGTTTGGTAATATCTTTTAGCTTGATGTGGCCAGTGGGACAAACCGACGCGCAAGCTCCGCAGGCCATACACAGTTCGGTCTGAATATGGAAAGGGGTATCCACTCTCATATCCACACCCCTGCCGGTCAGGGTGATGGCACTGTTTCCCATCCTCTCGCAAACACGGACACAAAGACCGCAGAGGATGCAATCATCGTCCCTCTTCTTAAACCGCGGTTCCTTGATCCCATATCGCGCTGCCAGCTCCTTGACCGTAGGCACGTTCGGACAACGAGCAAGGAGGAGTTCCACGATCAGTTTTCGCCCCTCATGGACTGCATCGGTCTCCGTGCGAACCTCCATCCCTTCCTTGATGGGGTAGTTACATGCCGTGACGAAATTGGTCTTACGGCCATCAAAAACCTCCACCGTACAAAGACGACACATCCCCGCAGGCCCAAGGGCCTTATGGTAGCATAAGGTGGGAATCTCGACCCCGTATCGTTCGGCCACCTGAAGGATGTATTCTCCTTCTTCTCCCTGGACGTCTTTTCCATTCAGCTTAAAATGTACCATGGATTACTCCCTGTTAACGCGCTGTTGCCCAAATCGCTTTTCGCTTTGGCTAAAACCTTTTTTGACAAATCTAAAGCTCACTCCAGGCGATGTCAAAACTCGCCCTTTTGGCTCTGCAACTCATTCTATACAGATGGCGTTGAACTTACAGGCATTGTAACAGATGCCGCACTTGATGCATTTCTCCTGGTCTATGTGATGGCATTTCTTCTTTTCACCGGTGATGGCCTCCTGCGGACATTTGAGTGCGCAGAGATGACAGCCGTTACACAGAGCTTCATCAACTTCGTAATGAAAAAGGGCCTTGCAGACACCTGCGGGGCACTTCTGATCCTTGATGTGGGCCTCGTACTCATCTCGGAAATAGAGGAGCGTCGTTAACACCGGATTGGGGGCTGTTTTGCCTAGTCCGCACAGGGAAAACCTCTTGATCATGGCAGCCAGCTCCTGAAGGAGTCTGATGTCGCCCTCCCGGCCCTTTCCCTCGCAGATATCACCCAGGATTTCTGCCATCTGGGTAATCCCTTCACGGCAGGGCGTGCATTGACCACATGATTCGTTCTTGAGAAAATCCAGGAAGTATTTTGCAATGTTGACCATGCAGGTGTCCTGGTCCATGACGATCATACCGCCCGAGCCCATGATCGAGCCAAGCTCGCTGAGCTTCTGGTAGTCTACCGGGGTATCGAGGTACTGTTCAGGGATGCAGCCACCGGAAGGCCCCCCTGTCTGAACAGCCTTGAATGCCTTTTTCTTCGGAATGCCGCCGCCTATATCAAAGACGATCTCTCGCAAGGAAATGCCCATGGGGACTTCTACCAAGCCGGTATTTTTCACCTTCCCCACGAGGCTAAAGACCTTCGTCCCTTTGCTGTGCTCCGTGCCGATGTTGCCGTACCACTGGGCACCCTTTAAGAGGATCACCGGGACATTGGCATAGGTCTCAACGTTATTCAGGTTGGTTGGTTTTTCCCTGAACCCTTTTTCCACAGTATGCACATATTTGGCCCTGGGTCTTCCCACTTGACCTTCCAACGAAGCCATCAAGGCCGTTGATTCACCACAAATAAAGGCCCCTGCCCCAGTGGAGATCTTGATGCGGAAACCAAAATCAGTCCCCCCTATATGGTCACCAAGCAACCCATAGGCCTCTGCCTGCTTGATGGCTGTGACCAGGCGCTTAACCGCCAACGGGTATTCATGCCGCACATAAATGAAGCCTTGATGGGAGCCAATGGCCCGTGCTGCAATCAACATCCCTTCCAGGACACTGTGGGGGTCGCCTTCCAGAATACTCCTATCCATGTAGGCGCCCGGGTCGCCTTCATCGGCATTGCAGATGATATATCTCTCACCCTTCAGTCTTGCACAACTTTCCCATTTTATTCCTGTTGGAAAGCCAGCACCACCGCGACCCCTTAACCCCGATTCCTTGATGGTCTTAATAATCTCAGGGGGGTCGCCTTCCAACAGGCATCGCATAAAGGCTAGGTACCCGCCTTTGGCGATGTACTCTTCGATGCTATCGGGGTCAATATAGCCACAATTGCGCAAGGCGATTTTTGTCTGTTTACTGTAAAAGGGGACATCCTCCAAGAAGGGGATCCCCTCGATGGGTGCTGTCTCGGCAAGGGGGTTTTCCATGTCTTCTTCTAATAGGGAACGAGGATCGCGCATTTGGGCTAGGATCCACTTTTTATTGAAATCGCCTTGGATGTAGCCTTCAATGGCGTCTAGGATCTTCTCCTTGGAAAGGTGCCTGTAAACCACTCTCGGCCGCCCCTTTCCGAAGATTTCGACCAAGGGTTCTTCCTGACAGAAACCCAGACAACCGGTCTTGTGGATCTCAATGCCAGGGTCCTCTGGAAATGCCTCTAAGGCCTTTTCAAAGGAGGCCTTTGCACCGGCTGCGATGCCACAGGAGGCCATTCCTATGTTCACCGCGATGCCTTCTGGGTGGTATAGCCTGTTGCTGTAGTCCTGCCTGATCTCTTCCAGGTCTTTAATAGACCCCACTTGCATCGCCTGAAACCCCTTAGTGATATTCATCCAACACCTTTTGTATGTTTTCCTGGCTGACCCGGCTATAGACGTCTTCATTGATCTTGACGACTGGTCCAAGACTACAGCATCCAATGCAGCGCACAGGCTCGAGAGTGAAGCGCATATCTTCCGTTGTTTCTCTGGCGCCCACATGGAGAATCTCCTGGATCCTTTCCCACAGCCTTGCCCCGCCCCTTACATGGCAGGCCGTCCCCAGACAGACAGAGATGATGTTTCTGCCTTTGGGGACCAGACTGAAGCTGCTGTAGAACGTACCGACAGCATAGATGAGACTGATCGGCACCCCTATCTTCTCAGAAAGATAGGTCAAAGATGCCTGGGGCAAGTGGTTATACTGACGCTGAATGGCCTGGAGAATCATGATAAGATTCTCTTTGTCGTCGTGGAATTCCTCATCTATGATCCGATCAAGTTCCATGTAATCGATCTCAACGGTTTGCTCCATCGTAGATAGCGCTATGTCAGTCATATAGGTGTCTCCCTCACAGGAAAAAGGTCTATTCCCTAGGTGTTGAGAATAATTAGAAATGGCGTACTCGAGGGTGGACTGCAGGTTATTGAAAACTCACCCCTGGCTCCATGGATAACGAGCAACAGGAAGGCCTATTTGTTTTCCGTGCACTTCTCTTTCCAAGACTCCGATACGCCATACGCGACGTTTGCCCGTTGGCGAGTCCTTGTGGACTCGCAACACCAAGACTTATCCATCCATAACCGCTTGATTGGTCACCGGGCAGTTCTCCACACAAAGGCCGCACCCAATACAACGGCTCAAGTCGATACTCCGGGCGCGCTTCTTCACCTTTACTCTGAAATTGCCAGCAGAGCCATCCACCGATTCGATGTCGGCATAGGTGATGATTTCGATATTCAGGTGGCGACCGCATTCCACCAACTTTGGCGACATGATACACATGGAACAGTCATTGGTGGGGTATGTCTTATCTAGTTGGGACATCTTGCCGCCAATGGCTGGCGTATCTTCAAGTAGATAGACATAAAAGCCAGCATCGGCGAGATCAAGGGCAGCTTGGATGCCACCGATGCCACCACCTACCACCAACACGGCACCGACTTTGTCTTCTTGTTGAGACGTTGCCATCTACCCTCTCTTTGGGCCCTTGTTTCCTTGAACCATGGACATGTTGGCACACCATAGGGACAGGGTGCCTTGCCGGGCCCGACGCCCTCGTTGTTTTTGGTATATGCTCATAACACCCCGTTAACCACTTTGCGCTCATCTTGTCAAGGGGTTTTTGTGACACGTGGCCCCACTTCAAGGGGGTTGCAGGGCCCTGTCCAGTGCAGGAATCGTTGAAACCAACAATAGAAGAAACCCCTTTTGTGATGGCTTGGCCCGACGCTTTCACGGGGCTTGAAGCGTCGTCACTTGCCAGGCGATGGGACGCAGCCTTTCACATGGGCTTGACGTGGGATAGTCTCTCGCTCATGTTCTGTTCATAGAACTGCGTGGGCTGAAGCTCTTCATACTCGTTCCTTGAGGCGAGGTATTTCCGTATATCCAGGCAGAGGTGACATTTGGAAACGTAACCTTTGCTTTTCTCTCCATAACCCCTTTCTAAGGCAAAAGAAAACAGCCCTCTCATGTCTTCATGGACCAAATAGTTCAAGACAGGGCGGTTTTCCAGATCGAGTCCCTCTCTGAGGAGGCGATCCAACTCAAACCAACTCCCTAAGGAGATCCCGCCGCAGTAGCCGGGCATGAGATTGCCGTAATTGTCAAAATGGTTGTGCCAGTTGCGCAGCATCGTTGGCTGGCAGGGCACGCGAAAGAACCCTTTGGCCCGGTAGCTGGGGTAAAGGTCCTTTAATTGATAGGCAGCGCGGCCCATTAGAAAAAGCTCCACCCTGTGGGACACCGACTCCCCGCCGGTGAGGTTTTGATAGTCCTCAATGGAAAGCCTGCCCCTAATGCCCAGCTTTTTAAAAAGACGATAATACTCCAGCTGATAGACGATCACATCGGCCCCAAAGACCTCCAGGCTGATTTGAATGCACCGGTCTGTTCTTTCAAAGGGGACATACTCGGCATAGTAAGGATTTACCGAGATCAAGATCCCCCTGAGCCCCTTTTCCTTGAGGGCCTGGAGCCGTTCCCGCGTCAGGTCGTCGCTCTTGCACCAGAAGCAGTTTGTTTCCACAAACGTGGACGGGATCTTCAATGCTGCTGCAATCTCAACGGCCTTCAGCAACAGCTCAACATTTAAGAAAGGCTCTCCACCTGTGAAATGGAGCCCGTGGTTCAAGCTCATATGTCGCCGACCCTGTGGGCTGGGTTTGATCACCTTGGCCAGCTGGGGAAGAGATTGTTCCAGCTGCTCCACCGTTATCCAATCGGGGGTCCATTTCGGCGAGCAGGCGTACATGCAGTGGCGGCAGGAAGCAGGGCACTTGTAGGAAAGGATCAGGCCGCCGGAGATGGGAGGAGGTATTTTCATCCCTCAAAACGCTTTATAGATCCGCGCAAGGGGATGTCCCTGGGCCTGGATGGTCAGATCGTTGAAATAGCCGTAGGGTGTTTGAAAGGCTTGGTAGCCGGCAGTCTCCAAGCGTTGCTGGGCCCTGTCGAAAAGGGCTTTAGCGTCTTCGGGGCCGGCCTTATCGTCTCCCAGATGGGTAAAGGAGTGCAGGATAATGATCGTTGTCTCCCATTTTCTCGCAAGCCATTTCGCGTTCTTCACCAGTTTGGTTTCTGCAGCATTTTTGCCTTCCACATCTTTCGGCTCCACGTGAATGAATGCCACCACCGCTTTTTTTTGGAGATCTGCTGCGGCATCTGGAGCGTCATCCAACGTTTTCATGGCCGGGTTCCATGCAAAGGTGTCGCAATACCAAAAGAGGACTCTCATCTCTTCTCCCTACAGGCAGGCTTTTTCTATGGCAATGGCCTGCCGCAATGTCTGCACACTTCAGCCTCTTTCTCAATGACCTCCGCACAAAAGGGACACTCTCTGGTCTCGTTGATGTCGTGAATCCTATTGATTCCCTGGCGCACTTGGGCGACAATCCGCTCATCGTGAAATGTGAAGTCCAGCATCGGTTCGATGGCCTCGGCAAGGCCCAATTCTCCAATGAGGGCAGCGGCGCGCATGCGGACCTTATAGTAAAGGTCCCGGTCAAAGAGACTGGACAGGAGGCCCTTTAGATCGGCCGCCCCGAAAAGCTCCAGCAGCCGTTGAACGGCGGGATCATCGTCGGTGCCTCTCGCCTTATCCACCGCGATGTCGGCCTCATCGATGATGCCCCACTGGTTGGACGAATAGACGGCCCTGGCCGCTGTCCGGTCCGAATCTGGATAACAGATGCACCGGTAAGAACAGGGCCGGCCGTAAGTCTCTTGCATGTGGTCCCAGCCCTCTGCATAGAGGGGGCATGCGTCGTTGCCGCAGATAAAGAGGTACGGAGACCCCCATCGGCCACCGTTTACGAAACCGGACTGCCCACAGGCCATAATCTTCATCTCTTGTCCGCAATAAGGACAGACCGGCCTGTCTGAAAAAATCATCTTCTCATAGACATCAGCTTTGGTAAGGACCATTAGTATGACACTCCTTCCTCTCTTTCCACACGATGACATCTCGTTGAGCAGTTGACGACAGCCCACATGCATGGCCACTCTTTGAGCCCGAAAGGGGCCTATGCACAGCCTGGAGCAGAACTGAGACATGTGCCTGTCCCATCACCTCACCGTGGCGGTGGCTGTGTCATCAAAAGGATTTGTTCTCATGGCAAGCGAAAAGAGATAGGGATAATTCTCTTTCAGGTATTTCATGTAGTCTAACCAATGCCGGACTAAAAGCGCGTAAACCCTTCTCACATCTCCGGCCAGATGGGCGACGTCACTGCTGAGCAAATGGGCAAGATCTTCTCTGTGCATCAACTCGTCTTTTAAGTGGAAAATGGCCCGGAGGAGTTTTGTAAAGGACTCACTTTCGAGCAGGACCGGATTTTCCAAGAGCCTCAGCAAGAGGTCCTTTTGTCTACCCAGGAAGTTCCGCAATCTTTCAAGATCAAGCTTTTCCGGGTCAATACTGTAATCATAATGAGTGAGACGTTGGCTTGCGGCCGAAAAATCTTTCTCTGACCAGTTTCCAGACACGACTAACGCCGCCTTGGTCGTGTCCGGATTACGATCACACCTTGAGAAGTCCGCCAAGAGTCTATTGCCGATTTCACTGAAGAATAGCCCTGAAACCATGTTCAGCTTTTGATCCCTGAGTGTCTGCTCCCGCCTGTTGAGCATGATCTCAGTCGCACTGGCGATGACCCCCAGGAAGGTCCCCACCCCTGCCACAATCAACACGATGGCAAGTCCCTTGCCGACCGGTGTTGCAGGATGGATGTCGCCGTAGCCCACCGTCGCTACAGTGACAAGGCTGAAATAGAGGGCGTCTCCGGGTGACAATCCCTCTGTCAGCGAAAAGCCCACAGTGCCTAACGCCAGCACTGCCACCGTGAGAAGGAGAAAAACGCGAAGTCGGAATGACGCTTGGCCCATCAACACCTCACCTCTTTCAAGGAGCAGCACCTCAGCAGATGCCGTTAGCCTCCAAAGACCCTTTTCAGAAGATCCGTCACCCTGTCTGCCGGGTTTGCTCTAATCTTCTTCTCTTCCTGTCCCAGCATGTAAAAAAGGCCGTGCAGGGCCTTATCGGTCACGTAGTGGTCGAGGTCCAGCGATTCTGATTTCATGAAGGGCAATGATGTATACTGATGCATCATCTCTTTATAGGAGCGGGTGACACCCACGTCGTTCATGGTTGATGACACTATGGGTTTAAATGTCTCATATATCGCGCCAGATGTCTTTGCCTTGAAATAGTCGGTGGCGGCAGTAGCACCGCCATCCAGAATACCCCTGGCATCTGCCAGCGTCATCTCCTTGATGGCAGAGCCAAAGATAGATGCCGCCTCAGGAGCGGCCATCTCCGCTGCTCGGTTCATGCTCGCGACAAAGTTCTCAACCTGCTGTTCATATCCCACCTTTCCAAGGATATCGGCCACTTTCTCTATCTTCTCCGGCATGAGTATCTTAATGGCCTCGTTGCCAAGGTAGCCGTCCACTTGAGAGACGGACCTCACGGCCTTTTCCGTCCCAATGGAAAGGGCTTCTTTAAGGCCCGATACGATCGTATCCTCATCTAGGGGCTGATTTGCAGACAGGCCCACCTGTTCCTTAATGGTGTCAAAAAGCCCTGCATCGGCACCGGTACAAAGGGATACCAATAACACCATCACCAAAAAGGATACGCTTCTCATGTTAGCCTCCTTCCAAGCTAAGGTTCTTCCCTTGGACGGGACATGGCTCCTTTCAAGGGGCTACGCGGAACCGGTGGTGCTCATCCCTTCAGCAACCCTAGGATTTATCAAAAAATGGTTCAAAACAAGAAAAAAGAGACGAGGACAACAGCCCCTTTGCAGGCGCCCATGCCTGTTCCCCTTAGTAGCCAATGGACTGCCAGGGGTTCCCGGCACCTAGATGACTTTTCGCCCCAGGTGCGTCTTTTCATCTTCGACGCATCTTTCCAGCACATAGAGTCTGATCTTTCGACTTCTAGGAAACTCCTTTTTTATAAGTCGCTTCAACAGTTTTTTAAGCTTTTCTGGCCTTACCCGAAAACGCTCCTTGAAAAAGCCGTTTTCAATGACCAGCAGATCGTCTTCGCCCAGTTTGGCGATCATGACGGACCTGTTGCGTTTGTAAGTCCGCAGGTCCAGGCAGTGGGAAACGGGCAACCTCTTTAGCCGTTCGCACACCGTGTCCATGATGGTTGTCTTATCAATCATGGCACCTGAACACCCCGCTTACGGGATACATCCAAAACGATGCGGCTGATCTTTTCAGGATCTTTCTTAAAGCCCATCCCCTCTCCATATGGTGATCATACATGAACATCTTTCCCACTTAGTCAACGAAAAACCTCCACAAAGAAACCTGGCGTTCCATGAAAGCCGCCCTCATGCTTCAATATTAATAAACATTTATCCCTAGAATGCCCTAAAGCGCCTGTCACCCACCTAGCAAGTTCGGCAAAGCCCCCAGGGCCAGATCTAGGCTTATGACAGGTGGTTGATCCGCTATGGAGACAAGACCCCCACAAGCAGGGTTCTCTTTCCACCATCATGGTCAAGGTAGCCAAAAAGAGCCTTTTATATTACCATCACGTGAGACCTGATCCCATGATCCGCCTGCAGACAGGGTGGGCCACATGACCAAAGAAAAAGGAATCGCCTGGCTAAGAATCATGAGGTTGCAGTTTTACCCCATGACCTTTATCGCCTACAGCCTTGGAGCGGCTCTGGCGGCCGGCAACGGCCTGCATTTTCGTGCTGATCTTTACGTGTTGGGCTATGGATATCTCTTCCTGCTCGAGTTGTGTACGATCCTTACCAACGAACTATACGACCTTCCAACAGATCGAATCAACCGCAACGCCAGTCCCTTTAATGGCGGTTCCAGGGTCTTGGTGGAAGAGAAGCTTGCCCCCAAAGAGGTGAGGACGGCCTTGGGTCTGCTCTTCTGTCTCCTTGTTGCTTGTGGCCTTCTTCTTCTCCTTTCATGCCCCCTGTCTTCAAGAGCCGCTGCTACGGTCCTCTTGATAGCAGGCATCTTCTTAGGATTAGGATACACCATGCCACCCCTCCAGTTTTGCTACAAAGGGGTGGGCGAATTGGTCGTTGCTCTCACACACAGTCCCTACGTCATTGTCTGCGGTTTTGTATTGCAGTCCGGCTCCTGGGCCAACCCCACGCCTTGGATCCTGAGCCTTCCACTCTCCCTTGCCGTACTGGCCGCCATCACCCTGGCAGGGATTCCAGACCATCAGGCCGACAAGAAGGCCTTGAAGTATACATTGTCTGTGGTTTTTGGAGAGCAGGCCGCCTGCCTTCTGGCCATCATCTTTGCCACCCTTGCCGTCGGAGCAGGCACGCTCCTGTGGCATCTTCAGATGCTGGGACGTTTAGGGGGCCTGCTGGTGTTCGTGGCGACCCCTCACTGGATGATTCTTGTCATCGCCACGTCCGTGTTCATGAAATCAGGAGAATATGACAGGAGAATAGACGGAATCATGGGGATCGCGCTTTCCTATATCCTCTGGTTCGGCATTATTCCGTTAGTAGCCTCTCTGAGAAGCTAGGCCGCCTGTGGCCCATTGTGCTATTACTTACACGACCTCCTGCCACCTGGATGCACGATCCTATCCAAAAAATACTGTCCAATTCTTTTGAAAATACAGCCATAACCCCATATACGAACCCCATTTTCCTGCCTATATTCTGGACAAATGATGGGATCTGAAGACCCCGGCGCCACTGCCGTGGGAACAAGCCGATACAACGGGACCTGAGGGATTGATCGGCAAAAGGATCGTGTATCCCATCGAAGGGGGTGAAAAATGATGGACATCAAGAAGATCTTATGGCCAACGGACTTTTCTGAGAATTCAAATGCGGCTCTCGATTATGTGTTGTCTCTTACCACAAAGTATGGTGCAGAGATCTACCTGCTATACGTGGCAGAAGACCTCACGGACTATCGCGAATGGTATGGTGAACTGGGATCAGACCATGCCCAGAAGATTCGAGATTGGGAGATTCCCAAAGCGGAAAAGGCCATGGAGAGTATTTGCCGAACGGAGTTGAAGGGATGCCCCATGTTTCACAGACTGGTCGTCGTGGGTGATCCCGCACAAAAGATCCTAGAGACGGCAAAGCAGGAAGAGATAGACGTCATCGTCATGGCAACACTTGGAAGGAGCGGACAGTTTCAAATCGGTAGCGTCACCGACAAGATAGTCAAGAATTCTCCAGTTCCCGTTTGGACGGTCCGGCCCATCAAACGTTAAGAGGTTCCCTCGGCCAAGTCACGGGCAAGGGGGCAAGAGAGGGCCCTTCTTAGCCGGTAGCGACCATGGCGAAGAAAGGAGGGCCGACGCTCTCCGTATACGCTGAAAGACCGTCCGATAGCCCAGGACAACTCAGACCATGCTCCTGTCCTTTCCTGTGCTGAGAATCGTCCATGGATGCAATCTGAGATGATCTCTTGTACGTGGAAATGGGGCCTTCCTCTTTTTTAGGACCGGATGGATGAGAAGCCCCTTGACGCACAGCCAAGAGGGCATATTTGGCCTTTACGACATGAAACCCTGGCTCCTCATGGAGGGCTTTGATATAGAGATTTGACAAGTACCACCTTCCGTCGTATCTTGCGATCCTTCTAAAAACGCTCCCGTGGGCTGCCACCATCATGTCAAAGGCCTCTTTGCTCATGCCCAGAGCTGATGGGGCATCCTCCATTGGTGTAAAGCCGTGGCTTGCCTTCTTATATTCTTCTTTGTCATGAGACGGTACCGTGAGAATCCGTTTTTCGTAGGTATTGTCTTCATCTCTGATCAGTTTTTCAACCAAGCATGATTTCAGCACTGAGATGAGTTCTGCTATTTTCGTGGGAATAACGGATTTTGGAAGGGATGCCAATTTGATTTCTGTCATCTTACCGATGAGGGCATGGCAATCTTCTTTGATCTTCTGCGCCCGCCAAGTGGCTATTCGTCTGAGCCTTGATTTTTCGTAATGACTGATACTTCTGCCTAGATACCTCTTTGTACCCTTTGCGCCATATGCGCTCAGGAAGTCCAGCTCATCTTTCACCTCAGAAATCAGGGTCATCCCCTCTCTTCTCCCGCAAATCTCCTCGAGGAGCCTTTCCATGGCCACCTTGGAACCAGAAAGCGATGTCCGCCGTACCTTTTCTCTGAGGTGTAGAATGTGACGATACCGCTCCTTGGATATGGTTTTCAGTGTGCCAGATTCATAACGACCGATCCGTTGCTTTAGCAAGCTCGAGGGCCTGATCTTCATGACCCGCTGCAGGTACAGCAATGCCGGCTTTGCTGTTTCGTAAGGGACTCTCTCCTCGTGGCCGCTCTGATCGAGTTCTTCAATCCACGTCTTTATCTCTCGTCGCTGAAGACCTTGATCAAAGAATTTCTTCTCCATCTTCTTCTCTACCCGCTTTTCAATGGTCCTTACCCTTCCAGAGAAGATCCTGGAATCGGCCCGCTTGATCTTCTTGCCGGGGTAGAAGTCTTCATAAAGGTCTTTCTTCTTGGCATGATGGTTCAGAAACTGCCACAACCGGACCATCGCGCGAAAATAGGACCCATCGACCCTTCTTATCTGCCGGTCCGGCGGTTTTTCCCCAAATATGCTCTCATAGTCCTGCGCAGAGATGGATTTGATCCTACGATGGGCCAGATTATATACCAAGCTGTATGGCAGTTGCCTTTCACGCGCAAATTGAGACACCGTGCCCTTAAACATATCCACAACGAAACGACTGAACATCTCTTCCGTTAAGTGGACTCTGAATTGATCAGACCCTTTTGTGAAATCCATGGACTTATCCTCCATACCAGTCATGCAACGCTCTGCTGACCCCCCCCTCGTTGCCGCCGATGGGCGGCCACAAGGTCTTCCTGCCCATGACGTCATGGCGCCCTTGGCCTGGTCAAGCTCCTCATGAGGGCATAGTAAAAGGGCGCCACTAGAACAGGAAGGGCCTGAAGCGGAATGCTTTTCTAGGTGCAACCTTGGGTGCAGCGCTCTATTAATGCATAGACGTCGCCCACGTTTTGGAATCAGAGCAAGACGTGCAACTGGTCCTTTTGAATGGGCCCTGTGTACATGCTCTGCTCCCAAAATGGCGTTGCCCCTTAAACCTGGTTTATGGGAAGCACGTCACATGAGCAAAGACCTTGTCTTGTGTGCCCATGGGCATGGGCACCTGGCTCCATGTCTACAGTTCCTCCCAATGGATACACTCCACGGGACAGGTTTCCATGGCCTCTTCAATCAGGTCCTCGGGACCTCCTTCTGGCTTGATGACTTCTGCCTGTTCAGTCTCTTCATCTAGTCTAAACACCTCAGCGCAAATCTCTTCGCAAGACCCACATCCAATGCATTCATCTTCATCTATAATCACCCTTCGAGCCATGGGATTCTCCTTTTTTCTAAAATCAAACTACGCACTACAATGAATGAGCATTTCAATCACCTCAGAAACGCCACACCTACCACTACCCCAATATAACCATAGAATGGCATCAATCAAGGTGGTGGATTCAAATCTGAAGGGCACCACTGCGTGCACAAAGGACACGACATGCAGCCCCGCGGCCACATTCCTTTTAGCCATTGATGGTAAGGTCTCATGTTCAAAGATCTTGCCAAATCCACGGGCGGACCGGAGGGGCCCCCGATCTATCAAAGACCTCGAGCATTTGACAAAAGGTGCCTCCTTTGATAGTTCCTGAGGTCGTTACCGTCACCTCCTTATAGCTGTTGGCTCTTTTTTTGGGGGCCTCCTTCTGCTATCAGGAGGTTTTTTTTCAAGGCTGTGGTAGATCTTCTTTTTACTACTGCCTGCCATATGATTACTCCTTGCCATATGATGCAACGCTGGCGCAAGAGGGACAACCCTGGCACAGGCCAAACCTGCCTTGTGAGAATGGACCCGCCCTGCAGCAAGCTGCGGGCAAGGCCCTTGCATCACCAGATCATCAAGGGTTCAAAGGGGTATGAAAGGAGCACACATTGGCCCTAGAGCATCTGTTTTCTCCCATCAAGCTCGGGACCATGACGGTCAAGAACCGTCTTGTCATGCCTCCCATGAGTCTCAATTTCGGCGTAGACCAAGATGGATGCGTGACGGAACAGCATTGGGAGTATCTGGCAGCAAGGGCCAAGGGGGGCGCCGGCATGATCGTGGTCGGAGGCGGTGCAGTCCATCCCTCGGGACTTGATCTTCCCCGCATGCCTCGCCTCTGGTCTGATCGTTTCATTGAAGCCCTTCGCAAGATGACCGAAAGGATACATGCCTTTGACACCACCTTCGGCATGCAACTTCTCCACGGCGGCCGCCAGGCCTATCTGAGTGAAAAAGTGGCTCCTTCTCCCATCCCCGCCCTTGCCGTGGTAAAGGGTGTTCCCAGAGAGTTGACTCGAGACGAGATCAGGGAATTAGTAGTTGCCTATGGGGATGCGGCCTTGAGATGCAAACGGGCAGGGTTCGATTTTGTGGAGATACACGGCGCCCACGGCTATCTGATCACAGAGTTTCTGGCAGAAAACTCCAATCTCAGGCAGGATGCCTATGGGGGCTCCTTTGAAAACCGCACACGCTTTTTGAGGGAGATCATAAGAGATATTCAGACCAAGGTGGGGCCCGGATATCCCGTGGGCGTTAGAATCAATGGTGCGGACTATGTGGAAGGGGGATGGACCGTCGAAGACGCCAAGAGGCTTGCCCCCGTTGTAGAAGGGCTGGGCGTTCATTGGCTCCATGTCTCTGCCGGCGTGTATGGCTCCATGCCGGTCACCATTCCCTCCATGTATGCCGATCATGCCTGCTTTGTCCATCTGGCCGAGGAAGTAAAAAGGACCGTCACCATCCCTGTCATCGCCGTTGGCCGGATCAAGGATCCGCAACTGGCCAATCGCATCATCAGGCAGGGACGGGCAGACATGGTGGCCATGGGGCGGGCTCTTCTGGCCGATCCGGAATTGCCCAAAAAGGGCTATGAAGGCCGCCTGGCAGACATCAGGCCCTGTATCGGATGCTGCAAGGGGTGTATTGAAAGGGCCCTGGCCCTTGAAGAAGGAACCTGCGTGGTGAACCCTGAAGTGGGGCGAGAATACCTTCTTAGGAAGAAAGAAGACATGGTCGCACCCAGGAGAATCCTTGTGGTTGGTGCAGGCCCTGCAGGGCTGGCAGTGGCAAGGATGGCTGCCCTTCGCGGCCACGAGGTCCTGGTCCTGGAAGAGAACAGCCAACCAGGGGGAATGGCCAGGCTCGCCTCTATTCCCCCAGGGCGTTCAGAGGTCATGGAAATCATCGAATACTACCTTCGGGAGTTGGATCGACTCAACGTAGAGGTTTGCTTCGACTGGATGCTGGACAAGGAAGGCATTGCTGCCATAAAACCGGACGTTGGCATCATCACAACGGGGAGTTTACCTGAGATTCCCCAGGTTGCAGGGCTTTTTGACACTGCCATGGCCCTTCACACCGTTACAGATGTGCTTCAGTTCCATGGGACTCCAGACCATCGGACAGTCGTGCTGGGCGGGAATATGGCAGCCCTTCAGGTAGCGGATTTTTTGGCTGAAAAGGGAAGGGAGGTTTTTGTCCTGCACCGTGGCCATCATTTTGCAGAACAGATGGCACCCAATGACAGGACCTATCTCATGGAACGCCTGAAACGACCCGGCGTTCAGCTCTTTAAAGGCGTGACCATAGAAGCATTCCTGGAAAAGGGGATTCGTTTCCTGTGGAAGGGGAGGGTGCAGCAATTGGACATGGTCACGGACATCATCCTCTCAGAAGGCATGCGCTCCAACAGGAAAGCCGCAGAATGGTTTAAAGAGGCCAATATAGAGGTCCATACCATAGGCGATGCAAAGGCCCCCAGAACCCTTCTTGATGCCTTGGCTGAAGCCGATGAACTGGGCCGGGCCTTGTGAACAGAGTCATGGATAGAATCCCGAACTGGCCCTGAGTCTCCGCCTCCCTCTTCGTGGCATGTCGCACATGGTTCAAGATGACGGCGAAGCCCGCTTGCCTCCGACCCCGCCATAGACCTTAAGCGAACCTGACGGGATCTGGACATTTAAAGATCCATGCTTACCATAGGAAAATAGCGTGCCTTAGGTGTTTGTATGCAGTCCACCACAGGATGATGGACTGGGGAGACAGCCGTGGATTCCATCACCCAAATCGCGTTAGGTGCCGCTGTTGGCGAGGCCACACTGGGCCGGCAAGTGGGAAGACGTGCATGGTTGTGGGGCGCCCTCTGTGGGCTCTTTCCAGACCTGGACATACTTTTTCCATTCAGCGATCCCGTCAAGGCCTTTACCTATCACAGGGGCCCCAGCCACTCCCTCTTTGTCCTCGTGGCCCTGACACCGCTCTTTGTCTGGTCCATACGCAAGTGCCACCCCGAAACGGCCCCATACAGAAACCGTTGGTATGCCTTGGTCTTTTTGGCCTTTACAACGCACGTTCTGCTCGATTGCCTCACGGTCTATGGGACACAGATCTTCTGGCCTATTGCCACGCCGCCTGCCATGTGGTCCACCATCTTCATCATCGATCCTCTCTACTCCGCCCCCTTGTTCTTTGGGGTCCTGGCGGCCCTTGTCTCCTCGCGCAAGAGGTCCTGGGGGCACCTCGCCAACACGGTCTGTATCGTCGTAAGCGCTGTCTACCTCTTATGGACCGTGGGCGCAAAGACCTACGTGACAGGCCTTGCACAGGCCTCTTTAAGACGACAAGAGGTGAGCTACGAGAAAATGCTGACCATCCCTTCTCCGTTCAACACCTTGTTGTGGCGCGTCCTGGCCATGGATGACAAGGGATACTACGAAGGGTTCTATTCCCTCTTTGATCAGAGCAGGGATGTCCAGATGACCCATTACGCCAGCCATGGCAACCTCCTTGAAGACGTGGCCGATCACTGGCCCGTCAAACGGTTACAGTGGTTCACCCACGGTTTCTATGCTGTGGCGCGGTCTGTCGATGACATCATCATCAAGGACCTCAGAATGGGGATGGAGCCTTTCTATGTGTTTCAGTTCAAGGTGGGAGCCGTCGGCAACGGCCATGCCAACCCCACCAGGAACAGACAGGTCATGGATGAACGGGGTTGGGACCAACTGCGGTGGGTCTGGCAGCGCATATGGAAAGAGGACCCTGCCGTCAGGGGCAGGGAGCACCAAGAGGGCCTCAGGTGACTCTGGTGGGATGATACTTCTTGATTTGGCAGGCCTGATGTGAGCCGCATGTGGCACAACCCCTTGGATGGGTGCGACAACCTGCTGAAAAACCGTATGCACCAGCTAGTCGGGCACCTGGAAGTACGTACCGGTCCCACAGGGGCGTTGGCAAATGGACTGGCGTTGCTGAAATGTTTGGATGGCCGGACCAGTAGACACTTTCCAGGCCGGCATCCTTGGCCATTTTCACACAACGCTGCATGAGCCTTGTCGTTGCACCGGGGTGGCTCTCCAATACGAAGTTTGGTCTAAAAGCCAGAAAACAGACGGGCAAAGACCGATCAATGCCGGCAATGAAATCGGTTAACGGCTCGATCTCCCCTTCTGTGAGCTCCGGGATGACGACGATTCTGTATTCCCAGAGTTTGTCCCTTGCATCTCTTCCGATATGCTCGGCATTTCTGAGGATCGGCCTGGACGATGCCCCGGTCAGGGCCAGGTGGACCTCGTCATAATAGGCCTTCAGATCATAGGTGATGGATGTGGCAAAGGCGAGGACCCTCTCCAGGCTTTTACCCGTTGGTGTCCACATTCACCTTCGCAGCTGACGCCATGCCCCTGGCTTCTTCAACGACCTGTTCAATATAGGGGAGATGAATGGTCGGTTCCCCACCTGAAAAGGATATCCTGTCGGCCCCTATGAGTCTTGCTGCAAAGGAGTCAAGGCCCTTTAAGGATGCTTCAGCCAGTGTGTTGGGCTCTTCATACCCTCTTTGGTCGTACCCGCTGTCTGGGTACTGAGAGGTTGTCCAGCTTTGACACTGCAGGCACTTGAGATTGCAGCCAGCCATGAATACCGTGTAGCTCGGCGGGGGCGCCATATGGAGGTGGGCGGCGCCTAAAACGGGCATGGTCATCTTGCACACCCCTGTCTCTCCTGCCAATCTGTTCACCCGGCATCGATGTTCGCAAAGCTCACAATTTTCGAACTCCTGAAGAGCATCCAGGTTGGTCACCTCCGTCACCTCCTCTCTTTAAGGGATACCGGTTTCATCTTTGCTGGTCTCCCAGGCCCTCCCAACACCCGGCCGGAGGGATCCCTTTTGGTTGTGACCACAGGCGACCCGTCTCTTCGCCTATGACCCTTCCAGTTTTTTCCGGATCAACTCAATCAGATCATCGGGGGTCTTATTTCTGAGAATCTCGTTGAACTGGCTGCGGTAGTTCTTAATGAGACTGACGCCTTCGATGACCACGTCGTAGACTCTCCACTGTCCCTTTTCCTGGATGACCCTGTAGACCATGGATATGGGCTCGGTTTCCGTGATGATTCTGCCTTCCACGTCTGCATAATGGTCCGACTTGATCTTCTCCTTTTCAAAGATCACTTTCTCATCTTTGTAGGAGAGGATTCTATCCATGTAAACCTCTGCCAGCAATCTGCTGAACAGATCTGTGAATGTGTGGCGCTGATTCGGATCCAACTTTCGCCACCCCCGTCCCAGGGTCCTTTTGGAAAGCTCCGGAAAATCAAACATGGTCTGTACCATGGTCCAGATCTTCTCCTCCTTGGTTTTCCGCTCAAGTGCTGGGTCCTGCAATACACCCAGCACCTGATGGACGTGGCCCTCCATTGTCTCAAGAGGCGTTGCTGAAACGGCCGGTATGGCCCAAAACAAGAAGACGGCAGCGACTGCCTGGATCCCCAGTTTTGCCTTGCCCATGATCTGCTCCTTCGCCTTCCTCTATTCTTCTTTCACTTCCCCAAAAGCAAACCGGCCGATGAGATCGCTGATATTCACCGGTGGCTGGGTGTCCAGAATCGTATCTCCTGCCTTCAACGGGGAGAGGGCCCCCCCGGGATCGATGTTCAAGAACCTGTCTCCGATCAATCCGGCTGTCTCAATGGAGGCCACGGCGTCTCCATAGATCTTGATATCCTTTCGAATCTGAAGTTCCACCACGATCACCTGCTGGTCCTGATCCATGCGAAACCCTTCCACTTTGCCCACTTCCATACCGAGCATCTCTACCACATTACCGACCTGCAAGCCTGAGACAGAACTGAATTCTGCATAGAGCCGATAGGTATCTTTTCCGAAAATAGAGACGTTACCAAACTGAACGGTGATGTATCCCAGGCATGCCAGCCCAAAGATCACAAAGATGCCAACAAGGAGCTCATGGGTATACTTTTTCATTAACCGTTACCTCCCGGCTTTCGCACCGAAACTGTGCAATCGTTGTTCCTTCAGAGTGGGCCGTATCGATCACCGTGTTCACATCATCGTCCGACGTTCCTTCTGCCAAGCCTGCCGAAATGGCAAACTCGAAACACTCTTTCTCCAAGAGGCGGGCATCGGACCGGATATCCGTCATCCCCTGTGTCTTCAAGTCTCTCACAAAGGCATCCAAAATGCTTCTTGCCTCTTTCAGATCGGAAAATGGCAGCACCGTGACAAACTGGTTGCTGAACAGACGCGATGAAAAACCACCCACGACCCCAAAATGTTCATTAATATACTTACTCAAGGCCTTGACAACCTTCTGGGCAGCCACATGTCCTACGTTTCCTTCGATCCTTTCCCAATCGTCCAGAGAAAACACGGCCACTGCAAAGCGATCATTGAACCCGTCTCGTTTCAGCGTTTTTTGGTACCGAACCCTGAAGTTTCGTCTGGAATAGAGGCCGGTGAGATGTTCCTGCAGGCCCTCAAGGCTTTGTATAAACTCGTCGACGTATGGATGCTCAAAGTCATCCAGCGCCTCCGGTGTCCCCTGGAAAACGATTTTTCCTCCATCCAGGACCAAGAGGCGGTTTGAAATGAAAAAGACATCTGGGATGTCATGACTGATCAGAACGGCGGTAAATCCATATTTTCGCTGGTACTCGGAGATCATGCCCAAGATGGCATTCCGCCGAACAGGGTCTTGGCCCGTCGTGGGTTCATCAAAGAGCACGATCTTCGGTCCCGTCACCAGGGCCCGGCTCAGGGCCACCCGCTTTTGCATCCCGCCAGAAAGCTGGGCAGGGTATTTGTCGGCCACCCTTGTCAGTTCCGCTTGCTCGATCCTCTCCATGACCCTTTGCCGGATCTCTCTCTTATGCATGTTTGTCGTCTCCTGCAAAGGCAACGCCACGTTTTCAAAAACCGTCAAGGAATCGAACAGGGCGCTGTTTTGAAACATGTAACTGATCTGGCTCACATAGGCGTTCCACTCGCCTTTCTTCATCTTGTCGATGTTTTTGCCTTCAAACAGAATGGTCCCTTCGTCGGGCCTCAGAAGTCCAATGATGTGCTTGAGGAGCACACTTTTTCCAGCACCACTCTTGCCGATAATGGTGGTCACCTGGCCCTCACTGATTTCCAGATTCACCTTGTCGAGGACGGTGTGGTCTCCGAAACGTTTGGTCACATCTTTGAATGCGATCATCGGCGCGTTCATCATTCCATCACAACAATAAAGAGGTCACCACATAGTCTGCCACGAGAATGAAGACACAAGACAAAACCACTGCAGCAGTCGTGGAAAGCCCCACCCCCTTGGCCCCGGCGCTATCAGTGCGCATATGGGTGAAGTACCCTTCAAAGCAACAGATGGTGGATACAAGGACAGCAAAAACCAGGGACTTGATCGTCCCCCCGTTGATGTCCGACATCTCCACACCGGACCGGACCCCATGAAAAAAGGTCCCGTCATCGAGCCCCAGCAGCAGGACTGAGGAGATATATCCCCCCACGATACCGGTGATGTCAAATACGGCCGTCAGCAATGGAAAGCTGACCAAGGCCGCCGCCACCCGGGGGCTTACCAGAAAACGGAGTGGGTCAATGCGCATAGTGGTCAATGCATCAATCTGCTCAGAGACGCGCTGCATGCCGATTTCGGCCGTCATGGACGAACCGGCCCGGGCCGTGATCATGATGGCCGCCAAGACCGGGCCCAATTCCCTGATCAGAGAAAGGGCCAGCACAGATCCCAAGGCCCCTTGTGAGCCCACCTGGATCAGGGTGTGATAGAGCTGGAGCCCCAAGACCATCCCCGTGAAAAGACCCACCAAGATGACAATATTCGTAGACCTGGCCCCAATGAAATAGACCTGTTCCAAAATGGGCGCCACCTGCTTGGGATGAAAGATGCGAACCAAGGCTTGAAAAAGGAAAATAGCAGCCGCGCCCATCTCTGCAATGAGCCCCATCACTTTCTGGCCCAGACAGGCAACCGGGGCTGTCAGGGACTTTCTCTGTGTCATCCATTCTCTTTCCATAGGGCCATCCTTTTCGAATTCATCTGGGGCATCATTGAGATTGAATACCCACCGAGGGACCGTGGCCTCAACCCGCTGCCAGGACCCCTCTTTGTCAAGCCGTCTGGAGATAGCGTGCCGTCACGCGCCCATCTCCTGCTTTTCATCCAGAAAGTGGCACACCGCTGGTCCATACCGCTGTTCACACAAGATGCGCTCGTCTTTTTCCTTCACGTATCCCTCTTCTCCGATGATGGGATGAAATTTCAATTGAGGCGAATATTTGCTATTGGGGACCCTTCGACCTAGGGCTTCGGCCATGGCCCGCAGATGATGGGGCGCCGTTCCACAACACCCTCCAATATAGTTGATACCCATGGCTTGTGCCTTGCGTGCATAGTCCGCCATCTCGATACGGGTGAGAACAAATGGGTCCATTTCAAGAGGAAAGGCAAGATGACCGTGGAATTGCTGGACTTGAAAATAGGGGGCTTCTTCAGAACATCGATAGGCCACAGGCTGCGTGGCCACGAAACTGGACACCGCCTGGCGCAGTCTAGCGGCAAGAGGGAGCATGCGCTCTGGGTCTCGAAAGCAATTCAGGCCCACGATTTCTGCCCCGGCTCCTTCAAGCTCCTGAAAGGCGTCTTCCAAGGTCACGTCATCTGCCGTGCGGTCTCGATACTTAAACCCAAGGGTAATCATAGCAGGCTTTCCCACTGCCTGAATGGCCTCCAGGGCAAGCTTGGCTTCACCCAGATATTCCAGCGTTTCAGCTATGAAAAAATCCACACCATAGGGCAACTGATGTTCTATTTGCTGATCGAATTGACGTCGGGTTTCTTTATGGGAGCCTGGATCTTCAGGATCATAGACCCAGGTGTTGGCCAGATTTCCGGCCACCAGACAACCGTATTCGTCTGCCACCTCGCGGGCAATGCCCACGGCAGCGGAGTTGATCTCGGCCAGCACACCCTTTTTGCCGATCTGTTTTAACTTTTCTTCATGGGCATAGTAGGTGAGGGCTTGTAGGACCTGTGCCCCGGCCCGGGCAAAATCCCGTTGGAGCTGTTTCAGGGCTTCTGGATGCTCGATGGAAACCTCCGGCGTGAAAGGTCCGGCGCTCACATATCCCCTGCGCTCTAACTCAAACAAGGCCCCTCCATCGCCAAGCACAATGTCTTCTTTCAACCACTGCAAAATCACTGCATCGCCTCCTCCGCTTACAACACCCTTTCCTATTGAATCAGCAGTGACAGGTTCTTCTTGTGGGCACTAAAACCTTAAAGGCCCCAAGCACAGGCATCTTTTGATACAGTGCATGGAGCCTTTATCCGTCCCATAGGGTTTCCCTTTTCAAAGTGCTCTCTCTGGCGATGAGGCACACCGAATGACCAAGGACTATACACCCTATCCACAGGAACCGTCAAGGTCAGACCGCATCACGATAGCGATACCAGGCACTTTCTCATTCCATCCCACCTCTGTGGGCAATACACGCCTTGACCCTTTGGCAGTGCCAAGGAGTTGCTGACGTTAGGTGGCTTCTCTTTGTGCAACTCGTAGCGGCAAAGATTGCTAAAAAGCGATTCCCAAGATATCCAAAAACGGAAACGCTGAGCTTCGCTACGCCCTATATCAGGCAGCATACGTGGCTTCTACTCACAACAGGCACTTCATCGTCTACTTCAACAAGCTTGTGCACGGCAGAGAACGTGAACGTGGGATCAGAACCAAAATGAGAGTCAAACTGGCGGCCAAAATGCTTGTTGTTGCCTGGACCCTTATGAAGAGACAGGAGGCCTTTGATCCAGATTATCTGAATATGAACTAAAGAGTTTTGTCATTTTCGGCGAGATAGCCCCATCAAGGGCCTTGAGGCATAAGACCTCGGGCGGGACAATACTGGGCCGGCTCCTGCCCGCCGTCTTTTTGGCGGGACTGAACTTCAGAAACTGGATTAGGAATGATGGGTGATCCTGACATGGGGTATGCCCAATAAACGTAACGTGTTTCTGAGCTTGTGGAATGGATCAAGTGTTGAGCTCATCAAAAGGCGAGAGCTTCCGCCGAGAAACTGGATCTATTAAACGACAGGTGTAGTGCGCCCTAAAAGACTCTGACAGCTTGATTTGCTGGAATCCTTAAGGCCGTTTTTTCACTTGACGGGAGAAATATAGGATGTCCCGCACATTCCGTAAAACCGGTGACAACAAAATCGTGACAATCAGGCCACCGCAACCTCTCCAAACCTTTCAACCTCAGGGGGTTTTTGCTGGGCATGCCAGAGATCCAACTTCGCCTGCATGTATAGCCAGCTTTCAGGGGAGGTCCTTGTTGCTTTGCCTATCCTGACTGCCATCTCCGGACTCATTGACGCTTTACAATTGACCAGGGCCGACAAGGTCTTTCGCGTAACTCCCAAGCGTTTTGCAGCCTCCGTTACCGTCAAGCCAAGAGGCTTTATAACATCTTCCCGTAAGACTTCTCCGGGATGGGTAGGTCTCCTGCGTCTGTTCATTTGAAACCCTCCAACGTTAGTGATAATCTCGATAATCCACGGCCACGGCATCAGGACCGTCGAATTGAAAGGTGACGCGCCAATTGCCGGTAACCCAAACCGACCAGATTCCCTTTTCCTTCCCCGAAAGCTCATGCAATCTGTAACCGGGTAAATTCATGTCTTGAGGTCCTGCCGATGCATCTAGACGGTCCAACACTCGGGCCAGTTTGGCTGCATGTTTCGGGTTTATCCCACGTCGGTCGTCTTTGTGAAAAAGCTTTTCCAAGCCCTTGTGTTTGAAAGATCTAATCATCTCTACACGGGGACATCATAATGTGTAACCCGCAACGTGTCAAGTGTCAGTCACAAATGACATCCCCTGGGGACAGATAGAGGATACGCTGCTAATATCAAGAGCTAAAAGCGTTACGTCGCCCTATGGAAAATCCGGGTAGATTTCTAAAGAAAAGGGCTCCCCGCTTCTCCCCTCTGCGCTTTTCCAGTCCCTGACTTCTGACTCCTGACTCCCGCACCTTGCGCCCCATGCCGTAGGCCTTTCCTCTCGTCCCTCATCGGCCGAAACTGCAAAACTCAAGGATCTCCCTCAAATCACCTTGGGCAGATGACGTGACCACCGCAAAACCGAACTCTTCAAGAGGAGACCTTTGCAGAACTCTTTCGAACGGTAATTGTGAGCTATTTGGGGTACCCATTTGGCCACAGCGAGCGGCCCACACTAGTGGGCAAATCGCAAACTGTTTGAGGCCCTTAGGCCGAGTTTTTGCGATTTAGCGAGCAAGGCTAAAAATGGGTCAAATCGCTCACAGAATAAAGTGAGAAAGGGTTCTGCAAAGGTCTCAAGAGTAGGGAGCTTCTTGGATCTCCGGATAGGAATTGTCATGCTATGGCAAGAGGCCACTGACGAACAAAATGGGGGCATCTCTACTCCCAGCAACCCCATTTCCTAAAGGCCATTCCTTATGCTTGACCGAAAACGCCATTTTCAATACATTGCCCCTGTAAGAAGGCCTTGTCTCTATGCAGCCGCAACAGGCGGTCCTAGCGGTAAACCCACAGTCTAGGTCGTGGGATTTTAGTTTCTAATCCTTTCACCCTGTGCTTGGAAGAGCTGTCACCCATGCCCGTTTTGTTTAAGGAATCTTGGCACCATCTTGAGATAGACGAAATCGCCCGGACGCTTGAAACCGATCCCAGCAGAGGCCTCACCGAGGAAGAGGTGTTGTCCCGGCGCAAGGCCTTTGGGGAAAACACCCTTACTCAAAAAACGGGGCAGGGACCGATCATCCGTTTTCTGCTTCAGTTTAACCAGCCGCTGGTGATCATTCTCCTGGTGGCAGCCGTGGTGACCCTGTTTCTGCGGGAATGGGTCGAGGCCGGGGTCATCTTCGGGGTCATCCTCATCAATGCCGTCATCGGCTTCATCCAGGAATCCAAGGCCCTTAAGGCCATCGACGCCCTGGCCCGGGCTATGGTGAGCAACGCCGTGGTTCAGAGGGCGGGCAGACGGCAAAAGGTCCCGGCCCAGGAGCTTGTGCCAGGAGAGGTCATCTTTTTGCAATCGGGCGATAAGGTCCCGGCTGATGTGCGCCTCTTCGACATCCGGGAGCTCCGGATCGACGAAAGCACCCTTACAGGGGAGAGCCTTCCAGTTCAAAAGGAGGATGGGGTGCTCCCTGAAAAAACCGTCCTCTCGGACCGCAGAAACATGGGCTACTCTTCCACCCTTGTGAGCCATGGAGTCTGCAAAGGTGTGGTCATCGCCACAGGCGACTATACTGAGATCGGTCGCATTAACGAGATGATTTCCTCGGCCGAGGTCCTGGCCACGCCCCTGACCCTCAAGATTGAACACTTTAGCAAGATACTGCTCTATGTGATCATGGCCCTGGCAGCCGTCACCTTTGTGGTGGGATATCTGCGGGGCCAGCAATGGGTAGACATGTTCCTGGCCTCTGTGGCCCTTGCCGTAGGTGCCATACCCGAGGGACTGCCAGCGGCCATGACCATTACCCTGGCCATCGGGGTTTCGCGCATGGCCAAACGGCATGCCATCATCCGAAAGCTTCCGGCGGTGGAGACCCTGGGGAGCACGAGGGTGATCTGCTCGGACAAAACCGGGACCCTCACGCAGAACCAGATGACCGTCACCGAACTGTGTGCCGGCGGGTTTCTCTACGCTGTCTCGGGCGTTGGTTACGCCCCCAAGGGCGACATCACGCCCAGCAACAAAGGACCCGATGTGGCCGCCAACTCAGCCTTGATCGAGCTTCTCAAGGCAGGAGCCCTCTGCAATGATTCTACAGTAAAGCAGAGGGGCGAGGCCTTTACCGTTGAAGGGGACCCCACAGAAGGGGCCCTCATCACCTGTGCGTCAAAGGCCGGAATCTTTTTAGAAGCCCTGCACCAGGAGATGCCGCGTATAGACAGCATCCCCTTTGAGTCTGCCCGCCAGTACATGGCGACCCTCCATGACCAGGGCCCGGGGAAATCCAGGGTCATCTATGTGAAGGGCTCCATCGAAAGCCTTTGTTTAGAGTGCAGCACCCTTTTGGATGCTTCCGGTGAAATCGATGTGGCCCAAGCCCGGGAGATCCATGACAGGGTGGAAAGCATGGCCAACGACGGGCTCAGGGTCCTGGCCTTTTCCCGCAAAGAGGTTCCGGCTGAGACGGTGCGCATTTCTCATGAGGACCTTGCTGAGGGACTCGTTTTTGTGGGGCTCCAGGGGATGATCGATCCGCCAAGGCCGGAGGCCCTGGAGGCCATAGGAGTTTGCCAAAAGGCGGGCATTCTGGTCAAGATGATCACTGGCGATCACGCCGGCACTGCTGCGGCCATTTCCCGCCAGCTGGGGCTGTGTGGCGAGTCCTGTTCCGTGCACACACGGGAAGTCCTTACGGGGCGCGATCTCTCTGAACTTGGAGATGAGACATTGGTGGATATCGCGGAGAAGACCGCTGTATTTGCTCGGGTGTCGCCGGAACAGAAGCTCCGGTTGGTCGAGGCCCTTCAGAAACGCGATCACGTGGTGGCCATGACCGGGGACGGGGTGAATGACGCGCCAGCGCTCAAACAGGCCAATATCGGCGTTGCCATGGGCATCGCGGGCACCGATGTCTCCAAGGAGGCAGCCGACATGGTGCTCACCGACGACAACTTCTCCACGATCAAGGCTGCGGTGGAGGAGGGGCGCGGGGTCTTCGACAACCTCACCAAGTTCATCACCTGGACCCTGCCGACGAACGGTGGCGAGGCCCTCGTCATTATGTTGGCCATCTTCCTGGGCGTGGCCCTTCCCATCCTCCCCTTGCAGATTCTCTGGATCAACATGACCACGGCGCTGCTGTTGGGGCTCACCCTGGCCTTCGAGCCCAAGGAGCCCGGGATCATGACCCGTCAGCCCCGGGATTCGAAGGAGCCGATCCTCAACCATGCGCTCATTTTCAGGATCGTGCTGGTGAGCCTCCTGTTGCTGATCGGGGCCTTTGGGCTTTTTCAAATCGAAATGCATGCTTCGGGCAACGAAGACGTGGCCCGGACCATGGCGGTCAATACCTTTGTCTTCGGCGAGATGTTCTATCTGTTCAACTGCCGTTCCCTCTCCCGGTCTCCGGTGCAACTGGGGTTCTTTTCCAATCGCTGGTTGTGGGGAGGCGTCGTTGTCATGGCAGCGCTTCAGGCCCTCTTCACCTATGCTCCCGTTTTAAATGGCATTTTTCGAACTCAGCCCATGGGAATCGGACACTGGGCAATGGTCCTGGGATACAGCGCATTGATGAGTTGGATCGTGGCCATGGAAAAGCTGGCACGGCGCAGGCAGCAGAGAAAACGCCGGTGACATAGTTTAAATAACTGAAACTTTTGGCCTTTTAAATAGTTGCCTATTCATCGCACGGTATGCCTTCTTTCAATGCCCTGACTTTCAATGCGTTGAGGTCTTTCTTGGTAATTCGGATGTTCATCCGTTGGTCTTTGATGAATGTTCCGCTGGCGATCTCCCTTGCAGCCTTAATCTCCTCCTCCAGATTCTCCACTGACTGCCACTCGCCCTTCTCCACGGATTCTGATAACGCTTTTTCTTCTTTGTCCACGATGATCATTCTATTTCTCCTTGTGCAAATACAACTTATTGTAATTTCAGCTGAGAGACAATATCAATCACCAGGACCTCATGGCCTTCATTCCTGATCCCTGATCTCCATCTCCTTATGCCTTAAGCCTTATGCCTTGAGCCCTATGCCCCTCTTGCAATCCCTCTCCCCGATTCTTCCCATTCACCGGCTCCCCGGTTCCCCTCGTCTCTCTTCCGTCGTCCGTCGTCTGCCGTCCTTTTCTCTCTTTGCTGATCCCTGACTCCTGCACTCTGCGCCTTACGCCTTGCGCCCCATGCCGTACGCCTTTCCTCTCGTCCCTGGTCCTTCTCTCTCTGCTGATCCCCGATCCCTGACTTCTGACTCCTCATTCTTTGCCCTAACACCATCTCCAGAACCCCTCATCTCAAGTCCGGCTAGTCAAGACGCCCCCAAATATCTTCAAGATGTGGCAGCCGATTCCAAAAAAAGTTTTGACTTTTTCATAAAAAGCAATTATTGAAAATAAATAATTACATAGGATGAAAAGTCGCCAGAACCGCAGTCGCCAAGGCGGAAAGGGGCGTCACCCGTGCCGAATCCATTCACATTGCGCTTCATTCCCCCCCGGTCTCCTTTCTGTGACCGGGGCGAGGAGCTTCGTGAACTTGCCTCTCACGCAAAGAACAAGGCCAATGTGGTCTTGTTTTCCCCCCGCAGGTACGGCAAGACTTCCCTGGTAAAGCAGGTGCAGGCAGGACTCAAGAAGGAAGGGTTCTTCACCTTCTACATCGATCTTTTCATGGTTACGTCTGTAAACGATCTTGCTGAAAGGATCGCCAAAGCGGTCTATGCCGTGTTGCACCACCATGAGTCCCTTCTCAAGAAAGGAGGGAGATTCCTTAAAACCTTCAAGACCTTCCGGCCGGTATTCAAACCCTCTGCCGAAGGCGGCATCTCCCTGACGATAGAGCCGAGTTCCCTGTCACTCTCCGGCATGGACCTGCTCGACAAGGTGCTGGAGGAGTTGGGGATCTTTATCGGCCAGGAGCCGGCCCCGGCTCATATCGTCTTCGATGAATTCCAGGAGGTCACAGAGCTGAAGAAGGCCCCTGTGGAAGGGGTTCTCAGAAAACACATCCAGGCACATCAGGCCTCGTACTTCTTTGTGGGCAGCAGGAGAAGGGTCCTTCTCGATATCTTCAGCCAGAGGAAGCGGCCTTTCTATCAAAGCGCCATCATGTATCCCCTCCAGGCCTTACCCCACGGCGAGCTCACGGCCTTCTTGGTCAGCCAATTCAAAAGGGGTAAAAAGCAGTGCTCCAAGAAGATGGCTGAAAGGATCGCAACCAGGGTTTTTCAGTATCCCTATTACGCCCAGGCCCTCGCCTACAACGTCTATGAGGTGTGCGGCAAGACAGTAACCAAAGGAGATATTGAAACCGCCTTTGAAAAACTGCTGGCATCGGAAAGGTACGGATATGAAGCCATCGTCCAGGGGATAACCGGCCCTCAGATCGCCCTGCTGCGCGCCCTGGCCGCCGAGCCAGATTCAAAGATCCTCTCCACCGACTTCATGGTCCGGCACAAGCTCTCTTTGGGAGGGATTCAATATGCGCAGAAGAAGCTGGAGGCCCTCGATTTGATCGAAAAGCACAAGGGCGGTTGGCGTGTTGTGGATCCGGTCTTTGGCTGCTGGCTTTCCAGATACTAGATCTAGTCTGACTTCTTAATAGCTCACGCCTTATGCCCTGAGCCCTATGCCTCTCTTGTAATCCCTTGTCACCGATCCTCCGTCTCTCCCTTTTCCCTCTTCCTTGCCGTCGTCCGTCGTCATTCTCTCTCCTAATCCTCGTTTCCCCGACTCTGCCTTTCCCCCTGTCCTCCGTCGTCTGTCGTCCTTTTCTCTCTCTGCTGATCCCTGACTCCTGACTTCTGACTCCTGCACCTTACGCCCTAAGTCTCAACGTTCCGCCTAAAACCTAACACCTGTAACTTAACACTGTCTCCACAACCCCTTAACGGGAGAAATATAGGATGTATCTCAAATCCAAAGGGCAGGGTCCCTAAGAATGGTTCAGGGCGACTTGCGTTCGGCCCTCATCTCCACCACCACGTGGCCCCATCCACCACATGCCGGCCCCACATCAAAACAGCCGGTGCGATTGAACATGACTTCATTGGGGTCCCTGCCATTCATCAGGTTTTCAAAGAAGGCATTGATGAGAACGGTGAGATTTGGCATGAGGAAGGCACATACCCGGGTGGGCGCTTCCCGTGTCAGGAGATTGCCAGCGTAGTCAAAGATCAGTTTCTGGCCCTTCACGTGGCCTGAATTGCATCCCTTGGACTCAACCACCTCTGCCACGAGCCGATACTTGCCTGCTTCAGCCACATTTCCAAAGAGGCGCTGGAATCTGGGGTTCTTCTTTATGTCGGCGAATTCATCATCATTGAGCCTTAAGCGTCTTTGAAGGATTTTGGTCAGCCTTTCTGTGTCCATGTCTACTCCCTCTTTTGAAACTCTTCACTCTGCTTCATCCATGAACTCATTCCGTCAGGATTTTGTATCTGCCTGAATCGATCAAGTCCTTTACAACGACTTTGAGTTTTACCTGTATTATATCAAGGTGCCGGACTTGGTCCGGCCCACAAGAGACAACGTAGCAACTTAAGAGCGTGCCACAACAACACACAATAACACAACAATAACACCTGAGACTGGTCCCATCCTCACGTTTCCCATCTCCTATCGCTCCTTCATTCTCCGGTAGCGCCCTTTATTTCTTCCATGATCGACCAATGTCGCCAGAACGGGAGAATGGTCAATGTCAAGTCTCCCATTTGTTCAACTCTTTCCTCAGCCCCGGAAACGATGAAACACCGGCTGCACTGGAAGCGTCTGCCGAATCTTACCAGGGGTTTTATATCGCCTGTTTTGATCTTTTCCCTTATCTTGATCTCAACGGGCACTATGGTGCCGGCGCGATCTATAACCAAATCAACTTCTTCTTTCTGGGGTGAGCGGTAAAAGAAGCGTGCCTCAAATAGGTCGGCAAAATAGCCCTCCAGGAGTCTATGGAAGCCAGGTTCATCTGCCCTCAGGGCTGAGGTAAATCCAGTGTTGGAGAGATAGAGGCGCTTCAGTTTCTTTTCACTGGTCAGCTTGTTGCTTGAAAAGTTGTACAGCTTTGTGACGAGCAGTGAATAGGCGAGATAGGAGACATAGCCGGAGATCGTCCGTTGGTCCACTTTGAGGTCGTTGGCTAGATTCTTGTAATCCAGATACATGCCGGGGATGTCTGCAGTGATTTCAAGCAAGCGAAATAGGAGTTGAGGGCGGGTGATGGGAAAAGACTCTGGAATGTCTCTGAAGATTACACGTTCAAGCAGGCTTTCTCTAAAGTATTTCTTAAGGACAAGGTCTTCGAAATCTGCGGCTTCGATGAATCCACCTTTCTTCACATACTCTCGGAACATGTTTATGATTTCTAGTTTGTACAGATCTTCTCTTGTCTTGTCGATGGACACCCCCTTGAACTCCAGAAACTCATCAAAGGTGAAGGGCTTTATGGAGAATTCAAAAAAGCGGCCTGCCAGGCTTTCCTTGGTCTCCTTCTTTAGGATGAGAGCCGCAGACCCCGACAAGACGATCTTGAGGTTCGGGTATTGGTCATATAGGAGCTTCACCTTGTTGAACCAATCGTCCAGTTTTTGAATCTCATCCAAAAAGAGATACACCCGGCCTTCTTCATCCAACCTGTGTTTCAGGACATCCTGCTGGTATGTCTCAAGTAGTTGGTCCAGGCTGAGGGACTGTTGGTCAAATGAGAAATACAATATGCAAAGCGGGTTGACCTTTCTTCTTGTAAGCAGGTCGTCAATGAGCTGGTACATGAGAGTCGTCTTTCCAGCCCGTCTCAGTCCAAAGAGCACGAGGATCTGTCTGTAATCAAGGAATGAGGCTATTTGACCAAAAACGTGGCGTTTTTGCCCAACCTGCCCTCGTGGAACCCTCGCGGTCCTCCACCAAGGGTTGAATGCGTAGACGTGCATACTATTACCTTCTAATGTAACTATTTTTAAAATGTAATTACATTATAATGCTATTGACGTCATGTCAACCCGCTTTTCCTGTGTCCAAGGGGCATGGAGGCCACACCTTGATTTCTGATTGAAAGTTGAAAGGGATTGTTCCCAGTGGTGGCGGAAGTGGTATTGGCAAGCTAAACTTTCAATATCATTGGCTTATAATGTGAAGTGGCCGAGATGGCTGGCCATTGGGTTCCGATAGGTGGGTATTCGAAGGTAGGGTTCCGAAATCCTACGCCTTCTTCTTTCTACTTACGCCTTGCTCCTCCTCCGCCCTCCGTCGTCTCTATCCCTTCGTCCCCGATTCTCCGCCTCCCCTTTTCGCCTTTCTTGTCTTCGCTTCTCCCCCTATGCCTTGCGCCTCATGCCTTACGCCTTTTGCCTTTCTTGCCTTCCGTCCTCCGCCCTCCGTCGTCTCTATCCCCTCGTCCCCGTTTCCCCGACTCCCCCTTTCCCCCTCTCTGCTTTCTCCCCCCCAAAAGGGTCTTCTAAGCCGTGAAACCACCCCATTTCTGAGTCTTCACTGTGTTATATTCACTGGTTCGCTTGGTCCGACCCGCAAACTTCAAACCAATTTTGTGTATAATCAGGAAGATAACCGGCTTCGCTACGCTTGCACCCAGGCTTCTTTGCTTGACTTTCGGGCCTTGCTGTCCGATAATATTATTATGATCATAACCTACCAAAGAGAAAAGCTAATAAATGCAGTTATTTATTTTGCTGCCCACACCAGGTATTGCGGCAAAACGAAACTGCTCAAGCTTTTGTACTTTCTTGACTTTTTCCACTTCAAACAGACGGGCAAGTCCGTAACCGGCCTGGACTATTTTGCCTGGCAGATGGGGCCAGTCCCGAAAGATTTGTTTGAAGAACTTTCCGGCCCGATGAAGCCTGATATGAAGGCCGCCATACACGATCTGCCCGAAGAAGGCTTTCAGCAGATCAAACCTAAAAAGAGGTTCGACCCCCAGTATTTTTCAAAAAAGGAAATGAAGTTGCTCGACGAGCTCTCCTTTGTCTTCAACGACGCAAAGGCGGATGCCATGGTCGAGTCCACCCATCTTAAAAACGAACCATGGGACAGGACGCTTAAAGAGAAAGGTGAGTTTCAAAAAATCGACTACATGCTTGCTATCGATAGCGAAGTCGTCAGCCTACCCTACGATGAGGCCAGGGAGCGTCTGGAAGAACGCTCAGAGATGATGAAGATATTTGGAGCGAGGTAATTGCAGACCCGAGGGGCCATCTACCATCACAGGCAGTTGGTCTTTCACAACGGATTTGTCGGCAAAAAATATCTTATTCTTTTAAACACCCCAGGCAAGAACGAGCCTTACCTCTTCGTCAAAACCACGTCTCAAAAAAAGGACAAGGCCACAACGCCAGGATGTATCAAAAAACGCAGCCTGTTCTTTATCCCTGCCGGCAAAACGTTTTTCAAGCTTGATACCTGGGTACAGCTCTTCGAGATCTATGCCATCCCGGCCGAGGATATCGACACAAACAAAGACATCACCGTTGAAGGAAGCCTTGGCGTTAAGATGATCGACGATATCGTCAACTGCCTTTTTGAGGCCGAAGAAGAGAACATCTCCCCAATACACAAGAACCCATTGCGGCGGCCGTTTCAAGAGTCCTTGCTGAAACTCAAAGAAAAGTTTGGCAAAAGCTGATAAACAGCAG
>JAXHVD010000030.1:0-44649 GCA_034189385.1 Thermodesulfobacteriota bacterium
GCCCGGTGACAGGTATGGCCCGGTGACAGGTATGGCCCGGTGACAGGTATGGCCCGGTGACAGGTATGGCCCGGTGACAGGTATGGCCCGGTGACAGGTATGGCCCGGTGATAGGCAGGTCAGGTTTGCGCTCATGATATATAAACATGAGCCTAACCAAAACCTAACAAGGGGTCTACAGACTAATAAGGTTTGCCTTAAAAAAGGAGCCTTTTCCATTGCTCGTGCCCCTTTCAACAACAGATGGGGAGAAGAACCCATGAAAAGAATAACAGCTTACTGGGTATTGCTCACGCTGTTGGCCGTGGCCAATGCTTCCGCCTTGGCCCAGGGAAAGGCCTACGAGATAGGCCCTGGTGATCTCCTCGAGATTTCTGTGTGGAAAGATGAAACACTGAGCCGGCAGATCATTGTCCCGCCCGATGGCATGGTCTCCTTTCCCCTGGCTGGAGACATAGACGTCACCGATCTCTCCGTGCCTGAGCTGCGAGAGGCTGTCACAAAGAAACTCTCAGAGTATGTGCCTGACGCCACGGTGACGGTAATGCTGGTAGGGGCAAACAGCCTCACCGCCCATGTCATCGGCAAGGTAAACAGGCCCGGCCAGTATCCTATTACTCTGGAAACAGATGTCATGAAGATCCTTGCCATGGCCGGGGGGCTGAACCCCTATGCCTCTCCTAACAAGATCATTATCCTCCGGCAGGAGGAAGGGGTCGACTATAAGATCCCCTTCAGATACGGGGAGGTGGAAAAGGGAGTCAACCTTAAGCAGAATATCCTCCTAAGGCGTGGGGACGTGGTGGTGGTGCCTTAACTCCTTGGTAACGTTCAATAGTTGGTGCAAACTTTCTTGGCAGGCAGTTAAAAGGATAGGGAGGATCGCTGCACGTTACTAAGCCCTTGAACCTTCTTGAACAAAGAGGACCCATTATGTTTAGTCCATGGGGGTAGTAAAGATCGGGAAGCCCTTTTCCCGCTGTGCCTCTGTGGCCTCTGTGAGAGACTGAAAATGTATCAAAACCCAGAACCAACAATCTCTGTGACAAGTCTGCGTTGCTTGAAACGACTCTGGCTCTGTCTCGCCGCTGTGGTCTGCCTCTTCTACCTGCCCTGGACCGTGGCGGCGGCCGATATGAAACTCGTGCCTTCACTGAAGGTGAAAGAGACATACGACGATAACGTGACCTTTTCAAGAACCGATAAGCAAGACGACTTTGTTACCAGCATCAATCCTGAGTTGATGTTAGAATATGCCACGGAATTGCTCTCTCTTGAATCAAGGGCCGCCTTGGACCTCCTTCGTTACGCAGATGATTCAGACCTTGACACGGAGAACTATCGCCTTGGCCTGACCGGCCGCTACGGGGTCCTGGAGCGTTTCACCTTGTCCGGAAACTTCTCTTATCTTAAGGACACCACCCTTGAATCGGAACTCGAAGAGACAGGCCTGGTAAACCTGCGCGAAGACCGGGAGCGGTACACCGGTGGCGGCGGCATCTCTTATAAGCTATCCGAACGTTCAGATGTGGGTCTTGACTACACCTATGGCGACACCAGGTATGACTCCCAAGACCAGGTGGATTACGATTCCCACTCCCTCACCTTTTCCTACAACCGCTACTTCAATGACCAGCTTGATGTCTTTACCATCCAACCATACTACGTGGGCAGAGATTCCGATATCAGCCAAACGGACAACTATGGCCTTTCCCTCGGCTGGGCCCATGCCTTTAGTGAGACATGGCGCATGACCTGTTTTCTGGGGGCACGGTACACGGAGATCGACTATGTCTATTCTCCGTGGTACAGGGGAAAAGAGAGCACCCGCGGTGGCGTGGCCGACATGAGTGTGGCAAAGACCGGTGAGATAACAACAGCAACGATTGGTTACAGCCGCGATCTCCATTACAGCTCCTACGGCGAACCCATAGAGACGGATAAGATATATCTTCGTGCCAACAGGATGATGACAAGACGTCTTGGCGTGGCTTTTTCCGGAAGCCTCTATTTCACGGAATCAGAGGGGGAGTTCCTGGTGGAAGATAGCAGCCATGTTGAGCTATCGCCTTCCTTGAACTACAGGCTGACAAGGCAGCACAGTCTTCGTGCGGGGTACAGCTATTCCCGTCATTGTGACAAGACACGCTCCCGTAATGAGGATTATGATCGTCACCGGGCGTGGGTGCTGCTCGATTTCAGGTTCCCCCAAGACTGGTGGCTATAGGGTGACAGATCCACTGACGAGTAAACCATGACCATGGACGAACAAAAAGAAATAGATCTAAAGGGGCTCGTAAGAAGAAGAAAAAAGATTTTTCTGATTTCCTTTCTGGGCATATTGGTGCCGGCCGTTTTCATCGCCTTTGTGTTGCCGCCCATATACCTTTCCCAGTCCACGATCCTCATTGAAGACCAGCAGATCCCCCGGGAGTATGTTCAGACCACCATTACCGGCTATGTGGAAGAACGCCTCCAGATCATCACCCAGCAGATCATGAGCCGCTCCAGGCTCACGGAGATCATGGATCGCTTCAATCTATACGCTGACATGCGGCAGCGACATACCACGGCGGAGATCCTCGCGAAGATGCGCGGCGATATCAATCTTCAGACCATCAGCGCCGATGTCATGGACAAGAGGACCGGGCGCCCTACCGTGGCCACCATTGCCTTCACCCTTTCCTACGAGGGCAAGAGCCCTGCAACGGTGCAGAAAGTGGCAAATGTCCTCACCTCCTTCTATCTGGAGCAGAACTTGAAGACCAGGGAGGAGATGGCCTCTACGACCACCAGTTTCCTGCAACAGGAGCTCGATGGGCTAAAAGGCGAGATCGACGGGATTGAATTGAAGATAAGTGACTTCAAAAGGGCCCACCTGGAAGAGCTTCCCGAGCGCAACAACCTCAACATGCAAACCATTTCACAGCTTCATCGAGACCTGGACCATATAGAGATGCAGCTGAACTCCCTTCAGGAGAGGAAGATCCTCCTTCAAGGGCAGCTTGCCAATGTGGACCCCTTAAGCGCTGCCATGACAGAAGACGGCAAGGCCGTCATGCATCCCGGGGACCGTCTTAAATACCTTCGACTGCAGCTTGTCACCCTCCAGAGCACCCTGTCGGAAAAGCACCCTGATGTCATCAAAGTCAAGAGAGAGATTGGGCAACTCGAATCGCAGGTAGGCGAATCAGACGACGTCGCGGCAAAGATCAAACGACTGGAGGCCTTAAAGGCTGAACTGGATGCCTTGAGCGCTGAATTCGGGCCAAAGCACCCTGATGTGGTCAAGCTTTCAAAAGAGGCGGAGGCCCTCGGCCAAGAGGTGGAGGCCCTTGAGTCAGACAGGGTCACCCAAGAGCTGGCAGCCCAAGAACCGGACAATCCGGCCTACATCAACCTGAAGACCCAGCTCGATTCCATGGGACTTCAGAGCAAGAGCCTCTTGGAGGAAAGGGAGCAGATCCGAAAGGAGATAGCCAGGTATCAGCAAAGGATCGAAAACGCCCCCTTGGTGGAAAAGGAATACAACAACCTCATACGCAATTATGAAAACGCCCAGTTCAAGTACAAAGAGTTGATGAACAAGCTTATGGAAGCAAAACTCGCCCAGGGCATGGAGGAGACACAGCGGGGCGAGCGATTCACCATTATTGAGCCTGCGCAACTGCCGGAGAAACCGTATAAGCCCAACCGCATGGCCATTATGCTCATAGGCCTTGTTCTGGCCCTGGGGGCGGGCGTCGGCCTTGCCGCCGTTCGCGAAAGTCTGGACACCTCTGTCAAGACAGCCGAAGAGCTGGGCCGCATCACCGGTGTGCCCGTACTGTCTGTCATCTCGCTCATGGAGAGTGAACAAGAGGTGCGGTCTCGCCGCGTCAAGAAGGCCCTGTTGTTTCTGGGGGCCATAGTGGCCATTGTCGTGGCCTTGGTCGTGATCCATCAATTCGTCATGCCCCTGGAAGTGGTCTGGGCCAAGATCCAACGCAGGGTCACGAAGATGGGATTGATGTGAAATACTCATATTCGCCGCCAAGACGCCGAGAGCGCAGAGCCTATTTTTGTCTATGTTTTCCGCTGTTAACAGGCTGTTAAGCTGATGAGCTAATGAGCTGCTCGGCTTTGCGTTCTTCGCATCTCAAGCGACCCTGAGCACTGTCGAAGGGGAGCGGGCGGTGCGCCCAAAGGGACTCACAGGAATCTAGTTGAATCCTAACATGGCTGCAACATGCTTGCCCGAAAGGTACATGTTTCAAGTGACCCAAGAAGACTCGTTCCTTAAGAGGCGTGTCCATCCACGAACCTCTGTTAGCTGGTACAACACAACCGAGGTTGTGTCCGTTCAGAAATGATAGGTTTTGTCCCAAAACAAGGCCGCACAAGGGTTTTCACCGCAGGCGCAAAGCCCGCGGAGAACGCAGTGTTGGGGCAAAAGATGCCATTTATGGATGGACACTAACGCGTCACTGAAAGAAAACTATGAGTAAGCTAAAAAAGGCCATGGAAAAGGCGAAAGCGGCCAGGAAGGTGGTGGCGCATGACTTTGTGAAAGAGCCTGAGGCCGCCCCTCAAGGGCTGGTCATCACCTATTCCCAGACGGAGATCGTCCATGTCTCGGAAAGCACCCTGAAGAAGAACAAGATCATCTCCCTTTTTCACGGAAAGGCCAGGGCCGACCAGCTCAAGATATTGTGTGCCCAGGTCTTAGACAGGATGAAACAGCTGGGGGGAAACAGCCTCCTGGTCACCAGTCCCGATCCCGGGGTGGGAAAGACCCTTACGGCCATTAACCTTGCCGTGAGCATTTCACAGGAGGTGCACTATACGGTGCTCCTTGTGGATGCTGACCTGAGAGCCCCTTCCGTCCACAACTGCTTCGGCCTGGACGGAGAAAGAGGCCTTTCCGATTACTTGCTAAATAAGGCGGAACTGCCTGATCTGCTCGTCAACCCGGGCATTGAAGACCTGGTGATCCTTCCCGGTGGCAAGCCCTTGCCCAACTCTGCAGAGCTTCTGGGGGCGTCCAGGACCGAATCCATGGTCAGGGAGATGAAGGCGCGTTACCCTGAGAGATTCATCATCTTTGACAGCCCTGCCGTGCTCCCCTGTGCCGACGCCCTGGTCTTTTCCCGGCTCATTGACGGCATCCTTCTGGTCGTGGAGGCGGAAAAGACCCCGGAAAAGGATCTCAAGCAGGCCATGGAGCTGTTGAAAGAGAGGAACATCATCGGAACGGTGCTAAATAAGGCGAAAGGGTGAACGATCCTTTCAGGATCGAGGCCCAAGGCCCAAGGCTCATGGCGCAGGCCCCGTTGTCTTTCACCTTACGCCTTATGCCGTGGGCCTTACGCCACTGACCATAGGAAGGGATTTCCGAAGATGGCAACAGGCCACTTAACACCCACGTGCGGTAAGAGGAGACCATGTACGAATCGTTTTACGGACTAAAGGAAAAACCTTTTAATATCACACCCGATCCTGACTATTTCTACATGAGTCAGGTCCATGAGAATGCCTATACCCACCTCCAGTATGCCATCAAGGAGAACAAGGGCTTTGTGGTGATTACTGGAGAAATCGGCTCCGGCAAGACAACGCTCATCAATCTGCTGCTAAAGCATATCCAGCAAGATATCCTGGTGGGTGTCATGAGCAGCGCCAGTCTCCTGCCCGAAGAGTTCGTCAAGATGGCCTGCCAGGAATTGGAGCTTGAGGTAGAGGGCAAGGACAAGGTCGAGATGATCGATGCCCTAAACGCCTTTCTGCTCAAGCAGTTTGCCGAAAAAAAACGGGTGGTCCTTATCGTTGATGAGGCCCAGAATCTCCCTTTGGAAACCATTGAAGAGATTCGGGTGCTTTCAAACCTGGATACTGAAAAAGACCATCTCATCCAGATGATCCTGGTGGGGCAGCCGGAACTGAAGGCCAAGCTGCAACAAAGGCAGCTGAAGCAGTTTGTTCAGCGCGTGACCGTCCATTGTCATCTCAGGGGGCTGAACAGGGAGGAGGCCGGCCAGTATATAGGCCACCGCCTCCACGTGGCCGGGTCGGAGAATGGTGATATTTTCGACAAAGACGCCATTGAGGCGGTCTATCAATATTCCCGCGGCATCCCGCGGATGATCAATATCCTTTGCGATTCCGCCCTCCTCTACGGTTATGCGGACGATCTAAAGACCATCGGCAAAGAGGCCATAGAGGAGGTGGTGAAGGAACGAAAGGGGGAAGGCTTTTTTCTCGACGCCTCAGAAGAGGGCCGGGAAGCCTCCGCCTCTCTTCCTTCTGAAGGCGACCCATGGGAGACCCGTTTTCAAGCCTTAGAGAAAAAGATCAACCTCCTTGCAAAGGCCGTGGTTCATATGAATCGCACCCTGAGCGCCCTGGCCGACCAGAATGGAAAAAGGGACAGGGTTAACATCGAACTTTTCAGGATGCTCCAGCAAAACCTGAAGAGCCGCAAGGCCTTGCTCTTCAAGTACAGGCAGTTGAAAGCACAAGGGGGCACAAAGAAAGGCGTGGGGAGAAAAGGGTAAGGGCTCATCCCCAGACAGCACAGGCGACCGCAAAACGCGCAAAGACAATCCAGACATCCCCGGCCACACCAGATTGAACCCCCGCTGACCTTTTTTTGGGGGATGCCTGTCTTTTCAACAAACTAACTGTCTTTTCAATGAGTTGCAAAGCATCCCCGCCTGCCCTCAAGGGGGCGGAGCCTGCCCGCCGTTAATCAAAAAAAACTGAATGAACCGCGGACAACCGCAGACAGGCGCAGACATTTTGTCCGGTCGACGTGACCGGCCAAACCCCCTGATCGCTTCGCGAGAGTCTTGGGTTGAGACTGGACTTTGGTAACCGGCATTGATTTTGAGTGGGAACCCTGTCCCTGTTGATGGAAGGAAATCAGGAAGAAGGCTGGTACTAAATTTGCCCGAAGGGCACGACCATAGTCTGCGTTTGTCCGCGTATGTCCGCGGTTAATCAAAAAAACCTGAATGAACCGCAGACAACCCATGTCTAAGACGTGCGCCTTTCCATTCGCTCATAGACCTCTTTGCGGTGAATAATGCCAAGGATGAGAATCTCGGTCTTGGATACCTTAAAAACGACACGATATTCTCCTACCCTTAGTTTCCAGTATCCTTTAAGGGTTCTTCGCAGGGGCTTTCCATAGACTTCAGGTCCGGTGGCAAGGCGTTCCTCCAAGGCTCTTTTGATCATGGACCTGTTTTTCTTGTCGATCTTCGGCAGATCCACCTTTTTCACATCAGGATGATAAACGAATCGAAAGGCCATGTTTTCGAGACCTCTATTGCACAACTCCTTCGAACGTTGATGATGGGCTTCTGCTCACGGAGCTCGGGAAATGGCTTGATGGCGCGACTCTGCTTCCTGAACGAACTTCTGATTCACCACACTAGGACCACACCTCATCGTGAGCAAGCCCTTGGGATTTGTCCCACGTGCCTTCTCTTTCTTGGCCGAAAGAATTAAGAAAGATATCTTCCTGAATTTCCATGGCTTCCTTGATCAGATCTCTGACCTTGGTGGACAGGGACACGCCGTCCTTCTCGGCCAGAAATTGGACCTGCTGATAAAGAGGAGCATCCAGCACCACATTGATCCTTGGATTCTTGGCAGGCATCACCTTTATCCCTCCCTTGTAGTTCTTTGGAAAAAAGTGTAACACAAGTGACGCACCAGGTCAACCACTCAACGATTCAACCAATCGTCTGCGTATGTCCGCGAGAGTCCGCGGTTAATGAAAAAAAGCTGAATGAACCGCAGACAACGCAGACGGCCGCAGACATTTTGTCCGGTCGACGTGACCGGCCAAACCCCTCATCGCTTCGCGAAAGTCTTGTGAGAGGAAATGAGACTCAGTGGCATGGGACGGGTGTGAATGTGGATGCCTGGAAAGGACTTACCAAGAGGCTGATACTAAATTTGCCCGAAGGGCACGGCGTGTATGTCGGCGACAAGCCTGCCCCGTGAAACACCTATTTCACCGGGGCCTGCCCCGTGAAACGCCTATTTCACCGGGGCCTGCCCTGTGAAATGCAGAGCCTATTTCACTGGGGCTTGCCCCGTGAAACGCCTATTTCACTGGGGTCGTCGGCGGCATAGTCTGCGAGGGTCTGCGTCTGTCTGCGGTTAATGAAAAGCCCTGAATGAACCCCTCATCGCTTCGCGAAACCCATGAGAGGAAATGAGACTCAGTGGCATGGGACGGGATGAGAATGTGGATGCCTGGAAAGGACAGATCAAGAGGCTGGTACTGAACTTGCCCGAAGGGCACGGCCATAGTCTGCGAGAGTCTGCGAAGGTCTGCGGTTAATGAAAAAAACCTCGCAACGCGTCAAGTAACCCCAAAACCCCAAAAGGGAGCGACCACAATGCACATCCTTGTTACAGGAGCAGCCGGTTTCATCGGCTTTCACGTGAGCAGACGTCTTTTGGAACAAGGCCATGAAGTCATCGGCCTGGACAGTCTGAACACCTACTATGACGTGAGGCTAAAGGAGGCCCGCCTCAAGGAGCTGGCGCCCTTTGAGAGGTTCACCTTTACCAGACTGGATCTGGGCGACCGTGCGGGGATGGAGGCCCTTTTTGCCGACCATCATTTTGACCGGGTCATCCACCTTGCGGCCCAGGCCGGGGTAAGATACAGCCTCACCAACCCCCATGAATACGTGGAGAGCAACGTGAAGGGGTTTCTGCACATCCTGGAAGGGTGCCGTCACTCCAAGGTGCCCCACCTGGTCTTTGCCTCCAGCAGTTCGGTCTACGGCATGAATACCAAGATGCCCTTTTCGGTGCACCACAACGTGGACCACCCCGTGAGCCTCTATGCGGCCACCAAGAAGGCCAACGAACTCATGGCCCACACATACAGCCACCTCTACGGCCTGCCCACGACGGGGCTGCGCTTTTTTACCGTATACGGACCCTGGGGCCGTCCCGACATGGCCCTATTCCTTTTCACCGAGGCCATCTTGGAGGGCCGTCCCATCAAGGTCTTTAACAAGGGCAACATGGAAAGGGACTTCACCTACATTGACGACATTGTCGAGGGCGTGGTGCGGGTCATGGACCATATTGCCCGGCCCAATGCCCAGTGGGACCCACAGGCCCCCGATCCCGGGTCCAGCCCCGGGCCCTATCGTCTTTACAACATCGGCAACAACACCCCTGTCCAACTCATGGACTTTATCGAAGCCGTTGAGACCGCCCTGGGAAAGAAGGCAAAAAAGGAGTTCATGTCCATGCAGCCGGGAGACGTTCGTGCCACATTCGCCGATGTGGAAGACCTCAGCCAGGCCGTGGGCTTTAAGCCCCGGACCGCTCTAAGTGAAGGCATCGGCCGTTTTGTGGACTGGTACCTGGACTATTTCGGCCACCCCCGCCCCTGATCCCGAAGAAGAAAAAGCTGAATGAACCGCAGACGGCCGCAGACGGCCGCAGACCGTTTGTCCGGTCGACGTGACCGGCCAAACCCCTTATCGCTTCGCGAGAGTCTTGGGTTGAGGCTGGGTTCTATGATCCGGCATGGACTTTGGCAACCCTGCCCATGTTGATGGAAGGAAGTCGGGAAGAAGGCTGGTATTGGATTTGCCCGAAGGGCATGACCATAGTCTGCGTATGTCCGCGAGAGTCCGCGGTCAATGGAATCAATTCCTTTCTCTTGACGAAATAGCCTGTGTAAATTATAATGACCATTATAATTAGCAAGAGGGGAGGGTAATGGCCGATTTTCAAGATATTCTACCTGTTACAAAGGTTAAGAGGGAGTTCCTGGATATCCTCAGGGTCATGGAAGAGGAAGACTCCACCATCGCCCTGACCAGAAACGGGGAGGCCGTAGGGGTCATGATGACCCCGAGACGATATGAGGCCTTGCTGGAGACGATCGAGATTCTTGCCGATCAGGAGATATTGGCCACTTTGGAGAAATCTGCAAAGGACTTCGCGTCGGACAAGGTCTGCACCGATGAAGAGGTCTGGCAGGAGTAATGGCGTACAGACTCCTCTACTCCGAGGCTTCCCGTGAACAGATCAAAAATCTGCACCCTGAAATAAAGCCTCTTGTCAAATCCAGAGTACAGAAACTCAAAGAGAATCCTTTTGCAGGACACAGCCTGGAAAGGGAGCTTTCAGGGTATCGGTCCCTCAGGGCCAAGCGCTTTCGGGTCATCTACAAGGTAAGGGAGCAAGATCAGGTTGTTGAGATCCACCACGTGGGCCACCGGAAAGACATCTACCAGCTATTCAAAGAGCAGGCAGAAAGGCCATAGACCTGACTTGCCCAAAGGGGTGTGATGGTTCATTTGGCTATACTTCAACGATTAGGTCTTGACACAGGGGACTAGGATGGCCACAATATGTACAGGTTTACGTACATAGAGACCTTTGCACAACCCCTTCTCACTCGGTTCTGTGAGCTTTTTGACCCATCCTCGGCTTTGTTCACTAAACCGCAAAAACTCGGCTTAACAGCCTCAAACAGTTTGCGATTTGCCCACTGAGGTGGGCCGCTCACCGCAGCTGGGTGGGTGCCCCAAAAAGCGCACAATGAGCGCTCGAAGGAGTTACGCAAAGGTCTCACATACTAGGGGGGTGCCATGAATAAGTTGACGGCAACCGACGCACGACGGGACTTTTTTGAGATTGTCAAAGGTGCCGCTCAAAAGCACCAGGTATTTCGGATTCAACACCGCCATGGCTCTGTTGTTCTTCTTTCAGAAGACGAATACGATAGCCTGATTGAGACGCTGGAACTGCTTTCCATACCAGGTTTCCGGGAAAGTATGAAACGGTCAGCCGAGCAGGTCAAGAAGGGAGAAACGGTCTCTCTGGAAGACGCGCTTGGAGCTGATTGATGGCGTTGTATGAAATCCGCTTTACCAAAGAGGCTGTCAAAGATGTTGAAAAGCTCTCCCCGCGCCTGAAGAAGAAACTCAAAGAGATTGCCGTGAATCTGATCTCAGTAGAGCCTTATGCCGGGAAGAAGCTGGTGGGAGACCTGAAAGGTTTTTATTCGATACGGTTGACCTACAGAGATCGGATTGTCTACTCGGTTGATGAAGCCAACAAGACTGTCTACGTCCATAGAGCCAGAACGCACTACGGTGAATAGTGAAAATGCCCTGGTTGTCATGGCAGCCGGAACCGGTCCGGCTTTTGTCCTTGCGCCACTGAGGATGTAACCCTTTGACCAATCGACCACTTGACAACTCAACCAATCCACCAATCACCCATTTAGCCAATCGTCTGCCTTCGTCGGCGCCTGCCCCGTGCAATCCTATTTCACCGGGGTGTGCTTGCCCCGTGAAACGCCTATTTCACCGGGGCTTGCCCCGTGAAACGCCTATTTCACCGGGGTCTGTGTGTGTCTGTGGCTAATCAATCTTCATTTCACTGGGGCCTGCCCCGTGAAACGTCTATTTCACCGGGGCTTGCCCCGTGAAACCCCTATTTCACTGGGGTGTGCTTGCCCCGCAGGTCCGGCAGATCCTACCGGGGCCTGCCCCGTGAAACGGCTATTTCACCGGGGTCGGTGTGTGCTTGCCCCGTGAAACGCCTATTTCACCGGGGCTTGCCCCGTGAAACGCCTATTTCACCGGGGTCGGTGTGTGCTTGCCCCGTGCAATCTTGCGCGTATCCTTTGGAGAGGTCTCCCCAGAGAGGATCATTTCACTGGGGCTTGCCCCGTGAAACGCCTATTTCACTGGGGTCTGTGGCTAAACCCAATTCTCGTCACTTGTCACTGACCAGGTCAAGGACCACAAGGAGGCCTTCGGCGATTGAAATAGTAGTTGGCTCAGAAGAATGGTTTGCCCTTGACAACAAATCTATCCGGTTGCATAATGGTTTCAAATTGAAACCAACTGGAGGTATTTATATGGCAACGGTAACGGTAAAGAATATACCAAATGAGCTTTACGACCGCCTCAAGTCAGTCGCAGAAATAAATCGGCGCTCCATAAATAGCGAGATTATCATGTGCATTGAAAATGCTGTTATAAGTCGCCGAATAAATCTCGACGAGGTGCTTGAGAATGCACGCCAGCTCCGTCAATTGACAGCCGGACATCTAATCAGTGATGATGAATTCAACAAGGCTAAAACAGAAGGTAGGCTATGATTGTGGTTGATACAAATGTTATTGGCTATCTCTTCCTATCAAGCGAGCAATCCATTTTAGCCGAACGTGCCCTACAAAAGGACAAGGAATGGGCAGCACCGATGTTATGGCGTAGCGAATTTCGCAATGTCCTAACTCTTTATATAGGAAAAGATATCATCAAGTTGGAGCAAGCTCAGCAGATAATGAATAGTGCGTTGGAATTACTAAGGGGTCGAGAATATGAGGTTCCATCATATGAAGTTTTACGGCTTGCCTCAACAAGCAATTGTTCTGCTTATGATTGTGAATTTATCGCCACGGCAAAGGACCTGAAAGTCCCTTTAGTAACTGTTGATAGGCAGTTGCTGCGTGAGTTTTCTTCAGTGGCAATATCATTAAATTCGTACAGCGAATAATTATAAGGCAGTGCACCAGCCGACCTGTCACTGTCCTTGTCCGCAAAACGCTGGCGCCTTTGCGTCAAGTGAGTTGTTCGTTCGCCCACATCGAAGAACTTGGGACTGAAAAAAGGAGGAGGTATGGCACAAGCGGCTGAGTCTGATGAATTGATCGCAAACGATTCAACCATTTAACCACTTAACGACTCAACCAATACCCCATTCAACTATTTGACAAAACAGCCAATGATTGTATTGAGGAGGTCACTAGATGCTTATTGAATATGTTAATAAAGCTATGAGTAAGGCGGTTTACGATAAACTGGACGATGGTACTTTTTCGGGCAAGATCCCGCAGTGTCCTGGTGTCGTCGCCTTTGGAGAATCATTCTTTCAGTGCGAGCAAGCATTGAGATCCTCCCTTGAAGGATGGCTCATTGTAAAAATTAGGCATGGAGATCAATTGCCGGTCATAGGCAAGATCAATTTAAACAAAAAAATGCCTGTTCTTGAAGGCGCTACTGCCCATGGGTAAATGGAAGCCATGCAAACGAAGAGATTTCATCAAAAAACTCAAGAATCTCGGTTTCGGATCACCTGAACCGGGCGGCCGGCATTTCTATCATGACTCGTCACTGACCATTTGTGGCTTAACACCTAAGACGTAACACCTAAAACGTGGATCAGATTCCCAGCCCTGCCGTCCACTCTGTTTTACGCCATAGGCGTAGGCCGGGGCCGGTGGAATCAGGAAACCCTGATTCTTCCGGCAGTTGTTGCCGTTTGTCTGCGTGAGTCGGCGTGTGTCTGCGGTTAAGGGAAAAGATTCCAATGTTGTTCATCCCAATCAACCATTTGACAAAACAGCCAATCATTTGGCGTTCATCCGCGCTTGCCCCGTGCAATCCTATTTCACCGGGGTGCGCCTGCCCCGTGAAACCCTATTTCACCGGGGTCCGTGTGGGTCTGTGGCTAAACCCAAATCTCGTCACTCGTCACTGACCATTTGTGGCCTAACACGTAAAACCCAAACACCTAAATCGGTTCCCGGACTGGTGACTTGTCACTGATCATTGGTAACTTAACATGTAAAACCTGTAAGAAGCTTGACAATTAGTAACGTAAGTGTTACCATCTGGCCATATGTCTCATGATGATAGAGGTAAAAGAGTACGTAGACGAGACTGGCAAATCTCCTTTTTCCATTTGGTTCAACCACTTGGAGGCAATAGCGGCTGGGAAGGTTTCAACGGCACTATATCGGATGGAGCAAGGAAATTTTTCAAATGCAAAGGGCGTTGGTGAAGGGGTTTTAGAATACAAGATTGATTTTGGGCCTGGCTATAGACTCTATTTTGGAAAAGAGGGTGCCAACATGGTGATTATCCTGGGTGGGGGAACAAAGAAAGGCCAACAAAAGGATATCTCTACTGCAAAGGCATACTGAAAGCATTATAAGGCCCGGAAACGTCATAGCACCTGAGGTGTTACCATGTCTTTAACAAGAGATTTTCGGGAAACGATACAGGACCGAGCCCAAAAGGACCCTGCTTTTCGTAAGGCCATGCTAGCCGAGGCGATCGACGCCTTCTTATCGGGCCATGTGGAAACGGGGAAGGCTATGTTGCGGGATTATATAAATGCTACTATTGGCTTTGAAACACTCAGCAAGAAGATCCAGAAACCGAGCAAAAGCCTTCACCGTATGCTAAGCCCTGCAGGAAATCCGAATACAAACAACTTTTTCAGGATCCTGCATTATTTGCAGAGCAATGAAGGTGTGGAACTCGTCGTCACTGCCCGTCAGGCTCAAGATACTGCCGTCCGTGACATTGCGCCCTAAAACCTGGTTGGAGATTTCATCCAAATCCGGCCAGGCCTGTCCAGTGAAATGCAAGGCCGATTTCACCATTCGACCACTTAACGATTCAACCAATACCCCAATCAACTATTTGACAAAACAGCCAATCATTTGCCGTTCATCCGTGCTTGCCCCGTGCAATCCTATTTCACCGGGGCCTGCCCTGTGAAATGCAGTGCGTATTGTTTGCAGATGTCACCGGTTAGAGAATTATTTCACCGGGGTCGTCGGCGCCATAGTCTGCGTTCGTCCGCGAGAGTCTGCGGTTAATCTGTCTCTAAGGCTTCCACTCTGTTTTACGCCGAAGGCGTAGGCAGGGGCCGGTGGAATCAGGAAACCCTGATTCTTCAGGCAGTTATTGCTGTTCGTCTGCGTGTGCCTGCCCCGTGAAACCCTATTTCACCGGGGCTTGCCCCGTGCAATCTTGCGCGTATCCTTTGGAGAGGTCTCCCCAGAGAGGATCATTTCACTGGGGCTTGCCCCGTGCAATCCTATTTCACTGGGGTCTGTGTGGGTCTGTGGCTAATCAATCTTCATTTCACTGGGGCTTGCCCCGTGCAATCCTATTTCACTGGGGTCCGTGTGGGTCTGTGGCTAATCAGAAATCTCGTCACTCGTCACTGACCATTTGTGGCTTAACACCTAAGACGTAACACGAATCACCCTAACCCAACCACTAAAACGGTCTATCGGTATTTGACCGACGCATCTACCCAACACTGTCCCCATTTTGTCTCGGGAAGTGAGATTCCCAACATACTCATCAATAGTAACTTGTTATAAATGCAACTTGTCCATTTTTACCCACAAATTCGTATGAGGATCCAATGGAGGATTTCGCAACAGGCCTTGTGACCTGACGACACTTTTGTCCAAAAGGCAATTTGGTAGGTGCCCGGAGAGGTTTCAGGAAGCACGAAAGGAAATCTGCTGATGTCCGGAAATGAGAACATATGCCGTGGTAAGACACACACGGTGTCTTGTGACCTTTGTGGTTCTTCCAGGTACCAATACTTGTTCAGTCAGCCCTACGATAGAGCGGATGACTGGGAATGGTACCGTGTAGTGAGATGTGTCGATTGCGGTTTGGCTTTCATAAACCCCCAGCCGCTTCCAGAGGAATTGGGTCGCTTCTACAACACCGGTTACTACACAAAAAGGGCAAACCCTAAATGGGAAGAAAAGTACCGGCGACGATGTGAAGTTCTGAAACGGCTACCTGGAAGAAAGGTCATTGATCTTGGGTGTGCCCGTGGTGATTTCGTCAGGTACCTTCGTAAGGATGGGTATGAAGTGGCTGGCTATGAAGAGTTGTATACCCACAGCCTGGAAGATGTCACTGTATATCATGGAACGCCTCAGCACTTGATAGACAAAGGCGAGAAGTATGACATCGTTGCAGCTTGGGGTGTCCTCCCCCACCTTCCCAAACCGAGTCTATACTTTCAACTGGCCAACAACCTGTTACAAGAGGGCGGGCATTTCGTTTTCACGGCCACAAATATAGACAGTATCGCGTCAAGACACCTGTATGCGGAAGATATTCCCCGGCACTTGACATTCTTCTGTCCTGAAACAATTCAACAATACGCCCAACAACATGGTTTTCACGTTCAGCTCACCCAGCAGCGCAATGATTTGCACACCCTATCCTATTTGGACCTGTTTGGTTTCATATTTCACAGGATCGTCGGAAAGGAGTTCCGGTACGAAGACTCGATGAAGTCTCGACTGAGAAATGGCGCCCCAATAAACCCCCTATTCAGAAGGGCTTCCAAGGCTTTAGCTCCAATGGGTCGGTCATTTGACAGGCTGCGCGGAAGAAACGGGGCCTTGGTATCCGTCCTGAAGAAGCAAGGGACACCATTGGCGTAAATCGTTTTGCTGCTTCCTGCTCCCGATAGTCTCTGATCTTTGCAGCCGGCAAATCTTCCTTTTGACCTAACAGACAGTGACCGAACAGAACAAGAAACCTGTGGAAGAGTTCCTGCCAGACCTCGCCCTCAGACGAGGCCTGAAGGAAACGTCTACTCGTGGCGGATTTCACTTGTTGCTCTCCCAGGTGGGGCAAGGGGCATTGACACTCTGCTCCACCGTGGTCCTTGCCAGGTTGCTCGTGCCGGAGGATTTCGGTCTTGTCGGAATGGGAATGGTGGTGATAAATCTCTTGTTGCCCATCGTTAATCTCAACTTGTCGAAAGCCACCATACAGAGGAAGGAACTGCTGCAAAGCCAGGTGAGCAACCTCTTCTGGTTCAACACGGCTGCAGGGGCCTTTCTTGCTCTTTTGGTGGCCCTGTCCTCTGTTGGGATATCGAGTCTGTTCAACGAGATCCGGCTGGCCAGAGTCATTCCTCTTCTCTCCATTAGCCTACTTCTCCAAGGGACATTGGTACAGCATCGTGGCTTGATGGGTCGTTTCATGCGGTTTGGTCGCATCACCTGTGCAAGTCTGTTGGCCAAACTGGTCTCTACTGCGGCCGCAATCGGCCTTGCCTTGATGGGGGCTGGGTACTGGTCCTTAGTCGCCATGCAATTGATCCAAAACGGCACGCTGGTCTTGGGATTTTGGGCCCTCTGTCCATGGCGTCCTTCATTGCCCTCAAGGGGGGCCGACACCCGGTCATTCTTCAGGTTTGGACAAGATCTCACGCTGGGTTCCATACTGGGGACCCTGTCACTGAATCTGGATCAGGCCTTGATTGGGGGACTTTTTGGCCCATCGACGCTGGGGCTGTACCGTAAGGCCCACAATCTGATCAGAAAGGCTTTGGTGACGCTTCGAGGTCCCCTCACATCGGTCATGCTATCCGCAATGAGCCGCCTCCAAGATCGACAACAGGAATATCGCGCCTATTTCAGCAAAGGGACAGCTTTGACTGCATTCATAGCCATGCCGCTGGTGGCATACCTCATGGTGAATGGCGACCACGTCGTTCTGTTACTACTGGGTGAAAAGTGGATGGGAACAGTCTTTTTCATTAAGGCCTTTGCTGTTGCCGGGTTTTTCGAAACGGTGATGCAGGTTGGCGGCGTCGTGTTGATGAGCCTGGGGCGGACCAGGAAGCTGTTGGCCATACGAGTCATTCGACACGCTCTGAGGCTCGCCGCTATCGTGGCAGGGCTGCACTGGGGAGCTTCGGGCGTGGCTACCGCATATTGTGTGATCACCGTTGTGTCTTTCGTGCCTGTCATGGGGAGTTCGTTTTCAAATACTCCGGTTTCAATGAGAGTATTCCTGGATGCTGTGTGGCGTCCCGCGCTTTGCAGTATAATGATGGGCACAGTAGTATTCTACTTCCGACGTTTTTTGCCGACAATGCATGTTATACAGATTGTGTTGGTTGAAATGAGTATCAGTCTTGTCGTTTACTTCGTCCTGTGGTGTCTGTGCCCAGGAGGGCCCGGCATACTGCGGCGGTATGGATCCTACGGGAAGTTGCTCTTTGTCCGGCAGGCCTCCACATGAGAAGGCCACTGCAAAGGGAGCTGTCAGCAAGATGTGTGTAACGCAAGGTGAACCGGGGCAAAACCAAGTGCCCCTGAACGACCATGGCCGACACTGGGGGCCGCCGTTCCACCTCGTCTCGAGGCCAGTAGGCTCAGAGGGGGTAGGCAACTCATGAAGTCAGGGCACGGCAGCCCCGGGACCTTTCGAACCAGAACATGACCGACAAGAATAGTCAACACAGGGGGCAGGGCGATTCAGGGATGAAGCGAACCTGTCTCAAAGCCACTGCCAGGTTGGCCGCTCTCTTCTGTCGCCTTTCCCTGTCACCGGAGCCTTATGTCGCTCAGAAGATGGACCTCTTGGTGGATTATGCGGTACGCATACGGAAAAAGAGCGATGTGTGGATATCTTCTTACCCACGTTCGGGGAACGGATGGGTGCGGGCTATGCTCTACGAGGTCCTCACGGGGAGTGACCCCCTGGACCGCCCCCATCAAGCGCACGGCCAGGTTCTTCCAGACATACACGGCGGATATATCGACTCAAGTCAAATCCCCGATTATCTGGATGTTCGCTTCTTTAAGAGCCATTTCCATTTCTCCAGGGTCTTTCCTCGAATCATATATCTGGTCCGAGATCCTGTTGACTCGATCTACTCCTTATACGTGAGGGCAGCCAAGAAGAGAGGACGAGAAATGGCACCGGACCGGTTTATCAGAGATTTCTATCTGAAGGGGCTCTTTCGTTATTGGGATGCCCATGTCCTTTCCTATCTGACAGCTCCTTACGACGAAAGGCGGATCATGGTGCTCCGATATGAGGATATACTAGCCGACCCGGTAAAGGCCCTGAGCGAAATCATCGCCTTTTCAGGGACAGCTCATGTGGCCAAATCTCCTCAAAAGGTAGGTCCCAGGCACATCGACAAGTTCTTACTCAAACGGGACGTGGATGTTCAAAACAGGACATACCATGAAAAGACGGACCTGTTGCGTTCACTGCAGCTAAACAAAACACCGGATAGCTTCCTTGCCCTGCTGCGCAGAGGGACTCAGAGATCACAATTGTGGCCTCTTCGTCAATGGTTGGGCTACGGATGAAAGGAAACGGGCACGGCTGAGCCACCTCGATAACATCTAATGTTTCGCCGAATGCACCATCCTCCCTGCCATTCTGCTTGGTCTCTACTGATAGTCCCCGTGCTGAGGCAGAAGATGAGATTGGCATCACCAAAGGGGGTACAGCTGTGACGCCCTTGAAGATCTTCGTCGTTGATCGCGTTCCATTAGCGAACAAAGGGGAGGAAGCGATCATTCGTGGTATTGAAGACCTCCTGGCAGATAAAGAGAGGCCCATTGAATTGGCGGTCTTTGACCGTACAGACAAAACATACCGTTTGGGCAACATAACGGCGTTCCCTGTCACTTGGGCCTTTTATGACTGGGGGTGGCTGTCCCGGAGAGCGACCTCCTTTGTGACGCGATACATAAAGGCAGGAAAACGGAAGGCACTCATCTATTGGAGAAGTCTAAGGATCCGCTACGGCCTTCTCGGACCTTACGGTAGGATTGCCGCGTCAAGAGATGGGCTTCATGCTGAGATGGCCCAATTCTTCGCGGCCGCCGATTACGTTTTGGTTGGGCACGACGGTTTGTTCAATTTCGAGCATTGCGGCATACTCAGCGTTGCAAAACAGAAAGGGAAGCGAAGCGGCGTACTTGGGGCCGGCGGCAAGGGCTTCCGGCCGAGAAATGGCCTCGTTGCAGCCGTCTACCGTCAAGCTGTTCGGGAATCGGATTTCTTTGTCGTTAGGGAACGGGGCGCCTACGAAGAACTGGCCCGCATCGGATGTGATATGAATCGCGTCAGATTGGCCCCCGACCCGGCCTTTGCCATGAAACCTTCAAGTCGACAAGAGGTGGAAGCTCTCCTGTCCGAAAAACCCTGGTTCCACCGTGCCAGAGAAGAAGGAAAGCTCATCCTCGGGATAACGGTCTCACATAAGGAGATCTTACTGAAGAAGCCTTTTGCTCACGGGCAAAGCCGAGATGAGAGAATCCGATTGCACACCGAGTACCTTGCCCAAATATACAATGATATCATGGAGAAAGGGCATGTCTTCCTGGTCTTTCTTCCCCACAGCCTGGAAGGTGGTGCCAGAAATGATCTGGCCGCAGCAAAGGGGGTTGCTTCTCTGCTTAAGGCATCCCAGGATTCCTTTTGCGTGCTGGAAGATGATCTTCCGGCAAGGACATGGAAGGGCATTATCGGCGAACTCGACTTTCTCGTAGGTCAGCGCGCCCACTCCTTGATCGGCAGTGCGGCTGTTGCGACGCCTTTTGTTGCCCTCACGGCCAGCAATGATCGCCGCACCCACGACATTTTGGGCGACATGTGCGGCTGTGAAGCTCAAATGGTGAATATGGACGAGTGTGACCCGGAACATGCGGCAGAACGTATCTTGCAGTCTCTAGACAATCGCAAGGCACTTCGCTCGCACTTGGCCTTGAAGATGAATGAATTCACGGAGGCTCTTGAAGAAATCAGAAGGCTGGTGAAAGGCCTGTGAAAGCCTACGGTGACCGACCTGCATTGGGCTCCCGCCATAGCGCGTGCTGGCAAATGACAGTCCGTACTGCCTTGGAGCAGTCATGATATCGTACAGGGACCCAATCATTGCCCCCTATACCTCCATGAAGATTGGCGGGGTGGTATCTAACCTCTATATCCCCGAAAGTGAATCAGAGCTCATTGACTTGCTTCGGTCTGAGCATACCAGCGATACGAACGTCTGTGTCCTCGGGCACGGCTCAAACACAATATTCGATGATCATTTGGATAACTACACTGTCATCAACACAAAAAAAGCGTGCCCAGCAATCGAATTGCGAGAGAGGGTGGGACCGCTATTCTTTCGAAGATATCGTGTCTATGCTGGTGCCAGCGTGCCGCTCCAAGGGCTCATTCGGTTTTGCGCTAAGAACAATCTCGAGGCGCCTGCATACCTTTATAGCGTGCCTGGAAATGTGGGTGGTTCCGTTGTCACGAACGCCGGCAAGGGAGAGAAGGATGGAAGATCGATCTCTGATTTCATTACTAGCGTGGCAGTCTTCGACGGAAATAGACTAAGGCACCTGGAGAAGAAAGAGTGCCAGTTTGCATTTCGGGACTCCATTTTTCAAAAAGAGAGGTGGGTCGTCCTTGGCGCCATGTTTGAGATGAAGTCGTCACCAGGTCGTAAGACCATGGCACAGGTGAGAGAGAGAATGGCCTTTGTGAAGCGAACGCAGGACCGATCGCATCCCAACGCGGGCAGTGTGTTCAAGCGAGGCTTTCGCAAGATGCCAGAACTAATGGGATTTCAAATCGGGAATGCCGCCTTTTCAAAGAAGACGCCCAATTGGATACTCAATCTGGGTGGAGCAACTGCAAGGGATGTGAAAGACCTCATAGCCCATGCCCGCCGCCTCCACGAAACAAGGGGGTACGGCCGACCAAAAGTGGAATTGCACATCAAATCAGATTAGGCGCCCTTGGAATAACACCATGAAGGCAACCAGACACTCATTACTGGTTTTGGCCGAGGCGCTGCCCTTTCCTGCCGAATCTCCTGCGGAGACATCCCCATGTCCGCTCTCCGCATGATGAGACCCAGACGTATCATAAGAGAAGAAGAATGAATCTGTGCCTGCTCCTATCAACCGATCTTAAAAGCTTCTTCTCGAACAACCTTCTCCGGAAGCGCAAGAGATAGTGTTGCTGTGAAGTATCCTAGATGCGCCCCCCCATCGGGATAGCAAGTATGCTGAAGGCCTTCAACATGCGGGTGGAAACATGAGATTAACGGCGCTATTAGACAAAGAAAAACAGGCCAAATATCTGTCGATCATTAAGAAGAAGATTACACACTCAACCACCCAACCCGTCCCAACAGTCCCGGTTTTTGTATTCGGACAACAACGTTCGGGTACCAGCATGTTGATGTTTTCTTTCCATTTCCATCCGGATACCGAGGTTTTTGATGAGAGCAGCAACAACAAGGCCTTCCTTGGTCACCGCATTCGGAGCTTCAAAGCTATTGAGGAACTTGTGCGACATAGCAGATTCCCCTTTGCATGCTTCAAGCCCTTAGCTGACAGCCATTTGATAAGAGAGTTCATCCTGCAATCTCCTGAGGGCCGGTTCATTTGGATGTATAGAGATTTTCGAGACGTTGCCAACTCATATCTCAGGAGATTCACAAATCCGACCCGCGCAATAAGAATAGTGTGCAACAATCATACAGGTGGGGGATGGTTCCAGGAAGGGATTTCGATGGAGACCGCTGAAGAACTGAGGCGCTTCACTTCCCCCGGACTATCGGAATTTGATTTCGCATGTTTGGCCTGGTGGGCGCGCAACAGGATATTTCTGGAAAACGACCTCCATTCTCAGCCAAACATAGTACTGCTCAAGTATGAAGACATCGTGAGCAATCCAGAGGGCTCTTTCAGTTCACTATTCAGGTTTGTCGGGCTCCAACCTTTTGAGAAATGCTACAAGCATATTCATAGAAAGTCCATTGCCAAGAACAGGTATGAAGGTATTACACCAGCAGTCAGAGAGCTCTGCGAGGATCTCCTAAAGAGGCTCGATCTGCTTAGATATCAACCCGACGTCTTACGCTGATGGCGCGGGCTGGTGATGGCATGAATGCGCTTCACACATGCATCCACAGAAGCGGATATTCCATAAGAGGTGAATACTTTGTTCTGAAGTCGAAGTAACTGGCCCGCTATAGTTCACTCTGAGAGCCTCAAAATGGATTTGTCACTAATGCGCCAGAATATACGGGGTTGGCTTGAACTCCTCCATGCAGACCTGGATAGCGGCCGGTTCCGCTTCTGTCTGAAGGGGAATCTGGTCCCAATAGAGGAGCACTCCGCACACTTCACTACCATCTTCGCCATGAGGATTGCCTGGTGTCTCGGTCTTTGGGATGAGTGGCCGAATGACCGAAAGGATGCCTGCATTGCTTTTGTGAAGTCCTTTCAGGGCTCGAAGGGGTATTTTAGCGATCCTTGGCTGCTATCAACGATTAGGCGTCCCTGGAAGAAGTATCTCGGTGCCATGCTCGGGCGGGCTAAGCTACCGCAACGGCTTTCCGTTCTCAGAGAGAATGCCCTCAAGGCAGAGACGAGGCAGTCAGCGACCACGCTGGCCATGGTCCATGAAGTGCCGAACCACAAGTTGCCAACGGAGTTGACTTCAAGGGAATCGATAGACACCTTTTTCAGATCCAAAGACTGGACAGATCCATGGAGTAGCTGCAGTCACTTGTCCCACCAACTGACCTTTCTGGCAATAAACAGGGCTGTCTATGGCGAATCGAGCAACTATGATAGGCTAGTGGATCACATTCTCTTCAGGCTGAACGAAATGCGGAACCCTCAAACCGGTGGCTGGTACAAGGGAAACCCCAGACCCAGTATTATTCTGAATGGCGCTATGAAGGTCTTTTCCGGCCTTCAGTGGATTGACAGGCCATACCCGGATTGCTCAAAGCTCCTTGATTTTGCCTTGGAGCAGCCATTCAATTGTCACGGCTGCGAATATCTGAACCACCTTTTTGTCCTTTTCCACTGTCTCAAAGGAACGGACGCAAATGACAGGGCTCATGACGTCCTGAAAGTGTCGGCAGAGGCCGCAAGGCTTGTCCCTCGATTCTCAAGAGATGACGGGGCATTTTCGTTTTACGCCGATAGAGCTTCCAGCAACTATTACGGAGCTAAGGTAAGCAAAGGGCTGGCCGAAAGCGATCTACACGGCACAATGATGGTGACATGGGGCTTGGCTGTGATTGAACAAATCCAAAGGCGTCTTGATGGCGGCCCGGTCAAAAACCAGTTTTCCTTGTTTCTGAATTGAGTCTTCATGCGAATAGTATTTAACACGAAAAAACGCCATGCTCCTGCGTCGGCCTTTTACCTCAATGCCCTCAGGAAGTTGGACAATATTCGCACCTTCGACTGGGAGGATTACAGCAGGTATGACATTGCCCTGTTCATGACCTATGAGGAAGATTTGGCTGACCTGAAGGCGGCCAAGGAGAGACATTCGGATCTGCTCGTTGGTCTTATAGACCCGAGGGGCCGTCAGACTCTCCCATACATGGAGTACGTGGATTTCCTCATCATCGACAGCATCGAGATGAAGGACTTCTTCTCCTTTCTACAGAAGCCCATGTTCATGTATCATGAGTACCCTGAAATACCTGTCGTGCAAAAGTCCCCGTCAAAGAGGGGCCGGATTGTCCTCGGGTATCATGGCAATAGAACGCATCTTCTTTCTATGTATCCAAATATCACCGGTGCCATTGACCTGTTGGGCGAGCAGTACGATATGGAGTTCTGGGCCGTTTATAATATCAAGCGGGATGGAGAATCGGCTTCTGGGCTTCCACGTAAGGTCCCCGTAAAACATATACAATGGCATGAAGAGGTTTATCAGGACGTGCTGGCCCAAGTAGATATCGGCATTGCCCCCGGACTCGTTCCCATCGAGAGTCTTGCCGAGACAAAGAGAAGCGTCAGGAGTCCGAAGCACCTTGTTCCCGGCGAAGACGACTACCTGATAAGATTCAAGATGCCCTCTAATGCCGGCAGGCTTATTGTTTTCGGTTTACTGGGCCTTCCCGTGGTCTCTGATTTCCTCCCGTCATACATGCAGGTCATCAAAGACGGGGAAAACGGCCTCTTGGCATACAGCTCCGGTGGCTGGTACAGAGCACTTGAAGCACTGATAACCAGTGCGGATTACCGGCTCGAGCTGGGACGACGTCTCCAGGAGACCGTGGTGACGCGGTTTGGTTTTCCGCAGCAGAACAAGTCTTTTCTCGCCTTCTGTGAGGGCCTGCTTGCGGATCATAGGCCCAAAGAGAGCCTGCCATTCGGCCCTGACAGCGACGGCATGTCCCGCAGGTTGGATAGGGGCGGGGAAAGGCTAAGGTACGCTCTGCGAAGATTCAAGAGAGCGCTTTTCAAGGTAATATGAAGATCTACATTCATTACAAGATTACTGAAAGGCCATGGGGAGGCGGCAATTCATTTCTGAAGGGGTTCAGGGACTACTGTCACGCAAACAGCATCCCCCTGGCAAAGGCCATTAACGACCCCTACGACATTCTCTTCTTTAATGGCGCTCACATGGCCCCGGGCAGGTGCCTCGATTTGACAGAGCTTATTCAGCAAAAATACCATGGTTCCTCGGGATGGGCCAGGCGTTTTCGTAGAAGAGCAGCGGCCAAATTGTTGGTCTACCGTGCAGATGGCTTTAGACACCATTACGCCCAACTGGACAGAGACAAGGCGGATTGTGTTCAACGCGCCGCTTTGCAGCTTGCAGATCATGTGGTTTTTCAGAACAGGTATACGCTCAATCTGGCCCGAAGCAAACATGTGGGGTTCCACAACGACAATTACTCCATAGTATACAATGGCGTGGATCAGAAACTCTTCAAGCTCAAGGAGGGTGCCTTCTGGGACGGGAAACGACGGCTCCGTGTCTTTTCTAGCAACTGGTCAGCGAATCTTAACAAGGGCTTCCGCGAGTTGGCTCAGTTTTCCGAAATCGAGGAAGTGCGTGTTACGTTCTGTGGTAATTGGCCTCACGGCCAGGTTGATGAGAAGAATGTCAAGGTTCTTGGGCCCATGGCCCAGGATAGGCTGGCAGAGGAATACACAAAGCACGACGTTTTTCTGCATGTATCCAAGAACGACTCGTCGCCGAATGTATGCTTAGAGGCACTTTCGTGTGGCTTGCCTATCATATATCACGCCAGTGCAGGTATTGGCGAGGTTGCAGGTGGTTGTGGCCTCGTTTACAACGACATGGACCACTTGAAGACCCTCCAGGATGTGTATGAAAACTACGATAGACTTGTTGAGAACATACTGGAGCGGAGAAGTAACTTTTCTATGGAAAGATGTGGTAGGGAATACGCAGAGGTCTTTCGATCCCTCCTCGTAAAACGGGGGGGAGACACTGTCTCCGCATAGGAGTGGGACGACTGACGACCGGAGAATACCCATCGAAAAGGTTCTATGATTTCAACACGCTGTTGTTGTGTGCCATCCTCTTCCTGGAATTTGTGCCGATTCCTAAGCTCCCGGTTATACGACTTGCCCCGAACAACATCCTCTACGCCGTTGGGATTACTGTCATAGTATTTCATCTGCATACCGTCTTACAGAACAAGTCCCTGCTCATCCTTGTTTCCATATTGATCTTCTATGCACTCCTGAAAAATGCGCTTTTCTATTTCAGAGGACAGAGCATTGAGACTTTCGGGGCCTTGATCAGATGCGTGGTCCTGGTAGAACTGATCAATATCGCCTGCAACAGTGATGAAAGGATTCGTTTCATTCTCAAGTACTTCTTGCTTCTATGCGGGTTTTCAGTCCTTTTTGGGCTCCTCGTCTATTTCTTTGGCAGTCCCTTTGCGGATATAAGAAACGCCTTGCGAGCGACCATGGGACAGGCTGGAAAGGCCATATCAGCGGGCAGTCAACTGACGGGTCTTCACGAGATCCCCCACATATTCGGGTATTATCTCGCCTCCACTCCCATTATGACTCTGGGTCTGCTGCTCACCTCCAGGAAGACCATATGGACGGTTCTTCTGGCATTCCTGCTTGTAGGCCTGTTCCTGAACGCGGAACGCTCGGCCATTCTGGCCAATGTATGCGTCTTCGCCATCTGGATCTGGTTTGACCGTCGAAACAGACGAATGCTCATACGATATGGCGCCCTGACCATGTTCTTTTTGGTCCTCTTTGCTGCCGTCCATCCATATGTGGCGCCCAAGGCACCACTCACCTCGGGCTACACGCGGGGCACATTGACGGAAAGGCTGCAAGCCACCAGCCTGGACGAGGCCCTCGGTCGAATCATGTGGCAGCTCCACGGTATCAGGACAGTACTGAAACATCCCCTCAGAGGCAGCACCCACGAAGACTACATCAGAACGGTACACGACCTGCCGTCCACTAAGACAAACTTGCAGAGATACCAGAAGACACCGGCTCCGCATAATCATTACATCAACATAGGTATGCACGGGGGAGCTTTGGGATGGCTCCTGCTCTTCTTTTTTGCATGGGTGTTGGTATACAGCCTCTCCAGACGCACAAAGGCCCTTTCAAAAGAACAAGCCGGCCTTTACATCTACCAGGGTGTCCTCTTCGGGTTCATGGCAGTGCTGATCAATGCCCTTTTTCACAATGACGGGATCTTCTTCTATAACACCATGACCTGGTTCTGTATTGCCCTCCTCTTCTCTTACCGAAACATCATGAAGACCGGTTTGAATACCTGATGGGGATAGACCAACAGGATATTTACATTCACATCGGTTTGCACAAGACCGGCTCGACCTTTCTCCAGAGACATCTCTTCTCGAGACTTGATGTGAACAGAATCATCACGCCGAGAGTTGACTATGTTGCAGCGAGTGAGCCCTTTGACCCCCGTGTTTTTCAAGAGATCTTGGTGTCGCAAGGCAATTTTGACGGCCGCGACACCACCCTGATCAGTCAGGAGACGCTCAGCGGGCGCGGTGACGGGAATCCCGTTTGGGACCGCAATACGATAGCCCAAAGGTTGGCCCACACCTTTCCCAGGGCAAGAATCATCCTTGTCTTGAGGAATCAGTTTGACTATATCCTTTCTCTCTATACTTTCCGCGTGATCAGGCGGGGTCTTGAGCGGCGCAGTCTCAGAAGTTATCTCCGTGATTACTGCGATTCCAGACTGAAGCCCAAGCTGAAGTATGATGAGCTCGTCCAGCGGTATGTTTCTCTCTTCGGGCAGGAGAATGTGCTCGTCCTCCCCTACGAGTTTCTCGCAAGAGACAGGGTGGCCTACATCCAGAGTATACTCTCCTTCATGTCCATCGGAAACGCCATCGATGTGCCCGATATCAGAGTGAACAGGAGCTCACGGTCCAGGACCTTGCTGTGGATGAATAGGAGCCTGAATATCCCCGTTTCGCTGTTCATGGATGCCATGGCATCTACGGGCGTGATCAGCCAGAGGCAACACACCACGCTCGCCTATCATTATTTCAGGATAAAGAGGCCCGTCAACCGGAAGCTGATGAGCTGCTTGGCGAGGGAATCGGCTCCCCTGCAGTTTGACGGGAAATGGCGGGTGCGTCTGCGTCGTGTTTTCAGGGATGGAAACAGGAGCCTGAGCCGCCTGACTGGCATAGACTTTTCCGATTACGGAGATCCTGTCTAGGATCGACTCCCTTACGACATGTTGATTCTTGTAAGCCTCTCCATCATCACTGCTGCTATTGTCATCATCCTGGTCCAAAGGTATCGGCTTTCTTTGAAGGGTCCGATCTGGGGAGATGCGTTTACCTACCTCAAGATTGCTCTGGAGATTCGAGAGCAGAAGAGACTTCCCAAGCACCTTGACTGCTATTACACGGGCTCAGATTCGACAGAGGAGTTTACACTTCCGCCCCTCCTGATGGTTTTACTTGCGCCCTTTAGCTATTTCCCGTATGCGAGAGTCGTGTGGTTTCCTACTGCTCTTAATCTCGCACTTGTCCCTCTCATTTTCTGCTCGTGTGTGGTCCTGTTTGACGCGTCTTTTTACCAAAGTCTGACGGCAGCCCTGTTGTATCTGGTGACACCGATGAATGCAAATAATTCTAACTATTTGACGCCAAGGCCATTAGGGCTGTTCTTCTTCTTCCTTTTCAACATCTCTTTTTCACTGTATGTTTCACGCCTGGACATCGTTTATGCCATCTTGGCCACTCTCTCACTTTCCCTGGCCTTCCTTTCCCAGCGGATGGTATCGCAGATTGTCTATATCTGCACGCCTTTGCTGGCCGTTATAGGTTTTGTCCTTTATGATTCCGCAAGCTTCCTTCTTCTGCTTCCAACGCTGGTCTTGGCCCTGCTCTTGGCCATTCTACTCAGTCGCGGGCATTTCCTTTCCATCGTCAGTGACCACTTCCGACGCATATACCTCCATGTAAAACATGGGCAGCAAAGCACTTTTGAAAAACGACTGGGGAATCCGATTCAGGTACTCAAAATGAATCCGTGGGTCTTTTTCTTCATATGGTCTCTTTATATCAAGTCCTCCTTTGAAGGTGGCCATTTTCTGTTCTCGGGCTATGCCACAGGAACGATCTTGCTGGCCATTTTCTGGTACCTGGGAAATGGCATCAACCACATATACTTCACCACCCCGTTCCTCCTTCCCTTTCTGGCTGAGCATCTTTTCGTGAGGGTCGACTTCACGATTCTTATGATTTTGGGGGTAGTGTTTTCGACATGGGTCATTCTGAGGGAAGGGAGGGTATTCAGAAGGAAGTATATAAGTGAAGATTGGCTTGAGTGTTTCAAGTTCATTGCAAAAATGGATTTGCAGGGCCGGGTCCTGGTGGTGCCGATGATATCCTGTTCGCCAATACTGTACTATACGGATCTACAGCTTGTTTCTTCCGGCCATGGAAGCGGGGCCATGTCTTTCAATAGGTTGTATTTGCAGAAGAATATTTCAGACAACGGCTTCTTGTGTCGCTTTTTGGAGGAGCATCACGTCGATTTCATACTCTTGGAAGGCGATTTCAAGCGCTCTCTGGAGTGTAGTTCTTTGCCGCTGCAGAGACTCTTCGCGAATCAGACACTCACTCTGTATCAGAATGGATCGGTTTAGTTCCCTTGGGCACCCTCGATAGTTGGCCTGCATGAGAATTTGTTTTCTTGCTCAGACGGTATATCCCTTTTTCAATAGCTCGGTCCCCATGAAAACTGTTGGCGGTGCAGAGCTCCAGCAGTATTTGATAGGAAGGGGGCTCCGAGAAGCAGGGCATGAGGTCTGCTACCTAACACTCGACTACGGCCAACCAAGAATCCAGACAATTGATGGAGTGGGCTTTATAAAGACGTATGCTTCGAACGACGGCATCCCCGTTTTGCGATATTTCTACCCTAGGCTATATGCCATCTGGCGGGGGTTGCGGCAAGCGGACGCTGACATCTACTATTTAAGAGGCGCCTCCTTCTTGACGAGCGTACTTTTCCTGTTCTGCCGTCTGACTAACAAAAGGTTTGTGTTTGCTGCTGCCCATGACACAGATTTCATACCCAAACAAGCCCTCATCAGCAACCCTCGTGACCGCATTCTGTATCGGTGTGGCCTGCCCAAGGCGGACGCAATCATCGTCCAGTCACAGGCGCAGCAACGGCTTTCGGAGCGGACCATGTCTAGGAAGGGAGTCCTAATACGAAGCATGTATGCATGCGGATCCCGGAGTGCAATCGAGAGAAAGCACGTGCTCTGGGTCTCAACGCTTCGGCACTGGAAGCGCCCTGGACTGTTCCTTGATCTGGCTACCCTGCACCCGGATGAGGAATTCGTGATGATCGGGGGCCGGGGACACGACAGGGTATTGTATGACCGGATCAGAACGCGAGCGTCCAGCATTTCCAATGTACGGTTCCTTGGTTTTCGGCCCTTTGAGGAAACAGAAGCCTTTTTCGATCGGGCCAAGATTTTCGTGAACACCTCAGAACATGAGGGTTTCCCTAATACCTTCCTCCAAGCATGGAGTCGGGGCGTTCCGGTACTTTCCTTCGTGGACCCAGACGATGTCATCGCCACACATGGACTGGGAGAGGTAGTCACCTCACAGGATGAGCTTGATGGGGCTTTCAGGAAATTGATCAGAGAACACGCTTCGTATGCGGCACGAATTTCAAATTATTTTGAGGAAAATCATTCCCTTGCCGCCATTCGGCAATATGAGAAGCTCTTTCATGACCTGCTCCGCGCCCCGTAGACGGGTACTCATCCTGATTAGCTCGTTGGTGCATGGGGGCGCCGAAAAGCAAACAATCGATTTGATCAATAACATCCAGGATAGGAGCCTGGAGCTTGGTCTCTGCTTTTTCGGGAGAAACGACGACCTCGTAGGCTTTCTGGCAAGAGACAGGCTTTCCGAGTTCAAATGCCTTGATAAGAAGGCGTTTTTCGATTTTCGTATGTTGAGGAAACTGTTGGCTGTTATTCGTAGGTTTCAGCCAGATGTCATTTTGTGCGTGAATCCCTATCCGGGATTGTATGCCAGAGCCGCCAGGATCTTGTCAGGCAAGAACTACAAGATTGTTCAATCCATACACTCAACCTTTAGTGAAAACCAAAAACATGACTTATGTGTTCGGGTTTTATACCGATATACTATTAACAGTAGTGATGTTGTTGTTTTTGTGAGTCAGAACCAGAAGAGACACTGGGTTGACCATTATCGGGTTTCTGATACAAAGAGCACGCACATCTATAATGGCGTCGATCTCGAGGCTTATAAAAGCAATTTTAGTGGCCGAGACAGGCAGCGGCTGCTTTCCCAGATTGGGTTCTCCTCAAGGCATATTGTCCTTGGGCTCTGCGCCACGCTCCGGGCGCTCAAGAGACACACCGATCTCATTGGCGCAGGGAAAATTCTCCGTGATAGGGGCTATGACGTGAAGCTTCTGTTTATTGGCGACGGCGAGGAACGGCAGCGGATTGAACAATACGCCCGTGACAAGGGTATGGGACATCATCTTGCCATGACCGGGTTCCAAAAAGACGTCCGCCCATATGTCGAGCTGGCGGACATCATGGTCTTGCCGTCACGGACCGAGGCGTTTCCCATGTCCATCATTGAGTCTATGGCCCTTGGAAAGCCCATAGTCGCCACGAATGTTGGAGGCATTCCTGAGCAGGTGGTTCACGGCGAAAACGGGTACTTATACCCTCCTGGTGACGTTTATGCCCTCGCGAAATATCTGGAAATGATAATCCGGGAAGACACGGCTGAGCCCATGGGAGAGCGGTCGCGTAGACTGGCGGAAAAGAACTTCTCTATGGAAGGTATGGTTTTTGCATATAAACAGTTGTTGCACAATCAACTTACAGACAAGGGGTGATAATCGTGAGGACACACCTTTGGTTCCTGTCTTTTTCGCTGGTGATATTCACTTTTTCGTCACTAAGAGATGGCCTTTCTGCAACCTACTATGTGAAAAACGGGGGTCATGACACGGCTACCGGCTTGAGCGATGCAGAAGCGTGGCAGACAATCCAAAAGGTGAACGAATTTGCCTTCTCCGATGGGGATGTGCTTTGTCTAAAAAGAGGAAGCGTCTTCAGCGACACATTCCTGAACAGCCCCCAAGTGGACCATTTCACCTTTAGGGCCTATGGGACCGGCCCCCTTCCGCACATTGACGGAAGCAAAACAGCCTCTATACGGATCAAGCAGAGCCACACGATCCAGAACCTTATCATACGAGACATTGATATAAGCGGTATGGATTGGAAGAAGGACAAGGCATCGAATGCAGTCATTGAAAGGGTCCACAACCTTGCACTCCATAGCCTTGTCTTTGACGGCCATCGGAATTCAGTTTCTTCAGAGGGGAAGACCGCCATCACGATCGAAAACTGCAGTGGAAACATTACTATCAAGAACTGCCAATTGTCCAATTTCGGGCCAATAGGGCTTCCTGTGATGGGACGGGATTTCATGGGACTTGCCTTGATCGGTATCGAAAGTGGCTCCTATGAGATCAGGGACAACACCATACATGATGGCAACGCGGACTGCATCCATTTGTATCATTGCTCCGCAACGGGGTCGGTTTTCAACAACATACTCTTCAATGCAGGTGAGAACTGTATCGACATCAAGGGGAGCTCAAACGTACACGTGTACGACAATGAGTTATATAGAACGCCCGACTTCCTGGCACTTGGAGGAAGCGGAAGTGCGGGAGGGCTGATAGTGGCCCATGCAACTGGTGAACAGGCCTGTTCCAAACTTGAAATCAACGGAAACGTCTTCAAAACAAGCAATACACCGGGTCTGATCACTGGAAACGCAAAGAATATAGACGTTTACGACAATACCTTCGACGAAATGATGGGCGCCATTCGGATAGGCAATCATACTGAAGGAATCCATATACATCATAATCTGTTCCTTAATCCGAAGTCCCTAATGCACGATAACGGCATGGACGTTGGATGTATCTATGTGAACAACTCCCGTTCCGGGACGCAGATATACAACAACACAGTTTATAACGAACGGGGGGACTGCCTTGCCCTGTTGGCAATCGGCTACTCAAATAGGAACAAGGTGTTCCGCAACATTTTCTATCAGTCAAAGCCCAATGGATTGTGTCTGGTGTACACAGGACACGGCTTGGATCCGGTCATTTATGAAAACTGCTGGTTTAGTGGCGCAAATGAGAAACTGATAAAATATAGAGGCAAGGTCTACACGCAGGCAGAGGAGAATGAATGGAACACCATTGCTTCGAATGATAGATTCGCCGACCCGCTGTTCGTTGACCCGGCGAACAAGAACTTTGAAACAAAAGATGCCACCCCCTGCAAGACCGGTGGCGCGGTGTGGGGTAACACTGGCAGTGCGCTATCCCCCCCCAAAAACATGACCATTCACTAAAGATTCCGTTTTCCCTCCCCTGCTGTGCAAATACAGGAAGTTAGGTATTGCCCTGGGGCGCACCCATACAGGCATAAGCCCCTCGCCTTTTGAAACCTGTGTTTAGCAGACAGACCGATGCTCCTGTATTCTCCTCCATAAGACACGGCCGCAACTTCCACATTTCGTTGTGCTAATGTGTCTTCAACAAAAAACCGGAGTCTAGAGCCACGGTCAACGAATTCAGTCGAAACCCCCATGGAGCGCCCATCCGAGCGGCTCTCCTTGAGTCCTGAACAGGCCTGTTGATGAAAGTCATCGTTACTGTACCTTATTTGTATCGTTTGGGTGGTGTGGCAAATTTCTTTGAAGTAATGGCGGGCCATTTCGGTGCTGACGACACCTACTTTGAAATCGGTTCAGTCAGGGCGGCGGAGAACCTCCTGCGAAGGACTGCTCATCTCCTTGGCGACTGGGCGGGCTTCACCAGGCACTTGCGAAACCGAAAAGGGGAATATGACATCGCGCATATTAATCCGTCCTTTGGCCATGCAGCACTGATTAGAGATGGCGGGTTGATTGGGATAGCAAAGAGCCATGGTTTGAAGACCGTGGTCTTCTTCCACGGCTGGAATGATTCCACTTTCCAGACGGTCAGGAAGTATTTTGGATATCTGTTCTATTCCACATTCAACAAGGCAGACGCCTTTGTGGTACTGGCCAAAGAATTCGGTGAGCGGTTGCGCGATTGTGGATTCACCCAACCCATCTGGATACTCTCAACACCCGTGTCCGATGAGCTTCTGGATGGCTTTTCCATTGACGATCATCTGAAGCGAATAGAGCGGGATGGCATGACAACCCTGCTATTTCTATCAAGGATTGAACTGGTCAAGGGCATTGCAGAGACCGTGAAGGCCTTTGACCTGGCCAAGAAGAAGTATCCGCAATTGCGCTTGCTTATTGCTGGCTCAGGTCATTACAGCGGTAAGTTGAAAGAGGAGATAGAGCGGATGGAATCAAGGGATTCCATTCAGATCCTGGGCTATGTCTCGGGCCAGGAAAAGAGGCGTGCCTTTGAGGAGGCGGATGCTTATGTCTTTCCCACCTATCATCATGAAGGGATGCCGACTTCTGTTTTGGAGGCTATGGCTTTTGGGCTGCCCGTGATCACGCGGCCTGTTGGAGGGATCAGGGATTTCTTCGTCAACGAGGAGCACGGTTACGTGACAGAGAGTAAGAATCCTACGGTCATCGCTTCCCTCATAGAGCGGATGCTCGTTGACAGGGGATTGACGGTGAGAATGAGCCGATCGGTTCACGAATACGCCAAAGAGCGATTCATGGCATCTGTTGTTGCAGGCAGGCTGACAGATATTTATGAGAAGACTCTGGCGGGAGATGAGGCAGCATCTGCCAGGCAGTGAAATGAAAGAGCCAGCAAAGCAGTTCCCGAACATTTCAGTCGTCGTGTCGGACAGCCTATGTACGGGGTGTGGAATATGCTCTGGAATTTGTCCAGCGTCCGCGATTAGCATTGATTCAGATCACAAAACTGGCTTGAACCGGCCACTGATTGACGTAGACAAGTGCACTGAATGTGGCCTCTGCCTGAGAGTCTGCCCTCCCCTGAACTGGAATAAGATTTGTACCATGGAATACAACAACGGCGCATTCTTATTGCTTTCAGAGGGTGAGTCGGAGACCTGGGCGGCCCATGCCGTGGACGATGACATCCGAGACAGGGGAGCTTCTGGTGGATTTGTGACAGCTTTCCTGCTGGAACTACTACAAAAGGGCGAGATCACAGGCGCCGTCCTAGTCAGAAGAAATGCCGATGCCCCTCTTGAAGCAGAAGCATTCATTGCTCGCAGTAGTTCCGAGATCGTGGAAGCGGCTGCTTCCAAATACTGCCCCGTTTCTTATGACAAGCTATTCGCACGTCTCAGAGTGCTTAAGCCAGACGATGAACGTCTTGCAGTTGTGGGCCTGCCATGCCATATCGCCGGACTCTCTAGGGCAGAATCAGTATATCCGCGCCTGACTAAGATGACAGCCTTGAGAATTGGAATCGTCTGCGGTGGCATTTCATCACGATTGGCATATGACTATATCCTTAAGAAGCTAGGAATAGACTCACAGAATGTGACTGCATTTTCAAATCGCGGTGGAGGCTGGCCGGGATATATGTCCTTCCATCTAAAGAGCGGCGAAGTGGTCAGGATTCCATATCAGCATTGGCTTTCAATGGGAACGGTATTGAGTTCACCCCTTTGCCGTCCGGCAGCATGTCTTTTGTGCCGGGACCCTCTTGGTTTTCAAGCAGATATTTCCGTTTCAGACGCATGGCTGCCTCGATATTCTGAGAATAAAAGAGGCGTATCTCTTGTTTTGGCAAAGACTGAAGTTGGCAAAAGGATGCTCCACAATTGCCAACACAGCTTACGGCACGAGCCCTGTACCTTTGCTGATTTTGTGAATGCCAATCGAAGGGTCTTTATTTCAAAGATAAGACATGCGGAGTACGGTATTAAATGGTTTGTGGCCTCAAACTGCCGAAGTCGATATGTCCCGACGAGTGTTTCAGATGTCGACTACACCCTTTGGACCAAGATTATTCTATGGTCCTACTACCAACATTTGCGGATCATCTGGAAATGGCTGCCTTCGGCTCATTTCAACATGATGTGTCGTCCGTTGTTAGTTTATCTCAAGATCCTGACCTACTTAAAGAACCGATGAGTTGAAAAGATGGCAAAGATGGCTCGCATCTTAGTCTCCCAACATTACAGCAGGAATATGGGTAACGTTTCACTGCTTTACACATTAGTGGAGGCCCTAAAAGAGGAACTTCCTGAGGCGAAAATCACTGTGGGCTCGTTCGAGCCTGATGAAACCCGGAAACTTTTTGATTACGACTGCTGTGAGTGGCCCTTTGTAACCCGACACCTCGTCGACCGCAAAGGGGCGAAAAGGGTCCTCGCCGGGCTCGTTGAACTGTCACTTATTGTTATGCAGATTATGGCCGCTGTTGCAGTAAGGCTTCGGTTCGCGAAGGTGGAACAATTGAGGGGGCGCTTACGGCCTCTTGGAATAATTTGCGAAAGTGATGTGGTGATTTCACCAGGCGGTCATCTCTTCACAAGTTTCAATCCTTTCATCGGAGTCTGTGCGCACTTTTTCCCGTGTTTCTTAGCCTGGATCGTCGAGACTCCGTATGTGGTTATCGGACAGACCCTCGGTCCCTTTTTCGGATTGTGGAGGCATCCAGACGCCATGATCACCTCTTTTCTCTTGAGGAAAGCGAGTTATGTATCAACACGAGAGTACAGTTCCTTTGAGAATCTGGGTGAATATGGAATTCCAACGGAGAAGATTAAGAAGACAAGTGAACTGGTCTTCCTTTACCCTGAAGAGCCTAAGGACGGCGAGAAAGCTGTGGCTAACGACCAAGCAGAAGTCCTGGGCATTACCTTTCACCACATATACTATAAATACTGGATGACCACAGAAGACTATGTTCAGCGTATGTCGGACTTTCTTCGCCGGGTTACGGACAGGTTTGATTTTTCGGTAAAATTCATTTCGATGGAAAAATCCTACAAAGGGCGGGGCGACGGTTCGCTGTTAAAGCTGATTAAGAGCCGTCTTCCCGAGGAGCTTGACATTGAGCTCGTCAATGTTGACATGGGCGCAAAGAAAGTGCTTGATATCTTCGGGGGCCTCGATTTCCTCTGCGCCACCAAGACACACTCTGTGGTCTACGGACTCAGGAAGGCAGTCCCGACTTTGGCCGTTGCATATGACCCCAAAACGCTGGAGTTTATGAAGGAGTTCCACGTGGAGAGGTATAGCATACCTCTAAAAGATTTTGACAGCGAAGAAGCCTATAAGCGGTTTAGTGAACTGGTGATGAACAAGAATCGAGTGAAAAGGGAACTCGCTTCGGCCTTGCCACGAGTTCAGATGGAAGCGTTAGCCAATATTCATGCCATCAACGCCACTCTGGAAAGACAAACATCAACTCCTTGATGTCGTGGACGACTGCCTGAAAAGGATTGTACGTAGGCGGTATATGGGAGTTGACCCTGCCGACCTGATGCACTCGAAAGCGGGGTTTGTGCGGCGACAAGGCAGCCGGGTCCTTCGTTTCCTGACGGTTGTCAACTTCTATTCCCCCATCAATCTTAGACCATTCCTGAGGATTGAAGAGGCAGAGAATAGTAGCGCCATGGTTGTGCTGGGCTCGGTGTTTCTTAAAATGTATACTCTGACAGGAGATGAGGAATGGCTGAACAAGGTATCCTTTATAGTTGGGTGGCTGGAAAGCCGCGCGAAGGTAGTTGATGGCACGATGGGTTGGGCTAGAACGATCGATTATCAGGCAGGCAGACGCTGCACCCACGGGGAGACCTCGACGCTGACTTTCATCAATGCCAAGGCGGCAGAGCTGTTTCTGGAGCATTATGAACTGACGGGGGACCAGCATTCCCTGGAGCTTTTAGCCTCTGTGTGCAGGCACCTGACCCGTTATACGAAGCGCATATCTAGAGGAAGTGGGATCTGCCTCAGCTACGCGGCGGCCGATGAGATAGAGATCTACAATGCGTCAATTCTTGCCGGTCAAGTGCTTAATCGCTACTCGGTTATTCGTGAAGACAGGGAGTGTATGGACCTGTCAATGCGTATTCTTGAATATGCTCTTGATCGACAACACCGGGACGGTTCTTGGTATTATAGCATCAAGAAAGACGGAAGCGAGAAGAAACAGATAGACTTTCACCAGGTTTACATGCTTGATGGAATAAGGAAATATAGCCGTGTTGAGGAGGGGAAACTGAGAGAGAGGGCCTTTGAAGCCTTCAGCATTGGGACACGGTTTTACATTGAGAGGTTGTTTGACAAAAGAATGTATCCTTACTGGCGGTACCCATTGAAATTCCCGATAGACATTCATAACGTGTCCCATGGGGTGTACTTCCTTTCCAGGTATTTGCCAGAGTTCCCCGAGTACAGAGAGAAGCTTTTGCGTCTTGTCGAGATTTGCATAACAGGGTTCTATGATCGGGAGCGTAACTTCTTTTATTATCAAAAATATCCATTTCTAACTGTTAAGCATGATTTTTTAAGATGGAATACGGCCTGGGCGTTGTATGGCCTTGTGGAGTATCTCCAGCGCGTTGAGAACTGTTAGCCCTTGAAATGATAATAGGAAGGCTTTGACAGATAGGCTCAAGATACTGGATTTCTGGGCAGACCCCCTGACCAGGGCCGAATGCCTGGAAAAGGTGAGCGGCTATCTCGAGGAGGACGGGGGGGTTCATACCATTTTTGCCGTTAATCCGGAGAAGAACTTCGCGGCCCGCAAAGATGGGGCCTTGCAACATACACTGGAATCGGCGGACCTTCTGATACCCGATGGAATCGGGGTGGTGCTGGCTGCGAGAATACTTTACGGCGCAAGGCTGTCCCGCGTCCCGGGCGTAGAGTTTATGGAAGCCATCTGTGCCCTGGCTGCAAAGGGGGGGTACAAGGTCTTTTTCTATGGCGCAAGGGAAGAGGTGAACAAGCAGGCCGTGGAGATACTGAGGGGCCGTTATCCTGGTTTAAATATTGTGGGCAGGTCAAACGGGTATGTGAAAGAAGAAGAGATGGCGTCTCTTGTAAAAAAGATCAATGCCTCCGGGGCCGAGGTCCTTTTTTTAGCCCTGGGATCGCCCAAGCAGGAGAATTGGATTTCCGCCTACAAGGATGCCCTCAAGACCGTGAGGGTGTGTCAGGGCATAGGGGGCACACTGGATACGATCGCAGGCCGTGTGAAACGGGCGCCAAAGATCTGGTGCCGGTTGTCAGCCGAATGGCTGTACCGACTCCTCTCAGAGCCCAGAAGGATCAAACGTCAGAAGGTGCTGCCAATCTTTGCGGTGATGGTTGTCCTCGCAAAGCTCAGACAAGGGGCAACAAGAACAACCCTAGAAAACCGTTGAACCGCAGACGAACGCAGACAACCGCAGACACTTTTTACCCAATTCAGCTCAAGGCACTTTTGGGTAAAAAACGAACAAGGTGGCATCCACGAACCCAATAGGCCGCCCCGAGCCGCCTGACACTTTTTACCCATTTCAGCTCAAAGCACTTTTGGGTAAAAAACGAACAAGGTGGCATCCACGAACCTAATTGGCCGTCCCGAGCCGCCCATAGACTTTTACCCAAATCAGCTCAAGGCAGTTTTGGGTAAAAACAGCCTTGTTTGGCCGCACGTCCCAACCAGTAGGATCATTTTCTGACCCAGACCGCGGAGCGGAACGAAAGACGGTACTGTTATGAAACAACTCACGCAGAAGCTAAAAACCGGCAATATGCGCGTCCTTGAAGTTCCCATTCCCAAACCGACCCCGAAGGGCATGAGCCTCCAACCATCACTTTTACCCAAATCAGCTCAAGGCACTTTTGGGTAAAAAGATGGTGGTTCAATGGCTGATTTCGCGGACCCAAGATGACATTAGGCTGCTCAGGATGGCTTTTGGGGCGACCTCCTTGTGGCATGGCCTTTCTTTATTTCTCTTAGATCGGTGACATCGAACGTATATGCTCTTCCGATTTTGTAACCGGGAACTCGGCCGTCTTTCACCCATCGTCTCAAGGTTACAGATGACACGCCGAGATACTCGGACGCCTCTTTTAGGTTGAAAGGCTTTGCTGCAATTTCATTTTGCCAAGCTTCTATGTCCAGGATCTCAGGGGCGTCCTTGGCGTGGCCCTTTATCCCAAAGTCCACAATATGGCGAGCAACCTTTTCTCTTTCTTCTATTGGAAGAAGGTACATGTCTCTGATGACCTTTTCTGCCGTTAGCATTTCAGCCTCCGATTTCCCGCAGGTATCGTCAGATTCTTGTAAAAGTTCTCATGTGGGCCAACCTGATAAAGGACGAGAGCATCGTCTTCGATTCTATAAGCCATCAACGTCAATTGGCGGCCCATTGTAAACTTGTGAACCCTTCCAGGTCCCCTGCTTTGTGCTCACCGACTCCGGGGTCTGCGAGAACGTCTTCCACCGCATCTAAGATAACCTGCTGAAACTGTCGTGGAAGCTTCTTTACGTACCTTTTGAACCGTGGCATCTGAAAGAGTTTCACAATCCATTCTTATCATACCTTGTCAAATATAGGGCTCTTTTTTTCGAATCCCAGGCTCCTAGTACGCAAACCGAGCGGGGCAGTGATGATTGTCTTGGAAAAGCTAAGGGAGTGGTGGATTCGTCAAACAGTTGATTGGTTAATTGGTCAAATGGTGGTGGTGGGTTGATTAGTCAAATGGCTGAATCGCTAAAGGAGTGACCTGACAGCCGCAGCCAGAAGACATTTTCGAAACGCACCCCCCCGGTACTTTTTACCCAAATCAGCTCAAGGCACTTTTGGGTAAAAAGTGAGAAGCCCACGGCCTCATCCCGTCGCCGACAGCCCTTGGACGCCCCACACTTTTTACCCAAATCAGCTCAAAGCACTTTTGGGTAAAAAAAGAGGAAGCATACAGCCACATATCCACCCGGCCCCACAGAGACTTTTTACCCATTTCAGCTCAAGGCTGTTTTGGGTAAAAAGGTATAGTCGCATCTAGGTTTCTGCCGCCACCATGGACCCCATAGACCTAATCAGAGACGGCAAGATCCGTCGATACTTCCGGGCGACAAAGAAGTTCAACGTCCCTAACCTGGTATCTCACATCACCCAGAGGGCAGCCGGGAAAGAACCATCGTTTTTGGAAGACAGTGATTATCTGACCATGTTGGGGCTCCTGAAAGAAATCGCCGAGAATTACTCGCTAAGAATGTTTGCCTTTTGTCTCATGCCAAACCATGTTCATTTGTTGTTTAGCCCAACGGAAGCGAACCTTTACGATGCCATGCGGGACTTATTTTCGAGATATGCCACGCGATTCAACAGGAAATACGAGAGAAAAGGCCATCTGTTTGGCGGGCCGTACAGACAAGCCGTATGTCTCGACGACAGCTATCTTCTGGCCGCTTCACTCTATATCCACCAGAATCCAGTGAGGGCGGGGCTGGCGAGAGACCCTTTGAAGTACCGGTGGTCGACATGCAGATTGTTTTGTGAACCTGGTGCTCCCAAGTCTTTTGTAGATTCTCATTTCATTTTGAGATTGCTTTCCAAGGGAGAGGTTTCAAGAGAAGAAGAATACCGGCGGCTCCTGAAACAGGGGGGCGAGTTGGAAACAGGGCATGTCATCGAACAGGAAGATGCCATAGAACGTTTCCGCTCAAAGCTTACAACCATGTTTCCTTCGGTTTTTAAGCGAATTGCTAATAAAAGGCAGATTGCCGCATTTTCGGCCATAGACTTACTCGACATAGGAGAATTGGAAAAGCAGCTTGAAGCAATGAGGACGGCCAAATTTCCCAACAAACCAGAGAGCAGAAAAGCCAAAAAGCATCTCATCGAACAGCTTATTGCCCGTGGCTACAATCGTGGCGAGATTGCGGAACGACTCTGCATTTCCAGGAAAAGCGTTTACAACATCCTGAATTCCCCCATGTGAACAGCACATCCGGACTTACCCAATTCAGCTCAAAGCACTTTTGGGTAAAAAACGTTGAAGTTGAATTCCCGCTTGCACGGGCAGAGAGTCAGCCAGACCCTGGACAGACGTTTTACCCAAATGAGCTCAAGGCTGTTTTGGGTAAAAACATGGTGGCTCAGCGGCTGATTTCACGGACCTTGGGTACCACCTCAGGGCCCCGAGTATTGGCACAAGGTTGTGCATGATTCACGCCCCTGTGAAGTCCCTAAAACGTGAAACTTGACCCCCAACACTTAAAACCTAACACCAGGTGAAAAACATGAAAGCATTTCTTGTGGCGGGCGCCAGGCCCAATTTTATGAAGATCGCGCCGGTGTACCGGGAGGCCCTGAAGCATGAGCAGGTGCAGTGCAAGATCGTGCACACGGGTCAACACTACGACTATGAAATGTCAGAGGCCTTTTTTAAGGACCTCGACATTCCGGAGCCCGACTTTTTCTTAAACGCCGGCTCAGGGTCCCATGCCGTCCAGACTGCCAAGATCATGGTGGCCTTTGAAGAGCTCTGCGACAAGGAAAGGCCCGATGTGGTCATTGTGGTGGGCGACGTGAACTCCACTTTGGCATGCAGTGTGGTGGCCAAGAAGTCGCTCATTAAAGTGGCCCATGTAGAGGCGGGCCTAAGAAGCTTTGATCTTGCCATGCCCGAAGAGATCAATCGGATGGTGACAGATGTGCTTTCAGACTATTTTTTCGTCACCGAAGAAAGTGGTAAAGAGAATCTCCTCAAAGAGGGTAAGGGCAAAGAGAGGATCCATTTTGTAGGCCATGTGATGATCGACAACTTGCTCCACCAGGCCAAGAGGCTTGATGAGAAGACGATTAAAGAATTTGCTACCTACCATCTCAAGAAAGAACACAATGGCTTCGCTTTTCTGACCCTGCACCGTCCTTCAAACGTAGACACAAAAGCCGCCTTTTCCGAGATTGCAGGGGCCTTGAATGAGATTGCCGAAGAAAGAGCAATCTTTTTTCCGGTCCATCCGAGAACTGCGAAGATGATGAAGCAATTTGAAATCAAGCTTTCAGAAGACATCGTACTCCTTTCTCCCCTGGGCTTTAAGGAGTCGCTCTTTTTATGGAAAGACGCCGCCGTGGTCCTGACCGATAGCGGCGGATTGCAGGAGGAGACGACGGCCCTGGGCGTGCCCTGCGTGACGCTCAGGGAGAACACGGAACGGCCCATCACCATTGAGATGGGAACCAATGTCTTGGGGGGTACCAAAAAGGGGTCTATTCTCAAGGCCTACAGAGAGAGTATGGCAAGAGACCGGACAAAGTGTACAGTGCCCCCCAAGTGGGATGGCAGGGCGGCCGAGCGTATATGGAAAGTTTTACTCGATAAAGCGTGAGGATTGGCCACAGACCCACACAGACAGCCGCAGACAGTTTGCCCGGTCGACATGACCGGCCAAAACATGCCATCGCTTCGCGGATCCCATGAGAGGGGGGAATACCCGTGGCATTACTAGACGGGTGAATGTGACTGGGCGGGGTGAGGAATCAAGAGGCCGGTACTAATTTGCCCGAAGGGCTCGAGTTTAATGGCGGCGACAAGCCTGCCCCGTGAAACGGCTATTTCACCGGGCCTGCCCCGTGAAACGGCTATTTCACCGGGCCTGCCCCGTGAAACGCAGTGCCTATTTGAGAGGGAAAAGCGCGTCTACGGGGGTTGTTTCACTGGGGTCGTCGGCGCCATGGTCAGCGTGAGTCGGCGTAGGTCCGCGGTTAATGGAAAGACCTGAATGAACCACAGACCCACACAGACAGCCGCAGACAGTTTGCCCGGTCGACATGACCGGCCAAAACATGCCATCGCGAATCCAACGAGAGGAAGAAAGGCCCTTGCTTGTCGTCAGCCTCTGCCAAGTGCGGCCTTTTCTTGTGAGACTCTTTCGTGGAGCCAGACCTTGATCAAGGCCCCACGGTCAACGCCAATTCTTGTCCTTATGCGGTCAATCTCTTTGACAAGCTCTTCTGCTACGTCAAGGGTAATGCGGACCTTCTTCCCATGCCGCACGACCTTAGCTTTGGAGAGGTCAATTAGGTCGTGGATGTCCTCGCCATTGTCGAACCGCCGATCAAACTCCTTAGTATTCTTAGCTAGTTTCTTTTTGGCCATAGAGCCCCCTTTCACGTTTTCTGGCGCGTCTTACAGATATGATACGGGTAGTTTCTCCGCGCATGGTGAAGATGGCTGTCCACAACTTTTTGCCGATTTCTCCTATCATGATTCCCCTGTCTTCAAGGGGATAAGAAGCATGTACCGCAACCCTGTTGCCCTCTTTCCACAAATCCGTAGCTGTCTCAAAATCGATTCCGTGCTTTGCTTTGTTACGGAGGCTTTTGGTCTCACCTCACTCAAATTTCATCGGTAAATTGTACAGATATTTTACAAAATTGCAACAAAAAAACCAAAGGAAAGTCGCTTCACAGAAAGGCACCATTGAGTACCTTCGAAGGGAGAGGCGGGCTACCCCTTAACGATTGAACCATTTTATCCACGTGCTACTTGACCAATGAACCGCCTGAAGGACACCGGTACTCCGATTTCCCATTTTACCATTCAACCACTTAATCGGAACATCACTGAATCCCTATCTAGTGTCCATCCATAAATGGCTCTTTTTTCGATGAGCGGCGTTGTCCGCGGGTTCTCGGCTGCGATCCGCCTCAGGCGGACCTCGCCGGAAACCCTTGTGCCGCCTTGCTCATCAAAAAA